>CAVROA010000011.1:0-242444 GCA_963722715.1 uncultured Actinomycetes bacterium | reverse complement strand
CCCGGATCTACGGGTGGGCGAAGGAGGTCGGCCTCACGGTCCGCTGCCTCCAGACGAACCACGAAGGCCAGTACGTGGAGTGGTGCCACGATGTGCGCCGCTGGGCCGGAGGCGTCGTGGTCAATCCCGGCGCCTGGACGCATTACAGCTACGCGATTCGCGACGCGCTCGAGATCGTCGAGGTACCCGTGATCGAGGTCCACCTCTCGGACATCACAGAGCGGGAAGACTGGCGCAACGTGTCCGTGATCGAGGACGTCGTCACCTCTCGCATCCTCGGCAAGGGCCCGGAGGGTTACAAAGAGGCGCTAGAGCTCCTGGCGGCTCCACGGTGAGTCGGGCCCGCATCGAACGCCTGGTCGCGGAGTTGGACGGCCTCGGCGCCGAGAGCTTTCTCGTCACCCACCCGATCAACGTCTTCTGGCTAACGGGCTTCGAGAGCTCGAACGCAGCGTGTCTCGTCAGCGCCGACAACGTCGTTCTCGCAACCGACGGGCGGTATATCGATGCGGCGCGGCACGTGGACGGGGTCGAGCCCCTGCACGCGGAGCGCAACGTCACTGCGTGGATCGCGGGGAAGCTCGGGGACCTTGCCCAGGGTGGGGTGGCGTTCGAGGCCGATCACGTCACCGTCGCCCAGTACGAGCCGCTTCGGGAAAGCGGCGTCCAGCTCGTGCCGACGAAGGGCGCGCTCAAGGGCATCCGTGCCGTCAAGAGCCCCGAGGAGCTGGATGCGATTCGGGCTTCCGCGGCCGTGAACGAGGCGATGTACCAGCGTCTGGCCGGCGAGAGCATCGTGGGACGAACGGAGGCAGACGTGGCCTGGTGGATCGTGCAGACCCTGCACGAGGAGGGAGCGGACGCCGTCGGGTTCGATCCGATCGTCGCCGGCGGCCCCAATGCCGCGTTGCCGCACCACCATCCGGGAGAGCGGCCGATCGGCCAGAACGAGACCGTGATCGTCGACGCGGGCGCCACGGTCGATGGCTATCGCTCCGACTGCACGCGGACCTTCGCGACCGGCGATCTTCCGGACGACCTCGTGCAGGCGTACGACCTCTGCCGAAGCGCCGAGGCGAGCGCGCTCGCGGAGGTGAAGGCCGGCGGCGACGCGCGGGCGATCGACGCGCTCGCACGGCAGGAGATCGAGGCCGCCGGCATCGCTCCCGTGCTCCACGGGCTCGGCCACGGTGTCGGGCTCGAGGTGCACGAGCTGCCGCTCCTCGCCGACTTCTCGGAGGACGTCCTCGCCGCGGGAAACGTCCTCACGGTCGAGCCCGGCGTGTATTTGGCAGGCAAGGGCGGCATCAGGATCGAGGACCTGCTGATCGTCGAGGAGGACGGCGCCGAGGTCCTGACACCGTTCACCAAGGATCTCGTAACGCTCACGTAGACGTTGATTCATTCGGTAACGGGCGTGGCCGCAGGTAGGTGTCGATCAACCATCTAAACTGGCGCTCCGTGGCCGAGGTCGTCTCCACAAACCAGTTCCGAAACGGCATGCACGTCGAGCTCGACGGGCAGGTCTGGCGCATCGTCGAGTTCCAGCACGTGAAGCCCGGGAAGGGCGGCGCGTTCGTGCGGACGAAGCTGAAGAGCCTCGACTCCGGCTCGGTCGTCGACAAGACCTTCCGAGCCGGCGAGAAGATGCCGCGTGTCCACACGGAGACGAAGAGCGTTCAGTACCTGTACGACGCCGGCGACGAGGTCGTGTTCATGGACGAGTCCTCGTTCGAGCAGGTGAACCTGCCCCGGACCGAGGTCGACGGGATGGAGTTCCTCCAGCCTTCGAGCTCGGTGATGCTCCTGACGGTCGACGGGCGTCCCGCGGGCATCCAGCTTCCGGCCTCGGTCGAGCTTTCCGTCGTCGAGACCGAGCCCGGAGTCAAGGGCGACACGGTTTCCAACGTCACGAAGGCCGCAACGCTCGAGACGGGCGCGGTCGTCCAGGTGCCGTTGTTCGTCAACCAGGGCGACCGGATCAAGGTCGACACGCGCGAGCGCCGTTACATGTCGCGCGCCTAGGCCATCTGGATGCCCGCTCTCGTCGACACGACGATCCGCCTCCTTTCGCAGGAGCCCCTCGCGGGCCGTGTCGAGACATCACGCCTCCTGGAGCTCGCCGACATCCTCGACGGTGCTGGGTTCGCGTACCTCGAGGTCTCCGGCGGCGGCTGCTTCGACACGGCCGTGCGGCGCGGGGTCGAAAGCCCCTGGGAGCGAATCCGGGCCCTGAAGGCGCGGTGTGAGACACCGCTCGGGATCGCGCTTCGTGGGCGCTTCCTGGTCGGCTCAAGGCCCGTCTCGCGAGATCTCGTCCGGCGCTTCGTCCACAGCGCTGCCGAGAGCGGCATCGACGTCTTTCGCATCCACGACCCTTTGAACGACCTCGAAAACCTCGTGGACGCTGCCGAGGCGATTCGCGGCGCCGGGAAAGAGCTCGCAATCGGGCTCGTTCACAGCCCCGGCCCGGGGGACGAAGGCGACGTCCTCCTCGAGCGCGCTCATCGTCTGAACGAGCTCGGCGCTTCTCGGGCGCTGGTGCACGACCCGGCCGGCTCCCTCGATCCGGGCCGCGCGCGCATACTCGTCGAGCGGGTCCGCGAGGCGAGCGGACTGCCGGTCGGTCTCTATTGCCAGGGAGCGGCAGGAGCGGCACTTGCAGCCTCGATCGAGGCCGCGAGAGCGGACGCGGACGTCATTGCCTGCGCCATCTACCCGATTGCGCTCTCCATCCACCGCGTGTCCGCGGAGTCACTCTCGCAGGCGCTCTCGGGCATCGGTCTCGACACCGGCATCGAGGTTGCCGCCCTCTGGCGTGCCTGCGAGCTGGTCGACTCGGAGCTCGGAGACGATCCGGTGCCGCCACTCTCGCCGCGGGTAGCGGTCAGGGCGGCTGAGTACGAGCTGCCGGCGGGCCTGGTTGCCGAGCTCGACGCAAATCTTCGCGCGCAGGGGTTTTCGGACCGCCTCGACGACGTGCTCAACGAGCTGACCGAGATCAGGCGCGAGTGCGGCTGGCCTCCGCTTGCGTCGCCGATCGGCCAGGTGCTCGGCTCGCAGGCCCTCATCCACGTCCTCTCGGCGCAGCGCTGGCAGATCGTGGTGGACGAGATCCGCGACCTGATCGAAGGCCGGTACGGGAGGACGCCGGCAGAGGTCGATCCAGTCGTGGTCCGCGCCCTCGAGCTCCTGCCGGACCACCGCGCGGACGACGACGGCGCGCCGGACGGGCTGGACGAGTTGCGCGAGGACGCGGAGGGGCTTGCTGCGAGCGAAGAGGAGCTTCTGCTCCTGGCGCTCTTCGGCCAGGAAGCCGAGCCCCTCCTCCGAGCGGTCCGGAGCCGCGGGCGCCGGGATGCTCCCGAGGGAGCCGGTCTCGACAGGCTCGGGACGGAGCGGCTGCGAGAGCTGATCAGAGTCGTGCAGGAGTCCGGGATCGGCGAGGTGACCGTCGAGGAGGGGGAAACGCGAGTTACGGTGCGAAGTCGGGAGGAGGCGCCCGAGGCGGAGGCCGGCTCAGCGGCTCCGATGGCGATCGCCGAGCCCACCGCAGAGGCCGATGTCGCGCCGGCTTCCAACGAGGTGTTCCGGGTCGAGTCGCCGATGGTCGGCACCTTCTACCGCGCCCCCTCGCCGGGCTCGGCGCCGTTCGTCGAGGAGGGCGACGTGGTGACCGTCGGCCAGACGCTCTGCATCCTCGAGGCGATGAAGCTCATGAACGAGGTCAAGGCCGACCACGACGGCCGCGTGCGGCGAATCTGTGTCGAGAACGAGCATCCCGTGCAGTACGGCGATCTTCTCTTCGAGCTCGAGCCGCTGAACGGCCGGCCGCTCGACGCGCTCTAGATGCGTCTCTCTTTCCCCCGGGGGACCCCCGAGTTACTTCCCCCCTGCGTCGAGCCTAGCTTGGCGAACGTCACAGGTGGCGCCCCAATTGCGCCGGAACCGTCACGCTCACGTCACGAGACGGAGGCAACGCGGTGTTCCGGCGCGTCCTGATCGCCAACCGCGGCGAAGGTGCGGTTCGGATCCTCCGGGCCTGCCGGGAGCTCGGCATCGAGACCGTTGCTGTGTACTCGACCGCCGACCGCGACTCTCTCCATGTCTCGCTCGCCGACCAGGCCGTCCAGATCGGGCCACCACCTGCGGCGCTCAGCTATCTGAACATCCCTTCACTCGTGGCTGCCGCCACAACGACTGGTTGCGAGGCCGTCCACCCGGGCTGGGGCTTCCTGGCCGAGAACGCCGAGTTTGCCCGCTCCTGCGAGGACAACGACCTCGTCTTCGTTGGACCACGGCCCGAGACCATCGAGACGATGGGCGACAAGGTGCAGGCGAAGGAGGCAATGCGCGCCGCCGGCCTGCCGCTCGTCCCCGGCTCAGACGGTGAGGCAACACTCGCAGAGGCCAAGTCACTCGCCGGCGACGTCGGCTTTCCCCTACTTCTGAAAGCTTCTGCGGGCGGTGGCGGCAAGGGCATGCGCCTCGTGGCTTCGCTCGAGGATCTCGAGAGCTCATTCCGGACTGCGGCGGCGGAGGCAGAGACGAACTTCGGCGACGGCGGCCTCTACGTGGAGCGGGCTCTCGTGGACGCGCGTCACGTCGAGATCCAGGTGCTCGGAGACGGCGATGGCAGGGTCCTGACCTTGGGGGAGCGCGACTGCTCGATCCAGCGGCGCCATCAGAAGCTCGTCGAGGAGGCGCCCTCCCCGGCCGTCTCTCCCGAGCTACGCGTGGCTATGGAAGACGCCTCGCGCCGCGCGTGCGAGACCCTTCGCTACCGGGGCGCGGGCACGCTCGAATTCCTGCTGGTGGACGAAAGCTTCTTCTTCATCGAGATGAACACGAGGCTCCAGGTGGAGCATCCGGTCACGGAGGTCCTGACCGGCGTGGATCTGGCACGGGAGCAATTCAGGATCGCTGCGGGAGAGGGGCTCCGGAGCACCGGGCGGGCGGAGCTCCGTGGACACGCGCTCGAGTTCCGCATCAACGCCGAGGATCCCTCACGTGACTTCATGCCCTCACCCGGGCGCGTGACACGCTTCCGTCCACCCCTCGGCCCGGGAGTGCGAGTCGACACGCACGTTGTCGACGGCTACGCGATCCCGCCCTTCTACGACTCGCTCGTGGCCAAGGTGATCGTGTGGGCGGAGGATCGCCAGGCGGCGCTCGGCCGGGCGAAGCGAGCCCTGTCAGAATTGGAGCTCGAGGGGGTGGCGACGACGCGCGACCTGGCTCTGGACATCGTGCAGAACGACGACTTCGTGAGTGGGGAGTACACGACAACCTTCATCCAGAAGGCGGCACCCGCTCTTGCAGCCCTCGCTCCAGCAACGGCATGACCGGCCGCCGCGAAGCACGCCGGACTGCGCTCTTCCTGCTCTATCAATGGGATCTGACGGGGCAGCCGCTCGCGTCCCTCTTCGAGGGCGAGGTGGATCCGTTCGCGAAAGAGCTCGCCGAAACGACGAGCTCGCACGCCGGCACGCTCGACGGACGTATCTCCGAAGCGTCCACCGGCTGGCCTGCCGACCGGTTGGGCGCGCTCGAGCGGAACATCCTCCGGATCGCGCTCACCGAGCTCGATCGTGGTGATCCGCCCAGGGAGGTCGTGATCGACGAGGCCGTGCATCTCGCCAAGAGGTACGCCTCGCCTGACGCAGGTCGTCTCGTCAACGGCATTCTCGGACAGCTTGCGAAGGAGGCCGCTTGAGCGAGCCCGAGTCCGTCGTCCATCTCCAGGAGCTGCTCGCCCGCCTGGAGACGACCCTCGCCGAGCTCGAAGGGACGG
Organism: uncultured Actinomycetes bacterium; assembly: GCA_963722715.1. Classification (GTDB taxonomy): domain Bacteria; phylum Actinomycetota; class Thermoleophilia; order Gaiellales; family Gaiellaceae; genus DASQGA01. The sequence continues at coordinate 236,650 of CAVROA010000011.1, read as the reverse complement.
AGGACCCCGAAGTCGCCGTCGAGAAACTCGCCGACATGGCTGAGCTGGCGAAACAGGTCCAGTCGGAGATCGACCGCGCGAAGCGGGAGGGCCCGGATGCTCTCCCCTGAGGAACTTCGCGGGCGGGTCGAGCGGTTCCTAGGTGAGCTTCCGTTCACGGCTGAGCTCGGGCGCCTCGAAGAGGCCCTGCGGTACTCGCTTCTCGGTGGCGGCAAGCGCATCAGGCCGGTGCTCTGCCTGGCCACGGGCGAGGCGCTCGGTCGTGACCCTGACGAGGTGCTTCCGGCCGCGTGCTCGCTCGAGCTCGTGCACACGTTCAGCCTGGTGCACGACGACCTGCCTGCACTCGACGACGACGATCTGAGGCGCGGGCAGCCCAGCTCGCACGTCCGCTTCGGCGAGGACGTGGCGATCCTGGCAGGAGATGCCCTGCTTGCCGAGGCGCTTCGCCTCGCGCTGCGCTATCCGGAGCCCGACGTTGCGCGCGAGCTGGCCAACGCCACCCTCGGCATGATCGGCGGGCAGTACCTGGACGTGACCACGAACGGGACTCTCGACGACCAGGGGCTGCGGGAGCTCCACGAGCTGAAGACAGGGCGGCTGCTCGAGGCTTCTGTGGTGATGGCGACGGCCGTGGCGCGGTTGCCTGACGGGGACCGAGCGCCCTGGAGCGCGTTCGGAAAGGAGCTCGGTCTCCTCTTCCAGATCGTGGACGACATCCTCGACGCGACCGGTAGCGCCGAGGAGCTCGGAAAGACGCCTGGGAAAGACGAGGCCGCCGGGAAGGTGACGTACGTCTCCCTCCACGGGCTCGAGCGGGCGCGCGAGCTGGCCGACGAGGCCCGTGCGCGCGTCGGAGCCTCCCTCGACGCACTTCCGGGCGACACGACCGTTCTCGCCGAGCTCGTAACGGCCATCAGGGAAAGACGGGCCTGACGAGCTAGGCTCCCTCCATGAAGAAGAGGCTCGACGTCGTCCTCGTCGAGCGCGGCCTGGCCGAGAGCCGTTCCCAGGCGCAGGCGCTCGTGCTCGCCGGTCGCGTGCCCGGGTTCACAAAGGCCGGGACGCCGGTGGACGAGGCCGCCGAGCTTGCCGTCGACACCCCGCCGCGCTTCGTGTCGAGGGGCGGGGAGAAGCTTGCAAACGCGCTCGAGCACTTCGAGCTCGACGTCACGGGCGAGGACTGTCTCGACGTCGGCGCCTCGACCGGGGGCTTTACGGACTGTCTGCTCCAGGCCGGCGCCGCGAGAGTCTGCACCGTGGACGTCGGGTACGGACAGCTGCATCCGAAGCTTCGCGAGGACCCCAGGGTTACCGTGCTCGAGCGGACGAATGTACGAGGGCTTCGAGACGACCAGCTCCCGTTCGCGCCCACCTTTCTCACCTGCGACGTGTCGTTCATCGGGCTCGACAAAGCGCTCCCTCCGGCGCTCGCGACCGCCGCACCCGGGTGGCGCGCACTCGTCCTCGTCAAGCCACAGTTCGAAGCGGGTCCCGGAGAGGTGGGCAAGGGAGGAGTGATCCGGGATCCGGAGCTGCGGGAGCGGATTGTCGACGGGGTGGCCCGCCGGGTCCCCGACTGGGGCGGGCGCGTACTCGGAATGGTCGACTCCGGCCTGCCGGGGCCGAAGGGAAACCGAGAGTCCTTCCTCTATGTCGTCGACGCGAGCTAGGGCCGTGAGCACGCAGCCTCGCGCGATTGCCCGCGCCGCTGTCCTCACGAACGGGCAGCCCGAGATCGACTCGGCCGCCGCCGCGATCGTGGAGCGGACTGCAGCCAAAGGGGGCGTCGAGCTCGTTGAGCCTGAGGCTGAAGCCGACGTGGTGATCTCCTTGGGTGGCGACGGGACGATGCTCCGGGCCCTGCGCGCGAAGCTTGGTAGCGGCACCCCGGTCTTCGGCTTCAACTTCGGGCGCGTCGGGTTTCTGACGAGTGCGCCGGGCGGCGAGCTCGAGTCGGTGCTGCCGCGCGTCTTCCAAGGGGACTTCGAGGTCGTGGCCCTCTGCACGCTCGAGGCCCGGCTGGACGGGGATATCCAGACAGCGGTCAACGACGTCGTCGCGACCAGTGCGAGACCAGGGCGCATGATCGAGCTCGGCTGGGAGATCGGCGGCGAGAGGCTCGCCGACCAGCCCTGCGACGGGATGATCTGCTCGACGCCGTCAGGCTCCACCGCCTACAACCTCTCCAACGGCGGGCCGGTGATGATGTGGGGGCTCGAGGCGATGGCGATCACCTTTGTGGCGCCCCATTCGCTTCACGCCCGCCCGATCGTGGTCCCGCCGGGCGAAAGCCTCAGAATTTCGAACCTGACCGTCGACGGTCCGGTCTCGGTCCTCGCCGACGGCCAGGGTTGTGCCGAGCTGGCGACGGGCGACACGCTCGAGGTCGCCGTGGGCTCGGAGAAGAGCCTGCTGGCCCACCTGCCGGAAGTCAGCTTCTTCACCCGGTACCACGAGGTCTTCCCGTAGCGGCCCCGTGCTTCGCTCACTCCGCATCGAGAACTTCGTCCTCATCCGCGAGGCCGACCTCGCGTTCGGGCCGGGCTTGAACGCGGTCACCGGCGAGACCGGCGCCGGGAAAACGATCCTGGCGCAGGCGTTGGGGCTACTGCTCGGCGCACGGGGCGACGCGGGCTATATCGGTCCCGCGGCGCCTGAGGCCTACGTCGAGGCGGAGCTCGACCTTCCCGAGGGCGTCCTCGACGACGAGGAGCTCGCCACGCTCCGCGAGCTTCGCCCCGAAGGAGAGGTGGGCCTGATCGCCGCCCGTCGCGTCTTCGCCGACGGGCGGACGCGAGCGTATGCATGGGGACGCACGGTGCCGCGCGAGGAGCTCGCGCTCGCCGTCGACCGTCTGCTGGCCATGTCCGGCCAGTTCGAACAGCGGCGCTTGTCGAGGCCCGCTTTCCAGCTCGACCTCCTCGACGCCTTTGTCGGGGACGAGCAGCTTCGCCGGCGCGCCGAGCTCTCGCGCGCCTGGCGTGCGCTCGTGACAGCCCGGCGAGCCCGGGACGACCTTGCCCAGGCGGAGGTAGGGCGCGCCCACCGCCTCGAAGAGCTGCGGCAGCTCGTCGAGCGCACCGAGGGCTTCGACACCGGCAGCGAAGAGCGGCTCCAGGCCGAGCGGCTGCGGCTCCGCCACTCGGTCGACCTCGCCGCCGCTGCTTCGACGGCGGCCGAGGCACTGGCGCCAGATCACGGGGAGGGTGCAGCCGAGCTGGCGGCCCGCGCCGGACATGCCCTCGCAGGCGTGGCCGGGTTCGCGCCGGAGTTGACCGAGATCGCGGCGGAGATCGCAGATGCGGAGGTGCGGCTCCGCGAGGCGGCGTCGAGCGTTCGCTCCTATCTCACGGCCCTCGAGGCCGAGCCGGGGCGCCTGGAGAGTGTTGAGGAGGAGCTCGACCGGGTCGCCGAGGCGAAGCGGCGCTTCCAGGCGACCGACCTCGGAGAGCTCCTCGCCCGAGCGGAGGCGGCACGGATGGAGCTCGAAGCGCTGGACGAGGGCAAGGATCCTCTCCAGGCGGCGGAGCAGGCGCTCCTTGAGGCCACCGAACGCGTCCAGAGCCTCGCCGCGAGCCTCTCGGAAGCACGTCATCAAGGGGCGAAGTCGTTCTCGAAGGCCGTCGCCGAAGCGCTGGATGGCTTAGCGATGGGCGAGGGCGATTTCCGAGTCGAGCTCGAGCCCCGGGACCCCGGGCCGAGCGGCGCCGACGGAGTCTCGTTCCAGATCCGCCCGAACCAGGGGCTGCCGTTCGCCCCGGTCGCAGAGACAGCTTCCGGCGGTGAGCTCTCGCGCGTGGCGCTTGCGCTTCGCACCGTGGCGCATGCAGGAGCGGGTGAGCCGACGATCGTCTTCGACGAGATCGACGCCGGCGTCGGCGGGCGAACCGCCCACGCCGTCGCAGAGGCGCTCGGCCGGATCGCCGAGCGGGCCCAGGTGCTGACGATCACGCACCTGCCGCAGATCGCGAGTGCCGCGGAGACGCATTTTCGTGTCGAGAAGGTCCCGGGCGACCCAACCCATACGCGTATCGAGGCCCTAGCCGACGCCGACAAGAAGGAGGAGCTCGAGCGGATGCTCGGCGGCGCCGAGTTCCTCTCGACCCTTTCGCAGCAATGAGGTTCACCGAGTTCACCGGCACCGCACGCCTCGACCGGCGGACGAAGCAGCTGGTCAAGCGGCTTTGCCCCGACGACATCGCGATCATCGACCACACGGACCTCGATCGGGTCTCGGCCGAGGAGCTCGCCGAGAGCGGGGTCCGCATCGTCTTCAACGTCGCGGACTCCGCCTCGGGCCGGTACCCGAATCCAGGCCCGCTCGCACTGGTACGCGCGGGTGTTGTCCTGATCGACGTCCCCGGGGCGGAGCTCTTCGACCAGGTGGACGACGGCGAGGCTCTCGTCGTCCGGGGCGCCTCGCTCTACCGGAACGGTACGAGGCTCGCGTCGGGCCGGGAGCTGACGGTGCGGGAGCTGGAGGACGCTCTGCTGATCCAGGAGGGACGCGTGGCCGAGGCGCTCGAGGGCTTCGCCGAGAACACGATGCGCTTTCTCCGGGATGAGGGAAAGCTGCTGGCGCAGGGTCTCGAGCTGCCACAGCTTCGAACGCGCTTCAGGGACCGCCATGCGCTCGTGGTCGCACGCGGGCCCGATGCCACGCGCGACCTCAGGATCGTGCGCCCGTACATCAGAAACTTCAAGCCCGTGCTGGTGGGAGTGGACGGGGGAGCGGACAAGCTGATCGAGGCCGGCTACAAGCCCGAGGTGATCGTCGGCGACATGGACTCCGTCTCCGACGAGGCGCTCCGCACTGGGGCCGAGCTGGTCGTGCACGCGTACGCAGACGGGCGTGCGCCCGGGCTCGAGCGGCTCGAGCAACTGGGCCTCTCGTCGGTGGTCGTGCCGGTGCCCGGGATCAGCGAGGACGTGGCGATGCTCCTCGCCTACGAAAAGGGAGCCGAGCTGATCGTCGCGGTCGGGACGCACTTCAACCTCGTCGAGTTCCTGGAGCGCAACCGCCGCGGCATGTCGTCGACCTTCGTGACGCGGCTTCGCGTCGGCGGGAAGCTCGTCGACGCCCGCGGGGTCTCGAAGCTCTTCCAGAGTCGCGTCGGGCTCGGGCCGCTGGTGGCGTTTGGACTCGCCGGCCTGACGGCAGTGGTCACCGCCGTGGCGGCCTCGCCGGAGCTACGCCATTTCATCTCGCTTCTCGGCAGCCGTCTCCGCTCCCTGCTTGGCCTCGATTGACCGCGAAGGCGGAGCGAGAGCTCCTCGCTCCGCGCCAGGACGTCTGGGCGCTCGTAGCGGAGCCGTTCCATCTCCCGGACTGGTGGCCCGCATACACCGGGGTCACGCCGGACCGGCGCGGGGTTGCCGAGGGAGCCCGCTGGGAGGTCGTGCGGGGCCGCGCTCCAGGGTTCCTCCGGCGCCCAGGTGGGCGAGGAACGATCGTGCTGGAGCGCGTGGTCCCTGGTCTCGAGCTTCGCTGGCACGACGTTGCCCAGGGGTTGACCGCCGGGATCGAGCTCACGAACGCCGGCGAGGGCCGCACGAGGGCGACCGCGTACGTCGAGGGACCCCTCTGGCGCATGTGGCTCGAAGGCGCACAGGGGGCTCCTCGCCAGGCACTCTCCCGACTACACGACCTCTGCCAGACTGCTGCCGGTCTCTAGATGTTCGATCAACATTCATCGCACCCTCGGATGGCGCCCCAGACACGGCGCCGCAGGACGCGCTTGCTCTTGCCAAGGCTCCTAGCCTCGGCCGCGATCGATCGCACCCTCCGACTTGGTCTGGTGCGTCCCCGAGGGCACGCCCACCACCGACCCAACATCTAGATGTTCGATCTCCGCTATCACGTCGCCTCGCTCGCGGCGATTTTTCTCGCGCTCGCCGTCGGGATCATCCTGGGTGTCGCGCTGTCGGGAAAGATCCGCGGCGCCGAGGATTCCCTGAGCGCGGGCAGGATCGCCGAGCTCGAGGACCAGCTGAACGCGGCGCGAGAACGCGGGTCGAGCGAGCAAGAGATGCTCCAGCATTCGGAGGACCTGATCAACGACGCCTATCCGGCGCTGATGGAGAACCGGCTGGTCGACCGCGGGTACGCGATCGTGTTCCTCGGCCCGGTCGACGGCGAGCTCCGCTCCGCGATCGAGAAAACGCTCTCGGACGCGGATGGGACACCGGTCAGGCTCTTCGCCTTCGAGCTGCCCGTCGACCCGGCCTCCCTGAACGACTTTCTCGAGTCCAAGGAGAACCTGGCGGAGTACGGGGGCGACCCGCAGGCGCTCGGTCGTGCTCTCGGCGAAGAGCTCATGGAGGAAGGTGATACGCCGTTGCTCGACGAGGTCTCGAGCGAGCTGGTCGAAGAGCGGTCCGGAACGACCATCCCGGCCGTCGACGGCGCGATCGTCGTCCAGTCGTGGGCTCCCGACTCGGAGGACAGCTCGACAGCCTCTACCCGTGCCAGCGAGGCGTTCGTCGATGGAGTCCTGCAGGGCCTGCAATCGGCATCGCTGCCGGTCGTGGGGGTGGAGACATCCGACGTCGACACGCGGACCTCCGCCGTTCCGATCTTCAACGACGCCGGGGTCTCGAGCGTCGACGACCTCGACCTCCCCGCGGGACGGCTGGCGCTGGCCCTCCTCCTGGGCGGAGGCGAGCCCGGAAACTACGGCGTCAAGGACACGGCCAGCGACGGAGTCGTTCCTCAGGTCGACGCAGTCCCAGTGCAGCCAATTGGGGGGTAGCGTCCTCGTCGCGGCGAGGAACGAGGAGAGCCGGATCGGCGAAACGGTCGCGCAGCTCCGGCGGGACTTTCCGTCCGCCGAGGTGATCGTGGTCGTCGGAGGGTCGACGGACGCGACGGCCGAGCGGGCGGAGGAGGCAGGAGCAGTCGTGATCCGGCTCAACCGGCCGGGGAAAGGCGAGGCGCTCTCCGCCGGTGAGCGTGCCGCGGCGCCCGGCCCGCTGCTCCTCTGCGACGCGGACCTGCGTGGATCGCTCCGGCCGCTCGCCGAGAGCGACGCCGACCTCGCGGTCGCCGTCTTCGAGCACCGCGCCGGCGGAGGGTTCGGAATCGCCAAGCGGGTCGCGGGCAGCCTCATCCGCCTGCGGACCGGCTTCCGCCCACGGGAACCGCTCTCCGGCCAGCGCTACGTGAGTGAGCGGGCCCGGATCGTGTGCTTCCCGGTCGCCGGCGGATTCGGCTGCGAGACACGGATGACGATCGACGCGCTCCGAGCCGGCCTCAGCCTCGAGGAGATTCCCCTCGAGCTCGACCATCGGGCGACGGGACGCGACGCGGCCGGTTTTGCGCACCGGGGCCGTCAGCTCGTGGACGCGGTTCTGTCCGCCGGCCCGCTCGGTGTCAACCATCGCGGATTCCGCCTACCGCTCCTCGGCTGGGCAGTCGCGCTCCCCGGCCTCTGGGCTCCCCGGCGAACCGGGGCGGCGGTCGCCGCGATCACGGCAATCGGACTCGCAGACGATCTCTGGAGCGGCCCCGAGCGAGGTGTCGCAGGGCACCTGCGCGCCGGGGGGACGACCGGCGTCCTGAAGCTCGTCGGCATCCCCGCGGTGGCGGCTCTCGCGACCCGCTCCGTGCGGGGCGCTCTGCTCGTCGGCCTCTCCGCCAACGCCCTCAACCAGCTGGACACGAAGCCGGGCCGGGCCCTCAAGGCTTTCCTGGGTGTGAGCCTTTTCCGGGGCCTGCCGGAGGGGGGCTACGCGCTCATGGCTGTCCTGCTCGTTCCCTACGATCTTCGAGAGAGGATGATGCTCGGAGACGCAGGATCGAACGCCCTCGGGGCCGTGCTAGGCTTGAGCCTCGTGGCCTCGCTTCGAGGACGAGCGCTCTGGCCGGCGATCGTATTGCTCGCCGCGCTGAACGTCCTCGGCGAACGACGATCTCTCGGCACGCTGATCGAGTCGACACCCTGGCTCGCGCGCCTGGACCGCCTCGGGAGACCGAGGTGACCCACTAGTGGCAAGCCGGCCGACGAAGTACGTCTTCGTAACGGGAGGGGTGGTCTCGTCTCTCGGAAAGGGCATCACCGCAGCCTCCCTCGGCCGGCTCCTGAAAGCGCGCGGCCTGCGGGTCCAGGTTCAGAAGTTCGACCCGTACATCAACGTCGATCCGGGAACGATGAGCCCCTTCCAGCACGGCGAGGTCTTCGTGACGGAGGATGGCGCCGAGACCGATCTCGACATCGGGCACTACGAGCGCTTCGTCGACGAGAACCTTTCCCGGAACGCCAACCACACCTCCGGATCGGTCTGGTACGCCGTGATCCGGAAGGAACGCAAGGGTGAGTACCTGGGCTCGACGGTCCAGGTGATCCCGCACATCACGAACGAGATCAAGGATCGGATCCGCCGGATCGGCGCCTCGAGTGACGCCGACGTGGTCATCTCAGAGATCGGCGGCACGGTCGGAGACATCGAGTCGCTCCCATTTCTCGAGGCGATCCGCCAGTTCCGGCGGGAGGCGGGGGCGGAGAACGTCCTCTACCTCCACGTGACCTTCGTGCCGTTCATCGAGACCGCCGGCGAGCTGAAGACGAAGCCGACCCAGCATTCGGTGAACGAGCTACGCCGCATCGGTATCCACCCGGACATCGTCGTTTGCCGCTCCGCGGAGATCCTCTCGCACGAGATCCGCGAGAAGATCGCGCTCTTCGCCGACGTCGACTCGAAGGCCGTGATCATGAACGAGGACGTGAGCGACGTGTACCTCGTCCCGCAGCGGCTGCGCGAGGAAGGTCTCGATGCGCTCGTGTGCGACAAGCTGGGCCTGCCGGACGGAGAGGCTGACCTCGGGGAGTGGGACGAGCTCGTAACCCGGATCGGGCAGCGGCGCGGCGAGATCGAGATCGCGCTCGTCGGGAAGTACGTGAAGCTCCAGGACGCATACCTCTCGGTGCACGAGGCGCTGAAGCACGCGGGCATCCACCACGGCACCGGCGTCCGCGTCCGGTGGGTCGACGCCGAGGGCATGAGCGTGGAGGAGGCGGCGGCCGAGCTCGAGCGCGCCCACGGCGTCCTCGTCCCCGGCGGGTTCGGCTCACGCGGCTGGGAAGGGAAGATTCTCGCGTGCCGCGTGGCGCGCGAGCGGGAGATCCCGTATCTCGGCATCTGCCTCGGCATGCACGTGGCCGTCTCGGACTTCGCGCGCCATGTCGTCGGTCTCGAGGGCGCGAACTCGACGGAGATGGACCCGGAGACGCCGTACCCAGTGATCGACCTGCTCCCCGAGCAGAAGGAGATCGAGGATCTGGGCGGCACCATGCGCCTCGGCGCCCAGTCCGTCGACCTCGTCGAGGGGACCCTTGCCTGGGCGGCCTACGACGAGCCCGTCGTGCACGAGCGCCACCGCCACCGCTACGAGGTCAACAACCACTTCCGGCCACGTCTGGTCGAGGCGGGCCTGGTCGTCTCGGGGACGTATCAGGAAGGCCGGCTCGTCGAAGTGGTGGAGCTCCGCGACCATCCGTGGTTCGTCGCAAGCCAGTTCCATCCCGAGTTCAAGTCCCGGCCGACGCGTCCAGCACCGCTCTTCCGCGACTTCGTGGGAGCCGCGCTCGAGCGCGCCAGGCGCTCGGAGACCGCTTCGGTCACCGCGACCCTCGCTTAGATCTGCGACCCTGAGAGGGTGGCGCTTCCGGACGTCCTGACCCTCTTCACGGACCTCGCCGCGATCTCGAGCCCGCCGGGAGAGGAGCGTGAGGTGGCCGATCGCGTGGCCGACTACCTGGGCGAGCTCGGTCTCTCCGTCCAGGAAGACGATGCGGGAGCCCGGATCGGGTCGACGATGGGGAACCTGCTCTCTCGGGTCGAGGCCACGAACGGCGGCGGTCTCCCGATTTTCCTCTGTGCGCACCTGGACACGGTGCCGGCGACCGACGCAATCGAGCCCGTGGTCGAGGACGGGCTCGTCCGGAACGCCCGGAACACGATTCTCGGGGCCGACAACAAGGCCGCCGTCGCGGTCATGCTGGAAGCCGTCAGGCGGATCGTCGAGACCGGTCGCCCGCACGCGGGTGTCGAGCTGCTCTTCACGCCGAAGGAAGAGACTGGGCTCGAGGGAGCCAAGGCGTTCGACGCCTCGAGCCTTGCTGCCCGGACGGGCTACGTCTTCGACCACGCCGGCCCGATCGGCGAGGTGGTCCTCCAGGCTCCTCACTCGACGGCGGTCGACGTGGTCTTCAAAGGGCGGGCCGCACACGCGGGCATGCACCCGGAGGAGGGACGGTCCGCGATCCTGGCTGCCGCGCGTGCAATCTCCGACTTCAGGCTCGGCCGGATCGACGACGAGACCACGGCGAACGTGGGCGAGATCCACGGCGGCACCGCCAGGAACATCGTCCCCGACCGCTGCGAAGTCGTTGCCGAGGTGCGTTCGCACAGCGAGCCGAAGCTGGCGAGCGTCGTCCAGGAGATGGTGGACTCCTGTGCGTTCGCGGCCGAGGTAGCCGAATGCGAGCTCGAAACCTCGCTCGAGGAGAAGTACCGCGGCTACCGATTCGAGACGGACGACCCGACAGTCAGGCTCGCCTTCGACGCACTCGAGCGTGCCGGCTTCGCGCCGTCAGGCATCCAGGCGGGCGGAGGCGCTGACGCGAACGTGTTCAACGCACAGGGGATTCCTTGCGCGAACCTCGCCAACGGGATGACCCGGATTCACAGCGCCGACGAGCACATCGCGGTCGCCGACCTCGAGAGCATGGTCGCCGTGACCCTCGAGCTCGTCGACGCGGCCCAGCGTGCTTAGCTTCCGGCGCGGCAGCGTCACCGCGGTCAGCGAGCGGGTGGAAGGCCTGGTCAGGCTCGAGGTGGACGGTCGTCCCTGCATCGCCTATCCGCGCCTGACAGGTCCGGTCGGGGTTGGAGACGACGTCGTCGTGAACGTGGAGGCGGTCGAGCTCGGATTGGGATCCGGCGGGTTCGACGTCCTGCACGTCAACCTCACGCGCGGCCTCGGACTCGACGGAGCCTCCGGCGCTCACGTGATGAAGCTTCCGTACACGTCCCTCCAGCATTCCGTATGGCATGCGGAGGAGCGGGGGAGGGGTAGGGAGCAGCTCGGCGGGCTCCCTGTGGTTTGTTGCTCGCTCCACAGCCAGGTCGCGCCCGTGTGCGCCGGAATCGGCTCAAACGCCCGCGTGGCGTTCGTGCAGCTCGAGGGCGGTGCGCTTCCTGTCTCGCTTTCTGACACCCTGAGGACGCTGAAACGGCAGCGCGCTGCTCGAGAAGACGGTGGCAGTGGGAGCCTGCGTGGACGGCGACGTCGCATGCGTTACGCCCGCGTCGGCGCTCGCCTGGTGCGCCGAAGAAGGTTTCGACGTCGTCGTCTGTGGGATCGGCCCCGGAATCGTCGGCACCGCGAGCACCTTCGGCCACGGCGGGCTTGCCGCCGCAACGGCAGCGGCCGTCGCCAGGGCCCTCGGCGGCTCCCCGATCCTCGTCGCCCGGATTTCCGGAGCCGACCAGCGGGAGCGGCATCACGGTGTCTCCCACCACCTCCGGGCTGTGCTCGCCCTCGCGGGGCCCGTGGATGTCGCCTGGCCCGACGCGGAGGGATCCCCGACGCCGATCGACGAGGCTGTGCCTGTACCGGTGGACGGCTGGCAAGACGCGTGCGCGAGCCTGCCACTCCTCCACATGGGGCGCGGCCCGGCCGACGATCCCTGGTTCTTCGCGGCCGCCTTTGCCGCCGGACGGCTCGCGCGCGAGCGCCTGGCCGGGTCCTAGCGGGCCTGGAAGGCGTCGAGCCCGACTGAGAGCGCGATCGCCAGCCGACGGTCGAGTGCGCGCTCCGCGTCGGCGGACAGGTCGAGGATGTAGTTGTCCCGAATCCCTAGCACCCGGGTGAGCTCGCCGATCTCGCGCTCACCACGCAGGAACGTGAAGTGGTACGGGATCGGGACCGTCTCTCCGTACGGGACGACGTCCTTGATACGCCGAACGATCGCGATCGCGGCGCTGCGCTCGCGCGCCCAGGCGATCTCGTCCCCTGACGCGTCGAGTATCGACCAGGTGGAGCGGATGAGCGATTGCTTGAAACGCTTCTCGAGCGTGCCGATCCGCTCGCCCGCTGGATGCGTTACGTCGTAGCGACCGCCGAGCTCGACGACGCGCCGCGCCTTGAGCCGGAAGGCCTCCTCCGTCTCCGATTCGTCGGCGAAAAACCGTAGGTCCTCCTTGAGCGCCATGCGCTTCTGGCGCACGAACGCGACCCGCTCGCCCGCGGACTTGCCGTCCGGGCCGAGCGTCGAGATGGTGTAGAGGTTCACCATCGGCCGGAGCAGCTGCTCGACCAGAAATCTGTCGTTCTCGAAGCGCGAGGCTTGCACGCGAGGAGAGTAGCGGGACGGGATTGCGCCCGAGCGTCGAGAGGCCGGGTGCATCGTTGGCCCGCATGGCCAGCGACAAGGCGGGTATCGTTCGCCCGCCAATGAGGGTCGGCGTCGCGAAGGAGATCAAGCCCGACGAGCACCGTGTCGCGCTCACGCCGGCCGGAGCCCGCGAGCTCGTGGGGCGCGGCCACGAGGTGATCATCGAGTCCGGCGCGGGCGTGGGGAGCTCCTTCCCGGACGCCGTCTACGAGGGCGTGGGAGCACGCATGACCTCCGTCGACGAGGTCTGGGAGTCCTCCGACCTGGTCCTGAAGGTGAAGGAACCACTCCCCGAGGAGTACGGCCGGCTCCGCGAAGGCCTCGTGCTCTTCACTTACCTCCATCTTGCTGCCGACCGCCGGCTCACGCAGGCTCTGATCGAGAGCGGGGCGACCTGCATCGCCTACGAAACGGTCGAGACGCAGGACCGCCGTCTGCCGCTCCTGGCGCCCATGAGCGAGGTCGCAGGCCGGCTCGCCACCCAGATGGGCTCCTGGGCGCTCGAGAGGGCGCAGGGAGGCCGCGGGATCCTGCTCGGCGGAGTTCCGGGCGTGCCGCCCGCGAAGGTGGTGGTGTTGGGCGGAGGCATCGTCGGGTACAACGCAGCGCTGATCGCCGTCGGCATGCAGGCGGACGTCTGGGTGCTCGACAAGTCCGTGGAGCGCATGCGCGACCTCGAGATGATGCTCGACGGCCGCATCACGCTTGCCATGTCGAACCAGCTCCAGATTGACGAGGTCATCGTCGACGCCGACCTCGTGGTCGGGGCCGTCCTGATTCCGGGTGCAGTGGCGCCGAAGCTCATTTCACGTTCGATGCTCGGTTCGATGAAGCCGGGCGCGGTGCTCGTGGACGTGGCGATCGACCAGGGGGGATGCTTCGAGACCTCCCGTCCGACCACGCACTCGGATCCGATCTTCGAGGTCGATGGCATCGTCCACTACTGCGTTGCGAACATGCCGGGCGCCGTGCCAGTCACCTCCACCAAGGCTCTGACGAATGTGACGCTTCAGTACGCCGAGGCGCTAGCCGACTACGGCGTGCGCGATGCGATCGCCCGGGATCCCGCGCTCGCACGCGGAGTGAACGTGATGGACGGGAAGATCACGTACGAAGCCGTCGCCGAGGCCCACAGCCTCGACTACTACCCGCTCTCCGAGCTCCTGCCGCTCGAGCCCGTCTAGGAGGACTTGGGAAGCACGTCCTCGGACTTGCGTTCCGGGAAGGCTTTCACCGTCGCCCACGTGACCGCCATCGCCAAGGCGATCACGACGACGACCCACACGAGGATCCCGAGCATGCCAAGGAAGATGTCCATCCGGCTCTAGAATAGCCACATGCCGCGGGCGTGCGTGATCGTGCTCGATGCGGTCGGCGCGGGAGCGCTGCCCGACGCCGGGGACTACGGGGATGAGGGCTCCGACACGCTCGGGAACGTCGCGCGTGCGGTGGGCGGGCTCGATCTCCCGAATCTCGAGGCGCTCGGGCTCGGCAACGTCGAGCAGCTGGAGGGTTGTCCGCCCCAGCCGGGCGCCCCGGCGGTCGCCGGCCGCCTCGTGGAGCGGTCGAAGGGCAAGGACACGACGACGGGCCACTGGGAGCTCATGGGAATCGTCACGCCGGTGGCGATGCCGACCTATCCGCATGGCTTTCCTGCGTCGATCATCGAGGAGTTCGCGCACCGCACGGGGCGGGGTGTGCTCGGGAACAAGCCGGCGTCCGGCACCGAGATCATCCAGGAGCTCGGCGAGGAGCACCAGAAGACCGGCAAGTGGATCGTGTACACGTCGGCAGACTCGGTCTTCCAGATCGCCGCGCACGGGGAGACGATCCCGCTCGAGGAGCTGTACGAGGCCAGCGGGGTGGCCCGCGACATCCTCACGGGCCCGCATGCGGTCGGGCGCGTGATCGCGCGGCCGTTCGAGGGGGAGCCGGGCAACTACACCCGCACGCCGAATCGCCACGACTGGTCGCTCAAGCCCAAGCAGCCGAACTACCTGACGTTGGCGCGCGATGCGGGCGCGAAGGTGCACGGAGTCGGGAAGATCCACGACATCTTCGCGGGGGTCGACATCGACGAGTCGAATCCGACGAAGTCGAACGGCGAGGGGATCAAGGTCACGGAGGAGCTCCTCCGCGGCCTCGACGAGGGGATCATCTTCACGAACCTGGTGGAGACGGACATGCTCTGGGGCCACCGGAACGACCCGGTCAACTTCCACCGCTGCCTGCAGGATTTCGACCGCCGTTTGGCCGACCTCCTCGATGCATTGCGGCCCGGCGACCTGCTCGTGATCACGTCCGATCACGGGTGCGACCCGACCACGCCTTCCACCGACCATTCCCGCGAGCACGCGATGCTCGTGGCCTACGTGGAGGGCAAGAACGCTGCGGGCCGGGTGCACAACGGCGAGTTCGCGGACGTGGGGGCGACCGTGAACGCGTGGTTCGGGGGTAAGGCTCCCCCACGCGGCATACCGGGCGCCCCGATCGTCGAGCCGTGAACCTTCCCTGATGCGCGCCGCGGAGCTGATCGCGCGCAAGCGCGACGGTGAGGTGCTGGCGCCTGAGGAGGTCCGTGAGCTCGTCCTCGGCTACGCACGGGACGAGGTGCCCGACTACCAGATGTCCGCGTTTCTGATGGCCGTGTTCTTCCGGGGGCTGGATGACGTCGAGACCCATGCTCTGACGGACGCGATGGTGGCGAGTGGGGAGACGATCGACCTCAGCTCGCTGGGTCGCCGCGTTGTCGACAAGCACTCGACCGGAGGGGTCGGGGACAAGGCTTCGATTGTGATCGGGCCGATCGTGGCCGCGTGCGGCGTCCCGTTCGCCAAGATGAGCGGTAGAGGCCTGGGGCACACGGGCGGGACGCTCGACAAGCTCGAATCGATCCCCGGCTTCGAAATCGAGCTCGACCAAGGCGCGTTCCTCCGGCAGGTGCAGGAGATCGGGGTCGCGATCATCGGCCAGACGGCCGACCTCGTCCCCGCCGACAAGCGCCTCTACGCACTCCGTGACGTGACCGCGACCGTGGACTCGATCCCGCTGATCGCGTCCAGCATCATGTCGAAGAAGATCGCAGCGGGCGCCGATGCGATCGTCCTGGACGTGAAGGTCGGGGACGGTGCGTTCATGAAGAGCCTCGACCGTGCGCGCGAGCTCGCTCAAGCGATGATCGAGCTCGGCCGGCAGGCAGGGCGCGAGGTCGTCTGCGAGCTGACTGACATGGATCAGCCCCTCGGCCACGCGGTCGGGAACTCCCTGGAGATTCGCGAGGCGGTCGAAACGCTCCGCGGCGAGGGCCCGCGGGACCTGGCCGAGCTCACCCTCGGCGCCTGTGGCCAGCTCCTGGCCCTCTCCGACCTTGGGGTCGACGAGGAGGAGGGTCGCCGGCGGGCCGAAGAGGCAGTCTCGTCCGGCGCCGCGCTGGAGCGCTACGAGACCTGGATCCGCGCCCAGGGAGGCGACCCGAGTGTCGAAGCGCTCCCGCTCGCACCGGTCGTCCGGCCGGTGCCCGCACCGCGCAGCGGTTACGTCGAGCGGGTCGCGGCCACGGCCGTCGGCGTCGCGGCTCTCCACCTTGGCGCGGGTCGCGCGGCCAAGGACGATGTGATCGATCACCGCGTGGGTGTCGTCTGCCGCGCGAAGCGCGGGGACGGGGTCGAAAAGGGCGAATCGTTGGCGGAGGTGCATGCCGCTGACGAGGGCGGCGCAGCCGCAGCGGTCGAGGAAGTCGCCGCCTGCTACCGGTCGCGGACGCAGCGCCCACGCAGGTGCCGATCGTCCTCGAGGTGCTGCGCTAGGGGCCCTTTTCGAGGCTAGGCTGACAGCCGTGCCCGAGCTTCCCGAAGTCGAGACGATCCGGTCGCGGCTGGCGCCGGGCCTTGTCGGCCGCCGCTTCGAATCGGTTTCCATCGACGATCCACGCCTGACCCGGCCCGAACCTCCCGAGCTGGTCGCATCTGCGCTCGAAGGCGAGGTCGTCCGAGACCTTCGCCGGCGAGGCAAGTACCTGATCTTCGAGTTCGAGAGCGGGCGCCATCTCGTGGTCCACCTCCGGATGACGGGTGGCTTCCAGCACCCTGCCCAGGCAAACGGGGAGCGACACCGGCGGGCGCTCGTCAAGCTGGACGACGGCTCGGACGTCTCCTACCGCGATGTGCGCCGGTTCGGGACCTGGCTCCTGCTCGAGCCGGGAGAGCTGGAGGAGTATCTCGATGCGAGGATCGGCGGCGAGCCGCTGGAGCGAGCCTTCACCACAGCCGTCTTCGCGAAGGGGCTCGCGGGGCGCCGCGCCCCCATCAAGTCCGCTCTTCTCGATCAGCGCTCGGTCGCGGGGGTGGGGAACATCTATGCGGACGAGGCGCTCTGGTTCGCACGGATCCATCCGCTCCGACAGGCCGGCGAGCTGACGCCCGAGGAGGTGACTGAGTTACGAGCGGCAGTCCGCAAGGCCCTCCGCCGCGGCATCGAGCGCCAGGGGGCGACGCTCTCCGACTACCGCGACTCACAAGGACGCAAGGGCCGGATGCAGCATGCCTTCAAGGTCTACGGGCGGGTGGGGAAGCCGTGTGACAGGTGCGGAGCGCCGATCGAGAAGATCCGTGTCGGCGGGCGGGGCACATGGTTCTGCGGCAATTGTCAGGCGCTCTGAACTAGCGCTCCGGCTCGCGCGAGTCGTAGCGAATGAGCTGCGGAATCGCCAGGCAGGCGACTGCGGTTCCGGCGATGCACAGAATCCCGCCCGAGACGATCGAGGTGCGGATGCTCGTGAGCGCCGCGACCACGCCCGCCTCGAGGTTACCCAGCGTCGGGGCACCGGCCACCTGCACGAGCTCGATGCCGAGGATCCGGCCCCGCATTCCCTCCGGCGTCGCCGCGAAGACGATCGTGCTCCGAAAGATGGCGCTGACCATGTCGGCGGCGCCGGCGAGGGCCAGCATGAACAGCGCCAGCCAGAGCGCAGACGCGAGGCCGAAACCGATCAGTGCCAGCCCCCAGCACGCCGCTGCGATCACTACCGCGACGCCCTGGCGGTGGATCTGCCCCATCCAGCCGGATAGCAGCGAGGCGACCAGGGCGCCCGCGTAGGGAGCCGCGTACAGGAAGCCGACCACTTCGGCTCCGGCGTCGAACTGACGGTCGGCAACGGCAGGGAAGAGGGCGCTCGGCATCCCGAAGATCATGGCGTTCGTGTCGACGAGGAAGATCCCGAGCAGCACCTTGCGCTTTCCTACGAAGCGGAGCCCTTCGAGCGTTGACCTGATTCCCGGCCGGTCGGCGTCCGGAACAGGCGGGAAGCTCGGAAGCGCCCAGACGGTCGCGAGCGAGGCGGCGAACGTCAGGACGTCGAGCCCGTAGGTGAGCGGAAGCCCGATCGTCGCGATCAGGATGCCGCCGATGGCCGGCCCCGCGACAGCGCCGAGATTGCCGTAGATCCCCTCGAGCGCCATCGCCGCCGGAATCTGCTCCTCCGTGACGATCAGTGGGACCAGCGACCGCATCGCGGGAGCACCGAGACTCCAGCAGGCGACGCTCAGCGCCGCAAGGACGTAGAGGATCCAGACGCGTGGCTCGGGCAGGAGCGCGTTGACGACGAGCCCGCCCGTGACGGCCATGAAGCCGATCTCGGTCAGGAGGATGAGGCGGCGCCGGTCGGTGGCGTCTGCGATCGCGCCGCCGGCGAGCGCAAATGCGAGGAGCGGCACGAGCTCGAACAGGCTGATCAGGCCGACGGCGAGCGTCGAGCCCGTGAGCTCGTAGACCTGGAACGGAATCGCAACCAGCGTGATCTGGCTGCCGACGTAGGACACGGCCTGGCCGGTCCAGAGCAGGCGGAAGTTCCTGGACTCGCGCAGCGGGCGCGTGTCGACGGCAACGCGCGCGAAGCGGCTGCGCAGGCCGGGGCGGTCGATGCCCGGCGGCAGCTCGTCCTGGGGAAACTGGTCGTCCGCCACGGCGCGCGAGCCTACCGGCCGGCGTCAGGCGGAAGCTGGAGGCTAGGCAGCGAGGTCGTCGAGGGCGCCGGCGCGGTCGAGCTGCCAGAGCTCGGTGTAGCCGCCGATCGGGCGGTCGTCGATCACGATCTGGGGAACGGTCCAGCCGCCGGTCCGCTCCTGGAGACGCGCCCGGAAGTCGGGCTGATCGTCGATCCGGATCTCCTCGTAGGCGAGACCCTTCTGGCTCAGGAGCGCCTTTGCCCGGTGGCAGTAGCCGCACCAGGCAGTCGTGTACATCTCGATTCGTGCCATCCCGACTTTCAACGTACCCGGGTAGGAGTGTCTTCCCACCTGCTGTCTAGACTTGCGAGGGTGCCGCGCTCGTGGAAGACCGAGGCCGTCGTCCTGCGGTCGATTCGCTACGGCGAGGCCGACCGCGTGCTCCATCTCTTCACGCTCGAGCGGGGCCGCGCCGGAGCGATCGCGAAGGGCGCACGCAAGACGAAATCGCGCTTCGGAGGCCGACTCGAGCCCTTCAGCCACGTCGAGGCGATGCTGCACGAGGGGAGGGGAGAGCTCCACACCGTGACCGGCGTCGATCTCATCCGCCCCCACGATCTGAGCCGCACCGACGGCTACCGGCTCGCCGTCGGCCACATCGGCCTCGAGGCGGTGCTGCGGCTCTTCCTCGAGGGAGACGCGAACGCGCGCGCTTTCCACGCCCTGACTCGATTTCTCGACCTGCTGGACGCCATCGAGGCGCGGCTTCCCGCCCAACCCTCTCTCGACCCACTCGTCCTCTCCTTCCAGCTGAAGCTCCTCTGGCTCGCCGGCTACCTCCCGCACCTCGCCGGCTGTGCCGCCTGCGGAGAGGAGGCGGGCCTCGTCGGTTTCTCGCCACAGGCGGGCGGAGCCGTCTGCGCCTCCTGCGAGGCCGGCTCGATCCCGATCTCGGCCGAGGGCTTCGAGGGGATGCGGGGCTTGCTCGAGCGCCCACTCTCCGAGGCGGTGACAGCCGGGGCGACCCCCCGCGGCCTGCGCGAGTGCCTGCGCGTGATCGAGTCGTCGTACGAGTTCCACGGCGGCTTTCGCCTCCGCACCCTGGCCCAGCGGGCCTGAACCGTAGGATCACGCCTCATGGGCGTACCGACCTACCAGGAGACGATCCTGACCCTGGAGCGCTACTGGGCCGACCAGGGCTGCGTGCTCCTCCAGCCGTACCACACCGAAGTCGGCGCGGGCACCTTCAATCCGGCGACTTTCCTCCGTTCCCTCGGGCCCGACCCGTGGAAGACCGCGTACGTCGAGCCTTCGATCCGCCCTTCGGACGGGCGCTACGGCGAGAACCCGTACCGGTTCCAGCACTACTTCCAGTACCAGGTGCTTCTGAAGCCGGCGCCCGAGGACGTCCTCGATATCTACTTCGAGTCGCTGCGGGCACTCGGGATCGACACGGACAAGCACGACGTTCGCCTCGTCGAGGACGACTGGGAAGGCCCGACCCTCGGTGCCTGGGGCCTGGGCTGGGAAGTCTGGATCGACGGCATGGAGGTGACCCAATTCACGTACTTCCAGCAGCTGGGCGGTCTCGAACTCGACCTGATCCCGGCGGAGATCACGTACGGCCTCGAGCGGCTCGCGCTCTTTCTCCAGAGCAAGCAGACCGCGTTCGAGCTCGTGTGGGCGCCCGGGGTGACCTGGGGGGACGTCTACCGCGAGAACGAGCGGCAGTGGTCGGTCTACAACTTCGAGGAGGCTCCCGTCGACATCCTCACGCGCCGCTTCGACGAGCACGAGGCCGAGTGCCGCCACCTCCTCGAACGAGAGCTTCCGATTCCGGCCTACGACCAGGTCCTCAAGTGCTCCCACACCTTCAACCTGCTCGATGCGCGCGGGGCGATCTCCGTCACGGAGCGGGCCGGATACATCGGCCGCGTCCGTGCGCTCGCTCGCCGCGTCGCGCAGGCATACCTCGAGCAGCGACACCCGCCCCTTGAGCACGCTGCTGCTTGAGATCGGCTGCGAGGAGCTTCCCGCGGCGTTCTGCAGGTGGGCCGAGGGAGAGCTTCGCGACCGCTGGCTCCCAGCCTTCGGCGGCGAGGGCAAGGTGCTGGTCGGGCCCAGGCGGCTCGCTCTGCTGGTCGAGGGCTTCGAGCCCGACGCAGCGGGCGAGGAGAAGCGAGGGCCCGGAGTCGGGATTGCCTTCAAAGACGACAAGCCGACCAAGGCGGCGGAAGGGTTCGCCCGCGGGCTCGGCCTCGGCGTCGACGAGCTGACGGTTCGCGACGACTACGTCTGGGGCCGCCAGTCGGCGCCCCCGCTCGGCGAGCGGCTCTGGCAGGTCGTGGGAGGTCTCGCAGCCGGCAAGACCATGACCTGGGACCGTGAGCTCGACCTCCGCTTTCCACGGCCGATCCGGTGGATCTGCGCGAAGTTGGACGCAGAGACGATCGAGGTCGGCCCGGAGGCGATCCCCTCGGGCAGCGTCTCCCACGGCCATCGCTTCGGCGCCGGCACGGTCGAGATACCTGAGGCCTCGGCTTACGAGACCGTCTTGCGTAAAGCACAGGTCGAGCCCGACTCGGCGGAGCGGCGCCGATTGATCGTCGAGGGCCTCGACGCGACCGGGGAGTGGGGGGACCCGGCCGGGGTCCTGGAGGAGGTGGTGTATCTCGTCGAGTCGCCGCTCGTTCTCGAGGGGAGCTTCGACGAGCGCTTCCTCGACCTGCCGGAACGCGTGATCGTGACCGCGATGCAGTCCCACCAGCGCTACTTTCCGCTCGGCGGCGCCCGCTTCGCCTTCGTCGCGAACGGCGGCGACCCCGGTGTCGTCCGGACCGGGAACGAGCGCGTGCTGGAGGGACGCCTGGACGATGCGCGGTTCTCCTACGAGCGGGACGTCCAAGTGGGAATCGAAGCCATGGCGGAGCAGCTCGACTCGATCACGTTCCATGCGCGGGCGGGCACGTTCGCCGACAAGGCCGTCAGGCTCCGTGAGCTCTGCGACCTCCTGGGGGGCGGCGATGCGTCCGGAGAGGCCGCCCGCCTGGCCAAGGCCGACCAGGCCTCGACGATGGTGCACGAGTTCCCTGAGCTAGAGGGGTTCATCGGCGGGGAGTACGCCCGCCTCGCCGGAGTTCCGGAAGGCGTTGCGGCGGCCATCGCCGAGCATTACCTCCCGGACCAGGCGGGCGGGCCGCTGCCGGAGACAGCCGCTGGACGCGTGCTCTCCGCCGCCGACAAGATCGACAACCTCGCCGTCGCCTTCGCGCTCGGAGAGCGACCGAGGGGCTCCCGCGACCCGTACGGGCTGCGCCGGGCGGCGATCGGGCTCTCCCGCCTCGCGGTCGACGGCGAACTGGAGATCGACCTGGCCGGACTGGTCGCCCGGGATCTCGAGCTCCTGACCGAACAGGGCGCGGAGGTGACCGACGACGCCTCCGACGTGCCCGAGTTCGTGCTCGAGCGCCTGGAGGGGCTTCTCGACGTCCCGGTCGAGTTCGTGCGCGCGGCCAGGCGCTCGGCCCTGACTGAGCTGGGCGCCGTGGCGCGCCTGGCTCGGGCGCTGGCCGCCGAGGCGGAGTCGCAAGCATTCGCCGATGCATACACGGCCTTCGACCGGGCGAACAGCCTTGCGGGCAAGGCGGGCGGAGCCGCACCTGCCATCGATCCCGTCCTGGTCTCGGAGCCTGCCGAGCGGGCGCTCCTCGAGACCCTGGGCGAAGCAGGACCCCGTATCGATGCCGCCGTGCAGGCGCGCGAGTTCGGCGCGGCACTCGAAGCGGCGTCCGAGCTCGGCCCACCCGTCGACCGGTTCTTCGACGAGGTGCACGTGATGGCCGAGGACGAAGCTGTCCGGGCCAACCGCCTGCGTCTGCTCCTGGATGTCAGGGACGCGGTCGGCGCGCTCGGCGATCTCTCGCAGATCCCTCGCTAGGGTCCACGGCGTGACCGACACCGTCGAGCTCCACGTCATCTCCGACGCCACCGGCGAGACCGCCACCCGGGTCGTCCAGGCAGTCGAGCGGCAGTTCCCCGACCTGACGATCGAGGTCGTTCGCCACCCGAGGATCACCAGCGCCGACGACGTGCATCTCGCCGCGGCCCGGGCCCGCGGACGCCGCGCAGTCGTCGTCTACACGCTCGTGGAGACCGGCTACCGGGAGCTCATGCGGATGCTCTGCCGCCGCTACAAGCTCCACTATTGCGACCTGCTCGGCCACCCGATCGAGGCTGTGGCGAAGGTGTCGGGCCTTCCGGCGAAGATGGAGGCGGGCGCCCCACCGAAGCTCGACTCGAGCTACTTCAAGCGGATGGCCGCGATCGAGTTCGCCGTCCGCTTCGACGACGGGGCCGGCGCCCGCGGCCTGAAGGACGCGGACATCGTCCTGGTCGGCGTCTCGAGGAGCTCGAAGACGCCCCTCTCCATCTACCTCGGATATCTGGGCTACAAGGCGGCCAACGTCCCGATCGTCAAGGGAATCGATCCTCCGAAGGAGCTCTGGGACGTGGAGCCGGGTCGCGTGGTCGGCCTCACGATCGGAGCTGAGACCCTGGCCGAGATCCGCGTCGAGCGCGTTCGCCACATGCGCGGCCGGAAGGCGAAGTACGCCGCGCTCGCAGATGTCTACGACGAGCTCGAGTACGCGGAGGAGATCCACAAGCGGCTCGGCTGTCCCATCATCGAGGTCTCGAACCTCGCGATCGAGGAAACGGCGCATCGAATCATCAGGATCGTGCAGGAGCGCGCCATGGCAGCGCCGGCATGACCGTCGCTCGCCTCCGGCTCGCTCCCGCGGGGGAAACCATGTTTCCCCCACGAGCCCCCTTCTTACAGTCCAACGTGGAGGAACCTCCCGGTTCCCCCACACCCCCTCCACACGCTTCATAGGCCAAAGGCCGGCCTATGAGCGGGGGAAGCGGGCGAGCGATACCTCCTTCTGCAGGCCCGAAGCGGCCAGTTCCGTGGTTCTACTGGCCGTTCTGGGGCGTGCTCCTGGCCCTCGGCCTCTTCGTCTTCTACGTGATCCTGACACCGGTCTGGATGGGGATCCGCCTGGTTGCGTGGCTCTCGGAGCGCGGCCGGAGCCCCGCGCCGCCCGCTTAGCGGCTACGCGAGTGTGGAAAGATCCCGAGCGCCCATGACACGCTACGTCTACGACTTCGCGGAGGGTGCCGACCTCGGTCGCGAGCTGCTCGGTGGCAAGGGAACAGGGCTTGCCGAGATGACGACGCTCGGCATTCCCGTTCCGGCCGGCTTCACGGTTACGACGCAGGCCTGCGTCGAGTACATGCGGGCCGGCAAAGAGCTTCCCGAGGGGCTCGAGGATGAGATCGAGGAGCACCTAGTGCGCCTCGAAGAGACCACCGCGAAGGGCCTCGGCGACCGGAGCGACCCGCTGCTCGTCTCCGTTCGCTCGGGCGCCGCTGTGTCGATGCCCGGGATGATGGACACGATCCTGAACCTCGGCCTCAACGACGAGGCAGTCGAGGGCCTCGCCGCCACGACCGGGAACGCACGCTTTGCCTACGACGCGTACCGGCGGCTGCTCCAGATGTACGGCGAGGTCGTCGACGGAGTGTCGGCCCAGGACTTCGAAGAACCACTGACTGCGCTCAAGGACACCCGAGGAGTGCGCCAGGACGTCGAGCTTTCCGCGGACGACCTGCGAGAGCTCGTCGGCCGCTTCAAGGAGATCTACCGGGAAGGCACTGGTCGAGACTTTCCGCAGGAGCCGCGAGAGCAGCTGAAGCGGGCGGTCCGCGCCGTCTTCGACTCCTGGGAGACCCCGCGGGCGCAGGTGTACCGGCGCGCCAACGACATCCCCGACGATCTCGGGACGGCCGTGAACGTCGTCCAGATGGTGTTCGGGAACAGGGGAGACCGATCCGGCACCGGTGTCTCCTTCACCCGTGACCCCTCGACGGGCGAGCCGGGCCTCTGGGGGGAGTTCCTGACGAACGCCCAGGGTGAGGACGTGGTAGCCGGCATCCGAACGCCCGAGCCGCTCGCTCGGATGGAGGACGCTCTCCCTGAGGCATTCGCCGAGCTGGCGGAGACGACCCGGCGCCTCGAGGAGCACTACCGCGAGATGCAGGACATCGAGTTCACCGTCGAGGAGGGCTCGCTCTACATCCTCCAGACCCGGTCGGGCAAGCGAACGGCGCCCGCTGCGCTCCGGATCGCCGTCGACATGGTCGATGAAGGCCTCATCTCGCGGGAGGAGGCGGTGACACGGATCGAGGCGGCACAGCTCGACCAGCTCCTGCACCCGATGATCGACCCGACGGCGGACTACGAGGTCGTGGCGAAGGGCTTGAATGCCTCACCCGGAGCGGCGACCGGGAAGATCGTGCTGGACGCGGACGATGCGGAGGCCCGGGGGCGGGCCGGGGAGGACGTCATCCTCGTTCGCTGGGAGACGACCCCGGACGACATCCACGGGATCATGCAGGCGCGCGGGATCCTGACCGCACAGGGCGGGATGACCTCCCATGCCGCGGTCGTGGCCAGGGGAATGGGGAAGCCGTGCGTCGCCGGCTGCGAAGGGCTGGCCATCGATCTGGAAGGGAAGCGGATCAGGGTCGGAGGCCAGGAGCTCCGCGAGGGCGACCTGCTCACCATCAACGGCGGGACGGGAGACGTGATCGTCGGCGAGGTGCCGCTCGTGCCCCCCAAGATCGACGAGAACTTCGAGACCGTCCTCGGCTGGGCCGACGACATCCGACGGCTGAAGGTGCGAGCGAATGCAGACACGCCGGCCGACGCTGTGAAGGCGCGTGAGTTCGGCGCCGAGGGCATCGGCCTCTGCCGGACCGAGCACATGTTCATGGCCGAGGAGCGCCTGCCGCTCGTCCGGAAGATGATCATGGCCCGCGGCGAGGAGGAGCGCCGGACCGTTCTGGCGGAGCTCTTGCCGTTCCAACAGGAGGACTTCGAGGGGATCTTCGAGGCCATGGCCGGGCTTCCGGTCACGATTCGCCTCCTCGACCCGCCCCTGCACGAGTTCCTGCCGCTCCCTGGACGAGGCGGAATCCGACGAGATGCGCCGGCGGATCCGCGCCCTGCACGAGGAGAACCCCATGCTCGGGACGCGCGGATGCCGTCTCGGGCTCATGTATCCGGAGATGTACGCGATGCAGGTGCAGGCGATCGTCCGCGCCGCGCTCGCCGTCGAGAAGCGGACGGGCGATGCCCCGCTCGTCGAGATCATGCACCCTCTCGTCGGGTTCGCCGAAGAGCTTCGGCGGCTCCGTCGAGCTGACGCTCGACACGGCCTCGGCCGAGATGGAGCAAGCCGAGCGGGAGATCGACTACCTGATCGGGACGATGATCGAGGTGCCGCGCGCCTGCGTGCGGGCCGACGAGATCGCCGAGCACGCGGACTTCTTCAGCTTCGGGACCAACGATCTGACCCAGACGACGCTCGCCTTCTCACGCGACGACGCGGAGGGCAAGTTCCTGACCAACTACCTCGAGGAAGGCGTCCTCACGCAGAACCCGTTCGAGACCCTGGACGAGAGCGGGGTGGGGGACCTGATGACGATCGCGATCGAACGGGCGCGGACGGTGAAGCCCGACCTGAAGCTCGGGATCTGCGGCGAGCACGGGGGTGACCCGAAGTCGGTCGCCTTCTGCCATCGTCTCGGGCTGGACTACGTCTCTTGCTCGCCGTACCGCGTTCCTCTGGCGCGGCTGGCGGCGGCCCAGGCAGCCCTCGCGGAGCAGGGCGTCGAGACGGTCGCCGTCGGCGGCTAGGCCCTTCTAGGCGTAGCCGCGGACGCGCGCCCAGGCAATGGCGACGCTGAGCACGCCGACACCCACGAGGCCGCCGATCGTCGCTGCGTCGACGCGTCCGTAGACCGCGTGCCCGCGGCCGAAGCGCGAGAGCGCGAGCATGGCGAGCATGCCGCCGAGCAGGCCGCCGATGTGGCCGCCGATCGAGACGTTGTTCAGCACGAAGCTGAAGACGAGGTTGAAACCGACGACGAGGAGCGCGCTGCCGCCGAAGACCTGGATCTGGTTCCGCTCGAGGACGAGCCCGGCGCCGAGGATGCCGAAGACCGCGCCCGAAGCACCGATCGTGGCAGTGGTGGGGCTCAGGACAAGCGCGCCCGCAGAGCCGGCCAGGATCGACACGAGGAAGATGCCGATGAAGCGGCCGCGTCCGAGGAGCATCTCGAGCGGTCCGCCGAACCACCAGAGCATCAAGACGTTGAAGAGCAGATGGAGCGGGCTCCCGTGCAGGAAGGCTGAGGTGACGAGGCGGTACCAGTCGCCCTGGGCAACTGCAGGACCGAAGAGGGCGCCCTTCACGAACAGGTCGCCGCCGAGCTCGTTGATGCCGCCGGATTGGCCGATCTGGGCCACGAAGACGATCACCATGAGGCCGATCAGCGCCTTCGTCACCACCGGCCCCTGCAGTGCGCCCGCCCTGGACCGGACGCGCTTCGCAGCCTTCTTCGCTCCGGTGGGTTGCCCGGCGCATTCTGGGCACTTGATCCCGACCGAGGCGAACACCATGCACTCGGTGCAGATCGGCCGCCCGCAGCTCGAGCAGGAGACCGCCGTCTCGCTCCGCGGGTGCCGGTAGCAGACCATCGTCTGCGTCTGTTCCTGAGCGCCCACGAGTCTTCCAATCCTAGTTGGGCCGATAGGGTCACCGCCGTGCGAGTCCACGTCGCATTCACGCCGGTGGAGTCGGCCGAGGCCCCCACGGGCATCGTGATCGACGTTCTTCGAGCCACGTCGACGATCGTGCAGGCGCTCTCCTCCGGCTATCGGAGGGTGCTCTGCTGCGCAGAGGTCGAGGCGGCCGAGCGGATTCGGGAAGCCGAGCCGAACGGCGTCGTCCTGGCCGGGGAGCGGAAGTGCGTTCGGATCCCGGGCTTCGACCTGGGGAACTCGCCACGGGAGTTCCTCGAGCCGGAGGGCGAGACGCTCGTCCTGACGACCACGAACGGCACCAGGGCGCTGGTGACGGCCGCATCGCGCTGTGACCGTGTCTTCGCCGGAAGCCTCATGAACCTCGAGGGAGTGCTCGCCGTGGCCCGGGAGGCGGACGAGGACGTGGCGATCTTCTGCGCCGGCGTCGCGGGCGAGTTCGCAATGGACGACGCCTACTGCGCAGGGCGGATCGCCGAGCGGCTCGCGGGCGACTCGAGCGACGCGGCACAGGCTGCGATCCGGATTGCAGGCTCCTTCGGCACCCCGGAGGAAGGGCTACGGGCGAGTCAGAGCGCCCGCAACCTCCTGGCCGCCGGCCTCGAGGAGGACATCGCCTGGTGCGCGCGCGAGAGCGTCCTTCCCGGGGTTCCACGCCTCACGCAGATGCTGGGCGAGGCTGCAGAGCTCATGGACTGAGCTCTGCTCGCGCACGGCTATTCGGCCAACGAGCTACTAGACCTCGGGCTCGAGGATCAAGAACCACCATTTACCGTTGGCGAGGATGCCGAGACGGGGGCCGGTGTAGCCGTACTCGGGGAGGAAGGCGTTGATCAGCTCGTCCTCGGTCATGAACGTGAGCAGGAGATCGCGCTCCGGCTTTGTCAGGTCCTCCATGTTCGAGTTTGCGTCGAATCTCGGCCATTCGTAGAGCGTCCCCTCGTTCGTCTCGCGGACCGCATGCGGCATGCCCAGGAGAACGCCCATCGTCTCGAGCGGCTTCGGCCCCATCTCCTGCCAGCGTCCCACCGGGTCCGGCTCAGTTCCGAATCCGAAATCCGAGAGAAAGACGTCCGGCTTGACGAGTGCTCGAAGAGGCCCGTAGTCACCGCTTTCGGCGGCTGCGAGGATGGCTGAGCGCGCCTCCGAAACAGGCGCAGGCAGGCCCTCGGCGGACGTGTCCGAGCTGTCGGTTGCCTCGACGGACGTGGCAGAGCTTTCGGTCGCACCAGAGCTGCCAGTCGCACCAGGAGAGGACGACTTCTCGCTTCCGCAGCCGAGCGTGAAGAGCGACAGGAGGGCGAGAAGGGTTGCGCCGCGAACCCAGATACCCGCAACAGCCATGCTTTGTTCGCTCCGAGAGAGCTTGTTCTGTCAAAGCAAGTATGCACCCGCACGGTCAATTGCCAGGTTGACAGGAGAACGTGTGTTCGTGTAGAACATACGTTCCCATGATCGCCTGTCTCTCTCTCCCAGCATTCGAGCTTCGCACAGCACTCCTCGCTCGGCCCGAGCTCCACGGGAGCCGAGTCGCATTCGGCCCCGTTCCCGGCGAGCGGCCCCTCCTCGGCAGCTGCACGTACGAGGCCGAGCAAGCGGGTGTCTGGCCGGGCATGCGGCTCTCCGAGGCCCTCGCTACCTGTCCCGACCTCGTGCTCGTCGAGCAGGATCCCGCCGGGGCGGAAGAGGAATGGGAACGGCTGCTCCGGCGGCTGGAAGACGCCGGCTTCGCGGTCGAGTCGGCCGGAGTTGGATCCGCGTACTTCGAAACTGGCGGTGTCGAGCGGCTGGCGGGCGGACTGCAACAGAGTCTGCGCCGCGCCCTCGATGCCGTCGGTCCAACCTGGCAGCCGCGGATCGGAGCCGCAACGCGGCGCTTCACCGCGCTCGCAGCCGCGAGCGTCGCTCCTGCAGGCCGGGTGATGGTGGTGGACGACGACGAGAGCCGGCTCTTCCTGGAGCCCTTGCCGCTCTCGCTCCTCTCCCTCACCCCTGACCGCAAGCAGGAGCTCTCCGAGCTCGGCATCAAGCGACTCGGCGAGCTGGCTCGCCTTCCGGCCGTGTCGGTCGCGGACCGCCTGGGCGCGGACGGGACAGAAGCGCATCAATTCGCGCGCGGTGAGGACACTCGAGGCGTCACATCTCGCCAGCCGGCATCCGAGCTCGCGGAAGAGCTGGAGTTTCCCGAGCCGATTGCCAACGAACAGACGCTCAAGCGGGCCCTCACCGCGCTCCTCGACCGCTTGCTTGCACGGCCGGAGCGGGCGGGCCGAGCTCCCCGCCGGCTCGCGCTCTCGGCGCGGCTAGTGGGCGGTGGCTCCTGGCGCCGCGCTCTGACCCTCCGCGAAGCCACAGCGGATCCCGAGCGACTCGGGCTTGTGCTCGCATCAAAGCTCGGCGACGTACCGGCTCCAGCCCTCACGCTTCGACTCGAGCTCGGAGAGCTGAAGGACTCGGTCGGCACACAAGCCGAGCTTGTAGCGCCGCGCGGCAGCCGTCTGCGGGAGCGCCTGCGCGAGGGATTGCGTCAGGTCAGAGCCGCAGCCGGTCTCGACGCCGTCTGCACGATCGTGGAGGTCGCGCCGTGGTCGCGCGTCCCGGAGAGCCGGGCCATACTCGTTCCACGCGACGACTGAACGAGCCGCGGGACGCGCTCGTCGCAGCCGACCGGGGCGTGCCGGCCGAAGTGGGGAGCGTTTCCGTCGCGCTGGTCAGAGAGGAGTGGCGGATCGTCGACCGCTGGTGGACGGAGCGGCCGGTACGGCGGCGCTACTTCGATCTCGTCCTGGAGACGGGTCAGAACGTCGTTGTCTTCAGCGACGAGCAGGGGCGGTGGTTCTCCCAGCGCGCCTGAGATCAGGGGAGCGCTGCGGTTGCCTCGGCGGCGAATCCGGCCCACTCATCCGCATGCGACGCCGGAACCTGCACCCATTCGCGCATGGGCCTGCCGCCCATCGGATCGAAGAGCTGGGCGCCCTCGAGGGCAAGCGCACGCTCGCGCTGGGCCTCGTCCGGGAGCTTGAAGACCATCTCGCCCTTGTAGAAGCCAATGCCGGCCTTGCCGTTTCGCTTCACGCACGGCATCCCGAACATCTGCCCGAGAGCGACCGCGGGATCGCGGGCCGCGAGCTCGTCGGCGATCTCGTCGAACCGCGCCTGGGCGTCCACGAAGACGATCTTCGCAGAAGCGCTCGGCGACGCAAGATCTGTCCCCGAGAGATTGTGCCCCCGGGGGACCCCCCGATGGTTACCCCTCTGCGTCGAGCGTATTTCAGGCGGGCGCGCCCGTGGCGCGCCGAATGTGAAGGAACGGCGACTGGACCGTGACGCCGTACATCGAGCTTCACTGCCACTCGGCCTACAGCTTTCTCGACGGGGCCTCGCTGCCCGAGGAGCTGGCTCTGCGGGCGGCCGAGCTCGGGTACCCGGCCCTGGCGCTGACAGACCACGACGGTGTCTACGGCTCGCTCGAATTCGCGCACGCGGCCCGCTCGCTCGGGCTTCGGGCCATCACCGGTGCCGAGGTGACGCTCGAAGACGGCTCGCACGTCACGCTCCTCGTTGAGACGCAACGCGGCTACTCGACGCTCTGCCGCCTGCTCACGACCGCGCATGCGGGAAAGCGGCTCGACCCCCGTTTGCCGCTCGTGGAGCTCGAGCAGGCGCACGAAGGGCTGGTCTGCCTCTCGGGCTGCGCTCGCTCCGGGCTTGCCCTTCGCGACCCGAATGCGACGGCGCGGCTGGCCCGCGCTGTAGGCGCGGAGCACTTCTTCGTCGAGCTCCAGCGCCCGTTTCTTCGCGGTGACGCTCGCCGTAACGCCACGCTTCGCGAGCTGGCGGAGACCCTCGGCCTCCGGACGGTGGTGACGGGAAACGCACACGCACACCACCCGCGGCGCGTGCAGCTTCAGGACGTTCTCGTCGCGATCGGGGAGCGCAGCTCACTCGAGGCCTGCGAGCCTGCTCGCCGGGGCAACGAGGAGGTGGCGCTCCTCCCACCCGACGACATGGCCGCGCGCTGGCCGGACGACCGAGGCGCGCTTCAGACCACGGTCGAGCTTGCGGAGCGGCTCCAGTTCGATCTGACGCAGGAGCTCGGCTATCGCTACCCCGACTTCTCCGACCGTAAAGACCCGGCGGACGTGCAGCTCGCCCGGGTCTGCCGCCGTGCCTTCGATGAGCGTTACCGGCATGCGCACGCCTTGCTCCGCGCCCGCGCGAACGCGCGGCTCGACGAGGAGCTGAACCTGATCGCCGACATCGGGCTCTCCGGGTTCTTTCTTCTCCACCACGAGGTGCTCGAGCTTGCACGCGAGGTCGCTGCGGAAGTCCGGGGCCCGGGCTCCCCGCGGCACCTCCTGCCGCCGGGACGGGGCCGTGGAAGCTCGGTCGGATCGCTCGTCTGCTACCTCACGGGGCTCTCGCACGTCGATCCGGTCGCTGCCGAGCTTTCGCTCGGGCGCTTCCTGAACCGGGAGCTCGACTCGGTTCCCGACATCGACCTCGACTTCCCGCGAGACATCCGCGAGCGCCTGATCGTCGAGGTGACCGAGCGGTACGGGCACGAGCGAGCGGCGCTCGTTGCGAGCTTCTCCACCTACCGCTCTCGCGGAGCGATCCGGGACGTCGGCAAGGCGCTCGGCCTGCCTGCGGCGGAGCTCGAACGCCTGGCTCGGCTCTCCGAGGGCTGGAACGCGCGCAAGGTGGGGGAGGAGCTCGGGCTACTCCCGGATGCCGAGGCGAAGCTCGAATCGCCACGCTGGCGGGCCTTTCGCGAGCTCTGCGGCGAGATCGCCGGGCTGCCGCGCCATCTCTCCCAGCACCCCGGAGGCATGGTCATCTCGACCCGGCCGCTCGTCGAGCTCGTTCCCGTAGAGCCGGCAGCCATGGAGGGGCGCCAGGTCTGCCAGTGGGACAAGGACTCCTGTGCCGATGCCGGCTTCCTCAAGATCGACCTCCTCGGTCTCGGCATGCTGTCCGCCGTCGAGGAGTGCGTCGAGCAGATCGTCTTGCTTCGCGGCCAGACGATCGACCTCTCCCGGATCCCGTTGGACGACGCGGACGTCTACCGGGAGATCCAGGAGGCCGACACGGTCGGGCTCTTCCAGATCGAGAGCCGTGCGCAGATGCAAAGCCTCCTTCGAACACGTCCCGAGAACCTCGACGATCTCACCGTGCAAGTTGCGCTAGTCCGGCCCGGGCCGATCCAGGGGAAGGCCGTTCATCCCTACATCGAGCGCCGCCAACGCCGGCGTGAAGATCCGGACTACGAACCGCCCTATGACCATCCGCTGCTGGCCGAACCGCTCCGGGAGACACTCGGGGTGGTCGTCTTCCAGGACCAGGTGCTCGACGTCGCGATCGCACTCGCCGGCTTCAGCGTCGGGGAGGCCGAGGGGCTTCGCCGGGCGATGAGCCGGAAGCGGAGCGAGGAAGCGCTTCTCGCCTACCGCGGCCGGTTTCTCTCGGGTGCCGCCGCGAAGGGGGTGGGCGCCGAGACTGCGGAGCTCGTCTGGTCGAAGCTCGTCGGGTTCTCGGCCTTCGGATTCCCGAAGTCCCACGCAGCCGCCTTCGGGCTGCTCGCGTACCAGTCCGCCTGGCTTCGGCACCACTACCCCGGCGAGTTCCTCTGTGCGCTCCTGAACGCCCAGCCGATGGGCTTCTACCCACCGGCCAGTCTCGTCCGCGACGCGCAGCGACACGGGATCGAGGTGCGGCCTCCGGATGTCAATCTGAGCGATGCAAGGTGCCTGATCGAGGGGGAAGGCGTTCGCGTCGGGCTCGGGTACATCAAAGGTCTGGGCGAGGAGCC
Organism: uncultured Actinomycetes bacterium; assembly: GCA_963722715.1. Taxonomy (GTDB): domain Bacteria; phylum Actinomycetota; class Thermoleophilia; order Gaiellales; family Gaiellaceae; genus DASQGA01. The sequence goes on along the minus strand of CAVROA010000011.1, from coordinate 203,830 downwards.
TGCGAGGTCACTGGTCGGCGAGCGCGGGGAGCGGGGGCCGTTCCGCGGTGTCGGCGACCTGGCCCAGCGCGCTCCCCTCGACCGCCCCGGGCTCGAGGCGCTCGTTGCGTCGGGGGCCTGCGACGTCTTCGGTTGGCCCCGCCGGCAGCTCCTGTGGCGCCTCGGGCTCGCGCCGCGCTCGGTCTCGGCCGGGGATGGAGGCGCCGCTCGCCAGCTCGCACTTCCACTCGAGCCCGCAAGCGAGATCCCCGACCTCGCCGAGGAGACCCCCTGGGAGCGGATGCTCGCCGACTACAGGACGACCGGGCTCTCGGTCGGCGTTCACCCACTCGAGCTCCTGCGCCCCCATTTGCCGGCGGAGGTCGTCTCGAGCCTCGATCTCGCCGAGCTGCCGCACGGAAGCCGGATCGCCGTGGCCGGACTGGTCGTCGCGCGCCAGCGGCCCGCAACCGCCAACGGTGTCGTCTTCATGCTGATCGAGGACGAGCATGAGCAGGTGAACCTGATCGTGCCTCCGCCCGTCTATGAGCGCTATCGCGCCACCATCCGGGGCGAGCCGCTCCTCCTGGCTCGCGGACGCTACGAGCACTACGAGCGAAATAGGAACATCGTCGTCGACGAATTGATCAGCCTGGCGCCCCTCGCACGGAGGGTCGCGCACGACTCCGAGATCGGCTCGGCGCTCCCGGGTGCCCACCACTTCGGCGGCCGTTGACGCCGGGGGCGCAGCCCTAGGACCTGAGGAAGGCGAGGACGGCGAGGACGCGCCGGTGATCCTCGGCCGCCGGCGGGAGTCGCAGCTTCCCGAAAATGCTCGTCACGTGCTTTTCGACCGCGCGCTCGGTCACCACGAGCCGCTCGGCGATCCCCTGGTTGGAGCGGCCCTCCGCCATCAGCTCCATGACATCGCGCTCGCGGGGCGTGAGCGTCTGGACGGGGTCGTCGTTCCGGCGCCGCCCGACGAGCTGCGAGACGATCGCCGGATCGAGAGCGGAGCCGCCCTCGCCGACCCGCCGTACGGCTGCGGCGAACTCGTCGACGTCGGAGACCCGATCCTTGAGGAGGTAGCCGACGCCCTCCGCACTTTCGGCGAGGAGCTCCATCGCGTATGCCGCCTCGACGTACTGGGAGAGGACGAGCACGCCGCAGTCCGGGTGGCGCGAACGGATCTCCTGCGCGGCCTGAAGCCCCTCGTCGGTGTGCGTCGGCGGCATGCGGATGTCGACGACGGCGACGTCCGGGGAGTAGCTCCGCACCTTGAGGAGGAGCTCGTCGGCGGTTCCGGCTTGCCCGACCACCTCGAATCCCGACTCGACCAGGATCCGCGCGATTCCCTCGCGGAGCAGGATGGAGTCGTCGGCGAGCACTACTCGCATGGGATCTCCGCTCGGATCTGGGTACCGCGACCCGGCTCGCTCTCGACCTCGAGCCGGCCCGCCAGCGCCTCCACACGGTCGACCAGGCCGCGGAGACCGGAGCCCCGGGTCGGGTCGGCCCCGCCGATGCCGTCGTCGGCGACCTCGACGACCGCTGCGCCGTTTTGCCGGCTGATGCTCACGCGTGCCGACGAGGCGTTCGCGTACTTGGCGATGTTGGCCAGGGACTCGGAGACCACGTAATAGGCAGCCGCCTCGATCTGCTCGGGCAGGCGTTCCTCGAGGTTGGTCACGAACTCGACCGGGAGCGGTGTCCGACCGACGAGCGTCTCGAGCGCGGGGCCGAGACCGCGATCCGTGAGGACGGCCGGGTGGATACCGCGTGCGAGCTCCCGGAGCTCCTCCAGTGCGGCTGCAAGCTCCTGGCTCGCGCCGTCGAGAATGGTCCGCGCCGCGTCGGGGTCGGCCAACTTCGCCTGCGCGAGCCGCAGGCTGAGGGAGAGTGAGACGAGCCGCTGCTGGGCGCCGTCGTGGAGATTCCGCTCCAGCCGCCGCCGTTCGTTGTCGCCGGCCTCCACCATCCGAGCTCGCGACGCCTGGAGCTCTTCCAGCCGCTGCCGGAGCTCCGCCTGCAACTGCTGGCGCTCGAGCTCGGAGGTGTGGCGCTCGGTGAAATCGCGGACGAGCATGACGACCTCATCTTCGCCGCCTGGGACGATGCGTGCCTCAAAGAAGCGAGGGGAGCCCTCGAGCTCGAGCTCGTACTCGAACTCGACGGTGCGTGCGGCGCCCTGCTCGAGAGCATCCTCGATGCAGTTGACCATGGGGCCGGCGATCTCACGCGGGAGAATGTCCCTCACGTTGCGGCCGATCATCTGATCTGGAGGCAAGACCAGATCACCAGTGCGCTCTGCCTTGACCGCGAGATACACGCCGTCGCGGGACATGCGGAACATGAGATCCGGCAGCGCGTTGATGATCCCTCGCATGCGTGCCTCGGACTGCGTGAGGGCAGCCAGGCGCTGCTCGTTCTCGAGCGCAAGGCCGGCAGCGGCGACGACAGCATCCAGGAGCTCTGGGTCCTCGAGCAGGAAGGCGTCGTGAACGATTGCGGCGACGCGCTTCCCGTTTCGCTCGACGATCGTCGCAACGCTACGCCCGTCGCCCGAGGCCAACGAAGGCAAGCGCCTGCCGTCGATCCGGGCCCAGCTCTCCGACTCCGGCAGCCAATACGCAAGCTTGACCGACGGGTCTCCGAGCGCCCGGGCAATCGCGTCGCGAAGCTCGCCCGGCCGGGCGGTCTGCCCCAACGAAACGACGAGCTGGCCGACGTTCGCCAGGGCGAGCCGGCTGCGCAGGAGTCCTGCGAGGAACGCGATCGGGACGAGCGCGAGGCCGGCCATGGTGGCCCAGAAGGCGTAGCGGCCGGCGTCCTCGTCCACGGTGCTCACGACGAGCCAGATCGTCGTCAGCGCTGTCGCGAGGAGACCCGTGGCCAGCACCGGACCGAGAACGCGCCTCGCGGCCGGCGTCGCCGCTCGCCATCGCGTCATGTAGACCCAGGCAACCAGGACCGCAATCACGACACCGGCCAACCGGCTCGCCGAAAGGATCCCGTCTGCCACGGCGTGGTTCTCGGACAGGAGGATCTCGTTCGTAGGGCAGCCCGAACAGCCGGGAGCCCGAGGCCGTTCGAAGAGGAGGTAGACGACCTGGACGACCGTCACTAACAGGTACGCGGCCACAACGAGGAACCGCGACAGGCGAGACTCGAGCGCGCCACGCGGATAGGCAAGCAAGAGGTGCACGAGGATCCCGAAGACGAGGTACTGCAGGATCTGGCCCAGCGTGAACGTGAACGCGTCGTCGGCCGCAACCACGGCACGGAGGAACCACGCGAGCCCGGCCGCCACCATGAGCGCACCGAAGAAGTTCGAAGGCCTGCGGCTCCAGGCGATCAGGCCGCTGAAGGCGAACGACCAGCCGACCAGGAGCGTGAGGACTCCGGTCATCAGGGGCGCCTCCTCGTGCTCGCTCGTGAGAATGAGAGCGAAGGCGCCGAGGCCCGCCAGCAGCGCGACAGGCCACAGGGCGGTCCTGAGGAGGCTCATAGCGACCTAGTTAAGCAGGGAGAGCAGCGCTGCGCCCGACAGCTCGGCCTTCGGCACGAATCCACGCGCACCGCTTTCCTCGACAAGGGAGCCGAAGTCCGCGCGGTCACGACTCGACGTGAGGATCACCGCCGGCGCGGCGCCGTTCAGCTCAGCAAGCCGCGCAGCGACCTCGAAGCCGTCGAGGTCGGGGAGTTGGACGTCGAGCAGGACGATTTGCGGGTGGAGCGCCGTGGCGGCCTCGAGAGCACTCGATCCGTCCTCTGCCTCGCCGACCACATCGAACCCCTCGGACTCGAGGAGGACGCGCGCAGTGGCGCGAAAACTCGGATGGTCGTCGACGATCAGCACACTCATGGCCACGTACCGAAGTGTGGCAGTGACCTTGGAGTTCAGGAATACGGCTAGCCACACTGTTTACAAGTGGGAATGAAGTCGTTTCGCTCACGTATCCAGACGTTTCTTGAGCCAGAGCCCGTTCCGGACCGCGTAGCCCTTCCAGTCGTTGTTGAAATAGGCGTAAACGTCAGCTTTGCCACGCCAGTGCTCGATGCGGATCGCCCACTCCTCGAGCTCCCGCTCCGAGTAGTTGCCGTCCCGGCCCCGGTGGCCGTAGTGGAAGCGCACGAACGTCCAATCGGCCGTCAGCTCGTGCGCCTGGAAGGTGCGGGCCGGATGGTCTCCGATCACAAGCGCGACGCCGTCGCTCGCGAAGGAGTGCGTAGACGTCGCCTGCGAACCAGCTCTCGTGCCGGAACTCGACGCAGTGCCGGCCGGCGGGTAGCTGACCGAGGGCACCGGCGAGCCGCTCGTCGTCCCGCCGAAAGGTGCCCGGCAGCTGCCAGAGCACCGGGCCCATCTTCGGCGATCTCGCGAGCGGCTCGATCCGCTCGTAGAAGCGCTCGAGACCCGGCCCGACGTCGGTCAGGCGCTTGACGTGGGTCAGGTAGCGGCTCGCCTTGACCGAGAAGACGAACCCCGGCGGGCTCCCCTCGACCCAACGAGCCACAGCCGAACGGCTCGGGAGCCGGTAGAAGGTCTTGTTGATCTCGACCGTGTCGAAGAGCGTCGCGTAGTGCTCGAGCCAGCGGCGCGGAGGCAGCCCCTTCGGTACACGCGTCCGCGCCAGTCCTCGTAGTTCCAGCCGGAGCAGCCGATCCGGATCTCTCCCACACGGCTGGTGTACCGCGCCGTTGCCGTCGCTGGCCGCTAGTCGAGCTCTAGACCGAAGCGGGGCAACCGTTTTCGGACGAGGTCGTCGAAGACGAGCCGGTATTCCTCGGCCGCCTCCTCGTCGAGCGAGGCCGCGAAGGCATCTCGCATGTCGACGAGAGCCTCGCGGCCGGTGTCCACCAGGTCGACGAACTCGCCGTAGCGCTCCTCGGCCTCGTCCCGGCTTGCGGAGTCGTAGGCCTCGAGGGCGTCCTCGACTTCGGTGAGCAGCTCGGCCTCGTCCTCGCGGAAGAGCGCCAGCTGGCGCTCGGCCAGCTCCCGGAAGCGGCCGGATGGGCTCACCTGGTGATCTCCTCGTAGACGGCCTCGTGCGACTCTGCCGCCGCTTCCCACGTGAGCTCGGCGGCGGCGCGGCGTGCACCCTCGCGCGCTCCGGCGAGCGCATCGGCGTCCTCGAGCAGTCGCCGCGCTGCCACCGCGAGTGCCTCGCGGTCGTCGGCGGGAACGACCGCGCCGGCGCCGAAGCGGCGGACGGGCTCGGCCATCCCACCTACGTCGTAGGTCACCGCGGGCACGCCGGACCCCAGGGCGCGTAGGAGCGCGCCGCTCTGGTCGATCTCCTGCCGGTAGGCGAAGACCGAGACCGTGGCCCGATGGAGGGCGTCGTCGAGCTCCGCGTCATCGAGGTAGCCGAGCCGCCATTCGACATCGGGCCGGTTGCGCCAGCGCGAAACGTCCATGGCGGGATCCCCGGCGACGATCGTGCGGGCACCGATACGTGCCGCCGCCTCCAGGACGTGGTCGAGTTGCTTGTACGGCTGGATGACGCCGACGAAGAGGATCGTCCTCCCGTCGTCTTCGTACGCGGTCGAGCCCGGGAAGACGGGGTGGGGGATGACCCGGATCAGGTCCGCGCTCCACGCCGACCTCGTCGACGAGGCGGTCTCTCCCGTGCTCGCTGTGGACGATCACACGGTCGAACCGGCCGTAGAGGCGGCGCCAGTGGTCGGGCCTCGAGGCCCAACGTCTGGGAAGGACGTCGTGCGCCGTGATGACCGAGGGCCCGCCGAGCGGAAGCAGGCGTAGATCCGCGGGCGGAAGCGGCGCCCACTGGACGTGCAGCACGTCCGTGCGAAGGCGCCGGAGGCGGGCCAGGCCGGCCAGGTGCTCCGCAGCCCGAACGGGTAGTCGCAGCTTCGAGCGGCGGAACAGCCGCGAGCTGACGGGGTAGAAGAGCTCCCGGCGGCGGTAGCCCTGAGGGTCCGGGCGCGGCCGAAGCGAAAGCGGGACGTCACGAGCTCGACCTCGAGCCCGCGGCGGGCGAGCGCCGACGCGAGCGCGTGGTCGTACGGGATCGTGAACGCTCCAGGGTCGACCAGCGTGACGCGCACCGCCCTACAGTAATCGCGCCCGTGAGCATCCTCGTCCGAACCTGGAACCTCTTCCACGGCCGTACCTCGCCGCCGTCGGGCACCCTCCACCTGGAGGAGATGGTTCGCACGGTGACCGCCGACGGACCGGACGTGGTCGCATTCCAGGAGGTTCCGGTCTGGGCCCTCGACCGGCTCGAAGCGTGGAGCGGAATGACCGCCGTACCTGCCGTTGCGATGCGGCCGCTCGGGGGCCCGCTCGCACGTCGGCTCACGGAGCGGAACCCACGCCGGCTTCGGTCGCTCCTCACCGGCCAGGCGAATGCTCTCCTCTTCTCCCGCCGGCTCGAGGTCACCGGAACGCCGCGAATCATCCGCCTGAACCCGGGTCCCTTCCGATCGGCAGAGGCGCGGGCCCGGGGGCTTTCGCTCCGAGAGCGCCTCGACTGGGCCTGGAACCGCCGCGTCTGCCAGGCTGTCCACGTGCGGGATCGGGACCGTGTGATCGTCGTCGGGAACCTCCACGCGACCAAGGACCACGCCCTCGCGGCCGCCGAGGTCGACCGGCTTGCCCGGTTGTGGCCGCCCGAGGCGCCCACGATCCTGTGCGGTGACTTCAACTCCCGCGGCCATGTGCTGCCCGGTTTTTCGGAGCCCCTGGAAGGCATCGACCAGATCCTCGTGCGGGGGCTCGAGCTCGAACGGGGACCGAGCCAATGGCCGGTGGAGCGTCGGAGGACCAAGAGCGGCGCGCTCCTTTCCGACCATGCTCCCGTCGAGGCGGTGGTCGCATAGACCTCGCGGCCGTTCGCGCCGAGTTGCCCGTGCTCGAGCGGCTTGCGTACCTGAACACCGGCACGTTCGGGCCGCTACCGCAAAGAACGGCGGACCTCGTCGTGCGGTGGCAGGAGCGCGTGCTGGTCGAGGGCCGGTCGAGCCTCGCGCTCTGGGAAGAGTCGAAGGCGCTCAGGAGCGAGCTGCGCCAGGCGCTTGCAAACGCGATCGGAGCCGACTCGGCCTCACTCGCGCTGACGACGTCGACGACGGAGGGCTGCGACGTCGTGCTCGCGGGGCTCCAGCTCGGCCCGGAGGACGAGGTCGTCACCACCGACCAGGAGCACCCAGGTCTTCTCGGTGCTCTCCGCGTCTCGCCCGCGCAGGTGCGGGTCGCACGCCTCCAGGACAGGCCCGCGTCGGAGGCGCTCGCCGCGATCGAGGCGGAGCTCTCCGGCCGTACTCGACTCGTCGCGCTCTCGCACGTCGCCTGGACGACCGGAGCGGTTCTTCCTGTCGCCGAGCTCGCCGGCCGAGACTTCCGGCTCCTGGTGGACGGTGCCCAATCCGTGGGGGCGATCCCCGTCGACGTCCGCTCCCTGGGCTGCGACTTCTACACCGTGTCCGGCCAGAAATGGCTCCTGGGCCCGGATACGACCGGAGCGCTCTACGTCCGCCCGGATCGGGTGGAGGAGCTCGCCCTGACCGCCCCGTCCTACCTCTCGTGGGAGGACACGGTCGCACTGGTGCCGTGGCCCGATGCGAGGCGGTTCGAATCGGTGTGGATCGGGCCGGGGCCGCTGGCGGGCCTCCTCGCGTCGATTCGCTTCGCCGAGGAGCTAGGCGAGGAGCGGTTCGCGCGGGCGCGCGAAATCACGGAGGCGTGTCGCAAGCTTTGCGAGGCGAAGGCGGAGATGATCACCGAGCCGGGGCAGGCGACCCTCGTCTCCTTTCGGCCGCGCGGCGATGCGGCTGAGATCGTCTCCGCGCTGGCTGAGCAGGGCGTCGTCGTCCGCGACCTGCCCGGCCTCGGCTGGATCCGTGCCTCGTGCGGCTTCTGGACGAGCCCGGACGACCTCGAGCGGCTCGCCGCCGGTCTCTAGGCCTAACTACCTAGCCGGCTGCCTCGGTCCGGAGACCGAGCTCGCTCGCAATCGGACGCATCGACTCGACCACGTTCCTGATGTGGTCGTCGAGCTCGAGGCCGAGACCCTCGGCGCCCGCGTAGACCTCGTCGCGGTGAATCCCAGCCGCAAACGAGGGCTGCTTCAGTTTCTTCTTGACGGACTTCGGCTCGAGCGTGGCGATCCCGTCGGGGCGTACGAGTCCACAGGCGTGCACGAAGCCCGCCAGCTCGTCGCAGGCGAAGAGCGTCTTCTTGAGCGGCGTGTCCCGCGGGATCGCCAGATGCTCGGCGTGCGAAAGCACCGCCTCGACGAGCTCCTCGGGGTAGCCCTCTTCGCGCAGGATCGGAGCTCCGTCCTGGGGATGCTTGTCGAGAGTGGGGTGGATCTCGTAGTCGAAGTCGTGCAGGAGCGCGGTTGCCCGCCAGAGCTCCTCGTCCTCGCCGAAGCGCCGGGCGTATCCCCCCACGGCAGCCTCGACGGCGAGCGCGTGCCGTCGGAGTGGCTCGGCCTGCGTGTACTGGGTCAGCGTCTCCCAGGCGCGGTCCCTCGTTACGTCCATACGGCCGGGTAGGATAGCCCGCCTCGCCCGGCTCACCTTGTCCGGGTGAAGAGGAAGGGTCATGCTCAACGTCGCCGTGTCCACTACTGCCAGCGAGTCGTTCGTCATCGAAGGCGGACGCCCGCTCTCGGGCTCCGTTCGTGCTGCCGGGAACAAGAATGCGGCGCTCCCGATCGTGGCCGCATGTCTCCTGACGGACGAGTGGGTGACGCTCACGAACATCCCGGCGATCACGGACGTCGAGACGATGCTGGAGCTCGTCGCCGATCTCGGGGTCGACGTCGAGGCACCGGCCAACGGACGCGTCCGGATCCGGGCCGCCACGATCTCCAAGCACGAGCTCGACGAAGAGCTCTGCAGCAGAATTCGGGCCTCGATCCTGCTCGCCGGACCGCTGCTGGCGCGCGAGGGAGAGGCCGTCGTTCCACCCCCGGGCGGAGACGTCATCGGCCGGCGGCGGATCGACACGCACATCGACGCGCTCGAGCGGCTCGGAGCGGAGATTCACGCGAACAGGCGGCTCAGGATGAAAGCGCCGGGCGGGCTCAAGGGCACGCACCTCTTCCTCGACGAGGCCTCGGTGACGGGAACCGAGAACGCGATCATGGCCTCGGTCCTCGCCGCCGGCGAGACGGTGATCGGAAACGCCGCCTGTGAGCCCCACGTCCAGGATCTCTGCAACTTCCTGAACTCTCTGGGCGCCCGGATCGCTGGGATCGGCTCGAACGTCCTGCGGATCGAGGGCGTCGAGCGCCTTCGCGGCGGGGAATGGCGGATTTGCACCGACCACATCGAGGTGGCGAGCTTCATCGGGCTCGGCGCAGTCACGGAAGGCGAGATGGTGATCGAGGACGTCGACTCCACGCATCTGCTCGGGATCTGGCCCGGGTTCGAGCGGCTTGGCGTGCGCTGGGAGCTCGACGGCACCAGCGTCCGCGTTCCGGGCGGCCAGGAGCTCGTGATCCGCGATGACGTCGGATCGCAGATCCCGAAGATCGAGGACGGCCCCTGGCCCTCCTTTCCGGCCGACCTGACCTCGATCGTTCTGGCCGTGGCCACCCAGGCGCAGGGCACGGTGTTGATCTTCGAGAAGATGTTCGAGAACCGCCTCTTCTTCGTCGACAAGCTGATCAACCTCGGAGCCCGGATCATCCTCTGCGATCCGCACCGTGCGATCGTGAACGGCCCCGCGAAGCTCTACGGCGACCGCATGGTGAGCCCGGACATCAGAGCGGGCATGGCAATGCTCATCGCCGCGCTCTGCGCGGAGGGCACGTCCACGATCGGAAACGTTCGCGAGATCGACCGTGGGTACGAGCGGATCGACGACCGTCTGCGCACGCTCGGCGCGAGCATCGAGCGAGTCGAGTCGTAGCGGTCGATCGGATGACCCCGTCTCCGCAAGACCGGCCGCCTCCGCGTATGGTGCGGCCCGCCGTGACCAGCAAGGAGATCATCCGGACAGAGCGCGCCCCCGCACCGTTTCAAGGGGCGCCTTACTCGCAGGCGATCCGTTTCGACCAGCTCGTCTTCGTGTCGGGACAGCTTGCGATCGACCCCGAGACGAACGAGATGCTCGGCGGCGGCATCGAGGAGCAGACCGAGCAGGTCATGAAGAACCTCAGGGCCATTCTCGAAGAGGCAGGCTCGAGCCCGAAGCAGCTCCTGAAGACGACGATCTACCTCGCCGACCTTGGCGACTTCGCCGCCATGAACGAGGTCTACGCGAAGCATGTCGGCAACGCGCCGCCCGCGCGTGCGACGATCGAGGTCTCGGCGCTCCCGCAGGGGGCGAAGATCGAGATCGAAGCGGTCGCGCACATCTAGGACGCACAGAAGCCCGCTCCGGCCGCGTCTAACCTTCATTGCGTGGATGTCATCGCCACGCACTCGAACACGGATTTCGACGCCTTCGCGTCCATGCTTGCCGTGCGCCGGCTCTATCCGGGCGCCGTCGTCGCCGTCTCCGGTTCCCTGAACCGGAACGTTCGCGAGTTCTACCGCCTCCACGCCGACGAGCTCGACGTGGTCGACGCCGGCCGGCTCGATCTCGACAGGATCGAGCGCCTGATCCTCGTCGAGACGCTCCAGCCCGAGCGGCTCGGCGAGCTGGAAGCCGTTGCCAGGAGACCCGACGTCGAGGTCCTCGCCTTCGACCATCACGCAGGCGAGGCGACGGAGTGGATCCGCCCCGAGAACCTCGTCGTCTCGAACGACGGCGCACTCACGACGACGCTGGTCGGCGTGCTGGCAGAACGCGAGCTGCCCGTCTCGCCGCTCGAGGCGACCGTTTTCGCGCTCGGGATCCATGAAGACACCGGCTCCCTGACCTATCCCGGAGTCACGCGGCGGGACGCCGACGCGCTCGCCTGGTGCCTGCGGCACGGCGCGCAGCAGGACGTCGTCGCGCGCTACCTCCATACGCCACTCGGGGACAGCGAGCGAGCGCTGCTGGATGCGCTGCTCACCTCGCTCGAGACCATCGAGGCGGGCGGCTTCGAGATTCTGCTCGCGGCAGTCTCCTGGCCGACCTACGTCGACGGCATCTCGAACCTGGCTCACAAGCTCGTCGACCTGACCGACTGCCGCGCGCTCGTGCTCCTCGTGGAGATGGACGAGCGGGTGTTCGGGGTCGTTCGGGCCCGGGTGGCCGAGTTCGACGCCGCCGCCGTTGCACGGGAGCTCGGGGGCGGGGGGCATCCGCAGGCGGCTTCGGCGGTGTACCGCGGCTCGCTCGAGGATGCACGCACCGCCGCCGTGGCGGCCCTGCCCGGCGCCGTCCGGAAGCCTTTGGCAGCGGTCGACATCATGTCGCGGCCACCGCGGTTCGTGGACGCGGAGGACACGGTGGCGCATGCGATGGTGCTCTGCCAGCAGCATCGCCAGAGCGGCATGCTGGTCGGCGAGCCTCGTGCCCTCGCCGGCATCGTCACGCGTGAGGACCTCGACAAGGCCATCGGTCACGGGCTCTCCCACGCACCGGTCAAGTCGGTGATGAGCTCGAACGTCGTCACCTGCAGCCCGGAGACCCCGCTCGCGGAGCTGCACCGCCTCCTCGCCTCGACCGACGTGGGGCGCGTGCCCGTGCTGAGGGACGGCGAGGTCATCGGAGTCGTCACGCGCAGCGACCTCCTGCGGGCGTTCGAGGAGCCCGTGCGCGAGGGGGCTGAGGGCCCGGAGGCTTCGATCGCGGAGCAGCTCGCCGGGCTGGAGCGGCTTGCGCCTGTCTTCGAGGCCGTGCAGGCCGTCAGCGAGGGATACGAGGGCGTCTACCTGGTAGGAGGAGCTGTCCGCGACGTGCTGATGGGGGAGCCGAGCTTCGACATCGACGTTGCGGTCGAGGGAGACGGAATCGTGTTCGCCGAAGCGCTCGCGGGCGCACTGGGAGGCAGGGTCGTCCCGCACGAGAAGTTCGGGACGGCGATCGTGATCTCAGGCAGCGGTGAGCGCGTGGACGTCGCGACGACGCGGACCGAGTTCTACGACCATCCGGCCGCGCTGCCCCGCGTCGAGCGGGCCTCGATCCGCCAGGATCTCTTCCGGCGGGACTTCACGGTCAACGCAATGGCCGCCTCGCTTCGTGGCGAGGATTTCGGACGGCTCGTCGATCCCTTCGACGGTCTGCTGGACCTCGAGCGCCGGGTCGTACGAGTGCTCCACAACCTCTCGTTCATCGACGACCCGACGCGCATCTTTCGGGCCATTCGCTACGAGAACCGGTACGGCTTTGCGATGGACGCCCACACGGTCGCACTTGCCCGGGCCTGCGTCGAGATGGATCTTGTGGGCGAGCTTTCCTCGGCCCGGCTCCGGGACGAGCTTCAGGCCCTCCTCTCCGAGGCGCGCGTGGGCGAGTCTGTCCTCCGCCTGTCCGAGCTCGGAATCGCCCGGGCCATCCATCCACACCTGGCGGCAGACGAGGAGGCAGTCGACCTGATCGAAAAGCTGGACGGCCTTCGAGCCCGCTATGCACCTGAGGTTCCGGCCTGGCGCCTTCGGCTGGCTGTGCTCGCGCGAGCGCTCCCTCCCGACGAGCTCTATGACTGGTTCGCGCGCTTGAGGATCCGCCGGCGAGATGCCGACCTGATCGCAGACGCTGTCACGGTCGCCCCGAAGCTCAACCGGCTCCTCGAGGACGCGTCGGAGCCCGCGGTCGTACACGCGGTGGTCGCGCCGCACGACCCGGACGGTGCACTCTTCGCGCTCGCGATTGCGACGGGGCCTGCGCGCGAGCGGCTCGAGCAGTACTTCGACGAGCTTCGAGGGGTGCGGCTCGAGATCTCCGGCGTCGGATCTGGCCGAGCTCGGAGTCGGCGAGTCACCTCAGGTCGGCGCGATCCTCGACGAGCTGCTGCGCCGCAAGCTGAACGGTGAAGTCGGCGGGCGGGCGGCGGAGCTCGACGCGGCCCGGGAGCTTCTGGCCGCGGAGCCCGCGTGAACGACGTCGAGACCTTTCTCTACCTGCTGCCGGTCCTGCTCGTCAGCCTGACGCTCCACGAGCTGGCGCACGCCGTCGTCGCAACGCGACTCGGCGACCCGACGCCGCGCGAGCAGGGACGCCTGACGCTGAACCCGCTCGCGCACGTCGACCCGCTCGGTACGGCGATGTTCGCGATCACGTACTTCCTGACCGGCTTCATCTTCGGGTGGGCAAAACCCGTCCTCGTCGACGCGCGCAACTTTCGCAAGCCGAAGGAGTCGATGGCGCTCGTGGCCGCGGCCGGCCCGGCCGTGAACTTCCTGATCGCGCTGGGCTGCGCCGGGATCGGCGTGCACGTGGACGACCTCGGCGCGAGAACCGTCGACGTGCTCGAGCTTGCCTTCGAGCTCAACATCATCCTGGGGCTCTTCAACCTGATCCCGATCCCGCCGCTGGACGGGTCTCGCATCGTCGGCGCGGTCATGTCGAACGCCACCTACGCCAGGTGGGCAGCTCTCGACCAGTACGGGATGATCGCGCTCTTCGCGGTCATCCTCCTCTTCCAGAACGAGTTCTTCACGCTCTTCCAGAGCGCGTTCGACCGTTCCGCGGACGTGATGATCAGGATCGTCGGAGGATGAAGCTCTTCGAGTGGGACGCGCCAGGGCCCTATCGGGTCGCGTTCTCGACCCGTCTCGGCGGGGTGAGCGAGGGTCCGTATGCGTCGCTGAACCTCGGCGCCAAGACGGAGGACGACTACGCCCGGGTCTCCGAAAACCGGGCGCTGCTCTGTACCGAGACGGGGGCTAACGCGACGACCGCGACGATGGGCTATCAGGTTCACGGCCCGAAGGTGGCGGAGGCCGCGCCGAAGGGCATCCTGGCACCAACCAGCTTCGAACAGTGCGACGGCCTCTGGAGCGACCGTCCAGGCCAGGCGATGCTGCTCGTGACCGCAGACTGCGCCCCGGTGGCGCTCTGCCGGTCGGAGGGCGACCCCCGGCTGGCGCTCCTGCATGTCGGCTGGAAGGGCCTGCTGGCCGGAATCGTCGAGAGTGGAGCCTCCGCACTCGGAGGCGGAGAGCTCGCTGCCGCTGTGGGACCGGCGATCGGGCCGTGCTGCTACGAGGTGGGGGAGGAGGTCGCGGCTCCCTACCGCGAGCGCTTTGGACCGGAGGTCATGCGCGGACGGAACCTGGACTTGCCGCTCGCTGTCGAGCGCGCCCTGGAGGAAGCCGGGATCGGCTCGGTCGAGCACACGGGCATCTGCACGGCCTGCCATCCGGAGCTCTTCTTCTCGCACCGCCGCGACAACGGCGTCACGGGCCGGCAAGGAGTGATCGGCTACGTCGCCTGAGGGACTCCGCGAGCGCTACGAGAGCCTCCGAGCCGAGGTCGGGCCTACCGTCCGCGTCGTCGTCGCGACGAAGTACGTCTCCGCGGACGAGCTATCGGAGCTCGCCGAGGCGGGAGTCGAGGTGGTGGGGGAGAACCGCCTCCAGGATCTGGTCGCGAAGCAGGAGCGATGGGATGACAGCTTCGAGTGGCACTTCATCGGTCAGCTCCAGTCGCGGAAGGCCCGGGAGGTGTCGGCTCGATGCACGCTTCTTCACTCGCTCGACTCGCTCTCGGCCGCGCGCCGGCTCGAGATTCCCGCCCTGGTCGAGGTCAACCTGTCGGGCGAGGACTCGAAGGCCGGCGTCGCGAGCGCGGATCTCCCGGCCTTTCTGGCGGAGGCGGGGGAGGCGGGTGCGGACATACGCGGCCTCATGACCATGCCACCCTTCACAGAGGATCCCGAGCGCTCCCGGCCCTACTTCCGTGAGCTCCGGGAGCTGGCCCACCGGCACGGCCTCACCGAGCTCTCAATGGGGACGTCGCAGGACTATCGGATCGCCGTCGAGGAGGGCGCGACGCTCGTGCGGGTGGGATCGAACCTGCTCCGCGGGTAAGATTCTGGCCCGTCATGAGTGTCGCAGACGTCTGGAACCGCGCGCTCGTCTACTTCGGCATCGTCGAGGAGGACGAGTACTGGGACGAGGAAGCGTTCGATGCGGAGGATGAGCTCGAGCGCACGTACGGCGATCGGCCAAACGTGCGGCGTCTGAACCCGCGCCGGGGGCGTGCCCAGGAATTTGACGACTGGTCCGATCCCGAGACCTCGCCGGCCGCGCGGACCGCCGTCCTTCGCTCCTCCCGTGGGCAGCGCCCTCCGCTCGAGGCGGTGACGTCGGCGTCCGTCCGCGTCCACCTCGTCGTCCCGCAGAGCTTCGCCGATGCCCAGGGGATCGCGGACAAGTACAAGGACACGGTGCCCGTGATCCTGAACCTCCAGAGCACGGACGCCGAGCTCTCCAAGCGCCTGATCGATTTCTCCAGCGGGCTCACGTACGCGCTGAACGGGGGCATGCAGCGGATCGCGGACAAGGTCTTCCTGCTCACACCGAGGAACGTCGAGGTCTCGGCAGAGGAGCGGGCGCGCCTGATCGAGCGCGGCTTCTTCAACCAATCGTAGAACGGTAGGCCCACCCGGCCGAGGGGCGCGGTAGGTTTCCCCCCGTGCTTCTCGCGGATTCCATCGATACGGCTGAGAGCTTCGTGTCGACGGTCTTCGCCGTCTACCTGATCTGCATCATCGCCTACATCATCATGTCGTGGATCCCGCTCCCCTACAACGTTTGGCTGAGCCGGATCCAGCGCTTCCTCTACGACGTCGTCGACCCGTATCTACGGCTTTTTCGCCGCTTCTTGCCTCAGCTTTCGCTCGGTGGGCTTGGACTCGACCTCTCCCCGATCGTGGCGATCTTCTCGCTCTACATCGTGCAGGCCCTGGTGCTGAAGGGAATCGACGCGCTCCGCTGAAGAAGGCGGGTGCAATGTCACTCACCCCGGTCGAGATTCGGCATGTGAAGCTCGGCCGCCGCCTGGGCGGATACGACCGGCCGGCGACCGACGCCCTGCTCCTCAGGATCGCCGAGAGCTTCGAGGACGTCTGGCGCGAGCGGGCTGACCTTCGTGACGAGATCGAGCGCCTGGAGGGCGAGCTGGCCCGCTTCCGCGAGCTGGAGGTGCTCCTTCGAAACACCCTGGTGTCCGCCGAGCGCTCCGCAGACGAGCTCCGCGCCCAGGCCCATCGCGAAGCTGGCGTGATTCTCGACGAGGCTCGCGTCAAGGCACGCGAGCTCGGAGGCGGTGCAGAGAACGAACGAGAGCGCGTTCGCGCCGACATCAGGCGGCTGAAGACCATCGAGACACAGATGCGCGCCGAGTACCGCGCCTTCCTCGTCACCGCCCTCGATCGGCTCGAGAGCGACACCGAGGAGCGCGAGGCGCCAGGACAAGCCGCCTAGCGCGGACAGGGGCAGCCTGCCTCGGGGATATACTCGAACGGTGTCGCCTGCCCGCTCCCGGCTGCGCCCGCACGTCTCCCCGGGGGGGCGTGAAACACGGGTGCACGGGGGTCATGGCGACGGCTGGAAGGTGCGGGTAGCCTCGCGCCCGGAGGCGGCCAGGTGACGTCCATCGATTACCGGGCGATCCTCCTCGAGGAGCGCGAGCGGGTCGAGCACTCCCTGAAGGTCCTCCATGTGGAGAGCCCCTCGTCGAACGGGGACGAGACAGAAGAGGAGACTCGCGATAATCACGTGGGCGACGCGGCATCGATCACCCTGGCGCGTGAGATCGACAATTCACTTGAAGACAATCTTGGCCATGTTCGCGAGGCGATCGACCTCGCGTTGAAGCGAATCGAGGAGGGGACATTCGGAACGTGCACGAGCTGCGGGAAGATGATCGCGGAGGCGCGCCTGGAGGCGATGCCGTACGCGACGAAGTGCATCGAGTGCAAGCGCCTCGAAGAGAGGGGTTGACGAATCCCTCACCGCGGCTGATCGACGTGCGCGTCGGGTCGGCCACGGACGGCCGCGTCCCGATCTCGATGGCCGCGCGGTCGCTCTCGGCGCGTCCGTTTCACTGGCTCGCGCTCTTTGCGGTCGCCTTCGCCGCACTCGCCGCCGACCAGCTGACCAAGCAGCTCGTGGTCACTCAGCTCGCCCTCGGGGACTCCTTTCACGTTGCGGGGCCGCTCGAGATCCATCACGTCCGGAACTCTGGAATCGCGTTCGGCATCTTTTCGACCTGGGCTTCCGCGGTGACGATCCTGACTGCGGTCGCAATCGCCTGGATGGTCGGCTACTTCGCAAAGGCGGGAGCCCGCCACCCGATTCTTCCGGTTGCGCTCGGATTTCTGATCGGCGGCAGCCTCGGGAACCTGGTCGACCGCATGCGGCTGGGCCACGTCACCGACTTCCTGGACGTCAGCTTCTGGCCCGCGTTCAACCTCGCAGACACCTTCATCGTCCTCGGCGTGGTGATCCTGATGGCGACGATCATCTCGTCCGAGCGCTCACCCCGGAAGCTGCATCGGCGCCTACCCAGGACGAGCGGGTAGGTGCAGCGGAGAGCTCTCGTCGTGCCGCCCGAGGCGGCCGGCGAGCGGCTCGACCGCTTCCTCGGAGCTCTCGACGAGGTTGGCTCGCGTGCGGCTGCCGAACGGCTGCTGGACGCGGGCAAGGTCCTGGTCGACGGTGCGAGGCGCCCGAAGAGCCATCGGCTCACGCCTGGAGAGCCGATCGAGTTCGAGGCACCCGAGCGTGAGCCCAGCGCTCTCGAGCCCGAGGATCTCGACCTGCGGGTGGCCTGGGAGGACGAGCATTTGCTCGTGGTCGACAAGCCGGCTGGAGTCGTCGTTCACCCCTCGGCCGGGCATGGCACCGGAACGCTCGTCCACGGCCTCCTCGCCCACGAGATCGCCGGAGGTGGGGACGCAGGCCGGCCCGGGATAGTTCATCGTCTCGACCGCGACACCTCGGGGCTTCTGGTCGTCGCCCGTTCCGAAGAAGCTCATCGCAGGCTGCAGCGTCTCCTGAGAAGCAGGAAGCTCGTCAGGGAGTACCTCGCCCTCGTACGAGGGCGGCCCCGCTCCCGGGAGGGGCGGATCGAGGCGCCGATCGGCCGCGATCGCCACGATGCGACGCGAATCTCCCTCGACTCGGCTGCGCCCCGTGAGGCGATCACGCACTTCGACGCGATCGAGCTCCTACGCGACCACGCCCTGCTCCGGGTGCGGCTCGAGACGGGGAGGACGCACCAGATCCGGGTGCATCTCGCCGCGATCGACCTTCCGGTCTCGGGCGACCCGCTCTACGGTGTCGAAGGCGACCTCGGACTCGAGCGCCAATTCCTGCACGCGGCGCGCCTTTCCTTTCCACATCCGTTCGGCGATGCAACGGTCGAGGTGGAGTCCGCTCTACCGGCCGACCTGGCCGAGGCGCTCGACCGGGCCCGGGCCTAGGCCGCGCGGGCGGTCTTCGACTCGTAGAGCCGCCGGTCGGCCAGGCCGAAGAGCTGCTCCGGGCCCACGCAACCGTCAGCCAGCGTGGCCGTCCCGGCGCTCACCGAGAGCTCGGCCGGAATCCCCTCGTGCAAGCGGTCGAGGAAGGCTCCCGCAGAGCTCTGGTCCGCCTGGAGGAGCAACGCCCCGAATTCGTCCCCCCCGAGGCGCCCGACCGCGTCCGTTTCGCGGGCCGTCTGTGCGAGCGCACGCCCGAAGGCGCGCAAAAGCCGGTCGCCCTCCTGGTGCCCTTCCGTGTCGTTCGTCACCTTGAAGTGGTCGAGGTCGAGGAGCACGAGGGCGAGCCGGCCCCGGTAGCGCTGTGCACGTGTGAGCTCCCGGCCGACGAGGTCGTGGAAGGCCCGATGGTGCAGGAGGCCCGTGAGGGGGTCCCGCCGCGCCAGCTCGGCCAGGCCGCCCGTGACCTGTCCGAAGTACAGGAGCAGGCAGTGGTCGAGTGCCTCGCGGGCCCCGCGCTCGCCGTGTCGCTCGAGCACGCGGCCGAGGGCGAGGAGCTCTGCCACGACTTCCGCCTGGCCCAGGCCGAGGCCCTCACGCTCGCGGGCGTAGTCGGCCGCGAGCTCGGCCGGGTCGCCTCCGGCTTCGAGGGCGGCGATGAACGATGGAAGCGTCCCTAGCTGCCCCAGGCGGCCGAGGCGGGCGAGCGAGGGTGCACCGCCCTCGCGGAGCGCCTCGTCGACGGTCTCGACCGCAAGATCCCACGCAGATGCCCTCAGAACCCCGATCCCGTCAGGGTACGGACCGGGTCGGCTAGAATGCAGCGGTTTTTCGTCTCCTACCCGGTGGAATCCGGGCGGGTGGCGGTGCCGGGGTTTGACCCCGGTTCCACCCGTCTCCACCGGCTTTTCCACTCAACCGAGGAGGATCTGAACGTGTCCGTCGTCTCGATGCGCGAGCTCCTGGAGGCCGGAGTCCATTTCGGCCACCAGACTCGGCGCTGGAACCCCAAGATGCGCCGCTTTCTCTTCACCGAGCGCGGCGGCATTTACATCATCGATCTCCAGCAAACCCTTTCGCTCCTGGAGCAAGCCCACGCGTTTGCCCGGAACATCGCCGAGCGAGGCGGCTCCGTGCTCTTCGTCGGCACGAAGAAGCAGGCGCAGGACTCTGTCGCCGAGCAGGCCGCGCGTGTCGGCATGCCGTACGTGAACCATCGCTGGCTGGGTGGGCTCCTCACGAACTGGCGGACGATCTCGGAGCGCCTGGAACGACTCCACGAGCTCCGGCGCCGAAAGGACGAGGGACAGCTCGACCTGCTCCCACCCAAGGAACGCATCGCGATGGAGGGCGAGCTGGAGAAGCTCGAGGCGAACCTCGGCGGCGTGGCGGACATGAAGCGTCTGCCGGACGCGGTCTTTGTTGTCGACCTGAAGAAGGAGCAGCTGGCGATCCGCGAGGCTCGCCGGCTCGGCCTGCCGGTGATCGGGCTCGTCGACACGAACTGCGATCCGGACGATGCCGACTACATCATTCCCGGGAACGACGACGCAATCCGGTCCTGCGGCCTGATCGTGAAAGTCCTCGCCGACGGGATCGCCGCCGGAAAGAATCTGGTCACCGAGACGGAGATCTCCCAGACGAACGGTCGCGTCGAGGAGCCTGTCGGCGCACCGGCCGTCGGGGCCGAGTCAGCGGTTCCGGCGCCGGACGAAGCCCCGACCGAAGCGGCACCCGAGCCCGAGCCTCAGACCGAGCCCGCGGCCGATCCCGCCCCTGAGCTGCCGGAAGCCGCCGCGGCTGCTGACGACATGCTCGGCGCACCTTCGGGCGGGGGCGCCGTCGCAACCGGAGAGCCGGAGGACAAGCCGGCGTGACCGAGATCAGCGCCAAGCTCGTCAAGGAGCTACGAGACAGAACCGGCGCCGGGATGATGGAGTGCAAGCGCGCGCTGGTCGAGACGGGGGGAGACGTCGAAGAAGCGCAGCGTCTTCTCCGGGAGCGGGGAATGGCCTCGGCTGGAAAGCGCGCTGGCCGCGAGACGACCGAGGGCAAGGTGCTCGCAGACGTCGCGGACCACCGGGGAGCCATGGTCGCCGTCGGGTGCGAAACCGAGCCCGTCTCGAAGAACGAGGACTTCCTGGGCTACGCCCGGCAGGTTCTGGAAGTCGTCAGCGAAAAAGGCCCCGATGCCGTCGACGAGCTGGAAGAGGAGCGCATCGCGCTTGTCGCCCGGATCGGCGAGAACATCGCCGTCCGCGGGGCGGCGAGAATGGAGTCGGAGAACGGAGAGGTGCTGGAGGCGTACGTCCACCCGCCTGCCGAGAAGATCGGCGTGCTGATCCGGCTCGCGGGCGCGGACCGGGATCTGGCCCGCATGCTCGCCCAGCACATCTCGTTCGCGAACCCGCAGTACGCGTCGCGCGACGAGGTTCCCGAAGACGTGATCGCCGGCGAGCGCGCGATTTACGAGAAGCTCCCGGACGTGATTTCGAAGCCCGAGCAAGTGCAGCCCAAGATCGTCGACGGGATGCTGGGAAAGCGCTTCTTCGCGGAGGTCGTCCTCGCTGACCAACCCTGGATTCACGAAACGTCCCTGACCGTGGGGAAGGCCCTCGAGGAGCGAGGGGCTGAGATCCGCGAGTTCGTGCGCTTCGCCCTGGCAGAGTGAGCGTCCACGCGGAGAGCGGCGTCCTCGAAGAGCCCGCCATGGGAGACGCGGCCTTCGGACGGATCCTTCTGAAGCTCTCGGGCGAGGCCCTCATGGGCGACCGGGACTACGGAATCGACCCGACTCGGATCGAATCGATCTCGCACCAGGTGAAGCAGGTTCACGAGCTCGGGGTCGAGGTCGCGCTCGTCCTCGGTGCCGGCAATATCTACCGCGGAATCGAGGCAGCAGCCGAGGGGATGGACCGTGCCACCGGCGACTACGCGGGCATGCTCGCGACTCTGCTGAACTGCCTCGCCGTCCAGGACGCGCTCGAGCGCCTGGGGATCCATACGCGTGTTCTCTCGGCCATCAACGTGAGCGAGGTCGCGGAGCCCTACATCCGCCGGCGGGCCATGCGGCACCTCGAGAAGAAGCGCATCGTCATTTTCGCTGCGGGCACGGGGAACCCGTTCTTCACGACCGATACGGCGGCCGCGCTGCGCGCGCTCGAGGTGGGCGCGGAGGCACTCCTGATGGGGAAGAACGGCGTGGACGGGGTCTACGACGGAGATCCGCAGGTGGACTCGAACGCAAGCTTCCTTCCTGAGCTCACTCACCGCGAGGCACTCGAGCGCGGCCTCAAGGTGATGGATACGACCGCGCTCTCCCTTTGCATGGACAACGGCCTGCCGATCTACGTCTTCGGCCTCGACGACGCGTCGAACATCGAGCGCGTCGCCAGAGGCGAGCGAGTCGGCACGATCATCTCGACCCCCCGGAGGAGCGCATGATCGACGATCTGCTGAAGGATGCCGACCGGCGTATGGACAAGTCCGTCGAGGCGGCGGCCCACGAGTTCACGACGGTGCGAACGGGCCGCGCGTCGGCAGGGCTTCTCGATCGCATCGAGATCGACTACTACGGGCAGAAGACGCCCTTGAAGCAGCTTGCGACGGTGAACGTCCCGGAGCCGCGGCTTCTAACCGTCCAGCCGTACGATCCCGGCTCGGTGAAGACGATCGAGCGGGCGATCCAGGAGTCGGATCTCGGCTTGACGCCCTCGAACGACGGCAAGTTGATCCGCTTGCCGATCCCACAGCTGACCGAGGAACGCCGCAAGGAGCTCGTCAAGGTCGTTCGGCACCTCGCAGAGGAGGGCCGTGTCGCGGTCCGGAACATCCGCCGGGACGTCATGCACGACCTGAAGGAGCTCGTGAAGGAGGGAGACGTCGGAGACGACGAGGAGCGGCGGGCCGAGGAGCGGGCGCAGAAGCTGACGGACGATCATGTGAAGCGGATCGACGAGCTCCTGAAGCGCAAGGAAGAGGAGATCATGGAGGTCTAGATGGCCGATCGACCATCTAGCACTCGGGCTCCTTCCCGCCCGCGATGAGCCTCCTGACCAAGCTGCGGACGCTGCGGAGCCTGAAGCCGCTCCGCGAAGACGATCTTCCCGAGCTCGCGCGCTCGATCGCGATCATCATGGACGGGAACGGGCGCTGGGCCCGCCGGCGGCATTTGCCGGTGGCGGCCGGGCATCGCGCCGGGACACGGGCGCTGCGACGGACCGTTGAGGCTTCGATCGACCTGGGCATCGAGTCCCTCTGTGTCTACGCGTTCTCGACGGAGAACTGGTCGCGCCCGCCTGCCGAGGTCGAGTCGCTCATGGAGATCTTCATCGAGACGATCGAACGCGAGCTTCCCGACCTCGTGGAGCAGGGCGTCCGGGTCCGGTTCATCGGCAGGCGGGACCGGGCTACGCTCGCCCTCCGCCAGAAGATGGCCGAGCTCGAAGACGACACCCTCTCGAACGACGGGCTGAACCTCTGGATCGCCTTCGACTACGGCGGCCGGGACGAGGTAGTCGAGGCGACGAGGCGGCTCGTCGAGGACGGAGTCGACTCGAGGGACGTGGACGAGAACGCGATCGCCTCACGGCTTTACGCTCCCGAGATGCCCGAGCCCGATCTCCTCATCCGCACGTCCGGAGAGCTCCGCGTCTCCAACTTCCTCCTGTGGCAGCTCGCCTACACGGAGCTCGTCTTCGTCGAGACGCTCTGGCCGGACTTCAGCGAGCGCCACTTGCGGCAGGCTCTCGGAGAGTACGCCGGCCGACGACGACGCTTCGGCGGCAGGTAGAACAGCGTGAGCTCGCTTGTCTCGCGGGGCGTCGTCGCGCTGGCGGGCCTGCCCCTCGTCCTCGGCGCCGCGTACCTCGGCGGCTGGTTTCTCTTCGCGCTCGCGGCTTGCGCCGCGCTCGTCGCGTTGCACGAGTTTTACCGGCTCGCGCGGCCCCTCCGCCCACTCGTCCTTGCCGGCTACGCCGGAGCGGTGACCGCACTTGCCGGAGCCGAGCTGGGCGGTGGCGAGTGGATGTTGGCGGGGTTCCTCGTCACCTTCCCGCTCGCATTCCTGTTCGCGGCGATCGCCGAGACGAGACAGTCGGCGACCGTGGCCGTTGCGACGACGGTACTTGGTGCGGCCTGGGTGGGATTCGGGCTGGGCCACCTCGTCCTGATCAGGGAGCTCGATGAGGTCGGGGTCGAGGCGATCCTGACCGTGCTTGTGACCGTCTTCGTGATCGACACGTTCGCCTACGCGGGCGGACGGCTCGCCGGCCGCCACCGAATGACCCCCGTCATGTCACCGAACAAGACCTGGGAGGGCTTCGTCTTCGGAGCGGTGGCAGGCATCCTGGCGGCGTTCTTCGCCCTCTACTCGAGCGAGGTCTACGGAAGCTGGCGCGGACTCGTCCTCGGCGCCGCGCTCGTCGCCGCCGCCACCGTGGGCGACCTCTTCGAGTCGCTCGTGAAGCGGGACCTCGGCGCGAAGGACACGGGTCGCCTCCTTCGGGAGCACGGAGGTGTTCTCGACCGCATCGACAGCCTCCTCTTCGCCGGCCCGGCCGCGTACTACGTGCTCGTCGCGCTGGGCTAGAGCTCGAGCGGCTCCCCGACCCACCGGAACCCGAGCGCGCGAATGGCGCCGGCGTTCACGAGGGTCTGCTCGAGGGCCTCGCTCGCCACTCCACCAAGCGTTCGGTGGAGGTAAGGCGTCTCCTCGAACCGAAGCTCGCGGAAGCGCCGACGCAGGCTCGCCAGCATCGCCTCGCCCGTGTGGAGGCCAAGGTGCTCCTCCTCCCAGGCCGCGAGCGCCGCTGCGACCGACGGAGGCACGTTGTCGAGGCGTCCGGCGGCCTGGAGGGCGAGCTGCTGGCCCAGGTACCAGTCGGCGGTGTCAGCGTCCAGGAGCTCCCAGGCAAATTCGACCAGGATCACGCGTCCGCCAGGCCCCAGAAGGGCGTGTATGCGCTCGACAGCGGCATCCAGGTCGTGGATGTGGTGGAGCGAGCGGCTCGCGACGACTCCGTCAAACGGTCCGGGTTCGTCGAGCTCCTCCAGGCTCGTCCGGCGGAAGAGCGCACCGTCCGGAGCCTCGGGATCGATCGCGACCACGTCGTACCTCGCCTGGGCGAGCGCAAGCGCGAGCTCCCCGGAACCGCACCCGATCTCGAGCACGCGGGCCGGCGGGGGCGAAAGCGCTGCGAGCACGAACGCGGCGTCCATGACCCATATCGTGGCACTGGAGGCCCTACCCGCGTCTCTACACTGGCTCCATGAAACGCCTCGCCCTACTCGGTGCCACGGGCTCGATCGGCACACAGGCGCTCGAGGTGGTCGCCGCCCACGCGGAGCTCGAGCTGTGCGCGATCGCCGTCGGATCGCAGGCGGACGAGGCCCAGCGGATCGCAAGCGAGCACGGCGTCCAGCACGTGTCGATCGGCGGCGACCCACCTCTCGACGAGCTCGTCAGGGCGAGCAAGCCAGACGTCGTCCTGAACGCCGTCATGGGATTCGCAGGCCTCCCGGCGACGCTGGAGGCGCTCGAGCGCGGCATCGACCTCGCGTTGGCGAACAAGGAGAGCCTCGTCGCAGCCGGGCCGCTCGCGCTCGCCGCCAAGGAGCGGGGAGGAGGGCGGATCCTGCCCGTTGACAGCGAGCACTCGGCCGCGTTCCAGTGCCTCGAAGGCCGGGCCGAGGAAACGATCCACTCACTCGTCCTCACCGCCTCGGGGGGTCCCTTTCGCGGGCGGAGTCGAAGCGAGCTCGCCGACGTCACGCCGGCCGAAGCGCTTGCACACCCGACCTGGAACATGGGCCCGAAGATCACCGTCGACTCGGCGACGCTGATGAACAAGGGCCTGGAGCTGATCGAGGCGCATTTTCTCTTCGGCCTCGAGTTCGAGCGAATCGAGGTGGTCGTCCACCCGACCTCGGTCGTGCACGCCCTCGTCCGTTTCCGAGACGGGGCCTCGCTGGCCCACCTGGGCTACCCGGACATGCGCGTCCCGATCTCGTATGCGCTGACGTATCCGGAGCGAGCCGCAACTCCGGTCGAGCCGTTCGACCTTGCGTCCGGTCTCATCCTCGAGTTCTCTGCCCCCGACGAAGACGCTTTTCCGTGCCTCGGCCTTGCCCGCGCAGCGGGGGAGGAGGGCGGCACCGCTCCCTGTGTCCTGAACGCCGCCAACGAGGTCGCGGTGGCCTCCTTCCTGGACGGCCAGCTTCCCTTCCTCGGGATCCCGGACGTGGTCGAGCGAACGCTCTCGACCGTCGAGACCGGACCGGCCGAGACGCTCGCCGAGCTCGTGGCGATCGACGCCGAGGCCCGCCGCGTCGCGAGTGCGTTGACCCGGGAGCTCGTCCACTGAGCATCTTCGTTTCGATCGCCGGTCTCGCCTTTCTGATCGTCATCCACGAGGCGGGCCACTTCTTGGCCGCGCTCGCGGTCAAGATGCGGCCGCGCCGCTTCTACCTCTTCTTTCCGCCTGCGATCGTCAAGAAGGTCCACAACGGGATCGAGTACGGCATCGGGGCGATCCCGCTCGGGGGCTACGTGAAGATTCCCGGGATGCATAAGCCCGCGGAGCAAGACCTCGAGGTCGCGCTTGCGCGTGCGCTCGAGGAGGCGCCGTGGCTCGAGCGCGACCTCGAGCCCGTCAGGAGCGCGCTCGCTCCGGGGCGATTCGAGGAGGCCGCCAAGCTTCTGCCCGGGCTCGAAGCCGCGGTGGAGCGGGCCCAGCTCTCGGAGCCCGCCGCGCGCGCGGCGAAGCGCGGCCTCACCGATGTCGCCGACGCCCTGTCGGGCGACGCCTACTGGCGCGCACCCGCCTGGAAGCGCATCGCCGTCATCTTCGCCGGTCCGGGCACGAACCTCGTATTTGCGGTGCTCATGCTCGCGATCGTCTTCATGCTCGGCGTGCCCGACGAGCGCACGCGGACCGTCGATCAGGTCACGACCGGGTCACCGGCCGCAGCCGTCGGCCTGAAGCCGGGCGACGAAATCGTGGTCGTCGAAGGCCGGCCGACCCGGAGTTTCGAGGCGGTCTCGCGCGAGATCCGCGGCAGCAACGGAAAGCCGATCACGCTGACGGTGCTCCGCGACGGCCGGAGGATCTCGCTCGGCCCAGTCGAGGCGGAGAAGGCCGAGGACGGGCGTTACGTGATCGGCTTCGTCCCGGGCCTCGAGTACAGGCGATACGGGCCCATCGACGCCACCTGGCGGGCGACCGCGAAGACCTGGGAGGTGACGGTCGTGATCGGGCAGTCGCTGGGCCGGATCGTGACGGGATCCGGTCGCGAAGAGCTCTCGAGCCCGGTCGGGATCGTCCAGGGCTCGAGCGAGGCGCTCGACCTCGGTTTCCGGTACTACCTCGGCGTCCTCGCGCTGATCAGCCTGTCGCTCGCGCTCCTGAACCTGCTTCCCCTACTGCCGCTGGACGGCGGCCACATCGCCTTCTCGATTCTCGAGAAGATCCGGGGCCGGGCGATCCCGCGGGAGGCCTACGAGCGCTTCTCCGCGGTCGGGATCGGGCTCGTCCTCTTGCTCTTCTTCATCGGCCTCTCGAACGACATCGGACGCCTGGGCGGAACGTAGCCACCGCTAGACTCGGTGTTGCATGGCCAGCGAACGCCAGATCAGGGTTGGAGGGGTCGCAATCGGCGGTGGCGCACCCATCGTCGTCCAGTCGATGACCCTCACGAAGACGCACGATGTCGATGCGACCGTGGCACAGATCGCGGCCCTCGTCTCAGCCGGGTGCGAGCTCGTCCGCGTCGCCGTGCCGAAGCTCGAGGACGCGGAGGCGCTCCCGAAGATCGTCTACCTGAGCCCGGTGCCGATCATCGCGGACATCCACTTCAACGCCTCACTCGCACTGAAGGCGATCGAGGCCGGGGTGGCAGCCGTGCGCATCAACCCGGGGAATATCGGCGGCGCCGACAAGACGGAGCTCGTCGTCCGGGCGGCGAAGAAGGCTGGAATCCCGATGCGCATCGGAGCAAATTCCGGCTCGCTCCCCAAGCACCTGGTCGAGCTCGCCCAGGAGGACACCGCCGCGGCCTTGGTCGAGGAGGCGCTGGAGCAGGTTCGGATCCTCGAGCGCCTTGAGTACTACGACTTCAAGATCTCGGTCAAGTCGAGCTCCGTCCCGACGATGATCCGGGCCTACCGGATGCTCTCCGAGCGCGTTCCCTATCCGCTTCACCTCGGCGTCACCGAAGCTGGCACGCCGTTCTCCGGGTCGATCAAGAGCGCCGTCGGTATGGGTGCGCTGCTCATGGACGGCATCGGCGACACGATGAGGGTCTCTCTCACAGCGGATCCGGTGGAGGAGGTCAAGGTCTGCTGGGAGATCCTGAAGGCGCTCGGGCTCCGTGAACGCGGTCCCGTCATGATCGCCTGCCCCTCGTGCGGCCGTGACAACGTCGGGGTCTGGAACCTCGCAGAGAAGGTCGAGGAACGCCTCCAGGCTTATCCGCAGGCATTCGAGGTCGCGGTCATGGGCTGCGCGGTCAACGGGCCGGGAGAGGCCGGTGACGCCGACTTCGGGATCGCCGGCGGCCGGGAGACGGGCTTTCTCTATGCGCACGGACGCGTGCTCAGAAAGGCGCCCTCGGAGACGCTGATCGACGAGCTGTTTACCGAGATCGACCGGTGGATCGAAGGCGGCATGGTGCGACCGAAGCGACTGAAGCTCGCCAAGCCCGCGGCGCTGATGATGGCCGAAGCGGCCCAGCGTCCGGCCTAGATCGGGGATGCGGGCCTCTCAGCTCTTCATCCCGACCCTCCGGGAGGATCCCGGGGATGCCGAGGCGGCGAGCCACCGCCTGCTCGTTCGCGGCGGCTTCATCCGGCAGCTTGGAGCCGGCGTCTGGACCTTTCTCCCGCTGGGCTGGCGCGTGCACCAGAAGGCCGCGCAGATCGTCCGGGAGGAGATGAACGCGATCGGTGGTCAGGAGATGCTCTGCCCGATCCTGACCCCGGCCGAGCTCTGGCAGCAGACCGGCCGCTACGACATCCCGGAGCTCTTCAAGCTGGAGGACCGATCCGGCCGCCAGTTCGTCCTGCCGATGACGCACGAGGAGACGATGACCTTCCACGCGCGGGAGCTTCAGTCGTACAAGCAGCTGCCGCAGATCTGGTACCACTTCGCGACCAAGGAACGGGACGAGCCGCGGCCGCGCGGCGGGCTGCTCAGAGTGCGCGAGTTCATCATGAAGGACGCCTACAGCTTCGACCGCGACGAGGAGGGCCTCGACCGAAGCTTCCAGGCCCACGCAGGCGCCTACCGGCGCATCTTCGACCGGGCCGGAATCGAGGCCTACGAGGTCGAGGCCGAGCCGGGGATGATGGGCGGGAGCGAGAGCACCGACTACCTCGCCCCGGCGGAGAGCGGCGAGAACACGCTCGTCACCTGTGAGAACGGGGACTACGCGGCCGACCTCGAGATCGCCCGCGGGATTCCCCGCCCCGCGGAGTTCCCCGAGCGGCTCGACTCGCCCGAAGAGGTTGAGACTCCCGGGGCGACCACGATCGAGGCGCTGGCGGAGCTGCTCGCAGTCGATCCGGCCGCGACCTCCAAGGCAATGCCCGTGGTCGTGGACGGGCGGGTCGTCCTCGGCCTGCTCCGCGGAGACGACCGGCTCGAGGAGGCCAAGCTGGCGGCGGTGCTCGGGGCGGACTACCGGCCGGCCACGGAGGATGAGATCCGCCAGGCATTCGGGTCCGACCCGGGCTCGCTCGGCCCGGTCGGGTTCTCCGGCGAGATCCTCGCGGACGAGGCGCTCCGCGAAGGTCAGTTCGTCGCCGGAGCAAATCGCACCGGCTGGCACCTGCGGGGCGTTCAGCATGGGCGCGACTTCGAAGCCCGCCTCGCAGACATCCGGCAGTCGAAGGAAGGCGACACCTGTCCCAACTGCGGCGGATCGCTTCGGTTCCAGACGGCGATCGAGGTGGGGCACATCTTCAAGCTCGGCACGCGCTACTCCGCCCCGCTCGGCGCAAAGTACCTCGACGAGTCGGGCCAGGAGCATCCGCTCGTGATGGGGAGCTACGGGATCGGGCCGGGCAGGATGGTGGCGGCCGCCATCGAGCAGGGCCATGACGACCATGGGATCTCCTGGCCTCGCTCGCTCGCCCCGTACGACGTCCATGTGGTCTCGATTGGTGCCGGAGGCAGCGAAGCGATGGACACGGCCGAGCGCCTCGCGGGCGAGCTCGAGACCGCAGGGATCTCCGTGCTCCTCGACGACCGAGACAGGCGGCCGGGCGAGAAGTTCGCCGACGCCGACCTACTCGGCTGTCCGGTGCGCGTGACCGTGGGAAAGAAAACCCTCGAAGACGGCAAGGTCGATGTGCTGCGGCGCGCGGACCGCTCCGAGGAACGTGTCGACCTCGGCGACGCGCCGGACCGGATCGGTGGGATGCTGTAGCCGTGGCGAGGAAACGGAGGTTCAGCGAGGAGCCCTTCGGGCCAACGATCCAGGCGCTCATGGCACAGACCGGAACCACCTACCGTGGGCTGGCCGACCGTACCGGGCTCTCTGCCGGATACCTGAACCACCTCGTCCACGGCAACCGCCCGGTCCCATCCGACGACGTCATCGCCTCGTTAGCGAAGGCGCTCGGCGTCGAGCCCGAGCACTTCCGCGAGTACCGAATCCGCGTCATCACCGAGCGGCTCGATTCCATGCCCGATCTGGTCGACCGTCTCTACCGCCGCCTCGGCACCTAGTTAATTTCTCCGCACTTTGCGGAGACCTTGGAGTCGACCTTCGGTCAGAGCAGTGAACCGCCCAGCAAGATCTGTAAGGTGGCTGTAAGGAGGCCGCGAGCGGGATCTAGGGGAGTCCCGGCTGGGCCGCCCAGGTGCGAGATATCCACAGAATCCACAGGAACGGTGGAACATTTTTGGACGGACCCGAGCCGATCACTGATAGCCAGGCGCCCGAGCGGCAGGCGCTCCCGACGCCTCCCGGAGACTTCGTTTCCGCAGATCACCAGTCGGACTGCGCGCGCTTCCTCGCGGAGCTCCGGCGCCGTGCAGGTCTGACGACCGAGGTCGAATGGACGCTCCGCGGCGAGGAGGACTAGCCCCGGCGGCGAAGCTCATCCTCCAGTGTCTCTACGATCTACAGGGGCCCACCTCGAGGGAGAGCGAATGACCGAACCGAACGAAGTCCCGGCAGGTCCCGGCCAGAAGGAGCCCGAGGGCGAGTCGCGGACCGATCAGGACGAAGTCCGGGCAGGTCCCGATCGAACGCAGTCCGGCGACGAATCGTCGCTGGCCGGCGAGTTGAACATCGGTCCGAGGGTCACCGCCGTCTTTACCGCAGCCGAGAAGGCGGCCCAGCACATCGTCACCATGGCCCGAGAGGAGGCCGACGACCTGCGCCGGCGAGCCGAGACCGAGGCCGAGTCGCTCCTGAGCCAGCGCCGCTATCAGGCGGAAGAGGAGGCCTCGCGTCGGATTGCGGACGCGCAGGCCCAAGCCGACCAGATCCGCGCGGGCGCCGAGGAGGAGGCGCGCCAGATCGAGGAGACCGCACACCGACGCGAGCTCCGGATCCGGGAGGAGACACGGCTCCTCGAGGAGCGCGTGGAGTGGGCACGGGAGGGCCTCCGCGAAGTGGCCGAGCGGATCCGCGAGGCCGACATGGACCTCGGCGACCGACCTGCCTCGACACCGCGTGGCGAGCGAGGGCCGAGCAGGCCCGGCGCCGGCCCTTCCTAGCTCCTGCCGGTATCGTGTGCCCCAAGCGGGGCGTGGCGCAGCCTGGTTAGCGCGCGTGTCTGGGGGACACGAGGTCCCGAGTTCAAATCTCGGCGCCCCGACTAGGTAAAAGCCCCGCAAGTGCGGGGCTTTTCGTTTGGTTCCCGCATACCCAGCTCCACCTCTGGGACTTCATTGGTCGAGGCGGGCAATCTCCACGCCGCGAGGCTCCGCCTGAGACGATGGGCCCGTGGCGCCTGCGGTTGTGTCTCTCGCGGAAAGACCGGACCTGGACAGGCCGCTCGGCCTTGAACGCGTCTGGCCCGAATTCGTGACGCACGGGGACGTCACGAACCTCTACTGGGAGCGGCTCTACGAGGACCTACCGGAGTTCCAGCTCGTCCTGGTCGACGACGAGAGTGGGGAGGTCCTCGGCCGTGGAAACACGATCCCCTTCGAGTGGGACGGGAGCGTCTCCGGTCTTCCCGCCGGGGTCGACGGTGTCCTCGAGCGGGCATTCGAGGCCGGCGGGACGCCCAACACGCTCTCCGCGCTCGTCGCGATCGTCGCGCCGGAGCACCAGGGGAAAGGTTTGAGCGCCGTGGTGATCAAAGGCATGCGCGGCGCCGCGGCCCAGCACGGCCTGGGGAGCCTCGTCGCGCCCGTCCGGCCGACCCGGAAAGAGCTCTACCCGCTGACGCCGATGGAGCGCTACGCGGCCTGGAGACGCCCGGACGGGCTTCCATTCGACCCGTGGATCCGCCTCCACGAACGGATCGGCGGCGAGATCCTCGGCGTGGCATCCGACTCTCTCGTCGTCACCGGCTCGGTCGCAGAGTGGGAGGAATGGGCGGGGATGGCCTTTCCGGAGACGGGGGACTACGTCGTCCCCGGGGCTCTCGTGCCCGTGCACATCGACCGTGAGGTGGACGAAGGACGATACGCAGAGCCGAACCTCTGGATGCGGCACGACGTCCAGCCGGCTTGACGCATCCCCCCTTCGAGGGATGCCCGGGCTGCCCCAGCGCGGGATACTCGCCACCAGGCTTGTGCGAAGCCGGATCGTTTGCGGCGCGACCCGGCTTCGCGCGAGTCTCCCATGCGGTCGTTAGGGTCTCGTCATGAACGCGAAGATCGCAATTCTCGGAGCCGGAAAGATCGGAGAAGCCCTCGTTGCGGGGCTCGTGTCTTCGAAGTGGTGTCCTCCGGACCAGATCGTCGTCACGGCCCGAAGCGAAGACCGGCTGGGGCGCCTCACGGAACGCTACGGCGTGCGGGCGACAGAACTGAACCGCGAGGCCGCGGCCGATGCCCCCATCGTCGTGATCGCGGTCAAGCCTCAGGACATCGAGGCGCTCCTGACGGACATCCATGATGTGCTCACGTCGAGCCAGACCTTGATCTCGATCGCGGCGGCGATCCCGACAGCCCTGATCGAGAGCCACTTGACGAATGCCGTGCCAGTCGTCCGTGCGATGCCGAACACACCGGTCACGGTCCACGAGGGGATGGCGGGTATCGCGGCGGGCACGCATGCGACGGAGGAGCACCTCGCACAGGCCGAAGAAGTGTTGGCGCACGTTGGCCGGTCGGTGCGCGTGCCGGAGAACTACATGGACGCGGTGACCGCCGTCTCCGGGTCTGGCCCGGCCTACTTCGCGCTCCTGGCGGAGTCCATGATCGAAGCCGGAATCCTGCTCGGGCTCGGCCGGGAGATCGCGACCGATCTCGTGGTGCAGACAATGCTCGGGACGGCCAAGCTCCTCCGCGACGAGAAGATGCACCCTGTCGAGCTACGCGAAATGGTTACGTCCCCTGGTGGAACGACGATCGCGGCCATCCGTGAGCTGGAGCAGGCCGGCGTGCGAGCCGCCTTCCTGAACGCGATCCAGGCGGCCATGAACCGCTCGAAGGAGCTAGCCGAAGGCGGCTAGCGGATCGACCGAGGCGCCCCGCAGTCTGACTTCGAAGTGGAGATGCGGGCCGGTGGAATGACCGGTGGAGCCCACGCGGCCGATCTGGTGCCCGGCAGCGACGCGCCTGCCCACGCGCACGTCGATCCGCGAGAGGTGCGCGTACATCGTCCTGACCCCGTTTCCGTGCGCAATCGAGACGAGGTAGCCCCAGCCGCCCGGCATCCACGCGGCATAGGAGACGCGGCCGTACCGAGCGGCCCTAACGCCGGTCCCGGCCCGTGCCGGGAAGTCGATGCCCGTATGGAAGGTTGAGCCGCGCGGACCGAACCTGTCTCCAATGCCCGTCTGGAGCGGGCGGATGAACCGCAGGGGGGAGCGCGGGGGTGGGGTCCGAAGCGCCGCGAACGTGCCCGGCCCGGCGACACCGTCCACTCCGAGCCTCGCCCAGCGCTGAAAACGACGGAGCGCGTGGTCGGTGCGCCCCCCGAAGGCGCCGTCGAACGCGCCTGAAGGGAATCCGTGCCACGCGAGGAGGAACTGAAGCTGTGAGACGTCGAAGCCGACTCGGCCTTGCACGAGGACCCGCCTGCCCAGGAGCGGGCGTCCGTAGCGACCGAGCGAACGCCGTGTCACCCGCCCGGCAATTCCATCCGCGAGGAGGCCGCGCCTGCGCTGGAAGCGGATCACGGCGTGCTGCGTCCCGGGGCCGTAGTAGCCGTCGATCGTGCCCCGGTAGAACCCGCGAGCCTGAAGCGCGACCTGGATTGCGGCAACGCGAGAGTTCCCGGCCGCCTGGGCCGGGGCCGGGGCGGCGGCAAGGAGGGCGCCGAGAACAAGCGCCAGCGCGATGAACGTCCTGAGACGCATCGGACCGAGAGATTTCGACCTGCTTCACGCCGCTCCTGCGACCCTTGCTGATCCCTTACAGGATCACGTCGGCGCCGCAGCCGAACACGAGCGCGGGCTCGATTCCCTCGCGGTCGACGCCGCGAAGCGAGACATGCGAGAGGTCGATTTCGATTCCGGGCCATTCGTCGAGCCCGAGCGCCTTCGCTCCCTCGGAGGAGCCGATCTCGAGGAGCTCGGAGGGGGACAGAACGTTCCGCCGCAGCTCCTGGCGGCGAGCAATGCCCTCGAGCTCCCTCAGCTCTTCCAGCGGGTCGATGCGAACGTTCGAGTCCGAGCCGATGCAAAGTGCGATCCCGCGCTTTCTGATCCTCCCGACGGGGAGGAAACCGTCGCCGAGGTTCGCCTCCGTCGTCGGGCACACGCAGATGCGCCCGCCCGCCGCCGCCAGGAGGTCGAGCTCGGCGTCGTTCGCATGCGTTCCGTGCACGATTGTCGTCCGCGGGCCGAGACAGCCGGTCTCGGCGAGAAGCTGGATCGGTCGAAGCCCGTGCTCGGCCACACACTCTTCGATCTCGCGCGGCTGCTCGTCGGCGTGAACATGGAGCACCAGCTCCTCGCGCTCCGCATACCGGCCGATCTCGCGCAGCCAGTCCGGCGGGCACGCGCGCACGGAGTGGGGCGCGACACCGACGCGCGCTCCCTCGGCACGAAGCTCCTCGACCTGCGCCAGGTAGGCGGCCGGGGACTCCTGGCGGAACCGCTCGATGCCCCCGCGACCGTAGGCGGCCAGCAGGAGCACAAGCTCGACTCCCGCAGCACCGGCGGCCTCGATCGCCGCCTTCGCCTCGGCGAGCCCCACATAGTGGAATTCACCCACGGCCGTGTAGCCGGCAGCGCGCATCTCCCGGAAGGTGGCCTCGTACTCGACCCGAACCTGCGCCGGGGTCAGGCTCCGGGCCAACTCCAGCATGGAGTCGCGCCAGCCCCAGAAGTCCTCACCCTCAGCTCGCCCGCGTAACGCCCGCTGAAATGCATGACTGTGAACGTTGACGAAGCCGGGAAGCGCAAGCCGCTCGGGCACCGCGCGAGGCTACCATTCGCTGCCAATGCGCCCTTCCGCACCGATCCAGAGCGCCTTGCCGGCGCTGGGCCGCTGAATGGCGGCACGAGCGATCTCCGCACCTCGCGCGCAGCTCCCGAACGCGCTGACCGTCCTCCGGCTGGCGCTCATCCCGCTGTTCGTCGTCCTCGTGCTGGCGACGGACGGCGAGGGAAGCTACCTGGCTGCAGCAGTCTTTGCGTTTGCAGGCGCGACCGATCAGCTCGACGGCTGGCTGGCCCGCCGCTGGCACGTGGAATCGACCTTCGGGCGGCTCGCAGACCCGCTCGCCGACCGGCTGATGATCGATGCGGCGGTCGTTCTCCTCTGGCTGGACGGACGCCTGCCGTGGCCGGCGCTGGTCGTGATTCTCGTCCGTGACGCGGCCCTCGTCGGCGGGTATGGCCTGGTCATGACGCGTGGCTACGAGCTCTCGGTGAGCTGGCTCGGCAAGGCGGGGACCTGGGTCCTCTATGCAGCGCTGACGGGAATGCTCGCCTCCGACGAGGGGACGACCTGGGCGCTGGCACTCTTCTGGAGCGGTCTCACCGTCGCCGTGGTCGCGGCCGTCCTCTATGCCCTCACGGCGCCCAGGAGCCTGGGAGGATGAAGGCAGTCGTCATGGCCGGCGGAGAGGGCACCCGCCTGCGGCCGCTCACGTCGAACCAGCCGAAGCCAATGGTGCCGATCGTCGGCAAGCCCTGCATGGAGCACATCATCGAGCTCCTGAAGCGACATGGCCTGGAGGACATCATCGTGACCGTCGCCTTCATGCCGCAGGTCATCCGTGGCTACTTCGGAGCCGGAGAGGCGCAAGGCGTTCAGATCCGCTACTCGGTGGAGGAGTCGCCTGCCGGCACGGCCGGGTCGGTCAAGCTCGCCGAGGAGGCTCTCGACGAGCCCTTCGTCGTGATCTCCGGCGATGCGCTCTGTGACATCGATCTCGGGGCGCTCGTCCGCTTCCACGAGGACAAGGGCGCAGCCGTCACGATCGGCCTGAAGAGCGTCGAGAACCCGCTCGAGTTCGGGATCGTCGTCACCGATTCCGACGGACGGATCGAGCGTTTCCTCGAGAAGCCGTCCTGGGCCCAGGTCTTCACCGACACGATCAACACGGGCATCTACGTGATCGATCCCGAGGTCCTGCGCCACATCCCCGACGATCGCCCGTATGACTTCTCGAAAGAGCTCTTCCCGCATCTGCTCGAGATGGGCCGGCCGCTCTACGGCTACGTGGCGGACGGCTACTGGCAGGACATCGGCAACCTCGATCAGTACCGGCAGGCGAACTTCGACGTCCTCGACGGGAAGGCGGACCTGATTGTCGAAGGCATTCGCCTCCGCGGCAACGTCTGGATCGGCGAGGGCGTCGACCTCGACGACCTGGAGTCGGTCGAGGGGCCGGCGTTCATCGGGAACTACTGTCACATCGCGCCGCATGCGACCGTGGGGGCCTACTCGGTCCTCTCGTCGAGCGTCGTGCTGCGCGAGCATGCTCGCACCTCGCGCTCCGTCATCGACTCGGGGACGTACATCGGCCGGAGCGCCCACGTCGAGGGAGCGGTCTTGGGGCGCATGTGCGACATCCGGCCCCACGTCCGCCTCCATGAGGGCGTGGCTGTCGGCGACCAGTCGACGATCGGAGAG
Source organism: uncultured Actinomycetes bacterium (assembly GCA_963722715.1). GTDB lineage: Bacteria > Actinomycetota > Thermoleophilia > Gaiellales > Gaiellaceae > DASQGA01. The sequence goes on along the minus strand of CAVROA010000011.1, from coordinate 167,352 downwards.
CAGAGCGTCGTCCTGCCTGGCATCCGCATCTATCCGTTCAAGGAGGTGGAGTCGGGCACCCAGGTCGACCGCAACCTGATCTGGGAGTCGCGAGCCTCGAGCACGATCTTCGGCCGTGAGGGAATCTCGGGGCTGATCAACGTCGACCTGACGCCCGAGATCGCGCTTCGCCTCGGAATGGCGCTCGGCACGGTGCTGCAGCGCGGCGCGCGCGTCGTCACGAGCCGCGAGGCGCCGTCCGCGTGCCGCCTCCTCCGGCGCGCCGTTCTGACCGGGATCAACGCGACGGGCGTTCACGTCGCGGATCTTCGCGTCATGCCCTCTGCGGTAACCCGCCATCTGCTGAAGAGCGAGGGGTTCGAAGCGGGCGTGCACGTCCGGCAGAGTGCGGTCGACCCGGAGGCGGTCACCCTCCAGATCTACGAGCCGCCCGGGGTCGAAGTCTCGAGTGCGTTCATGAAGGAGGTCGAGAAGCACTTCGGTCGGCAGGAGTTTCGGCGAAGCGCCTGGGACGGTGTGGGGGAGATCAGGTATCCGGCCCGGGCATCCGAGAGCTACGCGCAGGACCTGCTCGCCACGCTCGACACGGAAGCGATCCGCTCGCGGGGATTCCGCATCGTGATCGGCTATTCGTACTCGTCGGCCTCGCTGGTCGTCCCGCTCGTCCTCGGTGACCTGGGCGTCGAGATCGTCGCGGCCCAGGCGTACGTCCGCGAGCTCCGCACGTCGCCGGCCGGAGCCACTCTGGCGGAATCGCTCGGCCAGGTGAAGCGGCTCGTCTCTGCCGTCGGTGCTGACTTCGGCGTCGCCTTCGACGGAGCGGCCGAACGCCTATACCTCGTCGACGAGCGCGCGCGAGAGGTGGAAGTCGAGCAGGAGCTCCTGCTCTTCCTGAGCCTCATCGCATCGAACGGACGGAAGGGTCGCCTCGCGTTTCCGGTCACCGTCACCAGCCTCGTCGAGGAGATGGTGAAGGGCTCGGAGCTCGAGGTGCAGCGTACGCCTGCTTCCCTTGCGGCCCTGACACGGGCCGCGGCAGAGGACGGTGTCGTGTTCGCTGGCTCCGCGGCCGGCGGCTTCGTCTTCCCAGAGTTCCTTCCCGCCTACGACGGCATCACGAGCCTCTGCAAGCTCCTCGAGCTCCTCGCCCCGGTGCGGAAGCCCCTCTCAGAGCTCGTGGACGCTCTGCCGAGGTCCCGGGTCGTCCACCGACAGGTCCGCTGCCCCTTCGCCCGCAAGGGCGCGGTCATGCGGATCCTGACGGATCAGGTGCGGGACAAGAAAGTGGACGTGACCGACGGCATCAAGGTCTACGAGGACGGCGGCTGGGCACACGTTCTCCCTGATCCCACCGAAGCAATGGTCCACGTCTACGCGGAGGGGGCCAGCGAGGAGGATGCGGCGAGGCTCGAGGACGAGTACACGGCTCTCGTCGAGCGCATCATCGCGGGCTCGGAAGGGGAGGACAGCACCTAAACCCTCAAGTCGAGGTTGATAGATTGGCGGTCCGATGGTTTACTACAGGGAGCCCATCCCCGACCCAGACCGGAGGGCAGCGTGGAAGCTCTTCCCGACCTTGAGACGATTTCCGATACCGAGCTGCGCGATCTGATCGACCAGCTCGTGGACGAGGAAAACCAGGTTTCGTACCGGCGCAGAATCCTTCACGGCAAGATCGACATCCTGAAGGCCGAGCTCCAGTCCCGCCTCCACCGGCAAGTAGGCGAGGGCCACGGCCCGCTTTACGAGGTCGACGTCGAGAAGCTCGCAGCGATCCTCGCCTCGAAGGCGGCGCCTCCGAACCCGGACGAGTAGCGCCGAGGTGACGCATGTGCATTGCCCCGAGTGCGGCTTCCAGAACCCCGAGGCCGCCAATTACTGCTCGAAGTGCGGCGCACTTCTCATCAAGGACGAGCCGGGGGGATCGACGACGATGACGTACGCACCCGAGGACGTGGTCGACGAGGAAGGCGAGCCGCTCTCCGAGCTTCGGATCGAGGGAACAGCGCTCGTCGTCCGTTCGGGCGGCGGTCGTGCCGGCGAGACATTTCCCCTCGACGGCAACCGTGTCGAGATCGGTCGCTCACCCGACGCTCCGGTCTTCCTCGACGACGTGACGGTGTCCCGCTCGCACGCCATGCTCGTTCGCGACGACGAGGGCTACACGATCGAGGATGCCGGCAGCCTGAACGGGACGTACGTGAACCGGCGCAGGGTCGAGAAGGCCAAGCTCGAAGATGGAGACGAGGTCCAGATCGGCAAGTACCGGCTGACCTTCCTGGAGCACTGATGGCGACGTCCACCTATTCGCAGGAGACGCCTGGCCGGCCGCTCACGATCGGCGCCGTCCGCAGGCGACTGCGCGCGGAGTTCGCAGACATCTCGATCTCGAAGATCCGCTACCTCGAAGACCAGGGGCTCCTGACTCCGCGCCGGACACAGGGGGGATACCGCCTCTACACCGAGGAGGACGTGGAACGCCTCGAGACGATCCTGCGACTCCAGCGAGACGAGTTCCTGCCGCTCCGTGTCATCCGCCAGGAGCTCGACGCCCCCGGAGGCGTGAAGCGCGAGCGGCGACGCGGGGCCGACTCAGGTCTTCGCGCGGCCGAGCCGGAGCTCGACCTCGGCACGCTCTGCGAGCGGGCGAGCGCGGACGCAGGGTTCGTCCGCGAGCTGGAGGATTACGGGCTCCTCGAGCCGCGGATCGAGGATGGAGAGAACCGGTATCCAGACCGGGATGTGGAGGTCGTGATCGCCTGCCGGAACCTCGCCCGCTTCGGCGTCGCTCCAAGGAACCTGAAGAAGTTCCGTACCAACGCCGACGGCGAGGCGGCACTGCTCCGACAGGTCGTCGCCCCGGCGCTCGGCTCGAGCAATCCCGAGCGCCGCGTCGCAGGGCTCGAGGATCTCGAGACTCTCGCCGCGCTCGCGCAGGAGCTCTCGCAGGCGCTCTTCTGGCGCGCGCTCCGCTCGCACGTCGCGTAGGCTCCCCGACGCGGTGGAACCGGACCTCGCCTCGAAGATTCGGGACATCCCGGACTTCCCAAAACCCGGGATCGTCTTCAAGGACATCATGCCGCTCCTCGCGGATGCGGAATCGCTCCGCGCCACGGTGGAGCAGCTGGCGGCGTTCGCCGAGCCGCGGAAGCCCGATCTGATCATGGGCGCGGAGGCGCGCGGCTTCATCCTCGGCGGGGCCCTTGCGTGCAGACTGGGATGCGGTTTCGTGGCAGCCCGCAAGCCGGGAAAGCTTCCCTGGCGGACCGTGAGCGCGAAGTACGATCTCGAGTACGGGTTCGACGCTCTCGAACTGCACGCCGATGCGATCACGGAGGGAGCGCGCGTTCTCATCCACGACGACCTCCTGGCGACCGGGGGCACGGCGAAGGCGAAGGTCGATCTCGTGGAGCAGCTCGGAGGAGAGGTCGTCGGCCTTGCGTTTGTGATCGAGCTTGCGTTCCTGAACGGGCGGGACCGGCTCGAGGGCTACGACGTGTTCTCGCTGATCCAGTACGAGTAGTGCCCTCGGCCTCGGGACCTATGGCTCGCCGTCCGGCCTGCCGATACAGAATCCACGAGCCATGTATGACGGTCTGACCGGGCACTACACGTTCTCCTGCCCCGTCGTGGGACACGTTCAGGTGCGCCTGTCTGCATTTCGCTCCTTGGAGCGTCTCCCCGGGCCTTCACATCCGGCCGTCTACCAGGTCGTCTTCGCGTGCAGCTGCGGAGGTGAGCACGAAGGGCTCGTCACTCACGAAGAGCTCGACTGGGCGCCGCTCGGCGCTTCGGGGGCGGAGTTCTTCAACCTGATGACGGCTCGGGTCGAGTCGGCAACGGATGACCTCCTCGACCTCGCCGCGCGGCAAATCCGGTCGGGTGACTGGCCTTGGACCTTCTTCTGCTATCCGGAGAACCGCCCACAGCCCGTTTTCCCATCTGCCTTTCTCGTCCTCTCGCCGGCCGCCGACGAGGTCGGGCTCGCCGTCCGCTGTCCGGTCTGCGAGTGCACGACCGTCAACCTCGTGAGCCGCCCACACGTGGATCTCCCGTTCTACAACGACCGCCACGTTCAGGTGGTCGAACACGTCTTCGAGCGCGACCGGGACGATCGCGTCACCGCCTTCCGGCAAGAGCTCGAGTCAGGCGCATTCGACGTGCGACGCCGCGATCTGGCTGCGTAGACGGGCGTTACAGACCGGGACCGGCCGGGAACACCACGCTCAACACATCAACCGAGCGGGGTGACACGAATGGGTTTGATGAACAGGGACCGGTACGTGGACGAGGATCGCGTCGTCACCAACGACGAGGTCGTCGACCGACCGGCCGATCGCAATCGGTATGCACGTAGCGTCGTCCGGGCGCTCTTCACGCTCGCCGGCGTGGCGGTGGCCGGACTCCTAATCTGGATCGCATCGAACTTCGATCTCGGCCAGACGAGCGAGTTCTGGTCAGTCATGGGGCTTCTCGCCGGCGCCGGGTTGGCGCTCGGGCTCTCACAGCTGCTCGGCGGCTGGACGAAGTGGGGGGTACCGCGGGTCTCCACCGCCGTCCTCCTCTTCGCATGGCTGCCGACGCTGATCGCGGCTGCCTGGGTCCTCCTGGCCACCCAGCCCACGGGTGGCTGGCAGCAGAGCCGGTTCGAGAGTTGGAGCGACTCGATCGGCATTCTCGGGTTCGTTGGCGATCTCGGTCTCTTCGCGGCCGCGATCGCGCTGGCGTTCGGAGTCGTGACTGCCTTCATCTTCGACACGACCGGCCCGCGCGAGCGCTACGTCGACCGGACACGGACGGTCGTCGACGAAGACGTGCACGACTACCGGCGCGAGGACGGTGTAACGACGGCCGTCCCGACCGACCGCCCGACGACGACAACCGTCGAGGACCGCGAGCCCGTGACCACGGGTGCGCGCGACGACTCGGTCGTGACGACCGGGACGCGCGACGACAGCGTGATTCGGCGCGACACTCCGTAGGCCGTTCGCTCCAGCGAGAGTGAGAAGAGGCGCCCGACGGCGCCTCTTCTCTTTCCGGTCACTCTCGCCAGGGATCTCCGAACGTTCCGGAAGCGTCGATTACAGGAGCATGGACGCCGCACACCGCAGCGGTACCGCCGCCGGCCTCTCCCGGTTGGCCGAGCACTGCGATTCGCTCAGCCGTCTCCTTGCGGGTGAGACGGAAAGCCCCCGCGTACGCCTCGAGGCCGAGCTCGGCTGCGAGCTCGCCCACCGCCTCGTGGGCGCGCTCCTCCAGCACACCCAGCGGCTCGCGCTCCCGCTCTAAGCCGGCCTGCTAGCGGTTCGGCGCGCGGAACTCGTGGCCGCCGAAGAGCCGCACGTAGAAGAAGATCAGGCCGCCGGCGATCAGGGCGAAGAGAACGGCCGTGCCTTTCCCGACGCCGACGGCCAGAAGGCCGAGCCAGATGTAGAGGCCAAAGCAGAGCGCCCAGACAAACGAGACGAAGCCTTGGCTGAACGAGGGAGGGCGAAGGGCCATCGGGGCCGGAACTCTATCTGCCTCGGACCAAAAAAATTCGCCGAGCCGGTTGCGCTTTCGTCCGGGTCACCAACCGACTTTCCGCTTGCGCGTACGGTCGCCCGGTGACCCTTCGACCTACTTGCGCTCCGTGCTCGGCGCAATTGGGACTCTAGGACAGGGGCCTCAGGCAGTCAAGGGACATGTCCATCGTAATGTATGCAATTTGCGGAAAGATCATTTATCCACAGTTTCCACAGGTCGGCGCAGCGCCTGTGCATAGACCTGTGGAAGGTGGGGCTACGGGGCCGCCAGGCCGCCGTCAGTGTAGACGCCCGACGCGTTCCAGAGCAGGTAGCCCGCCGACTTCGCCCGCCGGGCCGCGTCAACCTGTGCCTGGACCTCGGCCAGCGTGTAGGTGTGCTGAAGGGAGAAGTCCTGGAGCCAGGGAATGACCTTCGCCGGCCGGCCGCGGAGCTTCTCGCGGAAGTCCTTGAGTGAGAACGCAACTGTCCGGCCCGGATCGCCGTCCGGATTGGCGATGTTGTACTCGCCCGGGGTGTAGTGGGAGGGATAGACCATGGGGTAGATCGCATCGAGGTAGCGGCCGAGCTTCCGCGGGCGCTGCCCGATGCCGAGGTCTCGGGTCGCCGAGAGCCCGAACACCGCTGCAGAGACGCGCACGCCGAGCGGGTGCAGCCGGTCGCGGGCGTATTTCACGAACCGGACCACCGTCTCGGCCTTCGGCTCCTTCACCTGGTGATTGAAGACCATCGCCGCCAGGTCGCCGTCGCTCGGGAAGCGCACGTAGTCGAACATGATCTCGTCGAAGCCCGCCCGCGCGGCGGCTTCCGCGATGTCGACGTTGTACTTCCACACCCGCTCGTCGTAGGGGTTCGTCCAGCCAAGCCCGCCCGAGGTCGTCCAGACGCCACCGTCGCTCCGTCGAACCGCCATGGCCGGGCGCTTCACGGACAGGATCGGATCCTCGAAGACGACCACGCGACCGACCAGGTAGAGGCCGTGGTCACGGGCAAGCTTGACCGCCTCACGCGGGTTGTAGTAGTTCTGGGCGGCGCCGACCTTGGTCGCCAGCTTCGCCAGCGGAGAGCGGAACGCAACCTCACCGTTCTCATCCTTGACGTCGAGCTCGAGCGTGTTCAGGCCCTGGTCCGCCAGGCCCACGTACTCATCGAGCTTGCCGTCGAGATTTGCGAGCGCCATCGTCACGTGCACGCCTCGAATCTCGGCAGGCAGCGGTCTCAGCGGCTTCTCCTTGGGCTTCGAAGTCGTCGCCGTTCCACTCGTGTCGGAGGCCGGGTTTGCTGCTCCCGGAGTATCGGAGGGGAGGAAACGGGCGCCCAGAGTGACGACCGCAGCAGCGATAGCTACGACCGCAAAGGCTGTCACGCGGCGACGACGCTGGCGCCGTCGAGCGTTTTCGCGCCGCAACCGGAACCGCTCGCTGGGGTCGATCGGCTGCCGCATGGCTCGTGCAGGCTACGTCCTCATGCGGATTCTGTCCACAGGGGCATGTGCAAAACCATCACGGCTCCGGCGGGGTGGAAGGGGGTTGCCCTCGAGCTCTACTTCAACTTGACATAACACCGGTTATCGTGCATTGGGGTGAAAGGCCCGGCTTGCCTGCCTGGGGCCCGGAGTTCCAGCGTCGCGAACGGAGCACGAAGCGTGTACGCCGTCGAGCGCTCGCCGAACCGCTAAGGGCGACTAGCCGATCGGACGTGGAGAATATCGACCGGCAGCGTCAACGTTGAACCAGGATGGCAATCGGCGAGCTTCAGGCCAAGCCAGTCAGGCGTATCCGGGAGGACGTGCTGATCCGCCGCTGGCGCCTACAGCAGTTTTACCGGCTCGGGTTCGACGCCGACGCGGCGCGGCAGCTGGCCGACTCAGAGGCCGACCTCTCGCTTGCGCGAGGGCTCGTTCGCTCGAATTGCGCGCTCGAGACAGCGCGCGCCATCATGCTCTGATTAGGAACAACGCACCTAATTTCGGGCTCGAGGGACCCCTTAGCGCTCCGCTGCCATAGGCAGGTAGCGCGACGCTTTCAGGATCAGAGTCACGAACGTGAGCTTCGCTTCTCCGACCGCTCCGGTTACCTCCCAGCAACCCTCAGTGGGAAAGGAGATCCCGCTCGGCTGGAAACCACTCCGTCCATAGCCGCCGGGTACATCCGCGGTGAGCGGACGAGCGTTCGCATCCAGCCGCCGGCCCGTGATCGCCAACTTCCCTTTGACCCCCCGCCACCACGGCCACTTCATTCCCACCGAGCCGTCCGCGTCGATGTAATCGGGCGTGCCGATGACGACGTTGTGCGGCCACATCGCCGTCCACAACTCACCGTTGCCGTGGTTCATCCCGGCCGCGTTTTCGCCCGGCGGCGTGTTCTCGTTCGGAAGCGTCAGCGGGCAAGTCCCTTTCGACGGCGCGACCGAGACCGTGAGCGCAGGGGCAGGCGCCTCCTGCTTGCCGACCGTCGACGGCGCGTCCGAGCGGCCGAAGCAGCCGGCAAGGATGAGGGCCGGAGTCATAAGGACGATAACTGGAGCCTTCACCTGCCCGTTTACGCCCGCTGGGCGTTTTTCGTTCCCCGCTCTTGGACTGCGCGCCAAAGCAGACGACCCTCGACCTACCGGTTTTGCTCCGGCCGCCCGAGTCGGTAAGGTCGGCCGGATGGTTTCAGGGCTACCCAGTCCCGGGTAGGCCTGATTTCGGTTGGTAGCCTAGAACGCTGGATGTCGAGCGAAACTCCCACCACGCAGATTCACGAGGTCCAGCTCCTCCTCGAGCGGGCCGAGGCCGCGGGCAAGATCGACGGCGTCGAGCTGGCCGAGACCATGGATGCGCTCGAACTCGAGCCGCCCGAGGTCGAGGCGCTCCACCGTGAGTTCGAGGAGCGGAACATCGAGATCGTCGAGCCCGTGAAGGAGCCCGTGCGAGAGCCGACGGCGCCGCCGCGGAACCTGAACGACTCGATCGAGACCACCACGGACGCGCTCCAGCTCTTCCTGCGCGAGATCGGGCGCCACCCGCTCCTCACGGCCGCGGACGAGGTGGAGCTCTCGAAGCGCATCGAGCGCGGCGACATGGCTGCCAAGCGCCGCATGATCGAGTGCAACCTGCGTCTCGTCGTATCGATCGCGAAGAACTACCGAAACCAGGGGCTGCCTTTCCTCGACTTGATCCAGGAGGGCATGTTCGGCCTCATTCGCGCCGTCGAGAAATTCGAGTGGCAGCGGGGCCTCAAGTTCTCCACGTACGCGACCTGGTGGATTCGCCAGGCGGTCGCAAGGGCGATTGCCGACAAGGCGCGAACGATTCGTGTTCCCGTGCACGTCGTCGAGCGGATGCAGAAGATGCAGCGCGCCGAGCGCTACCTCTGGACACAGCTGGCGCGCGAGCCGAATCTCGCGGAGATCGCCGAGGAGGCGGGTCTCCCCCTCCAGCAGGCGCTCGAGGTCAAGGCTGCTGCGAGAGCGTCCACGAGCCTCGACCAGCCGATCGGCGAGCAGGAGGACGCGGTCTTCGGCGATCTCGTTCCGGGCGACGAGCCGCTGCCGGATGAGCTCACCGAGCGTCATCTTCAGAAGGAAGCGCTCGACCGGGCGCTCGAGTCCCTACCGGAACGCGACCGACGGGTTCTCGAGCTGCGCTACGGGCTCGGCGGCGAGGAGCCTCATACGCTGGAGCACATCGGAAAGCGGCTTGGACTCACGCGGGAGCGCGTCCGCCAGATCGAGGTCGAGTCGCTGTCTCGGCTAGCGTCGCTCCGCGAGATCGACGCCGTCGCGAGTCGCTAGCGCGCTGCCGTCGAAGAGACGATCCGCCTCGGTTCCGATCCGCGCCTTCACGGCCTCGTGCGCCTCGTCCAGGAACGGCGGTCTCGTCTGGCGGTGCCCGTCCGAGGCGACCGCATGACACAGCCTCTCCTCGATGAGCCTCCAGCCTCCCTCCTGCGGCGCCGAGCCATGCCTGCCGAGCAAGCTCGAGGCGTTCACCTGAAGGAGCCAGCCGCGCCCATGCAGGCCGTCTGCTTGTCCCGGGTCCTCGACGACGGCATCCGCCCGCTCTGGATGGGCGAGAAGGGGCACGAGGCCACACGACTCGATGTGCTCGCCGAGGCGCTCTGTGAGCCCGAGGCCGCCGGAGAAGGGCATGTCGACGAGTACTGCTGCAAGATCACCGAGTCGGTAGCGCCGCATGTCCTCCTCGAGCAACTCGACCGTCGGCGTCACCTCGAACCCGAGCTCGAGACGCAGGTCGAATGTGGCGGTTTCGAGCGCCATCCGCATGTGTGCATCTCGAATCGCGTGCTCGCGTCCGGCGTCGAGCCCGAGATGCGGCCAGACGTGCGGCGTCGCGTACAGGACACCGGTGCCGCGGGCCGCCGCCTGGCGGCAGAGAGACAGGCCCTCCTCGACCGATCCAGCCCCGTCGTCCCCGGACGGTACGACGTGAGAATGGACGTCGACGAACATCCAGTCAGCCTAGCGTTGGGCGCTCGCAGGCCCGCTCGGGCCTGAGAAAGGAGCCCATGGTTCCCGAAGCCAAGATTGCCAAGACCGAGAACGGCCTCGTGCCCGAGGGTGAGGGCTGGTACGTCCTGAATGCACGCGAGGCGAGCTGGCTGCACACCGACGAGCTCGGCGCGGCCTGCACGTTCGAGGGTGACGTCCGCTTCGCCGAGTTCGGAATCAACGTCAGTGTGCTCGGCCCCGGCCAGCCGGCCTGCAGGTACCACGGCGAAGAGGCGCAGGAAGACTTTCTCGTCCTCGCCGGCGAGTGCCTCGTCCTGATCGAAGGCGAGGAGCGCACGCTCCGGCAATGGGACTTCGTCCACTGCCCGCCCTGGACGGAGCACGTGCTCGTCGGCGCCGGCTCCGGGCCCTGCGTGATCCTTTCAGTCGGGGCGCGTGGCGGTGAGCGCGGTCTTGTCTATCCCGTCTCGGAGCTCGCGCGGAAGTACGGCGCCAGCGTCGAGAAGAAGACTTCCTCGGGACAGGAGGCATACGCGGCCTACGAGCCCCATCGCGAAGGCCCTTACCAAGACGGCTTCCTGCCGGATTAGCGAGGACTACTCGACGCGGAGGTAGAGCCGAAGGCCGGGGGCGGCGGCCTGGAGCTCCCGCAGAGCGCGTGACTCGAGCTGTCGCACCCGCTCGCGGGTGACGCCGAGCTCACCGCCGACTTCCTCGAGCGTGCGGGGCTTCTGGCCCGAAAGTCCGAACCGAAGCTCGAGCACGTGTCGCATTCTGTCGTTCAGCTGCTCGAGAGCGAGTCCGAGCTCCGTTCCGCGGAGAAGCTTTGCGAGTGCCTCGTCTGGCTGCTCGCAGTTCACGTCCTCGATCATGTCGCCGTACATCGACTCACCGTCGCCGACCGGTGTCTCGAGGCTGACCGGATCCTCGACCAGCGCCAGGAGCTCGCGAACCCGCTTCAGCTCGAAGCCGCTCTCGACAGCCAGTTCGTCGGCCGACGGGTCGCGGTTCAATTTCTGGGTCAGGATGCGCCGGGCGCGCGTGACGCGGCGCACCTGCTCGACGACATGAACGGGCAGGCGGATGGTGCGACCCTGGTCGGCGATCGCGCGCGTGACTGCCTGGCGGATCCACCAGGTCGCGTACGTCGAAAGCTTGTAGCCCATCTTGTAGTCGAACTTCTCGACCGCTCGGATCAGGCCCAGATTCCCTTCCTGGATCAGGTCGAGCAGCGGCACGCCGCTGTTCACGTAGTTGCGTGTGATCGACATGACGAGCCGGAGGTTGCACTCGATGAGACGGCGCTTGGCCGCTTCGTCACCCTCGTCCTTCAAGCGGGCGAGCTCACGCTCTTCAGCGGCCGTCAGAAGCGGGCCGTCGCCGATCTGGCGGACGTAGAGCTTCAGCGGATCCTGGGTCTGGACGACCTCGCGAGCCGCAATCGGCTCGTCGTCGTCTTCTTCCTCCTCCGCGTCCGCCTCGTCGAGGAGCGCGGGATCGGGAGGATCCGGCGCGAGCTCCAGATGGGGAGCCTCGTCCGAGTGGTTGAGCGGAAGACCAGGGATCGGCTGTTCCACGAGGTCGATATCGGCGGCGCCCGGGGACCGCTGAATGCCCTTTTTGCCCTCAAGTCCGGCGGCCCGGCAGCCGAAAGGCGCGGTATAGTTGACAACGGACGGTCGGGCGTTCCGAGACGCCTGCGCACCGTCCTCGTCTCAAAGGGAGTGTCGAAGCACTAACCGTGTGCGGGATCGCCGGATATAGCCTGAATCGCGAGAGCAGCGTCGATCGCACTCTCACCGCGCAGGCTCTCCTGGCGGCAATCGCCGAGCGTGGAGCGGACGCCGTCGGATACGCGTATCGCGGCCCCGGCCTCGACCTCCAGGTCTCCAAGCAACGCTCCGGCGCCAGTGAGCTGCTCGGGTCCATGACCGTTCCGCCCGAGGCCAGCCAGGTGCTCGTCCACGTGCGCGACTACACGAAGGGTCATCCGTCCCTCACGGCCAACAACCACCCCATCCGCCACGGTGCGGTCGTCGGGATCCACAACGGCATCATCGAAAACGACGAGGAGCTCTTCGCGCAGCACGGCTTCGACCGTGCCGAGCCGGACATGACCGTCGACTCGGAGGTCATCTTCGCTCTCATGGAGGCCGAGGGAAACCGCGCGCTTCCCCTCGAGGAGCTGTATGGGGCGATGGCGGCCGCCTGGTTGGACGAGCGGGTTCCGGACGTTCTCTTTCTCGCTCGCGGAGTCGGACGGCCCCTCTGGCTCGGCGAAGGGCGGCACGAGATTCTGTTTGCCTCGACGAAAGACGCACTCGAGCTCGCGGAGACCTACGCCGGCCTGCAGCTCCGCAAGCGAGAAGTGCCCGAGGGCTCGCTCCTGACAGTCGTCGAAGGGCGCGCAGTCAAGACAGAGGCCTTCGCGCCAGACAGGAGTTTCCGCGAGGCCGACGCTCTCCCCTCCGTCCGCGCTCCGGACGAACGTGTTTCGTGCCTTCGCCGCCTGGCTACGATCGCCGCGGCCGCGACGCACGGCTAGCTTCTTCTTACGAGACCTTGCCGTCGGGGTCGACGCGGGCGCCCGCAGCAACGAGGCGCTCTCGAAGGACGTACTGGAAGCTCGACCAGGCGCCGCGTCCACGCTCGAACAGGCGGTACACCTGCCACTCGGTCAGCATCCGGGCGTCCTGGCGTCGAGCCTCGGCCCAGTCGGCGAAGCGCGGTAGCCGTCCGAGGCGGCGGGCCAGAAGCTCGCCCTGGGCCAGCGCCTGCTCAGCCCGGTCTTCGGTGCTCGGAATGTCGAAGCCGGCCTCGCGCAGCGCGCTCTTGAGCGAGCCGAACGTCTGCCAGACCAGTGATTTCGAGGGCGCGCTGCCCCGGCGCGTTGCGAGATCCTGCCCCGTAGGGAGCCTCCCGAGCTCGTTTCCGAGCGCACGTAACTGGTCGAGGAGCTCATCCCGGGTGGCGTACCGCCGGGCGGAAAGCCCTGCGAGTCGCTTGGCGGCGTTCCAGCTCCCGAAGCGCCCGACAACCGTCTGAGGGTGAACGCCCGCCTCGGGATCGTCCGCGAGATCCCGCATCGTCGGCGACCGCCCCAGCCGCTCCGCGCAGTCCCTGAGGGCCGCCAGGATCTCCTCGTCCGAGTACCGGCGGCGGAGGCCCGCACGAAAGCTCGCCAACGTAGTCGGATCGATCTCCTGGAACGGGTCTGGTCCTGGGTTCCCGGTCATACGGTACGACCTACCGGGAAGGATAGAGCAGATTATGCAGGCTGCAAGTAGTCGAGCTCGGCGAGAAGCTTCCCGGCCTCCGACTCGACATCGGCGAGCTGCTCCGCAGTCAAATCGCGTCGGAAGCGGCCAACCGATTCGTCGTGGGCACCCCGAAGGGCCCGGCCGAGCTCGGGAGCCGGTACATCCAGGAAAGCCGCAAGCTCGGCGGCGACGGCGTCCGGATCGGTCACCATGCGCTCGTACCGGATCTCGTGCGCTCGCTCGCCGAGGGAACGGGCCGCCTGGACATACGTACGCCACGCCCAGGCGGCACGTCGCGCATCGGAGGTCGTCCGGAACTCCTCGAGGCGTGGCGGTTCCACCCAGAAGCGCGGCTCCGCCCCGTACGGGAGCCCTGCATCGTCCCCTCCCCCCCGCCCCTGACTCAGCCAACCGCGATCGAGGAGCGAGCACACCACGTCCCGCCCGTCGCGCACGATGTGGACGAAGCGCGCGGATGGGAAGGCGGCCGCTACAGCCTCGGCGACGAACGCCGTCTCGGGCGTCTGCTCGACCGCGCGGAGTCCCCCTACCAGGCCCAGGCGCCGCGCAACGGCGAGCGTCCGGCGGATTCTCGCCGCCGCATCCTCGGCCGGGAGGACGACCAGCTCGGGAATCGATGCCTTGTGTGGAGCGACCTCTCCGAGGTCGACGAAGCCGGGAAGCGAGCCGATCGAGCGCCCGAGGAACGTCGTTCCGGAGCGCGGCGAGCCGACCACGAAGACGAGCCGCTCGTCGAGCGGGCCGAACCGATCTCGCAGCGAGAGGCCGCGGCGACGCGCCAGCCGCCTGGCCGTGCGGAGATGGAGAACGGCGCTCGAGAGGTTGCCGGGCACCCTCCTATGGTCTCAGAGCGGCCCGTCCTCAGGCGGTTGCGAGGAGTTGCCCGAGCCGCGCGGTGTGCTCCGGCAGCGCGCCCTTTTCCAGCAGTCGCTCGAGCGCCTGGACGCAGCGGGGGCAGAACTGGGCATCGACGCCCTCCCGGAGCTCCTGGATTGCCTCGTGAGCGGGTCGGGCTGCGCGATAGATGCGAGTGGTGAGCATGGAGTCGAGCGCGTCGGCGACGTGGATGATGCGGGCACCGAGAGGAATCTCGTCTCCCGCAAGACCGTCCGGATACCCGGCGCCGTCCCACCGCTCGTGATGGTGCCGGATCGCCGGCACGGCGTCGTTCAGGAAGCCGAGCCTGTCGATGATGCGTGCACCTTCGTCGGCGTGGCGCTGCATGAGCGCCCACTCTGTGGTCGTCAGGCTTGCCGGCTTCAGGAGAATTGCGTCCGGCACGGCCAGCTTCCCGATGTCGTGGAAAAGCGCCGCGTGGCCGAGGAGGTCGAGCTCGGGCTGCGAGAGCCGGAGCTCCCGTCCGATCGAAAGGGCGAGCTGCTGGACGCGGCGCGAATGGCCGGCGGTGTACGCGTCGCGGGCGTCGACGGTCGCGGAGAGACTCTCCATGGCTGCAGTCGAGCGTTCGCGCAGGAGCCGGTTCGCTTGCTCGAGCGACGCGTTTTGGGTCCTGATCGTCTCGGCCGCCTCGCGGAGTTTCGAGGTGCTTCTCTGGGTGTGGGTCAGGTACGCAGCCATCGTCTTCCGCATCAGGAGCAACGGCAGGACGAAGACCGCGAGGCTGTACAGCCCGATCGCCTCGTAGGCCAGCGCGATCGCGCCCGCAACGGCCCCGAAGGCGACGTAGTGCGGGAGGAGCCAGGAGAAACGCTCGTTCCAGACGGCCCGCCAGCGGTCATGGCCCTCGATCGCCATGGCGCCGCTCGTCAGACCCGTGTTGACGATGAAGTACGCGCCGCCGGCGACCAGGCCTGCGAAAGCAGTGAAGAGCGCCGCCAGCTTCCCGTTCGACCAGCCGTCGCCGATTGCGAAGACACCGGCTGCGGTCAGAGACGCGAGGCAGAGCGCCCCGATGTTGAAGAGCACGTAGTGAACGGCCGGGCGGCTGGCACTCCAGGCCACGATTGCCATCGTCACGGCGAGGGGCAACGCAGCGCGCGGTCCGAAGAGCGCAACGCCGGCGAGCGCACCCACGGCGCTCACCGAGATGGAGCCGCCCTCCAGCTCGAGTGCGAGCGCCTGCCCGATCCCGACGGCGACGAGCACGGCGATCAGGCCGGGGATCTCGCCGAAGCCGTCCACGATGAGGGCCAACAGTCCGAGCGAGATGCCGGCGACGCTGACGAGCGCTACGACAGCCGCCAGGGGCGGAGAGAGAGCCATGAAGCGGGGACCGGCCGTAATGTGCCGCCGGGGCTCATCCTGGCGGCGGTCGGGCTCCGGCACGATCGGCACGGCGCGCGGAGCGGGAGCCGTGAACGCAGGCTCCTCCGGGACCGACGCGAGCCTGGCGCTTCGCTCGGCGGGGATGAGAAGAGGCTCGGAGCTCGCTCCGAGCGCGCGGTTCCGACCCTGCAGCTTCGCGCGATAGACCGCGAGGTCCGCCTGGTGGATCAACTCGTTGACGTCGGAGCCGTCCGCCGGGTACGTCGCGACGCCTAGCGACACCGTCGCCTTGATCGGCTCGCTCGAGGTCTCGACCTCGAAGCGGGCTGCGGCCACCGCCCGCCGGATGCGCTCGGCGGTCTCCAGCGCCTGCTCCGCGCTCGTCTCGGGCAGGAGGATGGCAAACTCCTCGCCGCCGAAGCGCGCAGGCACGTCGTACTCGCGGAGCTGCATGCGGAAGATGTCCGCGACGCCTTTCAGGACTGCGTCGCCCGCCAGGTGCCCGTAGGCGTTGTTGATGTCCCGGAGGAGATCGAGGTCGGCCATGATCACAGTCATCGGGCGCTGGAAGCGCTCCGCGCGGGTGAGCTCCTCGCCCAGCTCCGCGGCGAAGTACCGGGCGTTGAAGAGACCGGTCTTCGGATCGACGCGAGCTTCCTCCTGGAGCGCCGGCACGCTGAGCGAGCGGTGAACGAGGAGAAGCGGAGCGACTGCGAACACAATCAGCCACGGATTGACGTCCCAGAAGGCCGCAACCACGACCCCGAGGCACGCCAGAACCGCGTCGGTCGTCAGCGATTCGAACGTGAAGATCGAGAGGGGGCTGTGCCCGCGCGCGAGATGCAGCATGATCGCGAATCCGAGCTGGTTGACGAGCACGAACACCAGGGCCGCCAGGGCACCGGTGAGAGCCAGGGAGAGCCGCGGGTCCCCGATCGGGGAGTGGTCCGAGAAGAAATGGACGGCCCCCCAGGTGGCCATGACCGCGACCGTGAAGTTCAGGATGTTGAACGTCTGGATGTACCAGGGGTACCGGGTCTTGAGCCAGTCCGGGATGTGGGACACGAGCACGAGTAGGGCTAGGAACTCGGGCGGCAGGAGGAGCGCGCCGGCGACGTAGAAGATCGCGGTCGTGTGGTAGACCTGGTTCCTCGTCGTCGTGACGACGAAGAGCTGCGCGAGGCTCGCTGCGAGGACGACCACCAGGAAGGTTCCCCACCCTCCCGTCTGTCTGTCGAGATGAAGCACGGGCGGCACCGCGACCGCGGCAGCCAGAAGGGCCACGAGGGCCATGAAGGCTTTGGCGCGCGGCGGGAAGTCATCCCGCTTGCTTTCAGGCGGGACGGAGTGCGTCGGAAGCTGAATGACTCCTTCCATCTACGTCCTAGTCGACCGATCTGCAGCCGAGTTTGAGAGCCACTGACTCGGTCTTTCTCGATCGCAGACGCCTGCTCGTGTCAACGCTCTCCTTCGCCGCGCTTCGTGCGCGGTCCGCAGTTACGCAGTTACGTGGAAGGTACGCCCCAGGCCCGAGTGCCACGTCCCCCAATGGGGGTACCGCTTTCGTATCCCCCCTTCAGGGGAGGAAAAGGAGCGGCCGCCCGGCGTGAGCTGGGTCTGCCGGCAAGCTCAAAGGCTAGGGAAGAAGGTCGGCGACATCGGTCGCCGCGTCGGCACGGGTCGGCGGTCGGGCTCGCGGGCTCGCTCGGCGCCGGCTCGGCAGTTTCCGAAGGCTCCTCGTATGCCTCCGGCGGAAGCTCGAGGTTTTCCTCACTCGATTCCGTCCTGCGAAGCACTCCAGTCCCCAGGTTCCCCGGAGGCTGTGCCCGATGGACGAGCCCCAGGCCGAGCCCCAGGCGCTGCCCCAGGCAGTGCCCTCGTCAGGCCGTCACGATGCCAGATGGATCCGAAAGCCCCAGTAGCATCGAGCCCCAGGCGCTGCCCCAGGCCATCGAGCCCCAGGCCCTGCCCCAGGCACTGCCCCAGGCCTGTCCGGCCTTCGACGAGGCTCCAGCCTGTCGGATCTGCGATGACCGCCTTCGACCCACGACTCGGCTTTGAAAGCTCTTCTTGCCGCTCGCTGTCACGGACAACGAACTGGCTTCAGGGCCGCGTTGGGGTTGATCGGAGCAGACAGCATTCGCTGCCGCGTACGCATTGACCTCGCCGGCGCCCGCGGCATCCTGATCCGTGCCGGGGGCGACCGAGCTTGCGGTCTGCATGAGCGCGCCCTTGACCTGGTCGGGCGTCCAACCGGGATGACGCGCCAGGAGCTGGGCGGCGATGCCTGCAACGACCGGGCTCGGCGAACGACGTGCCCGAGAGGCGCATGTAGCCGCTCGCCACGATTGGCTCGGGTAGACGTCCGAAGCTTCGCTCTGAGCCGCCGCACCGGCCCGAGCATGTACCGGCCGGGCGCGACGACGTCGGGCCGGGAGAAGCCGTCTGTGAGCGCCGCGTAGGACGAGAAGGGAGCGACGATGTCGTTACTCCGCCTCCGGGCTGTTGCCGTGTCGGTGGCGCCGACAACGATGATGAACGGGTCGTTGGCGGGCGCGTAGTCCATGCACCGGCGCACCGTCATTGCCCGATGCCGCCACCACGACGACGCCGTTGAACCAGAGTTGCTCGAGCGCCTTGTTCAGCGGGTCGTGGACGAAAGCTCGGGCTCGAGGCGAGGAGCGAGAAGTTGGCAACACGGATGTTGTACGCGCTCCTGTTCGCGAGGATCCACTGCGAGGCAGCGATCACGTCGGAGACGAGCGACTCGTTGTTCCCGTTCGCCGTACGGAGCGAGACAATGTCTGCATTCGGAGCCGCTCCGGGGAGGACGCGCGAGCCGCCGGCGGCGATGCCCGCAACCATCGTCCCGTGGCCGAAGTCGTCGCCGGACTCACCCGTGACGCGAGAGTCGAGATTGACCTGCGTCAGGAGGCGGCTGCCAAGGTCGCCGACGGGAGCGACGCCGGAGTCGACGATCGCGATCGTGGGCGCCTTGGGTGCAGGCGAGCCGTCCGGACCGGTGTAGAGGCCCTCGACCTGCACGGCGCCCTGCCACTTGTTCTGGTTGAGCGGCCAGAACCAGTCGCCCTTGTAGAGCGAGCCGGACATGGGAGCGTCGAGCGTGAGGCCGGTGACCCTCTTGTCCTTCGCAAGCTTGACGACCTGGCGACCCGTCAGGTTCGCGGCGACGGCGTAAACGATGCCCAGGTTGCAGCGAATCTTTCCGTTCTCACCGAGCACGAGCTTGCGAGCCTTGCCCTTGCCCTCGCCCTGGACGATGACCCGAAAGATCTTGGACGGATGAGCCTTGGCGTCGCCGAGGAGACCCGGATCGACGAACGCCGCCTTGCCCCCGCTCTGCCCGCTGTTCGAACCGGAGCTGGCGGTCGCCGCGATCGGAGCGGTCGTGAAGGCCAGAAGCGCAACGAGAAGTGTCGCGAAGCCGCGACCTCCCTTACCCCAGAGCGCGCTCGATCGAGTCTGAACCTTCGAGTAGTGGTGGTGCCGCAAGGTCTGGTTCCTCTCCCCGTCCGTGGACGGGCCGCAGTGGAGGTGTGTACGCCAGACCCAAGCTACGCCGGATCGGGGATCCCCACGTCCCCCTTTCCGGGGTGAGGGGATCAAGTTCCCTCGATCGAGGGATCACCTTGTGGCGGTTCGGGTCAGTCCCGAGGGAAGATCGTGCCCCAGGCGGACCCGGAGGCCGTGCCCCAGGCGGAGCCCCAAGCGGAACCCCACGCGGAGCCCCAGGCGTAGGTGCCCCACGCCGTGCCCCAGGCGGAGCCCCAGGCAGAGCCCCAGGCGCTGCCCCAGGCGCTGCCCCAGGCAGTGCCGGTGGCCGTCGCGATCGACTGGTCGCCGCCCCAGAGCACCGAGCCCCAGGCCGAGCCCCAGGCGTATGAGCCCCAGGCCGAGCCCCAGGCGGAGCCCCAGGCCTGTCCGGCCGCCGACGAGCCCCAGGCGGTCGGATTCGCGATGACGGCCTTCGACCATGCCTCGGCGTTGAAGCTCTTCTTGCCGCTCGCGTCGGTCCCGAGGTAGGCGTTCACCGCCGCGTTCGGATTGATCGGGGCAGTCACCCTGGAAGCCGAGTACGCGTCGAGCTCACCGGCGCCCGCGGCACCCTGCGGCGTTCCGGCCGCGACCGGATTTGCCGTCTGCATGAGGGCGCCCTTGACCTGGTCCGGCGTCCAGCCGGGGCGGCGCGCGAGGATCTGCGCCGCGGCGCCGGCAACGACGGGAGCGGCGAACGACGTGCCCGACAGGCGAAGGTAGCCCGGCGAGACGAGATTGGCCGCGTAGGTCTGGCTGAGCACGGAGCCGATCGGGGCCGGCGCGATCATGTACCGGCCGGGCGCGACGATGTCGGGCCGCGCGAAGCCGTCGTAGCTCCGTCCGTACCCCGAGAAAGCTGCAACCGTGTCGTCACTGGCCGCACTCGTGTTCTTGGTCTCCGTCGCCCCGACGACGATGATGAAGGGATCGTTCGCAGGTGCGTAGTCCATCCGCACCGGCCCGCCGACGTTGCCGGAAGCGGCGACGACGACGACTCCGTTGAACCAGAGTTGCTCGAGAGCCTGGTCGAGCGGGTCGTTGACGAAGCTCGAGGGCGATCCGGAGAGAAGCGAGAGATTGACGACGCGAATGCCGTAGGCGTCCTTGTTCGCGAGCACCCACTGCGCCCCGGCGACCACGTCGGAGACCAGCGACTCGTTGTTCGCGTTGGCCGTGCGGACCGAGACGATGTTCGACTCGGGCGCAGCTCCGGGATAGTTGTTCGGGTAACCCGATCCTGCACCGGCCGCAAGGCCCGCGACCATCGTGCCGTGCCCGAACTGGTCGCCCAGCGCCAGGGGATCGAGGCTCGAGAGATTGACCTGCTTGACGACACGACCGAGGAAGTCGAGCTTCGTCTTGTCGACTCCGGAGTCGATGATCGCGATTGTCGGTGTCTGTCGGTTATTGACGCCGGTCCAGAGCGAGTCGGTGCCGGTCGTCTCGGCCCAGACGTTTGGGTCCCGTGACGTGATTGCGGTTCCGACCATGCGCGAGTCGCGCGTAATCGACTCCACATACGGGCTCTTCGCCAGCGCCAGGAGGCGGCCACCGGTCACAGTTACCGCCGCGCCCGTGATGATCCCGAGCCGCTTTCGAATCGTTCCCTTGGCCTTGACGGCAGTCTCGAGTGCACGTTGTGTGCTCGAGCCCTGGACGATGACGCGGAACTTGCTGCCCGGATGCGCTCTCGCGGCAGCACGCAGGGCGGGGTCGACAAACGCCACAACAGCGCTCTGAATCCCCGGGGCTTTGCCTCCCTGCGCCTCATTTGCCGGTGCCGGCGAGTTGGTGGGCCTCTTCTCGGCTGTTGCGGCAACCGGAACGGCGGTCAGTGCAATGAGAGCGATGAGAAGGGTCGCGAAGCCGCGGCCTCCCTTGCCCCAGAGTGCGCTCGAGCGCGAATCGCCGCCCGAGCCCTTGCCCCAGAGGGCGCTCGATCGAATCTGGTTCTTCTCCGAATCCGGGTTGTGCCGCAAGAGGTGTTCCCTTCTCCGTCGCTTGGACGGCCGCAAGTGGAAGGTGTTGGCAGACAGCAAGCTAGGTCGATTCTGCGTTCCCTTCGTCCCCCTTTTGCGTGAGAGGCAACACAGTTCCCCCTTCGGAGGGAGTCTCTAGACTTGACTTCGTGCGCCTGGCGTTCGAGATCGCGCTCGCCCGCACGGCGGGCCGGCTCTCACGGCTGGCCGCACGCGGCGGCGGCACCACACTGCCGGGGAAGATCCTGGCGCGAATCGATCCGGAAGCGATCTCCACGCTCGCGGGTCGGCTCCCCGAAGGCGCCGCGCTCATCTCGGCGACCAACGGAAAGACCACCACTGCCTCGATGGCTGCGGAGATCCTCGGACGGCGGTTCTCCCTCGCTCACAACCGCGCCGGGGCAAACCTTGTGTCTGGAGTCGCCTCGACGCTCCTCGAGACCCGGGGTGCCGCCCTGGGGCTCTTCGAGGTCGACGAGGGCGCATTTCCCGAGGTCGCCCGTCAGATCAAGCCACGCGCTGTCTGCCTCGCAAATCTCTTCCGCGACCAGCTCGACCGCTACGGCGAGCTCGAGATCATCGCGGAGCGCTGGCGGGGCGCCGTTGCAGCCCTGCCAGAGTCGGCCGTCGTGGTGGTGAACGCCGATGATCCCCTCCTCGCGAGTCTGACCCCGGCAAGGCCACGCGTCCTCCATTTCGGACTCGACGACCCGACTGTCGCCCGGGAGCGTCTCCCCCATGCCGCCGATTCCAAATACTGCGTCGTCTGCGGCGCCCCCTATGTCTACGCGGCCGCCTACATGGGGCACCTCGGTGCGTTTCGCTGCCCGGATTGCGGCAATGCACGGCCGTCGCTGGACGTCGCGGCTCGAGACGTCCGGCTGGAAGGGCTCGAGAGCTCGTCGTTCACTCTCGTGACCCCTGCAGGCAACCGACACATGCGCGTGCCCCTCCCCGGTCTCTACAACGTCTACAACGCCCTTGCGGCCAGTGCTCTCTCCCTCGCCCTCGGCGCCGGCCTGGACGATATCGAGGCGGGTCTCGCACGTTTTCGAGCCGCGTTCGGACGTTTTGAGCGCATCCAGATGGGCGACCGCGGCGCGTTGATGCTGCTGATCAAGAACCCGGCCGGCGCGAACGAGGCGGTGCGAACGCTCGTCGCCGGCGGACCGCCCCGGCACGCGGTGATCGCCTTGAACGACGAGATAGCGGACGGCCGCGACGTCTCGTGGATCTGGGACGTGGACTTCGAGCCCCTCCTCGACGGGCTGGAGACGCTCGTAGCCACCGGCTCACGGGCAGAAGAGCTGGCGCTCCGGTTCAAGTACGGCGGCCTCGAGGCCGAGCGAATCGAGCTTGTGCCCGATCTTGCTCGGGCGCTCGATCGTGGGCTGGAACTGACGGGGCCCGCGGGAGAGCTGGCGGTGCTTCCCACCTACACCGCCATGCTCGCTTTCAGAAGGATCATCGGAGATCGGGGCCTGGTTCGTCCGTACTGGGAGGCAGCGGCGTGAAAGTCGTCGTCGGACATCTCTATCCGGATCACCTGAACATCTACGCCGACCGCGGAAACATGGCGGTGCTGGCACGCCGGGCCGGATGGCGCGGGATCGACCTCGAGATCCGCGGGATCGGCCCAGGACAGGCGGTCGATCCAACCGCCTACGACCTGCTTTACGTCGGGGGCGGGCAGGATCGCGAGCAGGCCCTGATCGCGCCGGACCTGGCCGGGCACGCCGAGGCCATCGAGGAGGCACTGGCAGGCGGAGCGGCACTTCTGGCCGTTTGCGGCGGCTACCAGCTCCTGGGGCGCTCGTATCTCGACCGTTCCGGAGCCGAGCTTCCGGGCGCCGGGGTCTTCGACCTGTGGACGGTTGCTGGAGAGCGACGGATGATCGGCGACGTCCTGCTCGACTGCGAGCTCGAGCCCGGGGAACGGAGGACACTCGCCGGATTTGAAAACCACGCTGGGCGGACCATTCTCGGCAACGGCGCGGAGCCTCTAGGCCGCGTCGTCGCGGGCTTCGGGAACGACGGCGAGAGCGGGTACGAAGGCTGCCGGCGTGGGCGGGCGCTCGGGACGTACCTGCACGGGCCGCTGCTCCCGCGGAACCCCTGGCTCGCCGACTGGCTCCTGGCGCAGGCGCTCGCCCGGAAGACCGGTGAGCCTCCGCATCTCGACCCGCTCGAGGACGAGCTGGAGGGGCAGGCACAGCAAGTTGCGGCCGCCCGTGCCCGCGAGCGCGGCGGCCGCTGGCAGTAGCCGCAGCGTGCCCTGGCCCTCACAGGTGGACCCAGCCTCCTCCCTCTTCAGATGCTATCCGCGAAGGCTGCGCGGGTGACGCGCGATCTGTGCCATCAAGGAGCCCAGAGTGAGCCGAGGTACACAACGGGATCTCCGGGCTGCCAGCGCGACAGGAAGCGTTGAATCGGTGGGTGCACGCTCAGGCCCTCGAGCTCGTCCAGGTCGAAGAGACGATGGCCGCGAACGGCAGCGTCACGCGACGTCACAGCCTCGAGCGAGCGCCCTCCGAGGAAGCCCGCGAAGATGATGTTGACGACATGCTTCGGGCGAGCACCTTGGGGTGCAATCGAGTCCACGAGAGCCACCGGGCCCTCGAGAGGCAGACTCTCCTCGATGCCACATTCCTCCGTCAGCTCTCGCTGCAGCGCGTCAGCAAGGCTCTCGCCAAGCTGGACTCCGCCGCCCGGCAGGAGCCAATTGTCGCGGCCGTCTTTCTGATGGCGGCAGAGGAGAATCTTCTCTTCGCGCCGCAGGATCGCGCACACCCGGATTCGCGGCTCCATCAACTGCCCTTCGACGAGCCGAAGCCTCGCTCGCCGCGCTCGCTCTCGGGGAGCTCCTCGACCTCCACCGGGCGAAGGGCGGCCACCGGCAGGACGACGAGTTGCGCCACACGCTCCCCGGCTTCGGCGGTGAATGTGTGCTCCCGATCCGTGTTCAAGAGGCAGACCTTGAGCTCGCCGCGGTAGCCGGAGTCGATGAGGCCTGGTGCGTTCACAATCGTAATCCCGTGCCGTGCCGCGAGCCCCGAACGCGGCTGGACGAAGCCCGCATGTCCGGATGGGATGGCGACCGAAAGTCCGGTGGAGACGAGCTTCCTCTCCCCCGGGGCTAGCTCGAATCCCTCGCTCGCAGCGAGATCGAGCCCAGCATCGCCCTCGTAGGCGCGGTCCGGGAGTCTCGCCTCAGGGCGGAGCCTCCGAACCGGTAACTCGGTCACGCCTGCGTTGCCCGCGCCGGGCTCTCCGCGACCAGATAAGGCGCAAAACGTGCCGCTTCACCACGCGGAAGCCGCGCCACCACCAGTACGCCATCCGGGCGATCGGCGCGCTCCTCGATCGGCGCCCCGAGCTCGTAGAGCTCGGCCAGCACGTTTCCCTCGCCGTGGGGAATGAGCATCCGCAATCGCTCGAAGCGCGCCGAGAAGCGCTCCGCAATGCGCGCGCGGAGCTCGGAGAGGCCTTCGCCCGTGGTTGCCGAGACCTGGATCGCGCCTGGAAAGCGGTTCGCAAGCCGGCGGCGGCGAAGCGGGTCGACCTGGTCGATCTTGTTCAACACGACTTCGACCGGAAGCTCGGATGCCCCGATTTCCCGCAGCACAGTGTCGACGGCTTCGACCAGCTCGTCCAGGGTTTCGTCCGTTCTCGAGGCATCTGCAACGTGCAGGATGAGGTCGGAGACGAGGGTCTCTTCCAGCGTCGCTGCGAAACCCTGCACCAGCTGATGGGGAAGCCTTCGGATGAATCCGACCGTGTCCGTGACCAGGTACCGCCGCCCTTCGTGTTCGAAGCCGCGCGTCGTCGGATCGAGCGTCTCGAAGAGGCGGTCATTGACAGACACATCCGCTCCCGTGAGCGCGTTGAGCAGAGTCGACTTGCCGGCATTTGTGTATCCGGCGAGAGAGACCACCGGCGTCTCACCGGACCGGCGATGCTTCCGCTGCGTCTCCCGACCTCGCCCCAGACGTCGGAGGCGCTCGCGGAGAACGCCGATCCGCCGGCGGGCCAGCCGTCGGTCGGTCTCGAGCTGGGATTCACCGGGCCCCCGGGTTCCGATCCCCCCACCGAGGCGCTCGAGGTGCTGCCAGAGGCCTCGCATTCGCGGGAGGTTGTACTCGAGCTGCGCCAGCTCGACCTGCAGCTTTCCCTCGGCTGTGACCGCGTGCTGCGCGAAGATGTCCAGGATGAGCTGCGTGCGGTCGACGACCCGCAGCTTGAACTCGTCCTCGAGGCGACGCTGCTGACCGGGATCGAGGTCGTCATCGATGACGACGGACTCGGCTTCGGCCTCGGCGACGGCGGCTTTCAGCTCAACGAGCTTCCCCTTCCCGACGTAGGTCCGCGCATCCGGTGACGGGCGGCGCTGCACGAGCTCGCCGACTGGGAGAACGCCCGCGGTCCGAAGCAGCTCGCGGAGCTCGCCCAGCTCGTCCTCGGCGTCGGCTCCCTGCGGCAGGACTGCGACGAGGAAGCCTCGCTCGGGCTCCGCCCCCGGTGCGGGGTCGGGCTGGTGTGGAGTCACGCCTTGATTATGCCCGGGCGCCGATGTCGAGCGAAGATGCGATCCGACTCGCAGCCTCCTCGAGCCGCTCGTCGGGAACGGTCAGAGAGATCCGGACGAACCCCTCCCCACTCGGTCCGAACGACGGGCCCGGTGAGACAACGACTCCCGCCTCTTCCAGGATGAGCTCGGTAAAGCCCGCCGACGTCTGACCCTTCGGCACACCTACCCAGATGTACGGGGTCGCTTGCGGAGGCTTTGCCGGGAGCCCGATGGCCGTGAGAGCGTTCACCATCAGATCGCGGCGACGGCGGTAGATCTCGGACATCTCCTTCGGAAACAAGCGTGCTTCCCGGAGCGCAGCGACGCCGGCCAGCTGAACCGCCTCGGACATCCCCGAGTCGACGTTCGTCTTCAGCTGCCGGTACCGCTCGACGACATCCGGGTTGCCCGCGATCCAGCCGATGCGCCATCCCGTCAGGTTCCAGCCCTTGGAGAGAGAGAAGATCTCGGCCCCAACCTCTCGGGCCCCCGGGGTCTCGAGGAAGCTCGGGGGCCGATAGCCGTCGAAGGCCACCTCTGTGTACGACGCGTCATGGATGACGATGAGGTCGTGCCTGCCGGCGAACTCGACCGCTTCCTCGAAGAAGCCCGGGACGACCGTCGCCCCGGTGGGGTTGTTGGGATAGTTCAGGAAGAGGAGGTTCGCGGCAGCGCTGACCTCCGCAGGAATGCCAGCCAGATCCGGCATGAAGCCTCGCTCGGGGCCAAGCGGTAGGTAATGCACCGTCGCCCCCGCAAACACCGGCCCGGACGTGTAGGGCGGATAGCCCGGCTCGGGAGACAGGCAGACGTCTCCCGGCTCCAGGCAGGCGAGCGCGACGTGTGCCACTCCCTCCTTTCCCCCCAGCACGGGTATGGCCTCCGTAGCGGGGTCGATGGTGACGCCAAAGCGATCCGCGTAGAACTCCGCCACGGCCTCGCGGAAAGCCGGAAGCCCCTGGTTTGTCGGGTAGCGGTGCGTCCCGGGGTCTGCAACGGCGCGCTGCATTGCCTCGACCACTGGAGCAGGGCTCGGAAGGTCAGGGTCGCCGATCCCGAGACTGATGACGTCGACTCCGGTCGCACGCTTTTCGGCGATCTTTCGCTCGAGCTCCGCGAAGAGATAGGGCGGGACCGCGTCGAGACGGCGAGCGAACTTCACGCGCCAAGCGCCTCGAGGAGCTCCGCTGCCACAGTGCCCGTGCAGATCTCCTGCGCGGGTCCAGTCAGGCGAGCTTCCATCTGCTCGTCCAGCTCGACCAGGAGCTCGCCGCCCGCCAGGTGAACGGTGATAGGACTGTCGCACCAGCCCCGCGCCACGGCCGCCCCCGCGACAGCACAAGCGCTCGTGCCGGAGGAGAGCGTCTCCCCCGCGCCACGCTCCCAAACAGCCACAGCCGCGTCGCGTCGCGAGTCGATACGTACGAGCTGCACGTTCGTCCGCTCGGGAAAACGCGGATGGTTCTCGACGAGCGGGCCCAGCCGCAGGAGCTCGCTGCGCTCAGGATCTCTGCGGATGACCGCATGCGGGTTGCCGACGGACACGGGCGTGAACTCGAGCGTTCGTCCGTCGACCTCGAGCTCCTCCGGATCGCCGACTTCCACGCGCCCCATTTGCGTCTCTACCTGGAGACCTCCTCGCATCGTCGCCGTGATCTCCCGAGAGCCCACCCTCACCTTGACCTCGTTCTGCCCTGTCGCCCGCGCCAGCCAGCGCGCAGCGATCCGCGTCCCGTTCCCCGAGAGCTCCGCCGTCGAGCCGTCCGGGTTCCAGATCACGATGTCCATGCTCTGCGCCTGAGACCGAAGTCACCTCCAGGATCCCGTCCGAGCCGATGCCAAAGTGGTAGTCGCAGAGGCGCTCGACGATCCCGGGATGGAGCGGCGCGCCGGTTTCAGCCCGCTCGATGAGCAGGTAATCGTTGCCGAGTCCGTGCCACTTCGAGAATTTCATCGGCGATCTCGCCAGGGGGGCGATCGGCCGACAGGCTAACGATGCCCGGAATCCTGCGCATCCACTTACGTTGATAGGCGGCGTACCGCCTCGTCCTGGTAACGAGCGCGTCGATTGCCTCGCCGCGAGGCAGCTCGGCCACCTCGCGGAGCCCTATGACCTGGCGTGCAGTGGCGGAGATGGTGCCGGCCAGCGCGCGGCGCACTTCTTCCTCGACGCCACGATCGAACATCTGGTGGACGCGCTCGACGATGCGGTCCTCGAGCAGGTCTCTCGCCAGATCGAGGCCAAAGACCATGGTGGGATGGCGGACATCCTCGGACCAGAGCTTGTTCGCCGAGGGTGCCAGCGAGCTTCCCGACTCGGCCAGCTCGAGCGCGCGAACGACTCTCTTCCTGTCGTTTGCGTGAACGCTCAACGCGGCGCGAGGATCGCGCTCCCGAAGCATCGCATGGGCCCCGCCAGGGCCGAGTCGCTCGTAGAGGCTCTCGATCCGCTCGCGTACCCCCGGCGCCGGCGCCGGGGGTAGCTCGAGCTCGGAGAGGGCCGCGCGCAGATAGAGACCCGTTCCCCCCACCACCACCGGAGTTCGCGCGGCCGCGCGAGCGCCGTCGACGACGTCGTGGGCCAGCGTCGCGTACTCGCCAACGGATGCCTCGTGATCGAGCTCCCAGATCCCGACAAGGCTCGTCGGCTCCTCAGGCTGGTTCGTCAGGATCGGGAGCCCTCGGTAGGCCTGCATCGAGTCCGCCGAAACGAGCTCCGCCGGAATCCGTTGGGCAATTGCGCTCGCGACCGCACTCTTGCCGGTCGCCGTGGACCCGAAGATCCCGATCACGGGAAGGTCGGCCCGACCGTTGCTCAGTTCGTTCTGCGTTCGGGGCACCCCAACCCACCACCCGCTTTCGATCGTAGTCGGGAAACGCGCGCGTGTGGCGCGCGCACAGTGTCCAGAGTGTGCCTGGCCGTGTCTAGGCAGCCACGAGCGCGGTCTCGGTGCCGCGGAGCGTCGTCGACGTCGAACCTTCGATGCGAACGCCGGCCAGCTCTCCCGCACGGGTGGTGCCACGGAAGTTGACCGTCGTGTTCCGGCGCGTCTTGCCCCTCAGGATGGATGGATCGGTGCGGCTCGGCCCCTCCACTAGAACCTCCTCGACGCGGCCGACGCGGTCCGTGTTTCGGCTCGCGGCGACGCGCTGAACGACCTCGACCAGACGCTCGATCCGTTCGCCCTTCGTTTCCTCGGGTACCTGGTCGGGCATCGAGGCGGCCTCGGTGCCTCGACGCGGGCTGAAGACGAACGTGAAGGCGCTGTCGAAGCGGACCTCCTCGACCGCCTCGAGAGTCTCGGCGAAGTCGCGCTCGGTCTCGCCGGGAAAGCCGACGATGAGGTCGGTCGTCAGCGCAAGATCTGGGATTGCCGTGCGCATCCTCTCGACCAGGTCGAGGTATCGCTCGCGGGAGTACGTCCGCCGCATCGCTTTCAGGAGCCGGGTGGAGCCCGATTGGAGCGGCAGGTGGGCGTGCTCGCAAACGGCTGCGCACTCGGCCATCGCGGCGATGACCCCGTCGCGAAAGTCCTTGGGGTGCGGGCTCGTGAAACGAATCCGGTCGATCCCCTCGATCGAGTCGACGGCCCGCAGAAGCTCGCCGAAGTCGGTTCGAATGTCGGGAACGAGGTCCCGCCCCCAGGAGTTCACGTTCTGGCCCAGCAGCGTGACTTCTCTGACCCCGTCCGCGGCGAGTGAGGTGACCTCCGCCAGAATGTCTCCGGGTCGCCTGCTCTGCTCCCGGCCGCGGACGGACGGCACGATGCAGTACGAGCACTTCGAATTGCACCCCATCGAGATCTGGAGCCAGGCCTGGTACCGCCGCTCGCGACGAGCAGGGAGGTCGCCGGCAAAGCTGTCCCAGCTGGCAAAGCGGCCCCTCGGCGCCTCTCCCCCGGCTCCGATCCATTCGGCAAGGTGAGGGATGGAGCCGGGCCCGAAGGCAACGTCGACGTAGGGATAGAGCTCGAACAGGCGCTCACGTTGCGCCTCGGCGTAGCAACCGCCGACCGCGAGGATCTTGGTCTGGTCCGCCTCCTTCAGGGCCCGCGCCTGCTCCAGGTGGGCCACGAACCGCTGGTCCGGCTTCTCGCGGATCGTGCACGTGTTGAAAACGATGACGTCCGCTTCTTGCTGGGACGGAGCCTCTCCAAGGCCGATCGATTCCAGCATGCCCTTGATCCGCTCCGAGTCGTGGGCGTTCATCTGGCATCCGAACGTCGTGACGTGGTAGCGCTTCACAGACCTTTAGGGTAACCGCCCTTCCGGCTCATTTGGCGAACTCGACAGCTCGAGACTCCCGGATGACGGTCACCTTGATCTGGCCTGGATACTCGAGTTGCTCCTCGATTTCGCGGGCGATCTCATGCGAGAGAAGCGTTGCCTCGTCGTCATCGATCTCACCGGGTTTGACGAGGACGCGCACCTCCCGTCCTGCCTGGAGGGCGTACACCCGCTCCACGCCCTTCTTCGCCATCGCGAGCTGCTCGAGGGTCTCGAGCCGTTTCACGTAGTTCTCGAGACTCTCTCCGCGGGCGCCCGGCCGCGAGGCGGAGATCGCGTCGGCGGCGATGACGAGGATCGCCTCGACGGTCTGGGGTTGCACCTCGTAGTGATGGGCTTCGACTGCGTGGACGACGTGCTGCGACTCGCCGAACTTCTTCGCCTGCTGAGCGGAGATCGCCGCATGTGACCCTTCAACTTCGTGCGTCATCGCCTTGCCGATGTCGTGCAGGAGGGCAGCTCGCTTTGCGTTCTTGACGCTTGCCCCGAGCTCCGCCGCCATGATCCCGGCCAGGTGCGCGCACTCGAGGGAGTGCTTGAGGATGTTCTGCCCGTAGCTCGTGCGATACCGGAGACGCCCGAGCAGCTTCACGAGCTCTTCGTGCATCGTGCCGCAGTTCGCCTCGAAAACGGCCTGCTCGCCGGCCTGGCGAATGTGCTCTTCGATTTCCGTCTTCGACTGGTAGTACATCTCTTCGATGCGGGATGGATGAATGCGCCCGTCTTCGACGAGCTTTGCGAGGGTGAGCTTCGCGACTTCCCTGCGGACTCCGTCGAACGACGAGAGCACGACCGCCTGAGGGGTGTCGTCGATGATGAAATCGACGCCGGTCAGGTTCTCGAGCGCGCGGATGTTCCTACCCTCCCGCCCGATGATGCGGCCTTTCATGTCATCCGAAGGAAGTGAGACGAGCGAGACGGTGGTCTCGGCGGCGTGGCTCGCGGCGACCCGTTGCAGGGCGTCGGCGACGAGGTTCCGCGCCCGCCGGCGGGCATCGGCCTGGGCGTCTTCCTCGACCTGCCGCACCATACGCGCCATCTCATGGCGTACGAGCTCCTCAGAGCGCTCGAGGAGCTGGCGCTTGGCATCCGCGGCGGAGAGGCCCGAGATGCGCTCGAGCTCTGTCACCTGGGCGTCTTTCGCGGTCTTCAGATCCTCCTGAAGCTGCTTCAGGTGCGCTTCCCGATCCGCAACTCCTTGCTCGCGTCGCTCGTGCTCTGTCAGCTTGCGGTCGACAGCTTCTTCCTTCGCGAGTACGCGCTGCTCGACCTTGATCACCTCGGCTCGCCTGTCCTTCAGCTCGTGCTCGACCTCGGTTCGGAGTCGTAGGGCCTCCTCGCGAGTCTCAACTTGCGCCTCGCGTCGAATCGCCTCGGCGCTACGCTCGGCTCCCTCCAGGAGCCGCAGACGCTCCTCGTGCGCAGCCTTCAGCTTTCGTCCGGCCAGAACAGGTGTACCGAGCGTGACCCCGAGCAGCACGCCGAGCAGAACCCCAGCAAGCAGAAGGCCGATCAGAATCACCATTGCTCGCTCCTACTGTCGAGCCTGTAGGAACGGCATCCCCAAATCGGATGCGAGCGTCGTAGAGAGCGCCTAGTGCAGCCCTAGGGTCTCGTTCGAGCGTTCCTCCGTCTGCTCGCGCTGTGTTTCATGGTCTCGCTCTTCCGTTGAAGTCGAATGTGCTGTTCAAGAGTCCGATTCGGCGAAAAGCCGTTTCGTGCAGGCATTTGTGTTGAGAAACGAATGTGCTTCCATCGTATCTCCGCCTACCCCTCCACGTCCAGCCCCGCACTCCATTCCTCGACTAGCTCCGGATCGAAGCCGCGCCGCGCCAGAACGGCCACGGCCTTGCGCACCGGCAGATCGGCAACGAGTCGCGCGGCCCTGATCCGCTCACTCGTCAGATCAGCGAGCGCGTCCTCCACGGCCTCGCCCGAGATTCCCGCCTCCTGGAGACGGGCGCTGATCGCTGCATTCCCCCAACCTCGCTCAGCGAGCCTCGATGCACGCGCATGCGCGAGCCGCCCGTCGTCGACGGCCCCGGCTCGCGCCAGCGTCTCGATGGCGGCGGTGGCGTCCGCAGGCCTGACGCCACGACTCAGCAGACGCTCCTCCAACCGCTGCCTGGCCACGTCGCCCCGCGACACCTGGCGTCCGGCTGCTCGGAGCGCTTCCGCGCGCCTGAGCTCGGCTCGAAAGCGTCGGAGAAGCGGCCGATCGAGCAGCGCACCGCGCGCGAGGCCCGTTTTCACGACGACCTCGTCGGGCACGACCCGCCAGGGGCTGCCGTCGACCTCGAGCGCGACCAAGCCCGGCCTAACCCGCCGTAACGCGGTCAGGCATGGATGCTCGGAATCGACTTCGAGACCGCTCATACGCTGGGCCGGCTGGTGCGTCAGGCGGGCGAGGCTACCTCGGCCGCCGCTCCGTTCTTAGCAGCCGCCGCGGCGACCTCCTCCGGGAGCGGCAAGAGCCGCGAGGAGGCAAGCGCATCCTCTCCCATCTCCGTCTGAATCGCCCGCACGATCTGCTCGCCTACGTCCGGGTGCTCTCGCAGGAAGGCTGTCGCGTTCTGGCGCCCCTGGCCGAGCCGCTCGTCGCCGTAGCTGAAGTACGAGCCGGATTTCTGGACGATCTTCTTCTCCAGGGCGACCTCGAGGACCGTCCCCTCCCAGGAGATTCCCTCGCCGTAGATGATGTCGAACTCGGCCTGCTTGAACGGAGGCGCGACCTTGTTCTTCACGACCTTGACTCGGACGCGGTTCCCGATCGCCTCGACCCCTTCCTTGAGCGTCTCGATACGTCGGATGTCGAGCCGGATCGACGAGTAGAACTTGAGTGCCCGCCCGCCCGGCGTGGTCTCGGGGTTCCCGAACATGACGCCGATCTTCTCGCGCAGCTGGTTCGTGAAGATGGCGACCGTGCCCGTCTGGTTCAGCGTGCCCGCAAGCTTGCGGAGCGCCTGGCTCATGAGGCGTGCCTGCAGCCCCACGTGACTGTCACCCATCTCGCCTTCGATCTCCGCTCTGGGCGTCAGTGCCGCCACGGAGTCGACCGCGACGACGTCCAAGGCGCCGCTTCGGATCAGGAGCTCGGCAATCTCGAGAGCCTGCTCGCCATTGTCCGGCTGTGAGACGAGGAGGTCGTCGATGTTGACGCCGATCCTGCGTGCGTACTGCGGGTCCATCGAATGCTCTGCGTCGATGAACGCGCAAATGCCGCCCCGCCTCTGGGCCTCGGCGATCACGTGATAGACGAGTGTCGTCTTGCCCGAGGACTCGGGTCCGAAGATCTCGATTACGCGACCTCGGGGAAGCCCACCGATGCCGAGCGCGACATCGAGTGAGAGCGAGCCCGTCGAGACCGACGGGATGCTGACGTGGGCATGGTCGTTCATCTTCATGACCGAGCCCTTGCCGTACTGCCGCTCGATCTGACTCAGTGCGGCGTCGAGTGACTGCTCGCGATCCAACGTGCTCAACCTCCTAGGACAACCGATTCGACCGTGACGTACTGCGCCCCGCCAGGCCGCAGCACTGAATGATAGAGAGCCGCTTCGGACGGACTGACCCCGCCGAGGTCGGGCGGAACAGGGCCCAGCCGAGGACGGGCCCGGAAGCGAAGCACAGTGAGATGAGCAAGCCAGGGGCGTTTCTCCGGCCGATACAGGCCGAGAGCCTCGAGGCGGCTCTGGAGCCCGCCGGCGAGATCCGCAGCCCGGCCGCCCTCGTCCTCGAGGACGAGCATCCCGACACTCCGGGTCTCACGGTACTCCCGCACTCGAAGCACGATCCGCTCCTCGACCCGGCCGGCCGCCTCGCTGAGCGAGCCGACGACCTCGTCGACGCGATCGGCGGGCGTACTTCCCAGGAAAGCGAGGGTGACGTGCAGGTTCGCCGGGCCCACGAGACGGGCACCGACGGCGCCGGAGAGCTGTTCCTCCTGCCAGCGAACGACGGTCTCGACCACGTCGGTGGGAAGGGGGAGCGCGCAGAAGAGGCGGACTCGCTCATCGCCCACGACGCTAGTCGGCGAGAGCGCGCCTATGTGTGTCCGACTGTGCCAGAAGTCGCCGCAAAAGGTGCAGGACGCTTGCGGCCGACCGTGTCTGGATTGCCTTCCGATCTCCTGGAAGCTCGAGCCGAAGACCGGCATCCAGGCCCGGTCCCTCGACGTGCAGGAAGACCAGCCCTACCGGCTTCTCCGGTGTCCCTCCATCCGGGCCCGCAACTCCTGTGACCGCGACCGCAACATCGGCATCCAGGGCCTCGCGCGCGCCGGCCGCCATTGCGGCCGCGGTCTCGGCCGAGACCGCGCCGTACTCCGACAGGATCTCTCCGCGCACACCCAGGAGACGCCGCTTCGTCTCGTTCGAATACGAAACCACGCCACCTACGAACACCTCGCTGGCGCCGGGTACCGAGGTGAGCCTGGCACTCACGAGCCCACCCGTGCACGATTCTGCCGTCGCGAGCGTCAGGCCCGCTTCCCGGCACAGTTCGAGCACGATTGCCTCGATCGGCCGCTCGTCCTCGGCAAACAGGGCCTCCGCGAACCGGCTCCGAAGCTCGGCCTCGAGGACAGCCGCCTGCGCAGAGCCCGACTCCTCGACGAACAGATCCACGTGGATCTCGAGGTCGCGTGCGCACACCGTCGCCTCTAGACCAACTCGCTCGCCCCCCACCTCGTCCAGAGCCCGAGCCACTGCCGACTCCGTGGGCCCGAAAAAGCGCAGGATCCGGTGCTCGGCAGGCCGGACACGTGCCAGGATGGCTTGCACCGGAGCGCTCGCGAGCGCGGCCGGCCAGAGCCGCTGAAGCTCCCCGGGAGGTCCCGGCAGCGCGACCGCGACGCCCTGCTCGTGCTCGAGGAGCACCGCCGGGGCGGTTCCCGCCAGGCCGAGCGAGACGGCACCCTCCGGGAGCGTCGCCTGCTTGGCGATGCCTGCCGCGAAGTCTGCGAACGGCCTGCGCAGGCGCGTCGCGACACCCCGCGAGACCGCCTCGATCTCCCGCTCGAGCTCGGGGTCGAGCACGAGCGGGCGGCCCGTGCCCCGGGCGAGCATCTCGATCGTTCGGTCGTCATGCGTGGGCCCCAGGCCCCCGGAGAGGATGCAGAGCTCGGCCTCCAGTCCCGCGCGGACCGCCCCCTCGAGCTCCTCTGGCCGATCTCCGACGATCAGGACGCGCGCCGGCTCGAGCCCGCGGCGGGTCAACTCATCCGAGAGAAAGGGCCCGTTCGCATCCCGCCTCCCACCCCGGACGAGCTCACTTCCCGTCACGACGACGATCGCCCGCGGTCGCTCGGCCAAGCTAGATCATCTAGGCGGTCGCGAGCCGGCGGACGCCTTTCGGCGTCACGAGGAACGTTCCCGCGCCGGAGGGGCTCCTCACAGTCTTTCCGTTCAGCTTCATGCTCAGCGCGTCCGGATTGCCGAGTTGGAGCCACAGGCGCTTGCGAACGAAGCGCTGCCCCTGCCCATTCTCGAGCGTGCCCGAGTAGAGCACGTCTCCCTGCGACCCGCCGGCCTTCACCACCATCCAGCAATCCCCTCCGGTCGCCCTGACGAGGAGGCGGGCGAGCGTGGACTTTGGCTTGCCCGTACCGGCCGGCTGCGATCCGGTCGTTGTCTCAGTCGCCGTCGACGCCGCGGTGGAGCTACCAACGGGCCCGACAGTCGGGTCCGAAGACGTCCCGTCTCCGAAGCCGAAGGCGACGACCACGAGCACGGTGATGGCCACGATCGCGGCGAGTGCGACGACGACGAAGTTCGACTCGGAGACGCGGTGTCGCGGCCGCGTCGGGGGCGTCGACGGCGTCATTGGCTCCTCGACGCTCGCGAAGCGAGAGTTGTATTCGTCCACGTAGAGCTGTCCGTCGAGCCCGAGATACTCGGCGTACGTGCGCAGGAACCCCTTCACATATGTGTCGCCGGGCAGAACCTCGAAGCGCTCGGCCTCGAGCGCCTGAATGTACTTTCCCCGGATCTTCGTGCCCTCTTCGATGCGGGGGAAGTCCAAGTTCTGACGAAGCCGCGCCTCGCGCAGGCTGTTGCCGATCTCGAACACGGCCCCCGATTGTAGCGGTGGCTGCTAACGGCTCCCAATCGGAACAACCTCAGCCGAAGAGGACGAGTACGGCGAAGACCCCGACCGCGAGGGAGGCAGTCAAAGCCAAGAGCAGCGTGAGCCCTGCCAGGAACCGGCCGAGCCGTGCCGGCGCCTCGCCTCCGATCTGTCCGAGCGAACGTTGATTCGCCGCCCTCGCATGGCCGCCGAGCGAAAGCGCGACGAGAGCCAGGAGCGCGGAGACCGGCAGGGCGGCGACCGCCCCGACCAGTCGAATTTCGCCCACCACGATCGCCCAGATTCCACCGCCCAGCACCCCGAGCGCCAGAAGGCCGAGGAAGACTGCACCGAAGGCTTTCCCGTTCCGCATCTACTGCTTGACGTAGGGATGCCCGACCGCTGCCGGTGGCGTCGAGCGGCCGATCAGGCCGACGAGCGCGACGAGGGTCAAGAAGTAGGGAACGGTCGAGATGAGGTTCTCGGAGATGTTGGCTTCGCGCTGTAGCGGAATCGAGATCGCAAAGCCGAAGCCGAAGAGGAGCGTCGCAGCGAACGCCCAGCCCGGACGCCATTTGCCGAAGATGACGGCAGCGAGCGCGATGAAGCCGCGGCCGCTCGTCATGTTCTCCGCGAAGTTCCCCACGAAGCCGATCGAGAGGAAGGCGCCGCCCAGCGCAGCCAGGATGCCCGAGGTGACGACGGCCGCATAACGGATGCCGTAGACCGAGATTCCGACCGTGTCGGCTGCCTTCGGGTGCTCACCGACGGAACGAATCCGCAGGCCGATGGGGGTCTTGAAGAGGACGACGTAGGACAGGATGACCGTCGCGAACATCGCCCACACGAGCAGGTTGAGGTGCCCGAAGACCCCTTCGAGAAAGTCTCCGATTACCGGGACTTCGCCCAGGAAGTCGAGGTTGACGTTCGGAACCCGCGAGACTTCCTCGTGGATTCCGCCCGGATAGATCGAGCTGTAGAGGAAGCCCGTGAGCCCGAGGGCGAGGAAGTTCACCGCGAAGCCGCTGACGATCTGATCGGCCCGCAGGTGGATGCAGAAGACGGCATGGATGAGCGCGAGCAAGCCGCCGAAGACCCCAGCCGTCAGAAGCCCGACGACCCAGCTCCCGCTCCAGACCGAGCCCCAGATGCCGAAGAACGCGCCTGTCAGCATCATGCCCTCGAGGCCGATGTTCACGACTCCTGAACGCTCGGAGAAGATGCCGCCCATCGCCGCGAATGCGAGCGGTGTGGCAAAGCGAAGCATCGACGCGAGCACTCCCGCGGTGAGGATGCTGTCGAGCGTTTCCGCGTCTTTTCCCTGGAGCCAGATCGCACTCGCAGTCCCGGCGATGCCCAGCCCGATCGCCCACCAGCCGAGCCTTCGCTCGCCGCGCGGAACGGCGGCGATCCCGCACGCAACCGCGATGAATCCCGCCGCGAGCGGCCAGCCGATCTCCTGGGTTGTCCACGGTGGCAGTGCCAGCCAGAAGGCGAGCACGCCGAAACCGATACCGAGCATCCCGATCGAGCGAGGTTCCGTGGCCCGTTGCAGGCCGCTCGCGAGGGAGCCCGTCGGAGCGCCTGCGGTCACTGCCGAAGCTCCGGCTGAACGAGCGGACGCGTCCGTACGAGCGTCCTTGCGCGCCAGATGTAGATGATGAGGAGCTCGGCGCCGACGAAGAAGATGACGAGCGCCTGGATCATCGTCGCCAGATCGACCGCGAGTTCGGGCGGGAACACGGCCGGATCCAGCTGGCGCGTCGATGTCCCCACCTCGAGCGCAGCGAAGAGGAGAGCGGCGAAGAGGATGCCGATCGCCTTGTTGCGGCCGAGAAGTGCGACGGCGATGCCGGTGAACGCGATCAGGTTCGTGGAGAAGTCCCCGGTCGAGACAGCGTGCTTGAAGCCGAGGAGATCGACCGAGCCCGCGAGGCCCGCGAAGGCACCGGAGATGGCGAGCGCGAGGAAGTAATTCCTGGCGACGGAGATCCCCCCGTACCGCGCCGCCTCAGGGCTGAAGCCGACCGCCCGGACCTCGTAGCCGAGCGTCGTCCGGTTGAGCAGGACGTCGTAGACGACGAGCGCGAAGAGCGCGATGAAAAGGCCGGCGTGGAGCGAAGGCAGGCTTCCCCAGATCGGCCAGAGCTCCGCGGACTCGACCACCGTTCCAGATCGAGGGATGGACGGCGTCGGTCCTTGCAGCAGCCCGCCGTTCTCGACGAGATACGCGCCCCCGAAGATGGCAATCCAGTTCAGCATGATCGTCGTGATCACTTCGTGGGCTCCAACGGTTGCCTTCAAAATGCCCGCGATACCGCCCCAGAGGCCGCCGGCCACGATCGACGCCAGCAGGGCAAGCAGGATGTGGAGAGGTCGCGAGAGTCCCTCGAGATGCGTCCCGACGTAGAGAGCCGCCATGAAGCCGGTCCAGTACTGGCCCTGCCCGCCGATGTTGAAGAGGCCGCAGCGGAAAGCGAAGGCAACGGCGATCCCCGTGAGGATGAGAGGTGTCATGAGGATTAGCGTTTGCT
Source organism: uncultured Actinomycetes bacterium (assembly GCA_963722715.1). Lineage (GTDB taxonomy): Bacteria > Actinomycetota > Thermoleophilia > Gaiellales > Gaiellaceae > DASQGA01. The sequence goes on along the minus strand of CAVROA010000011.1, from coordinate 128,874 downwards.
GGAGGTCGTTTGCGGCGTCCTCACGAGCTTCGCCGGACACCCACGGGAAGAACCAGTTGAGGCCCGTGCCCTCGAAGATGGCCTTGTAGGCGCTCACGGGGTTGTGGCCCGTGAGCAGGACGACAAGGCCGCCGATCACGAAGGCGAGCGCCGTCGCGGCAAGCGGGACGAGGACGCCGCCGAGCCGAGTCGAGAACCACTCCGTCACCGGAGACTCTCGGCGATTCGGCTCGGCAGGCCCCGTCGTCACGCCGCCTGCTTTCGCCCGCCTGTCATCGCGATTCCGAGCTCCTCCTCGGAGACGCCGGGCTCGTACTCGCCGACGATCCTGCCCTCGTAGACCACGAGAATGCGGTCAGAAAGCGACAGAATCTCTTCGAGCTCGAACGACACGAGCAAGATCGCCCGGCCCTCGTCGCGTTCCTTGACTAGTCGACGGTGGACGAACTCGATCGCCCCCACGTCGAGCCCACGGGTCGGCTGTGCCGCGACGAGGATTCTCGGGTCGCGGGACACCTCCCGCGCGATGACGACCTTCTGTTGGTTCCCGCCTGAGAGAGACGCCGCCAGCGTCTGCGGCCTGCCGCCGCGGACGTCGAACTCCTTCAGGAGCCGGGCGGCCCGCTCGATCAGACGGCCCGGGTACAACCACCCCCACCGTGAATTCGGCTCCTTCGTGAAGTCGTGGAGCGCGAGGTTCTCCGCGAGGGTGAAGTCGAGGACGAGACCGCGCACCTGCCGATCCTCAGGGATGTGCCCGACACCCGCATCGAGCGCCTCGCGCGCACTCGCCGACGTGAGGTCTTCGCCGGCGGCCGTGATCTTTCCGCCGGCAGGGCTGCGGAGCCCCGTGAGAGCGTCGATCAGCTCGCTTTGACCATTTCCGTCGACCCCGGCGATCCCGACGATCTCGCCGGCCTTCACCTCGAACGAGACTCCGCGCACGGCCTCGAGGCCGCGCTCGTCCACGACAATGAGGTTTTCGACTTCGAGCAGCGTCTCGCCGGGCTCGGCCGGCGGCTTCTCGACGCTCAGGACGACCTCGCGCCCGACCATGAGACGGGCCAGACCCTCGCGGGTAGCGCCTTCGCGCGGGACCGTGTCGATCTTCTTCCCCTGACGAAGAACCGTGATCCGATCGGCGATCTCGAGCACCTCGTTCAGCTTGTGGCTGATGAAGATGATCGACTTCCCGCCCTCCTGGAGTGACCGGATGATCGTGAAGAGCTCACTCGCCTCCTGCGGCGTCAGGACCGCCGTCGGCTCGTCCAGGATCAGGATTTCGGCACCGCGGTAGAGCGCTTTCAGGATCTCTGCGCGCTGCTGCATTCCGACGCTGATCGTGGCAACCTTCGCCTCGGGACGGACGGTGAGACCGTACTGGGTCGAAAGCTCTTGAACGCGCTTCTCAGCGCTCGCGAGGTCGAGGAACGGACCCTTCGTCGGCTCCGTCGCGAGCACGATGTTCTCGGCCACCGTCATCACCGGGATGAGCATGAAGTGCTGGTGCACCATCCCGATCCCATGATCGATCGCGTCGCGAGGGGAGTCGATTCGGATGCGCTTGCCGTTCAGGCGGATCTCACCCTCGTCCGGGTGGTAGAGGCCGTAGAGGATGTTCATGAGGGTCGACTTGCCGGCGCCGTTCTCACCGAGCAGCGCGTGAACCTCTCCCTTGCCCAGGTCGAAATCGACGTGGTCGTTCGCCACGATCCCGGGAAAGCGCTTCGTGATTCCCAGAAGCTCGAGTAGGAGCTGGTCAGACATGGTGGAGAAGAGTAGAGGGGGCGCCCCGGTTGGGTCCGCCCCCTCTACGGACTTGCGCTAATCCAAGGTGGCCGGCGGGTCGATCTCGCCGGAGATGAGCTTCTGCTTCGCTTCCTCGACGGCGTCCTGGACCTCCTGTGGAACGGCGTCGCTAAACGGGGCAAGGAGCTCGGCATCCGGGAACTCCTCGATGCCGAAGAACCTGTTCGTCCCACCCTCGAACGTGCCGTCCTGCGCTGCCTTGATCGTCTCGAAGACCGCCAGCTCGAGGGGCTTGAGTCCACTCGTGATCACGCAGTCGCCGGCGAACGACTGATCGGCGTCGACGCCGATCGCCATTACACCTTTCTCACAGGCCGCGTCGAGCGCCCCGAGGCCACAGTCGCCCGCAACCTGGAAGACGACATCGGAGCCCTGCGCGATCTGATCGAGCGCGATCTCCTTGCACTTCGCCTGATCGACGAAGTCCTGCGAGTAGGCGTTCAGGAGCTTCACGTCCGGGTTCGTATCCTTCACCGCCTGGCGGAAGCCCGCGATCCAGTTGTTCACCGGCGGAATGCTGATTCCACCCACCGTCGAGACGGTTCCGGTCTTCGACATCATCGCCGCCACGATGCCGGCGAGATAACCAGACTCTTCAGAAGGAAACTGGAGCCCGAGCACGTTCGGCAGTGCGCACGGCGCTTGATTCTCGCCCCCGCAATCCGGCTCTTCCCCATAGAACTGGTCGATGCCCGCGAAGTTGACGTCCGTCGCTTCCGTCGCGACCTCGACAATGGACGGCTGGATCAGAAAGCCGATGCCAACCACGAGATCGTGCCCGTCGTCGACCGCAGCGGTGAGGTTCGGAAGGTAGTCGTCGGCCGACTTGGATGTGTAGATGCGGCCGCTCGACGCCAAGCTCCGTCTGCGCCCGCTCGAAGCCGTTGATCGAGAACTCGTTGAACCCCCGGTCGGTGAGCCCGCCCGTGTCGGAGACCATTCCGACCGAGATCTTCTCGCCCCCGTTCCACCATCGGTTGTGCCGCTCTCGGACGGCGTGCCGCTGGTGTCGGTGCTGTCGTCGTCGCCGCCGCAGCCGGCCGCAGCCAGCGCCAGCACGCACGCAACGATCAAGAGCAAAGACCAGGGCAGCTTTCGCATGACGTTCACGGAACCTCCTTGTAGCTCAATCCCAAAGTCAGTCGCCGGATGCTATCGCCCATGACGACCCGATGGCTAGGACTGGGAATCCCGAGGTTCGTTAGTGAGCGACGCGCTCGGCGGCCGCCGCGACCACCCGGTCGAGCTCAGCCTCGCCGATCAGCACACGCCGGGGCTTCGAGCCCTCGTAGCCGGAGATGATCCCGCGGCGCTCCAGCATGTCGATGAGGCGCCCGGCCCGCGTGTAGCCGACGCGCAGCCGCCGCTGGATGAGCGAGACCGACGCGGTCTGCGTCTGGACGACGATCTCGATCGCCCGGTCGAGCAAGGGGTCCTCGTCGGGGTCGAACTCCCCGTCGGACTCGTCGTCCACGACGACGACCGGAGCCTCGAGGAGCGACTCGTCGAGCTCCTGCTCGCGCTGTCCGCGGCATTGCTCGACGATGAGAGCGATCTCCTCCTCGCTCACGTACGCGCCCTGGACGCGCTGCAGGCGCGAGGTCCCGAGCGGCTTGAAGAGCATGTCGCCCTGCCCGAGGAGGCTCTCGGCGCCTGAGGTGTCCAGGATGACGCGGCTGTCCGTCATGCTCGAGACGGCGAAGGCGATCCGGGAGGGGACGTTGGCCTTGATCATCCCGGTGATGACGTCGACCGACGGGCGCTGCGTCGCCAGGACGAGATGGATGCCCACGGCCCGGGATTTCTGCGCCAGGCGGATGACGGCGTCTTCGACCTCCTGCGGCGAGATCATCATCAGGTCTGCAAGCTCGTCGATGACCACGAGGAGGTAGGGCAGCGGCTCGTCTCCGCGCGCGGCAAGGGCCTTGTTCAGCTCCGACAGGTTCCGTGCGCGGGCAAGGCTCATCCGCTCGTACCGGCGCTCCATCTCCGCGAGGATGTTGGCGAGGACGGCCGCGGCGGACTTCGCATTCGAGACCACCGGCGTCAGGAGATGCGGGATCGACTCGTAGAGCCCGAGCTCGACCCGCTTCGGGTCGACCAGGATCATCCGGACCTGATCGGGCGTGGAGCGCAGGAGAATCGAGCAAATCATCGTGTTCAAACAGCCAGACTTGCCCGAGCCGGTCGTGCCGGCGATCAGGATGTGTGGCATCCGGGCGAGATCGGCCCAGACGGACGCTCCCGAGATGTCCTTCCCGAGCCAGACCGAGACCGGGCTGGCAGCGGCCGGGAACTCGTCGTAGATGTCGCCGAGCGTGACGATGTTCGGGGCAAGGTTCGGAACCTCGACTCCGACGGCCTGCTTCCCGGGAATCGGCGCAAGAATGCGGATCTCCGTCGTCGCGAGCGCGTAGGCGAGGTCGTCCTTCAGCGCCGCCACCTTTCCCACTTTCGTGCCCGGAGCAAGCTGGAGCTCGTAGCGCGTGACCCGCGGACCCGAGACCTGACCCGACAGCGTCGCCTCGACCCCGAAGTTCGCCAGCGCTTGGACGAGCGCCGCAGCGGTGCGCTCCATCGCCTTGGCCGGCTGGCCGTTCACGGGGCGCGAGCGCTTGAGGACGCCGGCGTCTGGAAGCCGATACGGCTCGCGGTCCGAGTTTCCGGCCGGGACGAACGGGAGCGGCTCCTGCGAGTTGAATCCCGATTCCTGTGTGTCCCCGAGCTGAGCGGCGAGATCGACGGAGGGCATGTGCTCCGACTGTTGATCCGAGACCAGGTCCGGGTACGCCGTCGCGCCGTCGACCGGGGGCCTGGACGGCTCGGCGGCCGGTTCGGGCTCCGGAGGAAGCGCGGGACGCGGGCGCTGGACGGTACGGCGCGCCACCGAGGCTGTGTCCCGGGCAGCCCGTGCGGAGCGGCGCAGGACAGCACCGATGGACGCGCCGGTGACGAGGATCGCGCCCGCGCTGAAAGCAAAGGTTCCGACGAGGAATGTGCCCGTCTGTCCGATCAGGCTTCCAAGGGTCGACTCGAGAGCATCGCCGAGAGCTCCGCCCCGGTCGCTGCCGAGCAACGCGAGGACGCCAACGGCAAGAAGCACGATCCCGGTCCGGAACGGTTTCACCTCGACGAGGCCGGACCGGGCGACCATGAGGCCTCCCACTCCGACGAGGGCGAAGGGCAGCGCGAAGCGACCGGTGCCCACGGCGCTCGCAAGAGCGTCGTCCACGCTCTCACCGACGACGCCGCCGTCCCAGCCGAAGAGGAGCACGCTCGCGAGGAAGAGGCCGGCGCACGTGAGCCCGAGCCCGATCAGCTCGGGATGAGCGGCCGCGTGCTTCCGCGAGCGCCGCTTCTTCTTGATGCGCGCGGGCGTGCGGGGACGCAGCTTTCTAGCAGGCTTGCGCTTCGCCATGCCAGCCCTTTCGCGGGCGGGCGGCCTGCTCCTGCCCGCCTGGTCTACCCGATGCCGGCGAGGCGCTCGACGAGAAGCTCCAGGAACGCCTCCGAGTCGATGTCGACCCCGACGGTGCAGTTGGGCTCTCGCTCCGTGCGCCGCCAGAGGTCGACGACGGTCCGCCCGCGGCAGAGCTCGGAGTCGGTCTCGACGACGACGTTCCGCCGCAGCGTCGTGACGAGCTCGGGCCGGGCGACGAACGCCACCGCCACCGCGTCGTGGACCGGCGAACCGGGGAAGTCGTACGTCTCCGCGTGAAAGCGGTGGTAGAAGGCGAACAGGTCGGCCACGAAGGCACCGGTACGGCCGGAGGCACGGAGCCGGTCCGCGTGCTCCGGCAGGAGCAGCGCCTTGTGGGTGACGTCGAGCCCGATCATGGTGACGTCGAGGCCACTGGAGAAGACCCGCGCGGCCGCCTCGGGATCCGCCCAGATGTTGAACTCCGCGGCCGGGGTCACGTTCCCCTCCGCGATTGCACCGCCCATCAGGACGATCCGATCGACCTGACCGGCCGCCTCTGGACACCGCTCGATCAGGACCGCAACGTTCGTCAGGGGCCCGGTTGCGACGAGCGTGACCGGCTGCTCGGCCTCGCAAATTCGAGCCGCTATGAAGTTGACGGCATCGTCCTCGACGACCTCTCGCTTCGGCTCGGGTAGGTCGGGGCCGTCGAGGCCGCTCTCTCCGTGCACGTCGCTGGCGACGTACGCGTCCCGCTCGAGGGGGCGATCCGCCCCCGCGGCCACGGGGATGTCTCCACGGCCGACGAAGTCGAGCACGCGGAGGGCGTTCGCCGTGGTCTTCGCAAGCGTCTGGTTCCCGGCGACGGTGGTCACGCCGAGAAGCTCGAGCTCAGGGCTCGCGAGCGCAAGGAGCATTGCAATCGCGTCGTCGTGACCGGGATCGCAGTCGAGGAGGATGGAAGTGGCCATCAGGTGTTGAGTATGGCGTCGACCTCAGCCGCCGTGGGGAGGGAGCTCTGGGCGCCTGGGCGCGACGCTGCGATGGCGCCCGCAGCGCAGGCACGCCGGAGCGCCTCCTCTCTCGAACGACCTTCGAGGAGGGAGACCGCCAGGCAGGCGCAGAACGCGTCCCCGGCTGCCGTCCCGTCCACGGCGTGCACCCTCGGCGGGACGGCGCGCGCAATCTCGTTTCCATCCTCGAGCAGGAGTGCGCCCTCGGCGCCCAGCGTCAGCGCAAAGAGCCCGTCGAGCGGCGTCGAGCCGAGTGTCTCGAGCTCGAACGAGTTCGCGACGATCAGGTCGGCTCGTGCGAGCACCTCCTCGGGCACGATGCGCGCCGGGGCAGCGTTCAGGCAGAACATGCCGCGAGTCTGCTCGGCGGCAGCGGCAACGGCTTCGATCGGAATTTCGAGCTGGCACAGCACTCCGTCCGCGTCTGCGAGGTCGAAGGCGTCGGCACCCAGGGCACGATTGGCCCCCGGAGCGACGACGATCTGGTTGTCGCCACGCTCCGAGACGACGATCATGGCGAGGCCGGTCGGCTCCCCCTCGGCGACTCGCAGCCCGGTGAGATCCACCTTGGCTTCCTCGAGGTCGCGTTTGGCCTCGTCCGCGATCTCGTCGCTCCCCACGCAGCCCACGAACCGGACCTCGGCCCCCAGGCGAGCGGCTGCTACCGCCTGGTTGGCGCCCTTCCCGCCCGGGACCCGGGAGAGCTCCGCGTCGGTCAGCGTCTCGCCGGGACGAGGCAAGCGCTCGACGCTGGCGACCAGGTCGAGGTTGATGCTCCCGACGACGGTGATGCGCGGGCGCGCTGCCACCCAGGACGCTACGCGGCGAGGGCCCTGAGATCGTCGACCGCGCCCCCGAAGAGGTTCTCACGCAGGTCGAAGAGTCCGGCCCACAGGGAGGAGCGATCGGGCACGGTCTCCATCCGGGCCGACGTGGCGAGACCCTGAAGCGCCCGCACGAGCACCGCCAGCTCGAGGTACGCCTGTGCGACCCGCCGCGGGCACGCGGTCACCCCTGCCCGGCGGAGGACGTCCTCCCACTCGAGCACCTCCCCCGGTCCGGGCTCGCCGTACCACGATCGGCCCTCGGCGCCGTCGGGCTCGAGCTCGAGCAGGAAGCGCCCCAGCGGCCGCTCGAGGCCGGCGAGCGCAGTCTCGGCCCGCTCGGCCGCGCGTCGCAGGGCGGCCTCGCGCCGTGGGACGGTCGAAGGCTCGGGCTCGCCCCTCGCCCAGCGGTCGAGCAGACGGCAGAAGGCCAGCGCCGCCACCTCGCTCGCCGTCAGGGAGCGGATCAGCTTCGTCGCGGTCGGATCCGAGACGCCGTAGCAGCGCACCAGGCCGGGCCATCCGAGCGTAGTCGCGTTGTTCATACCCACACTGTTACAGCAAGGAGACGAACTCGGCTACACCTCGACGACAACCGGGAGGATCATGGGCCGGCGTCCCGTGCGCTCGTAGACGAGCTGGCTAACGGCGTCGTGGATGTGCTCCTGGAGGAGCTTCAGCTCCGTGACGCCGTCGGCATAGCATTCGGCGAGGGTCTCCTCGACCTCCTCGCGGGCTTCCTCGAAGAGCTCCCCGTCGGTCTCGGCGAAGCCGCGCGCGATCACCTCGGGCGGAACCGCCCCGCGGCCGTTCCCGGGCCCCACGGTCGCGACGACGATCAGGACGCCGCTCTCGGACAGGTGGCGGCGGTCCCGCAGCGCTCCGTCCTTCACGTCTCCCGAGCCGGCCCGGTCGACAAAGATGCTTCCGACGTCGACCTGGTCGACGATCCGGGCACGCCCGTCGGAGAGCTCGACGACGGAGCCGTTTTCGGCGAGGATGACACGGTCCGGATCGACGCCGGCATCACGGGCGAGCCGGCCGTGGGCCGCCAGCATCCTGAACTCCCCGTGCACCGGCATCACGTTTCGTGGCCGGAGGAGCGCCAGGACGGTTCGGATCTCGTCGGCGTTTCCGTGGCCGGACGTATGCACGTTCGCGATCTCCTGGTGCAGCACCTCCGCCCCGGACTTCGTGAGGCGGTTGATCGTGTCGTGGACGCGCAGCTCGTTTCCGGGCACCGGCTTTGCGGAGATGATGACGGTGTCGCCCGCCTCCACCTCGACGTGCTGGTGATCGTGGTAGGCAATGCGGGTCAGGGCCGAAAGTGGCTCACCCTGGCTGCCGGTGCAGAGGATGAGCGTTTCCTCGGGACGGAGCTCACCGAGGTCGGCGGGCTTCACGAGCAGCTCCTCGGGCACGTCGATGTAGCCGAGGTTCCGCGCGATGTTGACGTTCTTCCTGAGCGAGCGGCCGACCAGGGAGACCTTCCGGCCGGTCTCGAGCGCGACGTCGATCGCCTGCTGCACCCGGTGGACGTTGGAGGCAAAGGATGCGATCACGACCCGCCCGCCCCGGGCCGGGATGATCTGCCGGAACGCCTCACCGACGGTGCGCTCCGACGGAGTCACGCCCGGCCGCTCCGCGTTGGTCGAATCTCCGAGCAGAAGCTCGACACCGAGGTTTCCGAGCTCCGCGAGCTTGCCAACGTCGGTCCGGAAGCCGTCGACGGGCGTGTGGTCGATCTTGTAGTCGCCGGTATGGACGATTCGTCCGGCGGGTGTCTCGAACGAGAGCGCGACTGCGTCGGGAATCGAGTGCGCCATGCGCGCGAAGTCGGTCCTGTAGGGCCCGATCTGGACCGGACCGCCGTTCGGCTCGATCTCGTGGAGCTCGGCTGCCCGGAGAAGGCCGTGCTCGTCCAGCTTCGACTTCACAAGCCCGAGCGTGAGACGTGTGCCCCAGACCTGCGGGATCTCCACCTCGCGCATCAGGTACGGCAGCGCGCCGACGTGGTCCTCGTGCGCATGCGTGAGGACGACCGCACGAATGTCCTTCGCCCGCTCCCGCAAGAGGGTGAAGTCCGGGAGGACGAGGTCGACCCCGAGGTGCTCGTCACGGGGGAAGGAAAGGCCGGCGTCGACCACGACGATCCCTGCCTCGCTCTCGATCGCGGTCATGTTCTTGCCAACCTCGCCGAGGCCGCCAAGCGGGGTTACGCGCGTCCAGGCCGAGCTCACCGGCGCAGTGTACTTCGCGCCCGAAGCGCTTCCCCCGCAGGGTTCGTCGAGCTCACCCGCGGAAAGCTAGGCTCGTGCGGGCGAGAGAACGCCTGCGGCTTCGAGGCCGGCTCGCACGAGCGCGACCTCGTCCTCGCTCGCGTCCACGAGCGGGAGGCGTAGGCCTCCGACCTCGTGACCAAGGAGGTTCAAGGCCGCCTTGAGCGGAATCGGATTCGAGGTGACGGCCAGGGCCTCGACGACGGGCCGGAGCTCCTGCTCGATCGCCTCCGCCCCCTCGGGATCGCCGTCCTTGAAGCGGCGGATGAGCTCCTTCACGCGCGTGCCAACGAGGTGGGTGAAGACGAAGATCCCACCGGTCCCGCCCAGCTCGAGGAAGGGGAGCAAAAGGTCGTCGTTCCCGGCATAGAGGGCGAGCTCCGTCTCCTGCACGATCCGCTCGGCCTGATTCAGGTCGGCCGTGGCCTGCTTCACCGCTCGCACGGTCGGGATCTCAGCGAGCGCTGCCAGGGTCTCGGGCTCCAGGTTCAGCACCACGCGCTGTGGGATGTTGTAGACGATGATCGGCCGGTCGCTCACCTCCGCGATCGCACGAAAATGCGCGACGATCCCCGCGACGGGGGGCTTGTTGTAGTACGGGGTAACCACGAGGAAGCCGTCCACGCCGAGTCCGTGCGCCTGCTCGGTCAGATGGACGGAGTGGGCCGTCGAGTACGTGCCCGTGTTCGCAATGACCGTAGCCCGAGCGCCGACCGAGTCGACGGCCACGGCGAAGAGCTCCAGTCGCTCGTCGTCCGTGAGCGTCGGTGCTTCTCCAGTGGTCCCGGCGACGACGACCCCGTCCGATCCGTTCTCGACGAGATAGAGGCAGAGACGGCGGAACGCATCGACGTCGAGCGCACCGTCCTCCCGGAACGGCGTCGCGACCGCGGTCAGGACCTCGCCCAGCACGGGCGGGATTCTACGCGACGAGCCCGTCGATGCCCATCGTCACTCCAGCGGGCAAATCTCCGAGCCGCTGGAGGGCCAGGAGGACGCCGGGTACGAACGCCTCGCGGGAGAGCGTGTCGTGCCGGATCGTCAGGAGCTGGCCCTGGCCGCCCAGCAGCACCTCCTGGTGGGCCACGAGGCCCGGCAGGCGCACACTGTGGATCGGCACCTCTCCTTCCAGACGGGCGGCCGTCGCCTTCGCAGTGCCCGAGGGCGCATCCAGCTTCGCCTCGTCGTGGAGCTCGACGATCTCCGCACGGGGAAACCAGCGGGCCGCCTCCTCCGCGAAGCGCATCATGAGGACGGCACCGAGCGCAAAGTTCGGAGCGACGAGGCACGGAACCTCGCGCTCCCGGGCCAGGGCGTCCAACGCTGTCACGTCCTCGTTCTGGAGGCCCGTCGTGCCGACGATGCAAGGAATCCCCGCAGTAAGGCAACGCTCGACGTTCGCACGAGCAGCATCCGGGCGAGTGAAGTCGATCGCCACGTCGTACCCGGCCGGCGCGGTCGTCTCCCCGGAACCGACGCCTTGCACTTCATGCCCCGCCTCTGCGAGCGCCGGGCCGAGCACCGACCCCACCTTCCCCCTGGCTCCGAACAGAAGGATCTTCACGCGGCCGCTGCGACGAGCCCGGGCGAGATACGCTCGACCGCGTCGACGAAACGCTCCTCGTTCGGCCCGATCGCCGCGACAGAGAGTCTCTCCTCCGCGAGCAGGAGCGCGGCCAGCCCGGCCACCGCCTCGCGATCGACGGCCTCGATCTCGGCGATGACGCGGTCGAGCGACAGGATCTCGCTATCGGTGACCAGGGACTTCCCGAGCCTGCTCATCCGGTTCGACGTCAACTCCATCGAGAGCATCACCCTGCCCTTGAGGTTCTCCTTCGCCCGCTCGAGCTCGTCGTCCCCGAGCTCCCCCGCCGCGACCGCGTTGATCTGCTCGCGAAGGATCTCGAGGCAGGCTGCGAGATTCTCCTCCCGTGTGCCGACGTACGCGCCGATCTGACCCGTGTCCGCGTACTGCGATGCGTACGTGTAGACCGCGTAGGCGAGACCGCGCTTCTCACGGATCTCCTGGAAGAGCCGGGACGAGGCCGAACCGCCGAGCACGCTGTCCAGGATCGAAGCCGTGAACCGCCGCCGGTCCGAGCGTGCGATCCCGGGCGCACCGATGCAGATGTGGTACTGCTCGGTGTCCTTTCGCTGAAAGCGGAGGCTCGGTTGCGGGGCGCCCACGAACGGTGCCCTGGCGCCGGCTCGGCGGGCCGGCGGGCCCGGGCCCTTGGCGCTCATCCGCTCGACGAGCTCCACCACCCGGTCGTGCTCGAGGTGCCCGGCCGCGGCGACCACGACGTTGTCGGGCCGGTAGCGGGCGCGATGGTAGGCGGAGACGCTCCGGCGCGAGACATTTGCGATCACGTCCGCAGAGCCCAGGACCGGCCGGCCGAGCGGATGGTCGCCGAAGACCGTCTCCGTGATCAGGTCATGGACGAGCTCCTGCGGCGCGTCCTCGACCATCGCGATCTCCTCGAGGACGACCTCCCGCTCGGAGTCGAGATCCGAGAGACGGGGCGCGAACACCATGTCGGTGATCACGTCCATGGCCTCTTCGAGATGCTCGTCCAGGACACGCGCGAAGACGACCGTGTAGTCGCGACCGGTCGAGGCGTTGAGCTCGCCACCGAACGTGTCGAAGATCGCTGCGATCTCGAGCGCGGAGTAGGAGCTGGAACCCTTGAAGAGCAGGTGCTCGAGGAAGTGGCTCAGGCCCGCGTGGGCGACATCCTCGTCCCGCGAGCCGGCGCCGATCCAGATGCCGAGCGCGACCGAGCGAACGCTCGGGAGCGGCTCCGTCACCACCCGGGCGCCGCCGTCGAGAGTCGTCAGAAGGTAGCTCTCCACCGGTCGCATCGTAACCGGGTGCGAAGCGTGCCTAGTCGCGGGCTCCTACTAGCCAGCGGGCCTGAAGGCCCGACCGGGATCGCCGGCGGCACGGGCAAGGAGCGCCAGCGCCTTCAAGAGGGGCCGCGCGGGCCCACGGGTCAGGCGCACGTCGGCGAGGTCTCCCTGGAGGATCCGCTCGACGACGTTCCAGACGAGCTGGGTCTGCGCGAGCGCAAAGGACGTGCGGGGAAAGCGGTCGAGTGCTGCCTTGATGCTCCAGGAGGCCCAGAGCAGGGGCGCGAGCTGGCGCGTGAGCCGGGGACCGTAGGGGTCGAGCGTCTCCTCCCGCCCCGCGAGCACGTCCAGGACGGCTCCGGTCGCGTGCGAACCGCTCAGGATCCCCTCGTACATCCCGTCGCCGGACACCGGGTCGACGAGACCGGCCGCGTCTCCGACGAGCAGTGCGGGACCTCGTGAGAGACACGAGGACGCCGACCGCATCGGCAGCCGGAAGCCGCGGAGCTCACCGAGCTCCTCGAGCTCCGCTCCGTGCCGCTCGCAGAGGCGGCGCAGGTGCTCGCGGAGTCGGGGGCCTTCCTCGGTCGACCCCCCGACGCCGAAGTTGACGTGGTCGCCCTTGGGGAAGACCCACGCATAACCACCCGGCACGGTGGCGAAGTCGATCAGGAGACGTCCCCGGAACCGCTCGCGGTCGATGCGCCCGTAGGAGAGGTTTCCCTCGAGCGCGACCCCCACCGCCTGGTTGCCGCCGAGCTCGAGCGCACGCGCCGACACGCCGTTGATCCCATCCGCGCCGACGACGGTCCGGGCGGAGACGCAGTCGCCGTTCACTCTGACCGTCGCGCTCTGCCCGTTCGTCTCGATTCCCGAGACCTTTGTTCCGTCCCGGAACTCGACGCCTGCCGCCGCAGCCTGCTCGACGAGGTACGCGTCGAGCCGCTTCCGCTGCGTCATGTAGACGAGCGGCTTGCCGCTGCCGCGCTCGACCCGCTTGTCGTATCCGAGGCCGAGCTCGGCGATCGTGACGACTTCCTCGACGACCGGATCGATGGAGAAGGGCAGGAGCCGCGCGGCCCGGCCGGTCAGTCCTCCCCCGCAGGGCTTGTCCCGCGGAAACCGCGCGCGGTCGAGGAGGAGGACGGACACACCCTCTCGGGCGAGGCGATACGCCGTCGTGGAGCCGGCGGGGCCGGCTCCAACGACGACGCAGTCGTAGCGCTTCACTCGCGCATCTGCCGGTTGTTAGCGGCGGTTCCGCTCGCGGCCGCGGTCACGACCGCGGTCACCGTCACGGGGCCGCTCCGAGCGTTCTCGGGGCGGTGCGTCTTTGGCTCGCTCGATCAGCTCCTCGGGCTGGACGAGATTGCCGTTCTCGTGCTTGGCGACGAGCTTCAGGCCGATCCGGCCGCGTGCCTTGTCGACCTCCTGGACGATGACGTCGAGCACATCGCCGCGGGCCATGACGTCCTCGATGTGAGCGACGCGGCCGGGGCCGACGTTGGAGACGTGGAGCAGACCGTCGGTGCCCTTCTTGAGCTCGACGAAGGCGCCGAAGTCGGTCGTCTTCACGACCTTGCCCGTGTACTCGTCGCCGACCTCTGGCTCCTTGGTCAGGTTCTCGATCGCGGCGATTGCCTCTCGGGCCTTCGTGCCCTCGGTGGCGTAGATGAGGATGGTGCCGTCCTCTTCGATATCGATCTGGACGTCGTAGTCGGCCTCGAGCGAGCGAATCGTCTCGCCGCCCTTGCCGATCACCATGCCGATCTTCTCCGGGTCGATCTTGACGGTGGAGATCCGCGGGGCATTCTCGGAGAGCTCCGCGCGAGCCTCCGGGATCGCCTCGGCCATCTTGTCGAGGATGAACTCGCGCGCCCGCTTCGCCTGCTCGAGCGCGTTTCGCATGATCTCCTGCGTGACGCCGGTGATCTTGATGTCCATCTGGAGCGCGGTGATGCCCTCGCGCGACCCGGCCACCTTGAAGTCCATGTCGCCCAGATGGTCCTCGGCTCCCTGGATGTCGGTCAGGATGACGTAGTCGTCGCCCTCCTTGACGAGGCCCATGGCGATTCCCGAGACGGGGCGCTTGATCGGCACGCCTGCGTCCATGAGCGCCAGGGTTGAGCCGCACACCGATCCCATCGACGAGGAGCCGTTCGACTCGAGCGTCTCCGAAACGAGCCGGATCGTGTACGGAAAGTCCTCCGCGGGCGGGATCATCGCCTCGAGCGCCCGCTGCGCGAGCGCCCCGTGGCCGATGTCGCGCCGCTTCGGGCCGCGCATGAAGCCGGTCTCGCCCACGGAGTAGGGCGGGAAGTTGTAGTGGTGCATGAAGCGGCGGTCCGTTTCGAGCGACAGATCGTCGATCCGCTGCCCCTCCTTCGCAGTCCCCAGCGTCAGGAGCGTCATGATCTGCGTCTGCCCACGAGTGAAGAGGGCCGAGCCGTGTGTTCGCGGCGCGACGCCGACCTCGCACTCGATCTCGCGGATCTCCTCGGTGCCGCGGCCGTCGGGCCGGCGCTTGTCGATGGCGATCTTCCGCCGGACGAGCTCCTTGTAGACGGCCTCGGCCGCCTTCTTCACGAACTGCTTGGTCATCCCGTCCTTGACGAGTGGGGCATCCCCGTCGACGGTCGCGGGACCGGCCGGGAAGGGCAGCTCGACGGTGTCGATGATCCGGTCGAAGAGGAGAGCCCGCTTCGCGGACTTGAGCTCCTTCGAGTCCTGCTCGGCCTCCGTCAGCTCGCGCAGGTCGCTCTCGAACTGCTCGCGCACCGGGCCGATGACGGCCTCCAGGCGAATGCGCTCGAGGATGAGCCCGAAGCTGGACTTGACCTGCATCCGCTTGACGATGTCCTCCTCGGTGGAGGTCATCGAGAGCGGCGGGCAGAGCTCGTCGACCAGCTCGTCGACGACAGCCGCGGCCTCGCGAAGACCTTCGGCGGCGATCCGCTCCCGGATCCGGTCGCCGTGCGACGCCTCGAGCTCTTCCGTCAGATCCGTGTCGAGCCATTTCGGCTTGCCGGCCTGGCGGCGGAGATCCTCCTGCGCCTCGCACAGCTTCTTGATCTCGGCATGCGCAAGATCGAGCGCCTCGAGGAGGACCTCTTCGGTCACCTCGTCCGCTCCGGCCTCGACCATCGTGAGACCGTCCTTGGTGCCGACCACGATCAGGTCGAACTTCGACTCCTCGGCCGACTCGGGCAAGGTCGGATTGAGCACGAGCTGGCCGTCGATCTGTCCGACTCGCACGGCGCCGACCGGTCCGAAGAACGGCAGCGGCGACAACATGAGCGCAGCCGAGGCTCCGTTGATGCAGAGGATGTCGTGCGCGGTGATCAGGTCGGCCGAGAGAATCGTGCAGATGACCTGAACCTCGTTCCTGAAGCCCTTCGGCCAGAGCGGGCGGATCGGCCGGTCGATCATGCGGGCGGTCAGGATCGCCTTCTCGGTCGGGCGCCCCTCTCGCTTGAAGAAGCCACCGGGGATCTTCCCGGCCGCATACATCCGCTCCTCGACGTCGACCGTGAGCGGAAAGAAGTCCGCTCCCTCACGTGGCTCGGGTCGTCCGTGCGCCGTGGCGAGCACCATGCACTCGCCGGCTCGCACGACGACGGAGCCGCCGGCCTGCTTGGCCAGCTTGCCTGTCTCGAACGAGATTTCCTCGCGTCCGACTGTGACCGACACTGCGGCCTGGGACGTTTCGATCGTACTCATACTGCCTCCTGTCTTCTTGCGGAGGACGGAGGCGGAGGTTTGAGGCAGACCCGGGCTCGGGGCTCCCTCAAACTTCCACCGGCGCCCTCCGCCGGCCCGGCGCTACCGGCGCAGGCCCAGTTCCTTGATGAGGTCTCGGTAGCCCTCCACGTTTCTCCGTTGAAGGTAGTTCAGAAGCCGACGGCGCTGGCCGACGAGCTTCAGAAGCCCTCGACGCGAGTGGTGATCTTTCTTATGCGTCCGCAGGTGCTCGGTGAGATAGGTAATGCGTCGCGTCAGCAACGCCACCTGCACCTCCGGCGACCCCGTGTCCGAGTCGCTCTTTCCGTATGTGCCTACGACCTCTTGCTTCGCTTCCTTCGTCAGAGTCATTGGCCGTAGGCTAGCAAAGGTGCGGCACGCGTCCGGTGACGCTTTCGGCTCTCTGGCGGGCAAAAAGCGAGCCAGAGCAGGCAACGGCCTCACGCCGGGAATTGCGGCAGGGCACCCCGCTACGGCTCAGGCCGGCCTGGAGATCCTGGTGGAGGGTGGGACGGCAGCCGACGCTGCTGTGGCAGCCTGCCTCGCGTCCTGTGTCGCCGAAACGGTCATGACGGGTCTCGCGGGCGGCGGGCACGCACTCTGGTGGGATGCCGGCGAAGGTCGTACGGAGCTTCTTGACTTCTTCGTCGCAGTTCCGGGCCTGGACGGCGACGCGCTTGGGTCGGAGCTCGTGCGGCTGGAGGTGCCGTTCGGAACCGAGCTCGTCCATTACGCGGTCGGAATCGCCTCCTGCGCCGTTCCGGGCGTCCCGGCCGGCCTCGGCGCGCTTCACCGTCGCCATGGGCGGCTGCCATGGACACGCCTCATTCAGCCTGCCATCTCCCTGGCAGCCGGCGGAGTCGAGATGCCGCCCGCCCATGCCGCCTGCCTGGCGATGCTCGCGCCCGTGATGACGATGCGCGAAGGAGCACGGATCTACGCTCCAGGCGGACGTCTCCTCGAGGCCGGCGAAAAGCTCGAGCAACCGGGCCTGGCGGCGGCTCTGGCCCTTCTGGCAGAGGAGGGGCCCGAGAGCATGTACACCGGCTCACTCGGCGCGGCCCTGCTCGAGCTCATGGAGGCCCGCGGCGGCCTCGTCACGACGACCGACCTGGAGGTCTACCGGTCCGAGTGGGTCAAGCCGGTCGCGGGTGACCACGCGGGCTACCGGATCGAGACTCGCGCAGGGCTTGCCCGCGTGGTCGAGACACTCGCCGATCTGCCGCCGTTAGGAGGACAGTCCGAGGCCGAGCGCGTCAGCGCGCTTGTCGCCGCGCTCACAGAGATGCCTCCTCACGGTCACACCACGAACCTCGTGACCGTCGACGAGGTGGGGAACGCCTGCGTTTTGACGACGAGCCTCGGCCTCGGCTCCGGTGACTTCCTCCCGGGCTACGACATCCATCTGAACAGCATGCTCGGCGAGGTCGACCTCGTCGTCGGTGCGCTCGAGCCGGGGAAGCGGATGGAAAGCATGATGGCACCGACGCTTGCGCTCGACGATCAAGGGCCGGCACTCGCGATCGGCGCGGCCGGCGGAACGAGGCTTCGAAGCGCACTTGGTCCAGGTGCTGACGGCAGTCCTCGACGAAGGCCTGGATCCGCAGAGCGCGGTCGAGCGGCCCAGGCTGCACCCCGTGGGCGACGTTGTCCACGTGGAGCCCGGCTTTGCAACTGCGGCGCTGGCTGGACTCGAGGCCGAGGGGAAGCGCGTCAGACGCTGGCCTGACGTTCACCACTATTTCGGCGGAGTCAGTGCGAGCGGGCGAGCGGGTCTGGCGGCGGACCCGCGTCGGAGCGGCTCGGCGCGGAGTCTTTCGTAGCGCCAGTCTCCGACTGTGCCCATCCGAGGTAGCCGCAATGCGGACATCCGGGGTTGTTTCGCACCGTCCCGCGACCGGCCGGCTTCGAGTAGGTCGACTCGCACGCGAGGCATTGCACGGTCACGACCAGGAAGATCCCTTCCACATGCACATCATCGTTCCGGGCCTCGAAATTGCACCCGCTCCTGGAAGAATCTTTACACCGGGGGCAAGGCCGAGCGCGCCTGGTCTGTGTCGCGCGCGATCTGCTCGACGAGGTCGGCTTCGCTCTCGAACGCGCGCTCGTCCCGCAGGCGCTCCCAAAGCTCGAGCCGGAGGCGCGTGCCATAGAGATCGCCGCTGAAATCGAGAAGAAAAGCCTCGATTCGCCGCTCGACGCCGCCGTAGTGCGGGTTGACGCCGATCGAGACGGCGGCGCGGTGACCGAGAGCCTGGCCCGCGTAGATCCCGTACTTCGGGACGAGGATGCCCCGGTCGACCGACAGGTTGGCCGTCGGGAAGCCGAGCGTCCCGCCGCGCTGGTCTCCAAAGACGACGGGACCTTCGAGCTCCGGGGCACGACCGAGAAGAACCGCCGCCTCGCGGATCTCGCCGTTTTTCAGGTGCTCCCGGATCCGGCTGGACGACACTCCCTCGAGGAGGGGCACGGCCCTTGCATCGATTCCGAGCGCGCGGAGAACCTCGAGGTCACCGCGCCGCTTATGGCCGAACCGGAACCCCTCCCCCGCCAGGACGGTCCGGGTCCCGATCGGCTCGAGTACCTGCGCCACGAACTCCTCGGGCTCGAGCAGGGAGAGCTCGGTGGTGAACTCGACGACGAGCACGTCGGCAACGCCTGCTGATTCGAGCAACTCGAGTCGGCGCTCGAACGTCGAGAGGAGCTCGACCTCGTAGCCGAGGACCGCTCGGGGATGCGGGTCGAAGGTCACGACCGTGGGCCGAAGACCCGTTGCGACGACCGCGTCGATAACAGCCCGATGGCCGCGATGGACGCCGTCGAAAGTGCCGATCGCGACCGCCCGCTCGGCAGGCTCCAGCTCGTCCGGCGTGCGCGCGACATTCATGCGAGAACCGTCTCCGGACGGATCTCGCTGCCGTTCGAGCGACCGATCGCAACCAACTCGGGCCCGAGGGTGAGCGCCACCGGTCCCTCCCCCTCTCCGTGGATCTCGCGGCCGGTGACGATCAGGCGGCGGTCCTCGGCGTTCAGGTCGCGGCGCGGCAGGAAGGGCACAGCGGCGAGCGGAGGCAGAATCGTCGTCTCGGAAGCGTCGTCGATCGAGAACGGGCCGACCTGAGTCCGCCGGAGCGCCACACAGTGGCCACCGAGTGCGTCGGCGATCGCACGGACGTACGTCCCGCTCGAGACGTGAAGCGCGAGAACCGCGCCCGGGGGCTCGTAGCGAACGATCTCGAGCGAATGGATCGTACTCCGGCGCACCGGCATCTCCACGGCAACCCCGCGCCGGTGTAGCCGGTAGGCACGCTCGCCGTCGATCTTGATCGCGGAGGCGGCGGGAACGGTCAGCTCGACCTCTCCGCGCATCGCCTCGATCTGCTCCCGCGTCGCAATTTCCGTCTCTTCGAGCTCCTCGCCTTCGGGATCCCCGGTGGTCGTCCGCGAACCGAGCCGGATCTCGGTCTCGTAGCGCTTGTCCAGCCCGACCAGGTACTGCGCGAGGCGGGTGGCCCGGCCGAGGAGGACGAGCAGCAGGCCGCTCGCGAACGGATCGAGCGTGCCGGCGTGCCCTGCCTTGAGGCCCGTGGTCGTCCGCAAGCGCTTGACCATCGCGAATGACGACGGCCCGACCGGCTTATCGACCAGGACCAGGCCCCCCGCAGCCGGCTCGGCACTCAAGCGGGCGGCTTCCGGCACGATTCGCGAGCCATACGCGCGATTCTCCCGGATAGGCTCAACGCGGTGGGTGGCACGCGGCCGGCCCCAGGCGAGTCGCCGCCACCGCCCCGGGCTAGCTAGGCCTGCGCCAGGAACTCGCGGCGAATGAACTCGGTGATCTCTTCGACGCTCGCCTCGGATGGGAAGCCGGCCGCCTGCTTGTGGCCCCCTCCCCCGCTCTTGCGGGCGATCGCCGAGACGTCGAGCCCCTGCTCCGTCGTCCGCAGGCTGACTCGCCGGAGCGGACCGTTACGCGTTGGAGGCTCGCGGATCAGGGCGGCCATCTCCGAGCCTTCGACCGCGCGCAGCGAGTCGATGATGCCCTCGGAGAAAGGCTCCTCCGCGCCCGCGAGCTCGAAGTCGTCCTTCTCGAGATGCGAGACCACGAGCCGGCCCCCCTCGAGAAGCTGCGCATGCTCGAGCGCGCGCGCGAGCAGCTTCAGCTTCGCGAACGACACGTTCTCGTACACACCCTGGAAGACCCTGTGGACGTCCGCGCCCGCTTCGACCAGCTCGGCCGCGAGACGCAGCGCCTTCGCGGTCGTGTTCGCGTACTGGAAGCGTCCGGTGTCGGTAACGATCGCGATGTAGAGCGCCTCTGCAATCAGCGGAGTCAGATCGACGCCGAGCTCCGCGAGAACGTCCCTCAGGATCTCACCGGTCGAGGAGGCATCCGGGACGATCAGGTTCAGGTCTCCGAACCTGGAGTTGTCGTGGTGATGGTCGATGTCGATGACGAGCGGCGCTTCGTCGAGCAGCTGCCGGTGCTCCGGCCCGAGACGGCTCTCGTTGGCGGCGTCCACCACGACCAGCACTCGTTTGCTGACGTCGTTCGGAAGCGTCCGCACCAGGTCGGCGAGAGCCATGAAGCGGTACTCCCGTGGGAGTGGGACCTCGCCGAAGAGGTACATGACTGCGTCCTTGCCGAGCTCGCGGAGGGCGAGCGTCATCGCCACGAGCGAGCCGAGCGCGTCGCCGTCCGGGTTCTCGTGAGTGGTCACCACGAAACGGTCGTGAGACCTGATCGCATCGGCGATCTTTCGCAGGTCAGTCTGCGTCGGGTTCGTCTGGAGAGAGCTCATCGATGAGCTTAGAGAGGCGGACGCCTTCCTCTATCGACTGATCGTACTCAAACCTCAACTGCGGAGTTCGCTTCAGATGGAGCTCTCGGTTGACGCGCGCCTGCAGGGGTGCGCGGGAGGACTCGAGCCCGGCGAGAGTTGCGTCCCGCTTCTTCTCCGAGCCGAGCACGCTGACGAACACGGTCGCTTGCCGAAGGTCGGTGCTCGCCCTGACGCCCGTGACTGTCACGAAGCCGATTCGAGGGTCTTTGAGCTCTCCGATCCCCTCCGAGAGCACTTCGCGGAGTGCCTCGTTGACGCGGCGCATGCGCTCAGGCATCCGGGGCGACGACCTCGCGCTGGGTGGAGACGAGCTCGAACGCCTGCGCACCCAGATAGCGCTCGGCTGCGTCGAGGAGCTCCATGGTCTCGGTATGGCCGCGCGCCACGCATGCGACGGTGAGCCGGGCGCGCTGCCAGACGTCGTGATGGTCCACCTCTGCCACGGATGCCCCGAAGCGTCGGTGGAGCTGAGCCTTGGCCGAGAGGAGCTCCTTCCGCTTCCCCTTCAGGGAGTGATTGTCCGGGAAGTGGAGCTCGACCGACAGGATGCCGACGTAGCCGGCGCCCACGACTAGAGCCCTACGCGCTCGCCTCGGCCTCTGCCTCGGCGGCTGCGGCCGGCTGACCGTTGCCCGGGACCTCGAGGTCGGTGCGCTCGATCTCGCGCGTCTCGTAGGCCTCGAGGACGTCGCCTTCCTTCACGTCGTTGAAGCCGTCGAGAAGAATCCCGCACTCGAATCCGGCCTGTACCTCGCGCGCGTCCTCCTTGAAGCGCTTGAGGTTCGCGATCGTGGTCTCGTAGACCACGGTGCCGTCCCGGATGACGCGGATCTTGGCGTTTCGACGGATGACGCCGCTCGTGACGTAGCAACCCGCGATGACGCCCACCCGCGAAGCGCGGAAGAGGGCACGCACCTCGGCCTCACCGAGCGTCTCCTCGACCTGCTCCGGCGCGAGCATGCCGACCAGCGCCTGCTGGATCTCATCGGTGAGCTGGTAGATGACGCGGTAGGTGCGGAGGTCGACTCCCTCACGCTCGGCGAGCGCGCGCGCCTCGGCATTGGGGCGCACGTTGAAGCCGAGCACGATCGCGTTCGACGCCGAGGCCAGCATGATGTCACTCTCGGAGATGGCGCCGATGCCCGTGTGGATCACGGTGACGCCGACCTCGGGATGGTGGATCTTGCCGAGCTCCCCGACGATCGCCTCGACCGACCCCTGGACGTCGGCCTTCACGATCACGTTCAGCTCCTTGAGGGCACCCGCCTCCATCTGCGTGAAGAGGTCCTCGAGTGAGACGCTCTTCTTGGAGCTCCGCGACATCTGCTCCGCCCGCAGCCGCTGGCCGCGCAGACCCGCGAAATGGCGCGCCTGGCGATCGTTCTCGACCACCTTCGCGTACTCGCCGGCGCCCGGCGGCTTGTCGAAGCCGAGGATCTCGACGGGAGTCCCGGGACCGGCCTCCTTGACGCGCTCGCCCCGGTAGTCGTGGAGGGCGCGGACCTTGCCCCAGGCATCGCCCGCGACGATCGCGTCCCCCACCTTGAGGGTGCCGCGCTGGATGAGCATCGTGGCGACCGGTCCGCGGCCGACGTCGAGCCGGCTCTCGATAATCGGCCCGGAAGCCTCTGCTTTCGCGTTCGCGGTCAGCTCGAGCTCGGCATCCGCGACGAGAAGGATCTTCTCCAGGAGCTCGTCGAGCCCCTCGCCGTTCTTTGCGGAAACGTCCGCATACTGCGTCGTGCCGCCCCATTCCTCCGGTTGGAGCTCCTGCTGGACGAGCTCCTGCCGAACGCGGGTCGGATTCGAGCCTTCCGTGTCGATCTTGTTGACGGCGACCACGATCGGCACCTCGGCCGCCCGCGAGTGGCTGATCGACTCGAGCGTCTGCGGCTTCACACCGTCGTCCGCGGCGACGACGAGGACGGCGATGTCCGTCACCTTGGCGCCGCGTGCGCGAAGGGCCGTGAACGCCTCGTGGCCCGGTGTGTCCAGAAAGGTGATGCGCCTGTCGTTGTGATCGACCTGGTAGGCACCGATGTGCTGTGTGATGCCGCCGGCCTCGGTCTCGACGACCGCCGACTTCCGGATGGCGTCCAGCAACGTCGTCTTGCCGTGGTCGACGTGACCCATGATCGTGACGACCGGGGGCCGCGCGCTCAGATCGTCTTCGCTGTCCTCGTAGACCTCGGGCTCGAACTCTTCCTCGTCTGCATGCTTGATCTCGACCTCGCGCTCCAACTCGGTCGCGATCAGCTCGATCGAGTCGTCCCCGAGTGACTGGGTGATGGTGACCATCTCCCCGACCCCCATCATGATCTTGATGATCTGCGGGACCGGGACTCCAAAAGCGGCCGAAAGCTCCTTCACGGTCGCTCCGGAGGCGACCGTCACCTTGCCGGTCGGCGGCGGCGCGGGAGGCGCCGTCTCGCGAGGCGCTCGCGGTGCCTCGCGCTGGCCCGGGCGGTCGGGACGCGGCCGTGCCGCGCCGGAGTCGATGACGACGCGGCGCTTGCGGCGACCTGAGCCTCCGGCTCGCGGCCGAAGAGGCCTGTTGGGGCGGTTTTTGCCGTCAGCCATGGCCTCTAGCCTAATCCGCCTCTAGAAACCTGTCCAAGGGCCGGAGCACCGTCACGCGACGCCTGAGCGTCCTCGCGAACGCCTGTCGAGCCGTCGCCCGCTCCAGGCAGGCGAGCCGAGGACATGTGTAGGCCCCGCGTCCGCTTGCTTGCCGGCGCGGATCGAGCGTCAGCTGGCCCTGGGGCGCCACGAAGCGAAGAAGCTCCGTCTGCGCGCGCTTCCGGCCGCACCCGACGCAGGTCCTGATCGGTGCGCTCACGATGCAGCGCTCTCGCCCTCCTCGCTCGGTCCGGCGGGTACCTCGACGGTCTCTTCCGCCGCTGTCGCACCGGCTGGTGGAACGTCATCCACCGCTTCCGGCTCCTCGGTCGACTCGAGCTCGCTCGGAGCCTCGGCGGCCGGCGCGCTCTCGGCTGCTACCGGCTCTTCGCCGGACGTGACCGCGCTCGTATCCTCCGCGTCCGGATCGCCGGCAACGAGCTCCGGCTCCTCCGGGCCTGCGACCGGGACTGCTTCCTCGGGAGCGGGCATTTCGCCGGCCTCTTCGCGCGCGGCGAGCTCCCGGTGGGCCGGGATGCCGCAATACCGCGAACCTGGAATCGACGCGTTCGGGCACCGCTTCCCGTTCGAGAGCAGCGCGGCGCACCTTCCGGAGAACTCCTCGTCGACACCGCCTCCATAGGCGGCGTCGGCCTCCGCCTGGGCGAACTCGGCTTCGGACTGGATGTCGACCTTCCAGCCGGTCAGTCGAGCCGCCAGGCGAGCGTTCAAGCCCTCTTTCCCGATTGCGAGCGAGAGCTGGTCGTTCGGGACGATGACCGTGGCCTCACGGGATTCGTCGTCGACGAGTACCTCGCGCACGCGCGCCGGCGAGAGTGCCTTCGCGAGGAAGCGGGCGGGCTCGCTGTTCCACGGGATGATGTCGATCTTCTCGCCTCGGAGCTCCGAGACGACCATCCGGACCCGAGAGCCGCGGGGGCCGACACAGGCACCGACCGGATCGACGCCCTGGGCATGCGACTCGACCGCGATCTTCGACCGGTAGCCGGGCTCGCGCGCAACGCCGCGGATCTCGACCAGACCATCGGCGATCTCCGGCACTTCGAGCTCGAAGAGCGTCTTGATGAGCTCGGGATCGCGGCGCGACAGGATCACCTGCGGGCCCTTCGTCCCCGACCTCACTTCGGTGATCACGGCCTTGATGCGGCTGCCCTGCTCGTAGCGCTCGCCGTCCACCTGCTCGGAACGTGGGAGGAGCGCCTCGACCTTCCCGAGGTCGACGAGGACGTTGTTCCGGTCTCCGGCCTGCTGGACGATGCCCGTCACGACCTCGCTGACGCGGTCGACGTACTCGTCGTACATCATTGCCCGCTCGGCCTCTCGGATCCGCTGCTGGATGACCTGCTTGGCCGTCTGTGCGGCAATGCGGCCGAAGTTCTCCGGGGTGACGTCGGCGCGCTTCACCTGCTCGGGAGCGACGTCCGACCAGTCGATATCGAGGTCGTCGTCCGAGATCAGTGTGTGCGAGCGCTCGCCGTTCTCGATCTCGAGCCGCTCGAGCTCCTCGAGCGTTCGCTCCCGGGCCTCCTCGATGAGCCGGGTCTCGATGTCCGCGGGGAGCTCGATCGAGAACACGCGAAAGTCGCCGTTCCCGTCGATCTCGACCGCCGCGTGGCGGGAAGCGCCGGGCGTCTTCTTGTACGCCGCGAGCAGCCCGTCCTGAAGGGCGGAGATCAGCGTCCCCGTTTCGATGCCTTTGTCTCGCTCGATCTCTCTGACTGCTTCCAGAATCTCTCGGCTCATCGCTGCTCCAGCCCTTCGTCGATCAGATTTCCCCGCACGATCGCGTCGTAAGGGACCTCAAACTCTCGCTCTTCGGTCGCGATCCTGAGCTGCCGCTCTTCCGCGGCCACGATCTCCCCACGGAAACGTCTCCGGCCCTCGAGCTCGACCGCAGTCCTGAGCGCAGCCTTGCGCCCGATGGCCGCCGCGAAGTGCTCGGGCTTCCGAAGCGGCCGCGCAAGCCCTGGAGACGAGACGTCGAGGCGGTAGCGGTCGAGGTAGCCGCGTAGGGCGCTCGTCACCTGCTCGCAGAGCGCGTGGTCGACGCCATTTGGATGGTCGATATAGACGCAGAGGCGTTCCGGGCCGCCGAGTTCGACGGCCACGACCTCGACGTCCGGGAGGCGGCTTTCGACCGTCTCCTCGACCTCGCGATGGAGTTCTCGCTCTTTTTCGTGAACCTGGGTCATTTTTGCTGTCCTCTCGCAAAAAATGGGCGCCGCGCGCCCATTTCTCCAAGCGGGGAAATGTGGTCTTGCAAGGATAGCAGCGGGGCCGCAAACCGTCGGCCCCCGCTCAGCGGCGGAGGCCTTCGAGCGCCTGCTGATAGTCCCGGCTCTGTGGCCGGAAGAACCGGGCCAGCTTGTAGTGGCCGGCGGCCTCGTCCGGGCGGCCCTGCTTCTCGAGGCAGCGCCCGAGCGCGAAATGCCCGTAATGGTCGATCGGGGCGATCTCGAGCAGCTCGCGGAACTCTCGCTCGGCCTCGGAAAAGCGCCGGATGCGGAAGTACGCGATCCCGAGCGCCTCGCGGATCGACGCCTTCGTCGGCTCGCGCTTCTTGGCCTTCTCGAGCGCAACGGTGGCCTGGGCGTTCAGCCCAGCAGCCAGGTGGTCGCGGCCTCTTCGGTAGAGGTCGTAGGTGGTCTCGGTCATCGGTCTAGTTTTTACCCAAGATAGGGGAAGTTGTGCCGCGCCAGGTCCTCGGGATGTGTCAGGTCGCGGGTTGGTCCGAGGTCGAGCGCGAGCATCGTCTCGCCGGCGCCCAGAAGCCGCCGTCCGGCTTCCGCAAGCTCGTAGGGCGGCCCCGGTAGCCCTTCCAGCCGGCCCACGAAACGATCGTCGAGAAACCAGAGCGGCGCGGCCGCGAGCGCTCGCGCTCCTGTACGGTCGTCGACCTCACGGCCGAAGCCGGTGACCCGTCCCCGCGAGGCGCGCACCGAGGCCCGGTGCGGGAGCTCCCCGGAGGGGACGGGACGGACGCCCAGGCCGCCGGCCGCGCCGGACGCCGACCAGACTGCAGCCGCCGCTCCGATGTCTCCGCGGCTGAAGACGGTGTCGGCTCCTGCCACGAGGAGAGGCAGCTCGGCACCAGCCTCCACAGCTCGCCGCACGGCATCCGCGGAGCCGTCCGGAGCCGGTTGTTTGGCGTACCGGATCGAGAGGCCGAACCCGGAGCCGTCGCCGAGGAGGCGCTCGACCTGCTCGGCGAGGTGCCCGACGACCACTGTGACCTCGGAGAGACCGGCGGCCCGCAGCTCGCGGAGGAGGGTCGCGATCACCGAGCGTCCGTCGATCGGGAGCACGGGCTTGGGCCAGCGCTCTGTCAGCGGGCGTAGCCGCCGCCCCTCGCCGGCCGCCAACACAACCCCACTGAGTTGCACTAGGAGGTGAGCGAACGTGCGCTGAGCGTCCCGCGGAGACGGCGGCCGAAGCCCAGCTGGCGTCCGAGCTCGCGGCGCAGGAGCCTGAGCTCGCGGCGAGCCCCGCGTATTGCGGGGCCCGACTCTGCCGGAGGTCCGAACCGGGCCTCCGAGAGGCTGTGGACGTAGGGATCCGCATCGACCGCGAATTCGGTCTCGAGCAACTCGCCGAGCTCGGAAAGGGTCAGGCTCGGGTGGGCTTCGACACCCTGGTCGGCCAGGTAGCCGACGAGATCGCTTCGGCACGCCGAGGCGATCCGGCGAGGGTCTCTCGAAGCAAAGCGAAGCTGGCGCCGTGCCGTCTTTGCAGCAAGCAGGAGGAGCGCGCCCCCGCCCAGGAGCAAACCGACGAGCCGGAGCAGGGCCGCCCCACCGCCGTCGCCGCTCTCCTCGGCGGTCGCGTTCGGGTCGCCGCCACGCGAGCCAGGCCCGGTGGCGCCGATCTCGTTCCGCCGGTTCCTGAGCGTCCCGCCGCTGTTGTCCGTGGTAACGGTGTTGTAGTACCCAGCGGCGATAGCCGCGAAGGCGCCCGGAAGCCCGGCGATCGCGCCGTCTCCCGGGTTGAACGCAGCCGCGGTCGTGGAGTACTCGGCGTCCAGATTTCCCCGTCCCGGCGTGGGGTCAAACGCCAGCCAGCCACGGCCCGGGAAGAACACCTCGACCCATGTATGAGCGTTGTGGTCGGTGACCGTCCACTCGTGCCGGTTGGGATCCCATCTGCCGCTAGTGAACCCCGCCGCGACCCGCGCCGGCACGCCGACGAACCGGAGCATCAGCGCCATGGCGCCTGCGTAGTGCTGGCAGTAGCCGCGCTTGTCCTTCAGGAAGGCGACCAGCGGGGGCTCCCCGAACGGGGTCTCGGGCGGCGTCTCGTCGTAGGTGAACCCACCTCCGTCGTCGTTTCTGAGCCAGGCCTCCAGGACGGCGGCGGCGGCATACGGCGTCCCGGACCCCTTCGTCAGCGAAACGGCGGTCTGGTACAGACCGCGGTGTGCGAGGAGGAACGAGTCGTTGGTGGTCGCGAAGAGAGCGTTCATGAACTGCTCTCGGCCCACTGCTCCGAACTCCGGCACCTCGACCCCGGAGAGCGGTTCGAAATACCGCGGGTCGAGCTCGTCGGGATACGTCGTCCCGGCGCCTGCCAGTTGGCTCGGCTTGGCCTTTGACACGTAGCTCCAGGCTGTGTACTTCTGGCCTTGACGCAGGGTCTGCTCGAGGGTCACGATGCCGCTCGGCCCCGTCTGGTAGTTGGAGCTGGTACCCGGGGCCCACCGCACGGGCTGTGCCGATGCGATCAGATGGTTGTCGCGGAGGGCCTGAAGCGAGACCTCCTGCTTGACCCAGTTCTCCTCCTTCTTTCCGGCGACGGGCAGGAGCGGGTCGTCGCTGCCGACGTCGATCTCCTCCTGAGACGGCTTGGGCTCGCTCAGATCGCCGGTCTCGTTCCAGGTGCCGCCGTTGTAGTCCTCGAGCACCGTCGCGCGCCAGTAGAGCGGGCGGCGGGGCCCGTCGACCTTCACCCGCATGACGACAGTCTTCTTCTTCGGAAAGCGGAGCCCGTCGTAGTTCGACGTCCAGACGTAGGAGACGCTGACCGCTTTGTCCGGCCGGTCGTAGAGATCCCACTTCTGCCAGCTGAGGAATGCCCCCTTTGCGACGGCCTCGGTGGAAGACGCGCCCACGGCGGCGAGTACGAGCAGGCCGCCGACCACGAGCGCCGGAGCGAGCCCGCGGAGGGTCCTGCCACGGGCGCGGAAGAGAAAGAGGATGAAGAGCATTCCGGCGAGCGCCAGCGCTCCTGCGAGGAGCGGGTTGTCACCCGGAAGAAGCGTCGCCGGCCACCCCACCCCGACGAGGAGAGCGAGGCCCGCTGCGACCGGGCGTTTTGCCGCGGCCAGCATCCCCACGAGCGCCGAGAAGCCGAAGACGGCGAGCAAGATGAGCCCGTGCATGGTCAGGTAGTCGACCCGGTCGAACGGGAGCGTCGCGTCGTAGAAGTCCTGGAGGCCGTCTCGCGCCGCGCCCAGAACTGGTCCGAAGAAGTCATGGCCGTTGCCTGGCCTAGCCTCCAGCGGCGAGACCTCCCAGGCGACGCCGGCAGCGAAGATCGTCGCGAGCACAAGGACTGCGGCGACCACCGACCGTCGCCGTCCCAACGCAACCGCGAGCACCGGTAGGAGCGCGATTCCGATGACGACGAGGACGGCACCCCGCGGCACGTCACGCTGCTCGAGCCTGAACCAGCTCACCGTGGTGAGCACCGCGGCGAGACCGAACGCGGTGAGCGCCCTAGCCAACTGCGGCTCCCGCCCGGGCAGCTCCGGAGAGCTTCTCCGCCAGGTCGTCGCCTCGCCTCAGGACCGCCACCGCGATGCCTGCGCGCTCGAGGCGGATGAGCTGGCCGCTCGCATCGTGATCCGGGCGGTTCGGCTCGGCGCCGAAGCTCCGTGGATCGACGTAGACGATCGTGGCCGGGTGGTGTGCACCAGCCCGTTGCAGGAGCTGCTCAATCAGCTTCGGTGACAGGGAAGCGGTCACGACCGTGAGCTCGAGCGCCCGGGCAGCCGCACCTGCTTCGTCTGCGACGAGCGTGGAGGCGGCGAGATGACCGTCCGGCTCGACCGCAGCCAGGATCTCGAGCGCGAGGTGCCAGTCGCCCTCGAACGAGTGCACCCGCTGGTAGCACGGAGTGCGCGCGTTCACGATCAGCGAGGAGCGGCGAGCCCGCTTGGCCTGCGCGAGCAGAATCGAGCCGGCAGCGCGCACCTGGAGCTCGAAGGTGGAGTCGGGCGGACTCCCGACCACGACGCCGCCGTCGGCGTCGAGCAGCACGGCCGTCTCGTCCCGCGGTGCGTCCTCGAGCTCCTTGACCATGAGCTGCCCGCGACGTGCGGTCGAGGGCCAATGAACTCGGCGGAGCGACTCCCCCTGCTCGTACTCACGGACGGAATGGAGCTCGAACCCGGTCGTGCGGCGCATGAGCAGCCGGCGGCCGCCCGGCGTGCGGGCGCCCGCGTCCGAGAAGAGGCTCTCGAGATCGACGAGGCGCGGATAGACGAGCAGCGATTCACGCCTCGGAAGCGGCACCTCGATGCGCTCGAGCCCGAAGGGATCCTCGATCACGACCTCGGCCGACTCGATCGGATACCGCCCCCTTGGGACGTCGTGGAGGACATAGCGACCACGCAAACGCCCTCCGTGCCGGGTGAGCACCGTCTCGCGTGCGCCGATCCTCGCGATCCGCTCAGTGACGACCAGGCTCCCGGTTGGGAAGCTACCCTGAACCTCGAGCTCCAGCTGGACCGGAACGTCGTCGCCGGCCATGTGGTCGCCGCGGCCCAGCGACCGGCGGAGCGTCATCGGCTTTCGGAGCAGTCGCACCCAGACGGCCGCACCCCCGACCGCGAGCACCAGGCCGACGGCGACCGGATAGAGCGGTTCCGAGCCGAAGGCCCACGCGACGAGATACGTCAGGCCGCCGAATGCAAGGATCCAGCGGCCGCGGTCGGTCAGCATCGCGGGTTAGACCGGGACGGGAGTCCGCTCGACAAGGTCGCGGACGAGATCGACACCGTCCAGACCGGCGGAGCGAGCCTCGGGAGCGAGGATGAGCCGGTGGGCGAGCACGGACGGGGCGATCTCCTTCACGTCCTCCGGAACGACGTAGTCGCGCCCTGCGGCGAGCGCGCGTGCTTTGGCAACCCGGAGCAGGTTGATGCCGGCCCGCGGGCTCGCGCCCAGGTGAAGCCGGCTGTCTCCACGGGTCTGGCGTAGGAGCGTCACCACATAGCGGTTGACGCTCTCCTCGACGAAGACGCGCCGGGAGTCCTCGATCGCCCCGATTACGTCCTCGGCGCTCGCAACGGGAGTCAGCGACTCGAGCGGGTCCGCGGTGGTCTGCTCGTTCAGCATTCGTGCTTCGGCGGCGAGCGGCGGATAGCCGATCGCGATCCGCATCGTGAAGCGGTCGAGTTGCGCCTCCGGCAGCGGGTATGTGCCCTCGTACTCGATCGGGTTCTGGGTCGCCATGACCATGAACGGCGGCGCCAGCCCGTAGGAGCGGCCGTCGACCGTCACCTGGCCCTCCTGCATGCACTCGAGGAGCGCGGCCTGGGTCTTCGGCGACGTGCGGTTGATCTCGTCGACGAGCAGGACGTTCGCGAACACCGGGCCGGGACGGAACTCGAACTCGTTCGACCGCTGGTCGAAGACATTCACGCCCGTGACATCCGAGGGCAGGAGGTCGGGAGTGAACTGCAGCCTCGAGAAGGAGAGGTCGACTGAGCGTGCGAGTGCCTTGGCCAGGGTCGTCTTCCCGACCCCGGGAAGGTCTTCGATGATCAGGTGCCCTTCGCTGAAAAGACACAGCACCGCGAGGTCGAGCGTGTCATCGGGCGCGTGCATGACACGGCGCAGGTTCTCGGTGATGCGCCTGGCCAGATCGGCCGACCGCGTCGCCTGAACCGGTTCCCTCACCCCCGCCACCTGCTCTTCCATCAGTCTCCTCTCAGAAGCGTCGCGACCTCGTCGAGAATAGCCGCCGCGACCTCCGGTTTGGATCGCTTGCCCACCTTCCGCTCGCCTCGGTCCGAGACGAGGACCACTTCGTTGTCCTCGGCGTCGAAGCCGATGTCCGACCGGGATACGTCGTTAAAGACGAAAAAGTTCCCTCCTTTGACTGCAAGCTTCTTGCGCGCCCTCGCGAGACCGCTCTCGCCCTCGTCGGCCGCGAAGCCGACGAGCACCTGTCCGTTCGAGCGGCGCCGGGCGAGCTCCGCGAGAATGTCTTCCGTCGGGTCGAGTGTGATCGTCCACGGCTCCTTGCTCTTCGGACGCTTGCCACCGATCGGTTCACGCGGGGCGTAATCCGCGACTGCCGCTGCCATCAGGACGACGTCCGCATCGGCCCGCGCCAGGGTCTCCCGGGCGAGGTCCGCGGCAGTCGGCGTCGCGATCACCTCGATGCCGGCCGAAGGCGCGACAGATCCGTTCGCGAGGAGGAGAGTCACGTCGGCGCCCCGGCGCCTCGCCTCCTCGGCGAGCGCGATTCCCATGCGGCCGGACGAGCGATTGCCGAGGAAACGGACGGAGTCGAGCGGCTCGCGGGTTCCCCCGGCGGTGACGAGGACGCGCTTGCCGGCGAGCCCGCTCGTGCTACTCGGGGCGGGGCTCCCACCTGAGAGCTCGCGGATCCGCTCCAGG
Source organism: uncultured Actinomycetes bacterium (assembly GCA_963722715.1). Lineage (GTDB taxonomy): Bacteria > Actinomycetota > Thermoleophilia > Gaiellales > Gaiellaceae > DASQGA01. The sequence continues at coordinate 96,829 of CAVROA010000011.1, read as the reverse complement.
ATGGTCGCGGGCTCGGCCATCCGGCCGACGCCGGACTCCCCCTCGGCCAGTTCGCCGGTCTCCGGCCCCACGAGCTCGACGCCGCGTTCCCGAAGCGTGGCCACGTTGGCCTGCGTCGCCGGGTGTTCCCACATGCGCACGTTCATCGCCGGCGCGACGATGAAGGGTCCCCGGAAAGCCAGGGCCGCCTCGGTCAGGACGTTGTCGGCCAGGCCGTGCGCGAGCTTCGCCAGAGTGTTCGCCGAGAGCGGCGCCACCACGAGCAGGTCGGCGCGCGCAAGATGCGGGTAGAGCTCCCGCAGCGGCTCGTGACGGGCCAACCCTGCGAAGGTCTGGGACGTGACGAATCCCTCCGCTTCGGGTGTCAAGACCGGCACCACCTCATGCCCGTCCTGCACGAGCAGCCGAACGAGCTCGCAGGCCTTGTAGGCGGCGATGCTCCCTGTGACTCCGAGCAGTACCCTCAAGCCTCTCGCCGTCCTCCGACCTACCGACGACTCGGTACGAGCGCTAGCGCGTGTACTCGTACTTGATCTTGCCCTCGGCGATCTCTTCGAGGGCCATCGTCAAGTAGTTCTTCGAGCGTGACTCGACGAGCGGCGGTGGAAAGTCGTCGAAGGTGCCCTCGCCGAGCTGGTGGTGGTAGTTGTTGATCTGCCGGGCGCGCTTCGCAGCGATGATCACGAGCGCGTACCGGGAGTCGACCTCGTTCAGGAGGTCGTCGATGCGTGGATGGATCATGTACGCGACAGTCTAGCGGTAGCGTTGATTTCACCGCGGACAACACCCTCGAGCTCGTCGACGGCGCGGTCGAGGTCGTCGTTGACCACGACGTAGTGGAAATCGCCCGCTTGCCGCTTCTGCTCCCGCGCCATCTCGAGCCGTTCGTCGATCTCGCCGGCACTCTCCGTTGCCCGCTCGAGGAGGCGCCGCTCGAGCTCCGGAATCGGAGCGTCGACGAAGATCGTGACGCTCCCCGGGACCTCGTTTCGGACCGTCCTCGCGCCTTCGAGCTCGAGCTCCAAAACCGGGATCCGGCCCGACTCGGTGATGCGGGCGATCTCGGATCGCAAGGTGCCGGACCGCTGGCCCCAGGGGAAGCGGACGTACTCGAGCAGCTCGCCGGCCGCGAGTCGGCGGTCGAACTCCTCGTCCGAGACGAACCAGTAGTCGCGCCCGTCGACTTCTTCAGGCCGCCGCTCCCTGGTCGTCGCCGAGACGGCCAGCTCGAGCTCCGGAATACGCGCCAGGAGCCTCGCTATGAGCGTCCCCTTGCCGGCCCCCGACGGGCCGGTTACCACGAAGACCTGGGGGCGACCGGTCAGCGGTGCAGGAGCCCGACCAGCTCGGCCCGCTGGCGCTCCGAGAGCCCGCCTACGGTCTTCGACTGGCTGATCCGGCACTGGTTGAGGAACCGAGCGGCTTTGACGCGGCCGAACTTCGGGACGGCCATGAGGATGTCGATCACCTTCGCGGTCTCGACGTACTCCGGTGGATTCCTGAGGACGCTCTCGATCTGGACGGCCCCGGCCTTCAGATCCTTCTTCAGCTGCGCGCGGCGAACCCGGATCTCATTCGCCCGGCGTAGTGCCTCCATGCGCTGGTCGAGCGATCTGAGAGGAGCCTGCACCTGCGTCCTGGAAGCCTGCATGGCGCGGCATTCTAGCACTGCCCCGCCCGGGTTCAAGTCGAATCATTTTTGAGGTTTTGCAGGTGTTTTTGTCTATACGGGCAACAGGGCAGCGTCGTTCGCATGCGCGATGCCACGCGCCTCGGCGACTTCGGAGAGGCCGATGGCGGCCAGCTCGGAGGCCAGCTCGCGCGCGGATCCGAGCGGGCGCTCCGGGCTCTCGGAAGAGGATCGTGCCGAGGCCGACAGCCGAGGCTCCGACCGCGATCAGCTCCAGCGCATGGCGTCCGGACTCGACGCCTCCGACCCCGACGATCGGGAGCTCCGTGACCGTGTAGCACGCGTGGACGGCGGCGAGCGCGATCGGACGCAGGGCCGGACCCGAGAGCCCTCCGGTCGCTGTCGCAAGCGTCGGCGCCAGCGTCTTTTCGTCGAGAGAAAGACCCCGGATCGTGTTCACGAGCGTGAGCCCGTCCGCGCCCGCCCGCTCGGCCGCCGCCGCGACGGCCGCGACGTCGGGCAGCGCCGGCGAGAGCTTTGCGTAGAGGGGCTTCGCGGTCGCCGAGCGAGCCCCGGCCACCAGCTCGCTGACCCCCCCGTCCGGCGCCTGGACGTTCGGGCACGAGAGGTTCAGCTCGATCGCCGCCACCTCGTCGCGCTTGTCGAGACGCTCACAAAGGGCTCCGTAGTCAGGCGCGGAGAAGCCTCCGACCGAGACCCAGATCGGGATGCCCAGGCGAGCGAGCTCGGGCAGCGAATCGGCCAGGAAACGGTCGATGCCCGGATTCGGCAGGCCGATCGAGTTCAGCATCCCGACCTCGCTCTCCGCGATCCGGATCGGGGCGTTTCCCTCCCTGGGGAGCGGCGTGACGGTCTTCGTGACGAAGACGTCGAGCGCTCGCGCGACATCGGGTGCGGCCAGCGCGTCGAGGCATCCGGAGCCGTTCAGGATCACGCGGCGGCAGCCCGTTCGCTCGCGTCCCGTGCAGCGAGCACGTCATGCCCCCTGAGTACCGGTCCGTCCAGGCACAACCGGCGGAGCTGGCCGCCCAGCTCGACGACGCAGCCGTAGCAGGCGCCGAACCCGCATGCCATCGGCGCCTCCCATGCGAGCTGAGCCTCGGGGGCGAGGCGCGCGACCGCCCGGAGCATCGGCTCGGGCCCGCAGGCGAGGAGATCCCGGGACGGCTCGAGCGCCTCGGTGACGAGCACGGGGTCGACGACGACCTTCGCACCCGGCAGCAACGCCGCGGCTTTCGCGTGGCGCTCAGTCCTGAAGCCGAGGACGACCGGCGCGCCCCCGAGCCGCTCGGCGAGATACGGGAGGGGCGCGATGCCGATGCCGCCACCGACCAGGAGAGGGCGATCGACGTCGAGTCGATACCCGTTTCCGAGGGGGCCGAGCACGTCGAGCTGGTCACCCTCCTCGAGGGCCGCAAGCGCCCGGGTGCCCTTGCCCACCGGGTCGATCAGAAACGCCAGCTCACCCGGCGGAGCGAGACAGAGGCTCATCGGCCTGGGCAGAGCGTGACCCGGCGGGGTCAGCATGAAGAACTGCCCCGGCTCACCCGGATCGAGGTCGCCGCGGCAGACCCGGACGAGCCGGTACGGCCCCACCGGCCCGGCGCCGGTGACGCTAAGCCGTTCTCTTCTCAACCCGCTCCTGGAGCGAGAGCGCATGCTCGTGACGCCCCTCTCCGATCGCATCGACGGCAGCGGCTGCGCCCGCGAGCGTGGTCACGCAGGGCACCCGGGCGACGAGCGCAGCCTCGCGGATCAGGTAGCCGTCCGAACGCGCTCCGCTGCCCGCCGGCGTGTTCAGGACGAGATCGCAGCGCCCCCTCCGGATCAGGTCGACGACGGTCGAGCCGCCGCCCTCCTCCCCCACCTTCCGAACGCTCGTCACCGGCACGCCCGCGGCTGCCAGCGCATGTGCGGTTCCCGCCGTTGCGCAGAGTGAAAACCCAAGTCGGACCAGCCGGCGGCCCAGCTCGCAGGCCGCCTCCTTATCCGGGTCGCGAACCGAGAGGAAGACCGTTCCTTCCGACGGGAGCGGCCGCCCGGCGGCGCGCTCTGCCTTCGCGAAGGCGGTCGGGAAGTCGGCGGCGCTCGCCATGACCTCCCCGGTCGAGCGCATCTCCGGGCCGAGTACCGGATCCGCTCCGGGGAAGCGGGCGAAGGGGAAGACGGCAGCCTTGACGCTCGTCTGTGCGATCGCGCCCTCGGCCGGAAGAGCGAGGCTCGAAAGCCGCTCGCCCGCAACCAGCCGGCACGCAGACTCGACCAGGTTGACTCCGAGCGCTTTGCTTGCAAAGGGCACCGTCCTCGAAGCGCGCGGGTTCGCCTCGAGGACGAAGAGCCTTCCGTCGACGAGCGCGAGCTGCACGTTCAGAAGCCCGACCACCCCGAGCCCTTGCCCGAGGCGGCGTACGAGGTCTCTGATCTCGTCGAGCGCCGCCTGGTCGAGGGAGATCGCCGGCAGGACGCACGACGAGTCCCCTGAGTGGATCCCGGCCTCCTCGACGTGCTGCATGACCGCTGCTACGTAGGTGGTGTCGCCATCGGAGAGGGCATCGACGTCGAACTCGATCGCGTTCTCGAGGAACGCGTCCACTAGGAGGCGGCCTCCCTGCTCTGCGGCCTCCGCGAGCTCGTCGGGGCCGTAGCAGACGCGCATGTTCCTCCCTCCGAGCACGTAGGAAGGGCGCACGAGCACCGGGTAGCCGACCCGCTCCGCGACGGCGAGCGCCTCGCCGGCACCCGTCGCCATCCCCCACGGAGGGACCGCGACCCCGAGCCGGTCGCACAGTCGGGCAAAGCGGTCTCGATCCTCTGCCAGGTCGACCGCGTCGTACGGAGTCCCCAGGATCGGATAGCCGGCCAGCTCGATTGCCCGGGCGAGCTTCAGCGGAGTCTGGCCGCCGAACTGGATCACGACGCCGGCCGGGCGCTCCCGTGCACACACCTCGAGAACCTCCTCGACACCGAGTGGCTCGAAGTACAGGCGGTCGGAGGTCTCGTAGTCGGTCGAGACGGTCTCCGGGTTGCAGTTCACCATCACGGTCTCGAAGCCGAGCGTGCGAAACGTCTGTGCAGCGTGAACGCAGCAGTAGTCGAACTCGATCCCTTGGCCGATCCGGTTCGGGCCCGAGCCGATGATCACGATGACTCGCCCGGTGCGGGCCGGAGCGAAGTCCGCCGACTCACCCCACGTCGAATAGAGGTAGTTCGAGCGCGCCTCGACCTCGCCCGCGACCGAGTCGACCCTGCGGTAGACGGGGCGAACCCCGGCTGCGCGCCGATGGGCTTGCGCGGCCTCCGGGCTCGTCCCGCACTGCTCGGCAACGGCAGCGTCCGACCATCCTTCTCGCTTGATCCGGATCCAGTCCTCGGCGACCAGGTCGTCGACGGACGAGACGTCTGCGAGCAGGGCGCGGGCACGATCGAGCTCGGCTTGGAACCACGGGTGAACGCCTTCGGGAAGGTCGTCGAGAGATGCCCATGGCGTTGGCGCGTCCTGGTCCAGCTCACGTGAGCGCATCGCCTTCAGGAATGCCTCGGAGAACGTTCGGCCGATGCCCATGGCCTCGCCGACCGACTTCATCTGCGTCCCGAGCGTGGCGTCGGCACCGGCGAATTTCTCGAAAGCGAAGCGCGGGAACTTCACGACCACGTAGTCGAGCGTCGGCTCGAAGCTCGCCGGAGTCGTCCCGGTCAGGTCGTTCGGGATCTCGTCGAGCGTGTAGCCAACCGCTAGCTTCGCCGCTACCTTCGCGATCGGGTAGCCGGTTGCCTTCGAGGCGAGCGCGGAGCTCCGCGAGACACGTGGGTTCATCTCGATGACGCGGATCTCACCGCTCTCGCGCGAGCGTGCAAACTGGATGTTCGAGCCGCCCGTCTCCACTCCGACGGCCCGGATGACACAGGCGGCCGCGTCCCGGAGCTCCTGGTAGGCCTCGTCCGGAAGGGTCATCTGGGGCGCGACCGTCACGGAGTCTCCCGTGTGGACGCCCATCGGATCGAGGTTTTCGATCGAGCAGACGACGACCACGTTGTCGCGCCAGTCCCGCATCACCTCGAGCTCGAACTCGTCCCAGCCCACGAGGGACTCCTCGACGAGAACCTGATGAACCGGGCTCTCGGCCAGCGCCCGCTCGAGCATGCGCTCGAGGTCCTCCGGGTCGCGGGCGATCCCACCCCCGTGCCCGCCGAGCGTGAAGGCAGGGCGAAGGATGACCGGGAACGAGAGGCCGGCCGGCAGCTCTTCCGGCCCGGTCACGATCGCCGACTCCGGCACGCGGAGGCCGGTCGCGTCGACCGTCGCGCGAAAGAGCTCCCGGTCCTCGGCCCGGCGAATGGCCTCGATGCCGGCGCCGATCAGCTCGACCCCGAGCGCGTCGAGGACGCCCGAGCCGCCGAGCTCCGACGCCAGGTTCAGCGCCGTCTGGCCGCCCAGGGTGGGCAGAAGCGCGTCCGGACGCTCGCGCGCGAGCACATCGGCCACGGACTCGGCGTCCAGCGGCTCGACGTAGGTGCGGTCCGCGAATCCCGGGTCGGTCATGATCGTGGCCGGGTTCGAGTTGACGACGATCGTCCGGAAGCCCTCGGCCCGGAGGACCTTCAGCGCCTGGCTCCCTGCGTAGTCGAACTCACAGGCTTGCCCGATCACGATCGGGCCCGAGCCGAGCACGCAAATCGACTCGAGATCAGGCCGCCTCGGCATGGCGCACCTCTTGCACCCAGTCGTCGATCAGGCCGTGAGCATCGTGCGGGCCCGGGCCGGCCTCAGGATGGAACTGCACCGACCGCGCCTGCCGGGACGGAAGCGAGAGCCCCTCCACGGTCCCGTCGTAGAGGGAGACGTGCGAGACCGCCTCGCCGCTTCCGCGCACGGCGAAGCCGTGGTTCTGGGAGGTAACGAGCACACGCCCACTTGCGAGCTCGAGCACCGGATGGTTGGCTCCGCGATGGCCGAAGGGAAGCTTGAACGTCTCGAGTCCGGCCGCGAGGGCGAGGAGCTGGTGCCCCAGGCAGATGCCGAGGAGCGGCACCCGGCCGAGCAGCCGCTCCACCTCCGCGACCTGGGCCGCGAGCGGGGCCGGATCGCCGGGGCCGTTCGAGAGCAGGACGGCGTCGGGCCGTTCGCCGAGGATCGTCGCCGCCGGCGTGTCATGGGGGTAGACCTTCACGCCGGCGCCGTTCCAGACGAGCCGGCGAACAATCGAGCGCTTGCATCCGTAGTCGAGCACGGCGATCCTGGTCGTCCCGCGCCCGACGGTGTACGGCTCGGGCGTCGAGACGGCGGCCGCGAGCGCTTTTCCCGCCATGAGAGGCTCCGCGCGCACCCGTTCGAGCACCTCGTGCACCGATGCCTCGCCCCCAACTACGGCAGCTCGCATGGCGCCGCGATCGCGGAGGCTGACGACGAGGGAGCGGGTGTCCACGTCCTCCAGCGCCACCACTCCCCGACCCGCGAGCCACGTAGGCCAGTCGATGCCGGTCGCACGGCGCATGAGCACGGCGTGCGCGAACGGGCCGGCGGACTCGAGGCGCTCGTCCGAGACGCCGTAGTTTCCAACCATGGGAGCGGTGAAGCAGACGATCTGCTCCGCGTAGCTCGGGTCCGTGACGATCTCCTGGTAGCCGCTCATGGCTGTGGTGAATACGGCCTCCCCGTACGCGATCCCCGGCGCGCCGACGGAGCGCCCACGCAGGACGGTCCCGTCTTCGAGGACGACGAAGTCCCTCATGCTGCGTATGCCGTCCGGCCCGCAGCGATCGTGAGCACGACGGCCCCCTGCAGAGTCTCGCCGAGGAGCCACGAGTTGGCCGACTTGGAGCGGAAGGCGGTCTCACGCGGCGTCCAGGTCGCCTCCAGATTGAGGAGCACGATGTTCGCGGGCGCGCCCACTGCGATCCTCGGGCGCTCGAGCCCGTAGATCCGGGCAGGTCCTGCGCTCATCCGTTCGAGCAGCGTCCCGAGCTCCAACAGGCCGGGCTTCACCAGGCGCGTGAAGAGGGCGGAGAAGGCGGTCTCGAGGCCGGTGACCCCGAACGGCGCGCCTTCGAACGGCACTTCCTTCTCGTGGCGGGCGTGCGGTGCATGATCGGTTGCGATCGCGGCGATCGCGCCGTCGCGAACAGCTTCCAGGAGCGCCGCCCGGTCTTCCTCGGCGCGAAGCGGCGGATTCATCTTCACGTTCGAGTCGAGGCTCCTGACGGCCTCGTCCGTCAGACAGAGATGGTGCGGGGTCACCTCAGCAGTCGCTCGCACGCCTTCGGACTGAGCCGCCCGAAGCTCCTCGACCGACTCCCGTGCGGAGAGATGGAGCAGGTGGAGACCTTCGTCCTCGTAGCGCGCGAGGGCGAGGTCGCGGGCGACCATGAGACTCTCCGCGACCGCGGGATACCCGCCGAAGCCGAGCTCGGCGGAAACCGCCCCTTCATGCATCTGTCCACCGCGGGAGAGCGTCGGCTCCTCGCAGTGGAGGGCGATCGGGCGCCTGGCGGCAGCGTTGTACTGGAGAGCGCGACGCATGAGGGACGGCGCCACCACCGGCCGGCCGTCGTCGGAGAACCCGGCCGCCCCCGCCTCTGCGAGCTCGACCATCTCGGTCAGCTCCTCGCCTGCCTGCCCCTTCGTGATCGCTGCGAGGAACCCGACCGGCACCTCGGCCTCCACGCGGGCCTGCTCGACGAGCGCACCGAGGACGGACGCAGAGTCGACGACCGGATCGGTGTTCGGCATCGCGAGGATGGCGCAGTAGCCGCCGGCCGCCGCGGCGCGGGTCCCGGACGAGATGTCCTCCTCGTCCTCGCGGCCAGGCGTTCGCAGGTGGACGTGCGGGTCGACGAACGCCGGCGCGAGCACGAGGCCCTCGCCCTCGACGACCCGGTGCTCGTTCGGGTCGAGGCCGGCGCCAATCGCTGCGACGATGCCATTGTCGATGCGAACGTCGACGATCTCGTCGACTCCCTCGGTGGGATCGACCACACGTGCGCCGCGAACGACGAGATTCTCGGTCCCGCTCTGGCCGTGAAGCACGGCTGTCATCACGCCACCGCCTCGATCTCGGCGACCTTGACTTCGACCGGGCCGTGGGTCAGCAGGTCGTAGAGGACCGCCATGCGGACGACGAGGCCGCTTCGCACCTGCCGCTCGATCAGCGCGTCGGCCATGTCTGCAACCTCGTCGTCGATCTCGACGCCCCGGTTCATCGGGCCGGGGTGCATGACCTTCTGGCCGGGCTTGAGCCGGTCTTTGGTGACGCCCCAGCGCGCGCTGTACTCGCGGAGGCTGGGCACGTAGTTGGCGCCGGCCAGCATTCGCTCCTTCTGCATGCGCAGGACATAGACCACGTCGGCGTCGCGGATCGCCGCGATGTCGTGCGAGCTGGAGCAGCCCATCGCCTCGATCCCGCGGGGAATTAGGGCCGGCGGCCCAACGAGCGTCACGCGCGCGCCCATCAGACGCAGGGCCTGGATATTCGAGCGCGCCACCCGCGAATGGAGGACATCGCCGACGATCGCGACATGGAGCCCTTCGATCCCGCCAAGCTCCTCCTCGATCGTGTAGAGGTCGAGGAGCGCCTGCGTCGGGTGTTGGTGCTTGCCATCGCCGGCATTCACGACGTGAGCATGCGTGTGCAGTGCGACGAGGTTGGGCGCCCCGATCTCCGGATGGCGGATGACGACGACGTCCGGGTCGTAGCAGCCGATCGTGAGCGCCGTGTCCTTCAGCGACTCCCCTTTGTCCACAGCGGAGCCGGTGGCCTTGATCGACATTACGTCGGCGGAGAGGCGCTTCGCGGCCAGCTCGAAGCTCGATGACGTGCGCGTGGAGGACTCGTAGAAGAGATTGACGACGGTGCGGCCCCGCAGGGCCGGCAGCTTCTTCACCTCGCGCTCGAGCGAGCGCGCGAAGGTCCGGGAGAGCGCGAGCAGCCGCTCGACGTCCTCCCGCTCGAGATCGGCGATCGAGATCAGGTGGCGGCGAGGCGGTCGGTGCGGCGGCAGGAGCTCGTCACGGATCAGTGGATGGACGTCAGCCATGGTCAGCCTTTCTGGTGCGGAACGAGGAGCACGGCGTCGACCTCGTCGACTTCGACGAGCTGCACACGGACGTGCTCGCTCTTCGCGGTCGGGAGGTTCTTGCCGACGTAGTCGGGTCGGATCGGAAGCTCGCGGTGGCCCCGGTCGACGAGGACCGCGAGCTGGACACGGGCCGGGCGGCCGTACTCGAAGAGCGCGTCGATCGCCGAGCGGATCGTGCGGCCCGTGTAGAGCACGTCGTCGACGAGCACGCACGTCTTTCCCTCGAGCGGGAAGTCGAGCCGGGTCGCCTTCACGACCGGCTGTGCGTGGAGCGGCGCCTCCCCGCCACGCACCGTCACATCGTCCCGGTGGAAGGTGATGTCGAGCGTGCCGAGTTCGGGCTCTTGGCCGGCGAACTCGCCGATCAGGCGCCGCAGCCGCTGCGCGAGCGGAACGCCGCGGGTATGGATGCCGACCAGAGCCACCTGCCCGAGGTCGGGATTCCCCTCGACGATCTCGTGCGCAAGGCGGGCGAGCGTCCGGTTCAGCGCCTCCGCATCGAGCAGAGGCTTCCCCGCCTCGACGGGCACAGCCACCACGATCTCCTTTCCGGCCTCTCTGGACCGAGTTAAAGGGTCGGCGAGACTCTACACAGTCCAGTCGGACGGCTCGCTCAGCGGGTGCAGGCGCCAGACGAGACCGGGTGGAGGGGTCCACGCACGGCCTCCGTAACGAAATCGATTGGCACACCCAGCCCCCCGCGCCTATTCCGCGTCGCGGCGAACATCATCGTGACGACACGTCCGCGGCGGTCGACTGCGGGGCCGCCGCTGTCCCCGCGCCGGATCGTTCCTCGTAGCGGCACGACGACACGTAGGCGCGGACCTCGGCCGTATGCGTCCGATCCGACGATTCGCCTGGGTGAACCCGCGGTGCCAGGCACGGAGACGAGCGGGCCGTTCTGCGGATAGCCGAGCAGGGCGACGAGGCGCGAGCCTTCCGCCGCAGGGGCCGCCTGGAGCGGCGCAACACCGAGCGATGACACCCGGAGCAGGGCGACGTCGTTCACGGCGTCCACGTACACGGGCCGGGCGCGAAGGTTCTTGCCGTTCGGCACGAGGACGTGGGTATCGCGTTCGCCGGCGATGACGTGGACGTTCGTGGCGACGAGCGAGGGCCCGACGACCCACCCGGACCCTTCGAGACCCAGCCCGCACGCCGTTCCCAAGACCTTCACCACTGCTCGCGCAGCCAGGCGGGCCCCCGGCGAGCGCGCCACACTCGGGTCCGGCGGCGGGAGGCTCTCGCCGGGAATCGCCTCGATGAGAGGGAGCGGATCGAAGCGCCCCAGCGCGTGGAGGACACTGCGCGGTGGGACGGCCTCGACCAGACGGGGCAGCACCTCCGAGCGCTGGATCTGCTTCCGCAGCCCGAGCGAAGGCTGCTGGAGCGCGACGACCGCAACCAGCCAGACGATTGCGAGCCCCACGACGGCTCCGAAGAGGGCGCCGCCGACCGAGTCGACCAGCCGCACCGGGGCCGGCAGAAACAAGCCGAGCCGAGAAACGACCAACGTGGCCACGAGCTGGAAGACGATCGCGCCCACCGCCGCGCCCACGAGCGCCGCCACCGGAAGCCAGGGCGACTGCGCTCCTTCCTCGAGGAACCGAGGAGCGATACGCGACCCTATGAGCCCGCCCACGGCGAGGCCTGCGAGCGACACCACCTGGGTCGATAGCCCGCGAGCGGCACCCTGAAGGGCAGCGAGGCCGACCCACACGAGGACCACGAGGTCGACGACGGTCACGTGCGGGCGGAGACGATCGCCCAGTGGAGCTCGATCTCGACCTCCGCCGGAAGCTCGCGTTCGGCCCGGGCTAGCCCCGCAGCGAGCTCGTCCTCGTCAAGGAGGTGGAGGGTCGAGATGTAGCGACCGCGAATTCGCTCGAGCGCGCGCTCGCGGGTCATGGTCGAGCGCTCCTCGAGCGGATGGACGACCACCTCCGAGAAGCCGGCCGTCCCGAGCTCGGCAGCGAGGAGCCCGGGCTCCGGGAACCGCGCACGGTCGATCCGCTCCACCGAAGGCAGGAAACGAGTTAGCCAGAAGCTTCCGAAATGTGCCGGGTCGAAGGTTGCGATGACGGTACGTCCGCCTGGAGCAAGGACGCGGCGAAGCTCCGGCAGCACTTTTCCGCGGTCGACGAGATGGACGACGAGGCGGAGGAAAGCCAGATCGAACCAGTCGCTTTTGAACGGCAGCCGCTCCGCTTCGCCGCGCTTGAACCCCACGGCCGTCCCCGCCGCCTTGCGAGCCAGGGCAAGCATCTCCTCGGACGGATCGACTCCCCAGACGCGCGCCCCCCGCGCTGCGAGGGCCTCCGCGAGCCGTCCGGTGCCGCACCCGACGTCGAGCGCCCGCTTGCCGGCGACGCCGCCCGCTGCGTCAATGAGAGCAGCGAGGAGCTCGAGCCAGTTTTCGTCGACCGGGCGAAGCCGGTCGTAGGTCGCCGCCAGTGGCCCGAAGTCAGGACTCGACGGCGCGGCTACGCGTCTCCGATCAGCTCGTCGGGATCCGTCATCGCCTCGATGGCGTGCTGTGCCGCCTCCAGCGAGGTCTCTGCGACGAGGACCTTGGTCGGCGCATCGTCAAGCGCGGCCGGATGGTGCTCGACTGCGGCCTCGAGCTCCGACTCGATCCCCGCCGACTCGAGAATCGATTGGATCTCCTCCGCCTCGGTCAGATCCCGCGTCAGCGCCACCTGCACCATGCTCGACACCGGCCTCGGCCTCCTCGTGACGCCCGAGCGCCCCGCCCTTGATGAGCCGCGGCGTGCCCCGCTCGGGGAAGGGGACGTCGATGATATCGAAGTCCCTTGGCACGACCGTTTCAGGGAGGATCGCGCGGGCCTCGCGCGCGATCTCGGGCCCGAAGTACCGGTTCGAGAGATGTGTCAGGACGAGCATCCGGGCCCGAGCAGCGAGAGCCAGCTCGGCCGCCTGCGTCGCTGTCGCGTGACCGGTCTCCTCAGCCCGCTCGCGCTCCTCTTCGGCAAAGGTGGCGTCGTGCACCAGGACGTCCGCCTCACGGGCGACCTCGAGGACAGATGCTGCCGCGCGCGTGTCGCCCGTCAGCACGATTTTCCGCCCCGGCCGTGGCGCTCCCAGCACCTCGCCGGGCGCGACGGTGCGCCCGTCCGGAAGGGTTACCTGTTCTCCCCGCTGGAGCGCACCGAAAAGCGGGCCCTTGGGGACGCCGAGGCGCTCGGCCGCTGCAATGTCGAAGCGGCCCGGCCGCGGACGTTCCACGAGCGCATAGCCGTTCGACGACATCCCGTGGTCCACCTTGAAGACCACGAGCAGGTACTCGCCCCGGTCGAGGGTGTCACCGGGCCGCGTCTCGACGAGATCGAGCTTGTATGTGAGCTTGCCGAAGATGCGCTGGAGCGCGCCGAAAAGGTCGAGCAGACCGGGTGGGCCGTAGACGGTCAAGGGCAGCTCACGACCCCGGAGCGCGAAGGTCTTGAGCATGCCCGGGAGGCCGAGATAGTGATCTGCGTGGTAATGGGTGAGAAAGACCTCCGGGAGCTCCACGAGCCCGATTCCAGAGCGCAAGAGCTGCCGCTGCGTCCCCTCGCCGCAGTCGACGAGAATGCGCTCCCCGGCCCGGCGGATCAGCGTTGCGGCCGGCGCGCGGCGTGCCGTCGGCACCGAGCCGGAAGTCCCGAGGAAGACGAGGTCGAGATCCACGTGGCCAGTCTACGGCGCTCCAGCCCCTCCGACCGCTCAAGGCCTGGCCTTCCGGCACCGATATGGGAACAGTCGCCGTGCCCCGCAAAACCCCTCTTCAACGCGTCTCGCGTTCCGTGACGCTCCTCCGCGCCTTCCTCATCGTCAGCGCGCTTCTCCTGGCCGCCGGCGGCTTCATCCTCGGCACCGTTCTGACCCACGCCCTCCGCGCTCAGGCCCTCGACGATGCCAAGCGAAGTCTCGCCCAGTACACGAGCGGCGTCCTCGGGAGCAGCCTCGTCTACGGATCGCAGCTGAAGGTCGGCCCGACCGCGACCACTGTCGTTCGCAGGGACCTCGCGGAGCGGCCGGACATCCTGAGCGTCAAGGTCTGGCGTCCCGACGGTGTGCTCGCGTGGACAACCCTCGCGCCCGATCGGATCGGTCGCCGCTTTCCGGTGAGCTCGGATCTGCGCGAGGTGATCGAGCACGGCACGCCGGAGGCCAGCTTTGAAGAGACGCACGGAGCCGAGGATGCGACCGAGGCGAATCTCGGCGTCGAGAGCATCATCGAGGTTTACGCGCCAGTGATCGCAGCCGGCCAGGTCGTCGGCGCGTACGAGATCTATGCCGACGCGACTCCGCTCGAGGCGTCGATCGCCGGCAGAAAGCAGGTCATCTGGCTCACGACCGCCGGCGTCTTCTTCTCCCTCTGGGGCCTGCTCGTCCTCCTCGTGCGCCGGGCCTCGGACACCCTGCGGCGCCAGACGACGACCCTACGCGAGCGTTCAGTTGCCCTTGCGAATGCCTACGAGGCGCTCGAGCGGAACGCACTCGAAGCAGTCGAGAGCCTGAACGCGACCGTGGAGGCGAAGGATCCCTACACCGCCGGTCACTCGCTCCGCGTGCAACGGATCGCCCTCGCGATGGGAGACGAGCTCGGATTCACGCCGATCGAGATGGACGCACTCCGCTTCGGCGCCCTCTTCCACGACATCGGGAAGATCGCCATCCCGGACGGGATCCTGACCAAGCCCGGGCGCCTGACCGCCGAGGAATACGAGGACATCAAGCGCCACTCCGCTGAGGGAGCACGCATCATCGAGAAGTTCAGCCGCCTCCGCGAGGCCGTTCCGATCGTCCGCCATCACCACGAGCGGTGGGACGGAAAGGGCTATCCGGACGGTCTGTCGACGGACGCGATCCCGGTCGCCGCCGCAATCGCAGGGCTCGCTGATGCATGGGACGCGATGACGACCGACCGCCCCTACCAGGAGGCGCTGACGATCGATGCCGCGATGCACGAGGTGCGCAACGGCCGCGGCACCCAGTTCATCCCGGTTGTCGTCGACGCATTCTTCGCGGTTGCGAACAGACGACCCGAAGAGCTGTGGATCGACGGGACCGAAGCACTCGCCGCAAGCTGAGCCCGCGGGAAGACCTCCGACTAGCCCGGGATCAGAAGCACCTGCCCGGGCTGCACGAGCGGGCTTCGCAGATCGTTCTCCTCCGTGAGGCGCCAGATGCCCTCCCGCACGTCGCCGCCTGTGTGCTCGGCCGCGATCCGCCAGAGCGTGTCCCCCGGCTTCACGACATAGCGCGTCTCGGGGGCCGCTCCGCTCGACGGCCGCGCCGCCCCCAGCGCGAACACGAGAAGTGTGAGCAGAACAACCCCCACGAGAATGAGACGCGAGACGAACATGTGTTCGCCACCTTAACGAACGTGTGTTCGCTTGTCAAGGCCCGAAGGACACCAGAGTGGGAACTCCCTCGCCGAGAACGATCATCGTCTTCTCCGGAGCCCGGCGCCGTTCGGTCGGGCTGCCGGGATTCAGGATCCACGTCTCGTCGACCCTGCTCACCTCCGGCTGGTGGCTGTGGCCGTACGCAACCGCGTCGCAGCCGGGAAACCAGGTGCGAAGACGATCCGCGCGACCCGCTCTGGAGCCTCCGTCGTGAACGAGGCCAATGCGGATCCCTTCCGCCTCGATCTCGAGACGTTCGGGCAGCGTGCTGCGAAGCCGAGGCTCGTCCATGTTGCCCCTGACGGCAGCCACCGGCCCGAGTCCCTCGAGCTCGACAAGGAACTCTCTCGAGGTCAGGTCTCCGGTGTGGAGGATGAGAGACGACTCCCGCAAGACGCGAAGGCACGCCTCCGGCAGCCCGCGCATCCCCCGAGGCATGTGCGTGTCTCCGAGGAGCGCGATCAGCGGTTAGCGCCTCACTAATAGGTGCCGGGCAGGAAGCGTCCGTCTCGGTAGACGAGCTCACCGTCGACGAAGACCTCGCTCCCGGAACGGAGATCGCACACGAGATCCCAGTGGAGCGCCGACTGATTCTGCCCGCCACTCTCCGGATAGGCCTTCCCGAGGGCAAGGTGAACGGTCCCACCGATCTTCTCGTCGAACAGCGTGCTCCGGGTGAACTCCTGGATCGCCTCGTTCATCCCGAAGGCGAACTCACCGGCCCGCCGCGCGCCGTCGTCCATGGCGAGCATCGCGTCCAGGAAGTCCTGACCGCGCGCCGCGTGCGCCTCGACTACCTCCCCGTCCTCGAACCGGAGGCGGATGTCCTCGACCATGCGTCCCTGAAAGCTCGCCGGGAACGAGAAGTGGATCTCGCCTTCCAGGCTGGTCTCGACCGGACCGGTGAACACCTCTCCGTCGGGGAAGTTTTCCTTCCCGCCGCACGGGATCCACGTCCTGCCTTCCACTCCCACGGTCAGGTCGGTGCCGTTCGAGACAATTCGAATTTCACTCTTCGTGTCGAGCCATTCGGCGAGGCGGGTGAGGTCCTCTCCGAAGCGGCGCCATTCCCCGACCGGGTCCTCCTCG
The DNA here is from genome assembly GCA_963722715.1 of uncultured Actinomycetes bacterium. Lineage (GTDB taxonomy): Bacteria > Actinomycetota > Thermoleophilia > Gaiellales > Gaiellaceae > DASQGA01. The sequence continues at coordinate 80,605 of CAVROA010000011.1, read as the reverse complement.
TCAAGGCGACCGGCCCCGTAGACGAACTCCTCGTACTGGGCGAGCGACATCTCGGCGTCCTGCGCGGCCGAGTACGTGGGAAACAGTGTGATCACCCAGCGAAGCTCGCCCGCCGCGGCGCGCTCCAGATACCGGTTGCGGAGTTGCTCGCGGGCGCGGCCGGCCAGGGCGAGCCGCTCCGGATCGATCGAGCTGAGGCCGCGCGTGTTGAACTCGGCCTCGAACACCATCCTCACGTCGGCACGCTCGTAGTCCTCCACCCTGGCGGGGTTCACCCATTCGAGCTGCGCATCGGTGCCGTGGGCAAGGAGGGTCTCGGTCAGCCCGTCGACCCCGAGCCGCGTCTGCGGGTGAGCACCGGTTTCGAGCACGCGCCGTGCGACCGCCAGGACGAGCGGTGCCGCCAGCGGAGAGCTCTCGATCAGCACGAGCTGGCCCGGCTGCACCTCCGTCGAGTAGTCGACGAGGACCCTGGCGAGCCGTTCGATGCGGGAATCGGCGCTCACGCGTGGACGACCGGCTCGCTGAGGAACTCCCCGGCTTTCCACACGAGCTCGCCGTCGGCGTAGACCTCGCCCTCCTCACGGAGGTCGCAGATCATGTCCCAGTGCAGGCCGGAAGAGTTCTCGCCTCCCGCCTGGGCGAACGCCGCTCCGAGCGCGAAGTGCATCGTCCCGCCGATTTTCTCGTCGAAGAGGATGTTGCGGGTGAAGCGGTCGATCTCGTAGTTCAGTCCGAACGCGACCTCCCCGAGGACACGGGCTCCGTCATCCATGTCCAGGAGCGACTGCAAGTACTCCTGCCCGCGCGCCGCCTCGGCCGAGACGACGCGGCCGCCCTCGAACCGCAGCCGGATGTCCTCCACCTCGCGCCCCTGGAAGATCGCGGGGAACGAATAGCGGATCTCACCCTCGGTCTCGGTCTCGCGGGGGCTCGTGAAGACCTCGCCGTCGGGCATGTTGTACTTCCCGTCCGCTGCGAGCCACGTCCTTCCCTCGACGCCAAGGCGGAGATCCGTGTCCGGGCCCACGATCCGAAGCTCCCGGACCGAGCCGAGCTCCTCGGCCCGCGCGCCCAGGCCCTGCGCCACCTCACTCCAGTGGGCAGCCGGGTTCTCCTTGTCGGTGTGACAGGCGGCGAAGACGAACGCCTCGTACTCCTCGAGCGACATGTCTGCGTCCTGCGCGTGCGCGAAGGTCGGGTGGAGCGTTCCGCACCACCGCATCTCGCCGCTCGCTATCCGCTCCCAGCGACGGTTCGAAAGCTGCCGGTGTGCTGCGATGTAGCGGCTGTGCCTGCCCGCGTCGATCCGGGTAAGCGAGCGCGTGTTCGCTTCCGACCAGATCGTGACGAGGGCGTCGATCGTCTCCATCTCGGAGACATGGACCGGAGAGATGTACGCGAGCTGCTCCTCGGAGCCGGTCTCGAGCACGAGCTCGAGCAGCCCGTCGATCGACAGGTTCGTGTACGGGTGCGCCCCGATCTCGAGCGCTGCACGGTACGTCGCAAGCGCGAGCGGGGCCGCGATCTCGAGACCGTCGATCCGGACGACCTGGCCCTCGCGCAGCTCGAGCGAGTAGTTGACGACGAGATCACCGAGCCGTTCGACGCGAGGGTCGGTCACGCGAGTTCCAGAACTCGATTCACGATGGGGCCTCGTCGCCGGGGTGCGATGGTCGGCGCGAGGCTAGGACGCAGGGAGTACCCATATCGAAAGAGATATGGGTGCGACTGAGGACGACGCATCGCGTCGTCCAGCGCGGCTCGGCGGCACAGTGCTTCATTGTGAATCGAGTTCTTATACCGGAGCGCGCAGGGAGCCGGCCGGAAGCGCACCGAGGACAGCGTCGACGAGAGCTCCGGCGCCGAACCGCACCGGGTCGTCCGCCGGCAAACCCGTCTCGGCTGCTGCGGCCGCGATCGCCGCCAGAGCCTCATCCTCGTCGAGCGTCCGCGTGTTCAGCGCGACGGCCGCCACGCGCGCGCGCCGGGCGGGCAGCGACATGCGCTCGTGGAGCTCGACGAGCTCGCGAAGCGGCAAGATCGGATGTCCCGGGCACCCTTCGATCTCCGTCGCACCCGCCTGGTGGCAAAGCACGAGGACGTGTGGAGCGCTTCCATGCAGAAGGCCGAGCGTGACACCCGAATACTGCGGGTGGATGAGCGACCCCTGACCCTCGACCCAGAGGAGGTCGCCGCGGGCAGCTCCCTCGACGACGAGCTGCTCGGCGGCGCCCGCCACGAAGTCCGCGACGACAGCGTCGACCGAGATTCCCCACCCGGCGATCGCGATTCCGGTCTGGCCGGTGGGCACGAACACGGATCGGAGGCCGCGCGCGCGGGCCGCGCGATCGAGCTCGAGCGAGACCGTCATCTTGCCGATCGCGCAGTCGGATCCGACCGTGAGGACGATCGCCGCCTCCTGCTCGAGGTTCGCCCCCGACGGGACGGTCAGATCCGCGGGCGGCCGGCGGAGGTCTCGGAGCTCGACCCCGTGCTCGGCGGCGAGGGCGACCAGTTTCGGATCCTCGTCCAGGAACACGTGCATTCCCGACTCGACGTCGAGCCCGGCCGCGACGGCATCCCGGAGGATCGTCTGCCAGACCTCGGGCAGCCTCCCTCCCGACGTGGCGACCCCGACGAGCGCTGTATCGGGCTCGTACCCGAGCGCCTCGGCGACGGACCCGACGACGGGAAGGCCGTGGAGCGTCTCGCCGGCGTGCTCGGAGTCGAGGAGCGCCACAACCTCGTCCGAGCCATAGTTCAGCACCCCGCGCATCGTCTTGCCGTAATGCGCGTCGGTGACGTACCCCTCGGCAAGGATCAGGTACCGCTTCACTCCTGTGCCCGGATCGTTTCACGCACTCCGAGCCCGGGCTCCTGGGGCGGAACCTGAACGCCGTTCTCGAAGGCGACGCCGGGCCACGGATCCTCGGAGAGCAGCAGGTTCCCGTCGAGGTCGACGTGGTCGCAGAGGCTCGCTACCTGGCACGCGGCCGAGATGCCGAGGCCGCTCTCGATCATGCATCCGAGCATGACTCCGAGACCGAGCGCCCGCGCTGCGACAGCCATCTTGTGGGCTTCCCGAATGCCTCCGCTCTTGGCCAGCTTGATGTTGATGCCATGAGCGCGCTCCCCGCAGTCGACCACGTCGGCGAGGGTGTGGCAGTCCTCGTCCACGTAGACCGGGAGCGCAGCTTCCCGCTTCAGCTGTGGGCCGCCAGGGTCGCCCGCAGGCAGGGGCTGCTCGACGTATTCCACCCCGAGGCCGGCCAGCGCAGCGATGTTCTCGATCGCCTCGTCGAGCTCCCAGTATTCGTTGACGTCCACCATCAGCGGCAGGTCGGTGACGCCCCGGACCTGCCGGACCCGCTCGACGTCGAGCCCGTCGCGACCCCCGAGCTTCAGCTTCAGTCGCCGGAAACGGGGATCGACCTGCTCGGCACGACGGGACATGTCGTCAGGGTCGCCGAGCCAGATCGTCCAGGAGGTAGGCGGACCGGTCTGGCGGAGCCCGAGCAACTGCCAGACGGGCTTGCCGGTCAGCTTCCCGCAGAGGTCGTGGAGTGCCGCGTCGACGGCGGACTTCGCCGCCATCTCCCCGGGCCGCTCGGCGAGGCGCTCGCCGATCTCCTCGAGTGCGAAGGGGTCGTCTCCGAGCAGGTCGCCCACCTCGTCCAGAAACGCCGAAGCCGACTCGACGGACTCCCCGTAGTGGCTCTGCGGGGCTGCCTCGCCGTACCCGGTCGCACCCGCGTGCCGGAGCTCGATCCAGACGAGCTTCTCCTCGACGCTCGTCTCCCGCGAGATCGTGAAGGGCTGCTCCAGCGCCAGGGTGACGGAACGATGGGCCAGCTCCACGGCCGGTAGACTAAGCCCTCCCGCGCCTGTAGCTCAGGGGATAGAGCGTGCGCCTCCGGAGCGCAAGGTCGCAGGTTCGATTCCTGCCAGGCGCATCCTCGACGCACATCCAGCCGGCTCGACGACACAAGCCTCCATGCCCGCTGGGCTAGGAGAAAGGCTCCCCGGGTAGAATCTCCTTCGATGCGACTGGACGACCCGCTAAGTACCTATGGCACGGCCAACTCTCCCCAGACCGAGACTGCGGCGCGGGCGCGCGCACGGCGGTGTGGGCGAGATCGCCGAGCCCGCGCGGGGTCGCATCGAAGAGCTCTCCGCTAACGGGCTCACCTGGGTCCACGCACCGGAGCCCTCCTCGCGTGAGGTAGCCACGCTCGCCGAGCGCTTCGGGTTCCACGAGCTCGACATCGAGGACGTGCTCTCGAACCGCCAGCGGCCGAAGATCGACGAGTACCCGGAGTACCTGTTCGTCGTCCTCCACTTCCCGTTTTACGACAAGACGGTGCAGCGGCTGAACGCCGCCGAGCTCGACATCTTCCTCGGGCCCGACTTCCTGATCACGCTGCCGAACGTCGAGCTGCACCCGGTCACGTATCTGTTCAACCGCTGCCGGGACGATGCCGAGCTGCGCGAGGACCTCTTCTCGAAGGGATCGGGCTACCTGCTCTACCACGTGCTCGACGACCTCTTCGATTACTGCTTCCCGATCCTCGACAAGATCGGCTACAAGCTGGTCGCGCTCGAAGAAGACGTGTTCGAGGGGCGTTCCGAGAATGTCGTCCGCGATATCTCGAACGCGAAGCAGGAGATCATTGCCTACCGGAAGATCATCAAGCCCGAGCGCGCGACCCTGCGCGTCCTGGAGCGCTACACGCAGCGCTTCCTCCCGGAGGAGCTCGACATCTACTTCGACGACATCGTCGACGCCGCGGAGCGGATCTGGGACCTCCTCGACAACTACAAAGAGGTTCTCGAAGGCCTCGAGTCGACCAACGAGTCGGTCATCTCCCACAAGCAGAACGACGTCCTGCGGCTCCTGACGATCATCAGCGTCACCCTGCTCCCATTGACCCTGATCGCGAGCGTCTTCGGGATGAACGTGCTCTTCCCCGGAGACGGCACGCATACCGCCTTCTGGGTGATCATCGGCAGCATGGTCACCACGCTCGGCGGCATGCTGGCGTTCTTCCGGTACAAGCGCTGGTTTTAGGGAGCGCGAGACTCGCGGAAGCTAGCGCGTGGGCGAGTTCTCGGTGCGGAAGGCCGCGAGGATGCCGTTCAGCGAAAAGTAGTAGTGGCTCTCTGTCGCGATTCCCGGCGAGTACTTCCCCATCTTGATCCGCCACACGATCTTTCCGTCGCGCACGCGAGCGGCGTACGTCCGTTCCTCGAGGGTGGAAAAGAAGACCAGGTCTCCGACGACCACTGCCGGAGCAAGGATCCGGCCTCCCACGTGTCGGCGCCATAGCACCTGCCCCGTCTCGGCTCTGTAGGCGCGGAGGGCGCCGTCGAAGCCCGCCGACGAAGACCCGGCCGTCCGCGATCGCAGGCGTCGAGTAGCCGTAGGAGTTCACGCTCGCGGTCCAGATCACGCGGCCACTCGAGGCCGACAGCGCCACGACCTTGCCGGAGCGGGCGATCGTATAAAGACGAGCGCCGTCGGTCGACGGGCTCGCATAGAAGCTTTCGTAACGCAACGCATCCCGCTTGATGTACGTGCTCCAGAGCTTCCGCCCGCTCCGGCGATCGAGGCAGAAGATCGACCCGGCGTACGTCGTGATGCAGATGCGGTTGTCATAGATCGAGGGACTCGCGTTGATACGCCCGCCCGTGTCGTAAGCCCAGCGAACGCGGCCCGTCCGTACGTTGACTGCAAACAGCCGGCCGTCAGTGGCGCCGAAAAACGCGGTGTCGTCGAGGACGACCGGCGAGGACTCGACCTTTGCGTTTGTCTGAACCTGCCACAGCATGCGTCCGTTCGCTCGCGCCAGCGCAGACACGGTCCCGTCGGTAGAGCTGACGATCAAGGATGAGCCCGCGATCGCGGGTGTCGACGGCTTTGGCCCGCCTTTGCGCTGCCAGACAACTCGTCCGTTTTTGGCGTTTATCGCGAAGGTCGTCCCTCGGTACGTGTTGACGTAAAGCCGGCCGTCGCAATAGCTCGGGGGATACTCCATGTAGCCACCCATCCCGCGAACCCAGAGGGATTTCGTGGGACGCCCGAGCTGAAGATCCGTTTTTGCAAGGCTCCGCTGGGGATTTCCGCCGAAGTAGAACCAGCATCGCTTGTCCCACGAGACTGGCTTGTCCTTCTCCGTTGCCTGTCCCGGCGACGTAGTTGCTGCCTGCGTATCGGTCGGAGTTACATACGAGACGCCCTTGAGCTCGGTGTCGAGCTTCCCGGCCGGACGGTCGTTCACGCGCAAGTACGTCGCGACCGCAGCGCCTGCAAGGAGCAGCGCGACGCCGGCGAATACGGCGATCACACGTCTTCGCATTCGTGGAGAGTCTGCCAGCGGCGACGGCCGTAGACATCGGAGACTTGTCTAGCGGTCTCTACTTCGCGCCCAGCTCGTCTGACGCGTCGCGTCCACACGCCATACTGCAAGCGCTTTGAGCACGACGCTCATCGATTGCGACGGAAACGTGGTCGAGCCCTCCGACCGGGCGGCGATCGAGAAGCATCTAGGTTCGGACGAGTTCTTCTGGCTCGACGTCGAGGAGCCGGACGATTCTGACTTCGAGGTCCTCCGCGAGGCGTTCGAGTTCCATCCACTGGCGATCGAGGACTCCCAGGACTTCGGCCAGCGGGCGAAGCTCGAGACTTACGGCGACTACATCTTCCTCGTCGTCTACGGGTGGTCTCCGGACGACGACGGCCTGGTCGAGGTGCACTGCTTCTACTCGGAGCGCTTTCTGGTCACCGTCCACAGAGACGACGCTCCCGCCCTTGACGAGCTCAAGAAGAGCTGCGCGGCCAACCGCATCAATCTCCGGGATCCGGCGCTCACCCTGCACCGCGTCGTCGACGGCCTCGTCGACAGCTTCTTTCCGGTTCTCGAGGGATTCGATGTGGAGCTGGACGAGCTCGAGGCGGACTTCTTACGGGCCCCGAGCGACGAACCGCTTCAAAGGCTCTTCTCGATGAAGCGAAGGCTTGCGACGCTGCGCCGGGCGATCGCGCCGGAGCGCGACGTGTTCGCCCACCTCGATCGCGACGGGATCCCGGGGCTCGACACGGAGAGCGCTCGTTACTTCCGCGACGTCTCCGACCACCTCTACCGGCTTGCGGAGACGATCGACAACTTTCATGAGCTCACTCTCGCCGCGATGGACGTCTTCCTCTCGAGCTCCTCGAACCGGATGAACCAGGTCATGAAGCAGCTGACGATCATCGCGACGATCTTCCTGCCGCTCAGCTACATCGCCGGCTTTTTCGGCCAGAACTTCCGCTTCATGGTCGATCACGTCGGGAGCGCGGCTGCGTTCGTGCTGGGTGGCGTCGTGCTACAGCTCGCAACCGGCATCTTCCTGCTCGTCTACTTCCGGCGAAAGCGCTGGCTGTGAAGCGGCTCTGGGCGCCCTGGCGCCTCGAGTACGTGCAGAGCGCCGAGGAGCAGACCGGCTGCGTCTTCTGCGAAGCCGCCGCGGGCGCCGACGAGGAACGGCTCGTGGTGCACAGGGGTGAGCATGCGTTCGTACTCCTGAACAAGTTTCCCTATGCCTCCGGACACCTCATGATCGCGCCGTACGCGCACACCGGCCGTTTCGGGGACGTCTCCGACGACGAGGCACTCGACGTCCACCGGCTGGCAGCCGCCGCACTCGACGTGCTCGCCGAGGCCATGCATCCCCAGGGCTTCAACCTGGGCTGGAACCTCGGGCGGGTCGCGGGAGCGGGCGTCGTCGACCATGTCCATCTCCACGTCGTCCCACGCTGGGCCGGCGACACGAACTTCATGCCGGTGCTCGCAGACGTCAAGGTCATCCCCCAGGCCCTCCAGGACACCCGCACCAAGCTCGCCGCGGCCTGGACCTCCTAACCGCCTAGCCGCCTAGGATTCGTGCGTGGCGCTCGACCCCAAGGTCTTCAAGGCCTATGACGTTCGCGGCCTCTATCGTGACGAGCTCGACGAGGACGGCGCGTACAGGATCGGCCGGGCCTATGCAGAGGAGTTCGAGCCGGCCGAGGTGGCCGTCGGCCGGGACATGCGCGTCTCGTCTCCGACCATGGCGGGGGCGGCGATCGAGGGTGTCCTCGACGCGGGCGTGGATGTCGTCGACGTGGGGATGATCGGCACCGAGATGCTCTATTTCGGCGTTGGAGAACTGGATCTCGACGGTGGCTTCACGATCACCGCCTCGCACAACCCGAAGGAGTACACGGGCATGAAGATCGTCCGCCGAGGCGCGCTGCCGGTCGGCGGAGATTCGGGGCTCCTCGAGATTCGCCGCCGCGCGGAGAAGGGCTTCGGCGACGCGCCCGCCCGGCGCGGCAGGCTGCGTGAGCACGACCTCTACCCCGCCTTTACCGACCGGGTGCTCTCGTTCATCGACCCCGGCGCGGTCAAGGCGCTTCGGGTCGTCATCGACGCGGCGAACGGCATGGCCGGAGCGATGCTGCCCGGGATCCTCGAGCGCCTTCCGATCGAGGCGGTCAGATGCTTCTTCGAGCCCGACGGCACCTTTCCGAATCACGAGCCCAACCCGCTCCTGCCGGAGAACCGCGAGTTCGTCATCCAGAAGGTGCTCGACGAGCAGGCCGACCTCGGCATTGCCTTCGACGGCGACGCGGACAGGTGCTTCTTCGTCGACGACACCGGCGAGTTCGTGCCGGGCGACTTCGTGACCGCTCTCCTCGCCCGGTCCATGCTGGAGAAGGAGCCGGGTGGGACGATCATCTACGACGTGCGCGCGAGCTGGGCTGTCCCGGAAGTGGTTCGCGCCGCAGGCGGCACCCCGGTCGTAAACCGGGTCGGCCACGCGTTCATCAAGCACCGGATGCGCGAGGTGAACGCCGTCTTCGCGGGCGAAGTCTCCGGTCACTATTACTTCCGCGACTTCAGCCAGGCCGATTCCGGGACGATCCCCGCGCTCCTCATGCTCGAGCTGATCTCGAAGGAGGGCCGCAAACTCTCCGAGATCCTGCGGCCTTTCCGTGAGCGCTACTTCCTGACGGGAGAGATCAACACGCCGGTGGCCGACGTGGCCGGGAAGCTGCGGGAACTCGAGGAGCGCTTTGGGCCGGACGGAGAGGTAGCGCACCTCGACGGCCTCTCGGTCACGGCCGAGAACTGGCACATGAACGTCCGGCCGTCCAACACGGAGCCGCTGCTGCGACTGAACCTCGAGGCGCTGAGCAAGGAGCTCATGGAGCGAAAGCGCGACGAGGTGCTCGAGGTCGTTCGAGGTTAGATCGCTCACGCGAACCCCCTCGCTAGGATCGCCACGTGACCTTCAACCTTGGCCAGCCGACCGACCGGCGGCTGCCCTTCAAATTCTCGGCCTACGTGCGGGTTGGCTTCTCGGACACTGACGCACAGGGGATCGTCTACTACGGGCGCTACCTTCCCTACTTCGACCTCGCGCGAGTCGAATACCACCGACATCTGGGCCTGCTCGTGACCGACCGCGGCGAGCACGACTTCGTCATGCGGGCGGGGAGCGTCCTGTACGAGGCGCCGGCCCGGTTCGACGACCTGCTGGAGGTGTTCATCCGGACGACCAGGATCGGGCGCACGAGCGTCACGAGTGAGTTCTGCGCCGTCCGGGCTGACGACGACGAGCTCATGTGCACCGCGGAGCAAACCCTCGTCCTCGTGGATCTGACCGGGCGGCGTCCCGTGCCGGTCCCCGAGCACTATCGTGACGCAGTCGCGGAGTTCGAAGGCGCCGATCTCGACGTGGCGCTTGCCCGGTGAGCACCGTGACCACAGACACCTATCGAAGCGCGCTCGAGGCTGTCGACCGGATCGTGAACCGCGAGGCCGAGGCCGGCGAAGTGCTCCGAAGGTCCGTTGACCTCCTGGCCGGGCGCTTCGACCACTACTCGTGGACCGGTGTGTATCTCGTCGAAGGCGACGACCTCGTCCTCGGCCCTTGGCAGGGCCCCGCGGAGACCGAGCACACGCGCATCCCGATCGGGCAGGGCATCTGCGGCGCCGCCGCGGCAAGCGGCCGGACTGAGATCGTGGACGATGTCAACGCCGACGACCGCTACCTGGCTTGCTTCGTGTCCACGCGCAGCGAGATCGTCGTTCCGATCTCCTTCGACGGCAAGGTGGTCGGGGAGATCGACGTCGACTCCGACGAACCTTCGGCCTTCACGGAGGCAGATCGGGAATTCCTGGAGCGGGTGGGTCTGCTCCTTTCCCCGTACGCAGCGAAACTTTCTCGCTAGATCGCGGGCTATGCTCGGGCCGCTTTCAGCTCCTCGACCCGGTGGAGCACGGTGGCGGGCTTTGCCGCCAGCCGGGGTTCGCCGAGCAGCACGCTGCCGAGCTCGTTCGCCTGGCGGATCACGGCCTCTCGCTCCAAGCTGAGGCCTCCGCGGGCTACGAAGAGCGCTGCGCGAGCAGCACTCCCCCACTCGACGATCCCCGCCAGACCCGGGAGCGGGCCGGACGCTCCGTGCTCCGTCAGCCGCGGGTGCCCGTGGAACGCGGCAGCGAGCCGGCGCACTCGTGTCTCGAGCTCGGCGGCCTCACGGATCGCGTCGGCAACGGCGCCTTCCACCTTCGCGGACTCCTCACCGAGCTCCGAGACACGGCGGTCGGCCATGCGCAGCGCATCCTGGGTCCGAACTACCGCCCGCCGCGCTTCGGCGACTGCCTCTGCGGAGCGACCATGCTCCGCGTTCGCCAGCGACTCGCCGGCTTCGTCCTTGGCCCCGAGAGCTCGGGCAGCCTGCTGCTCCGCGTGCCCTCGCTCAGCTTGCAGCCGCTCCCGTTCGACCGGGAGCTGGGAGAGAAACTCGCCCAGCTCGGCCGCACGGAGCCGCACGCGCTCGACCTCCGCTGCGAGCTCGGCAAGTTCCGCCTCGGCGGCGCTCAGCGTCTCGTCAGCGCCCTCCAACTTCCGCAAGAACGCAAGCGCCTCGTCGGACACAGCCGGCCTAGGACGGGGTGACGCGGTAGGCGTCGAAGACCGACTCGATGTTTCGGAGTGCGCTCAGGAGCCCGCGCAATGCCTTGATGTCCCCGACCTCGGCGACGTACCAGTTCCGTGCCATCTGGTCCTCGACGTGCCCTCCGTACTCGACGATGTTCGTGCCGTGCTCGGCGAAGGTCCTCGCCACGTCCTCGAGCAGACGGGGGCGATCCCAGGACGAGACCGCGATCTGGACACGGAAGCTCTGCGACGCTCCGCCGTCCCACTCGACCGGGGTGAAGCGGTCCGGGTTCTTCTGGAGCGCCCGCACGTTCGGGCAGTCGTCTCGGTGGATGGTGATTCCCTTGCCGAGCGAGATGTATCCGACGATGCCGTCCCCAGGTACCGGCGTGCAGCACTTGGCCAGGCGGACGAGCACGTCCTCGACGCCTGGCACGTGGATCCCGAAGTTCTGCGACGCAACCGCATGGCGCGCTTTGGGCTTGAGAGGGACCTTCTCCTCCTCGGCCACCTCGGTCGTCTTGAGCCGGTGGAGCACCTTGTTCGCGACCTGGGACACCTGGAGCTTCCCGGAGCCGAGAGCCAGGTAGAAGTCCTCGGCCTTCTTGAACCCCATCTCGCGGATCACCTGCGCGAGCAGCGGCGAATGCGAGAGCTTGCGGTAGGGCAGGTTGTGCTGCTTCAGGGCGTTCTCCAGCGAGTCGCGCCCGCGCTGTTCGGTGTCCTCCCGCGTCTCGCGGCTGAACCACTGCCGGATCTTGTTGCGGGCGCGGGACGAGGCAGCCAGAGACATCCAGTCGCGTGAGGGCCCACGCCCCTGCTGCTTCGACGTCAGGATCTCGACGAAGTCTCCGCTCTGAAGCCGGTAGTGGAGCGGCACGATCCGGCTGTTCACCTTCGCACCCACGGTTCGGTGGCCCACATCCGTGTGCACCGCATACGCGAAGTCGATCGGCGTCGAGCCGGCCGGGAGATTCTTGACCTCGCCCTTCGGTGTGAAGACGTAGACCTCGTCCGAGGCAAGCTCCGGGAATGCACGGATGAGCTCGCTGGGGTCTGTCTCCTCCTCCTGCCAGTCGGCGAGCTGCTCGAGCCAGGCGATTCTCTCAGCCCCGCGCCCTCGGAGCTTGGAGCCTTTGTAGACCCAGTGGGCGGCGATTCCGTACTCGGCGGTCACGTGCATGTCGTTCGTCCGCACCTGGATCTCGAGCGGCTTCCCCTCCGGACCGATCACCGTCGTGTGGAGCGAGCGATAGAGGTTGAACTTGGGCATCGCGACGTAGTCCTTGAAGCGCCCGGGCATCGGCTTCCAGAGGGAGTGGATGATCCCGAGCGCGCCGTAGCAGTCGCGCTCACCCTCCTTGCCCTCGCGCTGCACGATGACCCGCATCGCGGTCAGGTCGTAGATCTCGTTGAACTCCTTGCCCCGCTTGGCCATCTTTTCGTAGATCGAGTAGAAGTGCTTCGCGCGGCCCGAGATCTCTGCCGGGATGTCGAGCTTGACGAGCTCTCGCTCCACTTGCTCTGCGGCCGTCGAGACGAATTCGTCGCGGTCGCCTCGCCGCTCGTTCACCATCGCCTGGATCTCCGCATAACGCCGCGGGTGCAGGGTGGCAAACGCGAGGTCCTCGAGCTGCCACTTGATCGTGTGGATACCGAGGCGGTGCGCGAGCGGCGCGTAGACCTCGAGCGTCTCGCGCGCCTTCTGCAGCTGTTTCTGCTTGCCCAGGTACTCGATCGTCCGCATGTTGTGCAGGCGGTCGGCAAGCTTGATCAGGATGACGCCCGGATCCTGCGCCATCGCGACGATCATCTTGCGGTAGTTCTCGGCCTGGGCCTGCTCGCGGCTCTGGAAGTGGATCCGCGTCAGCTTCGTCACACCCTCGACGAGGCGGGTGATCTCCTCACCGAACTCCGCTCGCACTTCCTCGATGGTGACGTCGGTGTCCTCCACCACGTCGTGGAGGAGCGCCGCCGCGAGCGTCGTGTCGTCGAGGCGGAGATCCGCGAGCACGCTTGCGACGCCCACCGGGTGTGCGATGAAGGGCTCGCCGCTCCGCCGCTGCTGGCCCTCGTGCGCCTCAGAGGCAAAGAGGAAAGCGCGCTCCAGTAGCTCGCGGTCGAGCTCCGGGTTGTAGGCGGCAACCTCCTCGAGGAGCGGCACGAGAAGCTCCTGGTGGCGCTGCGCGGGGTTGTCCTGGAGGACCTGCTTCATGGACGAAGTGTAGCTTCCGGCCCCGCTCGCAAACTGGCGCCCCGAGTGAGACTCCCGGCCGAGCAAGCGTGCGAAATGGTCGCTCTTCGTTGTCTTTTCCTCCTGTGTTCCTCCTCTTTCGGCTTTCCGGGACCGATCCTTCAGCCCGAGTGCTTTTCGCCTCCGCTCACGCGGCGGCCGCGAGCGTCTCCTCGAGGAGCACCATGAACGCCTCGGACTCCACAAGCGGCCTCCAACGGGCCCCTGCTTCACCGAGCCCGAGCTCCGCGAAGATCTCGGCCGCCCGTGCGTCGCGCTCGCCGGCGGGCTTTCGCCATTCGGCGGCGAGCCAGGCGCGAAGCTCCACGAACCGCTCTGGGGTATCGAAGATCTTTCGGACGACGAGCTGTGGGGAGACGGAGCCGTTCCATCGATTCGCACCCAGGCGGAACGCAACGTCGTACGGCCCGGGTCTGCGGAGGAGGTCGATCTTCGCGCCCTGACCGAAGGCGATCGCCCCGGACCTCGTCCCGTTGGCCGTCACGGCGAGCTTCAGGTGCTTCCCCTCCCCCACGGCTCCGAGCTCCGAGAGCTCGCAACCGGCCGCCAGGAGCGTCACGCCGGGATTGCCGAGCCCGAACGGAGCCAGACGCTCCAGTTCCTCGCAGAGCTCAAGCGTCAGATCGCGCCCGTCGACGACGGCGTCGACCATGGTCTGCGGGGTGAGCTCCGACTCGGTCAGCCTCTCTTCGGCGTAGAGAGCAAACGCTTCGGCGAAGCCGTCCACGTTCTCCGGACGGATCGAGAGCCCGGCCGCGGCACGATGACCGCCCCAGCGCTCGAGGTGGGACGCGCAGGATGCAAACGCAGCGTGCAGGTCGAAGGCGGGGATCGACCGCCCGGAGCCGACCCAGGCAGCCTCCGTTCCCGCAATCAGTACGACCGGGCGGTTGAACCGTTCGACCAGCCGCGAGGCCACGATCCCGATCACGCCTCGGTGCCACTCCGGCCCTGCGATGACATAGGCGCTCCGGCGGCGCGTCGACTCCGGCCATTCGCCGACCTGCCGGACCGCGTCGCGGAGGATCCGGTCTTCGACAGCCTGGCGGTCGCGATTCAGCGTCTCGAGCTCACCCGCGAGCCGCTGCGCCTCCTGCTCGTCGCCGGTCAGGAGGAGGTCGAGCGCAACCCCCGGGTGGCAGAGGCGTCCAGCCGCGTTGAGGCGAGGCGCCAGGCGAAAAGCGACCGAGCCCGCATCGAGCGCCGCGGGATCGACGCGAGCCGCCTGCATCAGCGCCTGGAGCCCGGGCTTGGTCGTCCTCGCGAGCCGCCGGAGGCCGGCGGCGACGAGCCAGCGGTTCTCGTCCAGGAGCGGCACGACGTCGGCGACCGTAGCCAGGGCCACGAGATCGAGGTGCTCCTCGAGCTTCTCCGCCCCCACCAACGCCTCGGCTAGCTTGTACACGACGCCCGTGCCGCACAGCTCCGGGAACGGGTACTCGGAAGGGCGAGTCGCGACGACCGGGCAGTCGGGAAGCTCGTCGCCGGGCCGGTGGTGGTCGGTGACGACGACCTCCAACCCGAGCGCCCGTGCTTCGGCGACCTCGGCCACCGCAGTGATTCCGCAGTCGACCGTGATCACGAGGCCGCATTCCTCCCGCGCGAGACGCGCGAGCGTGTCGATCGAGACGCCGTATCCCTCCTCGAAACGACTCGGGAGGTGCCAGTCGACGTTTGCGCCGAGCGAGCGGAGGACGGTGACGGCGAGCGCGGTCGCGCAGATGCCGTCGGCGTCGTAGTCGCCATGGACGCAGATCCGCTTGCCCGCGGCAATTGCCTTGCGAATCGCGTCACACGCCTCGGCCATGTTTCCCAGGAGTCCGGGGTCGTGTCCGGGCCGCTCGCCGGCGAGAAAGGCCTTCGCCTCTCCGGGGTTGCCGTAGCCCCGCCGGACGAGGACGCTCGCTGTCGTCTCGCTGAGGCCGAGCGCCTGGGCGAGCTCGACGACCTCCGGGCGGGGGCACGGACGCATGGTCCATGTCCCCTGCTGCATCCCAATCAACGGTAGGAGGCGGGTCGGACGACGCCGATGAGCGGCGGCGCACGCGCACGGACCCTTGACGATGCGGACACGTTTCGGGGCTATCCTCAGATGAGTGGCACATGCGAACTATCTCTCTGGCGAGGATTACGTGGTCGAGTTCCTCGGCTACCGGTTCTCCTTCAACGCGATGGACTTCGAGCAGCGCGTCAACGCGGCCGCCGTGAAGCTCGGCCTCGTGGAGCCCGGTGAGCTGGACAGCGACGAGACCGCCGACCTCGTCGAGCTCGCCGCGATCGGCCAGATCAGCGAACCGGCGAGTGGGCTCGGCGAATACCTGGTCCGCCACTGGGAGCGCCTGGCGCTGGTCGGGGACGAGTCCCTCGTCTACTGGCTCCGCAAGCTCGTCTTCCGAAGCGCATGGCTCGACCACCGCGTCAAGGAGAACCTGCTCGAAGTGGCGTGGGACGAGAGCACGGCGGAGTTCACCTACCAGGATCCAGAAGGCGGACGCGCGCTCCTCGAACTCGCGCCGGTGCCGTCCTGGCACGAGCTCCAGTTCCGCCGCGCCTAGCTCTTTGCAGGGATTTCGCGCCTCGGTCTAGGGGTCTTGCAACCCCTGTGCAACCCGGCCGTTCTCAACGCTCCCCCGGACGAGCTCGTCGAGCTGCGTTCCGACATCGGTGAAGGCGTCGGGATACAGGTGCCCGTACAGGTCCAGCGTGATCGCGATGCTCGTATGCCCCATCTGTGCTTGCAGGAGCTTCGGGTGGGCGCCGGCCGCCACCATCAGAGCGGCGTAGGTGTGCCGCAGGTCATGGAAGCGCAGCGGCTCGAGGCCAGCGCGACGAACAGCGGGGCGAAACGTCCTGTGCATGAAGTCGCTTCGCCGCAGAAGTCCGCCGGCCGTGTTCGGGAAAACGAGACCCAGCTCGTTCGGCTCTCGGGCGAGAAGCTGCGAACGCAGAATCCGAATCGCCTCGCCGGAGAGATACACCCGCCGACGCCCCGCCCGTGTCTTTGTCGGTACGAGCTTGCCCTCGTAGGCACTGGCTTCGACGAGCAGGGTGCCACTGGCGAGGTCAAGGGCGGTGTCACGGAGCGCAAACAGCTCACCCTGGCGGAGGCCGGTGAGGCACGCGAAGCGAACGAGGCTTCCGTACGGGTCGACGGTCTCGGAGGCAAGTAGCTCCACGTCGTCCCAGGAAAGGAAGCGCCGCTCGGCCTCTTCCACCCGTGGCGGGCGCAGGCGCAGAATCGACTCGTCGACGACCTGCCCACGCTCTTTCGCGCTTCGGAGGATCTGCTTCGCGACCCGCAAGACGAGTTGCGCCCGTCTCGGAGTTGCCTGTGCGATCGCGGTCACCTGTTCCTCGAGCTCGGCCGCGGTGATCGACTCGATGGGCGAGTCGTCTAGGTACTTGAGGTGTGCGAGTGAAGCCTGTACGGATGCGACCGAGGCCGGCCGGGACCGCGCCTCGTAGGCGGCTAGCCAGCGCTGCGTGTAGACGCCGAACGTCTGTGGCCGCTCCGAGTAGGCAGCACCGAGCACGCTCCGGCGGTTCAGCTCGTCGCGCAGCGCCTCGGCGTCCTTCTTCCTCGTGCCGACTGTGCGCCAGCGGGAGCGGCCGTCCGGGAGTGGCTGCTTGACCGACCACTTGCCGTTCCTCTGGACGATGCAGGCTTTCCTTCTCATCAGACCCTCACCTTTCCCGAAGTGGTTTGCGGCAGATAGCCCCGTTCTGGCTTTCGAGCCTCAGCGATCCAGCGGTTGACGGTGCTCATCGGCGTCTTTGTGTCCGCGGCGATTGTCTTGGCCGGATTCAGCCCCCGCCGCACGGCGTCCCGATACGCGAAGGAGACTCGACGGTAGAACTCGTCGTCGAGCTTGCGTCCGCGTGGCCGCACCAAGCGCTCGCGTGAAACCGCGCTCAGCTTCTTCTGGACCACGGCGTCGAAATTCACGGGTGAACGCTCGTCGAGCCACTCCCGGAGAGTCTCGGTCACGACCTCGCTGGCGTTGACGGCCAGCTCGATCTTCCGGAGCGGGATGTCCCCCAAGACCGACGCCGACGCGCAAACGTCCGTCGGTCGCCACCAGCCGTTCTTCAGCGGTTCGAAGCAAACGTGGGCTTCCTGCTCGCGGCTGCGAGCGCCACGTCTCCAAAGGGCTCTGACCCAACCAGCAGGCTCGGCTTCGAGGTGCAGATGCGTGAGTTCTCGTTCCATGCGGGGGAGCGTATAGGAAGTGGAAGGGTTCGTCAACGGTATGCCATTCGAATTGACTGCCGCCTTTGCTAAACTGCGCGGCAGACCTTTGGCGACCCCTACCACTCAAGAAGGTGAAGACATGGAAGGCACCAGCGGCGAAGAGCTCCTCCGCCGGCTTCGGGCACATCGCCAACTGCCCCTACCGGAGGAACGACGCCGGATAAGGGTCGAGGCCAAAGCTTCGCTCCGAGACATCGCGGAAGTGTGCGGGGTCTCGCATATGGCAGTCCACAACTGGGAGCAGGGAGCCACCCCACACGGCCGTGCCCGCGTCGCCTACCAGGCGCTGCTCGAGGAGCTCAAACAGCTCGTGGGAGGTTTCTGAATGGAACGGCTCCTGACCGCCAAAGAACTTGCGGACGTGCTCGGAACGCCCCGGTTGAACTCGATCTACGACCTGGCCGCTTCGGGAGAACTTCCGAGTCTGAAGGTGCCTGGCGTCGGTCGCCGCTTCCGTGAATCCGAAGTAAGCACCTGGCTCGAAAGCTGCCGCGCCACCCCGAAGGGGGTGGAGACCGGTGTTAAACAAGCAAGCCGCCCGGGCAGGCGGCTCACCGAAGCGCTGTGACACTGAAAGCGTAGCACCGCCGTTCTCGGTCGTTGCCGCTCTAAAGGACTTCCACGCCCGCGCGACCTGGGTGCGCGAGCAGCTCGCGGACGGTGACATCGAGACGGCGCTGATGGCTCTGGACGATCTCGCCTGGGACATCTGGACGACGGTCGAGCATCAGGAAAGAACGTCGTCGTCGTGAGCGTCGACGAGCGCTACTTCGCCGAGGAGTTCGGTGCGGAGCCCGAACCCGCTCCCGCGCGGTTCCCCCCGATGAACACACAGCCACAGAAGACCTCCCCGCTTGATTCCTGGAGGCGCGTCGACATCCTCAGCGTCGGCGCGGATCCGCCGGCGTCCCCGACTATCGCCGGGCTCCTGTACGCAGACCGCAGCCACCTGTTGAGCGGCGAGACCGAGGCCGTGAAGACATGGCAGGCACTCGTCTTCTGCGCCGAGGTCATGGCCGCGGGCAAGTCGGTCGCCTACGTGGACTACGAAAACGGCCCTGCCGAGATCCTCGCCCGTCTTCGCCACCTGGGCGTCTCCGATGAAGCGGCCGGGACGCTCTTTCTTTACTTCCACCCTGACGAAGGCATTGCCCACGAGCCGGAGTTGATGGGCGACTTCCTCAGAGCGATCGGGAAGCCTGGCCCTGCGCTTGTTGTCATCGACTCCTGGATCGGTGCCCTCCAGACACACGGGCTCGACCCGAACGTCGGTGTCGACATCGAGCGCTGGCGTCGCAGCTTCCTCGAGCCAGTCCGGAGCGTCTGCCCCGCGACCCTGATCCTCGACCATGTTCCGAAGGCGAAGGACTCGCGCGGCCGCTTCGCGATCGGCTCGGAGCGGAAAGCGAGCGCCGTCGAGGTTCACCTGGGCTCCGAGCTGGTCACACCGTTCGCCCGCGGGAGGACCGGTCTCGTCCGACTTGTCACGCACAAGGACCGCGGCGGACATCTCCCCCGCCCCCGTGCCGCGGAGCTCGAGCTTCGCAGCGACCCGGAGACGCTCGCCGTGACCTGGACGTTCCGTCACCCGGAGACCCAGACCGAGGACGGTTTCCGGCCCACCCTCCTGATGGAGCGCGTCTCTCTCCAGCTTGAGGCGCAGTCCGCGCCGGTCACGCGGGCGCAGCTCGCCGAGGACGTAAAGGGCCGACGGCAGTGGATCTTCGCGGCGACCAAGGCGCTCGTTGAGGAAGGCTTCGCCGTCGAGAACGGTGCCGGCGGAATCATCTCCGAGAGGCCGTTTCGGGAGGACGAAAATGCCTGACCGGTTCCCGGGCCTGCGGGAACCGGTTCCCACCGCATGTTCCCAGCGGTTCCCGATGGTTCCGGGAACCCAGGTTCCCCGGTTCCCACCCCCCTCTAGGGGGGAACCGGAACCGGGAACCCCGCGTGTCTGCAGGTTTAACACCTAGCTATGGTAAGATTGCGAATGATCTAGTTTGCTATGACTCTGCTCGATCCCGACCCCCGCTGGCTGACCGTCAAAGAGACGGCCTCCCGTCTCGGCCTCCACGAGATCACCGTCAGGCGCAAGATCGCCCAGGGGGATCTACCTGCACTGCAGCTCGGCGGCCCCGGCACCGCGATCCGCGTCCCCGAGGACGAGCTCGAGCAGTGGCTGTACGCGGAGAACACCACGCTATGACCAACACCCCCGAGAGGAAGCAATGCCCCGAGTAGTGACAAAGGAATACCGAGAACATCTCGAAAACCAAGAGCGCCTGCGCGATGCGAGCCACGCGTTCGCGGCGAGGAAGGCGGAAGCCGTCGCGGACATATCCCGCGAGTTCGGCCTTCCCGTCGCCGCCGACGATGATGGAGCCTACGGCCCCGGCAGCGAGCTGGTCCTGGATTCTCGACTCGGCTTTCGCAAACTTCGGCGACACCACGCTGCGCTCGC
This sequence comes from uncultured Actinomycetes bacterium, assembly GCA_963722715.1. GTDB lineage: Bacteria > Actinomycetota > Thermoleophilia > Gaiellales > Gaiellaceae > DASQGA01. The sequence goes on along the minus strand of CAVROA010000011.1, from coordinate 60,667 downwards.
TGATCCCGCCTCCGCAGGTCGGAAGCCAGGAGGAGGCCAGGAGTCGGCTGAGGACCGTCCGAGGCCGTGAGGCTCGCGACTTGAGCACGACCGCGACCCAGGGCGGCGGTTTCGTTCCGAGCGGCAGCCCGCCGAGCTACCTCGCGGCCGCCTTCGCTGTCGGCGCCCACAACAAGGCCGTCCTCGCAAGCTCACTTCGCTCCGAAGATTTGCCCCCCAGCGGCATGACCATCACGACCGGCCGGATCAGCACGTCCGGCACGACCACGGTGCAGGCGAGCGAAGGCGCGGGCACGTCGGAGACCGACCCGGTGACGGCGACGGCCTCGAGCCCGGTTGCCACGATCAGCGGCCAGATTGACGCCTCACAGCAGTTGCTCGACCGTTCCAACCCGGGGATCGACACTGTGCTCGCCGAGGAATTGGGCGCCGCCTGGGGCGAGGACTTCGATCAGCAGGTGATCCAGGGAAGCGGTGGCTCCGGACAACTGAGCGGGCTCTTGACGATCAGCGGCACGACCGCGATCACCGCGACGACCGTCACAGCGGTTGCCAACATCGCCGCAGCCGCGAAGCTCCGGGGCGATGTCTCGGTCGCCTTTGGCGAGGCCCCGAACGTTCTGATCCTGCACCCCCGCCGCGCTGCCTGGATTCGCAGCACCTTGGGTTACGGCCCCGTGCCCTGGCCGATGGAGAACGTGGTCGAGGCGCCGGGGATGCCGACCACGATCTCTACGACACAGGACGCGCTCGTCGCGCTCGTCCGCGATCAGGTGATCCTGCTCCAGGACGCGCCGACGATCCGCGTCATGGCTGACATCGGCTCCGGCAACCTGACGGTCCGCGTCAGCGCTTTCGGCTACTGCGCCATGCTGGTCCGACAGCCGGCCGCTGTCGGCAAGGCAACTGGCGCGGGCCTGGCCGCCCCATCGTGGACGCTATGACCGGCGTCGACAAGAAGATCAGGGAGCTTCGGCGCGAGATCGCCGCACTCGAGAACGGCGAGCACGCCGCCCACGCCGAGGAGAAGGCAGCCGAATACCTCGCCGGTCTCCAGCGCGAACGAGCCGGACTGGTGCAGCAGCTCGAGATTGCCTTTTCGCTCGGCGACCGGCGCCAGTTCTTACAGGGCTCATGGTCCGAGAAAACTGGGACTCAGCTGGCACGCGAGATCGAGGCTGCGATCATCGTCCTCGAGGCCGAGATCGCACGGGTGAGTTAGAGAGTGGCGGCGGCACGGCCCGCGTGGGTCCGCCAACGGAGTGCGTCTCCACTTCGTCCTTTGCCCACGCGGGCAACCCTCTCTTTCTGTACCGGGGGGGCGCTCTCCATCAAGGCGACAGGTCCCTCAGTACCGCGCACTCTCTCGCGAGAAAAAGTGGAGGGGGGCAGTCAAGACGCGACGCCAAGGCCCGTTCTACCCCGCAGTATCCGTTTCCCTCCCCGATGCAAAGTTGCGGTGGATGTGGGCAAGCAATGTCTCGAGCGGGAGCCGTAGGCCCCGTTGTCACGAGATCCTCGCCGTGCCGACGTTCGACCTGGCCGCCTGAGGCGCGCATCCACCGCGGGGGCCGGCACGCCGGGCTCCCCGCTTTTGTTGCCGCCGGGCGAGGAGTATGGTCGTACCGCGGAGCGTTGCCGCATCGACCTCAAGGGGGTTGAGCGCTCTCCATGGAACGCGTCACCAAGTTCTTCACGAGCCTCGGGGGTGTGCTGACTAGCCTTGCCGCCATCGTGGGCGGCGTGGTGGCGCTCTACGTCGCCTTCGGCGGCGGCGACAAGAGCTCGAACACTCCGCCGCCGCCAGTCGTCACGACGTCGAACGCAGCCCTCGAGGGCTGGCGGAGTGACGCGGAGTCGATCTGCCGCGGCGCGGACAGCCAGGTGATCGCGCTCGGCCCGAATCCCGGCGGGGATCCCGACGATTCCGACGCGCGAATAACGTGGATTCAGAACGTGATCCCGATCGTGGCCACCTCCACGAACCAACTGCGGGCGCTCGACGAGCCGGCCGAAGCGCAAGCCGACATCGATCGCCTGCTCGACACGATGGACAAGGTGACCGATTCCGCCCAGACGATGGTCAACGCATACCAGGCGTTCGACTTCGAGACGACCAACACCGCGCGCCTCGAGCTCCAGGGTGCGATCGACGACATGCAGCGCCAGATGGCGGAGCTCGGCCTCAAGCGCTGCCTCACGATTTAGCTAAGGCCCCTCCAATGGAGGCGGCGGGAATCGAACCCGCGCAAGATTTCAAACGGCCGACTCAGTAGCCGACGAAAATGCCCCCTCGAGCGGGCGGGATCCTCTGTGCTCGCTGTTCGCGGCCGATCCTGCGGCACGGAGTCACAAGCTAGCCTTTGTGCGAACATGCGTTCGCATGACCTCGAGTGGCTCGGCCTACGCGCGCTTCCGCCGAGCGCTCGACAACGGCAACCTCCTCGCCGCCCGAGCCGCCGCCATCGAGCTCAAGCACGTCGGCCTCGCCGAGGCCCTCGAGCTCACTCTCCTGATCCTCGCGAAAGAGCCAACGCGGTTTCGCGCCGCAGCGCTCCGCTGGCACGCTCGCTACTGCGGCGACAACAAGGTCACGCTCGAGGAGGCGACCGCCGTGCTCGGCCTGCTCGCCATGCTGGATGGTCGACGAGCGAAGCCGGCGGCCCAGGCTCTTGCAGGCCTCCTCGACAGCCGAACGCTCTTGCCGGCGGCCGAGGTGCTGGTGCGCTGGGCGGGGAACATCCGCTGACTAGGGAGGGTCTAGCGAAGCGCCTAGCCAAACGAAGCAAGATGGGGCGTGCGGCTATCTGGAGAATCGGCCCCGGCCAAAGTAGCCGAGGAGAACCAACACAAGAATGACAATTACGACGATCCAGAGAATCGACACGTGATCCTTTCGTTAGGGGCGTAGCGACTCTACGCCAAAGCCGAGCCGTCTTTGCAACGTGCGCGGCTTACGCTGCGAATGGAACAGCCCGTGATCGGACCAAAGCCAGGTGCTACGTGGAGTCGGCGATCGTCCGGAGGTGCAGGCGGCCTTCAGCTGAGAGTCGCGCGAACGCGTCGCCGCCGTTCCCAAGGCTCGAGGGCGTGTCCAGGTGTCCCTGCGCTTGGAGCTCTGCGAACGCGTCCCCGTACCACCCATCGGCGACGACGTTGGCTTTGTCGGCCATCAGCACTTTGAAGCTGTGAAGCTCGCCTATGTTGACGTCGTCCGCGAGCTGCAGCCGCACGCGCAGCAGATCGAGGAGCTCGTCGAAGCTCGGGATGTTGGTAGCCACCTCGCAACCATGATGTCAGCCGCGGTCCACGCAGGCGCGTTCCGCTCCACCTGCCTGATGCAACGGCGGGCGAAGCGCGCGCTGGACCAAACAAGATACAATGCTCACTTGCCTGGCCTCGCAGCCAGAGTCTGGCCTGAAGCCCGCACTCCACCGACGCGCATTGCGCGCAAGGCGAGGAGCTTTAAGGCAAACGGAATCCTGTTGCGGGGCCACTCTCTTGCGTGGACGGGGTAGGGCCGTCCGTGGGACGCAGCGAGTGGAGCAGGACGGGGGAAATGCTTACAAAGGCCTCGGGGCCGTGCCTTAGAGCGGGCGCGCTCGGATCAGGTTGGCCGACGATTGTCCGCACCCGACGGGTAGGCACGAATCGCTGCTACGTTGAACACAGCGCGTTGGGCTCTAGCGTTGAAGCCGCCGAGGCTCCGTCTGTCACACCTGGCCCTGAGCGCAGCAGAAGTTCGTTCGGACTTTCTGCCCTGTGAGATAACAGAAGGAGCACCATATGCATGCGACCATTCGCCGTTACGACGGTGTCGACCAGAATCGCACGGTCGAGCTGACCGACAAGGTCAACGAGACCCTCGTCCCGAAGCTGAGCCAGCTTCAGGGCTTCAAGGGCTACTACCTGATCGAGGCCGACAACGGCGTCATCAGCTCGCTCGGACTCTTCGAGACTCCTGAGCAGGCTGACGAGTCGACGAAGGTCGCCGCGACCTGGATTCGCGACGAGAGGCTCGAGTCCGCGCTCCCGAACCCGCCCAAGATCACGAGCGGCAAGGTCATGACGCACAAGAACGGCGTCACCTCCTAGTTCTAGCTGCCGTAAGTCACGCATCGGGAGGGTCCGCACGTCGGGGCCCTCCCTTCGTATGCCTCTGCCGCCGCGGGCTGGATACCGAGAACGAGAAGTTTTGGCTGAACTTTTAGGTCGGCATCGCCCGTGCTCTCAACGGCGAAGCCCGAGCGGTCGAATGGGCGCGCAGGTCATCGAGCAGGGTGGGGTCGCCGGTTCGTAGTCGCATGCCGCAGGTGTTCCTCCCGATGCGCGAGCTAGGTCTCGGGTGGAGGCTCGTACATATCGCCGCACTCAGAGCAATGCCAGTCGAGCCGGCCTGGATCCGTCCCACCGCGCGAATCCTTGAACGGCGGGATTTCTACCTGCTCGTGAAGAGTCACCCTCAGGCAGCGGCCGCAGTAGAGCTCTGTCTTGCTGGCAGACGCTTCCGCCGGCGCCATCACGTAGAGCGTGGATCGGCCGCCGTGGCGAACTCGGCTGCTTGATTGATCTTCTCGACGACGAGAAAGCGCCGGTCCTGCGCCACGATGCGCTCGACATCCGGGAAGACGTGGCCCGGCGCCACCAGGAAGTGAGTCGGGTCGGCGCGGACGGACTCGTACTCGTCCTCGGTCAGTGCGACCAGACCGGCGCATGAGGCGCACTCGCAGAGGAACTCGATGAAGGTCGAAGGCTGCCGGCTTGCGTTGATTCGTTCGTTCAGCTCGCGGAGCAAGGACTGGCTTCGGGCATCCTTCCTCAGGCGCGCATTTTCCATGTCGTCCATTGGCTTCCCCGTACAGCAGACAGCGCTCGAGTGGGCGCCGTACCGGGGAGGGCTTCCGTAAGCGAGAGCCTCGGCAGCTCGATCGTACCACCCGCGGTTTGCCTGAATCTCTAGTGTCGAGCGGAGAGCTCGGCTAACTATTCGCCGAGGTCGCCAAGCCTGTCGGTTAGTTTGGACGTGTGGTAGTCGGCGGAGCGCTCCTCATCGCATGTGGCCTCGCGCTGGCGTGGCCGACACTTCGTGTCATTCGGACACCAGAGGAGCGGTGGATTCAAGGCCGCACCCAATGGCTCCTGTTCATTTGGGCTCGCCGTGGCGAAGCGCCACCGAGTGCCTCGGAGCTTCGGCTTTGGGCTTCGATATGGCTCGCTGTCGCCACTCTCGTTCTCGGACTGGGTGTTGCACTTATCGCCTTGGCTTAGGCCCGCCGGCCTAGTTCACCGTCTCTCTGCGTACGTTCCGTGTTGCGGCTTGCTGCTCAGCATGTAACAAATCTGCTTGGCTCTCGTTGGCTACGAAGCCGCCGATGAGGGCGCCGCCCATGCCCCCGAGTACGCCTACGGCCGCAGCTGAACGCTCCCGTTACGCTCACTCGCGATGCTGGCGGCCTTCGGCGTACTGGCGGGGATCCTCCAGGTGGTCGCGACGGCTCCCTACATACGCGACACCCTGCGCGGATCGACGCGACCCCATCGTGCGACCTGGGGAATCTGGGGGACGCTCGCGTTCGTCGTGTTCGCTTCGCAGTGGGCAAGCGGTGGGACATGGAGCCTCGCCCTCGCGGCCGGGCAGGCACTGGCCTGCGGCGTTGTCTTCGCGCTCGCAATCCGGCACGGTGTCGGCGGCGTCAGCCCGCTAGAGCTGACCCTGCTCGGGATCGCGGCACTCGGCATCGTCGGCTGGCAAATCGCAGACGACCCGGTCGTGGCGACCTGTGCGGTCGTCGTCGCCGACACCATCGCCGTGGGGCTGATGGTTCCGAAGACCTACCGGCAACCCGAGTCCGAGACACTCTCGACCTACGTCATCGGTCTCGTCTCGACCGCATTCGCAATCGCCGCAGTCGGTGAGGTGGCACCCGCGCTGCTGATCTATCCGCTTTACATCTTGGTCGCGGAGTCCGCTGTCATCGCCGTAATCTTGCTTGGCCGCAGATCGCTCGCGCGGTCCGCGTGCAGCATGCTCGCGGGGGAGCGGTGACCGCCCGCGCAGGTCGCGCCTGCCCTTCCTCATAAGCCAGCTCTTGGCAGTCGCACGCCCGTCGGCACGCGGACGTTAGCCCCGAACCCTCCCCTCCCAGGGGGCTCCACACCCCTTCCAGCTTCGGCCGACTCCTGGCCGTTCGTATCCGCCTGTCAGGGGCCGCTCTGACCATCGGCTTATGAGCGCCGCATCTACTGGGGTCCACCGTCCGAGTTTCATGGCGGGGTGCCGATCCGTTGGAGCAGGCTCTGGTACGACTGGCGGGCTGACAGCGCATGACAGAACTCGCCAGCTGGCTTCGTCAGAAGAGCCTCGACGCCGAAGCCGAGCGGATGATCGCCCGTGCCGTAGTCGAGGCGGAACCGGTCAACCCCGCGACCGTGACAAGCGCCACCTTGGCGGGCGACAAGCGCCGGCTCAGAGGTGTTCCAGTCGTGGGCGGCGGTACCGGCGGCGCGATCGCGGGCACGAACCCCGTGGCGGCGCTGATGCGGAAGCAGCCGCGCGACTACAGAGCGGCGATAATCCCTGACTGGCCTAGAAGGCGCATGGATAGCAAGATGGAGCCGTGGCCGAAAGTGCTACGCGGCCCTCCGCCGCTTTGGTCGTCGAGGCGAAGCATCCTCTCGCCCGGCGCTAACCTGCTGGCATGGCCGACTCGCCTCAGAACACATGGAAAGTCGCGCACCTGGACGAGTTGCCGCGGGTCGGAAACGGAAGCCTCTGGCGGCCCGTCCGGCGACAGCTCGGTGTGACGGGCTTCGGCATCAACGCGTATACGGCCGAGGAGATCGGGGCTGAGCTCATCGAGCCACACGACGAGACGAGCCCTGGCTCGGGGCGCCACGAAGAGATCTACCTCGTCGTCGAGGGCACGGCGCGATTCCGGGTTGCGGACTCCGACCTCGAGGCGCCCAGAGGCACCTTCGTGTTCGTACCGCCCGGCGTACACCGCGAGGCGACGGCCGGTGCTGCTCCGACCACGGTCGTGGTTGTCGGAGGCCGCCCCGGCTCCGCCCTACCCGTGTCACCGTTCGAGTACTGGTACGCGGCAGAACCGGCCTACCAGGCAGGCGACTTCGAGGAGGCCGTCGCGATCGCCCGCGACGGCCTGGCCGATTACCCCGACCACCCACACCTGAACTACCAGTTGGCCTGCTACGAAGCTCGCGCGGGGAACGCCGACGCCGCCCTGGCGTACCTGGAGGTCGCCTCCCGTGACGAGCGTGTGCGCGGCTGGGCGGCGGACGACGAGGACTTTACGAGCCTTCGCGGCGACGAGCGTTTCACCCGGCTACTGCAGTCCGGCACGTCGAGCCCATCAGCGTAAGTCGAGACCGCCGATCGGTAACCACTAGGCGCCTGCCGAGGTCCTCACCGCGCTACGGCCGGGAGGGGCACCGAGGTCGAGACGTACGAAGACGATCCAGCTCGAGGCGTGTACTGGGGCCCGCCGGACGAGGTGACCGGGGCGCCGCGCCGCTGGAGCAGGCCGTGGTTTGACTGGCGTGCCGAATGAACGGGAGGCTACTCGGGTGTCTCGGGCGACAATGCCGCCTCCGTGCTTCAGTTTGCGGAACCGTCGAGTTCGTAACCGGAGTCGATCTCCCAGCGCTCGCCGGTCCGGAGGAGTTCAAGGAGGGCGTCATTCAATTGCGGAACCGTCACCGAGCTCTTCGCTCCATCGACCTCAATGTCGACGCCCTCGTCGGCCGCTTCGCTGAGCGCGTCAGATCCGACGCGTGCCGCGATCGTTTGCATCGCCTCCGGACAGGGCGCGGCGAGTCCGTTCCTAGCGGCACTGGTGAGCTGCGCGCATGCCTTGGCCGTATCGCCCGAGGCGAGGGAGCGCAGGTACGTGTCGGTCGTTTCGCTGATCTTTTCTTCAGGGGTTGCGCCCCCCACGCCGCAGCCAGTCGGCACCAAGGCGGCGAGGGCGAGCAGGAGAATGGTCAAGCTGGTTGCGAGCCGGGGCGTCATTGGCATCCTTCCTTTCAAGTGTAGGCCGGAGGTCGCGCCTCGTTAGAAAGCCTCGCTAAGCGTCTTGTACCGGACGCTACATGGCGGTACTCTCGGGCGATGCGCTTCAAGATCCAGCTTGTGGTCGGAGTCACGCTCGCCTGGATGCTTTTCGCTCAGCCCGCGTTTGGCGCAACGGCTTGGGTTTCGAGTGTCGAGGGGCGGCCCGGGGTGCTGCGCGTCAACTACCAGGCTGCCCTCGGGGAGGTCAACGACGTCAGCATCCAAGAGGAACCCGAGGGCGTCTTCACGATCACAGACCTGAACGCAAATATTTTCGCCCAGGCCGGATGCGTATCGATCACCCCGAACAGCGTCCGTTGTGAGCCCGGTCTCGGCGACCACAGAGCCTGGGTTCGCACAAAAGACGGAGCCGACAGCGTCTATCTCACCAGCAGCAGCGGCGGATATCTCCAAGGAGGCGGAGGCGACGACACGCTGACCGCAAACAATTTCGGCGCCTGGCGCTTCTTGACCTTGAACGGGGGATTAGGTGACGATCGGCTGATCGGGGGGCCGGGTCCCCAAAATCTCGTCGGCGCTCCAGGCGCGGATTCGCTCGATGGAGGTCTCGGCAATGACGTGCTGCACGGTGGCTATGGAGACGACGTCATACGGGCTGGGCCCGGAAACGATGAGGCCATTGGTGGGGGTGACGATGATTTCATCTCAGGTGGAAGCGGCGACGATTTTCTCTTAGGCGACTTCGGCACCGACGTGCTCCGGGGCGGCACAGGTAATGACGAGTTGGACGGTACCGAGGGTCCGGACGATCTCCTTGGAGGAAGGGGAAGAGATCGTTTGTGGGGGGGCTTGGGAACCGACGTGCTCCGGGGAGGCCCCGGCCGAGATTTTCTGGCAGGCGAGCGCTACGCCGACGTTTTCTACACGCGCGACCGAACTCGGGATGTGGTCAGGGGCGGCCCCGGCCGTGACCGGGCGCGCATCGACCCCATAGACGACCTCCGCAGAGTCGAAGTCCTCTTCTAGCTCAGCCGAGCTCGATCGCCTCGACGCGCAGATCCTCAGCCAGCGCCGGCTCGTCCCTCCCGAACCTCCCCGATCATCTCCTCGGCCGCCTCTCGCTCGAGGAAGAACTCGACGACCTTCTCGGTCTGGGCGCTGACGACCCCGTAGAAAGTCACCTCTTGGATCCCCTTCCCTGGCTAATCTTCCTCGGCTAGGCGCCGAGGCTCGTCAAGCATTTGGTCAACGTCGGTTCCAAGTCGAGCGACCTCACTCGCGAGGACGCGCCACGCTACGGGAACGAGATCATTGAACAGACCGCGGATCTCGCCTCGAAGCTGCTCAGCAGGTACCTGAATCTGAACCTGCCTCTCACCAAGCTGTCCAACCCCCGCGAGCCCCTCTGGTGCGATTGTGAGCGACAGGAATTGAAAGTACTCCGGGATGTCCTCTAAATCGTCACCTTCCAGGGTTGGCTCGGCAAGGGGCTCGCCGGTTCGGAGCATTTCCTCAAGACGCTGCTCGAAATCCATCCGCGCCTCTTCAGATAGCGCTAGGTCGCGGCCACGGATTTCGGCGTCGCGGTATGCCGAGCGCAGGAGGCGGGCCGGCACGTCTCCCTCTCGTTGCCAGAGCTCATCGTGTTCGTCGTACGTGAAGCCGAAAAGTGCCAGTATCGCCTCGGCATCCTCGACCGAGCAGCTGAGGAGACTGGACAGTGTCGCCGAAGACCATGTATCGCGATCGAGAAACCGCGCGAACTCTGGCGGCAAGGCGCCGCGCTGCGCCCACCGGTGCGCGTTGCGGTGGAGGGTCTCGCGTCCCAGTCCCAGCCGATCCCGGACCGCGTTGAAGACACCCCGGACAGCTTGAACTGCACCCCCGGCCGCCGCAACGCTTTCGACAGCTCGCCAGAAGATCAACCATGCGAGAAAAGCAGTCTCCCAGTCGAGCCCGAGACCATTTCCAATCGGTTCTCGAAGGATGAGGTACAGACGCTGAGGGTCACCGACGACTGCACCCGCTTCTGCAGACCGGACAAGCTGGCCGTAGGGGATCATTGCTAGGTCGTGGACGTTCCAGACGGCCTTACCGTCATCGTCAACGAGCGTGAACACAGTGCCGTGTGGGCGAACAACGGTGTCATCGACGAAGAGCGTGAGATCTACTGCGTGGACGGGCTGTAAACCGTTTAGGTTGAAAGCAACTTCGAGCGCGACAACTCCTCGCTCCACGATGGAGGCCAACGTTTCGGTCTCTTCAACTTCGAGCTGGATCTGCGGTCGCTCGTCCCACGGCTTTTCCCACTCCTGCGGGTCTATTCGTTCACCGGGCTGTGCTGGGTCGCCGACCAGCGCAAGCGTCACGGTTTGAGGCATATCGCGAGTCTACGATTCGAACACGCTCTGCGCCTCCCAGCCGATTCGGGCGGAGTCTTAGGTGAAGGGTTACAAGGTGCGGGGCCTAGCACTATCGCGGACGCCGGGGTGATGCTCCTGACCGAGGGAGTCCGCTTACGCGGGTTCTCTCGTTCTTGCAACCCCTGTGCAACCCCGCCACGCGCCGAAGCACGATGTTGGGCGTGGCAGACCGGTGAAGCGGGAAGGGTGAACCCCCTGCTAATCGAGGCTATCCGGTGCGGGACGAGGTTCTGCGTTGAGCTCTTGGCGGTGCCGTCCTGGCACGAGCTCCAGTTCCGCCGCGCCTAGCTGCTTGGCAGGGATTTGCCCGCCCGCTTGGTTGCCTGCAACCCTGTGCGACCCGACGTTCTGCTCGCTGCAGGAGCCAAACCGCCGTGCTGGACCTGCACTGGCCGAGGCTCGCAATCATCCGTTCGCGAAGAGGGCAGCAAGAATGCCGATGCCTACGCCGAGACTGACAGCGACCGCCAGTCCCACGACGACCCCACGAACTTCGTAGATAAACGAGCGGACCGCGCGTGCGCGGACCCGGGTCGTCGCGGCGAAGACCCGACGAGAACGACGCCGCCCGGGAGGGGTAACCGAAGCAGGCGGGCTCACCGCCGGCCCTGCGAATGCGCGACGAGCCCCAAGGTGCCGGATATGCCCGGCCATGTGGGGCCGCCCCACGTTCCTCAATCGAGCCAAGGCTGAGAAGCGCGAGCTGAGCGGCCAACTCCGGGGCTCCTGCAGCGTTGGCTGCGGTGGCGGCGCGCGACTGAGACCTGGCGTCCCTACGAGCTCCGAAGCGGCCGGTACGTTCGCACGCCCGGTGCGAGTACGGGGAATCCGCTTCCGGACCGACCAGGCATAGTCCTCCAGCCGCCTGGGCAACCGCCAGAGGGTAGGTAGGACACTGAGACTGAGAGACGCGAGGGCGACCAGAAGCGCCAATCGCACGGAGACTGGCGGCCCCGGCTTCGAATACGCAACTGCTGGGGCTATAGGACGCGGGGCGCCGTCGCTGTCGGGGCGGTCCAGCCCCCGGACGGAAGGAACGCCAGAGTCTCCAGGCTCAAGGGGATTCCAGAGACCGATCAAGCCCCCCGCGAACGTGAATCCCGCAAGCAGAAGCGACGCCGCCGCGACGATGATGAGCGCGGATCTGACCATTGTGGATTCCCCTAATCGTCTCTTCTCAGCTTCCCGTCTGGCTCCGTTCCTGTGCTTCATGCCAATGGGTAGTTCGTCCTGGCCATGAGTCCGGCAAGCCAGCGGCGTCGCGGTTTTAACCGCCTCACGCACTACTGCGCTCGTCGCTTTCGCCGAAATCGATTTCCTCGGCCGGTCGCTCGCTGCGCAGTTCGCCGAGTCGAGACTCTAGAAGAGGGCCGAGGCCGGCTCCTCCGGTGCGCCTACATGCTTGCGCCCGAGCTTCGTCACGATCCGGCCACGAGGTGTGCGCTGGATCAGGCCGAGTTGAAGGAGGTACGGCTCGTAGACGTCCTCGATCGTGTCCTGCTCCTCCCCTAGCGTAACCGCCAGCGTCGAGAGCCCCACGGGGCCGCCATCGAACTTGTGAACGATCGCGCCGAGCAGATTCCTGTCGATCCGCTCGAGCCCCTGATCGTCGACCTCGAGAAGAGCCAGCGCCTCGCGGGCGACGTCGATTGTCACGGCGCCGTCGTAGCGCACTTCGGCGACGTCGCGCACGCGCCGGAGGATCCGGTTGGCTACCCGCGGAGTCCCGCGCGCGCGGCGGGCAATCTCATCTGCTGCCTCATCGGCAATCTCGACGCCGAGGATCCGTGCCGAACGCCGGACGATGCGGGCGAGCTCCTCGCCCGTGTAGAGGTCGAGTCGATAGGTGATGCCGAACCGATCGCGGAGCGGCGTCGTCAGGAGCCCCGTCCGGGTGGTGGCGCCGACCAGGGTGAAGGCCGGGAGATCGAGAGTGAGAGTTCTGGCGGCGGGGCCCTGGCCGACGATGATGTCGAGCCGGAAGTCCTCGAGCGCCGGATACAGGATCTCCTCCACGGCCCTGTTCAGACGGTGGATCTCGTCGACGAAGAGGACGTCGTTCGGCTCCAGCGACGTGAGGATCGCCGCCATGTCTCCCTTCCGCTCGAGCGCGGGCCCCGCGACACAGCGGATGCCGACCCCGAGCTCCTCGCGGACGATAAAGGCGAGGCTCGTTTTGCCGAGTCCGGGCGGGCCGGCGAGAAGGACATGGTCGAGAGCCTCGCCGCGAGCCTTCGCAGCTTCCAGAGAGATCGTGAGCTGCTCCTTGATCCGCTCCTGGCCGACGAAATCCTCGAGCCGGCGAGGGCGAAGCGAGCCGTCGAGCTCGTCGTCCCCGGGAGCGAGCACGGGCGCAGTAACGCGCTCGGCGGCGCTCATGCGGCCCTGAGCGCCTGCCGGACGCGCTCCGCGGGGGAGAGCTCCGGATCGGTGTCTGCGAGTCGCTGCTCGGCCTCCGCGGCCGTGTATCCAAGCTCGACGAGCGCGTCACGGGCGACCACGTGGCCGTCTCCCGCCCCGAGGTGCGGCGCCTCGACGGCGACGAGCGTGCCGATCTTCTCTTTGAGCTCGAGCACGACCCGCTGGGCGGTCTTCTTGCCGATTCCCGGAATGCTCTGGAAGAGCGCGTCGTCCTCTCGAACGATGGCCCGGCGAAGCTCGCCAGGGGAGTAGCCGGAGACGATTGCGAGGGCGACCTTGGGGCCGACGCCGGAGACCGACAGAAGATGCTCGAAGAGCTCGCGCTCCTCGGCGCTGGCGAAGCCGTACAGCTGAAGCGCATCCTCGCGGACGTGCAGGTGTGTCTCGACGACGATCTCTTCGGCTCCCTCGGACTTCCGAAGGACGCTCGGGGTGGCAGCGATCCGATAGCCGACCCCGCCCACATCGAGGACGAGCCCGGCGGCGTCCGAGGCCACGGGTTTGCCGCGCAGGCGGGCAATCACCTGGTTGCTCCTGCAAGAGCCGCGAGCGGCGGGGCGAGGGCGTGGCAAATCGCGACCGCGAGCGCATCGGCTGCGTGGCTCGGTGTCGGCGCCTCAGCCATGCCGAGAATGGCCTTGACCATCCGCTGCACCTGGCCCTTGTCGGCACGGCCGTAGCCGCAGACCGCCTGCTTCACCGACGCAGGCGGATACTCGAGGCAGAACACCTCGGCCTGGGCGCACGCGACGAGCACGGCGCCTCGCGCCTGTCCGACGGAGAGAGCGATGCGGGCGTTTGCGCCGACGTACGACTCCTCGAGCGCGACCGCGTCCGGCTCGTGCTCGGCGATCAGGGCGGTGACTCCGTCGTGGATCACCTTCAGCCGCGATTCGATGGGATCTCCCGCAGGCGTCTTCCACCAGCCATGGTCGACGCCCCTGAGGCGCCCGCCGTCTGCCTGAACGATGCCGTATCCGCAAGCTGCCGTGCCCGGATCGATGCCGAGGACTCTCACGAAGTGAGGTTAGGGGTGGGTGCGGACGTTCCTGCCGCCCACTGTCCACCTGCCGCCGTCAGCCCAGGTAGCTCCTCACCTGCTGGCGGCCTCCCCTCGAACCGCGGCTGTAGTCGATCGGAAGGAGCGAGGGCCCGCTCTCCTGGCCGTGGCTGACTACGTTGCCGTTCCCGACATAGACAGCGACGTGATTGATCGAGGAGTGACTCGGCCCGTAGAAGACCAGATCACCGGGTCGCGGGGTAGCGCATTCGACCCCGTGCTCGATCTGCGTCCCGGTCCAGCCCTGGCCGTTGTAGTTGAGACCATTCGGATCGGGACCGCTGGCAGCCCAGTAGCACCAGGTCGCGAACGACGAGCAGTCCTCGAACTGCGGGAACTTCGGTGGGCGGATGCCATCCCGCACGCCTTGCATCCGCTGGCCCGTCTGCGTGTAACGGATCGAGTCGCGGTTCTGGTAGCCAACAAACGCGGAGGCAACGACTTTCTGACGGATCGACGAGGGCACGGCCTTCTTCACCGCCGCCAGGAGCCGCTTCCCCCAGGCGTCGATGTGAGGCAGGAGCTGGCCGAAGGTGTTCTCCCCGATCTCGCCGTCCACCAGGAGTCCCTTTGCCTGCTGGAACGCGCGCACCTCCGCGTCCATCTGCGCGTCGAACTCGTTCGTCGTCTTTGTTCCCTTGGGGCGGAACCCCGCCTTGCGAAGCGCGCGCTGGTAGGCGCGTACGTCACGGCCCTTCGCGCCGAGCTTGATCTCCCGGGGCAACGTCGGCGGGGGCATCAGGCTTCACCTCCGTGCACGTTGTCGTCGCCTTCGTCCTCGGGCGGAGGGTCCTTGGGCCGGCCCGCGAAGGGGTCGAACTCGTCCTCCTCGCCGAGGAGGGGGGTTGCCTTGAGCGCCGCCTTGGCGGCATCGAGAGGTCCCATCGTTTTCTACCTCCGAACTGAGAGACGTACTGGCAAGACGACGCTACGCGCGCGCGAGAGTTCTGTAAAGAGCTAGGAGGCGACTGCCTCGAGCACGCGCTCGGGGATATCGAAGTTCGCGTAGACATCCTGGACGTCGTCGTTCTCCTCGAGCGCGTCGACCAGGCGCAAGAGCTTCTTGGCGGCGCTCTCGTCGGCGATCTCGACGGTGGTCTTCGGAAGCATCGTCAGGTCGGCCTCGTCGTAGGCGATGCCCGCGTCGTTCAGGGCACGGCGCACCTCCGGGAGAGCCTCCGGAGCCGAGACGATCTGAAAGCTCGAGCCCTCGCGGGTGACGTCGTCGGCCCCTCCCTCCGCAGCCGCGAGCGTCAGCGAATCCTCGTCGACGGATCCTGCGTCGACGAGCACGACGCCCTTCCGCTCGAAGAGCCAGGCGACCGAGCCGCTCGCGCCCAGGTTGCCGTCGTTCTTGGCGAACACGTGCCTGACGTCGGCACTGGTGCGGTTCCGGTTGTCGGTGACCGCCTCGACGAGCACCGCGACGCCATTCGGGCCGTACCCCTCATAGGTGACCGTCTCGTACGCCTGACCGTCGGCCCCCGCACCGGAGCCGCGCGCGATCGCCCGCTCGATGTTCTCCTTGGGCATCGACGCATCGCGCGCTTTTTGGATCGCATTCGCGAGCGCGTGGTTCCCGTCCGGGTCCGGGCCGCCCTCCCGGGCCGCGACGATGATCGCGCGCGAGAGCTTGGAGAAGAGCTGTCCGCGCTTCGCGTCGGCGGCGCCCTTTTTGTGCTTGATCGACGACCATTTGCTATGCCCCGACACAGGTCTCCTCCCGAACGAGGTCCAGGAATCGCTCGTGCACTCTCGTGTCCGCGGTCAGCTCGGGATGGAACGCGGCGACGAGGATACGGCCCTGGCGGAGCAGGACCGGATCGCCGTCGAGCTCCGCGAGCACCTCGACCTCCGGGCCTGCCTGCTCCACACGGGGCGCGCGGATGAAGACGCCCCGGAGCGGCTCGTCCTCTCCCGGAAGCTCGAGGTCGGCCTCGAAGCTCCTGACCTGGCGCCCGTAGCCGTTTCGGCGCACGACGAGGTCGATCGCGCCAAGGAACGGCTGATCGGAAACCGCGTCGACCGCATCCCGTGAGAGGAGGATCATCCCGGCGCACGTGCCGAGAATGGGCTGGACAAAACGGCCGATTGCCTCCTCGAGGCCGTAGAGACGGATGAGGCGCCCGATCGCCGTCGACTCTCCGCCCGGCACGACGAGACCGTCGAGCCCTTCCAGCTGCTCCGGCTTCCTGACCTCGACGACGTCTGCGCCGAGCCTGCGAAGCATCGCCGCGTGCTCGCGAAAGTTCCCCTGAACCGCCAGGACGCCGATTGTCAGTCGCCCGCTCATCTCGCGTGAAACTGTACCCCCGGGGCCTTCGGCCCCTCTGCCCCCTGCGATGAGCGTAGCTCGCAAGAGCGCACGAAACTGGAACCGGTTGGGGCGAGGGTGTGACTTACCAGCCGCGAGTTTCGAGCAGCTCTTCGGGCGGGAGCGCGGCGGCGTCCAGGCCGCGCATCGGCTCGCCCAGACCCGTCGAGACCCGCGCGAGAATCTCTGGGTCGGAGTAGTGCGTGGTCGCCTCGACGATCGCCTTCGCGCGCTCCGACGGCTCCGAGCTCTTGAAGATCCCCGAGCCCACAAAGACGCCGTCGGCGCCGAGCTGCATGCAGAGCGCCGCGTCGGCCGGTGTCGCGATCCCGCCGGCGGTGAAGGTCACGACCGGGAGGTGGCCGTTCTCGGCCACCCAGCGGATCAGCTCGAACGGAGCCTGGATGTTCTTCGCCTCCGTGTAGAGCTCGTTCTCGTCGAGGGAGCCGAGCCGCCTGATCGCGCCGAAGACGGCGCGCATGTGGCGAACGGCGTTCACGATGTCGCCGGTCCCGGCCTCACCCTTCGTCCGGATCATGGCCGCGCCTTCGTTGATGCGCCGCAGCGCCTCCCCGAGATTTCGGCAGCCGCAGACGAACGGGATCTGGAACTTCCACTTGTCGATGTGATGCTCCTCGTCGGCCGGAGTCAGGACCTCGCTCTCGTCGACGTAGTCGACCTCGAGCGCCTCGAGGATCTGCGCCTCGACGAAGTGGCCGATGCGCGCCTTCGCCATCACGGGGATCGTCACGGCCTCCTGGATCTCGACGATCTTCGTCGGGTCGGCCATCCGTGCGACCCCGCCTTCCTTGCGGATGTCGGCCGGAACGCGCTCGAGGGCCATGACGGCCACCGCGCCTGCATCCTCGGCGATCCGCGCTTGTTCGGCGGTGGTGACGTCCATGATCACCCCGCCCTTCAGCATCTCGGCGAGGCCGCTCTTCACGCGCATGGTGCCGAGCTCAGCCATGCCTCGATTCTAGATGGTTGGTCGGTACCTGGCATGCCCTCGGAGATGGACCAGACCAAGCCAGGGTGTGCCATCGCCCGTAGGCAAGGCTAGAAGCCTTGACAAGGGCGAGGGTGCACCGTGGCGCCGTGTCTGGGCCACCATCCGTGGGTGTGCTAGTTGTCGATCAACCATCTGATTTCCCCTAGAGGAGGAGCTCGAGCGCGGCCTCCGGCTCCTTGAACGGCGGGATCACGTAGATCCCGGACGCGCGCGTCCGTGCTCCCTCCACGAGAGCGCGGGCGATCTCGAGACCGACGGCGGCCGCATCCGAGTCAGCGTCGGCGAGCCGGCGCTGAACCGCCTCGGGGATCACGATCCCGGGCACCTCGTTGTGCAGGCGATAGGCGAGGGAGTAGCTCCGAACCGGCCAGATGCCGACCAGCAGCGGGATCGGCGGCTCCCCGCCGACCGCGTCGAGGAAGCGGTCGAGGTACTCGAGGTCGAAAAGCGCCTGCGTCATCGCGAAGTGCGCCCCGTTCTCGACCTTCTCCCGGAAGCGCTCGACCTCGCGAGGCAGGTCCTCGGCGGACGGGTTGACGGCCACCCCGATATAGAAGGACGTCGGCGCGTCGATCGACTTGCCCGCATAGTCCTCCCCCTCGTTCAGCCGGGTGAGCACTGCGGTGAGCCCGATCGCATCGACCTCGTAGACCCCACGGGAGCCGGGGTAGTCGCCGACATGAGGCGGATCGCCCGTGACGGCCAGGACGTTCCGGATCCCGTCCGCATGCGCGCCCAGGAGCTGCGACTGGAGACCCATGATCGAGGCATCGCGCGGGGTCACGTGCGGGATCGTCTCCAGCCCGACGACGCGCTCGATCGCCGCTGCGGCGACGAGGGCCGAAAGCCTCGCGCGAGCCATGGGGTTGTCGTTGATGTCGACGACGTGAACGGCGCCGGAGTCCCTCAGGAGCGCCGAGACCCGGAGCATGTTCTCCATGTTCGTCCCCTTTGGCGGGTCGAGCTCGACCGAGACGACCCACTCTCCGGCTGCGAGCATGCGGCACAGAACCGTCTGCTCCGCCCGGCGCACGATCGGGACGACCACGTCGCGCTCGAGCGCCTCGAAGAAGACCCGGGGCTGCCTGTCCTCCTCCACGGCCTGCCGAATCGCTGCAATCTGCGCCGGCATCGTGCCGCAGCAGCCGCCCACGATCCGAGCGCCGAGGGCACGAGCCTGCGCGGCGAATTCGGCGAAGTAATCGGGCGTCGCATTCGGATAGACGATCCGACCGTCCGAGCGGCTCGGGAGACCGACGTTCGGCTGGGCGGTCAGCATGAGCCCGTTCTCCCCGACGAGACTCGACATCTCGGAGAGTGCGGCAAGCGCAGCCTGCGGGCCAAGACCACAGTTGGCGCCGATCGCGGTGACGCCCAGGCCCTTGAGGCGCTCGACCGCCTGAGCTGCGGACACGCCTGCCAGCGTCTGTGCGTCTTCGTCGAAGGTGAGCTGGGCCACGATCGGGAGCGAGGACACTCCCTGTACCGCCTCGATCGCCGTCACGAGCTCGCCCAGGTCGAAGAACGTCTCGACCATGAAGAGATCGACGCCGCGTCCTTCGAGGAGCCGCGCTTGCTCGCTGAAGACATCGAAGGAGTCTTCTGCCCCGCTCGTCCCTTCGAGGTCCCCGAGCGGCCCGATCGAGCCGGCGATCAAGATCGGAGTCCCGGCGACCTCGCGCGCCTCGCGGGCGAGCTTGACGCCGTTCTCGATGATCTCTGTGAGGCGGTCGTCCAGCAGGTTCGCGGACAGCTTGCGCCGGTTGGCCCCGAAGGTGTTGGTCTCGATCAGCTCTGCGCCGGCGCGGATGAAGCCCAGGTGGACTCCGACGACTGTCTCGGGCGCCTTCAGGTTCGCCTCTTCGGGACAACGTAGGCGCGCCACCCGGGTGGAGAGGAGGGCACCCGTGCCCCCGTCCGCGACGACGACCGGTCCGGTCGAAATCCGCTCGAGCGCACGGCTCAAGGCTGGCTCACCTGCATGAGGCTGAGGCTATCGGAGGTGCTGCAGGTGGAGGCTCAGGCGCGATCGTCGAGCGCGAGTGACTCGACCTGATCAGCCGGCTCACCGGCCCGGGGGCGGAGCAGGACGTCCTCGAGCTGGGCAGCAACGTCGCGGAGGCTCTGGAACGCCCGCTCGCGCCGATCCTCGAGAAGCTTGACCTCCTGCCGCAGCTGGTCGACCCTCACGACGCGCGTCGCCGTCGATTTGACGGGCCATGTCCTCGGCCGTTTCGCGCATCGCCCGGGCCTGCTCTTCAGCCTCCCCGACCGTGCGACGCGCCTCCTCCTCCGCCTCGCGGCGATGCTGTGACGCGTAGGTGTCAACGGCAAGCCTGACGTCCGAGGCGTACTCGTCCGCGTCGCCGCGGGTGCGCTCTGCCTCGGCCGTGAGCTCCTTGATCCGCGACGCCGCGTCAGACTCCGCACGGCCGAGCAGCCCGGAGACCTCCCGCTTCGCCTCGGTCCTCAGCTCCTCGGCGGCGCGCTCCGCGGCCGCGAGAATCGCCGAGACTCTACGACCGACTTCGGCAGGCTGAAGTCGCTCTTCCTCTGTTGCGGTGTCGCTTGTCTCTGTGTCCATAGCCCTTCCCCCGGGTCGGTCAGCAGGCTCTGGAACCTACTCGATCATCCGACATCCCGCAGTCCGAGGCTCCGCGCGGTCCCGCGGCAGCCTAGAGCTCGATGCGAAGGATCCGCGCGGCGCCGGTGGCCACGGTCCACCGCGTCACGTACGCAGTCAGCCCGTAGATCTCCGTCGTCCAGTAGAACGTGCGTTGGCTGCGGACTGTCGCGAGCACGCGGACGTGTGTCCGCCGAAACTTGCGGACGAGAGCTGATGAGATCCCCTGCCGCTGCTTGATCCAGAGGATTCGGGTCGAGCTGAGCGCCGGATTCGAGAGCAGGGCGATTTTCGTCGCCATCACCACCTGCTTCCTCCCGCTCCCGATCGCGTAGAGCAGGATGCGGGAGCCGCGCGAGCCCGCGGCATGCCAGGCGACCCGCCCCGCAGCGATAGAAGGGCGGCCGAGGTCGACTCCGACTGCACCGCTGCCAAGCCGTCGAACCTCGCCTGTCTTGAGATTCCTGAGCTCGAGCAGGACGCGTTCGGGAAGATCGCGGCGGTAGGCAAGCCACGGCCAGTCCAGGGCGGGCTTCGAGACGACGCCCTCGACGCGCACGACCTCTTCACCCGTCGCCCAGACCACGACCCGGATGCCGGCCCCGTCTTGGTATGCGAGTAGCTCACCGTCGAGGCTCGGAGACTCGGCCTCGGGGTACAGTAGGGCGCTCCCTGCGGTCGGACGAACGACCACATTCGAGACCCCCTGCTCGCGCTGCGTGTACGCGAATGCGGGCCCGATCCTAGCTGGGTCGAGGTGGCTTCCGGGCCCGAGCGGCATGAGCTCGGCACCCGCTGTCGGAGCGGCCAGCAGCGCGGCGCAGACGAGCAACGCAACGGCGTTCACGCGGAGGACGCTGCGCCGACGGCCGGCGAGCGCCTCGACGATCGCCGTCGCGTCCGAGCCCCGCCGGAGCGGCAGCAAAAGCAGGAGCGAGCGACCGGCGCCGTAGGCCGCGAAGCAGACGGCGCCTGACAGTGGCCGACCGAGTGCCACTGCCGCCGCGCACGCGACCCAGAACGTCGCCACAGGCTGGTAGGTCAGGAAGCCGAGCCCGAGCCCTGCACCGTAGCCCGCCGCCCAGGCCGGAAGCGGCAATCTGAACCGCCAGGGCTCGGGCACCTGGCGCCGCGACTGTGGAAGCGGCACGCGCGCGAAGCCTCCCTCCCGCGCCGCACCGACCAGGGCGAGAACCGCGGCGACCGGAAGCGCCCAGGCGCCGACGAGCGATCCGGCAACCCCGAGAAGAGCGCCCAGGCACGCAGAGGCGGCGAGCGCGCCCAGCCCGAAGAAGAGCAATGCCCCCGCTTGTCGCCTCCTGCTCCCGCACACGTCGGGAGTGATCGTCTCGACCATGGACAGTCCTCAGGGCGACCAGGCGCCCGAGATCCCGGCGACGAGAGCAGCGGTCACCACCGCCGCCTCGATCAGCACGGGATTCCCGTGTCGTAGTACATGACGCAGAACACGTTTCGGGGCGCATAGCAGTACCCGCGAAGCGCAGCGTCCCCGTTGATCCTCCGTCTCGAGCGGGAGCAGCAGTCGACCAGCTTTCGGATCTGGTCGTTGCAGCACCGGTACCAGGAGCCCTGGATCCGGGCGTCGATGTGGAAGCGCTCCGGAACCCAGTCCTGGCAGATCCGGGTGCGCGGCCCCTTCGGGAGCAACCTCCCGTCCGGGCCGACCAGCCGTGCTCCTGACTCGTTGATCGGGTAGCCGCTGGCGTTCACGCGGCGCCCCAGATTGTCGATCGGCCTCCCGTCGCGCGGGCGAAGCGGATAGCCCGCCCGGTCGATGCGCGGGAGGCGAAACGGCGATGGGCAGGACTCGGTCGTGAAGATGTGGCCGCAGAAGTGGAAAGCCTCCGCGTCCTCCGGGGCAACGGCGGCCGCGACAGCGCTTCCTCCCACGACTCCTAGCACGGTCGCCCCGAGCCGCCCGAGAAACGACCGGCGCGTCATACCCGCTGCGAGCCCGCTCGCCAGAGCCTCGGCCGCGCGGTCGAGAGGGGTGTCAGGCCGCAGCGCGGCTCCTCGCGTATCCGAGCGAGACGAGCCCGTCGAGCTGCTCGAGCGTGTTCACGAGGCCCTTCGCCATCACGGCGCCGTCGAGGACGTGGACAGCGAACGGGCTTCCGGGAACGTTCCACCGCTCGAATGCCTCTTGATCGGCCGCCTCGTCGACCACCCGAACCTGAATACCGTCCCTCCGAAACGCGCCGACCGCGGGCGCCAGGTCCCGGCAGAGCGGACAGGTTGGCGAGAAGAAGGCCACGAGCGCAGGTCCCGTTCGCGCAAGATCGTCGAGCTCCGGCGCCGGGCGGCCGATCGCCGGGCCCTCTTCCGCCAGCTCGAGCGGCCCTTGCGGCGCCAGCCGAGCACTCAGGACACCGACCTGGCGATAGAGCGCCAGCACGAGAATGCCGAGCCCTGCGACCGCGAGCGCGACGAGGGCGAGGGAGGCGACCACGACGGTTTCCGTAGACGGCGTTGGAATCTTTCCTTCCTGGGCCGCGGCCGCCAGCGCGGCGAGCGCTGTGAAGAGCCCGGCGCGAGTCAGCAGGAACCAGGTCGAGCGCTCGCGGCGACCGCCGAAACATCCGCAGGGAAGCCGTCGCGCTCCCGAAAGGCGAGCCCGCGCCAGCGCCGCGACGAAGACAAGGCCGAGCGCAATCGCCCCGTACGTGGCCGGCCGGCTGAAGGCGCCGAGGGCGAGGAGCGCCCCGAGTGTCCCTTCAACCGTGACGAGGAGGGCCCAGAGTGCCGGGCGAGCGCGCCCCGGGACGGCGTACGCCTCCAGGCCGCGCACGAAGTCGCGGCGAGCGCGAATCTTCGCGACGGCGGCGCCCAGGAGCACGGCGGCGACCGCCAAGCGAAAGGCGGTGTC
Organism: uncultured Actinomycetes bacterium; assembly: GCA_963722715.1. Classification (GTDB taxonomy): domain Bacteria; phylum Actinomycetota; class Thermoleophilia; order Gaiellales; family Gaiellaceae; genus DASQGA01. The sequence goes on along the minus strand of CAVROA010000011.1, from coordinate 37,895 downwards.
CATGCGTCAAGAGTAAAGAGGGCAGCGGTCGGCCCAGTTCCGGGCCACAAGCGCCCGATGGCCCTACAGCGGCTGGGAAGCCAGCTCGGGGTCGCCGTTCAACACATCGAGGAAGACCCCGACGACGTCCGGGTCGAACTGCGTTCCGGCTCCATCACGGAGTCGCTTGCAGGCTTCCTCCAGGGGAAGGCGTCCGCGATAGGGCCGGTCCGTGGTCATCGCGTGGAACGCGTCGCAGACGAGGATGATGCGGGACTCGAGCGGAATGTCCTCCGCCGCCAAGCGGTCGGGATAGCCGGCTCCGTCGAAGCGCTCGTGACAGTGGCGCACGATCGGGCGTACGTCGGACAGCCGCACGATCGGCGCAAGGATGCGCTCGCCAAGCTCGGGATGCTGCTCGATGACCTTCCGCTCGTCGGGCGTCAGCGAGCCGGGTTTCAAGAGCACTTCGGACGGAATGCCGATCTTCCCGATGTCGTGGAAGAGCGCTCCGAGCTCCAGGCGCTTCAGCGACTTCGGATCAAGGCCGAGCTGGCTTCCGACCTCGAGCGCCATGTCGGTGATCGCGCGTGCGTGCGAGGACGTGTACTCGTCGTTTGCCTCGAGCGCGTTCGCGAGCGCTTCGACGGTGGAGAGGAACGTCTGCTCCAGGCTCTCGAAGCTCATCGCATTTGTGATTGCGAGCTTGGCCTGGTGCGCCACGCCGGCCAGAAGCTGCATCTTGCGCTCGGTGATGCGCGGCTTGGCGGCCTCTGTCAGGACCGATACGAGGAACCCCTTGCGCATCAGATCGACCTGAATAGGCGCAACCGCGAACAGGCGGTGTTCGTCCGAGGCCGCGCTCGTTTCTCCGACCCCGGGAAGGTGGCTCATCTGCTCGGGTGTCAGGACGAACGGCTCATCCAGCTGCAGGAAGCGCTCTGCCGCCTGGGGCGGGAACCTGAGGCCGGCGAGGCGCTCGCGGTCGGTCTCGCTGTATCCCCACATCGCCCGGACGACGAGGTCGCCGGTCCCCGGCTCCTGGAGCCAGACCGAGGTGAGGGAAGAGCCGAGAATCTTCGTCGAGAGGCCCACGAGACGATCGAGCACCGCATCGAGATCCTCCGCTGCCGCGAGCTCGCGACCGAGGTCGAGCAGGGCGTTTGCGATTTCTGCGCTCTGCTTGGCGCTGTCGGCCTCTCGCCGTTGCGCCTCGTAGAGCCTCGCGTTCTCGATCGCGACCGAGGCGTGGCCGCCAAGCACCTCGAGGAGGCGCACGTCGTCCTGGTCGAACTGTCCGATCCCGAGCTTCGAGAGGACGATCACACCGTTGATCCGTGAGCCGTACCGCAGGGGAACCGCCACCATCGACTCGTCGATGTCGTCCGTGCCCGGAATCGTGACCGCGAACTCGCAGTCGATCGCATTCGCGAGCAAAAGGGACTCACCCGTCTCGGCGACCCAGCCGGTGATTCCCTCACCCACCCGGCATTTCAGCTCTTCGACGTTCTCGTCGCTGTACTCGCCCAGATCGCCGCGAAAGGCGATCGGAATCAGGTCGTCGCCCTCGTGGACGTAGACGCGGCAGTTGTGGTAGTCGATCAGCCCTCGAAGCTCGCTGACGATGACCTCGCCGATGCGGGTCACGTCGTTCAGGCGGTTGAGCTTTCCGGCAAGGCTCTGGAGCATCTTCAGGTGCGCGATCGAGCGAACGTCCTGCCGGCCCGGCTCGTGCGTCACCGGCCGTCCGTCGGTTAGCTCGTCGAAGAGGACGACCGCGTTCTTCCCTCGCGTCTTCGCGGTCATCATCGCGGTCTCCGCGTAAGCGACCAGTTCGCGCGGGTTCATGGCGTCCTCGGGCCCCTGCGACACGCCGACCGAGACGGTGATCGTGCCGGCCCCCTCGAACTCCGTGGCGGCGAGGCGCTGGGTCACCCGCTCCGCGAACCCGCGCGCGTCGGTTGCCGTACAGACCGGCATGATGACTGCGAATTCCTCGCCTCCGATTCTGCAGACGATGTCCGAGGTCCGGATGCTCGAGCGGAGCACGTCCGCGAGGGCGACGAGGATCTGGTCGCCGGTGCCATGGCCGAAGACGTCGTTCACCTTCTTGAAGTCGTCGATGTCGAGCATGACCACGGCGAGCGACTCGTACGCGCGGCTAGAGCGGTTCAGCTCCGCGCGAAGTCGGTCGTGAAAGAACCGGTGGTTGTACAGCCCCGTCAGAGAGTCCGTCTGGGCCTGCCGCTCGAGCTTCTCGCGGATCTGCGCATTGTCGAGAGCAAGGGCCGCAGCGTCGCCGCAGCGCTGCACGAGCTCGAACTCACGCTCGCTGAACGACGCGTGCTCGCCGAGGCGGTAGACGTTCAGGGCGCCCATGATCACGCCCCGGCTGACGAGGGGCACGACGATCAGGGACTCCTGCTCGTCCGGGGGCGTTCCGGGGACGACGTCGAGCCTCGGATCGAGATGAGCGTGGTTGACGAGGGCCGGCTCACCGTTCTCGACCGCCCAGCCGGTGATGCCCTGGCCGTACGGGAGATTGGAGTCCATGATCTCCGCCGCCCAGCGGTCCCGGGCGGTCAGGGGTACGAGCAGGCGCCGTGCCTCGTCCGCCTGGTAAATCGTGAGCGTGTCGCACGGGACGAGGTCGCTCACCGCGTCGAAGATGCGGTCGAGCAGGGCATCGAGGCTCTGCTCCGACAGGAGGTGGTGAAAGACGTCGGATAGCCGGCGATAGGATGTGGCGAGCGCGTCCTCCTGCTCGTCCGGGGGCGTGGCGAGAGTCAGCGAAGGTGGATGCTGTTCACCCGCGGATTGACCGCCCCCATTGGGAAAACGGAGCGGCCGGGCAGGGTCGCCATTGGATGTCACGGCAGCAGGTTCTTTCATGGAAGGCGTCCGGTTGAAGCATGTCAACGGAACAGGCCCGTCGTATCACTCGGATGGGTGACTCCGGGCCCTCGAAGCCAGACCGGGCGAGCCCTCCACGGGATCTCGAGAACCCCGAGCTCGCGGATCGGCTCGAGGCGTTCGCAGCTCTACTCGACCTCGCCGGCGCGAACCCGTATGGCGTGCGTGCATATCGCCGCGCGGCCGCTCTCGTCAGAGCGACACCGGCCTCGGTAGCGCAGCTCGTCCGCTCAGGCCGGGTCCGCGAGCTCAGGGGCATAGGGCGCGGCATCGAAGGAAAGCTCCGCGAGCTCGTCGAGACGGGCGAGATTGCCGAGCTCGCGGAGCTCGAGCGCACCGTTTCGCCGCAGCTCGTCGGCCTCGGGCGGCTCGTGGGCATCAACCCGAAGCGGGCCGCGGAGATCGGCCAGGTGCTCGGGATCCGCACCGCCGACGAGCTTCGCCGGGCGGCACGAGAGGGCCGGCTCACCGAGGTGCCGGGCATCGGGCCGAAGACGGCGGAACGGATCCTCGCCGCACTCGAGCAAAGCCCCGAGGTGAGCCCGCCCAGGAGCCTGCCTCTGAACCGCAGCCGTCCGCTCGTCGAGGCGCTCGCCATGGCGCTCGGCGGCACCGCGGCGGGCGACCCGCGGCGCTGGCGCGACGCATCCGAGCGCCTCGCCGTGGTCTGTCCGGGCGAGGACGCAAGCGCCGTCACGGCACGCTTCGAGGAGCACCCCTCGATCGTGGCGATTGTTGAACGAACGGATCGGGGAGCGCTCGGGGTCACCGTCGACGGGATCCCGATCGAGCTCGTGGTTGCTCCTCCGGAGCGCTTCGGGACCGAGCTTTTGCGTGCCACCGGCTCGAAGGCCTACGTCGACGCGCTCGAGCCCCTCCCCGCTGCACCAGACGAAGCCGGCGTCTACCGCACGCTCGGGCTCCCCTTCTGCCCGCCTGAGCTTCGGGAAGAGCCCTTCTCGGGCGAGCCTCCCGCGCTACTGGAGCTCTCCGACATCCGCGGCGATCTCCACTGCCACACGACGTGGTCGGACGGCCGTGCCAGCGTGCTCGAGATGGGAACCGCCGCGCGCGATCGGGGCTACGACTATCTCGCCATCTGCGACCACACGCTCGCCGTTCGGGTCGTTCCGGGCCTGGACGCCGAGGCGATCCGCCGCCAGGGCGAGGAGATCGCGGCCGCGAACGAGGTGCTCGCGCCCTTCCGCGTCCTCCGCGGCGCGGAGTGCGACATCCTCCCTGACGGGTCGCTCGACCTCCCCGACGACGTCCTCGCCGAGCTCGAGTGGGTGATGGCAAGCCTGCACGCAGGTCAGCGGCGGCCGAGGCGTGAGCTGACGCGGCAGGTCGTCGAGGCGGTTCGGAACCCCTTCACCTCGGCGCTCAGCCACCCGACGGGCCGTCTGATCAACCACCGGCCTCCAAACGCGCTCGACCTCGACGAGGTCTTCGCGGCTGCGGTGGAAACCGGGACGGCACTCGAAGTAAACGGACTTCCCGACAGGCTCGACCTGAACGGAGAGAACGTGAGGCGCGCGATCGCCGCCGGCGTCGAGATCGTGGTGTCGACCGACGCGCACTCGGTCGTGGGGCTCGCGAACATGGAGCTCGCAGTCGCCACGGCGCGCCGCGGCGGCGCGACTCCAACCGACGTGGTCAACACGCGAGCGCTCTCGGAGCTGATCGTCTCCTAGGAGGGATTGGTGAAACGTCGCTCGTCGTCGGGACTGCTGCGTTTCGTCAAACCCTCCTAGCTTGCGGCTTCGGCGTGGTAGGCCGTCTCGATCCCCATCAGGGTCTGAGCGCCACCCGCGGCTTTCGCGCGATACGCGGCGATGTCGGCTGCGCGGTAGAGGTCATACGCGCTCGCATGAGCTTCCGCCAGCTTGGCGACCCCGCCCGAAAAGCTGTACTGGCCGCGACCGAGCTCTGCGAGGCGCTCCTGGGCGCGTTCGGCCACGCCGAGCGCAGCCTCGGAGGGCGAGGCAGACAGGATGACGGCGAACTCGTCACCGCCCAACCGGCAGGAAACGTCGGTCACGCGAGTGCTCGTGCTGAGAGCCTCGGCGAGGGCGCAGAGAGCGGTGTCGCCCGCCGGGTGTCCACCAAGGTCGTTGATGCGCTTCAGCCCGTCCACGTCCACGACGAGCAGGCTCAGCTCCTCGCCGGTGCGGACGCTCCGGGCCACCGCCACCTCGAGCTGCTCCTCGAAGAGCCGGCGGTTGTAGAGACCGGTGAGACGGTCGCGAGCAGCCAGCTCCTCCACTTCCGAGTAGAGCATCGCGTTTCGGACCGCGGTTGCGACGACGTCGCAAAGGGCGCGGCAGAAATCCACGTCCGCGACGTCGAACTCGCGGTCCTCGGTGTCGATGACCTCCATCAGCCCGATGGTCTCGCCGCGCGCCACCAGCGGCAGCATGAGGAGTGCCTTCAGGCCGCGGCGCTCGAGGAACGCGCGCTCGGAAGGATCCGCGGTCTCGTCTGACAAGCGAATCTGACTGGGCTCCTGCGTCTCGAGGACGACCTTCGTAGCCGGGTAATCGTCAAGCGGATAGACCTGGCCGCCCCCGACCGTGATCTCGTCCTTTCCCTGCAGGTATTCGACGAGCATGACCAAGTTGTTCTCGTCTCGCTTCCAGCGCGAGATCTCTGCGGCCGTGGCCCCTGTGAGCTCCGCGGCGCGCTCCGAGAAGTCCCGTAGAACGTCGTTCAGATCCAGGCTGGACGAGAGCCTGTGGGAGAGATCGAGCAGGGCTTGCAGACGATTGGCGGGGGCCACAATCCCGGTATCGGCGCGATTGCCCTCACCCTTGACCACTAGTGCGCCTCACCGCTGGCGTATTGACTCTCCTGGGTCCTCAGTGGCCGTCTTCGCATGCGACGGGTATACCAGCGGGGTGCAAGAGCACGGCTGATTGGTCAACGCCGATGCCAGGCCGTCCACGTCGGGTGGGCCCTGGGTCTCGATCTGCTGGCTTCTCGCTTGCGGGCTCGCCTCGTCAAGCAGAAAACCCCCGAATAACCGGGGGTTTTCTTGTGGGCCCGCCTGGATTCGAACCAGGGACCGACGGATTATGAGTCCGCTGCTCTGACCGCTGAGCTACGGGCCCTCGGCGGCGAGCGTAGCGCCTCTCGACCGGGATACTCGTCCAGACCGGTAGATTTCTGAGGCGCGGGTACGACAGAATACGAAACCGCTTTTCTGGAATCGACGATCCACGGGAGGTACAGCTCGACGTGAAGGTGTTCCAGCTAGAGCGGAGCTTGAGGACGAAGGGCGGCCTCGAGATCAAAGACATCACGGACGAGGTGCGCCAGGCGGTCGAGGAGAGCGGTGTGGAGAACGGCATCGCATGCGTCTATTCGCCTCATACGACGTGCTGCGTGCGCGTGAACGAGTTCGAAACGGGGTTCCTCGAGGACTTCGCCCGGATGCTCCGGCGGCTCGTCCCGACGGAGAAGTACTACGCGCACGACGACTGGGACCGCCGCACCGAGAACGTCTGTCCAGAGGACATGGAAGCCGGGAACGGCCATTCGCACTGCATGGCGATGCTCCTCGGCCCGGCAGGCGAGTCGATCCCGGTTCGCGATGGAGAGCTCTGCCTCGGCACCTGGCAGCGTGTGCTCTTCATGGAGCTCGACCGCTCGCGCGACCGTCGCTGGATCGTCCAGGTCGTTGGCGACTAAGCCGGTCGGCAGCCCCGCCCCCACAAATACGAAGACGGGGCCGCCGCAGACCCCGTCTCGCTCCTGAATCTTTCACCGAGTTTCACCGAAAGCCCCCGCCGCATCGGGGCCTCGCGGTTCTTTCCTCGGTAGCCCCACTCTGCCTGGAATCGAGGTGCCCGTCCCCCCTCCGTGGGAGTTGATTTCCTCCCCCTTGCGGGGTTGACCGCTCTACTTCACCCAAGCGGAGCCGCTTCGAGGTTAGAGCCGCCGCCCAACGGGGCAGGTGCCCGTGGAGGCTCTACGGAGGCTCGTACTCATGCGTTCGGGGCAAATCACAGACGCGTCGGGCACCACGCCGCCCGCAGCCACGGTCTTTCAGCTCGTCGGCGAGCGCACCGCGGGAAAAACCGGCGACGTGAGCACGGTTCTGCTCGGCCTCTGCGAGGCGATCCGCGAGGCTTTCGGGGTCGACCGAGTCTTCGGCTTTCGTTTTCTCGCCGGCAGCGAGGAGTTGACGCCGGTCGCAGTGCCGGGAAGTCATGAGGACGACGTCCTGTCAGCGCGCTGGCTCTCCCTTTCAGACTGGCCGGCGCTGGTACGTGCAGCCGCTGCTCAGCAGGCCACGCTCGCCGGAGGCGTGTTCGGCCCTGCGCTCCCCGCGGAGGCTGCGTCCGAGCTCGATGTGGGTGAGCTGGTCGTCGTTCCCGTGGGCGTGGCCGGCGAGCTTCACAGGGTTCGTCGTCGCCGACAGGCACTCCCGGACGCTCGAGCTCTCGGACCAGGAACTCGAGCTCCTGACTGCTGTCGGCGCCGTCGGTGGCGTCCTCCTCGACGCCGCGCGCCAACAGGAGCAGGCTCGGCGCCTCAGCGATCTGAAGAGCCACTTCATCGCCCTCGCCTCGCACGAGCTTCGCGCGCCGTTCGCAGTCATGCACGGGATCATCACGACGCTCCAGCATCGGGCCGACTCGGTCCCGGACGAGCAGCTCGCGCGCCTTCGCAATGGGCTCTACGTACAGAGCGAGCGTACGCTCCGGCTCCTGGAGCAGCTCCTGGACCTCTCCCGACTGGACGCGGACGCAATCCCGATCGAGCGCTCGCGGTTCCCGATCCGCCCGCGTGTCGAAGAGCTCGTCGAGACTGTCGCGGGCGAGCGGACCGCCGGGTTCGAGATCGACGTCCCGCCGGACCTCGTGGTTGACGCCGACCCGATGGCGTTCGACCGGATCGTCTCCAACCTGGTCGCAAACGCCGTCCGCTATGGGCGGGCTCCGATCACCATCGCAGCCCGCCAGCGGGACCGTCACTTCCGGTTGACGGTCGAGGACCGTGGCGAAGGCGTTGCGCGCGACTTCGTGCCGCGCCTCTTCGACCGGTTCAGCCGTGGCAACGAGGCGACCGGCGACGGCAGCGGCCTCGGGCTCTCGATCGCGAAGTCCTACGCCCAGGCGCACGGCGGCGAGCTCGTCTACGAGAGCGCGCATCCGAACGGCGCCCGCTTCGAGCTCGTCCTGCCACGTCCGCATGCGGATGGGGCGAGCGAGCCCCGTTTCTCCTAGGCGACCTCGTCCAGCGCAGCGAGGACATCAGTCCCGTACCGGTCGAGCTTCGTCGGGCCGATGCCCGGAATCTCCGCGAGCTCGTCCTCCGTTCGCGGAGTCCGCCGCACGATCTCGGCGAGCGTCGCGTCGTGGAGGACGACGTACGCCGGGACTCCGTCCGCGAGCGCCCGCTCACGCCGCCACTCTCGGAGCGCGCGAAACGCGGGCTGCTCGCGTTCGGCAGGCTCGATCTGTGAGCGTCGTGCCCGTGGAGGCGCGCTGACGCCGAGCTCCGCGAGGAACCGAGACGGCTTGGCGTCCGCTGACCAGGTGAGGTAGAGGTAGCGCTTGGCCCGTGTGATCCCGACGTAGAGAAGGCGCCTTTCGTCTGCCAGCGCCGCCGGTCGCTTCGCCTGACGGCCGGGAAGCTCCTTCTCCTCGAGCCGAGGGAGGAAGACGGCTTCGAACTCGAGGCCTTTGGCGGCGTGGTACGTGAGCAGGTTGACGCCACGGCCTTCCCGTCCGGCCCCGAACCGCAGCTCGAGCTCCTCGACGAAGCGCGCGAGTGTCCGCGTGCCGTCGTCGAGCTCTGCTGCGAGGTCGACCAGTCGCCGAAGGTCGGCCTGACGCACGGTCTCCTGCTCGCCGAGGCGCTCCGTCGATCCTTCGATCCATCCCTGAGCGACTGCCAGCTCACGCACGGTCTCCTCGATCCGGGTCGACTCCGAAGCACGCACGCTAGACAGGAGCCGCCTGGCCGCCTGGCGCGCAAGGAAAGCGGCTCCCCGCACTTCGAAGGGGATTCCGGCAGCCGACAGCGCTTCTTCGAACCCGTCGGAGCGGGCATTCGTCCGGTAGAGAACCGCGATCTCGTGAAACGGGACACCGGCCGCTTCCAGCTCGCGGATCCGCTCCACCACGAAGGCCGTCTCCGCGGAGCCCTCCAGGCTTTGTGCCACCGGCTCGGGCCCGCCCGGCTTCACTGCCTCGAGACGCTTCTCGACCCCTCCGAGGACAGGAACGAGCCTGTTCGCAAACTCGAGCACCTGAGGCGTCGACCGGTAGTTCGTCTCGAGCCGGACGACGGTCGCTTGGCGGTAGCGGCTCGGCATCCCGACCAGATGCCGCGGCGTCGCGCCGACAAAGGCGTAGATCGACTGGTAGTCGTCCCCGACGGCGCAGAGGTCGTCGCGCTTGCCGAGCCAGCGATCGAGCAGTGACTGCTGGAGCAGGTTGACGTCCTGGTACTCGTCCACGGTGAAGGCCGAGAAGCGCGCCCGGAAGCCCTCGCGTGCCGTGGCATCTTCGTCCAGGAGACGGATCGCGCGCTCGAGAAGGTCCTCGAAGTCGAGCTTGCCGGAGGACTCCTTTCGCCGCTCGTACTCCCTGAATACACGCTCCATGAGGTCCGCGGGAATCGGCGGCTCGTGGTCGTCGAGCCCCCGGCGATAGGTGACAGGGGTGAGCCGGCGGTTCTTGGCCCACTCGACCTCGGTCGCGAGGTCGCCTGCCGGCCGGAAGCGGAAGGCTCCTGGCAGGCCGTTCCCGATCTGCCGGAGCAGCACCGCTTTCGACGGAAGCACGTCACCCGGTGTCCCGTTTCCGAAGGCGCGAAGCTGCGCGAGCGCGGCCGAGTGGAACGTCCTGGCCTGCACCCCATCGACGCCCAGCGCCTCGAGCCGTGAGCGCATCTCCCCCGCCGCCTTGTCCGTGAAGGTAACGGCGAGGATCTGCCGCGGCTCGAAGGCGCCGCTTGCGACCTGGTTCGCAATCCGGCGCGTGATCGTCGTCGTCTTCCCGGAGCCTGCGCCCGCGAGGATGCACACCGGCCCGCGAACCGCCTCGACGGCCCGGCGCTGCTCGGGATTCAGCCCGACGAGGATCCGCTCGGGGTCCACCGTCTTACCCTAGAGCCCGGCTCGGCGGACACCCGGCAGCGCGCGCGGTGTTTACACGAAGTTGGAACGGCCTTCAGTGAACGACGAGAACATCGGGCCCGCCTCGTCGAACGAGGCGATCTGCGACTCGCCCGTGGAGTCGGCGGCCGCCCGAGCGCCCGACGACGACTGTCTCGGCGTGGAGTCGCTTTGCAGTCGCCGCAATCTCGGCGAGTGGATCCCCGGTGGCTGCGATGAGCTCTGCGTGCACCCCGGACTGAGCAAGGAGGACCGCGGCTTGCTCCAAGACGGACCACTGCTCTGCCCGGGCCTCGTCGGACACCGTCTGAAGCCGTGAGCCGATCGACTGTGCCGGGAGGACGTTGACGACCGCAACGCGCCCGCCACGGCCGACGACTCGGGCAGCGTGAAGGAGCGCCCGCCGGCCTGTCTCCGAACCATCCCATGCGACCAGCACCAACCCGCGGCGTCCAGGGTCCGGCACGCTCATGGCAGGTGGTACGGGACGCTCGAAAGGATCACGTGGGGCTCGAAGAGGAGAAGGCGCTTGAGGTAGAGCGCGCGCTGGTTGTGGAGAAGTGCGCGCCAGCCCGAAAAGACGAGCTCGGGCATGACCACCGAGACAACGGTTCCGGGATCGTCGGTCAGCATGCGTAGATGGCGGAGGAGCGGCTCGCCCAGGTCACGATAGGGCGCGCGAACTACCTCGAGCGGGATCCCCACTTCTTCGCGCAGCCACACAGCGCGCATGCGCTGCTCTTCCTCCTCGTCGAAGGCGAAGAAGAGCGCCCTCGTGTCGTCCAGGCCTAACGTCTCGGCGTAGCGGATTGCGCGGAGCGAGGCGGCCTGGACGCCCGAGACGAGCACCCGGCCGACAATTCGGCGACTGTCGGCGGGAACCACCAGTTCATCGCGGGCGACCACGGGAACATCGGTGACGACGATCCCCGGCTCCGTGCGAAGGCGCACCTTGAGCGAGAACGTCGTTCGTCGGGTGATCGCCCTCGCAAGTGACGGACGGTCGAAGCTCTCGGGCACGATCAGGGTGACGAAGCGCGACTCGCCGTGTGGAAGCGACCAGAGGTAGTCGAGGACGGCGTCCACGCGGCCGTCGCGGGGATTGAGTGTCTCCACTCGGCAGCGGCCTACGGGCCACCAGTCGCCACGTGGGTCGCTCAGCCGGCGAGCGGGGTCGGGAACATGGATGGCTCGAAGGTCATCCCCGGCGATTCGCCGGGCGTACCAGGCGGCAAGCTCGGTCGCAGGGTCGATTGCCTCGACATAGATGACGGTCGTGTTCGAGGGAGCGGGTTCGGCGCGGACGGCGGCCGCACCGGCGTGGAGACGCCGCGCGACGACTCGGTAGTGGCGGTGAACGGCGAAGAAGAGGAGAACGAGGACCGGGATCGCGATCGTCACCATCCAGGCGCCGTCGAGGAACTTGGTCTGGATAACGAGGAGAGCAACGAGGCCGGTCGTGAGCGCGCCGAGGCCGTTGATCGCGGCCCGCCGTTGCCAGCCGGGCCCGCGTTCGGCGCGCCAGTGCCGGACCATGCCGGTCTGGGAGAGCGTGAATGCGATGAAGACCCCGATTACATAGAGATGGATGAGGGAAATGACGTCGGCGTGAAAAGCCCAGATGAGGAGGGCCGCGACGCCGGCGAGGACGACGATTCCGTTTGAGTAGACGAGCCGGTCGCCGAGGTTGACGAACTGGCGTGGGAAATACCCGTCGCGAGCGAGCACGGCCGCGAGACGTGGGAAGCCTTGGTAGGAGGTGTTGGCGGCCAGCACGAGGATGCCGAACGTGAGTGCCTGGACGAGGTAGTAGAGGAACCCGGCAGCCGACGATGCGGGGAACGTTGCCCGCGCGACCTCGGAGAGGACCGAAACGCTTTCACTGGGACGAGCGCCCATCTCGACGGCGAGGTACGAGACACCGAGGAAGAGGCTGATCGCGATCAGTCCCATCGCGGTGAGCGTCTTGGCTGCGTTTTCGCCCCGTGGCTGCTTGAAGGCACCGACACCGTTCGAGATCGCCTCCACTCCGGTGAGGGCGGCAGCGCCCGAAGCGAAGGCGCGAAGGAGAACGATGACCCCAACCGCGCCGACACCGGCCGGAATGGCATCCGGTACCTGCGCTTGCGGACACGTGCCGGCCACGCACTTGCCGACCCCGGTTGCGACCATCACGTACATGACCGCGACAAAGGCGTATGTCGGGATCGCAAAGAGCATCCCCGACTCGCGCACCCCTCGAAGGTTCGCGAGCGTAAGCAAGAGGACGAACCCAAGGGAGATCGCGACTTTGTGACTCTCCAGCGCGGGCGCCGCGGAGGTGAGCGCGACGACACCCGCGGTGACCGAGACGGCGACGGTGAGGACGTAGTCGACCAGGAGCGCCGCGGCCGCCACCAAGCTGGGCGTCGTTCCGAGGTTGTCCCGCGCGACCACGTAGGCGCCGCCGCTCGTCTCATAGGCGCGAACCGTCTGACGGTAGGAGATGACGACGATCGCGAGCAGCACCGAGATCGCGATCGAGATCGGCAACACCAGGTGCGCCGCCGTCAGGCTTGCCGCGAGCAGGACAACGAGCGCTGCCTCGGTTGCATAGGCGACCGACGAGAGCGGATCGGACGCGAAGATCGGAAGCGCAAGCTTCTTCGAAAGGAGGGTCTCGCCAACGTCCTCGCTTGACCTTGGCCGCCCGATCAGCGCTCGCTTGAGCGCCGCCCCAGCCGGACGCTCCGATACCTCCGTCATTCCGGCCCACCGAGATCGGAAAGGATCCGGGCGAGCCGTTCGTTTCGCTCACGAGCTCGCAATCCGTAGTCGCGGATCGGCGGGTCTTCCTGCAGCAGCGCCTCAAGCTCGGCGACCCCGCGCGGCTCGAGAATGACGTGGCGATTCTCAACACAACGCGCAAGCTGGTCGTACAGCTCCAGACGCACGTGCATGACTGCGAACTCGACGACTCCGGCGCGGTGACCGTGATCGCGCTCCGCTCTGAGCGAGCCGCCGGACCTGGCGAGCGAGCCGGCGCCTCGCAATCGTCTCCGCAACGATCATCCACCGACCGTAGGGCCGGCCGAATCAACCGCGGCTCAGGATTTCCGCCTACCGGCTCAACGGAAGCTCAAGACCCATTCGGGTCGACGAGCCGGTAGCCGGCACCCGGCTCGGTCAACAGGTATTGCGGCCGCGCCGGATCGTCCTCGATCTTTCGGCGAAGCTGCGAGACGTAGACATGCAGGTAGTGCGACTCCGCCTGATACGCATTGCCCCAGACGGCGCGAAGGATCGCCGTATGCGTGAGCAGGCGGCCCTCGTTTCGGGCCAGATACGCCAGCAGCCTGAACTCGATCGGCGTCAGACGGAGCCGTTTCCCCCGCAAAGTTGCCGCTTGCTTTTCAAGGTCGACCGTGAGAGCGCCCACGACGAGCATCGGTTCGCCGGACGGCCCGGAGCGTCTCAGGACCGCCCGTAGACGCGCCAGCAACTCGTCGATCCCGAAGGGCTTGGTGACGTAGTCGTCGGCACCTGCGTCCAGCGCGCCGACCTTGTCAGCCTCATCACCGACGGCGGACAGAATCAGGATCGGGGTGGTCGTCCACGCGCGCAGCTCCCGCGCAACCTCGACACCGCTCTTGCCCGGTAAGACCAAGTCAAGAACAACAGCATCAGGGGACCAGGTCGCGGCGAGAATCAGAGCCTGTTCTCCCGTCCCCGCTGTCGTCACCTCGTAGCCGGCACCGCGAAGCGTCGTCTCGAGCGCACGAAGGATCTGCGGCTCGTCGTCGACGACGAGAACGCGCTGCCCGCTCAAACGTGGCCCTCGACCATTGCCGCCGAAAGCGGAAAGGCAAGCATGAACGTTGCCCCCTCCCCGCTTCGCGACTCTGCCCAGATGCGCCCTCCGTTGACCTCCGCGAACCCGCGAGCGATCGCCAATCCAAGCCCGGCTCCCTGACGCGCCTCACCGGGGGCCAGCCGCTCGAACGGCTCGAACACACGCGTCAAATCGTCTGAGCCGATCCCCGGGCCCTCGTCGCGGACGCCGAGCACGACCTCACCGGATTCTGTCGAGGCCGAGATACGAACGTCCGCGCCCGGCGGCGAATACCGAAGCGCGTTCTCGAGGAGATTGACAAGAGCTCGCTCGACCTGAACCGCATCCACCTCCACCAGCGGCACGTCGGCCGCCAACGTCACCACGACCCGCGCCTGTTCGGGAGCAGGTAATTCACCAAGTGCCTGGGCGACCAGATCATCGACAGCGACCAGCTCTCGCCGCGGCGCCGCGGCCCCACTCTCGAGGCGCGAGAGGTCGAGGAGGTTCGCCACCAGCCGGTCGAGCCGCCGCGCTTCCGTTCGGACCGTGTCCAGCTGATGGCGTCGGTCGGCCTCGTCGAGCTCAATCGCGGGGGAGGCAAGGCTCTCCGCTGCAACCCGCATCGCCGTGAGCGGCGAGCGAAGGTCGTGGCTGACTGCCCGCAAGATCGTGGTCTTCATGGAGTCGCTGACGCGAAGGCGCTCCGCCGCGAGCGCCTCCTGCTCGAGTTGAGCGCGGTCGAGCGCCATCGCGATGAGGGAGGCAAGCGCGGGCAGGAATCGACGCCGAACCGCCTCATCTCCCTGAGCGTCTTGATGGAGAAAGAGCATCCCGACTCGCCGCTCTCCGGCGACCAATGGCACCGCCACGTCGTGCGCGTCCGGCCTTGCCTCACCGAGCGTGATCCTGGCACTCGGCACGCCAAGCACGCCGGCCAATGCTTTTCCGATGCGATCGAGCTGCTCAGTCACATGCTCACCCTGCAGGAGCGCCAGTGACATCTCGGCGAGGAGCGTCTCTTCCCGCTCGCGCTGTTCCGCCTCCGCGGCGCGACGACGCGCCTGGGCTGCCCGATCGCTGACCACGAGGGCGGTCACCACGAAGACGGCGAGCGCCAACCAGTTCGCGCGATCGGCCAGCTGGAAAGTGTGCCTCGGCGGGAGGAAAAACCAGTTGAAGGCGAGCATGCTCGCCACCGCGACGACGACTCCCCACGCCCGGCCCCAGAGAAGGGCGACCGGCAAGACAGCGAAGAGATAGAGAACTCCGAGGCTCAGGACGGGCACCGCCGTACGGAGCCCGAAAACCGCGGCCGTTACAAGCGCAACCGAAACGGTGCTTCCAACAACGGGGGCCAGGCGCGCCGTACGCATAGGCCAAGCATGCCGCTCCCGGCTAGAACTAGCGAACATTCACGCTGGGCACGTTTTTGGTCGAGACAGAGTGGATGAAAGCAGGACGCCCCGCGGCCGCGTTCGGACTTGCCTTGACGGCGGTCGGCTGGAGCACGACGGCGTATTGGTTGGCGCCACCGCGTTGCTAGCCGAAGGCAACCCCATGCGGAAACTGCTCTCGTCGGGGCGAATGCGCTCGGTGGTTCCGGCGGCATTCCTCGCCGTCGGCGCCCTCGTGATGTGCGCGGCCATCATCGAGGCTCCACTCGGCGTGCGGCTGATGCTGCATTCGACGCTGCTGGTCCTTGGCGCGGCCCTCTTTGCCCGCGGTTGGCTTCTGTCGCGGCAGGAGCGGACCCTTCTCGATCGGGAGCATCTCGCGGGCACAGCGCTCGGTGCGAGCGAGGAAAAGTTCCGTACGCTCGTGGCTAACGTCCCAGGCGCGGTCTATCGATGTGCCGCGGAACCGCCCTGGACGATGGCTTTCTGCAGTGACGAAATCCAGGAGCTCACAGGGTTTCCGGCCTCGGACTTCATTGGGAACTCTCGTCGCGCCTTTGCGAGCATCATCCACGCGGACGACCGCGCCGGTGTCGAGGCGGACGTCGCCCTAGCGCTGTCCGCAAGGCTGCCGTTCACTCTCGAATTCAGAGTCGTCCGCGCCGACGGCGCCATTCGCTGGGTCTACGAGAAGGGCCAGGGGATGTGGAGCCCGGCCGGGGATCTACTCTGGCTGGACGGAGCGATCTTCGACATCACGGAGCGCACGGAAGCTCTTGGGCAGCTCGTAAAGTCGCACACTCGACTCAAGCTTGCCGGCCTCGCTACCGGAAGCGCCGTCTACGAGTGGGATCTCACGACGCGCGACACCGTCTGGACCGAGAGCATGACGAGCACCTTCGGGTATCCGTCCGAAGCGATCGAGCCTTCGTACGACTGGTGGCTTGTTCGCGTCCACCCCGACGACCGGGCGCGAGTCGAGCTCGGATTCATCCACGCCATAACCGCCCCCGATACGACCGGGTTCACGCAGGAGTACCGCTTCCAGGCGTTCGACGGCTCCTGGCGGTACGTTCTCGAGCGAGGCATGCTCGTGCGCGCAGAGTCCGGGGAGGCGACCCATGCCGTCGGCGCCATGATCGACCTGACCGAGACGAAGAAACTCGAGGAGCAGGCCCGGCAGACGCACAAGCTCGAGGCGATCGGCCAGCTCGCGGGAGGTGTCGCACACGATTTCAACAACATGCTGATGGCCATCAGCGGCTACGCGGATTTCCTCGACGCGTACCCTGGCTCCGACGAGGTCGTGAAGCGCAACGTGGCGGGGATCAAGGGTGGCGCCGAGCGGGCGGCCTCCCTCACGCGCCAGCTGCTGGCCTTCACCCGACAGCAGGTCCTGGAACCGCAGGTCCTCGCGGTGAATCTCCTTGCCCAAAACGCACACGAGCTCATCGCACGACTGATCCGGGAAGACATCATCGTCACCCTCGAGCTCGATCCGGCTGCGGCGAGGATCAAGGCTGACCCGAATCAGATCGAGCAGGTGCTAGTCAACCTCGTCGTGAATGCCCGCGACGCCATGCCTGAAGGTGGCGAGCTCGTGATCTCGACGCAGAACGTCCGGGTCGAGGAAGGCCACCTGGAACAAGGCGTTCGCGTGCCGGCGGGCGACTACGTGCAGCTCATGGTCGAAGACAACGGCCATGGCATGGAGAAGGAAGTGGCCGCCAGGGCCTTCGAGCCCTTCTTCACGACCAAGGCCCTCGGAGTCGGAACCGGATTGGGGCTCTCGACCATCTACGGGATCGTGAAGCAGAGTGGCGGCTTCATCTTCCTGGAGAGCGCCCCGACCGAAGGGACGCGGGCGCGGATCTATCTCCGCGCCAGCGAGGAGGCCGTGACGGTCGATCCACCCGAGGCGACCGCCGGCGGCGGGCACGGCCCGGGGCGAGGAACCATCCTCGTCGTCGAAGACGAGGAGCTCGTACGGAGTGTGCTCGTCGAAGCTCTGGAGAACAAGGGCTATGAGACGTTGACCGCCGGAACCGGCGCCGAGGCGCTCGAGCTAGCCGACCTCTACGTCGGCCCGATCGACCTTGTGCTCAGCGACGTCGTCCTGCCGGGGATCACCGGGCCCGTGGTGGCGAGGGCACTGGCCGGAACTCGTCCCGAGGCCAGGATCCTCTTCATGTCCGGTTATACGGATGCGATCATCCTCGATCAGGGCGTCGAGGGCAGCGCTCCCTTACTCGTAAAGCCTTTTTCGATGCAGCAGCTGTACGAGCGGATCGAGGAGGTTCTCGACGGACCGCCGCGCGAATGAGTCCCTTTACAGACGGGGTGTCTGCCGAAGAGCAACCCGGGACGGGCAGGTACCAGCTCCACCTGACCGGCTGACCTCAGTGACCGTGCGCAGCGTGCGGACGTTTCGCCCGCTTATCCCGCCGCCTCAGCGGTTTAGACGTGGCCACAGGTTCTCGAGGAGCGAGCTCGTCACGGGATTGAGCGCCGACCCCCCGAAGTTCATCGACCCGGCTGCAAAGACCTCGGCGCCACCTACTGCTCTCCTGTAGAACGTCATCTCGGCCGAACGCCCGGGGCCGTAGAGGTCGGGAATCCTGGCCAGCAGGATCGTCCCGGATGGGGAGAGGCCGCTTCGCGCGTCGATCTCGATTCCGCCGCGACCGAAGGTGTCTCCGTTCGAAAGGCCCGTCCCGGCGAAAAACCAAGGAGCTCTCCCGTTCGCCATGACGACGTAGGGGCCGAAGGGGAATCCGCGGCAGCAGGCGATGAACCGCACTCCGACCAGGCGTTCCTCCGGTCGGCCCAGATTGCGCCAGAGGTTGACCAGATGGAGGCTGCTTCCGACGCGGTCGACCCGGCGGAAGAAGTTATTGGCCGAGAGGAAGGCGAGGTTGCCGCCCAGGTTGCGAAAGCGTTCGGTCAAGTCGTAGGCATGCCTCGCGACGTACTCCTCGTGGCCCGGGAACACGATCAGGCGGTATCGCGCCCGTAGGGAGCGGGCGTCCGGAATGTTCTCGAAATCCGTGTCGGAGAAGAAGTCGGCTTGCCGGCCCGTGCGATAGAGCCAGCGAAGAAACCCGAAGTCGTACGGCCGGTAGTGCGATGGCACGCCACGGTCCAGATGTGGGCGGGCGAGGCTCACCGTGCGAATACGCGGTGTCACGTACCAGGTCTCGCCCCAGCCGTTTCCGTTTGCGTCCCTGAAGTTGTACGCCTGCCACGTGTTGGTTGGGAGAACGACCGCGACTCGGTGAGCACCTAGAACTCCCGGGCGGAGGACGAAGGGCGCGAAGCCGACGCGACCGTCAGCTGCCGTCAGCCGCGCGTAGTAGAGACCGCTGCGCCAATGGCCGAGGCGAATCGCGATGGTATGCGCCGAACTGCGTCTCCCCCGCCAGTCGAGTGGGCGGGGATCTGTGATCGGAACGCCATCCATCCAGTCGTTCCGCCCGGTCGTCGCGGGCGCAGGACCTGCCTGGAAGATCCTGAGCGTCAGGCGGTCAGCGTCCGTCGAAATCCGCAGGTAGGCGAGAGCGCCCGGTCTGTAGCCGGGGCGTCTGAAGCCTGCGTCAACACCCTGCACGCGGACGACGGGGCCTTGCGGAAAGCCGGTGAAGTAGGGCCGATTCCAACCATAGGTTCGAGAGCCGAATCGGCCGGTGGCGGTCAGGCGGAGAAGATAGGTCCGGGGCGGGACGAACTCGGTGGGATGCCAGATGAGGCGATGGGGGCCGGGCGTAAACCGCTGTTCGGTCCCCCAGACTTTCTGCTTCAGTCCACTACCCGTCCGAAAGGCGGAAATCTGCACGGTGGCCGTTTGATCCAGGCTGAATCTGACGATCGCTCGGTCGCGGAACCCGTCGCCGTTCGGGCTGATCGTCGTGAGGAGAGTGCCGTCGCCGGCGAACCGGGTTTGGCCGTTGCCGACTCTTAGGCTGCCGAGTCGAGGAGCGTTCGCTGCCACTCGAGGCGGGGTGAACGGCTCGATCTGAGGCAGTTCTTCGTCGCCGAGCTCCTCGATAATCGGCGACGGATCGGCTGCAACCGAGCGCCCGTCGGAGCCACCCGCCGCCGTCCGATCGGGGAGCGATGCCAGGGCACCGAGTCCGAGGATTGCAGCAGTAGCGGCGAGGATCGCGCTTCGTCCTCCACGAAGCATTCGAGCCACCATATGACCCGGGTCATGGTGTTACAAGAGTGACAAAGTAAGGGTTTCTTCAACCCGCGAGGGGGTCGAGGGCCGCCCCGGATTCGGCAGCCCTCGAGGATTCGTGCGCGTCAGCGAAAAGGCAGGGAACGCCGGATTAGGCGACGCTCGTGGCGGGCCCTGCGACGCTGAATTGGTGAGCGGAACCTAGCGCGCGCAGCCGACCGGCGCGGTGAATCCGCCGTCACCAACCGTCAGGGGCGCGTTACCTACGTCCTGTGGAATCAGCCCCGTGATTGGCGCTCCCTGCGCGCGGTTCGCGCCCGTGTTCGCCAGGCTCGTCACTCCGCACTGGTTCGCGAGCGTCAGCAGCGGGGTGATGCCATGGACGTGCGCGGCGGCCGGCGCCGCTGCCACCGTCGCAGTTACACCGACCAATGCGATCACCGAACAAAGACGAGCGATCATGAGAACCCCCTCTCTCTCGACGTTGTTCCACTCACTACGACCGGCGTGGGCCAGCGGTTTTTCTAACCAGGTCGCCGTCTTTGGGGCCGGGCTGGCCGAGAGCTCTCGCGGTCAATCCGGCAGATCGAGAGCGGCGCCCGTAGAGGGTGCCCACGGCTTCGGTCGCCTTGGCTCCCGAACAAGCGAATCCGCCGGTGGCTCGCCGAGCAAGAAGTCACCGGAGCGCTTGAGCTCCCGGCGGAAACGTAGGACGGCAATCTGCCGTCGGAGAGGACCCACTGACGAGCGAGGTTTCAAAACGTTGCCCTAGCGCGAGGTGCCTCGTCCTGTCGCCCACGCGCCAGGGCGAGGGCACCTATCTACGATGTGACGTTGCATGGCTACCTGTGGCCACCTCGATCAGATCCAGGTTAGCCGGATTCCGGAGACCATCGCCGGCTGCGAGGAGTGCCTCGCGATCGGCAGCACGTGGGTTCACCTTCGCATGTGCATGACCTGCGGAAAGATCGGCTGCTGCGACTCCTCCCCGAACCGCCACGCCAGCGGGCACGCTCGAGCTGCGGCTCACCCAATCGCCCGGTCCGCCGAACGAGGAGAGGACTGGAGCTGGTGCTACGTCGACGAAGTGGCCTTCATCGTCGCGCCCGAACCAACAGGAACGTAGGCTCGATGAACCGGAGGACCAGCCACTGAGCACCGTGAGCAAGACCCGTCCGTTGCTTCCCGAGCTGCCGCTCCCCGACTGGGAGGAGACGAAGAACACGCTCCATCTGTGGGTGCAGATCGTCGGGAAGATGCGGATGGGGTCGACGGCCCCTCGAAACCACTGGTGGCACGTTCCGCTCTATCTCGACGTGCGAGGGTTGACGACGCGCCGCCTGCACGGGAGCGACGGGCTCACTTTCGAGATCGTCTTCGACTTCGTCGATCATCGGCTCGTGGTAGCGACGAACAGCGGCGTAGTCGAGTCATTCGAACTCGCAGATGGACTCTCCGTGGCCGAGTTCGACGAAAAGCTCCATGCAATCCTCACCCGGCTCGGCATCGACGTGACCATCCGGGAGACGCCGTACGGCCTGCCGATGACGACACCCTTTCCGGCCGATCGCGAGCATGCTTCCTACGACCGCGATGCGGTTGAGCGCTTCTGGCGGATCCTCGACTGGACGGACGGCATCCTCGAGGAGTTCGCCGGCTGGAACTCCGGAAAGACCAGCCCGGTTCACGTCTTCTGGCACTCCTTCGACCTCGCCGTGACTCGCTTTGGCGGCAAGCGCGCGCCTGCGATGCCGGACGCTAATGCAGTCAACCGAGAGGCCTATTCACACGAGCTGGTCTCTTTCGGCTTCTGGGCAGGCGACCAGAACATGCGTGAGCCGAGCTTCTACTCGTACACCTCGCCGGAGCCGGCCGATCTCCGTCGCCGACCACTGGCGCCAAAGGAAGCCTTCTGGTCCGAGCTGGGGAGCAGCTCGCTCGCGCTTCTCCCCTACGAGGCAGTGAGGATCTCGGCCGACCCGAGAGGAACGCTGCTCGCCTTCCTGGAGAGCGCGTATCAAGCAGGCGCCGATGCGTCCGGCTGGGATGCCGAGGACCTCGAGTCGTCCTGGCGACCCGACTTTGCCGACTGAGCTCGAGGCGTCTAGATACGCATGACGCAGGCCCAAGCATCTGGCCGACAGTCATGACAATTCAAAGCCGCGAGGCGCTGCAACCCCTCGGCTAGCTCGTTCCCACAGGCCTCGCAGAGCAGCGGCGATTCGAGCGCCACGGCAACCGTCCAGCCATCGCCTTTCCGGGCGTTCCAGCCCAGGGAGCGCAGGAACTTAAGTAAGTCCTCGACGAATGTCGGGTCGGTTACTTGGATTTCCATCTACCGCAGTCGCCCTCCACGAGTTGCCGCACGCCGAGCGCGTACCTCTCACTCTCGTCAGAAAAGGTCAGCCGTCAATGCTCCTTTTGACACTGTGGGGGCGAGAGCGGATGATCGCGTGACGAGCGAGTTCGAAGGATCGGCGACGCATCCGAGGCTGACCACGGTCGGGGCGGCCTGCGCGATTGCAACGGTCGTCGCCTTCGTTGTCGGAATCGCCTTCACGGCCGCGAGCGGCGTCGGAGTCTTCGCCGGCCTGGGCGACGCGCTCAGCCCCGCCTCGAGCATCATCGAGGGAATCACCTTCATCGGCTTCGTCGGTTTCTTCGTCTGGAACGCCGCCATGGGCGTGTCGGTCCTTCGTCGCGCCTAAGGGAGGAGGAAGCCGGCCGATTCAAGCGCCTGCTGTCCCTCGGGAGCCAGCACCTTCTGCACGAATGCCTCGGCTGCCTTCTTGTTCGTGCTTCGCTTCACGACGGCGATCTGGTACTCGATCGGCGGCTGCGAGCCCTCCGGTAGCTCGATGACGCTGACCTTGGCGCCGGCCGTGGCAGCGTCGGTCGCGTAGACGAAGCCCGCCTCCGCCTCGCCCAGAGCAACCTTGGCGACTACGCCCTTGACGTCTTCCTCGTTCGAGACGACGTTGTCGAGCGCGTCCGTTAGCTGGAGCTCGTCGAGGACCTCGCGTGTGTAGTCGCCGACCGGAACGCCTTCGGCTGCGACGACGAGCTTCGTCCCCGGCCGAGCCACGTCCGCGATCTTCTCGATCCCGGCTGGGTTGTCCTTGGGAACGATGAGGACGAGCACGTTCGAGGCGAAGGTGACAGGTTCCTCCACGAGCCCTTCCTGGTAGAGGGCCTGGGGGTACTTGGAGCTCGCGGCTGCGTAGACGTCCGCGGGGGCGCCTTCGCGAATCTGCGTCGCGAGCTCGTCGGACCCTGCGAAGTTGTAGCGAGCTGTCGAGTCGATCATCGGGAAGACCTCCGTCAGCGAGGCGGCCGCGTAGACGACTAGCGGGCGTTCGCTTGCCGCACTCGTCTGCGTCGCGGTCTCATGGCCGCCGCCGCAGGCGACCGCAATTAGCAGGAAGCAAAAGACCGGAAGCAACCACCGAAGCCGCATAGCCCTCCTCCTTGACGCTGACCTAGGCACCGGTAACAATGCCTAGGCAATGCCTACTTGCAATTCCGAGGAATCTACACCGGGGACGCGGGATTGAGTAGCGACCTCTACACGGCAAGCGAGGCCGCGCGTGCGCTCGGGATCAGTCTCGACACGCTCCGCCGCTGGGATCGCGCCGGACGGATTCAGACGACGCGCGATGCGGCAAACCGGCGACTCGTTCCCGCCTCGGAGGTGAGACGGCTGCAGGATCGTTCCACAGAGGAGCTGAGCGCCCGAAACCGGTTTCGGGGCGTCGTACGAGCGGTCGAGGTGGATGGTTTTCTCGCACGCGTCGAGTTGGATGTCACCGCCCCCGCGCGGGTGGTCGCGATCATCACCCGGGAGGCCGCCGAGGAGCTCGATCTGAAGCCCGGCCGTGCGGCCACCGCCATCGTCAAGTCGACGTCGGTGATGGTGGAGCGATGAGCCGGCGTCTGCTCTTTCATGCCGCTCTCGTCGTCGCGACGGCGATCGCGCTCGTCTTCCTGGTGCTTCCGCTCGTCGCGCTCTTCCTTCGCGTCTCCCCGGTCGAGCTCCTCGACCAGCTCGGTAGCGAGGTGGCACTGGATGCGATCCTCGTGACTCTGAAGTTGAACGCGATCGCCCAGGTTCTGATTCTCCTAGTCGGTACGCCCGCCGCCTACCTGATTGCCAGCCGCCGCTTTCCTGGACGGGCGCTCGTAGTCACGTTCGTCGAGCTCCCGCTCGTGCTTCCGCCTGCGGTAGCCGGGATCGCGCTCTTGGCAACTTTCGGACGGCTGGGGCTACTCGGGGGTACCTTCGAGGCGCTAGGCATCTCGATCAGCTTCACGCAGGCCGCCGTCGTCCTGGCCGTCACCTATGTCGCTAGCCCGTTCTATGTTCGCCTGGCGATCGCGTCCTTTCAGGCACTCGACCCCGTCTTCCTCGACGCCTCGCGAACCCTTGGGGCCGGACCCGCCCGCACCTTCTTTCGCATCGCCCTCCCGCTGGCGAGCAGAGGGCTCGCGGCCGGCGCCGCCCTCGCCTTCGCCCGCGGGATCGGCGAGTTCGGCGCGACGATCATGTTCGCGGGAAGCCTCCAGGGCGTGACGCAGACGCTCTCGCTCGCGATCTACGCCCAGTTCGACCTCAACTTCGAGATCGCACTCGCCCTCGGCGCCCTGCTCGTGCTCGTCAGCGCCGCCATCCTTCTCACGGTCAAGCTCCTCCCCGCGTGGACACGCTCAACCTCGACTTCTCTCTTCCCCTCCGCTCGTTTCGGCTCGAGCTAGCGCTCGCTGTCGGACGCGAGACCTTCGCGCTGGTGGGCCCCTCCGGCGCCGGCAAGACGAGCGTCCTGCGAGCGGTCGCCGGACTCCTCCGACCCGAGCGAGGGAGGATCGCGTTCGACGAGCGCGTGCTCTTCGACGCGGCGGCGAAGATCGACCGCCCGCCCGAAGAGCGGCGCGTCGGCTTCGTCTTCCAGGAATACGCCCTCTTTCCGCATATGACCGTCGAGCAGAACGTCGTCTATGCAGGCCGAGCACGGGCCGCAGAGGTGCTCGAGCGCTTCCGGATCGCCCACCTCGCGAACGCGAGACCGGGCGAGCTCTCGGGCGGCGAGCGCCAGCGCGTCGGGCTCGCGCGTGCCCTCGCCCGCGAGCCCGACATGCTCCTCCTGGACGAGCCACTCTCGGCACTCGACACGCACACGCGTGCGGGGGTGAGGGCCGAGCTCAAAGAACTCCTCGATCATCTCGATCTCCCCGTCCTCCTCGTCACGCACGACTTCCAGGACGCGGCTGTCCTTGCCGACCGCGGCGCCGTCCTCGTTGACGGACGGCTCCGGCAGATCGGGACGCCAACAGAGCTGATCGCCGCTCCCGCTGACGCCTTCGTGGCCAGCTTCACCGGGGCGAACCTCCTTTCCGGCCGAGCCAGGCCCGGCCGCGATGGGCTTACAGAGGTCACCCTCGACGAGGGCAGCGTCCTCTACTCGGTCGACGATGCGATCGGCCCCGTCGACGTCGTCGTCTACCCCTGGGACGTCTCGATCGCCCGCGAGCCGACCCACGACTCTGCGCTCAACCACCTTCGGGGGCCGATCAGCTCGCTGGTCCCGCTCGGAAACCGCGCCCGCGTCCAGGTGGGCGGCCTGGTCGCCGAGGTTACGACAGCATCAGTTGACCGACTTGCCCTGAAGCAAGGAGACCTCGTCGTCGCATCCTTCAAGGCAGCCGCGACCCGGCTCGTCGCGCGTACGGCCTTGGACAAGGCCCCGCGGGACTGAGCCTACGAGGGCGCCGGCGCGCCCTCCTCCTCTGCATCCGGCTTCAGGGAGTGGCCGCTTCCGACGCCCGCGGGCAAGACGCGGAGCGCATCGGGCGGCAGGTGGAGTTGCACCGGTGTCCCCTGCTCCCAGGGGATGCCTTGGCCGGTGTTCTGGACGAGCGCCTGGAGCGACTCCCCGGTGGCGGCGCGCACGATCACCTGCACCGCCGAGCCCACATAGACGACGCGCTCGACCATTCCGGGGATCCGGTTGGGGCCGGAGGGCGCGCCGTGCTCCTCGAGCCCGACGCGCTCGGGGCGGATGACGATCCTGGCCGCCCCGCGGAGGCCGAGATCGGTACCGCGCGTCTCGAGCTCGTAGCCGTCGACCGCCACCTTGCAGGCGCTCGGCCCCGAGCTCACGACGTGGGCGTCCATGAGATTGGAGACGCCGAGGAAGTCGGCCACGAACAGGGTCTCGGGGTCCTCGTAGACGTCCTGGGGCGCGCCCACCTGCTCGACGTGGCCGCCGTTCATGACCGCGAGCCGGTCGGACATCGTGAGCGCCTCCTCCTGGTCGTGCGTGACGTAGAGGAAGGTGATCCCAATCTCTTGCTGGAGGGCCTTCAACTCGATCTGGAGCGTCTTGCGAAGCTTCGCATCCAGCGCCCCCAACGGCTCGTCGAGGAGCAGGACGGCCGGGTTCAGGACGAGCGCCCGCGCCAGGGCGACGCGCTGCTGCTGGCCGCCGGAGAGCTGGGAGGACTTGCGCCGCTCGTACCCCGAGAGCTGAACGAGCTCGAGCGCCTGCCCGACGCGCTCTCGGATCTCCTTCTTGGGTACTTTGGCTCGCCGCAGCCCGAACGCGATGTTGTCGAAGACGTTCAGGTGCGGGAAGAGGGCGTAGTTCTGGAAAACGGTGTTGACGTTGCGATGGTGTGGCGGCGTGTAGGCCACGTCGGAGCCGTCGAGCAGGATCTGGCCGGAGGTCGGCTGCTCGAAGCCCGCGATCATGCGGAGGGTGGTCGTCTTGCCGCAACCGGACGGGCCGAGGAGGGAGAAGAACTCGCCGCCCGGGACATGCAGATCGATCCCGTCCACGGCTGTGACGTCGGCGAACTCCTTCCTCAATTTGCTCAGTTCGATCTCGCCGCGTGCCACTGGCCTCCCCGTCCTAGCTCAGGTTGAACGCGCTGCCGAAGTCTTCGGCCGACTTTCCCGACCGACGCTCGCCGCTGGTCAACGCGCGCCAGGCGAGGAAGCCGGCGCTGACGATGAGGAGCGTGGAGACCAACATGACCGTCGCGATCGCATTCACGGAAGGAAGCGGTGCGGCCCTCGTCGCGCTGTAGATCCTGATCGGGACGGTATCGGTCTCGCCTCCCTTCGAGAGCCACTGGCTGATGACGAAGTCGTCCGCCGAGATGGCGAAAACGACCGCCGCCGACGCGACGATCGCCGGGGTCAGGAGCGGCAGGAGGACCCGCGTCAACGCCACGAACGGCGAGGCGCCGAGATCCGCCGCCGCCTCCTCGTACTGCCTCCCGATCGAGAAGAGCCGCCCGCGGACGATGACGACCACGAAAGAGATCGAGAACGTCACGTGGCCGAGGATCTGCGCGGTCGTGCCCGTGTGGATGAAAGTGAAGAGCTCCGTGAAGACGAGGAGGAGCGAAACACCCATGACGATCTCGGGCGTGACGAGCGGGAAGAGCATGATGAAATTCGACGCGCCGGAGCCCCGGCCGCGCCAGCGGGCGAGGCCGAGCGCGAGCATGACGCCGATGGGCACCGCGATGAGGACGTCCGCGCCCGCCAGCTTGAAGGTCTGGACGAGAGCGTGCCGGAGGGTGGGATCGTGCCAGACCGAGTCGACCGAGTCTCCCCAGTACCAGCGCGTCGAGAAGCTGTCCCAGACCGTCCGCGAGCGGGTTGCGTTGAACGAGAACTGCACCGCGATGAGGACGGGGACGATCGACCACAGGATGTAGGCCCACGTGAAGACGACCAGAAAGCGCGGCTTGCCCCACGTGTTGCGAAGCCAGCCACGGACGCGGGCCGCCGCGGAGAAGCGCGTGCCCGCTTGCCGCTCCGCGACGGTCGTCACAGCGCCCCTACCGCTCCCACATCGCGCTGCGCGCGGTGGATGCTCCACATGTAGTAGGCCATGAGCAGGGTCAGAAAGGCGGCGAGCACGATCGTGAGTGCTGCGCCGATCGTCGGCTGCGGGCCGCCGTGGAAGTAGAGGTCGATCTGGTTCCCGACCATCGACGTCGTGGGGGAGGTCGAGACGATGTTCGGGGTGTAGTAGTCGCCGAACATCGGCAGCGTGATGAGGACGGCGCCACCGAGAATCCCGGTCTTCGAGAGCGGCAGGGTGACGTTGCGGAAGGCGCTGAACGGGCTCGCGCCCAGGTCGCGGGCGGCTTCGAGGTGGCTACGGTCGATGCGGTCGAGGGAGGCGAAGAGCGGCAGGATCAGATACGGGATGTACCCGTAGACGAGGGCGAGGATGACCGTGGAGGAATTCCCACCGAGCCAGTCGCGGGGCTGGCTGAGGACGTGCGTGAACATGAGAAAGCGGTTCACGTATCCGTCCGCCTGGAGCAAGTTCACCCAGGCGAGCATCCGCATCATGTAGCTGATCCAGAGCGGCAGGATGATCAGGATGAGGATGACGCCCTTCCAGCGGCCGGCGTGGCGGGCCGTGTAGTAGGCGACGGGATAGCCGATCAGGAGGCAGAGGGCCAGCGAGACCGTGACGTAGACGATCGTCCGGATCCCGACGTCGAACCAGATGCCTCCGGGCGCGAGACGGATCAGCACCTCCTGGATCCAGCCGACGTTCCATTCGAGCGGGTTCCAGACCGGAACCGGCTGGAAGAGGATCGGGTCGACCGTCCCGAGTGCGACGCCGAGCACCGCGTAGAACGGCACGACGAAGAGGACGATCAGCCACAGGACGCCCGGAAACGAAAAGCTGGGCCAGAGCCAGCGGCGATACACGGCTTCTGTTTAGCTGCTGCCTCCGGCCAGGAAGTCCGAGTAGCCGTCCTCCCAGAGCTGCTGGCCCTTGGCGGTGAGCGTCATGTACTGGAGCGAGTCGGGCCCGAAGTCGTCATTCGTCAGAACGCTGTTGGCCAGGTTCTCGGGCACGACGCCGTCCTTCACGAGCGACTCCGGCTCGATCTCGTTCAAGGGCGGCTGGTAGCCGTTGAAGTCGACGAAGTTCGAGTAGGCGACGCCGTTGTCGAGCAGGTAGTTGAGGAAGAGGTGCGAAAGCACCGGCTTCTTCGTCGTCGCGGCGACGCAGAAGCAGTCGTTCTGTATGGGCACCTTTCCCTTCTCGGCCTTCCAGTACGAGAGCACTGAGCCGGGCGTCCCCTTGGGCAGGTAGTAGATGTAGCCGGCGATCATGTCGCCCGACCAGGCCTGGTTGAGCCAGCTCGTGCCTTCCGGGACGGCCTGGTACTGGACGTCACCGACCTTGATGTTGCAGATGCTGTAGAGCTCCTTCAGGTCGGCCACCGCCTGGTTGACGAGCTTCGGGTCTTCGGTGTTGATGTCGGCGTGCCCCTTGCGGAGGAGCGCGCTGCCGATCGTCTCGCGATTCTCTGAGAGGAGCGCGACCTTGCCCTTGTAGGCCTCCGCCTGCCAGAAGATGTCCCACGGCTGCGGCATCGAAGCGATGTCTTCCGCGACCTTGTCGTTCCGCCATGCGATCCCGGTCGCATAGGTCGTGTAGGGCACGGTGTAGTGTGAGTCGACGTCGTAGAACGGGCTCACGAGCTCCGGCCAGACGTTCTTCTGCAGGTTGGGGATGTAGTCGAGGTTGAGCGGCTTGATCAGCTTTCCGGCCACCACGAGGTCGAGCAGGTCCGGCGTCATGTTCGTGACATCCACTTCGACGCCCCCGGAGGCAAGGCGCTGTACACCCGAATTGATGTTGTCGAAGGCCGTGTACTGGACCTTGACGCCATACTTCTTGCCGAAGTCGTTGAGCAGCTTCTTGTAGAGGTAGTCCGGGTAGTTGAAGACAGTGAAAGTCCCGCCGGTCTCTGGCTCGAGGCCGGAGGCGATCGGATCCTCCCAGAGCGGGAGCGTGACCCGCTTGTCAGGCCGTGCGAGCGGCAGCCCGCCTGGGCCAAGCGGCTCGCCGGTCGTGCCGGTCGTGCCGGTCGGCGCGGCGACCTCGGTCGAGCTCGAGCAGGCTGCGAGAAGGCCGCCTGCACTGGACATCGCGAGGCCGGTTCCCGCAGCACGGGCGAGAAAGTCGCGCCGGCTGAGAGAGTTTGGCCTTTCCTTGGGATGCATCGTCAAATCTGACCCCCCTGGGCGGAGTAGGCACGGTGCGGCGGTGGGGAACTGTCTCACGGACGGCAGCTTCCAGCAAGTTAGTACGGCTTCAGCCGCCCGCCGGATCAGGCGAGATAGCTGTAAATGAGCCACTTCGGGGCGCTCGCGGGCGGCGGGGGTACCAACTCCGGTACCAACTAGCCAAGCGCTGGCCAGGAGTAGAAGCGAAAGGCCCTGTACGCAGGGCCTTTCTTACTCCCCGGGCTGGACTCGAACCAGCAACCCTCCGGTTAACAGCCGGATGCTCTGCCAATTGAGCTACCGGGGAACGAGGCGTGTCTCCAGTGCTGGAACGCGGCGCGCCCCTACACCGGCTCGCCCGCTGCTGCTCGCACCTTCTGAAGCTGCTCCTGGAGCGCTTCTAGCCGCTCCGGCTCGGCCTCTGCGAGCTCCCGGCGCAGCTGCCGTTCCCGCAGCCTGAGGAGCAGCTGCTTGGCCGTCTCCTCGTCGATTCCCTCTGCTGCAGCACGCGCGTCCAGCTCTGCTAGCGCGGGCAGGATCTCCGCGTCCGTCTCGCCGCCCTTGACGACGTACTCGCGAAGCTTCCGGTGGAGCTCCGTGTCGAAATGGTCGTCCGAGAGCTCAGCGAGCACGTCGACCAGGGACGGATGGGCGATCGCGCCCGCCAGGGCGTCCCGCTCGAGGCGATCGCCCGCCTCGAGAACCTTCCGCGAGATCTCGCCGGTCCGTCGCGAGGCGCGCGGCGCCAGCTCGCGGTGGAGGTCCGGTGGGAGGTCGAGGCTGTTCGCGGCGTACTGGATCGCGTCCATCCACTCCGTGTTCTTGTCGAACCCGCTCAGGACCTCGCGCACGCGCGCGAAGGCCTCCGCCTTGCTCTTGGCCGCATCGATCTCGAGCTTGACCCGGTAGCGCGGGTACGGCTCTGCCTGCTCGATGCGCTCGGCGAACCGGTCGGCCTCCTCGGCCGGATCCGATCCCGGCGCGAGCGGCACAACTCGAACCTCGTCGAAGTCGCGGTAGGCGAGGTCCATGCCCCTGAGCGTCGCCGCCTCGCCGGCCGCGTCGGCGTCGAAACAGAGGTAGAGCCGCGGCGTGAGCCGGCGAAGCTCTTTGAGCTGCGCCGGCGTCAGGGCTGTCCCCATCGACGCGACTGCGGTCTTGAGCCCCGCCTGGTGGAGCGCGAGCACATCCGTGTAGCCCTCGACGACGACGGCACGGTCCTCCTTTGCGATCGAGGCCCGCGCCCGATCCAGGCCGTAGACGAGCGATGCCTTGTGGAAGAGCTCGCCCTCGGGTGAGTTCACGTACTTGGCGGGAATCGGGTCGCTCTCCGAGAGCCGCCGGGCGCCGAATCCGACCACGCGCCCGCGCGGGTCAGAGAGGGAGAAGGTCAGCCTGCCGGCGAAGTAGTCGTTCCCACGGCGGTTGACGAGCCCGGCCGCTGTGAGCTCCTCGTTCGTGAAGCCCTTCTCCCGCGCCTTGGCGGCCAGGATCGTGCCTCCCGGCGAGAGCCCGAGCCGGAACTCCTTCGCGATCTCCTCGCCAAGGCCCCGCTCGGCCAGGTACTCCCGGACGGGAGCACCCGCATCGGACTCCCAGAGGTAGCGCCCGTAGAAGACCGCGGCGGACTCGAGCAGCGCTTGCAGCCGGTCGCGCCGGCGCCGGCCGGCCTCGGCACGGGGTGAGCTCTCTTCGTACTCGAGCTGGATGCCGGCGCGGTCCGCGAGCCACTCGACGGCCTCCGCGAAGTCGAGGCCCTCCGTCTCGCGGACGAACGAGATCAGGTCGCCACCCTTCCCGCAGCCGAAGCAGTAGAAGAGCTTGTCCTGTGGGTTCACGGAGAAGCTCGGCGTTCGCTCCTCGTGGAAGGGACAGCGGCCCGTCCACCGCGCGCCCACCCGGCGGAGAGGCGTGCGGGCCGAGACCAGCTCGACCATGTCGGCGGCGTCGACGACCCGCTCGATCGACGACTTGACGATCAGCGCCATGCGAGGGCGAAACGGTCGGTCATGCCCGAGACGTAGTCGGTGATCCGCTCGGGAACGTCTCCAGGCCTGTCGGCCGGAAGCTCGTCCGGATGGTCGGCGAGGTGGTTGAAGACCCGGTGGATGGTCGCGACCGCGTCCTCCCGCTGCTCGCGGGCGGCCGGGCCCAGGTAGACGCGCTCGAACATGAAGGCACGAAGGTTCAGCATCGCATGTCCGATCTCATCGCTCTGGACGATGTCCCCCGCGTCGGCAGAGGCCTCGACGATGTCGTGGACGAGCGTGTCGATCCGGCGCGACCCGCGCTCCCCGAGCAGGGCGATCTCCTCTGCCGGCAGATCCTCCTGGGCGAGGACACCGGCGCGAATGGCGTCGTCGATGTCGTGGTTGATGTACGCCACGCGGTCGACCAGGCGGACGATCTTTCCCTCCAGCGTGGAGGGAGTTCCCGGGCCCGTGTGGTTCAGGATCCCGTCGCGCACCTCAGCGGTCAGGTTGAGACCGCGGCCGTCGCGCTCGAGCACTTCGACGACCCGAAGAGACTGCTCGTTGTGGCGGAAGCGTCCGCCGAAGCGGTCCGCGAGTGCGGCGTCGAGCGCCTCCTCCCCGATGTGGCCGAAGGGCGCGTGCCCGAGGTCGTGGCCGACCGCGATCGCCTCGGTCAGATCCTCGTTCAGGCGAAGCGCCCGCGCCACCCCGCGCGAGATCCCCGCGGCCTCGAGGGTGTGAGTCAGCCTGGTGCGGTAGTGGTCGCCCTTGGGGTCGATGAAGACCTGGGTCTTGTACTTGAGACGGCGAAAGCTCTTCGAGTGGACGATCCGGTCCCGGTCACGCTGGAACGGCGTCCGTAGCCGGCACTCCTCCTCTTCCTCGTACGCTCGACCCGCCGTCTCGTACGAGCGCACCGCAAGCGGCGAGAGCCAGCTCTCTTCGTGCTCCCGGACGAGCCCGGGAAAGGCGTCAGCGACCTTCCCGGCTAGGTTCGGCATGGTTCCAGGGCCGTCACGATCCCAGGCTAGATGATTACCGGGACGGTGCCGCCGTCCACGCTCCAGGCGGCTCCCGTCACGTAGCTGGCGCGGTCCGAGCACAGAAACGCGATCACGGCGGCGATCTCCTGCGGCTCGGCCATGCGCCCGATCGGGCGACCCTTCGCGACCCCTTCGAGGACCTCCTCGCGCGAAGTTCCCTTCAGCTCCGCAGCCTGGTCTGCCAGGCCGCCCTCTGCGAGCCAGGCAGGCGAGAGGGTCGGGCCCGGTGCCACCGCGTTGCAGAGGATCCCGTCCTTTGCGTACAGGTCCGCAACGAGGCGGGAGAGCGAGAGGACGGCGGCCTTGCTGACCGTGTAGTCGGGCATTCCCGTCGAAGGCCGCTTGCCGGCCGTCGAGCTCACGTTGACGATCCGCCCGCTACCCCGCTCGCGCATGGCCGGCACGACGGCACGGATCGAGCGGACGTAGCTCATCACGTTCAGCTGCCAGACCGCCTCCCAGTCCTCCTCCGTCAAATCCTCGAACCCCACCTGCCGCGCCGAGCCGACGTTGTTGACGAGGCACTCGACCGCGCCGAGCTTCTCGGTGACCTCCGCGACCACTCGGGCGGGCTCTTCCGGGCGGGAAAGGTCGCAGGCGATACCCAGCGCGGCTCCGGCGTCGTCGAGCGCCTTCGCCACACCCTCCTCCGAGCGGCCGGTCACGACAACGCGAGCTCCCTCGGCGGCGAGGATGCGCACCGTTTCGAGCCCGATTCCGGCGGTGGAGCCCGTGACGAGGCAGACCCGATCGGTGACGCCGAGGTTCACCGAGCCACCCTAACGCGCGGTGCTCGAAGCGGACTGGCTCTTAAGCTGGAACCCATGGAGCCGACGACGATCCTGCTCGCCCGGCACGGCGAGACGGACTGGAACGCTGTCGGGCGCTGGCAGGGGCACACCGACCGCGCGCTGACCGAACGGGGCCGCCGCCAGGCGGTGGAGCTCGCTGAGCGCCTCGCGAACGACGCGATCGACGCCGTCTACTCGAGCGACCTCCTGCGCGCCGTCGAGACGGCGGAGCCGGTGGCGAAGCGGCTCGGGCTCCCGCTTCAGACGCTCCCGGAGCTTCGCGAGGTCGACGTGGGAACCTGGGCCGGGCTGACCCGAGACGAAGTCGCCGAGCGCTTCCCCGACGGCTTTCGCCGCTGGAGCGAGTGGCAGACAGGCTGGGAGGACGGCGAGACGTACGACGAGATGGGCGAGCGCGTAGTCGGCGCGATTCTCCGGCTCGCCGGCGAGCACCCCGGCGAGCGCATCCTGGTCGTTTCGCACGGCGGCGCGATCAGGGCACTCCACGCCGCAGCGGCCGGTATTGACATCGCCACCTTCCGACAGCTCCGGCAGGTTGTCGAGAACGCCCGCGTCACGTCGATCCTCGTCGAAAACGGCCGGCTGTCCGAGGGCCCGGTCGAGGATCTGGACTGAGCCGGGCGGGGGATCGTGCCCCGCCCGGCTGCAGTGTGGCTACGGCACCGTCGTCGAGAAGACGTCCGACCCGAGCTCGCCGTCTCCCTGGAGCTCGAGGTTGGCGGCGAAGAAGGGCTGGAATGCCGTGCCCACGTTCCCCAGGCCTTGATAGTCGCCGAGGAAGAAGCCGCCCGCCTCCGCGGCGAAGCTGTGATCGAAGGGCGGAGTGATTCGCTGGCTCGGTCCGAACGTCTGGCCGCCGTCGGTCGAGATCGTCAGCCATTCGGCGGTCATGATCGCTCCGTCTCGTGGATCGGTGTCATCGCGGAGGTCGTAGTACAGGACACCGACCCGGCCGTTGTCGTCCACCTGGACCACGGGTGTGAAGGCGTCGTGGGCGCCCGGGGGCGTGTCGTTCGCCTTCACTGGCGCCGACCACGTCAGGCCACCGTCGCTCGACGAGGTGACGAGGATGTCAGTCCGCTTCGTCGCCCCCTGTGAGAATCGCGTGTCCTGCCACGTCGCATAGAGCTTTCCGGTCGCCCGGTCGACGCTGAGGATTGGGACGGTGTCTCCGCTTCGGATATTGGCTACGGGCATCGTTCGCTCGTGGTCGACGATGATCGGAGCCGACCAGGTGACGCCGCCGTCCGTGGAGCGGACGACGTAGAAGTAGGAGATGTTCTTCTCGGCGCTGAACCCGGCGCTCTGGAAGTAGGTCCCGCCGACGACGACCGTCCCGGTCTCGTTGGCGGGGGTTCCGTGCACGTTGGGCAGGACGACGGGCATGTTGCCGAGCGTCTGCTTGTTTGAGCCAGTCGCGAAGATCACCCGTGGCTGCGAGAAGGTCGCACCACCGTCCGTCGAGCGCGAGAAGTAGGCGGGGCCGGTGTACTGCCCACCGACCTGGCCCGTGGCTCGCTCCTCGAGGCGGTCCCACGTGACGTAGACGTTGCCGAGGAACGGGCTCGACGCGTAGTCGTCGGCCACGAGCGCCTGCTTGTCGTTGAAGAACTGGAACTCCGTGTCGACGGCGACCGTGACTGGCGGCCCCCACGTCGCCCCTCCGTCCGTCGAGGTGTTCACGAAGATCGCGTTCTTGAAGGGGAACGTGTCGTCGAAGGCGAGACTCGCCGCGTGCACGCGGTCGTTCGGGCCGAAGTCGAGCCACGGGTCGGTGACCCGCTCGTAATCCCCACCCTCGAGGCGCGAGACACCCTGCAGCGGGCTGTTCGTCCAGGTTGCTCCGCCGTCGAAGCTCGTGCCGAAGACGAGGTTGCGAGCGCCTCCGGTCGACCACCGGTCCTCCTGCCAGAAGCCGACCATGTTGCTGTGGTCCGCGGGGTTGACGTCCACCCACGGCTCCGTCTGCGAGTCGAGATGGGCGCTACCACTCGTCTCCAGCTCCCAGGGCTGCAGCGGGGCCGTGACGCCGGCGTCCGTGGACACGCGGACAAGCGGATTGGCGAGCGCCTGCAGGTCCGCCGTCCCGGCGGGGGGCGCAGCTGTTGATCGGCTCGGCGACGATTCCACGCCCGCCGAGAAGACCGCGCCGGCCGGGAAGATGCGGCCGCCCGGGCCACGAACGGCGCCCACCAGCCGTTCGCAGTTCGCGGCGACGCGGTCGGACGCATCCGCGAAGGCGGTATCGCGGCCGGCTCCGCAGGAGATGACGTCGCGCCCACGGCCGCCCACGATCAGGTCGTTGCCGGCGCCTCCGGTCAGGTAGTCGTTGCCCGCCTGGCCGAAGATCTTGTCGTTCGCGCCGCGCCCATATACGCGGTCGCTGCGGGCACCCGCCCGGACCGTGTCTGCGCTCTGCGAGCCTCGGATGGTGTCCCGCGCAGACGTTCCGTTCAGGATGCGCGCGTCCGCGGCGGGGGTTAGCACCCCGACCAGCAGGGCCATCGATGCCAGCAGAACTCGCTTCTTGACAATTGCCGTCCGCAGCTGTCGATCAGTCGGAAACGACCCGGATTCCTCGGCTCTCATGTCCCCTCCTTCTGGGTGAAACCCTCCCCGGAACGAGGATCCTATGCCCCTCCGTTCACGATTGAGAAGAACCTGACCACATTCTTCCAGCAAGAGCGGTACACCCGTCCGGCGTGGACGATGGCTTGCTGGAGCGGGAATCGCTACCCTCGGCCCCGTGGAGGACTACACGAGCAAGTACAAGGGGGAGCAGGTCGAGATCGCTCTCTTCGGAGGCGATTACCAGGAGGGTCGCTTGACGGCCTATTGCTACGTGGAGGACGTGGCCCACATCGAGCTGAACGGGCACATCCTGATCCCGCTGCAGAACATCGCCTCGCTCCATTGCTCGAGCCGCTGCGACGCACCGGACTCCGACTGGCCGCCCCACGGCCTGACCGACTCGGATCCAGAGGCCGACGACGAAGCCTGACACCGGGCGACCGCGCAGAGCACCTCGACCGGGGTTGCTCGCGGCCCGGAACATCGTGAAGGCATGGCTCTTCCTGGGCGGGTTCGCCGCGCTTCTGACCGCGCTCGGCTGGTGGCTGGGTGGCCTGCCGCTCGGCTCCCTCTTCCTGGTCGTCGCACTACTCATGGTGTCGACGCTCTACTGGTACGGGCCGAGGGTCATTCTTGCCTCGCTCGGGGCCAGGGAGCTCTTGCTCGCCGAGGCCCCCCTCCTCCACAGCTCGCTCGAGCGACTCGCGTTGGCGGCGGGTGTCGACCGGCCGCGGCTTTATCTCCTTCCGGACGGCCACCCCCGAGCGTTTGCGGTCGGGCGAGGACGGAGCTCGGCGGCTGTCGCGCTCTCTCGGGGGCTCGTGACGCTTTCCCGGCCGGCCGAGCTGGAAGGGCTGCTCGCACACGAGCTCGCGCACATCCGCCACCGCGACGTTGTCGTCCAGACCCCCGTCGTCGTGCTGGCCGGCTGGCTCCTCGAGGCGAGCAGAATCGGCGGCATGCTCGAACGCGCTCTCCTCGCTGTCCTCGCGCCGGTCGCGGCAAGCCTGGTGCAAGTACTTCTCTCACCCAAGCGGGAATTCGCAGCCGACGCGGCCGGCGCCCGCTACTGCACCTCCCCGCACGGGCTCGCGGACGCGCTCGTCCGGCTCGAGCAGGCGCAGGAGCTCGTCTCTTTTCAGGCCAGCCCGGCCACCGAGCCCCTCTACACGGTCAATCCGTTCGAGCCGATCGGAATCGCGGCGCTCTTCACGACCCACCCTCCGGTGGGCGAACGCGTGGAGCGCTTGCGGAACTTCGATCCAGACTGGCGCGAGAAGCTGCGCGCGGCCTGACTGTCCGTTAACGGCGAAAGGGCCGCGCAAGCGACCCTTTCGAAAATAACCGGCGGTGTCCTACTCTCCCGGGAGGTTGCCCTCCGAGTACCATCGGCGCTGGCGGGCTTAACTTCTCTGTTCGGAATGGGAAGAGGTGTCTCCCCGCCGCTATCACCACCGGAATTGTGAGGTTCGCCGGCACATACCTGGCGCACCCTCAAAACTCCATAGCAGCCGTCATGGTGTTCAAATCAAGACCTCGGGTAATTAGTACGGGTCCGCTGAACGCATTGCTGCGCGTACACGTCCCGCCTATCAACGTGGTGGTCTACCACGACCCTTACTCCCTCTAGGGGATGGGAAGCCTCATCTCGAGGTGGGCTTCCCGCTTAGATGCTTTCAGCGGTTATCCCATCCAGACGTAGCTAATCAGCAGCGCCGTTGGCACGACGACTGATACACCAGCGGTCTGTTCGTCCCGGTCCTCTCGTACTAGGGACGACTCCTCTCAAGCTTCCAGCGCCCATGGTGGATAGGGACCGAACTGTCTCACGACGTTCTGAACCCAGCTCGCGTACCGCTTTAATGGGCGAACAGCCCAACCCTTGGGACCTACTCCAGCCCCAGGATGCGACGAGCCGACATCGAGGTGCCAAACCCTCCCGTCGATGTGGACTCTTGGGGAGGATAAGCCTGTTATCCCCGGCGTACCTTTTATCCGTTGAGCGACGGCAATTCCACTCTCTACCGCCGGATCACTAAGAC
>CAVROA010000010.1:0-72368 GCA_963722715.1 uncultured Actinomycetes bacterium | reverse complement strand
GCGTAGTCCTCGAGATACCCGTCGATCTTCGCCTCGCCGTCCCGGTAGGTCCGGAGGAGACGCCCTTCCGAATCGGACATTCGCTCTCGCAGGAAGAGCGCCAGCCGGTTGGCAGCTTCGAGGTAGTCGGGGCGGGCGAGGGCACGCCCTGCCTCGGCGAAGGCTGCCAGGGCGAGGCCGTTCCAGGCGGCGATGGCCTTGTCGTCCCGCAGCGGCTGCGGCCGGGCCATGCGAGCCTCGAGCAGCTTCTCGCGGGCGCTCGGGTCCTCGGGGACGGACTCATCGGCGAGTTGAAGGATGCTACGACCCTCGAAGTTGCCGGCCTGTGTGACGCCATAGCGCCGGCCGAAGCTCTCGGCCGCCTCGCCGAGCACCTCGCGCAGCTCGTCCGGAGTCCAGGTGTATGTGAGTCCCTCGACTCCCTCGGTGTCGGCGTCCTGCGCCGACGCGAAGCCATCCTCCGGGAGGCGCAGGTCGCGCAGGAGGTAGTCGAGCGTCTCCTCGGTGACTCGCCGGTAGCGCTCCTCACCGGTCAGCAACCACGCGTGGAGGTAGGCGCCGGCGAGAAGCGCGTTGTCGTAGAGCATCTTCTCGAAGTGGGGGACGAGCCACTCCGCGTCCACGGAGTAACGGTGAAAGCCGCCGCCGAGCTGGTCGACCATCCCTCCTGCCGCCATTCGGTCCAGCGTCAGGCGCGCCATGGCGAGGGCGTCGTCCGAGCCGGTCCTTGCGTGCATACGGAGGAGAAGCTCCAGCGTCGACGCGGGCGGGAACTTGGGTGCCCCGCCGAATCCGCCCCACACGGGATCGAACGCGGAGCGAAGCGACGACACGGCGCCCGTGAGAAGACCCGTCGTCAACGGCTCGGTCGAGCCCGTGCGCTCGCCCGACTCGCGGATCGCGTCCACGAGCCTGCCGGCCTGCTCTTCGAGGTCGCCACGGCGGTTGCGATAGGCCTCCGAGATCGCCTCGAGCACCTGGCGGAAGCTCGGCATGCCATGCCGCGGCTCGGGCGGGAAGTACGTGCCGCCCCAGAAAGGACGCCCATCCGGGGTCAGGAAGACGGTCATCGGCCAACCGCCGTGGCCGGCGAGAGCGACGACCGCGTCCATGTAGAGCCCGTCGACGTCCGGCCTCTCCTCCCGGTCGACTTTCACCGAGACGAACCGCTCGTTCATGAGCGCCGCGGTCTCGTCGTCCTCGAAGGACTCGTGCTCCATGACGTGGCACCAGTGGCAGGCGGCGTACCCGACGGAGAGGAGGATCGCCTTGTCCTCCTCGCGCGCGCGTTCGAATGCCTCCTCACCCCACGGGTACCAGTCGACCGGGTTCGCGGCGTGCTGGAGGAGGTACGGGCTCGTCTCGTCGGCTAGGCGGTTCATGTGCTCCAGCCTAGCCAGCGCTGCGCCTCCTATTCCCCCGGAGGACGATCAGTGGCCGTGGCCGTGCCCGCCCACGGCGATCGTCAGCGCGAGGACGAACGTGAAGCCGAAGTACGCAAGCGCGAGGTCGCCGGGCCTGGTTGCCGGCTTGATGCGGAGCAGCCACAACGAGAGCGCCAGACCGGCCGCCTCCACGGCCTTTGTGGTCGCGGAGAGCGCGTCGAACGGGTCGTCCCGGAAGAGGACGTAGGCAACCAGCAGGGAGGCGAAGAGCGCCGCACCCCCAGCCGCCGGCCAGGCAGCATCCGGCCAGAGCGCGAGAGCTGCGGCCGTCAGCGCGAGCGCGAGCGCCGCGAGCACGAACGAGATTCCGATCGCCTGCGACTCGTCGTAGTGCCGAGGCGTCAGGCCGATGTGGATCCCAGCCGAGGCGCCGGCCGCTGCGATCACGAGCAGGCGTGCGTTGACCCAGGTCCGCACGCCCGAAAGCGTACCGGCCTCCTCGCACGCCTCAGGCGAGCTGCACTCCCCGGGTCTCGCGCCCCAGCAACGTCACAAGACCCCCCGCGACCATGACGGCGGCGACGAAGACGAGGGACCAGGTGGTGGAGCCAGTCGCGTCGATCAGGTACCCGAAGAGGTAGGGGCCGCCGATCGCGGCGCCCTTGCCGACGCCTTCCACCATCCCGAATGCGCTCGAGCGGAGCCGCGTCGGGAACAGCTCGGAGGTGTACGGATAGACAGCGCCCCAGGCGCCAAGGTTGAAGAAGCCGACGAAGAAGAGCGCGGCGACGTAGACCGCGGTCGAGTCCGCGACGGCGAACGTGAGGGCGCTCGCCCCGCCGAGGACGAGGAAGGTCGCCAGCGTGGGCTTTCGCCCCCAGGCCTCGACGAGCCAGATCGCGGCCGCGTAGCCGGGGAACTGGGCGAGCGCGACGAGCGCGAGCAGCACGTACACGTTCAGGTCGAAGGCCCCCTCGCTCGCGAGCACGCCGGGCAACCAGATGAAGAGGCCGTAGTAGGAGATGTTGAGCGCGATCCAGACGAGCACGATCACCGCCGAGGGCTTGCGTAGCGATGCCCCGACGAGCTCGCGCACCGACGAGCGTTGCTCGACCGGCGCCTCGAGAGACTCCGCCTTCACGTCGTTGCCGGTGATCTCGCCGAGAACGGTCGCGGCCTCGGTCATGCGCCCCTGTCGAGCCAAGTAGTAGGGGCTTTCCGGCAGTGTGCGGCGAATCACATAGGCGAAGAGCGCCGGGAAGGCGGCGGCGACGAAGAGCCACCTCCACTCGTTCCCGAGCTGGTCGAGGAAGACCCAGGAGAG
Organism: uncultured Actinomycetes bacterium; assembly: GCA_963722715.1. Taxonomy (GTDB): domain Bacteria; phylum Actinomycetota; class Thermoleophilia; order Gaiellales; family Gaiellaceae; genus DASQGA01. The sequence continues at coordinate 69,659 of CAVROA010000010.1, read as the reverse complement.
GCCGACCGCGAGCAGGAGGCCGAAGGGCCAGAAGAAGTCGAGGAAGGCCAGGAAGCGACCGCGCCGCTGTGGCGGCAGGTACTCCGCAAGGATCGACGGGTCGACGACGAGCATTCCGCCGAGCCCGATCCCAGCGAGAAACCGAAAACCGAAGACCGACGCAGGGCCCCAGGAGAGCGCCGTCAGCGCCGTGAAGGCCGCGTACCAGAGAATCGAGGCCTGGAAGATTCGGCGCCGGCCGATCCGGTCGGCCGCGCGGCCGAGGATCACGCTGCCGACGAGGGATCCCGCGAGCGCCGAGGCGCCGATCCACCCGAGCCAGGTGCTCGAGAGCCCCCATTCGGCGCCGAAGACCGGCAGCGTGAAGCCGACGAGCAGGATCTCCATGGCGACGAACGTCCACGCGACTCCGGTGACGACGACCGCACGGCGATGGAAGCGCGTGAACCCGCCCTCGCGGAGGACGTCCTCGACCTGGACGGTCTCGCGTCCGGGGAGGGGCCGCTACGACTGTCATGGGGGCTTGTTACGCCTGAGCCGGAACTAGGTTCTCGACGAGCTCGTCGACGGTCGTGATGCGGGCGGCGTAAGTCCCTACGAGGTACTCGAGCGCCTGCTCCTCGTCGACGCCTTCGAACGCGGCGACGGCATCGCTGGGCACCGTGATCTCGTAGCCCCGGATGAGTGCCTCGTACGAGGAATGGCGCACGCAGATGTGCGTGTGCTGCCCGGCGATGACGACCTCGTCCACGCCGAGCTCGCGAAGCTGCTCGTCGAGGCCGGTGCCCTCGAAGGCTCCATAGGCACGCTTCGGAGAGATGATCTCTCCCGCGAGGGGCTCGAGCGCCGGGATCACCTGCGCCCCGGGGGTGCCCTCCATGGCGTGCTCTCCCCAGACCTTCAGCTCGGGGTCGTCGGGGTGGTGCGCGTCGTTCGAGAAGACGACGACCCAATTGTTCTTCCGGGCATGCGCGAGGAGCCGCGAGAGAGGCTCCACGATCGCCTGCGCCCGCGGGTTCGCGAGCTGGCCGTCGACGAAGTCGTTCAGCATGTCCACGATGATCAAAGCCTTCATCAGTTGCCTCCCGGGAGGTTTGCGACTATAAGTCGATAACTGATGCAGAAGTCTACCAGACCGATCTCGCCCCGCCATGAGGCACTCGCCGTCGTGCTCCAGGTGCGAGGGGCAGAGCTTCAGGTTCTGCTCTGGCAGCGTGCGCGGGAGCCGTTCCTCGGAGCCTGGGCCCTGCCGGGCGGATACCTCGACTACGGAGAGACTCTCGAAGAGTCGATCCGGCGCCACCTCGCGACCAAGGTCGACGTGCGCGAGCTTTCCCACCTGGAGCAGCTGGTGACGCTCAGCGACCCCGCCCGCCACCCTGGCGCCTGGGTTCTCGGGACCGCGTACCTCGGCCTCGTGCCGGCGCACATCGACCCGGCTGTACCCGGCGACACGGGCTGGCATCCCGTCGGCGACCTGCCGGAGCTCGCCTTCGATCACGGCGACGTCGTGCTCGCGGGTCGGGAGCGGCTCCGGGCCAAGCTCTCCTACACGAACATCGGCTTCGCCCTGGCGCCCCCCGCCTTCACGCTCTCGGAGCTTCGAACGATCTATCAGGCTGCGCTCGGGCACGACGTCTCCGCGACGAACCTTCAGCGTGTCCTGCTCCGCCGGCAGCTCCTCGAGCCGACCGGCGAGGCGCGCCCGCCGGGGCGGAGTGGAGGTCGCCCGGCCGCGATGTTCCGCTTCCGGAGTGGCCACCTCGAGGTCACGGACCAGTTTGCCGTCTTGCGCCCACCCGGTGTTCGGTGAACCAGCGGTCGTGTTCTCCGGGCAAGCCGATCACCGGGCAACCATCTACAATTCACTCGATGTGGCTCACCATCTGGTTCATGGTGATCCTGAAGATCCCCATCGCTTACCTGGCGTACGTGATCTGGTGGGCGGTCAAGGATCCCCCGGAGCCCCGGCCCGAAATCGCCGTCGCGGTGCAGACGATGCCGGACGACGATGTGCCCGGACGGCCGCGGCCACACGGCGGTAGGCGTCGCCCTGATCCCGCTCGGGGTCCGCACGGCCGGTCGCTGCGCAGAGCGCCGGCGCGTAGCCGCGAGCGAACAGGTGCTAAGAGCCCGTGAGCGCCGACCAAGCTCGCATGGCCGCGGCTCGCGACCCCGCCCACTGGGTTGTCGCGGCCTATCTGGCGGCCATCGTCCACTTCGTATCGCCCGTCGCACTCGTCTACTACCCGGGCCGAATCGGTCCTGCCACCATGTTCGTGGCGCTGCTGGCCGCTGCGCTCGCGGGTCCCCGCCAGAGTCGCTTCACCGCGTCCGCGGTCGTTGCGGCGACGATCTGGTGGTTCATCGGCATGGTGATCGCGATCGCCCTCGAGCGACCGATTTTCTAGGAACGGCAGCAGTCCGCGAGGGGGGAGTCCAGACATATCCCTCGAAAGCGGTATTGCCGCCGAGTCGATAGACATGTCGGGTATGGAGTTATGAACGAAATCGCGCGCCACCTGGGAAGTTTCAAGCTTCGGCTTGTCGCTTTCTTCCTCTTGCTCTCGCTTCTGCCGCTGACCGCGGCTCTCTGGGCGTTCAGCGAAGTTGCCGAGCGAAGCGAGACTAGCCGTGCGGATACACGCGTGAACGCCGCTCTCCGCATCGCTGCGGGCGCGTACAACAACCAGGTGGCCGACGCGGCCAACACCGCGGAAGCGCTGGCTGTTGCGACGGCGAATCAGCAGGGGCTCGTTGGGCAGAACCGGGTCGTTCTCTCGCGTCTATATCAAGATCATCCACGGGCGGTGTTCTACCGAAATGGCGTCCGCATCGCCGGGACGCCGCCGCCGCGGATGTCCGTTACGCAGCAGGCGTCGATCACGTTAAACGGGAGACGTGTCGGCCGCGTGATCGTTTGGGTCCCGCTGGACGAGAATCTCATCAAACTCCTGCGGCGGCGGTCAGGCCTTGAGGATCAGGACGACCTCCTCGTCCTCTCCCGCGGCGAGCGGGTGATCGTCGGCTCCCGGGTTGGCGCTGCGCTCCCTGATGTGGGCCCCCTTCCTGTAACGGTCACGTTTGCCGATGGGAAGTATCGGGCCTCTGGCGCTGAGGTCGATAAGGGGAGCGACACGCGGCTGGCAGTGCTCTTCCCCAGCAAGAAGATCGAGGCTGCGGTGGCCAACCTCCGACAGCGGCTGCTCCTCTTCTCGATGGTCGCCCTTTCCCTGGTCGCCCTGCTCGCGTACGCGCTCGGACGCAACATCGTCCGCTCTTTGCGCGAGCTCGCCGACGCGGCCGCCGCTGTCTCGAGGGGAAACTTCAGCTCACGCGTCCCCGTGCGCGGCCGCGACGAATTTGCGCGGCTCGGACACGCGTTCAACGACATGGCTGGTCAGCTCGAGACTCGCGTTGACGAGCTGGCCTGGGAGAAGGGTCGAGCGCGCGACGCGCTGACACGGTTCGGCGAGGCGCTGGCAGCGACCAACGATCCGCTCCAGCTCCTCCCGGTCATCGTCGAGAGCATCGTCGAGGCGACTGGCGCTTCCGGCGGGCGGCTGCTGGTCGCCGGCGAGGAGCTTGCGCGCGCCGGCCGACCCGACGCACGCCGTCAGCCGCTCCAGATCGCGTTGGGGGAAGGGGATGACACGCCCGAGTCCGGCCTCTTGCTCCTGACTCCGAAGGGTGGCGACTTCAGCGACGAATCGCGCGAGCTCGCTTACTGGCTTGCTTCGCAGGCGTGGACCGCGCTCGAAAACGCCCGGCTCCACGGCCGCCTGCAGCAGGAGGTCGTGACCGACGGGCTCACAGAGCTGCCGAACCGGCGCGGCTTCCAGCGGGCGCTGGAGACCGAGCTGCGTCGTGCCGAGCGGCTGAACGGGGATTTGGGGCTGATCGTCGCCGACCTCGACGGCTTCAAGAGCGTCAACGACCGGCATGGTCACTTGGCCGGAGACGACGTGCTGGTTGCTTTCGCAGACGTGATGCGAGACACGGTGCGCGAGATCGACATCGCCGCCCGCTACGGGGGTGAGGAGTTCGCGGTGCTCCTTCCCGGCACCGACGTCGAGGGTGCAGAACTGGTTGCCGAGCGGCTCCGCGCACGCATGGAGCACCGGGCGATCCGGGGCCATGCCGGGCAGCTCTTCTCGGTCACGGCCAGCTTCGGGGTCGCGTCGTTTCCGGTGGTCGGCGAGGACGACCTCTTCGGCGCGGCCGACCAGGCTCTGTACGCTGCAAAGAACGCAGGAAAGAACTGCGTGGCGGTTGCGGGGGAGCGGGCAACCGTCCGGCCTGAGCCCTAACCTCTTAGCAAGCCATCCCGCCCTGGTCTACAATCGGCCGCCAACCCAGTAAATCGATACCGGAGGCGCAATGGACAACACGTTCGCCCGAGTGATCGAAGACCATCTCGAGCTCAAACGACAGAACTCAGGACTCGACGCCAGAATGCCGATCGATCGGTACCGCGTCGACGATCCTTTCCACAATCACCCGCTCTTCAAGACTGAGGAGCAAGCGCGCATCGAAGACACGCTCGGCGGCACAGACCCCGAGCTCGACCCCAGCATGGTTCTCGCCTGGCCGACCGAGGAAAGCGAGCCCGAGGCCCAGCCAGACGTCGAGGACACACTCTGGGGCAGGTCCCGCGACTTCGACTGGGGCGACTAGTTAGCTAGAGCTAGCCGCTGTAACGCGCCAACAGGCCCTTCATGTCCCCGAGGCCGAGTGTCTCGTCGCCATCGTGGATGAAGGGAGACATGGTGAGCTCGGGCGACTTCGCAGTGTGGCCCAGGCCGGCAAAGTGCCCGAACTCGTGCGTGGCCACGTCGCGGATCGCAAACCGGCCGCCGAACGCGTCCGTCCATGTCGTCGAGTCGGTCGTCCAGAAGTCCAGAAAGCCGTAACGGGTCAGGTCTTCCTCGAACGCCATATCGGCCTCGTTGATCCGGCCGCGGTCGTAATCGGTGACGACGCATGCGAGCGCGCCGTCGCAGATGGTTCCGGCGAGTGACTGGAACGAGACGGTGTTGACTCCGTCGCGCGTGAGCTCGCTGACCAGCGTCCCCACACGTGTGGTGTTACCGCCGTCCGTCGCGTCGAACGGTGACCGGCCCGGGATCGTCGAGCAGTCGGTCCGGAAGCTGTCTTCCCAGGCTTCCTGCCCGCCCACGAGCTGAGCTCGCGTGAGTGCTTGCGCGAGGTAGTCGGGCACGCTGGCCGCGTTGATCCGGTAGGTGGGGACGGCCTTCCATTGGGCGCTGATGTACTTGTGCCGGGAATCTCCGCAGGCCGTGCCGTTTCCGGTCTTGCCGCCGGTCGTTGACGAGCCTGCGACGATGCGGCCGGTTGCCTTGTCGCGGAACTCGACCACCGAGACCGTTCGACCCATGTCCTTGAAGATGATGAAACCGGTGTGCGGGGCTCTCGCAGCGGCCGCGGTCGACGCCGAGAAGGCGAAAAGGATTGCGAGGATCGGGAGAATCCGCAGGAAACGCCGCATGCGGCATGTGTCGGCGGTTTCAGACAATGTCTTGAGGGTCACATTACGTCATTCGGGGAATCGGTTTCGCCTCCTTCGTAGTGCGGTACTCGCAAGTCATGGCCAGCACCCGCGTGCTCGTGGTGACGACCGCTTCCGTCGACCCGGAGACACTTCGCGAAGAGGTTCTTCGCCACGTGGACGACGAGAATGCGGAGGTGAAGATCGTCGCCCCGGCCTCAGACGTATCGCGGCTTCAATGGCTCACAAACGATGAGGACGAGGCGCGCGAGGAAGCCGCTGAGCAGGCCGACCAGGCGGCAGAGGCAGTAAAGCCGGCAGCTACGGTCGAGGCAGAGGTGGGGGACAGCGATCCTGTCCAGGCGGTCGAGGACGCCCTGCGAACCTTTCCGGCAGACCAGATCGTGATCGTGACCGAGAGCGGGGACGAGCAGGGGTGGCTCGAAAAGGACAGCGCGAGCGCGGCCTACGAGCGCTTCGGCCTCCCCGTGACGCAGCTGTCCGTCTAGAGCCCTGGGCCGGGGCATCGCGGGGCAGCGCTAGACTCGCGTGTGCGCGGGGCGTTAGCTCAGCTGGGAGAGCGCCGGCTTTGCAAGCCGGAGGTCACCGGTTCGATCCCGGTACGCTCCATCGCCACGATTCGCCTGTGCAAGCGGGATTCGTGGCCTAGCGGGCGGCATCGGCCCTAGCTCCTGACGCCAGTTCAGCGCCAGAACGAAAACGACGCTATAGGGACTGCCCTGGAACTCAGCTGGGTTGGCGAGTGTGCGGGAATGTCCCCTGAACGCGGACCGCGAACTGGAGCATTGCAAGAGTTCGTGTCGCCGAAGCTCTTCGTATGTAACTTGACGGGTACGTACCCAATATGGTACATATAGGCCCATGGATACGGTGCTGCAGGCGCTGTCGGACGCAAGCCGACGAACCGTGCTGGAGGCGCTCAACGACGGTCCCGCCACCGTGGGTGAGCTGGCCGCACTGCTGCCGATCGCTCGTCCGGGCGTCTCGCGACACCTGCGAGTCCTGCGTGAGGCCGGCCTCGTCGACGTGCGCAAGGAAGCGCAGTTTCGGGTGTACAACCTGCGTCCCGAGCCGCTCGCAGAAGTCGACGAATGGCTGAGCCCCTACCGATCTCTGTGGGAGTCGCGCATGAACGCCCTGCACACCGAAATCGCCCGAGGAAAGAAGAGGAGGGTGACATGACCGAAGAGACCCGAACGAACACCCGCATCACGGGGACGCTGCGCTCTGTTGACGGTAGGGGCGTCGTCCGCATGGAGGGCAGCTACGACACCGGCATCGACGACCTGTGGTCGGCACTCACCGACGCGCAGCGCCTGGCTCGCTGGATCGCCGAGGTCGAGGGCGACCTACGTCTCGGTGGCGCGTTCCGAGCGACCTTCACGAGCGGATGGGAAGGTCCCGGCCGAGTTGACGCGTGCGAACCTCCGCGCTACCTGCTCGTGACCATGACCCCAGGACGGGAGGAAGAGACCGTCATTGAGGCCGTGCTCGTCGCCGACGGCGACCAGACGAGACTCGTGGTCGAAGAGCGTGGAATTCCGCTGGAAGAACTCGCCGCACACGGAGCCGGTTGGCAGGCGCACCTCGAGGACCTCGCTGCCTATGGCGCGGGACGAGAGCCCACTGACTGGCGCACTCGATGGACCGAGCTCACACCCTCGTATCGGGAGCAGACCGTCCGCCCCGCGTGACCGCTGGGTTTGGGGGCCCTCGCACGTCAGCCGTCGGCTGCCCGAGTGTGCTCTCGTTTGATCGTCGCCAACCTGCGACTCTCGCAGTGACCGTCGGGCTAACGGCAGCGTGCACTCCCGAGAAGAAACTCCGCCTTGATCGCCGTTCGAAGCTTCTGGAAGCGGTTCAGCGCCAACGCATGCTCAGGCGCATCAGTTCACGCGAATGACGTTCCAATCTCGGGATTTCAGGAGATCGGCCGGCGTCAGCTGCTCGACGAGGAGCCGCGCGAAGCGCTCGTCGTCGCCCGCCACGAACGCGCGGCACAGGCGGTGACCGTCGGAGTACGTGCTGACGTAGGTCCGCCAAATGGGATCGCCTGCGAAGGCGAGCATCCGATCGACGATTTCGGGCGGCTTCAGGCTCCAGTGGAGCGCGTACTCGCGAACCTCGGCAAGCTCGGCCCCTTTCTCGTGTAGTTGGTGAGCAACGTTGACGATGACGCCGGCCAGCGCCTCGTCGGCGTCCTGGATCGCATTGGCCGTTTCGTAGTCGTAAGGAATGTCCAGCGATCGAAGCAGATCCGCCGCGACGGCATGTGCGTCTTCGCCGAGTGCGATCTCAAACGCCAGCGAGGCGATCCCCTCGGACACCAGCGACTGAGGTGTGAGCACGAGCGCGATCGTCTCCTCCAGGTAGCCTCGCTGCCGCGCGAGAAGCGCCTCCTTGCAGGCGTGCTCGGTGTGGTGGCCCGGGTAGAGCTCGTGGGTGACGAGATCTGTCAGAGACGACGACCACATGACCGTGTCTGCATTGATGGCCACCCGGCTGCGGAAGCCGCCGAGGTAGTAGTTGAAGGCGCTCCAGGGCTCGCCCTCGACGAGCTCCAGTTCGAAGTCCTCCTCATCGGGCATCATCGCGAGCTCGTGGGCGCGTCGGCGAAGCGCTTCTGAGAGCTGCTCTGCTGCAGCGAGGAGGAGGTCGCGCGGGACAGCCTGGCTTTCCAGCCATCGTCCGTACCGCTCCGCGAGCGAGGCGCCCGGTGGAAGGGCACCTTCGAGCAGCCGGTGCGCCTCGGCGAAGCGCTCCTCGGCGACGAGCGAAGGACGAGTGCCGAAGCACCGCTCGACTTCATCTGTCCATGGGAATCGTTCGCCGGCCAAACGACGCGCAACCGTCTCGCACGCAAGCACTTGTCCCAGCAACCAGCGTTTTCGCTGAGCGTCGATGACCGGATCGGCGGCGAGGTCGATGGCCAGACGGCCTGCCTCATCGACCAACCGGCGGGGATCCGCGGGTAGGGCCGCGTCGACCCGTCGTGCGAGCTCAGGCGGACCGTAGTACGCGTCAACGAAACCGTCGACGTGCCGGCCAAGCTCGAGTCCGAGCGTAAGGTAGCGCTCGATCAAATCTGTCGGCGCACCTTCGGGGCTCAACTGGCGGCGGCGGCGCGTCCGAGCTCCCTCTCGACTTCCTCGAGCGCAGGGCGGGCACGCAGCCGAGAGAAAATCGCGCGCGCCTCTGTGAGTGCCTCGCTTGCACCGGCCGCGCCGAGCACTGCGAGGCAGCGGCCCTTGCCGAGCAGCGCGTGCGCCCGCTCGTAGACGTAGCCAAGCTCCTGCCAGCGCTTGGCGGCATCACCGTAAAGCGCTGCGGCCCCATCGGCCGCCCCGCGCGCCTCGGCGAGCGCGGCGCGAGCGCTCGCCTTTGCCGCCTCGTGAGCGGGCAAAAGGGAGGGCACGGCCGCAACGAACCGCTCACCCAGCTCGAGCTCCCCGAGCGCCGTCGCCGTCCGCACGAGCTTCGGCAGGTAGGTCGAGACGTTCCAGCTCTCGAGCGCGTACGGAAGCCGCTCGAGCTCACGCAGCAACACTTCGGCCTCGCTCGGCTGGCCGCGGGCGAGCCGGACTTGCGCCCCGACGGTGTGTGCTGGGAGGAGGAACTGCATCTCCTGCAGCTCCCTGGCCGCGGCGAGGACCCACTCGACCCGCTCCTGGGCACGCTCCAGGTCGCCACAAGACGCCAAGGTGTCGGCCTCGATCCCGCGCACCGCTGCGAGCTCCCACGGAATGTCCCCTGTCTGGAGCTCGGCAGCGAGCACTAGCGCCTCGTCCCACTCGCCGGCGTCGTAGAGAGGGTGGAGCATCGAGCCTTTCAACGTGAACACCATCTCGGCCATGCCGCGCCTCTGCGCGAACTCGATCCCGGTCCGGAAGCACTCGATCGCCTGTGCGGGCCCGTTGGTCGTCGCGAGGGCAAGGCCGAGGTCGTTGTAGATCGCAGCTGTCTCGCGGCCCAAGCCACGCTCGAGTGCGAGATCGAGAGCCCGCTCGAGATCCTCGCGCCCTCCTCCCTCGCCCTGGGACACGCGCGCGCCCCCGCGGATCGAGAGCGTGCGCGCCGGCTCGGCAAGGCCAAGTTCGCGAGCGAGCGCGAGAGCTCGCTCGGCCCAGGCAATCGCTTCGGAGTCCGCTCCCCGCCGGTACCAAATCGCAGCCATCGCTTCGTACGCGTCGACTAGTTGCGGCCCCTGCTCATGGCCCTCGAGCAGGGCGATCGCCTCCTCCGCACTCGCCTGCTCACGGGGTCCGCCGAACCTCCCGAGTGCGTCTCGGCACAGGAGCAGCGCCTGGGCGGCCTCGACGTGCGCTCCCCGGTCGCGGTGGATTTGTGCTGCCCGCTCGAGCGTGTCGATCGCCTCCTCGAACCGGGCCCCGAGCGTCAGCGCCCTCCCCCATCCCATTAGGAGGTGTGCGTGGTCGGGGTGCTCCAGTGGGAGGAGCTCTAAAGCCCGGGCGTAGCTTTGCTCTGCGCGAGGGACGTCAAGCGCTAGCGCCCTATCACCGGCGAGGGCAAGGAACCGCACTGCCCGTTCCACGAGATGGCCGGCATCTCCTCCGGCCGATCGCGTCAGCTCGAGAGCCTGTACGTAATGGTGAGCAAGCACGTCGGCGAGGTCCTCGATCCGCTCAGGCGCTTTCTGCTCGATCCACCCGGCGGCGAGGCAGTGCCGTTCCGCACGCGATCCGCGCGGGATCTGGGCGTAAGCGACATCGCGAATGAGGACGTGCGAGAAGGAGTACTCAGCTTCGCCCTCCATCGTCGTCGCCCGGGCCGGGTGCACGAGCTCCTTGCGGGAGAGCTCGTGCAGGGCCTCCCGCACCGTCCCCTCCTCCCGTTCCCCCATGGCCGCAACTGCTCCCGACCAGAAGACCTTTCCGAGCACGGCGGCATCCTGGAGCAGCGCCTTCCGCTCCGGCGGGAGAGTGTCGAGGCGGGCCGCGATCAGCGCCTGCACGCTCTCGGGGAAGGGGATCTCGGCGCCCTCGGCGAGCGTCCACGTGCGACCTTTTCGGACGAGCATGCCGCGGTCGATCAGCATGCGCACGAACTCCTCCGCATAGAGCGGGTTACCGCCGGCGCGCTCGACGAGGGGGGCTTGCACCTCGGCCGGCAGGGCCGCCTGCTCGAGCAGCTCTGCGACCAGCTTGGCCGTCTCCTCGCCGCTCAGCGGGGAAAGGTTGATCGTTGTCGCGTTCCGCTTTCCGCCTGCCCAGTGTGGATGCCGCTCGTACAGTTCCGGGCGGGCTGTGCAGACCAGGAAAAGCGGGATGCCTTCGGACCAATCGGCGACGTGCTCGAGAAAGTCGAGAAGCGCAGGATCGGCCCAGTGGAGGTCCTCGAAGACGAGGACCGCCGGTCGGGCGGCGGCGAGCGCCTCGAGGAAGCGGCGCCAGGCGGTGAAGGACTCCTCCCGCTGGGCTCCCGGCCCCTCAAGACCGACGAGGGGTCTGAGGCGTGCCTTCAGCCATTCCCGGTCGGGTTCCGTCTCCGGCACGGCCCGCTCGAGCTTGGCCGCGACCGTTTCCGGGGCGTCCGACTCGAGGATGCCCGCCTGGGCCTTGACGATTTCGCCGAGCGCCCAAAAGGTGATCCCTTCCCCGTACGGGAGGCAGCGACCTTCACGCCAGGTGATGAGATCGGGGTGCTCGTCGACGTACGCGTCGAGCTCGAAGACAAGCCTGCTCTTGCCCACCCCCGGCTCGCCCACGATCGTCACGAGCTGCACCGAGTCATCGCGAAGGGCACGCTCGAACAGACCCTGCAGCAGCGTCTTCTCCACCTCGCGGCCGACCATTGGAACGGCATGGCGGCGAAGGTCCGAGCCGAAACGCGCACGGGAAGCGATAGCACGCCAAACCGGGAGCGGCCGGCTCTTCCCTTTCACGCTCACCGGCTCGAGGGGCTCGTAGTCGAAGACATCGCGTGTAGCGAGATAGGTCGACTCCCCGACCGCGATTCCCCCAGGCGGCGCAACGGTCTGGAGCCGAGCAGCGGTGTTGACGACGTCGCCGGCCACCATCCCCTCGCCCTCGGTCGGACGGGCGCCGAGTGTGACGACGACCTCGCCCGTGTTGATCCCGATCCGCACCGCGAGCTCAAGCCGCTCCTCCAGGTTCAGCTCGTTAATCGCCTGCAGGATCCGCAGGCCGGCGCGGACGGCCCTCTCGGCGTCGTCCTCATGGACGACGGGGGCACCGAAGACCGCCATCACCGCGTCGCCGATGAACTTCTCCACCGTGCCGCCGTAGCGCTCGAGTTCCCGGCGCAGGCGCGCGTAGTACGGCCGCACGGCCGCGCGGACGTCCTCGGGATCGGCGGTCTCCGAGCGGGCTGTAAACCCGACCAGATCGCAGAAGAGGACGGTCACGAACTTCCGCTCTTCGCCCGGCCCCGCGGGCGCCTCCCCGATGGGCGCACCGCATTCGAGACAGAATTTTGCTCGCTCCGGGTTCTCCTCGCCGCAGCTCGGACACGCGGGCATAGGGCGGAGTCTAGGTTAGGGCCCGCGACAGGAGAAGCCCCGCGAACCCGCCTCCTCATGGTCACTGGGTCGCTCCGAGCCGACGAGCATCAACCGGAGCTGAGGCGGAGCGGCGGCGTTAAGGGGTGAAGTCCACCGTGGCGAGCACCGCGTTGGCGTCGCGCACCAGCCCGGAAAAGCGGCGCGCTGCCGTTTCCAGGACGATCGTCACCTTCATCCCGCCGACGTTCAGCACGATGAATCGAACCTTTTCGCCCTTGAAGAGGACGAACGTGCTCACGCCGCGGGTCTCGAAGATGGGAAAGCATGCGATGTCAGGCGAGATCGGGCATTCGAGGGCCTGAGGGACGGAGCGGACGGATGCATCCACCCGGAAGCCCGACGCGCCGCCGATGCTCGTCCGCACGGGCTCGCTGGTGCGAAACGCAGAATGGTTCCTAAACCAGGCGAGAAGGCGGCGCGGAGCGTCCACCACGTTGCCGGTTCGGGGGCTGTAGACCTTGGTCACGCGGAGAAACGAGAAGTCGTCCACGAAGCTTGGCGGCGCACCGCGTCTTTGGAACTCGAGCGCATCCGGCTGGTCACCGGTCGGCGTGAACCAGCCGTCCCCGATCGTGAACGAGAAGGGCCGCGCGAAGCGGGTGGTCGTGTAGGCGCCGGCCGGCACGTCCCCTCCCGCGTGGAGCGGCTCGCAGTTCGGGACGCTCTCGCCGAAGCAGGTGTCGCGCTCGGGTCCGCCGTCGACCAGATCCGTGCCCGTATCGCCGAAGAGGAAGTCGTCACCGGCCCTTCCTTCGATGTGGTCGTCGCCGCCACCGCCGAAGATGAAGTTCGGGCCCGCATCCCCGATCAACGTGTCCGCTGACTCGGAGCCCTGGATGCCGTTTATCCCGACGAGCGTGTCCGAGCCTTCTGCTCCGGTTGCGGTTCCGGCGGTGAGGTCGACCACCACGGGGGCGTTGTAGCGGGCAATATCGGGTCCGCTTCCGCCGCTGAGCGAATCGTCGCCCGGGCCGCCGTAGAAATCATCGCGACCTCTACCGCCTTCGATCGTGTCCTGAGCGGGCCCGCCCTCGAGTTGATCGATGCCTCTGCCGCCCACGAGCCGGTCTCTTCCGGTCCCGCCTCGCAGAACCTCGACGAGGAACTCGCCTCCACCCACGCCACCGAGGAGAGTGTCGTTTCCCGAGCCGCCGCCGAGCTGATCCGCCCCGAGACCTCCACTCACGACATCATCCCCATTACCGCCTTCGACCCGATCGGAGCCTTTCCCGGCGGCCACTGTGTCGGCGCCTTCGCCGGCGCAGATCAGGTCGCGGCCGTGGAAGCCCTGGATGATGTCGTTTCCCGCTCTTCCGACGATGACGTCCCGCCCGTCCGTCCCGCGCAGCCGGTCATCGCCGTCGGTCCCAACGATGGTCGCGGGCTTACCGAAGCAAGTGGTCTCCGCCGCGCGGGCATCGGGCACGACAGCGGCGAAACTGACGAGAAGGAAGCCTCCGACGACAAGCAGGGCGGCCCGAGCACGCCAAAGAGGAGCTCCTTGCACCTTTTCCCCAGCCGCAATTCCCAACTCGACGCCCTTTGTAACCGCGAAATCGAAGCAAGGCTCTCAGCTCGTTACAGCTGAGTCAAGCTAGCCGAGTAGTTCGCGGGCTTCGGCATGCACGCCGCCCGATGGGGCGATCTGGCAGGGGGTGCTCGCGCAATCGGCACGGCGGGGTGGCCCGCCTTCAACCTGAACGAGAAGCAGCATCGAGAGTCACTCCGGCGCATGGCCGGCTTCGACAGCGAGATCGTGGCCGTCGGCCACGGCGAGCCGATTCGCTCAGGTGGGGAGCGCCACGTTCGTGACCTCGTCGACGGCCTCGAGCGCTGACACGGCCGAGAAGGGAGGGCACGCGGGCCGGCGGTAGGCACGCCCGAACGTTGGCCGTGAGTAGGAAAGCGATCCTTCCGCGAAGTAGGATCAACCTATGACGGATGACGTCGCCAGAGCCTTGCGGGGCGTGCCGCTGCTAGGGGGGCTGAGCGACCGAGAGCTCGGGCGAGTCGCCAAGGACTTTACGGAGCGGATCATCCCCGCCGGCTCCCCGATCGTGAAAGAGGGTGAGGAGAAAGGAGTTGGCTTCTTCGTCATTACCGAAGGCGAGGCGTCTGTCTCCTTTCGCGGCAAGGAGATAACCACGCTAGGCCCTGGCGATCACTTCGGCGAGGTCGCCCTGATCAGCGATCGCGTCCGCACAGCGTCGGTAACGGCCACCACTGATGTTCACTGCTTCGTTACGTCGATGTGGGAGTTCCGTAGCCTCGTCAAGGGCAACGCCGACCTGGCGTGGAGGTTGCTGGAGCGTCTCGCCGAGCTGCTCCAGGAAACACACTCACGGCAAGGGAGCGGCGTCGGGACCGGTCAGCTCGTGCCGACCGCCCCGGAAGCCTCATCCAGCGGGACGTAGCGCTAGCGCCAGATCAGCCCTCGTGGAGGTACAGGGCTCGTTCCTCCGGGGTCAACGGACGCGTCCTTCGCTCCTCTGCGAGGTTCAGAAGCTCCTCAACCGAACCGCAGACGTCACAGGCGTAGCGCTCGATGGCGCCGTGCTGCAGAGCGACGAGCAGGGTACGGCCGTCGGAGGTGAAGGACACATCCGCAACCCGGCCTCGAATGTCACCGAGGAGTGCAATGCGATGCCCCTTGGCGAGGTCCCACGCGGTCGGAGGACCCGTAGCGTGGGCCGCCACCAAGAGATCGCCGGGCACGCTGAAGGTGTAGGCCTCCGCCGGCCGCAGAGTCAGCGTGCCCGACTCCTGCCAGGTGTCCGTGCGCAGGACTCTTGCCGTGTCGTTTGTGCTCAAGAGGACGATGAACTCGGAGTCCGGCGAGAACATGACGTCGTAGAACGGGTCCTGAGCTCCCGGGAACCGCTTGACAGGTATCCAGTCAGACGGTGCGGGGCTCTCAGCGTTCCAGACCACGACCTCTTCGAGGCAAGCGATGGCGAGGAGCTTGTGGGTGTGGCTGAACGAGGCCTGCCAGACGCCGCCGCCTTTGCAAGTAAGCCGCCGGACGACCTCTCCGCTCGCCACGTCCCAGACGCGAGCGAACTGGCCCTGATCCGTCGTGACCAGGAAGCGATTGTCAGACCTGAAGCTCGCAGTCTTCGCCCCGGCGCTCTCGGAGGCGAGCGCACGAACGCGTTTCCAGTCGCTCGAGCGCCAGATCTCGATCCCGTTCTGCCCCCCGAGCACGACGCGTGTCCCGTCCGGGCTGAACGTCCAAGCGTCGACTCGACCGGCGGGCACGTGCGTTGGACGGGCCTTCCTCGTCACGGGCCACGCCGACAGCGTTCCGTCCGAGCCGCGGGTCAGCGCAAGCTTTCCGTCCCAGCTGAAGCTGCCAAAGCTGTCCCCCTTCGCCCCTAGCCGCGTGTAGGTCCGCGCTTTCTCCACTTCCCAGACCCGCGCGCTGCCGTCCTCGCTTCCGCTGACGACGAAGTTGCCGTCGCGGCTGAAGGCGACGCTCAGCACGCTCGTCCGTATGACCTTTCAGGACGGCGAGCTCGCGCTCGGAAGCAACATCCCAGACCACCACGTTGCCGTTGACGCCCCCTGTGACCACGCGTTCTCCGTCGCGGCTGAAAGCCGCGGAGATGATTCCGAGCGACGACTTGGCGGAAAGTGTCGCGAGCAGCCTTCCCGTCTCAGCGTCCCAGAGACGAGCGGCGTCGTCATCGGCGGTGAGGACGCGCTTTCCGTCGTTGCTGTAGACGGCGGTCCAGGCCCCGTCCACCGGGAGAGACAACACCGCCTTCTCGGTCGAGACGTCCCAGATCCGTGCAGGGCCGTCCACATAGGCAACGACCACATGCGCGCCGTCGGGACTCAGGGCTGCGCTCTGCGCGTTTGCATCCCGTTCGAGGGTGGCCGTCGCTCGGCCGGTCCGCACGTTGATGACGTGCGCCGACCCCGTCAGTCCGGCCGTAACGACCCAGCGCGGCTTCTTCTCCGTGCTGAAACTCACCTCGTTATCCCCGAAAGAGTCTCCGGGCAGTCGCCGCGCGACTTGTTGGGACGCCGCGTTCCATAGCTCGATCGTCCCTCCGTTTCGCGCCACCGCGAGCTGATTGCCTTCGCGATCCAAGGCGGCGCCGTTCACGTCCTCTCCATGGCCCGAGAACACACCGACCTGCCGGCCGCTCTCGACGTCCCAGAGGCGTGCCGCCTTCGGATCGGCTGTCAACACAAGCTTCCCATCGGGACTGAAGGCCACCGTATTCACGAGACCCTTGCCGGCACGGAATGTGCGCCGGACGGGTGAGGCCAGGAGTGACTGCTTGAGCGCATCCCCTGCCTCCTTGGTCTGCGCCTTTTGTGCCGCCTCGGCGGCCAGGAGCAGGCTCAGCTCTGGGTCGATCGCGAGGCGTTCCTTGGCCGTCGCCGCCAGCTCGCGAGATTGGGCCACCAGCGCCTCGAGCTCGGCCCGCTGCTTCTGGGAGATCGCCTCAGTGCGCTGAAGCAGCGCCCAGCCTGCCAATACGATCGCCACCGCGAGTGCAAAAAGAATCGCTCCGAGTGTGATCCGCCGTCGGAGCTTCTTCGCCTCGCGGCTGGCGGCGATGTAGCGGATCTGAAGCTCAGTCGGGGACGGCTCTTTGCCAGCCTGCTGGGTCAGCCACTCCTCGGCCTCGCTCAGGGCGGTTCGCCCAAGCAGGAAGCTCTTGTCCTCGCCGCTTTCGACCCATTCGTTCGCGTCAACAAGGAGACGAGTGTGAGCCTGCAGCCAGTCCACGTCGGTGTTGAGCACAGCCAGCAGCTCCGCGAAGGCTTGGTCGAACCGCTCCGGCTGCCGAAAGTCGGTCCATTGAGGACGTCGCAGGGCATCGGGCACGTGCTCGTCGTCGACCTCGTGGAGATAGAGCGGCTTGATCCGCTTTCCCTGCTCGACGGCGTGGTCGAGCTCGACCTTGATGTGCTCCGAGGCAAGCGAGCTCTCGCTCAGGACGAAGATGAACGTGTCCGCACGCTCGATCGCCGCGAACAGTTCCTGCTGCCAGTCCGGCGACCAGGCGGGAATGTCCTCCCAATCGACGTAGACGTCTTTCCCCGCCTCCGCGAGTGCGTCGTGCAGCCTGCGCACAAACTCGATGTCGATGCGCGAGTACGAGATGAAGACGTCCTGCCGGTCGGTCGCGACCGGCGGCTCGCGCGTTGGCACCTCTTGGTTCGCGACGGTCACGCCGATGTCACCCCCGTCGTCCTTTCCCCTTTTGCCGCCCGAAGGTGGCCGAGCATCATGGAGTCACGGTAGCGCCACTGGACTTGCACTCCTAGTGCGGACGAAATTCGCGCCTAGACAAGAGGGCTCGAAAGGACGATCATCGATGTCGGATGGGGACACGCGTCCAGGGCTCGGCTTGCCGTCGCGGGCCGGCGGCTACCTGCCTCTTGCTCGTCGGGGTGATCCTCGCGACCGGTTTCGGTCTCGCGGAAGGAGCGCAGGCGGCGGTTCAGGCGTCCGTCAACCGCGGCACGCTGACGGTGACCGGAACTCTCGCGGGCGAGAGGATAGGCCTCCGGCTGAATGCGCGCGGGCGGCTCGTGGTCGACGTACGGGACAACGGGTCTGCCGACTTCTCCTTCCAGCGGAACCGGTTCACGAGGATCGTCGTGAACGCGGGACGCGGCAACGACCGCCTCAGGATCGACGAGCGGAACGGGCCGTTCACGAACACCGAGAGGACGACTCTGAACGGTCGGGCCGGCCGCGACGTGCTGCTCGGCGGGTCTTTTGCCGAGGTCTTGAACGGCGGAGCCGGAAACGACACGGTCGACGGCAACCGAGGAGCCGATCGGATGGTTCTCGGTGCCGGCGACGACACGGTCAAGTGGAACCTCGGTGACGGTTCGGATCGGATCCTGGGCGGGACCAGCACTGACGTCGTAACGGTCAACGGCACGAGCGGCTCCGACACGATCGATGTCGTCCCGGCAACTGCCGGGCACGTGGCCGTCACCGGCGGCCCGAATCTCGTCGCTGTCGAGAGCCTCCGCGTCAACGGCCTCGGCGGGGACGACACTCTCTCCGGCGGCGCTGTCGCCGGCCTGATTCGGCTAACCCTGAACGGCGGGGCGGCCAACGACACCCTGAACGGCGGCAACGGGGCCGACATCCTGAATGGCGGGGAGGCAAACGACACGGTCGACGGCAACCAGGGCGCCGACGCCGCTTTGCTCGGCGCCGGTACCGACACCTTCGTCTGGGACCCGGGCGATGGCAGCGACGTCGTCGAGGGCCAGGCCGACCAAGACACGCTGCGCTTCAACGGTTCCGCCGCCGCCGAGGTCTTCGCGGCCTCGGCCAACGGGGGCCGGCTGCTCCTCACCCGCAACCTCGGCAACATCTCCATGGATATCGACGACGTCGAGAGCCTTGCTCTGAACGCGCTCGGTGGCGCAGATTCTCTGTCGCTTGGCGACTTCGCCGGCACTGACGTGACCTCCTTCGACATCGACCTCGGTGTCGCTGCGGCCGGTGACGGCGGTGCCGACGCCGTAATCGTGAACGCGACCGGAGCGGCCGATGTCGTGCAGGCTGCCGCCGTCGGCTCCGCGGTGCAGGTCACCGGCCTGGCTGCACAGGTGAACATCGCAAACGCCGAGGCGGCCAACGACCGCCTGACCCTCAACGGACTGGGCGGAGGAGACACGCTCTCGGCCGGCTCCCTCGCTGCCCTCATCCAGGTGACCCTGGACGGGGGCGACGCGGCCGACACGATCAACGGCGGCAACGGGGCCGACATCCTGATCGGCGGGGCCGAGAACGATACGGTCGACGGCAATCAGGGCGCCGACATCGGCTTCCTTGGGATCGGCGACGACACGTTCGTCTGGGATCCGGGAGACGGGAGCGATGTCGTGGAGGGCCAGGATGGCGCCGATACCTTGCGCTTCAACGGCGCCGCAGGCGCCGAGATCTTTGCAGCCTCGGCCAACGGGGGCCGACTGCTCTTCACCCGCAACCTCGGCAACATCGTCATGGACGTGGACGACGTGGAGAGCCTTGTTCTGAACTCGCTTGGCGGCGTCGACTCGATCACGGTCAACGACCTGTCCGCGACGGACGTGGACACCGTCAATCTCGACCTCGGCGTCGCGGGCGCGGGAGACGGCGCGGCCGACGCGGTGGTCGTCAACACCACGACCGGGGTCGACGTGATGAGCATCGCGGGCGGCGCCGGGTCCGTCACGCTCACGCGGCCGTCCCTGACAGTCGCGATCGCGAACTCCGAGCCGGCCAATGACACCTTGACGGTCAACGCCTTGGCCGGAGCCGACCTGGTCAGCGCCTCCGGCCTTGCAAGCACCAGTGTTCTCCTGACGCTGAACGGCGGCAATGACGGCGACATCCTCGTCGGCAGCCAGGGCAACGACACGATCAACGGCGGCGACGGCGACGACCTCATCCAGGGCGGCGACGGCAACGACACGCTCGACGGGGGCGCGGGCACCGACACGATCGATGGTGGCGCCGGCCTTGACGTCGCCCTGAACGGAGAAAACGTCACCAACGTCCCGTAGTACGGGTGCGGCGCACTGGCGCCGAGGCTGTATCGGCGCTTGGAATCTCAGATGGCCAAATTCCGGGTTCGACGCTCTGTCCTCACGGGTGGCCGGGCACCGCGTCCGGTTGGGACGCCACCCGGTCGGCTTCCCTCACTGGGTCCTGAGAGAGCAAGGTGGCGCCAACCGATTTGGCAAGCGCGGTTGTCGCTCCGGCTCCGGCCACCGCTAGTGGCGCCGTCTTCGCGAGCCTGCCGAGCTCGCTCCGAACCCGGGAGAGATGTCGCGGGGTGGTGGCGCTGACCACTACCAGCTTCGGCTCGAGCGCCTCCGCCGTGTCGAGCAGCGTGCCGACAGGCGTATCCGGCCCGAGATACGTGACGCGCCAGCCGCGTGCGTGCAGTGCAAGACCGAAAACGATCAGCGGCAAGTCGTGCAGCTCGCCCGGTGCGCAAGCCAGAACGGCAAGCGGACCTGCGCCTTGTCCCCAGCCGCGGGCCAGGCCAAGCAGACGTCCTCGTACTACGCTGGTCGCAAAATGCTCCTGCGCGACGCTCGCAGTACCGGCCTCCCAGCGTTCGCCGAGGTCGTGCAGGTAGGGGATGAGAAGATCGCGCAGGAGCGCGTCGAGGCTCAGGGTCGCGAGCGCCCAGTCGAAAACCGCTTGTGCCGCGGGCTCGTCGAAGCGCTCGAGCGCTTCTGCAAGGGAGCTCGAGTCCGGCGCCGCCGCGTTCGCTCCGGGGCGCCCGTCGCTAGCCCCTTCGAGCGCGAGCCTGGCTGCCTCAGCAGCGGAAAGGCCCTGATCCTGATAGGCGCGCATGCGCCTGATTCGCTCTTCGTCCGGCTCCGAGTAGAGCCGAAAACCGCCGGTCGAACGGGTCGGCTGTAGCAGCCCGTAGCGGAGCTCCCACGCGCGCAGGAGCTCTGGGCTGACGCCGACGCGCCGACTCAGCTCGCCGATTCGCAAATGCCCTTCGCTCACGGTGTCACCTTACAGAATCGAGACGATGGTTATACACACACTTGACAGGAGGTCTGCCATCCTGTACAAAGTCTGAACATAAACTAGACAAAGGAGGAAAGGCATGAAGAAGCTGGACATTCTCGCGGCGGTGCTTCTGATCGTCGGAGGTGTGAACTGGGGCCTAGTCGCCCTAGCCGAATTCGACCTCGTCGCAACGGTCTTCGGTCTCGACTTCGGGGAGACGAACGCCGCCAGCCGCGTCGTCTACGGCCTCGTCGGCGTCGCCGCCGTCTATCAAATCCTCCAGCAGGCGGCCATCCGCCGCCGCTGGAGCCGCGACCCCCACGTCGCGCACGCCTAGTGCGGGAGCGGGACCGGCCGGCCGTTGCGCCGGCCGGTCCCTTTCTTGTCCCATGGGGCCGAACGTCGAAGTCGCTGTCGATTCTGAGGAAACGTTTCCGCTCCCTGATCCCGTGGTGCCGATGAACGCTTTAGGCGCCCTGAGACTCGGAAGGGTCTACTGGGAGCAAGTGGAGCAGACTATGCGGGGGCTTAGAAGTATCTCGACGGGCGCTGGCGTTGAGCTCCGGCTGCTCCGGAAGGGACCCCTTCTCCTCGACTTCGGCCCGCCCGAGCTCGAGGTGTACACCCGATCGATCTCCTGCTCGTACCCGATCCTCGGGGGCCTGCTTGCGCGAACTAAAGGTGGTGTGCTCGTGTTTGCCCAGGAACGCGCAGACCCGTGGTGCATCCGGACTTCGATCCGCGGCTTTTTCCCGCGCCTTGGCGTGCTGCCAGGCCAACCCCGCTGGACCGGGTTCCTCTACGCTCAGGTTCAGGCCCGCTTACACCGAGCCGTCGGGCGGAGGTACGTCGCACGCCTCGTCAGGGAGGCTCGCCGGTGAGAGCCGCTGTCCTGGGTGCGAGCGGCGTCATCGGGCGCGCCCTGGTCCCCGCCCTCGCGCGGCAGCATGAAGTCGTTGCCGTGTCGCGGCATCCGCGGAGCCCGTCTCGTGGCCGCGTGCGCTGGGTAGCAGCAGACGTCACTCGGCGTACCGAGCTCGAGCCCGCGCTAGGTGGGGTCGACGTCGTCTATCACCTCGTCCACTCGCTCGGCGCGAAGGACTTCGAGGAGCGCGACCGGCTGGCCGCAGAATCGGTCGCCGCAGCCGCCGGCCTGGCCGGGGTTCGCCAGATCGTCTTTCTCGGTGGGCTCGGCGACGATCGCGAGGACCTGTCGGCGCATTTGCGCAGCCGGGCGGAGACCGCCAGAGGCCTGGGCACCGGACCGGTCCCCGTGACGATCGTCCGGTCGGCCGTTGTCCTCGGCGGAGGCAGCGCGGCCTTCGAGACGATCGTCGCGCTCGTCGACCGCCTGCCAGCGATGATCTGCCCTCGATGGGTGACGACGAAAACGCAACCAATCGCGCTCGCCGACGTCGTGCGATACCTCGCCGGGGTGGGCGGCCTCGACGAGGCCCTCGGCGAAGCGTACGATGCGGCCGGGCCCGAGGTGATGACGTATCGGGAGATGATCGAGCGGGTCGCCCGCCTGCGCGGACGGCGTCCACGCATCATCGAGGTGCCCTTCCTGACACCCCGCCTCTCCTCCCTCTGGCTCCATCTCGTCACCCCCGTCAAGGCAAGCGTCGCTCGGCCCTTGATCGACGGTCTTCGCACCGAGACGGTCGCCCACGACGAGAGGATTCGGGACCTCGTGCCCTTCAAGCTCACGCCCTTCGACCAGGCGGCACGGGCCGCACTTGCCGGCGAAGGCTCGGATTGAGAACGGTCCCGACGGTGGGCGCGGATCAGAGAACACCGTAGCCGCCTCCACCCGGGGTCTCGATCGCCAGGACGTCGCCCGGCTCGAGGTCTTGCGTCGCGAACGGCGGCAACTCTTCGCCGTTCAGCAGGTTGCGACCGACCGCACCTTCGCTCCCGCCGCCGGCTCCCTGCGGCGCGCGCCTCCGCCGTTGGGTCAGGAGCGAGAGGCGGCAACGTTCCAGTACGCGCAGCTCGCGGACCACGCCGTCGCCGCCGCGGTGCAGGCCTGCGCCGCCCGTCCCGGGCCGCAGCGCGTACCGCTCGACCCGGAGCGGATAGGCAAGCTCGAGCGCCTCGACAGGCGTATTGAGCGTGTTCGACATTGCGACGTGGACGCCACTTGGCCCCGCCGCGTCCACGCACGCCCCCTGGCCGCCGCCGATCGTCTCGTAGTACGTGAAGCGGTCGTTGCCGAGGACGACGTTGTTCATCGTCCCCTGCCCCTGCGCGAGCCCGAGCGCGCGGAAGAGGACGTCAACGATGCGCGAGGAGGTCTCGGTGTTGCCGGCGGCGACTGCCGCGGGCCGGCGTGCGTTGACGAGCGACCCCTCCGGCGCACGCACCGTCACGGGCGCAAACGCGCCGCCCGACGCCGGCAGGTCCGGATCCGTCAGACAGCGGACGACGAAGAAACAGGCCGAGCGCGTTACCGCGAGCGGGCAGTTGAGGTTGCCGTCGTGCTGGGGTGCCGTGCCGGAGAAGTCGAACTCGATCTCGTCGCCCGCGATCGTGACGGCCGCTCGCAGCTCGAGCTCGCCGTCGTTGGTCTCCAGGACGTCGACCGCCTCGGCGCGGCCGTCGGGTAGCTCCGCGAGCGCCACCCGCACCCGCCGTTCGGAGTAAGCGAGCAGCTCGTCCATCGCGGCGGTGACGCGGTCACGGCCGTAGCGTGCGCAGAGTGCGGTCACGCGACTCGCCGCCAGCCGGTGGGCCGCGAGCTGCGCGCGCAGGTCGCCCCGTCGCTCGTCGGGGTTGCGCATCTGCGCGACCAGGTGCTCGAGCACCTCCGGCGTCGAGCCGCGTCGGCGGGATGATCACACCCTCCTCCTCGAGCCGGCGCGAGTCCGCCGGCAGGCTCCCCGGCTCGACGCCTCCAACGTCGGCGTGATGGGCGCGCGTGACCGCAAAGCCGAGCTCTGTCCGCGAGACGAGCGTCACGTCGGGAAGGTGCGTCCCGCCGGCGTAGGGGTCGTTCAGGATGAAGACGTCGTCGGGGCCCGGTGCGTGCCCCATCACCGCCGCGACGGCCTCGGGCATCGCGCCGAGATGAACGGGGATGCTTTCGGCCTGCGTCACCATCGCGCCGCGCGCATCGAAGAGCGCCGTCGAGGAGTCCCGGCGCTCCTTGATGTTCGGTGAGAACGCCGCGCGGACGAGTGCTGCAGCCATCTCCTCCGCAACGGCGCGCAGCGCAGCCCCGATTACCTGTAACTCGACCGGGATCATCGGCTCAGCACCAACGTCCCGTGCCGGTCGGTCTGCCCGCTCCAGCCCTCGGGCACCCAGCAGGTCGCGCCCGGAAGCTCGAGCACCGACGGGCCGGTTGCGGCTCGGCGCTCGGAAGCGCGCAGGTCAAGCGCGGGCGCGGGAGTCACGTCCGCGGTACGAACGGCGACCAGCTCGAGCCCGCGCTCGCGCTCCGCGAAGCCGTAGCGCTCCTCGTGGGCGCGGTGGAACGCCTCGGCGAGGTCGCCGCCGAGCGGCACCGTGAGCTCGAACGACTGGCCGCGGTAGCGGACATCGGCTTCACCGTCTGCGGGCAGCTCGCCTGCTTGGTCGAGCGGCACGACATACGAGCGGACGTGGATCCGGCGCTCGTCGCTTGCCACGAGCCCAAGCGCCGAGAGAACGCCGGCAGCTTCGGGCACGAGAACGGTGCGCAGCTCCAGCTCCTCCGCGAGAGCGCAAGCGTGCAGCGCGCCGGCGCCGCCGTAGGCGACGAGGGAGAAGTCGCGCGGGTCGTGGCCGCGCTCGACCGAGACGACGCGGAGCGCGCGCAGCATCTCGGCGTTGACGACCTCGATCACCGCCATCGGGTCGAGCCCGTCGAGGGCTCGCTCGGCCGCAGTGCGGTCAAGCTCCAGTCCACCGGCGAGCCGGTCGGGCAGGCGGCCGAGCAGGAGGTTCGCATCGGTCACAGTCGCACGAGTGCCGCCGCGGCCGTAGCAGGCTGGCCCCGGCTCGGCGCCGGCACTTTCCGGGCCGACGCGTAGGGCGCCGCCTGCATCGCGCCAAACGATCGAGCCACCCCCCGCGCCGACCGTATGCACGTCGACGCTCGGGAGCCTGATGGGAAGCTCGCCCACGAGGCGCTCCGACGAGCGCTCCGCCTCTCCGCCGACAATCGCACAGACATCGGTCGAGGTGCCGCCCATGTCGAACGCCAGTGCGTTCTCGACGCCCGCGAGCCGCGCCACCCGGGCGGCTCCGACGACGCCCGCAGCCGGACCGGAGAGAAGCAGCGCCGCGGGACGCGCTTCGTCGATCGTGACGAGACCGCCGGCGGAGGTCATCACGAGCGGGTTCAAGTCGCGGAGCCCGTCGAGGTAGCGCGAGACGAGCGGGCCGAGGTAGGCGTCTGCCGCGGCCGTCGAGGCGCGCTCGTATTCGCGGAACTCTGGCGCAACCTCGCATGAGGCGACGACGTGCGCGTGCGGATGACGACGCCGCAACTCCTCTGCGACCGCCAGCTCGTGGCTCGGGTCGCGAAACGAGAAGAGCAGGCAGACGGCGATCGCGTCCGCGTCGACCTCCGGAACGGGGCCGAGCTGCTCGACGACACCCTCCGGGCCGATCCGCCCGCGCACGCCGTGGCAGCGCTCGAGCGGGACGAGCGGCTCCGGATGATGGGCGCAGAGCCGGTAGAGGTGAGCGCGATTCTGGCGGCGGAGGTGGAGCAGGTGCTCGAACCCGGCGGTCGTGACAAACGCCGTGCGCGCGCCCTTGCGCTCGAGCAGCGCATTCGTCGCAATCGTCGTCCCGTGCCGGAACGCTTCGACCTCGTCGGCCCCGACCTCGCGCGCCGCCGCGAGAACGGAATCCTCCTGCCGCTTCGCGGTCGGCACCTTCGCCGCCCGCACATGCCCGTCCTCGAACAAGACCGCGTCGGTAAACGTCCCCCCGACATCGACGCCCAGGATCCGCATGGCCTCGCTCTCGTCGGCGCTGCGAGGGAGGGGCCGTTCGGCGGTCAGAGGCTAGGCAGTACCGGTTGTACGAGCCGCGTCGGGTGCCTCGCTCGGTACGGGCAGCTCGTCCTTGAGGAGACCCCACTGGCGGTCCCCGAGAGCCGGTGAGAGCGCGGCAGTGTCGTCCATCCTCTTCCGGAGGTCGTCGAGGTAGCTCTTGGGATCGCCGCGGGCGGCGAGATACGTCGGATGGAGGGCGAGCATCTCGTCGATTTCTCTCCTCAGTGCGGCCCAGCTTTCGCCCGCGACGCGGTGCTTTTCGGATCGCTCCCCGAAACGCAGAAAGGTCTGAAGGCTGGCGAGCACTGCGGCCGCGACGCTGATGACGCCGACGAAGATCTTGAGGCTCGTGCCGATGTCATCCTGGAGGGTGGCGAAGACGCTCGTTCCGATGAAGGTCGTGAGGACCACGACCGGGACGCCGAGCATGATGTTCCTTCTCGACAGGCTGTGGGCGGTCGAGTAGTGACCGGCAGAGCTGCTCCCGGCCCGGGCGGACCAGTCGCGGAGCAGGTCGAGCACGGCGGGCGTCCAGGGCGACTCACCTGCTTCATTCGCTTCCGGGCTCAACGGCACGGCTAGCGTGGCCGAGCCCCTAGGTTTTGTCAAGACGGTCAGGTCGGAGGCGGAAGCCCGTCGAGCGCGCCTGGGGGAGCGATCAGCATGCGAAGGCCGACTCGCCGGCCACTCTCGTCCCGCCACTCCCACAGGGACCAAGCGTCGAGATTTCCGTGCTGGAGGCGCCCGGCGACCTCGTTTGCGGCCTCACGCGGTACGAAGCCGACCTGGATGCGCCCGCCCGCATCCCAGACGCCGACTGCGTGCGGGTCGAACTCGTTGGCGGGATCGGGCTTCAGCGTCAGCCTGGATCCGGGTCGAAAAGCTTCGTCCTGAAGCGCCTCGGCCCGGTACGACGTACCCGCCACCTTCAGGACGGTGATCCCGCTCGATGCCAGCCTGCGGTCATCCCAGCGGATCGAGCGATCGTGCTCGTCTCGGAGCTCATAGCCTCTGCCCTCGACCAGTTCGCCGGATCCCGACTCCGCCGAATACCCGCGCTGCTCGAAGGCGAACGGGAAAGCCACTCCAGCCACTTTAAGAACTCTTGGCCCGCAGCCTTGCCCAGAGTGGGCACAATTCAGGTGTAACCGCTGCCAGGAGGAGAGATCGCATGGAGAAGGCCACGTTCGGAGCTGGGTGCTTCTGGGGAGTCGAGTCGGCATTCCGGCAGGTTCCGGGAGTCGTCGAGACGGCCGTCGGATACACGGGCGGAACGAAGGACAACCCGACCTACGAGCAGGTCTGCACGGGCTCGACCGGCCATGCCGAGGCGGTCGAGGTCACATACGACCCCGAGCGTGTCTCCTACGACGACCTCCTGAACGTCTTCTGGTCGAACCACAATCCCACGACCAAGAACCGTCAGGGCTGGGACGTCGGGTCGCAGTACCGCTCCGCAGTGTTCTTCCACTCGCCGGAGCAGCAGGCAGCAGCCGAGGTCTCCAAGGAGGAGATTCAGGCGGGGCTCCATTGGCCGAAGAAGGTCGTGACGGAGATCGAGCCGGCATCGACGTTCTGGCGGGCCGAGGAGTACCACCAGCGCTACTTCGAGAAGACCGGGCGCTCCTCGTGCACGGTCGAGCTCGCCGAGGCTGCGGAGACCGAGCCGGCGGCCGCCCGCCAGGCCTAGAGAATCACGCGGCTCACATACGTCCAGCGGCGACGATGCGCTGGTTGAAGGCCTGGAAGACGACTCCGATCTGGCTGCCAATCTGGTTTGGCACCGCAATCTAGGGAGCAACCAGGTAGCAGATGGACGTCGAACGATTCGAGCAAGAACTGCCTCGCCTCTTCGAGCGATTCCCGGAGTCGCCGCTGCCACGCGATCGCCGGTTCGAGGAGGTGCTCGAGGCTGTGCCCGGCCTGGCACGCGAGAACAACCTCGCGCTCCTGAACCTCGCAGCTGGGCTTCTCGGCCCCGGAGAAAGCTACGTCGAGGTGGGCTCGTATCGCGGCACGAGCCTCGTCGCGGCGATGCTCGGAAACGACGGCGAGTTCGTCGCCATCGACGACTTTTCATTTGACGAAGCCACGCAGGCAGGCCTCGAGTCCTCCCTCGAGCGGTTCGGGCTCGAAGGCGCGACGATCCTGGCCGGTGACGCCTTCGAGCTGCTCGAGAAAGGCGCCCTCGAGGGGCGAAGCGTCGGCGTCTACTACTACGACGCGGCGCACGATTACGAGTCGCAGCTCCGGGGTCTCCAGCTCGTTGAGCCCCACCTCGCCCGCGAAGCACTGCTCGTCATCGACGATTCGGACTGGGACGAGGTGCGACAAGCGACCGCGGACTACCTGAACGGCCAGCCGAACGCCGAGCTGATCTTCGACATCCCGGGCAACGGGGGCTGGTGGGAGGGCATGCAAGTGCTTGCCTGGCGCGAGAGGAGACCGGCCTAGAAGCTCCCGGGCGTTTGCGCTCGTCCGGCTGCGGCGACACACTAGGCAGGATGCGAGAAACCGCGCGCCGGGCCCTCGTCGCATCGCTAGTCGTAGGCGGTGTCGTCGTCCTCGCGCTGGCGCTTTGGAAGCTCCGGCTCATCATCGCCCTGCTCTTCCTCGCCTTCATCATCGCGTCCGCGATGACGCCCGGCGTCGATCTCCTGAAGCGACACCGGGTGCCGCGCGGGGTCGGGATCGCTTTGCACTACTTCGGCCTGCTCCTTCTCATCGGCGTCCTGCTCTGGCAGGTCGTGCCGCGTGCGAAGAGCGAGATCGAGACCGCGGTGGCGAGTCTCCCGGAGCTCCGACAAGAAGCCAATCAGACGACCGGCATCCAACACCGGGTCCTGCTCGACATCGACCGGCGGCTCCGAGACCTGCCCGAGGCCTCGAGCCTCATCGATCCCGCGGTCGAGCTGACCTTCGTTGCCTTCGAAGTCCTCGTCGGGATCTTCTTCGTGCTCGCGTGCGCCGCCTACTGGATCTTCGAACGAGGCGACGCCCAGCGGCTCCTGCTCTCTGTCGTCCCGGTCAAGCGGCGGCGCATCGTCCGGGAGACGTGGGACCTGATCGACGCCAAGCTCGGTGCCTTTGTCCGCGGCCAACTGCTTCTGATCATCCTGGTGGCGACTGTCCTCTCGCTCGCCTTCTACGCGATCGGCGTCCCGTACTCGCTCCTGCTCGGCATCTTTGCCGGGGTGGTCGAGATCATCCCGGTGATCGGCCCTCTCCTCGCCGGCGCGCTCGCGATCGGCGTCGGGCTGACCGTGTCCTGGCAGACTGCGGCCGCCGCCGGCATCGCCGTCCTCGTCGTCCGCCTGCTCGAGGACTACATCGTCATCCCACGCGTGCTGGGCGACGCGGTCGGGCTCTCCCCGCTGGTCGTCCTCGTCTCCGTCTCGTCGGTGGCCATCCTCTTCGGCGGCTTTGCCGTGCTGCTGGCAATTCCCTTCGCGGCGGTGGTAGTGACCCTGATCGACGTGGTCATCCGAAACCGCGACCCGGGCAAGGAAGAGACGCCGACCGTGCTCTTCCCCGCCAAGGACGTCGAAGGCTAGAGGCGTCAGTCGATCACGAAGCCGACGAGGATGCTACGGACGAGGCCCGTGCTGATCCGGAAGTCGGTCACGCGGCGACCGGGCTGGAACCGTCCGATCCAGCAGTGTCTGAAGCCTCCGAATTCGGTTCGGCAGCGGGCGCCGGGATACGCGGTTCGAAGCGCGGTCTCCGTCGAAAGAACGTGGATGCCGGCCGGCGTTTCCTGGCGCCTGCGCGTCGTCGAGACGGCGGTCGCACCTGCGTTCCCCTGGAAGGTCACGCGCAGACGGAAGTAGCGGAAGACGGTATAGGCGCCGAATTCGTTCGTCCCGTGGAAGATCGTGGAGGGCTGGCCGGAATGGGCCTTGACCTCGGGGCGAGTCATCCCGAGCTTGATTCCCGCGATCGATGACTGCGGGATGATCACGGCCTGCGCGGCTCCGGCGCCCACCAGGGCGGCCAGAAGGGAGATGGCGAGTGCCAGGAAGCGGCGGCGGCACATCGAAATGATGTTTTACCGCGCGAGGCGGGCGAAGACAAGCCCGAAGTGCGGTGATATATGTTCGCTCCGGAGGGGCCTCACGACGATGGGCATCGCCAGATGACCGAGACCGACGCCGAACGGCACCGAGCGCGCACAGAGGCCCTAGCTGCAGACAACGGCGGCCGGATCCGTCGCTGGACGGGACCGACGCGCTCGCGGGGCGCTACGAGCAGCTTCGCGCGCTCCACGAGATGACCGAGGCGGTCAGCCGGGCAGAGGACGTGGAAGGCATCTACGACGTGGCGCTCGACGGGCTGACGCGTGCGCTCCGCGCCGACAGGGCCTCGATCCTCCTGTTCGACGAGGCAGGCGTCATGCGCTTCCGTGCCTGGCGCGGGCTCTCCGACGAGTATCGCGCCGAGGTCGATGGTCACAGCCCCTGGGCGCCCGACACCGTCGACGCCGAGCCGATCGTCGTTGCGGACGCCGAGGCGGACGAGAGTGTCGAGGGGCTGCGGGACGTGCTTCGCCGCGAGGGCATAGCGGCGCTCGCATTCGTGCCGCTCCTCTACCGCGGGCGGCTACTCGGCAAGTTCATGATCTATTACCCCGAGCCGCACGACCTCACAAACGAGGAGCTGCGCCTCGCGCAGACGATCGCAAACCAGGTCGCATTCGCGTCGCAGCGAAAGCTCGAAGAGGAAGCACTCCGGGAGTCTCGCGACCAGCTGGAGGTGATCTTCCGCGGGGTCGCCGACGGAATCACGGTTCAGGACCGCACCGGCAACCTCGTCTTCGCGAACGACGCAGCGACGCGCCTGCTCGGGTTCGCGGGTGTGGACGAGCTCCTCGCGAGCCCGCCGGCTGCTGTCATGGACCGCTTCGAGCTCTTCGGCGAGGACGGTCGGTCCATGTCCGCTGCCGAGCTCCCCGGGCGGGCGGCGCTGCGGGGTGAGAATCCTCCGGCCCAGACAATCCGGTGGCGGATCGTCGCGACCGGAGAGGAGCACTGGTCGATCGTGCGCTCCTCGCCCGTTGTCGGCGCGGACGGCAAGGTTCAGTTCGCCGTCAACATCTTCCACGACATCACCGACCGGAAGCGCTCCGAGGAGCGCTTCCGCTTCCTCGCAGAGGCGAGTGAGGTGCTCGCCTCGTCGCTGGACTATCCGTCGACTCTTCAGCGTGTCGCAGGGCTCGCAGTCCCACGCTTTGCCGACTGGTGCACCGTCAACATGCTCCAGCCGGACGGCTCCATCGACTCGCTTGCGCTCGAGCACGCAGACCCTGCGAAGATGGCCTGGGCGGCCGAGCTCAGCGAGCGCTATCCCGTCGACCCCGACGCAGAGACCGGGATCCCCGCCGTCATCCGCTCGGGTGAGGCCGAGATCATTGCGGAGATCACCGACGAGATGCTCGAGCTAGCCGCGCGCGACCCGGATCACCTGAAGATCCTGCGCAGCCTCGGGATGCGTTCCTACATGGGCGTCCCCCTCGTCGCCCGGGGTCGGTCGATCGGGGCGATCGCCTTTATCGCTGCAGAGTCGGGCCGCCGCTACACCGAGGAGGATCTCGAGCTGGCGCGGGAGCTCGCTCGCCGGGCTGCCGTGGCCGTCGACAACTCCCAGCTGCATCGCGACGTGCAGGACACGGCCGCTCTCCTGGACACGTTGCTCGATACGGCTCCGGTCGGATTCGGATTCTTCGACATGCAGCTTCGCTACGTTCGTCTGAACGAGGCGCTGGCAGAGATCAATGGACTCCCGATCGGCCAGCACCTCGGCCGCACGGTACGCGACGTCCTGCCGGACCTCGACCCGCGGCTGGAGGAGGCTTTTCACGAGGTCTTGACCTCCGGGGAGCCTGCCGTCGACCTCGAGGTCGGGGGGCAAACGCCCGCACAGCCGGGCGAGGAGCGGACGTGGCTGACGAGCATCTACCCCGTGGCGGGCTCGGACGGCAGTCCGCTGGGCCTCGGTACCGTCGTGGTCGAGATCACCGAGCGCGTTCGCCTGCTGGAGGCGGAGCAGGAGGCGCGCGGCGAGGCGGAGCGGGCCCGCGAGCGCCTCGAGTTCCTCGCTGCTGCAAGCGCGCTCCTCTCGTCCTCGCTGGACTACGAGACCACGCTGGAAAGCCTGGCTCGACTCGCCGTACCGGCGCTTGCGGACTGCTGCGTCGTCGACGTCGTCGAGTGGGGTCAGATCCACCAGGTCGCCGTGGCGCACGTCGACCCCATGCTCGAGGAGCTCGTCCGCGATCTGGAGCGGCGTTACCCAGCCGATCCCGACGTCGAGCAGAGCACGGTGGGCCGGGTGCTTCGAACCGGACGGCCCGAGTTGCACGCGGACATAGCGGAGGACTTGGAGGTCATCGCGAGAGACGAGAGCCATCTCCGCGATCTCGAAACCCTCGGGCTCGTGTCGGGAATGATGATCCCGCTCGTCGTACGCGGCGACACGGTGGGTGCGCTGACCTTCCTGTCCGGGGCCCGCCGCTACACGGAGCAGGATCTGGCGGCGGCCGTCGGGCTGGCCGACCGGGCGGCGCTCGCGATCGACAACGCGCGGCTCTACCGGGAGGCGGAGGAGCGGGGCCACGCCGCCCGCGTGCTTGCGACCGTGGGCGACGGCGTGTTCCTGGTGGACTCCCGTGGCGATGTCCGCCTTTGGAATCCGGCCGCCGAGGCGATCACCGGTCTCGCTGCCTCCGAGCTCGTTGGCAGGCCCGCTGCGGAGGCGATTCCCGGCTGGGACCGAATTGCCGAGCTGGCGCCGGTGCCGGACAGACGCGGGCCGGGGAAGAGCAGAGCGGAGACACTCCCGCTCGACATCGATGGGCGGGAGCTCTGGCTCTCCATCTCGGGCGTCGGGTTCTCGGACGGCACCGTCTACGCCTTCCGGGACCTGACCGACGAGCGCCGGGTCGAGCAGCTGAAGACGGAGTTCGTGGCAACGGCGTCGCATGAGCTCCGGACACCTCTTGCAGCCGTCTACGGCGCAGCGATGACTCTCCGCCGCCCGGACGTCGGAAGCGACCCCGCCGTCCAAGCCCGGCTGCTCGCGGTCATCGCCGAGGAGTCCGACCGACTGGCGCGCACGATCAACGACATCCTCTGGGCGAGCAAGCTCGAAAGCGGGCAGCTCGAGATGTCGATCGAGAGCTTCGACATTGCCGGAAGTGCAGCTCAGATCGTCGAGGCCATGCGAGCCTTCATTTCAGAGAGCGTCTCGATCAACCTTCGCGAACCTGGCCCTCTCCCGCCTGTCGCCGGCGACCCGGACAAGGTGCGCCAGGTGCTGACGAACCTGATCGACAACGCCGTCAAGTACTCACCGGAAGGTGGCCGCGTCGACGTTCAGCTGGAGCGTCGCGACCGGCACGTGCGCGTCTCGATTCGAGACGAAGGGCTGGGGATCCCTCCCAGCGAGCAAGCCCGGATCTTCGAGAAGTTCTACCGCCTCGACCCGAACCTGACCCGGGGCGTGGGGGGAACCGGCCTCGGGCTCTACATCTGCCGGGAGCTCGTCCGGCAGATGGACGGCCGGCTCTGGGTGGTCTCGGCCGAGGGGGAGGGCTCGACCTTCTTCTTCGAGCTGCCGCTCGCAGAGGTAGTTAGTGGCCAATCGCGGGACTGCGCTCCTCGTCGCCGCTATCGTCGGCCTCGGGGTAGCGGCCGGCGTCGATGCGCTCCGGGGAGACGGCAACCCCGCAGGCGGAAGGGCGGCTTCGACGAGCGACCAGACAACCACCGGCTCGGCGGCGCAAAAGCTTGCGAGCCGCCAGATCACAGGTGTCCTCCATTTCACCTTCAGAGTCCGGCCGGGACAGTGTGCGCTCAGGTCGCTCGCGCTCCCCGGCCTGGAAGCGACGAGCGCGGTCGACGTCGGATCGTGCCGGATCGCGACCTCCCTCGGTGGCCGGGTGGCCGTCGGCGGTCCTTGCCCCGGAGACGACGTTACCGTTCTTGGCCCACCACAGCCGGTTCTCGTGGAAGGTTGCGCACCGGCCTGGAAGCCGGACGGCACGCTGACCTTCGTGCGGCGGGGCCGACCGGTCGAGCTCGTAAAAGGCTGTACGCGGCCAGACCCTGTGAACTGCCTCCGGCGGATTCCGATGCGGATGGTGCCAGGGAATACGATTCGCGAGCTGGCCTGGATCGACAACGAGCGGCTCGCCATGCTTCTTGACAGCCCAGGAAACTCCGAGTCGGTCCGCGTCCTCGTCTCCGGGGCCGGGGGCCGGCTCGCTAGGCCAGTGCTTTCGTTCCCTGGTCTCTCCTATCTGCGCCCCTTCGGACGAAATCACCTCATTGTGCGGGCCGGTCCTCCCGGGCAAGGTTTTCTCACGATCGACGAGAACAGAATCGCCACCACCTTTCCCAGGTTTCTGGCCGATGGGCAGGCGCTTGCCGTGTCTCCGGACGGCGCCTGGGTCGCCTCGACGAGCGCCGGGTCCGTGCACGTGTACCGGCTCGGCGAACGTCGGCCCCTCGACCCCGCCCGGCTCGCGATCGATGCAGTCGATCTCGGGTGGGGAGCCGGCTAGCTCCAGCCGAGCTCGGTAAGGCGATCCTCGTCGATGCCGAAGTGATGGGCGATCTCGTGCAGAACCGTGATCCTGATCTCGTCCTCGAGCACTTCGGGGTCGTCGCCGAACTCCTCGACGAGCGGCTGCCGGTAGATGGCGATCTTGTCCGGCAGCACGCCCGCGTAGCCCGTATCCCGCTCCGTGAGCGGGATCCCGAGGTAGAGCCCGAAGAGATCTGGGTCCTCGGCGTTCTCCTCCTCGACGACGATCTCGACGTTCGACATCGCCTTCCGGAGCTCGGGTGGGAGCGAGTCGATCGCTCGCTCCACGTGTTCCTCGAAAGTGGTCAATACGTCGGCCGGGGCGGCCGGGGGCGGCCGGCCGCGAAGGGCTTCGCTACCACGAGGCCGAACGCGATCCCACCCAGATGGGCGAAGTAGGCGACGCCACCGCCCGTCTCCGGGCTCACGAAGGAGGCTCCGCCGACGACGAGCTGGTAGACGAAGTAGATCCCCAGGAAGATGACCGCCGGGATCGGGAAGAAGAAGAACGGGGCTACGAAGGTCAGCACCTTGCCGTAGGGGAGGATGACGAAGTAGGCCCCCAGCACCGCGGCGATGGCGCCGCTCGCGCCGAGGTTCGGGATCAGGGCTTGCTCAGGCGACCCGTATTCGAGCGTGACGAAGGTCTGCACTGCGATCGCTACGAGGCCTCCAAGGAGATAGAAGACGAGGAAGCGCAAGCGCCCGAACGTGTCCTCGACGTTGTTCCCGAAGATCCAGAGGAACAGCATGTTCCCGGCGATGTGCGCCCAGCTCGCGTGCATGAACATCGACGTGACCGCGGTAACCGGCCAGTCCTCGCCGACCTGGACGCAGGAGCCCTCGACCTCGCAGGGGTGATAGGCGAGCTCGTTGACCGCGCCCACGAACCCTGCGCCGCCGGCGTGCTCGTAGAAGATCCAGACGAGGGCGTTGGTGCCGATCAGAGCCACCGTGACGACCGGGAAGCGCCGGGTCGGCACGTTGTCCTTGATCGGGATCAACCGGGCACTACCTGATCACGAGCGCCATGAGGGCCTTCTGGGCATGCAGGCGGTTCTCGGCCTGGTCCCACGCCGCCGAGCGAGGCCCGTGCAGGACGTCCTTCGTGACTTCCTCTCCGTAGTGGGCGGGCAAGCAGTGCATGACGACCGCGCGCTCGGAGGCGAGCGACAGGGTCGCCGAGTCGATTCCGAACCCCTGGAGGTCGCTGAGCCTGCGCTCACGCTCCTCGTCCTGGCCCATGCTCGTCCAGACGTCCGTATAGAGCACGTCGGCCCCCTGCGCCGCGGTTTGGGGATCGTGACCGAGCTCGATGGTTCCGCTCGAGTCGGCGGCGGCGGCCGTTGCCCAGCCGACCACCTCCGGATCCGGCTCGTACCCGGGCGGGGTAGCGGCCCTGAAGTGCATCCCGAGCTTCGCGCAGGCGACCATCAGGGAGTGGCAGACGTTGTTCCCGTCGCCGAGGTAGGCGACCGTGACCCCTTCGAGCTCGCCGAACTGCTCCCGGATCGTCATCACGTCGGCGAGGGCCTGGCACGGATGGAACTCGTCGGTCAAGCCGTTGATGACGGCGACGCTCGCGGCCTCGGCGAGCGCGTCGACCTCGGCCTGGTGGAACGTCCGGATCATGATCCCGTCGACGTAGCGCGAGAGGACGAGCCCTGTGTCCTCGATCGACTCGCCGCGGCCCAGCTGGAGATCTCCGGCTGAGAGGTAGAGCCCTGCGCCTCCGAGCTGGGCGATCCCGACCTCGAAGCTCACTCTGGTCCTGGTCGAGGGCTTCTGAAAGATCATCGCGAGCGTGCGGTCGGGGAGGAGGTGATGCTCCACCCGCTCGCGCTGCCTCGCTTTCAGCCTCTCGGCCAGCTCGAGAACTGTGAGGAGCTCGTCGGGAGACCAGTCGTTCACGCGCAGGAAGTCGCGGCCCTTGAGCGTCACCGGGATGGGAACCACGGCGGGGATCCTTACTGGTCCGGGATGATTCTGGTTCCGGGCTCTCCGCCCGCGAGGGCCTCGGCGCTCGTCACGAGTGCCTCCCCACCGGTCTCGCGAACGAACCGGAACGCGGCGTCGATCTTCGGTCGCATGCTTCCGGCGGCAAGCTCCTCGAGGATCGCGTTGTCGCGGCCCGCGCGAAGCTCCGAGATCGGCTCCGCCTCCGGCGTCCCGAAGCGGCGCTCGACGGCGGCGACCTGGGTCAGGATCACGAGCCGCTCCGCCTCGAGCCTGATTGCGAGGAGTGCCGAGGCGAGATCTTTGTCGATGACAGCGTCGACGCCCTCGAGACGGTCGCCGCGCCGGGTGACAGGGATGCCGCCGCCTCCGACCCCGATCACGATGCCCCCGGCCGCGAGGAGAACTCTGATCGTCTCCAGCTCGACGATCTCGAGCGGCTCCGGCGAAGGGACCACCCGACGCCAGCCGCGCCCGGCGTCCTCACGGAGGATCCATTCCCGCTCTTGGCGGAGCCCGTCGGCTGTGGCCTTGTCGTAGAAGGGGCCGACCGGCTTGGTCGGGCTCGAGAAGGCCGGGTCGTTCTCGTCTACGACGACATGCGTAAGGAGGACGGAGACCTCGGGGTCGACCAGGGGGCGGAGCTCCGCGGCCGCGAGCGCCCCGATCTCGGCCTGCGTCTGCGCGACCGCGAGCCAGAGCGGAAGCGGCGGGACCTCAGCGCTGCCGAGCTCCTGGCGCAGAAGCTCGTTGCCCACCTGCGGCCCGTTGCCGTGGGTGAGGACGAGCGGCGCTTCGGCGAAGAGCGTGGGAGCGGCCCGGAACGTGCGAGCCAGGTTGGCGCGCTGCTCGGCCGCCGTCCCGCGCTCGCCGGGACCGAGGAGGGCGTTCCCGCCGAGGGCCACGACCGTGAGCACGGGGTGACTTTCGGCCCCGGGGTGGCTCTTCCTAGCTGCTCGCGAGAGCGGGTGCCGCGTCCAGGATGCCTCGCTCCAGCAGCACGCTTGCGATCGTCGGCTCTCCGAGCTCCTGCAGGCGATACGTGACTCGGAGGGCCGGCTTGTCGATCTCCACGATCCGGCGGAGGTCGATCGGAGTTCCGATCAGGACCAGTTCGGCGTCGGAGCGCTCGATGGTCTCTCGGAGCTCCTCCACCTGCTTCGGCCCATAACCCATTGCGGGCAGGAGCTCTCCGACGTCCGGATACTTCGCGAACGTCTCCTGGATCGACCCCACCGCGAAAGGCCTCGGGTCGACCAGAGCAGCAGCGCCGTACTGCTTCGCCGCCAGGACTGCGGCGCCGTAGGTCATCTCTCCGTGCGTGAGCGTAGGCCCGTCCTCGATCGCGAGCACACGCTTGCCGGCGATCTGCTCCGGGTTGCCCTCGACCTGGAACGGAGACGCTGCCCGAACGACCGTGGCACCCGGATTCACGCTCCGGATCGACTCGAGGACGGCCTCGACACCTTCGGGCGGGGCGGTGTCGATCTTGTTGACGAGGCAGACGTCCGCCATGCGGAGGTTCTGCTCGCCGGGGTGGTAGCGGAGCTCGTGCCCGGCGCGATGCGGGTCGCAGACCACGATGTGAACGTCGGGCGCGATGAAGGGCACGTCGTTATTCCCGCCGTCCCACAGGATGACGTCGGCCTCTTCCTCGGCGGCGGCCAGGATCTGGGCGTAGTCGACCCCGGCGAACACGAGGTTTCCCTCTGCCAGATGCGGCTCGTACTCCTCGCGCTCCTCGATCGTGCAGTTGTTCGCATCGAGATCCTCGTAGCGCTCGAACCGCTGGACGACCTGTTTCGTCAGGTCGCCGTACGGCATCGGGTGCCTGAGGACGGCGACCCGCTTTCCGTCCTCCCGGAGGACGTGCGCTACGTGGCGCGTCGTCTGGCTCTTGCCCGACCCGGTGCGCACGGCGCAGATGGCAACCACGGGCTTCGTCGACGCGAGCTCCGTTGCCTTCGGCCCGAGCAGGCGGTAGTCCGCGCCCGCGGCGAGGACGATCGAGCCGACGTGCATGACGTGCTCGTGGGTGACGTCCGAGTAGGCGAACACGACCTCGTCGGCGTTCTCACGGAGAACGAGGTCGGTGAGCTCTTCCTCGGCGACGATCGGAATTCCGTCCGGGTAGCGAGCGCCCGCGAGCGCGGCCGGATACACCCGCCCGTCGATGTCGGGGATCTGCGTCGCGGTGAAGGCGATCACCTCGACGTCCTCGCGCTCGCGGAACGCGACGTTGAAGTTGTGGAAGTCACGGCCTGCGGCGCCGGCGATCACGACCCGGGTCATGCGGAGAGAGGCTCCCGGATTCGGTCCCCGATCGCGTCGAGCTCGAGCTCGGCTCCCGTCACTTCACGCAGCATCTGGTCGGCATCCAGACGCTGCCCCTCGTTCCAGAGCTCGCGGAGGAGGGAGCCCGCCTCGCGGCGCGCGAACCAGGCGTGGCCGAACTCCTCGCGCAGGAACGTCCGGAGCTGCGCTTCGAAGGCCCAGGAGCGGAGATAGCCGGTCGCGTAGAAGCCATCGTCCACGTCAGCGAGGTAGTCCGACGGGGCCGGCTCGATCTTGGTCGCGTCCCCGAGGATCTCGACGTACCGGCCGCGCATGGCCTCGAGGTCCGTGTCACCGTGGAGCTCCAGCTCGTAGAGGAGCTTGGCTGAGTAGCGGCGAGCGAGGTAGAGCTGGAGCGCCGCGCCTTCTGCGGCGAAGGCCTCGGGCCGCCCGAAGTCGAGACGGCGGGAGAGCCAGACAGGATCGTCGACGAGGCGGTCGAGCAGGGCGGCCCAGCCTTCGCTGACTGCGGCGTCGCCGAGGCGGCGGTGCTCGAAGGAAAGCTCGGGCGAGATGTGCGCGAAGTGCTCGGTGTGGCCTGCCTCGTGGAACAGGGCGCGCCAGTCCTCCGGGCCGCCCATCGGCTGGATGACGAGTATCACGCGGCCTGGCACCTCGATCGGCGAGCAGAAGGCGCGCGGTGACTTTCGCGGCCGGCGCTCGATGTCGAGCTCGACGTTCCGCTGTGCAGGCAGGTCGATGCCGAGCTCGGACAGCGTCCCGATCAGGGCGGGAAGCATTCCTTCGGCTGGAAAGCCCTCGTCCCACTCGGGGGCGCGGAAAACCCGTGCGACGTCCCAACGCTCCGCGTCCGCGACTCCGACGCCTACGCGAATGCGAAAGAGATCGTCGAGCGTGTCGACATAGGAGTCCTCGGTGGCGGCGAGGAAGTCACGGCACTGGGCCTCCATGCGGTCGAGGCGGAATCCGAAGCGGTCGTACAGCTCACGGTAGGTCGCCGCCCCAAGGCGGGCCGTCTCCTCGCGCTTCGCTCCTTCGGCCCGCACGTACTCGGGCAGAAGGGATTCCTCCATGAGCGTGTTGCGGGCTTCCTCGAGGCGCTCCCGCTTCGCTCGATCCGGTTCGTTCGCGATGCGCGGCCGAAGCTCGCGATAGCCGATCGACTCGCCGTCGACCTCGGCAGTGAGCGTGGCCTCGAGCCCCGCCAACCGTTCGGCCTGCTCCCGCGTCAGGTTGCCCAGATATCCCTCGCAGGCGAAGCGCCAAAGCTCGGTCAGGCGTGCATCCTCGGCTGTCGCGGCGCCAAGCCGCTCGCAGGTCTCGAGCGTCGAGAGCTCGGAGAAGCGCTCGTAGATGGGCGCCAGCTCGAGGGTCTCCTTGAGGCCGGCGAAGTGGAGATAGAACTCCTCGTCGAGGGCGGCGACGAAACGGTCGGCCTCTTCCCTGTACGCGTCGAGCTCGCCGCTACCGATGGGGTGGGCCGACATCGGTGGCGTAGGATAGCGACCCGTGCGGGAGTTCCAGGTAACGACGGAGCGGAAGACCCAGGTCGTCGACGTCACCGACCAGGTGCGGGCCGCTCTCGAGGGAGCGAATGGAGCCTCGGCCGCGCTCGTCTACGTCCCGCATACGACTGCCGGGGTAACGATCAACGAGTACATCGACCCGGCGCTGAAGAGCGACTTCGAAGCCGCCCTCGAGAACATCGTGGGCGACGAGTGGGCGTGGCAGCACGACGATGCCGACGGGCCCAACGCGCCCTCTCATGTTCGCGCCGCGCTCGTGAGCCCCCAGGTGCTGATCCCCCTCGACGGCGGCGCGCTCGCCCTCGGCACGTACCAGGGCATCTTCTTCTGCGAGTTCGACGGCCCTCGGACCCGCAAGGTGCTCGTCACGACGCTGCAGTAGGTCACCGGTACGATCGAGCGGTGGCCGCCCCCGTCACCCGCGACCAGGAGCTCGAGCTCCGGATCGACTCGCTCGCCTACGGGGGCAACGGCGTCGCGCGGCTGAACGGCTTTGTCGTCTTCGTCCGTCGTGGGCTTCCGGGCGACACCGTGCGAGCGCGTGTCACCAAGGTGAAGCGAAGCCACGCCGAGGCGATCGCGGTCGAGGTGCTCGAGCCCGGTGCTGACCGCGTCGAGGCGCCCTGCGCGCACTATCCGGCCTGCGGCGGCTGCCGCTTCCAGGATCTTGCGTACGAGCGACAACTCGAGGCCAAAGCCGGCCAGGTCGGGGATGCCATGGCTCGGATCGGCGGGTTCACCGACCTTGGGCTCGAGCCCGCCGTCCCGGCGGAGTCGATCTTCCACTACCGCAACAAGCTCGAGTACTCGTTTACGGAGACGCCGGACGGGGTCGGGCTCGGCCTCCACCGCGCGGGCCGCTGGGACGAGGTACTCGACATCGAGAAGTGCTGGCTCACCACCGACCTCGGCAACGCGATCCGAAACGCCGTCCGGGAGTGGGCCCGCGCCGAGGGCCTGTCCGTCTACGACCAGGCCACCCACGAGGGCTACCTGCGCCATCTCGTCGTCCGCGAGGGGCGAAACACGGCTCAGGCCCTCGTTGTCCTCGTGACCGCTCCGGGCCGGCTCGATGGGGAGGAGCGACTGGTCGAGACGCTGCAGCGCTTCCCGGAGGTGCGGTCGATCCACCACGCGGTGAACGACAGACCGGCCGAGACCACGAACGTGCCTTCGAAGTTGCTCTGGGGTGAGGATGCGATCGAGGAGGAGATCCTCGGCCTTCGGTTCCGGGTGCGGCCGAACGCCTTCCTCCAGACGAACACGGCCATGGCCGAGGTGCTCTACTCGCTCGCGCTCGAGTATGCGGGCCTCACAGGCGAGGAGAACGTCTTCGACCTCTACTGCGGGACCGGCACGATCGGGCTCTCGATGGCCCGTGAGGCGCTCACGGTCTGGGGCGTCGAGGTCTCTGAGGAGTCGGTCGCCTGCGCGATCGAGAATGCCGAGCTGAACGGGATCACGAACACCGCCTTCTTCGCGGGCGAAGTCGGAGATTCGATCGAGGAGCTACACGAGCGCGCCGGCAAGCCGGATGTCGTGGTCGTCGATCCGCCGCGGGCCGGGCTCTCAGGCAAGGCGCTCCGGCGGATCGCGAGGCTCGAGCCTCCCCGAATCGTCTACGTCTCCTGCAATCCGACCACCCTCGCGGGGAATGCGAAGGATCTGGTGGGCGAGCACGGCTACCGGCTCGAGCGCGCGCGGCCCGTGGACATGTTTCCGCACACGCCCCACATCGAGACGGTGGCGCTTTTCGTCCGGGGAGCCTCCGAGGCCCCGTAATGGAGGTCTCGACACGGGACGAGCTAGAGCACCACGTCGAGGCCGAGCAGCGGGTGACGCCGCTCGAGCTCTTCTTCGATCTCGTCTTTGTGTTCGGCCTCACGCAGGTCACGAGCCTCATGTCGGCCGACCCGACGTGGGCCGGGCTCGCACGGGGGATGCTCGTTCTCGCGGCGCTCTGGTGGGCCTGGGCCGCCTACGCCTGGCTTACGAATACGATCGACCCGGACGAGGGAGGGGCGCGGCTGGCCGTGTTCGGGGCCATGGCCGCGATGCTCATCGTCGGCCTCGCTGCCCCGGGCGCCTTCGGTGACGACGCGCTCCTCTTCGGCGCCGCCTACCTGGCGGTGCGGGCGCTGCACATCGTCCTGTACGCCCTCGCCGCGGACGACGACGACATACGCGGCGCTGTCATGCGCCTCGCTCCGACTTCGATCGTCGCCCCGGGGCTAATCCTCGGAGCCGCGGCGCTCGACGGGGCGGCGCAGGGGGCCCTCTGGCTCGTCGCCCTGGCGGTCGACTACGCGGGGCCGCTTTTCGGAGGAGGCCGCGGGTGGCGCGTCTTCCCGGCGCACTTCGCCGAACGCCACGGATTGATCGTGATCATCGCCCTCGGAGAGTCGATCGTCGCGATCGGGATCGGAGCCGCGGGGATCGACCTCGTCGGCCGGGTGGTCCTGGCCGCGATTCTGGGCGTGGTGGTCTCGGCGGCGCTCTGGTGGTCCTACTTCGATGTCGTTGCGATCGTGGCGGAGCGCAAGATGACCGAGGCGAAGGGGGTGGCGCGCTCGCGCATCGCGCGGGACTCCTACAGCTACCTCCACCTCCCGATGGTGGCCGGCATCATCCTGCTCGCCCTCGGTATCAAGAAGACGATCGGGCACGTGGACGAGCCGCTCGAGCTCGTCCCCGCCGTCGCTCTCTGCGGCGGCGTTGCCCTCTACTACCTGGCCCATGTCGCGTTTCGGCTTCGAAACGTCCGCAGCGTGAACTGGCAGCGGCTCGTGGCCGCGCTCGGATGCCTCGCGCTCATTCCCGTGGCCACGAACGCCCGGGCAATCGTCGGCCTTGCGGCCATCGCCGGGCTCTGCTCGATCCTGATCGCCTACGAGGCAATTCGGTTC
Organism: uncultured Actinomycetes bacterium; assembly: GCA_963722715.1. Classification (GTDB taxonomy): domain Bacteria; phylum Actinomycetota; class Thermoleophilia; order Gaiellales; family Gaiellaceae; genus DASQGA01. Next base: position 26,828 of record CAVROA010000010.1, on the reverse strand, counting down.
CGGGAGGCCAGGGCGCGCGTGCGCACGTCCGGCTAGGCGGCGTTTGGCTCGTTCCGGCGGTCCCGGAGTGCTCTCCAGATCAGGTCGGCGTTCACGAGGACGAAGCCGGCCGACAGGAGCGGTAGCGCCGGGAGCCCGGAGACGTCGGCCCACACCGCCAGCGCCAGCGTGGTGCCGAACGAGAGCGTCATCGCAACCCAGGTCGGCAGCGTCCGAAGCGCGAACCGCTGGGTGGCCGCCAGAAAGAGCGAGAAGAAGAGGACGTCCGGCAGCCCGAGCTGCGCCGATGAGTTCTCCCCGAGCACCGGGAAGGCGATGCTCAGGGCATCGAAGACCTGTGGCTGCTGCTCGACGATGTGCTTCGTCGGGCCGCGCGCGACCGAGAAGATGTCGACCGGAGTGATCAGGAAGGCGACGAGCAGGACGAGCCCGACGCTTTCGAAGAACTGGAGAAACCACCAGCCGAGGAGAGCGACCGCCGCGAACTTCGTCTGGTTCGCGATCGGGTCGGCGCCGACGAGCTCGAGGACGATGGTGACCGCTGCGAGCCCGAGCGAGAGGGCGAGGAGGCGCCAGGAGGTGAGCTCCTCCCGAAACGGGAGCGCGAGCAGGAGCAGGGAGAACGTCGCCGGGATGAGCACGAGCCCGATGAAGATGACGTCCCACGAGGTGGAGACGTTCGGAAGGTGCTCCGCCCACGCGTCGTAGGCGGCGAGCGCGACGGCGAGCGCTAGTAAGGGGGCAGCTCGGACCACCAGGGGCCGAGTGCCTTGAACGCCTCCCAGAAAGCCCGCTTTGCCGGCTGCTCGTCCAGCGAAGCGTCCACGTCGGGCGTCACCAGGGCGTCGATCGTCGGCGTGAACGACGTGATCGTCCCGGTTGCGGGGTCGATCGGGGTCGAGAGGGGAAAGCTGATCGCGTTCAGGCATGCGAGGGCATCTTCCCCCATGGCCACGACGATCTTCGGCTGCACGACGTGCAGCTCGCGTGCGAGCCAACCATGGGCTTCCTCCTCGTCCTCGCCCTCGTACTTCAGGCAATTCGTCCCGTAGATGGCCGTCGGCTCAACGCCGAGGCGCTGGATCGACTTGAGCACTGCCTGGCCGGCGCGCCCGAAGAAGGCGACGCCCTCATGGATCTCTGACTCGCGGGGCGTGTGCTTCAGGAGAAAGACATCGCCGAGCGGATGCCCCGACCCGAGGACGGGCGCCCGGTCCGTGCCGGCGGCCTGGGCGATCTCGTGGCCGAGCTCGTTCATCTCGGCGATCGCCTTCTTGAGGTAGCGCTCGGAAAGTTCGTCAGTGGGCACAGGCACGAGGCTTAGGACTAGTTCGGGTCGGCCTTGGGTCTTCCTACCGGACCGCGGCGCGGGCCCGCTTCTCGCGTGCTTGCGCGACCCACTTGAGGCCTTGGAGGTAGACGAGCGACTTCGGCCGCCGGATGATCTCGGCCAAGCGCAGCGAGAGCAGGAACTCCTCCGGTGTCTCGAACGCCCGCATCCGGACGAGTCCGGTTCCGATCCCCTGGATCACGTGGGCGTCTGAGCCTGCGCCCATCAGGAGGTTGTACTTACGCGCGAAGCGGACGGCCTCATCGTTGAACGTCTCCCGGAGCAGGCGGGCGTTGAACACCTCGAAGACGTCGATCTCGGCGAGATGGCGGTGGAGCGTCCGTGGATCGGGGATCGTGTGCATGCGGTCGAAGGGGTGCGGGAGGTAGACGAGCCCGCCCTGGTCCCGGATCGCCATGATCGTCTCTGCCATGGTCATCCCGCGAGGGATCTCCTCCTCCAGGAAGAGGCCGATCACCTCGCCCCGGTCGGTCTTCACCTCTTCGCCAGGGATCACCGTCAGCGCCCTTCCCCGGGCGAGCTCCACGGCCTCCTGCGCACCTGCGAAGACGTTGTGGTCGGTGACCGCGATCGCACCCAGTCCCTGGGCCTCGGCACGGTCGAGGACATCGACCACCGGCACGGAGCAGTCGTGGGAGTGCTCCGTGTGCAGGTGGAGGTCGGCGAAGACAAGCGGGCGGTCCGCCAGCGGGTCGGCCGGCCGACGGGAATGCCGCTTGCGGCGGACGACCGCCCCGTAGATCTCTTCGAGATGGTCGGCGAGCGCCCCGAAGCTCTCCGGCTCCGCGGCAAGCCGTGCTGCGCGTGCCAGCTCCTCGCGCAACTCCGGATCCTCGCCGAGGCGGGCCAGCGCGGCCGTGACCAGCTCGGGCTGCTCGGCCGAGCCCGAGGGGTCGACGATCGGCACTCCGGAGCTCGCCGCCTCGAGCCTGAGCCGGTCCGAGCCACGCAGGGCGGGCACGAGAGCAGCTGCTCCTGCCAGCTCCCGGGCGCGCGCCTCTTCGTCGAGCGCGCTGCGCACGAGGACCCTTCCACGCACCGAGCGCGGCACGTAGGGACGACCGCTGAGCGTTCGCGTACGGAGGACGACGAGCTCCCAGCCGGGAAGGTCCGCGAGCGCCCGTGAGGCGGCTCGGAACCGCTGTGACTCGTCCGCACGCCACTCGAGCACGATCTTGTGCTTCGTGGCTGTGGGACGAAACCGCTCCAGGTCGACGCCGTGCGGAAGGACCGTGTAGTCCCCGGGAAAGCGCTCGCGTGCGGCCTCAGCGGTAGCGTCTCCGACCGCGGTCAGGGAATCGATTCGAGCCAGTAGCTTTTCGCGCTGCGCCCGCCCCGGGGGGTATGCGAGGCGTTCCGGGGAGTGGAATGTCGCCACCGAGACGCTTCCGGCCTGGCGAAGGGCCAGGTACGAGAGACTTGGAAGACCCGGCTCGTGCGCATGGACGACGTCGAAGCGGTCGGCCGAGAGGGCGAGGGCCAGGTTCGCGCGGACTCCGACCGGAACGCCGAGACGGCTCCGCCGCGAGACCGGGATCGCCGGGCCGAGGGCAACCACCCCCTCGAGAGGTGTGCCGTCACGTCCCAGCCGCCGCAGGGCCCGACGGCCGGCCGCGAGCACCGTGGCGCGGTTCGACGGTGCGAGCACGACGACATCGTGGCCGCGGCGCTCCAGCTCCTCCGCGGCACCGGCGACGTGATCGTTGACCGCGTGGGGCTGCGACCACGCGAACGGCGTGACCATGCACACGCGCAGACCCATGACTCCCAATTCTAGATCGCCTGCAGGCAGTTTCGTTCGCGGCTCAGCGGGTGGAGCCGCGAGCGCCTTTCCTGCGCTCGAGGACCCTGTCGGTCGGCTCTGCGAACCCGAAGCGCACGTAGAGCTCGTGCGCGTCGGTGGTGTGCAAGAGCCAGCCGAGGTCGCGGTAGGGGCCGTTCTCGACCAGCTCCTGCACTAGCTCGACCCCGAGTCCGCGCCGCCGTACGTCCGGGTGGACGTAGACGTCGGCCAGGTACGCAAACGCGACGCCGTCCGAGACGACGCGGCCGAACCCGAGCTGCCGCTCACCCGCGTACAGGCCGACGACGCGGGAGGCCTCACGGACGAGCCGCTCGACGACCTCCCGCGGTCGCCCTTCTGCCCAGTACGACTCCTCCGAGAGGAACCGGTGCACCTCGCCGACGTCGACCCGATCGGGATCGTCGTCGAGCTCGTAGCCGCCTGAAAGCTCGCGCCGCACTACTTCGTGGCGGCCGCGCGCTCCTTCGCCTTCGAGCGGGCGTTCTGCTGGATGAACTTCTCGGAGAGGTCGGAAGCCTCGTCGTCCTGAATCTGCTTCGGGGGCGACTTCATCAGGTACGCGCTCGGGCCCTCGAGTGCTCCGCCGATGCCGTTGTTCAGCGCCAGCTTCGCCATCCGGACGGCGTCGATGACGATGCCGGCCGAGTTCGGTGAGTCCCAGACCTCGAGCTTCAGCTCCATGTTCAGCGGGACGTCGCCGAAGGAGGTGCCCTCCATCCGGATGTACGCCCACTTGCGGTCGGTCAGCCACGGCACGTAGTCGGACGGGCCGACGTGGACGTTCTTCGCGCCCATGTCGTAGTCGAGCATCGAGGTGACCGCGTTCGTCTTCGAGATCTTCTTGGACTCGAGGCGGCTGCGCTCGAGCATGTTCAGGAAGTCCGAGTTCCCGCCCACGTTCAGCTGCATCGTCCGGTCGAGGTGAACGCCGCGCTCGCGGAAGAGGCTCGTCAGGACTCGGTGTGTGATCGTGGCGCCGACCTGCGACTTGATGTCGTCGCCGATGATCGGGAGCCCGGCATCCTCGAACCGCTTCTGGAAGTGGCCGCCGCGGGCGATGAACACCGGCATGCAGTTCACCATCGCGCAGCCGGCCTGGAGGATCTGCTCCGTGTACCACTTGGTCGCCTCCTCGGAGCCGACCGGAAGGTAGTTCACGACCACGTCCGTGCCGGTCTCCTTGAGGATGCCGACCACGTCGTCCGTGTCGCCCGGGGCCTTCTCTACGACCTCGGAGATGTACTGGCCGAGCCCGTCGTGCGTCATCCCGCGCGAGACGGTGACGCCCGACTTCGGCACCTCGGAGAACTTGTAGGTGTCATTGGGGTGGGCCCAGATCGCGTCCGAGAGATCCTTCCCGACCTTGTCCTTCGTCACGTCGAAAGCGGCGGTGAATTCGATGTCGCGCACGTGATAGCCGCCCAGGTCGACGTGCATGAGGCCGGGCACGAACTGCTCCGGGTCTGCGTCCTTGTAGTACTCGCGCCCTTGGAGCAGTGAGTTGGCGCAGTTGCCGACGCCGATGATCGCGACGCGAACCTTGTCATCCGAACGGGCTTTGCCGTTCGTGGAGCCGTTTCTCGAAGCCATGGTGTCCTTTCCGTTCTTGTGTTGGAGGCCGAGACGTTCGGAGAGGGTCTCGACGATCAGATCGTTGGTCGTCCGCCTTCGCTCGCTCGCGCGGCGGGTCAGCTTCTCCTTGAGCGCGGGGGAGAGGCGAAGCAGGACGTCCCCGGCCTTGGAGCGAGGGATGCTTCGCCTGCCCGAGGCCTCGAAGGGGACCGCGAACCGGGAGGCGAGGATCTCAACGGCAACGTCATTCAGGTTGCTTCCGCGCGCCACTACCTCTTCGGTGAGGCGGCGCTTCAGCTCGGCCGGCATGCGGACGAGGACGTGTTTTCGTTCCCGGGCCATGCCGGTAGTGATAGCACAAGTGTGCTATCTACCGCTGGCGGAGCTGTGCGCGCACTGATAGCACTCGCTGGACAGCGGTCGCCCAGGCGGTCAGCGCCAGGAACCCCATCGCCCACGGTAGGGCTCCGAGCGGGGCGAGTGCCAGGCCGACTGCGATCACGGTGACCCGCTCGGCTCTGGTTCCGAACCGTCCGACATTGCCGCGGAGGCCCATACCCTCGGCCTTCGACCGGGTGTAGCTGACGAGGAACGACCCCGTGAGCGCTGCAAACGTGAGGGCCACTCCCCACTCGCTGCCATCGCGCATGAGGACGAGCGCGATTGCCCCGAGCATGAACGCCTCTCCGACGCGGTCGACCGTGGAGTCGAGGAAGGCGCCGAACTGCGTGCCCTTGCCGCTCGTCCGGGCTAGCGCACCGTCCAGAATGTCGAGGACCGACCCGAGCACGAAGACCGCCGACCCGGCCAGGAAGAACCCCCAGCCCCGGTACTCGAAGTAGACGAGCACGGCGCCGGCCAGGCACAGCAGGACGCCTGCGGCCGTGAGCGCGTCAGGTGTGAGGCGCGTAGCGCCGAGGTGGGTCATCGAGCGTCCGGCGACCCGGCGAACTTCCTCCTGGTAGGACATCTCGGCTGAGGTTAACCGCGCCGGCTGACCAGATAGGCCGGCGAGAGCGTCGTCCGGCCGCTCTCGACGAGCGCGAGCATGCTGCCCGCAAGCGCGGCCACCCCGATGCCGGCGGCGATGTCGAGCCAGAAATGGTTGCCGGTGGCCATGACCGCGAACCACACCCAGCTCGGCCAGAGCGTCCAGAGCATCTTCAGCCAGCGGCTGTTCACGAGCGAGGCGAGTGCGAAGCCGATGATGAGCGCGTCGGCCGCGTGGAGACTCGGCATTGCCGCATAGGGATTCGACGCGATCTCGATCAGAGCGCTTCCGTGGTTCAGCGAGGCCGACTGCGCGAGCGTGTCGACGAAGCCGTACTCGGGGAACATGCGGGGCGGCGCGGTCGGGAGCGCGACGTAGCCGACGAGGCCGATCACGTTCGCGGCCAGCAGCCAGTTCCGCACGCGCGTGAAGGCTTCGTTCCGGAAGAGATAGATCCAGAGCAGCGCGATCCCGACGACCGAGAACTGCGAGAGCCAGTACGTCCAGTTGAGCGCGTCGAGGAAGATGCCTCCGGTCTCGACCGCCACGCGCTGCAGGTCCGGCTCGATCAGCGAGTGGAGCGCGCGCTGGATGTCGATGACGGCGTGCCCGTTCCCGAAAGCCTCGGCAGGGCTTCGATCGGCGATGCCACGAGCGATCTGGTAGATCCCGAAGAACCCAAACCAGATGCCGAGCTGGAGGAAGAGATCACCCCAGCCCTTGGGAAGCCGGCGTTCGAAGGGAGCGGCCACTCACCAATTGTAGAGACGCGGGCGGGCTACCCGCAGTACGGCTACCTCCCTTTCGGAGGTCACGCCGCCTTTGCAAGCGTTGACCTACATCGCCCGTCTTGTGAACATCGGCCTCGGAGATGAGATGACCAGCGCATGAGCTCGAACATTCCGACCGGAACCGAGTTCGGCGGTTTTCGAGTGGTCGAGCTTCTCGGAACCGGCTCGTCGGGTGCGGTCTATCTCGCCGAGGACGTAATGCTCGAGCGGCGCGTCGCGCTCAAGATCCTCGGGCCCGAGTTCGTGCGCGACGAACGGTTCCGCGAGCGCTTCCTGCGCGAGTCACGGATCGCAGCTTCGCTCGAGCACCCGAACATCGTCCCGATCCACTCGGCCGGGGAGGCGAATGGAGCTCTCTACATCGCGATGCGGTTCGTCGAGGGTCGCGACCTGCGTCAGTTGCTACAGGGGGTCGGACGACTCGCCCCCGAGCGCGCGGTGGCGATCATCTCGCAGGTCGCGGCGGCCCTCGACGCCGCCCACGCCCGGGGCCTCGTCCACCGCGACGTGAAGCCCGGCAATATCCTGCTCGCGAGCGTCGGCGGGGCGGAGCATGCGTATCTGGCGGACTTCGGGCTGGCCAAGCATGCCTCCACCGCAATGAGCCTGACCGGCGAGCGCGCGATCGTCGGCACGATCGACTACATCGCTCCCGAGCAGGTCGAGGGCGGTCCGGTTGACGGGCGCGCGGATGTCTACTCGCTCGGCTGCGTGCTGTACGAGTCCCTCGCCGGGGCGCCGCCGTTCGAGCGAGAGAACGAGCTTGCGGTGATCCATGCTCATCTCGCCGTACCGCCGCCGCGCCTCGTGGACAGGCAGCCCGAGCTGCCGGAGCAACTCGACGACGTCATCGCCGGTGCCTTGGCCAAGAAGGCGGACGAGCGCTACCCGAGCGGCGGCGAGTTCGCCGCCGCTGCGCGTGCTGCCGTCGCCGGACTCGAGCCGGAGCTCCCGCCTGGCGCCAGGACGGCCGAGCCGACCGTCCGGACTTTTCTCTTTGCCGACGTACGTGGCTATACCCGCTTCACGCAGGAGCGGGGGGACGAGGCGGCCGGGCAGCTCGCGGCGGCTTTCGCCGAACTCGTGGACAAGGTGGTTCGCGAGCACGGCGGTGTGCTCCAGGAGCTGCGGGGCGACGAGGCGCTGATGGTCTTTGACTCGGCGCGTGCTGCATTTCGCTGTGCCGTGGCCCTGCAGCGGCGCTTCACCGAAGAAGGATTCGAGCTCGGCGTCGGGATGGGCCTGGACGCCGGCGAGGCGGTGCCGGTGCAGGGCGGTTTCCGCGGGGATGCGCTCAACCTCGCCGCGCGGCTCTGCGCTCTGGCCGGACCGGGTGAAGTGCTCGCGAGCGAGGGCGTTGTCCACCTAGCCCGGGCGGTCGAGGGCGTCCGCTACGGCGAGCGCCGCCTGGAGCGCCTGAAGGGGTTCGACCGACCCGTGCCGGTGATCGAGGTCGAGCCCGCGGAACACATCCAGCGGGCGGTGCTGCGGCGGCGGCTGAATCGTGCCCGCCGGCGGTTCGGGGCCAGGCCGCGGCTACTTGCACTTTTAGGACTTCTCGCCCTCGTACCGGCCGTCGCGGCCCTTGCGTTTGCTCTCACCGGCTCCGAGGGGCAGGGCGCCGTCGAGCCCGGCGTCGCCATCCTCGATGCCGAGAGCGGCGACGTCGTGGCGGAGATTCCGGTTAACGAAGGACGTGATGCGATCTATGCCGACGGCTCTTTCTGGATTCTCGAGCTGGAGCCGATCTCGTTCACCCAGATCGACGCTGAGAGCCGGACCGTCGTCAAGAAAATCGCCTCTCCCGTCTCGGACGTGGGGTACTTCGCGGTCGACGGTAACGATCTGTGGGTCACCGACTACGCCGGGCCGACGCTTGTCAAGGTGGATGTCAGACTCGGGCGCGAGGTCGATCGATTCCGCTTGTCCAGCGACCGTCGCGACGCGTCGCCGACCGTCGGGGTGGTCGTCGGAGCCGGATCCGTATGGGTCACCCGGCCTGACGTCGGCGAGATCCTTCGCCTCAACCCTCGCACCGGCGAGGTCGAGCACCGCTTCACGGGACACTTCGCCTCATACTCGATCGCGTTTGCCGATGGGGACGTCTGGATCACGTCCTTTCGGGGGCTGGAGCGGATCGATGCCGTGACGAACACGGTCGTCGCGACCGCGCAGGTACCACCGCCCATCGTCTACGTCGCAGCCGGTGGGGGCTTCGCCTGGACAGCGAATGAGTCGAGCGGCACGGTTTACAAGGTCGACCAGACCGGCCGCATCGTGGGCACCTACGAGACCGGTGAGGGCGCACGCTCCGTCTCCTATAGCGACGGCACGCTCTGGGTCGCCAACCAGGACGTCGGCAGCGTCACGGGAATCGATGCCTCGACCGGGGAGCAGCGCAGCTACGGGTTCGGTCACGTCGTCGACGTGGTCGCCGCAGGCGGCGGTCTCGCCTCTGTCGTCGTGTCCTCAACCAAGACGTTCGAGGACGCGATCAGCGCGCTCGCGGGTGACGTCGGCCGCCTCCTAGTCCCCGGCTACGAGCTGGAGAACGCCGACCCTGCGCTCGCCGGAGGTGCGGTTGCTTTCCAGATCGAATATGCGACCTGCGCGAAGCTCCTGGCCTACGGCGACGCTTCTGGGGCCGCCGGACGCGAACTACGGCCCGAGATCGCGGCGGCGCTTCCGCAGCTGTCGGCCGACGGCCGCACCTACACGTTCACGATCAAGTCGGGCTATCGCTTCTCGCCACCGTCGGGTGCGACCGTGACTGCCGAGACCTTCCGCTACTCGATCGAGCGGGCCCTGTCGGCGAAGCTCGGTCCGGACGCTCCCGGGATCTTCTTCCTCGGCGACATCGCAGGGGCGAGGGCGTTCAACGAGGGCAAGGCGAGCCGAGTCACCGGCCTTCGCGCAGCGGGCACCAGGCTCTCGATCACGCTGGCGGCCCCCTCGCCGGACTTCCTACACCGCCTCGCGTTGCCGTTCTTCTGTCCCGTCCCGTCCGGTACGCCGGCAGTCCCGAACTTCGGCGAGGTCGCGCCGCCCTCGGCGGGGCCCTACTACATGACCGAGCATCTGAACGGCGAATACATCATCCTCGAGCGGAACCCCAATTACACAGGGCCTCGGCCGCACGCGCTCGATGCGATCGCGCTCCGAGAGGGCGTGGAACCTGCCGAGGCTGTCGGTCGTGTTCAGGACGGGACCTGGGACTACGCCGCCTACAGCGATCCACTGCTCGGGCCTGGGAGTCAGATCGCCCGCGAGCATGCCGGCGGGGGCGACTCAGTCCGGTTCTACGCCACGCCCTTGCCGCACATCGGCTACATCGCGTTCAACGCGGGGCGCCCCCTGTTCGCCGACCGGCGCACTCGCCAGGCGGCGGCCTTCGCCCTGAGCCGGCGGGCGATCGCCGACATCTTCAACCAGGTGCCGTCTGACCAGTACCTGCCGCCGCCATTCGAAGGGTTCCAGAGCCGGGGCTTCTACCGGCTCGACGCCGATCTCGACCGCGCTGCTGAGCTCGCCCCCAACGGCCGCCGCTCGGCGGTCATGGGCGTGCCGGCCGGCTGCCCTCAATGTCGGCAGTCGTTCGAGGCTGTGAAGAGCGCGCTCGCGCCGATCGGGATCGACGTCGAGCTCCGGGAAGTCGAGGACATCGGCCTCGCGGTGCGTGAACCTGGAACGGAGATCGATCTCTGGGACTCCGGTACGACCCTGGACTACGCAGACTCGATGAGCTTCCTCACGACGATGCTCGGCGGAGACGTGCCGCCGAGCTGGCTACCACCGTCTGTCCGGGCGCTCGACTCCGGGAAGACCCTCTCCGACCCCCGCCGCCAGGCGTCGGCTGCTGCAAGCGCAGCCCGCCTCGCGCGAGTCGACGTGCCGATCGCAGCCGTCGGCTATCCGGTGCTAGGGGAGCTTTTCTCGCCCCGCCTCGGCTGCCGTATTTTCCCGCCGTTCGGTTACGGCGTCGATCTCGCCGCGCTTTGCCTGGCGGAAGCTAGTTCCTAGCCGCCGATTTGACTCATCGAGCGGCTCGCACGCACGAACCCGGGCTCGTTGATCTTGTGCTTCAGCTCCTTGTGGTTCACGGCGTGGCGGATCAACGCTTCGAGGTCGGCGTCCGTCGCGCCTGCGCGAACCGGCGTCTTCAGGTCCCACTCCTCGCGGGAGAAAAGGCACGTGCGGAGCTGGCCCTCGGCGGTCATCCGGATCCGGTCGCAGGTCGAGCAGAACGGCTCCGAGACGGGGTTCACAAAGCCGATCTCGCCGGCGCCGTCCGCGAAGCGGAACCGCCGCGCGGTAGACGATGGCTTCGCGGGGATCTCGACGAGCGGCCAGCGCTCCTCGATCAGGGCTCGGATCTCTTCGCCGGCGAGCACCTGGTCGGCATCCCAGCGCTCGTCCGCATCGAGCGGCATGAACTCGATGAAGCGGACGACGTAGGGCTTCCGGCGGGCGAGCTCCGCGAGCGCGGGCACCTCCTGCTCCGTGAACCCCCTGATGGCGACGCAGTTCACCTTGATGGGGCGAAGCTCCGGGTGGCGCTCGGCTTCCTCGAGCCCGCGGAGCACCTTATCGAGGGCGTCACGTCGCGTGATCTCCGCGAAACGAACGTGGGAGAGCGAGTCGAGCGAGACGTTGAGTCGCCGGAGTCCGGCCTCGACGAGCGGCCCTGCGAGCCGGTCGAGAAGGACGCCGTTCGTCGTCAGGGAGAGGTCGGCCACCCCGGGTGTCCTTGCGAGCATCTCGACGAGGGTGGGGAGGTCGCGTCGTACGAGTGGCTCGCCGCCGGTGAGGCGTATTTCGTCCACGCCCATACCGGCCATGATCCCGACGAGGCGGTGGATCTCTTCGAAGGAGAGGATTTCGTCACGGCGGAGCCATTCGAGTCCTTCCGCAGGCATGCAGTACGTGCAGCGGAAGTTGCACTTGTCCGTGACCGACACGCGCAGACTCTTGATCGCTCGACCGAAGCTGTCCGTCAGCTGCTCCATGGGTTCAGCCTACCCGGGACAGTCATGCTCTTCGCGTGCCACGTCTCGAGACAAAGGTCTGGCTTGCCCTCGCGACGATCTATCTCGTCTGGGGCTCGACCTTCATGGCCGTCACCGTTGCGGTACGCGATCTCCCGCCGTTTCTGTCCATGGGGATACGTCATCTGGTTGCAGGCGCACTCCTGCTCGCCTGGGCATTGCCGCGCGGCGACAGGGCCGGTGACAGGATCGGCCCACGCCAGCTCGGCGCGGCGGCGATCTTCGGAGGTGCGCTCTTCCTCGCCGGTCACGGCGGCCTCGCCTGGGCCCAGCAGACTGTTCCCTCTGGCGTCACGGCGCTGCTCATGGGCAGCATCCCGCTCTGGGTTGCCTTGCTCGACCGGGTGGTCTTCGGGAGGCGGCTCCACCGCCTGGCGGGAGTCGGGCTCGTGACCGGCTTCCTCGGGCTCGCCTTGCTGGTGGATCCGTTCGGCGAGGGAAGCATCGACCGGGTCGGCGCCGTGGTCGCTGTCTTCGCTGGGTTCGCCTGGGCGGCGGGGTCGCTCTATTCGCGCGGCGCGCCGCTCCCGCAGCGACCGATCGTGGCTGCGGGGCTCGCCGCCCTTTGCGGCGGCGTCCTCCTCACCGCGACGGCGACGGTCACCGGCGAGCTCGGCGAGGCGCGCTTCACGCCGGAGGCTCTTGCCGCCGTCGCCTATCTCGTTGTCTTCGGGACGCTGCTCGGGTTCAGTGCCTATGTCTGGCTCCTGCGCGCGGCGCCGACCTCGCTCGTCGCGACCTACGCATACGTGAACCCGATCGTGGCCGTGTTCCTCGGGTGGGCGCTGCTCGGGGAGGAGATCACCCTCCAGGTGCTGGCGGCCGGCGCGGCCATCGTCGTCTCGGTTGCACTCATCGTCGCGACCTCGAATCGCGTGACGGAACCGGGGCGGGGCCTCAGGCGGAGCACGCCAGAGCCGGTGTCCGAGCTCCGGCCGCCGCCATAAACGGAACCCCATCCGGTAGAAACACCTGGCCATGGACCAGGCCGACACCCCGCTCGCGGACGCCGCCGAGGCATTTCTCGCCGACGGGCGCATCGCGCCGTTCACGACCCCGGGCCACAAGCGCGCGCCTCACCTGGCCGACGACTTCCTGCGGCACGATCTCCCCTTGTCGTCGGGGGCCGACGATCTCCACGCGCGCGGGGGCTACCTCGCCGCAGCAGAGGGTCTCGCGGCGGAGCTCTGGGGCGCCGATCTCTGTCGCTTCTGCCTCAACGGCTCGACGCAGGGAAACCAGGCCCTCGCGCTTGCGGCCGCAAGGCCCGGGCAGCGTGCGATCGTCTCGCGGAACCTTCACAAGTCGGTCTTCGCCGGGCTCGTCCTGGCCGGCCTGGAGCCCGTCTGGATCCGGCCGGAGATCGATCACCACACCGGGGTCGCGCACGGGATCCCGACCGGGGCGCTGGCCGCGGCGTTGGCCGTCGCGCCGGACGCGCAGGCTGTCGTCCTGGTCGAGCCTTCCTTCGTCGGGGTCGTCAGCGACGTGGCCGCGCTCGCGACCTTGAGTCACGACGCGGGCGTCCCGCTCATAGTCGACCAGGCGTGGGGGGCGCACTTCGGGTTTCACCCGGGACTCCCGGCGCATAGCCTTGCCCTCGGCGCAGACGCGATGGTCGTGTCTGCACACAAGACGCTGACCGCCTTCACGCAAGGCGCCTATCTCTTTGCGCGTGGCGGTCGGCTCGACCTGGCCCGTGTCAGCGAGGCGTTCGACCTTCTGCATACGACGAGCCCTTCGGCGGCCATCCTCGCGAGTCTCGACCGGGCCCGGCACCTCATGGCGACCCGCGGCGAGGAGCTGCTCGCAACGACGCTCGAGCTGGCCGCCGGCTTCCGCGAGCGAATGGCCGGCGTGGAAGGGCTCACAGTCGTCGACTCCGACGACCCGACGAAGCTCGTCCTGGCACTTGCGGCGACCGGGGCTGACGGGCTCGAGGTCGAGGCGGACCTCGTTAGCGAGGGGATTCGCCTCGAGTTGGCGAACCGCGACACGCTCATCCCGCTCCTTACGATCGCGGACACCGCGGAGACCGTCGAGCGCCTGGCCGACGCTCTCCTCCGCGCCCTCGAGCGTCACTGCGGGGCACCACGCGAGCCCGGAGGTGCCAGCGTCGTCTGGAGCATCGAGCCGGAGGTCGGCATGAGCCCGCGGGAGGCGTTCTTCGCACCGCGTGAGACCGTGCCGGTCGACCGGGCGGTGGGACGCCTCGCAGCGGAGACCGTGGCGCCCTACCCGCCGGGTATCCCGGCACTCGCACCCGGCGAGGTCGTGACGGCGCCGCTCCTGGATGCGCTCCGCGAGGCGGCGGCGGCGGGGACCCGCCTGGCGTACTGCTCGGACCCGTCGCTCGGGACAATCCAGGTCATAGTCAACTAGGTCGCATTCGGGCTCGGGGGCCACCTCCGGGGTTAGCTCGGCCTCACATTGATACAATCCGACTTAGATTTTCTTTCAACGACCACGAAGGAAGGGACCACATGGCAAAGACAATCGGAATCGACCTCGGCACGACGAACTCATGCATGGCCGTGCTCGAGGGCGGCGAGCCGACGGTCATCCCGAACGCCGAGGGCGGGCGCACGACGCCGTCCGTCGTCGCGTTCACGAAGGACGGCCAGCGTCTCGTCGGGGCGCCCGCAAAGCGCCAGTCGGTGACCAATCCGCAGAACACGATCTTCTCGATCAAGCGGTTCATGGGCCGGAAGATCTCGGAGGTCGCCGAGGAGCAGAAGATCGTCCCGTACGAGGTCGTCGGGGGCCCTAACGGGGACGCGAGGGTCAAGGTTGACGGGAAGGACAACTCGCCACCGGAGATCGCCGCGATGATCCTCCAGAAGCTCAAGACCGACGCTGAGGCCTACCTGGGCGACTCGGTCACGGACGCAGTCGTCACCGTTCCCGCGTACTTCAACAACGCGCAGCGGGAGGCGACGAAGGACGCCGGCAAGATCGCCGGGCTGAACGTCATCCGCATCATCAACGAGCCGACCGCGGCGGCCCTGGCCTATGGCCTCGACAAGGAATCAGACCAGACGATTCTGGTATTCGACCTCGGCGGTGGCACCTTCGACGTGTCCGTCCTCGAGCTCGGTGACGGCGTCTTCGAGGTGAAGGCGACCAACGGTGACAACCATCTGGGCGGCGACAACTTCGACAAGGCGATCGTCGACTGGATGGTGGCCGAGTTCAAGCGCGAGCAGGGCATCGACCTGGCGCAGGACAAGATGGCGCTGCAGCGGCTGTACGAGGCCGCCGAAAAGGCGAAGATCGAGCTCTCGTCGACGATGTCGACGCAGATCAACCTGCCCTTCATCACCGCGACGCAGGAAGGCCCGAAGCACCTCGACCTCCAGCTCACGCGCGCAAAGCTCAACGAGCTGACCGCCGACCTGATCGAGCGAACTGTCGGCCCGACGAAGCAGGCGCTCAAGGACGCCGGCCTCGAGGCGAGCGCGATCGACCACGTGATCCTCGTCGGTGGCATGACGCGCATGCCTGCCGTCCAGGAGAAGGTCAAGGAGCTGATCGGCAAGGACCCGCACAAGGGCGTCAACCCGGACGAGGTCGTCGCCATCGGCGCGGCGATCCAGGCGGGGGTCCTGAAGGGCGAGGTCAAGGACATCCTGCTCCTCGACGTGACCCCGCTCTCGCTCGGGATCGAGACGAAGGGCGGCGTGTTCACCCGGCTGATCGAACGAAACACGACCATCCCGACGAAGAAGTCGGAGACCTTCACGACGGCCGAAGACAATCAGCCGTCGGTCGAGGTCCACGTCCTCCAGGGCGAATCCGAGATGGCCTCGTTCAACAAGACGCTCGGCAAGTTCCAGCTCGTCGGCATCCCGCCGGCGCCCAGGGGCATGCCACAGGTGGAGGTCAGCTTCGACATCGACGCGAACGGGATCATCAACGTATCGGCGAAGGATCTCGGATCCGGGAACCAGCAGCAGATCCGGATCGAGGGTGGCTCCGGCCTCAAGGAGGAAGAGGTCCAGCAGCTGATCAACGAAGCCGAGTCGCATGCCGACGAGGCACGCCGCATGCGCGAGTTGGCCGATGCAAAGAACCAGGCCGAGTCGCTTGCGTACTCAACGGAGAAGAGCCTGCAGGAGCACCGTGACTCGCTTGACGAGGAGACCATCTCGACGATCGAGTCTCGGCTCGAAGAGCTGCGCCAGGTCCTCGACGGCTCGGATGTCTCCGAGATCAAGGCGAAGACCGAGCAGCTCATGGAGGCCTCACACAAGCTCGCCCAGGCCGTCTACGAGAAGGTGCAGACGGAGCAGGCAGCTTCAGCTTCGACTCCCGGTGAGGGGAACGGTGCCGGGGTGAGTGACGACGAAGTCGTCGAGGACGCCGACTACGAAGTGATCGACGAAGAGGAAGGGGCCAAGCACTCGTAATGGCCCCCGAGGAAAAGACCACCGACGAGGCCCCGGAGCAGACCTCCGGGGCCGACTCGGAGCTCGAGGAGCGTGTTGCGCTCCTCGAGTCCGAGCGCGACGAGGCCGTCGACCACCTGAAGCGGGTGGCGGCGGACTTCGACAATTACCGCAAGCGTGCTGCGCGCGACCAGGAAAGCCTGGTCGCGCGTGCCCACGAACGGCTCGTGAAGGAGCTGCTTCCCGTCCTGGACAACCTCGAGCGGGCGATCGAGGCGGGCGAGCAGCACGAGGAGGCGAAGCTTGCGGAGGGCGTCGCACTCGTCGCGCGGGAGCTTCGCGCTGCACTCGAGCGGGAAGGCCTCCTCGAGATCGATACCGACGGCAAGTTCGACCCGCACGTCCATGAGGCACTGCTGACGCAGCCCTCGGAGGCGGAAGAAGGCTCGGTCATCGAGGTGCTCCAGAAGGGATATCGGCTCGGCGACCGCGTTCTCAGGCCGGCCCGGGTCGTGATCTCGCAGGGGAGCGGATGAGGGACCTCTACGAGGTCCTCGGCGTCCCGAAGACCGCATCCGCCAGCGAGATCAAGAAGGCGCATCGGAAGCTCGTCCGGAAGCATCATCCGGACGCGAACCCGGGCGACAGCGAAGCGGAGGAACGCTTTAAGGAAGTCCAGGGCGCCTACGACGTCCTGAGCGACCCGGCGAAGCGCAAGCAGTACGACCAGCTCGGGAGCCGCATGTTCGCCGGCGCCGGCGCCGGCAACCGTGCCGGCGGCTGGAACGTCAATTTCGACGGCGACCTCGGTGACCTCGGAAGCTTTGGCGACTTCGGGGACATCCTCGGCGGCCTCTTCGGAAACGCCGGCGGCAGGCGGACGACCCGCGCGCGCAGCCAGCAAGGCGAACGTGGCCGCGATGTCGAGGTCGAGGTGAACGTGTCCTTCGCGGACTCTCTGCGGGGGATCGAGACCAGAATCCCGGTTCAGCTCGAGGTGCCCTGCCACACGTGCAGCGGCTCCGGTGCGGAGCCGGGCACGACCCCGACGCTCTGCCCGGTGTGCCGCGGGCGAGGCGTCGTCTCCGAGAACCAGGGCGTTTTCGCGCTGTCACAGCCGTGCCCGCGCTGCGGCGGCAACGGCACCGTCATCGAGACCCCGTGCCACACCTGCCACGGCTCCGGCCGCGAAGTCCGGACCAAGCGTTACACGGTCAAGATCCCGCCGGGAGTCAAAGACGGAACGAGGATCAAGCTGAAGGGGAAAGGGGAGCCAGGCCGGAACGGCGGCCCGCCCGGTGACCTGCACGTGATCACCCGCGTCACACCCTCGCCGCTCTATGAGCGACGCGGCTCGGACCTCGTCATCGAGGTTCCCGTCACGTACGCCGAAGCAGCCCTCGGAGCCGAGGTCGAGGTTCCGACCCCGGACGGCAAGATCTCACTGAAGATTCCACCCGGAACGCAAGACGGCCGGATGCTGCGCGTCCGCGGCAAGGGCGCTCCAAAGCTGAAGGGCTCAGGGCGCGGCGACCTGCTCGCGCGCGTACGGGTCGTCGTTCCAACAAAGCTTTCGAAGGCGGAGCGCGAGGCGGTCGAGAACCTCCAGAAGGTCTCCCGTGAGAACCCGCGAGACAGGCTGGAGGTCTAGATGACCAACCACCCGCTTTACATGATCTCCGTGGCGGCCGAGCTGGTCGGCATGCATCCCCAGACGCTTCGGATGTACGAGGCGAAGGGACTCGTGCGGCCGCAGCGGACGCCCGGAAACACGCGGCTGTATTCGGAAGCGGATCTCGCGCAGCTCCGTCTCATCCAGACGCTCAAGTCCGAGCTCGGGATCAACCTGGCCGGCGTGGAGATCGTGCTTCGGCTGGAGGACGAGCTTCGCAAGGTTCAACGGCGCCTGGAGCGCCTCGAGCGCCAGATGCACGACGAGGTCCGCAATGTCCACAAGCACTACCGCCGCGACCTCGTCCCCTACCGCGCCAGCGAAACGCTGCCAGACAGAAAGGCGAGATGGACTTCAACAAGCTGACACTCAAGACGCAGGAAGCCGTGGCCGCGTCGATGGACCAGGCACTGCGACAGGGCAACCCGGAGGTGTATCCGGAGCACCTGATCCTCGCGCTCCTCGACCAGGAGCTGCCG
Organism: uncultured Actinomycetes bacterium; assembly: GCA_963722715.1. Classification (GTDB taxonomy): domain Bacteria; phylum Actinomycetota; class Thermoleophilia; order Gaiellales; family Gaiellaceae; genus DASQGA01. The sequence goes on along the minus strand of CAVROA010000010.1, from coordinate 8,735 downwards.
CAGACGCTCGTCGAGCGTGCGGGAGGATCGGTCGCCGACCTGCGGGCGAAGGCCGAGGCGGCGCTGGCCACCAAGCCGGCCGTCCAGGGGACCGCCGCCCAGCAGCCGCGCGCCTCCGCCGCTTTCTCGCGGGTCCTCGACCAGGCCGAGGAGGAGATGAAGAAGCTCGAGGACGACTTCGTCTCGACCGAGCACGTGCTGCTGGCCCTGGATCTCCTCCCGCGGGAACAACTCGACCAGGCGCTGAAGGAAGTACGCGGCAGCCAGCGGGTCACCTCGCAGGATCCGGAGGGCACGTACCAGGCCCTCGAGAAGTTCGGCCGCGACCTGACCTCCGAGGCGGAGCAGGGCAAGCTCGATCCTGTGATCGGCCGCGACGAGGAAGTTCGGCGAGTCATCCAGGTGCTCTCGCGCCGGACGAAGAACAACCCGGTGCTGATCGGCGAGCCCGGTGTCGGCAAGACGGCCATCGTCGAGGGCCTCGCTCAGCGCATCGTCGCCGGCGACGTTCCCGAAGGGCTGAAGGGCAAGCGCGTGTGGGCCCTCGACATCGGCGCGCTGCTCGCCGGGGCGAAGTACCGGGGCGAGTTCGAGGAGCGGCTCAAGGCCGTCCTGAACGAGATCAAGGCAGCCGAGGGGCAGATCATCCTCTTCATCGACGAGCTCCACACGATTGTCGGAGCGGGTGCGTCCGAGGGCGCTGTCGACGCCGCGAACATGTTGAAGCCGATGCTCGCCCGCGGCGAGCTTCGGCTGGTCGGCGCGACCACGCTCGACGAGTATCGGAAGCGCATCGAGAAGGACGCTGCCCTCGAGCGCCGCTTCCAGCCGATCTTCGTCGGCGAACCGTCGGTGTCGGAGACGATCGCGATCCTCCGCGGTCTCAAGGAGCGCTACGAGGCTCACCACGGCGTTCGGATCACGGACGCCGCTCTCGTCGCGGCGGCGGTCCTGTCGGATCGCTACATCTCGGACCGCCAGTTACCCGACAAGGCGATCGACCTGATCGACGAGGCCGCCTCGCGCTTGCGGATGGAGATCGACTCGTCGCCGATCGAGCTTGATGAAGCGGACCGCCGCGTGCGCCAACTCGAGATCGAGCAGGCGGCGATGTCGAAGGAGAAGCCCGAGGTTCGCGCTCCAGTCGAGCGGGACCTCGCCGAGGCGAAGGAGGCGCGCGACGCGCTCGCCGGTCGCTGGGCGAAGGAGAAGGAGTCCCTCGACCGGGTCAAGGACATCACGCAGCGGATCGACGACCTGCGGAACGAGGCGGAGCGGGCCGAGCGCCACGGCGACCTCCAGCGGGTCGCGGAGATCCGCTACGGAGAGCTGCCGGAGCTCGAGCGGGAGCTCGGCGATCGCGAGCAGGCGGAGACTCCGATGGTGAAGGAGGAGGTCGACGAAGACGACATCGCAGCCGTCGTCGCGCGCTGGACGGGCGTTCCGGTCGAGCGGCTCCTCGAGGGAGAGACCGAGAAGCTGATCCACATGGAGGAGCGCCTCCACCGGCGGGTCGTGGGCCAGGACGAAGCGATCGCGGCGGTCGCGAACGCGCTCAGGCGATCGCGCACGGGCCTCCAGGATCCGAACCGGCCGATCGGCTCGTTCATCTTCCTCGGCCCAACCGGCGTCGGCAAGACCGAGCTGGCCCGCGCGCTTGCGGAGTTCATGTTCGACGACGAGCGGGCCATGATCCGGCTCGACATGTCCGAGTATCAGGAGCGCCACACGGTCTCCCGGCTCGTCGGTGCTCCTCCCGGATATGTCGGTTACGACGAGGGGGGGCAGCTGACGGAAGCAGTTCGGCGGCGCCCCTATTCGGTCATCCTCCTCGACGAGATCGAGAAGGCCCACACCGAGGTCTTCGACGTACTGCTCCAGATCCTGGACGACGGACGTCTGACCGATGGCCAGGGCCGTACGGTCGACTTCCGGAACACAGTCATCATCATGACCTCGAACGTCCGGTCGGCCGAAGATCTCCGCGACCGGTTCCGTCCTGAGTTCCTGAACCGGGTCGACGAGATCGTCGAGTTCAAGGCGCTCACGCGAGAGCAGCTGGCCGATATCGTCGAGATCCAGCTCCAGCGTCTACGAGATCGGCTCGCCGAGCGCGGGCTGAGCCTCGAGATCACGGACGACGCGAAGGAAGTGGTTGCCGGAGCGGGCTGGGACCCGACGTATGGCGCGCGGCCGCTCAAGCGAGCGATCCAACGCCTCATCGAGAACCCGCTGGCCGTCCGGCTCCTCGACGGCGACTTCGCCGACGGGGACACGGTGCTCGTTGATGCGCACGACGGCGACCTCGTTTTCGAGAAGGCGCCCGCGGGCGAGCCGGTGGCCGTTTAAGGAGCTAACCGGCCGGCGAGGCGTAGTAGGACCGCGCGGAAATGCTTCCGTCGCACTCTTGGCGGATCTCCACCGCCCGAGCCCGGGGTACGGTTCCCGTCGTGGCGGCTCACCTCGATCGACCCCTCCGCCTCGGGGAGGTCCTGGCCGAGGCGATCCGGATCTACGGCGCCCGGCCCTGGGCGGCTCTCGGCGTGGGAGCTTTCGTCGGGGCGATGCTACTTCTGGGAGCTCTGACGGGCCACGTCGTCGGATTCGTCGCCGCGATCTCGGTCGCCTTCACACTCGCCTTCGGCGTGTCTGCCCGGCTCGTCTCCGGCGACGGCTTTCGCGAAGCCTGGGCACAGACGATCGTCCGGAGCCCAGTCCTCCTGCCGCTCACGCTCGTCGTGGGGCTGCCCTTCACCCTCGGGCGAATCGATCCCTTGCTGCTCCTGTTCGCAGTCGCCTGGCTCGCGGTCTCGTGCTTCTCCATTCCCGTGGCCATGCTGGAGCGGTCGCCGGCGGGCGACAGCTGGTTCGAGCGCCTGGGCTTCGCCCTCCAGCGTTCGGTCCGCCTCGCGCGGGCCGAGTATCTGCACGCACTTGGCGTTGCAGCCGCTCTCGTCATGATCTACGTCTTCTTCGGAGTCCTGCTCGCGGGGCTCCTCGAGGGGTTCGCCGACAACGGTGGGCTGGCGGCCACGACACTCGTCCAGATCGTGTTGGCGCCCTTCTTCTTCCTGGGTCTGAGCGTCCTCTACTTCGAACAGAAGGCGCGCGCTGTATCCTCGCCCGGCCGAGGCTGAGAGAACGGAGGAGCGATGCCGAGCTACATCATGCTGTCCACTCTGAGCGAGCAGGGCCTCCAGACGCTCAGGGCGAACCCGGAGCGGATCAAGCAGGTGAACCAGGATGTCGCGGAGCTGGGGGCCAAGGTCTTGCACCAGTGGTTCGTCCTCGGCCCGTACGACTTCGTGAACGTCGTCGAGGCGGCGGATGCGTCCGTCATCGCCAAGGTCTCGATCGCCCTGGGAGCACGGGGTAGCGTCCACACGCAGTCGTACGAGATGCTCGACGTCGACGACCTCCTGCGCCTCCTGAACGAGTAACAGAAGGAAATGGTTGATCCGTCGCGGCTGCCGGATTGGTTGGCCGCCGAGGTGGCGGAATGGCCGCAGGATGCCTTCGGCGCCCACCAAGCCAGGCTCCTGCTCCGTGATGGAAGTGTGATCGCGCCGGTGGCGATCCTCCCGAGTGGCGACGTGGTCGGCTGGGGGTCGGCAGGGCATGTCGACTTCCACTCCGACGACGTGGTGGCGATCGAGCGGATCGACGACTGAGAACGTTACGCCGAGCGAGCGAGCGCGACCATGAGACTAACGGCGTCCTCCCGGCCAAGGCCTTGCTCCACGACCAGCGAGCGCCAGGTCGTGAATGCCGCCGCGTGAGCCAGCGCGGCGCGCAGCCGCTGCCGACGCAGGCCTCGAGCCTTCCAGCCGCGGAGGAGCAAATCCGGCAAGGCGCTCATCTGCTCACGGGTCGGAGCGACGAGTTCGGCGAGGGCAGGGACCACCGCCGCGTCACGCAGCACGTTGGCTGTCATGGCTCTCGGTTTCCGCGTAGTAGCAATAGAGGCTCTCGAGCGCGACGCGCAGTCGCTCTTCGGGATCGAGGATCCGGCTCCACGACGCAGCGTCGGGGCGGGGGTGGCGCGCCCGGAAATGAGCCGAGCAGGCCGCCAGCATCGCCGGCTCGTCAGGGAAATGCCGATAGACGGTCGGACGCTCGACGCCAGCCCGCTTGGCGACTGCGCTCACGGACGTTCGTGCCGGCCCGACGGTTGCGTGAAGGTCCACGACCGCGTCGAGAATGCGCCTGCGCGTCTCCTGTTGTAGGAGAGCTCGCTTCTTCTGCTCGTAGCGTCTTGGCATCTCATATTGATAATACAGGATCGTAAAGCGAATCTTGACAGCGGCTTATCGGTCGGATACGGTCATATTTCCCATTACACCTATGTACGCGAAAAGGAGGCCTGATTCTCATGCAAGGCACGATAGAGCTCACTGGAAGCGTCGCCTCGACCGCGATGATGGAAGGTTGGCACGAGGGTGAGCCAAAGGCACAATGGCGCGTCGGCTTCCCGCTGCTCTCCCTCGACGATTCGCTCGTGATCCAGATCGAGACCGAGCCGGGCGCGAGCCTTGGCACGCATACAGACAGCGCCGAGGAGATCCTGCTCGTGCTCGCAGGGAGGATTGAGGCGCATGTTGGCGATGAGCGGGTCGAGCTCGGGCCGGGAGAGATGGCCATCGTGCCGGAGCTTGCGCCCCACGGGTTTCGCACGGTCGGGGACGTGACGGCACGCGTACTCGGTTTCTTTCCGACGAAGTCCGTCGAGAGCGTCTTCGAGCGCGAGATCGTGCCGCTCGGGGAGACGAAGGTCAGTGTTCCACCGCCGCGCGAGGCACTCGAAGAGCGCGGGCTCGTCTAGGGCGGGGAGTCGCCGAGAACGAAAACGTAGTCCGTTGTCGCGGCTCCCATGTGGCAACTCCAGCAGACGGCGTCCCTTGCGACCTCCGAGAAGGGCTCGCCTCCGCTTTCCCGCGTGTACTCCACAAAGACCCAGTCGTTATGCGCCGGATCGGCTCCATCCATCTTCCGCATCGTCGCGATCAGACCGACGAAGTTCCTGCCGGGGCGGACTGCCTCCTTGACGATGATCGTCCCGGGCGGGAAGGAACCGCCCTCCGGCCGGTGGGTGGAGAAGACGTTCTTCGTGCCGAGATGCGGGTCGGCGTCTCGGGGCGGGAGCCCCGTTGCGAGCTCTTCCCAGGTCGCATAGCCGGCCGTGAACGCCGGGAGGCCGGGAAGCGGCGGTCCTCCTGGCAGGGTCTCGATCGGGCCCGATTCAGTTTTTGTCGTGGTCGTTTCCGGCGCGGCGACGGTCGTGGTCGGAGCGGGATCGGCGGCCGGAGGCGCCTCGTCGCCGCTCGACCCACCACACGCCGCGAGTCCGACGACTGCTAGCAGCAGAGCGAGCCGAGCCACCCGTAGCACCCTATTCTCAGGCGAGCCAGGGCGGGAGACGCACGTGCAGGTGGTTGTCGTGGTGGACGAGCACCCGGACAACGCCCTCCGGTCCGACGAGCCCCGTGCTCGGGCCGACGAAGACCACCTCGGCTCCGGCGGCCACGAAGCGGTCGACCAGGTCCTGCGCAAGCCGCAGGTTTGCCTGGCTCGCCCTGAGCGGAGGGCGCTCGCGCCGATCCTTGCGCGGGTAGTAGACGTCGAGGTCGAGGCCGTTCTGGTGAGAGACGTGACCCGGCCCGCCGAACTGGGGGCCGAAGTCGCCTCCGTGCGGACGGCTCAGATCGCCGATGCCGACGCGCGGCGCGCCGGGGTGGTCAGCTGCGTACTCCCCGATCACTCGGAGCGTCAAGCGCACCAGGCCGTCCGTACCGACCCTTCGCCAGCCTGGGCTGGGCGAGCGGTGCGCGAGGGGATCCCACGTGAAGAAGTGACGACCCTCGGCCGGCAGCCGCACGCCTCCGACGAGCCGTCCGGCGGAAGGAGAGCCGAGGGCGTGCGAGGCGTGCCAGTGCACCTTCGGGAAGACGGGCTTCGGCGCCGGCGGCTCACGGGAGGGCGTGGACGGCCCCCAAGCGATCATCGCGAGGACGAGTGCGGTCACGATCTTGCTCACGTCTCGTCTACGGGGGACCCGCGGCGTCGAGTCCTCCGTACCGGAGAATAGGCCCGTGCTCAGTGCTGACGCTCCCATACCGCCCGCGGTCTTCGCGCGGGTCGAGACGATCGGCTTCTCCGTGCTCGGCAGGCCGATCCGAGCCCTCGAGCGCGGTCAACCCGGTGCCCCGCGGACGATCCTCGTCGTCGGCTGCATCCACGGCGACGAATGCGCAGGGACCGCCATCACTCAACGGCTCGCGCGGGCCACCGTTGCCTGCCGGCGCCGAGATCTGGATCGTGCACGTCCTGAATCCGGACGGGCGAGCAGCCCGGACGCGCCAGAACGCCCGTGGCGTCGACCTGAACCGGAACTTCCGCTCAGGCTGGCGCGCGGTCGGAGAGGCGTGGGATCCCGAATACCCCGGCCCGGCACCCTTTTCCGAGCCGGAGTCCAGGATCGCCCGGGCGCTGGTCCGCCGTATCCGGCCCGACGTGACCATCTGGTACCACCAGCCTCAGGCGACCGTCCGGGCGTGGGGTGGGAGCATCGCGGCCGGGCGCCGCTACGCGCGGCTCGCAGGCGTTCGCTTTCGCGCGATCCGCTGGCCGCCGGGCAGTGCGCCGAACTGGCAGAACCACCAGTTTCCGGGCAGCGCCTCCTACGTGGTCGAGCTCGCCTCCGGGTCCCTCACCGCGGGGGTGGCTTCGCGCCACGCGAGGGCCGTCCTTACGATCGCGCGCAGCCGCTGACTAACTGTCGAGAGCCGCGTACGCGACCGCGACCCCCGCGGCCAGCGCAGCGTTCTCGACGATCAACTGCCGGTTGACCCGGATCGTCTCCCCGCCGCTCTCCCGGTGGAGATAGGCGAGGAGGAACGGCGTCAATGCCTGCCCCTTCACCCCCTGTCGCTCGGCTTCCTCCACCCCGGCCTCGACGAGCGGCTCGACGTCCAGGCTCTCGTCGGGCGGGCGGGCCAGCACGAGCGCCGAGTGACGGCCTAGCCGCCAGTGTGCGTCGGCGATCGACGCCGCTTCCTCCACAGATTCGACGCGTGCCGACACCGGCGGCCCTCCCTGCGCGTCGTAGAAGCGCGGGATCGTGTCCGTGCGCCAGCCGAGCACCGGCACACCAATCGTCTCGAGTGCTTCTGCGGTGGCCTTCACGTCGAGAATCGACTTGGCCCCCGATGCGACCACGAGTGCCTCCGTGCGGGCCAGCTCGCCGAGGTCGGCCGAGATGTCGAGGGTCCCGGCGAAGCCTCGGTGCACGCCCCCGAGGCCGCCGGTGCCGAGGAACCCGATCCCGGCGAACCGGCACACCGCCAGGGTGCCGCCCACGGTCGTCGCCCCGATCGCGAGCTGGACTGCGGCCGCGGCGAGATCCCTCGGCCCGACCTTGCGGGCGTCGCCGGTCGCGGCGAACTGCTCGAGCTCGGCCCGCTCCAAACCGACCCGGACGGTGCCGTCGAGAATCCCGATCGTGGCCGGAACCGCTCCCGCAGCGCGGATGCGCTCCTCGCACTCCCACGCGACCTCGGCGCCCTCGGCCGCCGGGAATCCATGTGAGACGAGCGTCGTCTCCAGCGCGACCACGGGCTCGCGTGCTCCTAGGGCCGCTGCGATGTCGGGATGGATGAGAACGAGCTCGCTCACGGCATCGCCCCCATTGTCGCGACGCAGCGGGCGGCTGCGCTCACCGCGAGCTCGGGACCGCCGAGCAGGAAGCCGGCGGCGAACGCGTCGCCCGCGCCTGTCGAATCGACGAGCCTTGCCGACTCGGCGTCGTAGTCGTGGCTCTCGCCGTCCCGGCGAACGGTGCACCCGCGTGCACCCCGCTTGATCACGACGGTGTGCGCGCCGATCCCGCCGAACTCCTCGGCTTCGGCTTCGTTCGCGAAGACGAGGTCGGGCGAGAGCTTGCGGGCAGCGTCGCGCAGTGCCTCGACGCCGGCCTGGCGAAAGGCACCGGTCGAGGCCAGATCGAGGCTGACCTTGGCTTTCGCCGCCCGGGCAGTCTCGGCCGCGAGGAGGGCTGTCTCGCGCAGGGGCGAGGGGACAAGCGAGTACGCCGACACATGCAGCCATTCGCAGCCGTCCAGCCAGGCCGGATCCAACTCGTCCGGCTCGAAGCCGAGCGAGACACCGCGGTCGGTCAGCATCGAGCGCCGCCCGTCTGGCGCCGCGATCGAGACCACCGTGCCGGTGGCGCCTGTCGCCAAGGGCCCGCGCACCTCGACGCCGCGACGTTCCAGTTCCCGCGTGAGGAGCTCTCCAACGGGATCCGCGGCGCGGCGCGCCACGAGTCGTGACGCACCGTCCAGGGCGACGATCCACGCGGCCACGTTCGCGGCCTGGCCACCGGTGCCGACGCGGGTCTTGCCATACGTGTCCGTGTCTTCTTCGATCGGCCCGTCGAGCGCCACGATCACGTCGAGGAGGACATCGCCGAGGGTGCAGATCACCGCGGGAACCTACACTTGCGCCGTGGACGGGGATCGACGCCGAGGCACTTTTCGCTCCTTCCTGCTGGGCGGGCTCGTCGGCAGCGCGGCCGGCCTGGCCGCTGCGGGCCGGATGAGGATGAAGCGGCCCCCGGACAAGCGGCCAACTTCCACCGGGCTCGCGGCCTTCGAGCAGGCCCCCTGCTACGAGGAGCTCGTCGAGCGTGAGCGCCAGGCCGACCGGCCGCGCTGAGACCCTCCTCGGGCTCGCCGCCC
>CAVROA010000009.1:0-143271 GCA_963722715.1 uncultured Actinomycetes bacterium | reverse complement strand
CCATCCTGCTCGCAGTACGCGCTCGACGCGCTCCGCGAGTATGGGCTCTTCCGCGGTCTCGTACTCGCTGGGTGGCGCCTGCTTCGCTGCAATCCGTGGAGCCACGGAGGCGTGGACTACGCGCGCGACCAGAGGATCTTCGGGGCCCGTTCGTGATCGGCCTCTTCGCGATCCTCGAGCCGATCGAGGAGCCGCTCGCCGCGGTCCTCGAGTGGCTCCATGCGTCTGTCGGGCTTTCGTGGGCGTTCGCGATCATCGTGCTCACGCTGATGGTGCGGATCGTGCTCGTGCCGTTGACGGTGAAGCAGATCCGGTCGATGCAGAAGCTCCAGATCCTCGCGCCCGAGCTGAAGGCGCTACAGGCGAAGTACAAGAACGACAAGAAGCGCCAGCAGGAGGAGGTGATGCAGTTCTACCGGGAAAACCAGGTGAACCCGCTCACCTCGTGCCTCCCGATCGCCCTTCAGATCCCGATCTTCATCTCGCTCTTCTATGTTCTCAAAGACTTCGAGAAGGACGTCTTTCCGAAGTACCCGAGCTCGGACCTCGGCTTCCTGAACATCGTCCCGAGCATCACCGACAACATCAGCGAGCACTTGACCGGCCCGAACTACTCCGGCCTCCTCCTGCTCGTCCTCTATGTCAGCAGCCAGATCGCGTCGACGCTCTTCATGTCGGCCACGATGGACAACCGCCAGAAGTACCTCTTCATGGCGCTTCCGATCATCTTCATCTTCTTCATCGTCAACTTCCCGATGGGCCTCATGCTCTACTGGACGACGACGAACCTCTGGACGGTGGGCCAGGGCCTGATCACGCGGCGCCTGGTGCCACGGCCCCAGCCGGCGCCCAAGCGAACCTCGCGAACCGAACCGAAATCGCCGCCGGGCGACGGCGGCGGCAACGGAGCCAAGTCCCGAGGCCCATCTCCGAAGCCTGGTCCTGCCCAGCAGAAGACGCAGCCGGCCGGCGGGCAGCGAGTGCGCCGCCGGAAGAAGCGCGGCTCTGCCCGAAGATGACCGAGGAGGTCGAGGGCGGGCTTCAGGTCGAGGCGACCGGTGAGACCGTCGGCGAGGCCAAGTGGGCCGCGCTCCGAGATCTCGAACAGCGCTACCCCGGACTCGACAAGGGAAAGGTGCGCTTCGTTGTCGTCTCCGAGGGCGAGCGGGGGCTGCTGGGAGTCGGGTTCACACCGGCAAGGGTGATCGCCGCCCTCGAGGAAGCGCCGCCTTCGGGCGCTCCGCCCGAGGAAGAAGCCGGCACCCCGCCCGCCCGCATCCGCGAGCTCCTCGACCGTGTCTGCCGGGCGCTGGGCGTCCCTGTCACGGTGTCGATCGCCGAGACCGAGAGCGGGATCGTGGCGACCCTCGGCGGCTCCGAGCTCGGGCTTCTGATCGGGAAGCGCGGGCAGACCCTCGACGCGATCCAATACCTGGCGAACGCCGTTCTCATGAAGGACGCCGAGCCGGGCACGCGCCCCGCCGTCGTGATCGACGCAGCCGGATACCGTGCCCGCCGCCAGACCGCGCTCGAGCGCCTCGCCGAGCGAGCGGCACGGGATGCAGTCCGCACCGGAGTTCCTGTCGAGCTCGAGCCTATGAGCTCCGTGGAGCGGAAGATCGTCCACGTCTACCTGAAGGAGCTGGGCGGAGTCGAGACCGAGAGTGACGGGAACGAGCCGAACCGGTTCGTCGTCGTACGTCCCTCGGAGTGAAGGAGGACCCGAGGCTCGAAGAGTGGCTTCGCGGCCTCGTAACGACGCCCGGCCTCACCGGCCTCACCGATCTCGAAGAGGCGCGGCGTGCTCTGCTCAACGAGGCGCTCGCGGGCCGCGATCTCGTGGAGCGGGGCCCACTCGTCGACGTTGGCTCCGGCGGCGGTTCCCCGGGAATCCCGCTCGCCGCTGTTCTTCCGGAGATCCAGATTGTTCTCCTCGAGTCGAACCGCAGGAAATGCGACTTCCTGCAGGCCCAGGCGGCAGCGTTCCCGAACCTAGCGGTCGTCTGTGCTCGCGCCGAGGAGCATGGCCGGGGCGCGGGAAGGGACGTGTACGGGACCGCCGTCGCCCAGGCGTTGGCCCCGCCTGCGGTTGCGCTCGAGTGGTGTCTCCCGCTGGTGGCTGTCGGAGGGCGTGCGATCCTCTACACGGGGCAGCCAGGCTCCGGGTTGGAGCGCGTTGCCTCACGCCTCGGTGGCGGGATGCCGCTTGTCCAGGCGGTCCCAGGCTCCGAACGCCGGCAGCTGGTCGTCGTCGAAAAGCTCGAGCCGACGCCGGACGAGTTTCCACGCCGGCCGGGAGTCGCAAAGAAACGTCCGCTTGCCTGAGTAGCCTGGGAGGGTGCCCGGCACGGTCTTCGCGCTTGCGAATCAGAAGGGCGGAGTCGGCAAGACGACGACCGCCGTCAATCTCGCCGCGTGCCTCGCGGAGGCCGGCGAGCGGACGCTCGTAGTCGACCTCGACCCGCAGGCGAACGCGACCTCGGGTCTCGGCGAACGCGCGAACGGGACCTCGTCCTACGACCTCCTCGACGGCGCCTCGGTCCAGGAGCTCGCCCACTCGACACGGTTCGCAAATCTCGACCTGGTGCCGTCTCGCCCGGACCTGGCCGGGGCGGTGGTGGAGCTTGCGCGGCTGGGGAACGGCGAGACCTTCCTGAGCGAGTCCCTCCGGCCGGCGCGCGACGCGTATTCGTTCGTCTTCGTCGACTGCCCGCCTTCGCTCGGCCCGCTGACCGTGAATGCCCTCGCCGCGGCGGACCGCGTTCTCGTTCCGATCCAGTGCGAGTACTACGCGCTCGAAGGCCTCGCTCAGCTCCTTGACTCGGTCGACCGCGTCCGGGTGCGGTTGAACCCGCGGCTGACCGTCGCGGGTCTCCTCCTGACGATGGCGGACCGGCGCACGCGCCTTACCGCCGATGTGGCCCGTGAGGTGCGGGAGAGCTTTGGAGACCTCGTCTTCGACGCAGTTGTCCCACGCAGCGTGCGGTTGGCAGAGGCGCCGAGCTACGGGCTGCCGATCACCGTGTACGCCCCTTCCTCTTCAGGCGCCGATGCGTACTACAAGGTGGCGAGCGAGCTTGTCGAGCGCAGCTAGCCCCTCGGAAGGACGCCGCGGGCTCGGCCGCGGGCTCGAGGTCCTGCTCGGCGGAGTGGCGAACGACACCGAGCTGGCGCAGCTCCCCGTGGGAGCGATCCGGCCGAACGGGCTTCAGCCACGGCGGCGTTTCGATCCCGAGGCGCTCGCGGGCCTCGCCGATTCGATCCGGGTTCAGGGTGTGGTCCAGCCGGTCGTCGTCAGGCCGGTCTCGGACGGAGCGTATGAGCTGATTGCGGGCGAGCGCCGTTGGCGCGCCGCCAAGGCGGCCGGCCTCGCGACCATTCCATCGCTAGTCCGCCCCACCGACGATCGGGACGCCCTTCTGCTTGCGCTCGTCGAGAACGTCGCGCGCGAGGACCTCTCGCCGATCGAGGAAGCCCGCGCGTATGCGGTCCTTCAGGACGAGTTCGCGCTCTCGCTCGGCGACGTGGCAGAGCGGGTCGGGCGCTCGAAGCCGTCGGTGTCCAATCGAATCCGGCTGCTCGACCTTCCGGACGATGTCCTCGGCCTCGTCGAGAGGGGGCTTCTCTCGGAGGGGCACGCGCGTGCCGTGCTTGCCGTTCCTGACCACGAAGAGCGGCGAAAGCTCGCACGGCGAATCGTCAAGCAGGGCCTGTCGGTCAGGGCCGCCGAGCGCGCCGCCCGCTGGGCGGGCGCCAGCACGAAGCGCCGCACGGCGGGAAGAGTCGACCCGGACCTCGCCGCTCGTGCCCAACGGGCCCTGGAGCAGCTCACCGGCGCCGGGGTTCGCATCGGATCGCGCCGGATCGAGATCGACTTCCGCGACGAGACGGAGCTGGCCGAGATCGTCGAGGCCCTGGAGACCCTAGAGACATCTGCTGCGTAACTCCGCAGGTCCTACCCGCGTTCCAACCAGCGTGGACGAGCTCGAATCATTGGAGGCCCTCCGGGCCGATCCAGGCATGCGCGAGGTGATCCTTCGCATGGGCAGCCTGGCTCGGGAGGGAGAGCTGTATGCCTTCAAGTACCGCGTCGCGAACGACCCCGAGCTTTGCCCTCATACGAAGGCCTGGGTCGGCGAGCTCGCCGACGACGTACCCTGCCTCATGGCCGTCGAGACGTACCTCGCCGGCTGAGCGCCCGCCGATACAATCCGCGCCCGCGGGCGATTAGCTCAGTTGGTTAGAGCGCCGCTCTGATAAGGCGGAGGTCCCTGGTTCGAATCCAGGATCGCCCACCATTGAAGGCCCTGGTAACAGGGCCTTTTTCCTTGGACGCGGCTGTGGGCGACGGTGGAGGTTTCACCGTCGCGGAAAGAAGGTGGAAAGCTCTGGCTGCTCCTCGAAACGACTGCAGGCACGAGTTGTGCGACCGACGACCTCTTGAGCCGATCCACACGCTCTGAGGTGAAGTCTCCGCCGAGCGGCTCGTGCGAGGTGATCGCGAAGAGACCAATGTAACCAGGCGGTTCAGGGACGACCTCGCTAGCGGGCTCCCTCTAAAAAGCGCTCTCTCGATTCCGGGCCTGGACGTTGCACCGTGCAGGTCGGCCCGCGGATACTTGCCGGCGTGACGATGATCGCGCACTGGGACGACCTCGAGCGCGAGCGCGCCGAGGCCGGGCCGCTCTGCTCCTACTGGACCGACCTCAGCACCTCCGCCGGGAGCAAGACGGTCCGCCTGAACAGGATCGAGGTCGACCCGGGCAAGCGGTCCACGCCGCTCCACGCCGAGAACGAGGAGGAGGAGATCTTCTACGTCCTACGCGGGTCAGGACTTTCGTGGCAGCGGGAAAGGGAGAGGGACGCGACCTACGAGGTGCGCGCTGGCGATTGCATCGTCCATCTCGGAGGCGAGGAGGCTCACACGCTCGTGGCGGGGCCGGACGGGCTCGACCTGCTCGCGTTCGGGTTCGGCGCCACCCCCGTACTGACGTACTTCCCGCGCCTGAAGGCCATGCGCGTGGGGCCCGCCCTGCTCGACGTGGACGGGCGCCACCAGTGGCCACTCGAAGTCAGTCTCGGCGACCCGGATCTTCCACCGCCGAGCGCGAGACCTGCGCGGATCGTCAACGTCGACGACGTCGAGCCTGAGGAGGAGGAGCGAGGGGAATTCCGCGACACGTTTCGGCAGCTCGGCCGGGCCGCGGGCTCGGTTCGGACAGGACTCAACCACTCGGTGGTCCAGGCGGGCAAGCTCAACTGTCCGCCGCATTGCCACTCCGCGGAGGAAGAGCTCTTCGTCGTCCTCGACGGCGAGGGAACGTGTCTCCTCGGGGACGAGGAGCTCGCCGTCCGCCGGGGTCACGTGGTCGCCCGGCCTGCCGGAACACGCGAGGCGCATGCCTTCCGCGGCGGAGAGACGGACCTGACGCTCCTCCTTTACGGCACGCGTGAGCCGAACGACATCGCCTATTACCCCCGGTCGAACAAGGTCTACTTCCGCGGGGTCGGTCTGATGGCGCGGATCGAACGGCTCGACTACTGGGACGGCGAAGCCGATTGACCGGAGCTGGCTAGCGACGTAGTGCTCGTTGCGCACAGGGATCGTCGCACGGCGTGCCTCGGGTCAGCTGGAGAACCCGGAGACGGCGTCACCGATCAGCTTGGCGCCGATGATCAGGAACAGCACGGTCATGATCACGGTGTTGTAGCGGGCCATCCAGTCTCTGAGCTCATCCAATGCCGTCTGAGACCGGTCCCCGAGCGCGAGGGAAAGAACTAGTGGCGCCAGCACACCGAGAGAGCCGACGAGGACGAAGACGAGCAGGACTGCGATCTGCCGGCCCGCCGTGGACCCGACCTCGGCTATCTCCGCGGCCGCGGCGACTGTGAGCAACACGTTCTTCGGGTTGAGCGCGGTGAGCGCGAAACCTACTCCGCCCGCTCTCGCGACCGAGAAGTCGTCGATCGCACGCACCCAACCCGGTGTCGGTGCTTCTTCCCCGGCGCTCGGACGGCCCCGCCACTGTTTGCCTGCCGCCGCAAGCAGGAGCAGGCCGACGCCGAGCAGCAACAGGTTTACCCAGGTGGCGGGCTCGCCTGTCTCGCTCGCGTCCGCCTGTCCGGCGAGCAAGAGTACGAGCGCACCAACGGACGTGAGACCAATGGACCAGGCGAGGGCGTACACCAGTGCTTTCGTGCGTCCTTGATCGGAGCCGAGAATGAGAACGGAGACAATGATCGGCACCGGGAAGACCGCGACCGCCACAGCCAACGGCAGGATGTTTCCTAGCGCCTGACCCAAGCTCTTGCGAGGTTCGACGGTCGGACCGGACCGAATTCACCCACAGGCCAACTCGAGCGGAGGAGCATATGCGCAGCGGGCGGATCGCGGCTGGTCACGGCCTGATGTTCTCATGGGCAGTCGTCGTTGGACGCTGACGCCCGAGAGCGGCCGACTACTTGGGGTCGAGCGCCTTCTCTCGGACCCCTGATCGCGCCGACGTCTTCTCGCCCTTTGACGAGACAATGGGCGAGCGTCTGGCCAGGCTCGTCGCCTCGAGGGTCGCGGAGGTGACGTGGGTAGCCAAGGCTGCAACACCTACCGGGCCACGTAGACGACGGACCGGGGTACCGGAGCCGTAACCCAAGCGCGCGCCCGGCGCCGCGTGACGCGCCTGGCGTCGGCCCTGGAAGAATCGCGGTTCATGCCCACACGCTCGCGCCCTGTGCTGTGTGCCCTCGTTGTCGGGCTCTCGCTCGTCGCGGTGCCGTGCGCGGCGGCTGACCTCGCCGACGAGCGGGCGCTTGCCGAGCGCTATGCCCCGGTGGTGCGGCTTGTCGCGCAGGCTCAGGACTGCGGGTACGGCGAGTCGTACGAACCGATCGACGTCGACCTGTTGTTCGGCGAGCAAACCGTTGCTCTCCGCGGGCCGTGGGGCCCCGGAGATCTGATCAAGGTCGCCCCCGCAGCGGAGGATGTGTCCCGCAACCTCTTCGAATACCACCTCGACTTCCCCGGGAACGCCCTCGACCCGGGGTGCGACTACGAGCGGTGGGCGAAGCGCCTCACGGAGGGCGCAGCGCCGACCGTCTATGCGCACGTCGCCACCGATCCCGCCTACCCGGGCCGGCTCGCTCTGCAGTACTGGTTCTACTACGTCTTCAACGACTGGAACAACACCCACGAAGGCGACTGGGAGAACATCCAGATCCTCTTCGACGGGACCGACGCGCGTCAGGCGCTTGCGCGCGAGCCGGTGTCCGTCGGCTACAGCCAGCACGAGGGGTCAGAGGAGGCGACGTGGGGCGAGGACAAGCTCGAGCTCGTCGAGGGGACGCACCCGGTCGTGTACCCGGCGGCCGGTTCACATGCGAACTTCTTCGAGTCGGCGCTCTACCTCGGCAGCTCGGCCCAGGAGGGCGTCGGCTGCGACGACACATCGGGCCCCAACGTCGAGATCCGCCCAGTCGTGCGGACGATTCCGAGCGATCCGGCCGAGGCCCGCACCTTGTCTCCGTGGATCGCGTTCGAGGGGCGCTGGGGCGAGTTTCAGCGGGCGTTCTTCAACGGACCAACCGGCCCGAACCTCAAGACCTCATGGACCGAGCCGATCCGCGTGTCGGCGGACTGGCGCGATCGGAGCTACGCCGTCCCGGCAGGCGGTGTCCTCGGGACACAGACCACCGACTTCTTCTGCAGTGCGATCGCCGGCGGCTCGAACGCTCTTCGACGACTGGTCGACGAGCCGCTTCCGGTCCTGCTCGCTCTTGGAGCGCTGCTGCTACTCGCTCTCTTCGGGCTCTCGCGCGCGACGTGGCGGCCTACCGCGCCGCTCCACCTGGCACGCCGCCGCGCGTGGGGCCAGATCCTCACGGCCGCGGCCCGCATGTACGCCCGACGCCCATGGTTGTTTCTCGGCATCGGCCTCGTGTTGTTGCCGATCGCTCTCGTCGTGACCCTCCTGCACGCGATCGTGATCCGTGCGTCGAGCATCGCGGGGATAGCGACCGAGGGCGAGGGTGGTGGGGTGCTCGTCTTCCTCGTCTTCGCGATCGGAACTGCCTTGACGCTGCTCGGCCTCAGCCTGGTCGTCGCGGCCACCGCCCGGGCGCTGGTGGAGATCGAGCACGGCAAGCCGATCGGGCCGATCGGCGCCTATCGGCTCGCGTTCGACAAGGCGCGGCCACTGTTCGGTGCGATGGTGATCGCAGTCATCGCGGTCTCGCTCCTCGTCAGCTCCGTCCTGCTGATCCCGGTTGCCGTCTGGCTGGCCGTGCGCTGGGCGCTTGCCGTCTTCGCGGTCGAGCTCGAGGATCGTTCGGCAATCGAGGCCCTGCGGCGAAGTGGCCGCCTCGTCCGTCGGCAGTGGCTGAAGGTCGCATCGTACGCAGTATTCGGAGCTGCGCTCGCTCTCGTCCTCGGCCCGCTCGTCGGCGCCCTGTTGATCATCCTGACGAGCGCTCCGCTCTCAACGCTCAACCTGGTTGCCGGAGTCGTCAATGCGGTGACGATCCCCTTCGTCGCCCTCACGACCGCCTACGTCTACTTCGACGTCCGAGCGCGGTTCGAGCTCGAGCCGGCCGACGACGCGGATGAGCTTCCCGCGGAGTTCCAGCTGTCAGGGTAACGCTGGCGATGGCCGACGAAACTGACCCGCAGGAGCCAGCCCCACTCGAGCTCGACGTTCCGCCGACGATCCCCGTCGCGCTGCCCGCCGCGGCGCAGCCGCGAGTCTCAATCGTGGTGGTTGCGACTAAGCGGCCCTCACGACTGGTGCGTTGTCTAACCGCCGTGGCGCGTGAAGCTCCGCCGGGTACGCCGCTCGAGATCATCGTGGTTCTCAACGCGGCCGAACCGACTCTCCGGGAGGCACTGGACCGCGAGATCGTAGGCGCTCGCGTGGTTGCGACGGAGGTCTCGCTCGGTTTCGCCGGAGGAGCGAACCTGGGGGCCCGCCAAGCCCACGGCGAGCTTCTGCACCTTCTCCACGACGACACCGAAGTCTGTGCCGGCTGGTTGGAGTCCTTGATCGACGCCCTGAATAACTGCCCCGAAGCGGGCGCGGCGGGAAGCCTGATCCTCAATGAGGACGGAACCGTGCAGTCAGCAGGTGCCGTTCTGTGGCGCAACGGGGTGACGACGCCGCCGTGGGCCGAGTCGCCGCCGGACGCAGCTTTCTTCGGTATCGACCCCTTTCCAGTCGATTACTGCGCGTCCGCCTCGCTGCTTATCCGGCGGGAGCTTTGGGATGCCGCCGGCGGGTTGGACGAGGAGCTGTACCCGGCCTACTACATCGACGTGGACCTGGCGCTGGCCGTACGCAGTCAGGGGCGCGCGGTGGTGTGCGCGCCGCAATCTCGAGTACTGCACGAGCGGGGTGGCAGCAGCTCGATTGGGTTCCGTCACTTCGTGAGCGAGCGCAACCGCGCTCGAATCGTCGTCAAGTGGGCCGAGGACCTCGAGCGTCAGGAGCCCTTCGAGTTGGGGGCCAAGGCTCTCGAGCGGGCGAAGCGGGTCACTCTCCAAACGGCCGCGTCTCTTCGCCCACTCCGTGCTGCGGCCCGGCCCCTTTCCGAATCCCCCGCCGCCGTCCCGGCGCAGGAGGAGCGATTGTTGCTGGAGCGGCGTGCTCTGCTGCGCGACATTTCCGTGAAGGACGCGTACATCGTCGAGTTGAAGGCCCAGCACCAGGCCGCGCTGGAGGATCGCGTCCAGTTTGCCCGCGCGCTCGAGGCCATCGAGGCCGGTGGATGGTGGCGGCTTCGCGGGCGGCTGCTGCCGCTGCTCGTGCTGGCCGGTCGACTGCGCCGGTTCAGCCGTCGCGGAGGGACCAGTCGAACGGAATGACCCCCTCGTGGGGGTCGATCCGGTGCTTGTCCGGGTCATCCGGGTCGTACGGTCGCGTCGGAAAGTTCATGATCAGAGCGTCCGAGGTACCCCAGTTCTGGTCGGCATGCCATACGCCAGGCGGGATGCAGACGACGCCGGGCGTCTCAGGCGTGAAGTAGACCTCGTGGTGAGCGCCGCCGGTCGGGGAGCCTTCACGGCCGTCGAAGAGTGCAACGCGCACGTGGCCCCTGACGACGAAGTAGCGGTCTGTCTGGTGCTCGTGCATGCCCCAGCCCTTGATCCGGCCCGGACGGATCGAGAAGCAGTAGGCGTAGACCACGGGCTCCGACCAGAACGACTTGCGCGCGTCCATGAACGGGATCAGCGCGCCCCGATGATCGGTGTGCATTCCCGTGCGCTCCACGATCACGCCGTCAATTGGCGTCGGCCGCGCCTGTCCGTCTCGGGTGACTGTGGGCTGGTCGCGGCGAGCGGCTGCGGCGACGGCTGTCACGACATGGTCCGAGGCACCAGCCATGTGGCCAGAGTCTAGTCGGCTGCACACGAGCGCTCGGATCGAGACGCTTCGCGGGCCGTGAGTATCATCAGACGAGGGCGACTTGATGCAGGAGATGGTCATCTACGGGGTGAGCTTCGACATGGTCGGCAAGCAGCCGATCGTGCTTCTGAAGACCCAGGAGGGAAACAAGTTCCTCCCGATCTGGATCGGACACCCTGAGGCCGCGGCAATTCTGATGAAGCTCCAGGGTGCAAACACGCCGCGGCCGATGACGCACGATCTCCTCACCGAGGTGCTGGAGCAGCTGGACGCCCGGATCATTCGGATCGCCGTCACGGAGCTCCGCGAGAACACCTTCTACGCCCTCATCACGGTGGCGGTCGACGGCTCCGAGATCGAGATCGACTCGCGGCCGAGCGACGCGATCGCGCTGGCCGTCCGCTCCGGCGCTCCGATCTTCGCAGCCGAGGCTGTGATCGAGGAGAGCGCGATCGAGTTCGAGCACGAGGACGTGAACGAGGAAGAGGTCGTCGAGGAGTTCAAGAAGTTCCTCGACGAGGTGAAGCCCGAGGACTTCTCGACCGAGAGCTAGATCAACTCGCGGCTTCGGCGGGCTCGTCCTGGCTTCGCGCCACCTCGCGCTTCGTCAGATCGAGGAGCTCGGTATAGACCTCTTTCAAGCCGTCTGCGGAGAGGGGGCCCGTGTTTGCCCTCGTCAGGTAGCTGACCATCCACTCCTCCCGGGAGGGATCGAGGAAGTCGTAGCCGCGCGAGGCCTTGTACTCCTTCAGCCGCGCCACGAGCTTCAGCCGCTTGTTGATCGCCTCGACGATGGCACGGTCGTTGTCCGAGATCTGCTCTCGGATCTGCCGGACCACCGGATCCTTGCTCGCGCCGTCCATGGGCGGCGAAGGATAGTCGCCGCGTTACCCGGGACTAGGGGAAGACGCGAACGGTCGCGCCGTAGGTCCAGCGGTTGAAGAGAGAGTACGCGGCCCAGATGGGAATCCGGACGCACCCATGGCTTGCGGGGAAGGGCGGTACCGAGTGATAGCCGTGGATCGCGAACCCGCCGCGGAAGAAGAGGGAGTAGTACATGCCCAGGGCGTTGTAGCCACGCAGCTTGCTGTAGACGTGCCAGACGCCGACCGGCGTGTTGCCAGTGGCTCCCGTGGACACGTGGAGGACGTTCACCACCCGGCCGTCGCGGACCTCGAAGAGGATCTGCCGGGTCTTGTCCACCTCGATGTGGTCACCACGCCTGACCCGGGCGCCAGGCGCTCCGACCCGGCGGAGCAGCCGCCAGAGAGACGGTGTCACGCGCCCGGTTCGCCGCAGCCGGTAGACCTTCTGGAAGGCCCAGACCGCCTCGACGGTGTCGTAGCCGTAGTAGGAGTCGACCCGCGGGATCGCATAGTGACGCTCGCGCAGCATGCGTTCGAGAAGGCGAACGCTGGCGCTCCTTGATCCACGACTGAGATAGGGCAGAGTGATCCGCCGCTGCTTCGTGGCGTTCTTCGGCGCGTAGCCGGCTACCGGAGTCAGCGTCAGCCTCACGGTCAGGAGCCCGGGCTTGGTAGTCGGGACGACGATTCGGAAACGTCCGGCCGCGCCGACACGGACCCAACTCGTTCGGGTGCCGATCGTCCGGCGGAGGGTGCCGGCTCGGGCCGGCTGGACGCGCCCAGCCAGAACGAGACTGCCGCCCAGCGTGGCGGAGCCTTCGAAGAGCGCGGTCAGCGACGGGAGCACCGCAAGCGTGACCGGGCCCGATTCGACGATTGTGCCAGCCGCATCCACCCTGGCCCGCGTCACGTAGGTGCCCGGCTTCCGGATTGTTCCGACGATGTCGTACGTGCCGTCTGCTCGCGTCGAACCCGTGCCGACGACGTAGGAACTGTCTCCCACGACCAGATAGGCACGTACCGGCGCTCCGCTTACTGCAGGGCTGACCGCGCCGGTGAAGTGGACGCCCCGGTCGAACGGGACCGTTGTTCGGCCGACCGCAATGCTGATGGTCTCTCCAGCCGCATCGGCGGCTGCCGGAGAGGCGAAGGCGAGGAGCAAGACCCCGAACACGACCGCGCGCCGCACTGCCGGGAGTCTGACGGATCGAACGGTCGGAAGCTAGGACGGTTTTCTGACAGGCTCAGCGGAACGAGCGGCGTTCCACCAATCCCTCTAAAACGTCGCGATCGCGATCGCGATCCCGGCGCCGTTGAACGTAGCGTGTGAGATGAAACCGGGCCAGACGCTGTCCGACCGCCAGCGGACCCAGGCCAGGCCCGCCCCGAAGAAGACGAGTGGGGGGAGAGCCCCGAGGATGCCGTGGGCCAGTCCGAATAGGAGTGCCGTCCCCCCGATCGCAACTGCCGGCCCAAGAAACCGAAGGACGCGAACCCCGAGGCCGCGGAAGAAGAGCTCCTCGGCGAACGGACCGACCAGGATGATCACGAGTGCATTCGCGACGAATGCACCCGCCCGGTCGGGCTGCCAGCTGCCGGGGTCGAGGCCCTGTTCCTCGCCCCCGTGGAGGAACGGCTCCGAGATCCCGGCCACGATCAGGGAGGTGACGGCAACCCCCAGGGCGATCCAGATCCAGCGGCTTGCGAAGCGCTTCAGCCCGAGAGCTTCGCGAACGTCCATCGGATATGACTTGACGATGGCGAAGGTGAGCCCGACCACGATCGCGTAGACGATGGTGCCGCCGACCGCGAGGTCGTAGCTGAAGAGCGGATCCGGATCGCGGACGGCGTCGTCATCGCTCGTGGCCACAAAGGCCAGCGCAATCTGCAGGGCGACGAGGACGAGCCACGCCGCCAGGGGCCCCATCTGCCGAGATGGTTGACCGGCAATTACCGCACCCTCGGATGACGGCCCAGACGCGGCGCCAGACTGCCCCCCCGTCCTTGTCAAGGCTTCAAGTCTTGCCTGCGGCCGATGGCACACCCTGGCTTGGTCTGACCCGCCCCCGAAGGCACGTCAATCACCGATCAACCATCTAGAGGTGGCTGAGGGCTCGCTCGAAGTCGGCGACGATGTCGTCTCCATCTTCACAGCCTACGGACACGCGCAGAAGCCCCTCAGACACTCCGGCCGCCGCGAGCTGGTCGGCATCGAACTGCCGGTGGCTCGTGGAGGCCGGGTGCGAGACCACGCTGTCGACGCCGCCGAGGCTCGTCGCTCGGGCGCAGAGTTCGAGCGCGTCCATGACCCGCTCGCCGGCCTCGCGCCCCTCCACCTCGAAGGCGAGCATGCCGCCCGAGTCGTCGAGTTGCCTCACGGCCAGCTCGTAGTGCTCGTAGCTCGGGAGGCCGACGTAGTGGACACGCTCGACCTTCTCGTGGCCCTCGAGGAAGCGGGCTAGAGCGAGGGCGTTGCTCGACGCTTGCTGCATCCGAAGTGCGAGCGTCTTCAGCCCGCGCCGGAGGAGAAAGGCGGGGAACGGGTCCAGCACCGAACCGACGTCGATCAGATGGTTACGGGCACGGGCTACCGCCTCGGCGCTCCCGGCGAGCACGCCGGCCGTGACATCGTGATGCCCGTTCAGGTACTTGGTCGCCGATTCGCAGACGATGTCGGCGCCGAGCTCGAGGGGGCGGCAGAGCACGGGCGAGGCGAACGTGTTGTCAACAATGAGAACGCCGTCGCCTTTCAACTCGGCGAGTGCTCGCAGGTCGGCGACCGGGACGGCCGGGTTGGCGATCGTCTCGACGTACAGCGCTCGCGCCGGGCGGTTCCAGGCGTCCAGATCGGTGACGTCGAGGTAGACGACGTCGACGCCGAGCCGAGACAGGTGCTTCTCGACGAAGGAGTACGTGGTGCCGTAGAGCTGGCGCGAGCAGAGGAGCGTGTCGCCGGCTGCCAGGGTGGTTACGAGCGCTGCGGAGATTGCAGCCATGCCCGACGAAAAGGCCTGTGCCGCCTCTGCACCCTCGAGCGAGGCGAGGACTGCGTTCAGCTCCTCGACGGTCGGATTGCGGAGGCGGGCGTACAGAAAGCCGTACTCCTCTTCGCTCATGACGCGGCCAAACTCTGCGGCCGTCTCGAAGGCGAACGTGGCCGAGGGAACGATCGGGCCTACCACCGGGACGCCGGGAGCCCGGCGCGCGGGCGGCGAGTGGATGGCCCGCGTGCGCAGCCCCCGCTTTCGCTCGTCGCTCATCGGATCCCCAGTCGCTCCGGGAGCGTTGCCACGGGATCGGGCTCGAACGCGAGCCCGGCCCGTGCGGCTCCCTCCCGGTCGGCGTCGGAATCGCCGCAGTGGAGCGCCCGGCTGGCCGGGACTCGCAACCGCTCCAGCGCGAGCTCGAACGGTTGCGGATCGGGCTTCTGGGCGCCCGCCTCGGCAGAGCTCACGGTCGCATCGAAATGCTGGGCAAGACCGAGACGCTCCAGATGGTCGCTCAGTGAGATGTCCCAGTTGGCGACGCAGGCGAGCGAGAGCCCGGCCGCCCGCAGCGCGTCGAGCGCGGGGATGACGTCCGGGAGGAGGCGAAACGCGATCGCGGCGTCGAAATCGGGCGCGAAGACCACCGGGTCGAGGTCGGCCTCGCATGCGTCGAGGAAGACGCCTGCGCAGTCTTGCCGGAGCGCTCTGAGCGTCTCCGGATCGCTCCCGGTGTGCGCACGGGGGAGGTAGTACTCGACCTCGGCCGCAAACGCCCGGCCGACATCGCCGTCTTCCCGCTCGACCCCGTGAGCAGTTAGTGCGCGACGTAGACCCGGCACCGGATCCGCGAGCTCGACGAGTGTTCCGAGCGCGTCCAGCGTGACCGCGTCGAGATCGGCGGCCGCGGCCATCTAGAACGCCTCAGGATGCAGGGCGTGGGCGATCTCGGCAAGTGCCTCGGGCACGTGCGGGCCGGCGGTCGTGACCAGCGTGACCGGAAGGATGTGAACCCGGCCCTTTCGAACCGCCCGCAATTGCTTGGTTTTCGGGTTCGAGCGAAGCCGCGCCAGGGTGACCCGGGTGTCCGAGGTGGCGAGGTAGACGTCAGGGTCGAGCCGTGCGAGTCGATCGAGCGGGAACGGTTCGAGCCCCGGTCGCGCGCCGGCGACGCTTCGGCCTCGGGCGCGCCTGATCAGGTCGCCGAGGAGCGATTGTGCGGGCACGGTGACGAAGAAGCCGGTGTCGACAAAGACCGTTGAGTCCGGAACGCCGTCGAGCGCCGCGTCCAGGTCGGCGAGGCTTCGACGCATCTCCGCCACCAGCATGCGGGCCTTCGCCGGCTCGCCGACGAGGAAGCCGAGCTCGATCGTGCTCCTGATGACGTCGTCGACGGAGTCGGCAGGCTGGATGTAGAGCGCGGCTCCGCTATTTCGTTGAGCGCGCGCCACGTCGACGGGATCGGTGTCGGGCGTCGCGACGATCAGATCCGGCCGCAAGGACACGATCTCCTGGACGTCGATCTGCCCGCTGGGCGGAACGACGGTCTGCGCCTCGACTCCTGCCGGAACCGGGGCACCGGACGGCAGGCCGACCAGGTGCTCCCCGGCTCCCATTCTCGAGAGGAGCTCCACCGCTCCCAGGTCGAGGGCAACGATGCGCTTCGGCGCCTGCTGCAGGACGGTCGGCGCGTCGCCTGCCCCGGGAACCCGGACCGGGTACTCCATGGGCAGGGCGCCCACGGGTTCCGGGCGCTCCCCGCATGCCGTCGTGACGAGCGCTGTCAGGACGAGGAGAAGGACGGTTCGGCGGAGGGTCACGCGATCAGGAAGTATCCCGATCGTGCGGCTCTTTACGCCGGAGGAAGCGAATGCTGCTCTGCCGACCGTCAGGCCCGCAGTCGAGCGCCTCGTGTCGGCGCGCCACAGGCTCTCCGAGCTCGAGCTTCGACTCGCCCCCGTGCGCGCCGGTGTGGCCGGAAACGGCGGCGGGCTTGATCCGGGCCCGGTGGCCGCGCTCCAGGAGGAGGCCGCAGCTGCCGCGAACAGGTTCCGGGAGGCACTCGAGGAGCTCGACCGCCTCGGTATTCAGGTCAAGGATCCCGACACGGGTCTCATCGATTTCCCGGCCCGGCATCCGGCCGACGGGTCGACCGTGCTTCTCTGCTGGCGGCTCGGCGAGCCGGACGTCTCGTGGTGGCACACGCTCGAAGGCGGATTCGCAGGCAGGAAGCCCCTCCCGTTCTAGAGAACTGACTCCGAATGGACGTTGACTGGTGGAAGCGCGCCGCCATCGTGGCTGCCGTGATCCTGGTCACCCTCGTGGTGGCGCGACTTGCCGACCGGGCGCTGACCCGGCGCCTGAAGCTCGAGCCGCAGGCGATGACGCGCTACCGCGTGCTCCGGAGGAGCCTCGTCGCGACGATCATCGCCTTCGGAGTTCTGAGTGCGCTCCTCGTGATCCCGGGGATCAGGGCGGTGGCCGGGGGCATTCTCGCCTCCTCCGCCGTTGTCGGTCTCGTCATCGGCATGGCGGCCCGCTCCACGCTGGGGAACTTCATCTCTGGGATCATGATCGCGTTCACCCAGCCGCTCCGCCTTGGGGACGAGGTCAAGGTTGCCGATGCCTCCGGAACGGTGCAGGAGATCGCCTTGACCTACACGATCCTCCAAACCGGCAACGGCGCCCGGTTCTACATCCCGAACGAGAAGCTTGCCTCCGATACGATCCAGAACTCGACCATCGCACGTTTGGAGCATCTCGCGGAGGTCACCATCCCAGTACCGATCTCGTCTGACCTCGACCGAGTGCTAGCTCTCGTCGCCGAGGAGGCGAAAGGTGCGCCCGAAGCCATGCCCGACACCGAGCCACATATCACCGTCAGCGACTTCGAGCCCGACAGGGCCCTCGTTCGGATCGAGGCCTGGGCGCAGCCGGCGCGGGTGGCCGACCTCGAGGCTTCGTTGCGTCTGGTCGCGCACCGGCGCCTCCGCCAGGAGGGCCTTCTCTGATGCCACCGGCTCGCGGGGGGAACGGGAAGGGGAACGGCCGTGGCGGCCCGGGGAACGGACGCCCGGGAAACGGCCACGGGCGACCTCGCAACGGCGGCAAGTCGCGGCCGGCGGCCAACGTTTATGCGAACCACCGGCGACGCGACCGAAACCGGCGCAGGCGCCATCACGCCGCTCGGCGCCGCCTCGTCCTTCTGACGATCGGGCTCGGCGCGATGGCCGTCCTGGCTGCCCTGACCGCGGCGGCGTTCACCGGAGCGAGCGCGTTTCGAAACAGCTGCAGCCTCGAGTTGCTCCGCCCGGTCGCACTGGGGCAGAACTCGTTCGTGTACGCGGCGGACGGAACGCCGCTCGGCGCCATTCCGGCCGAGCGGAACCGGCAGCCCGTCAGGCTCGATCGGATGTCGACCTCGATCCGCGAAGCAACAGTCGCGATCGAGGACAGGCGCTTCTACGAGCATGGTGGGCTCGATTTCCACGGCATCTTCCGTGCTGCATTCAAGAATCTGGAGAGCGGCCGCATCGTCGAGGGCGGCTCGACCATCACGCAGCAGCTCGTCCGAAACCTCTACATCGGCAACGAGCGCTCGTTGAAGCGGAAGACGAAGGAAGCCTGCCTGGCGCTCAAGCTCGACGATGCGTGGCCAAAGGATCGGATCCTCCAGACCTATCTGAACCAGGTGTATTTCGGAAACCACGCCTACGGCATCGAGGCAGCCGCGCAGACGTACTTCTCGAAGCCCGCCAAGAAGCTCGGGCTCGCCCAGGCCGCCCTCCTCGCCGGGCTTCCGCAGGCTCCATCGGTCTACGACCCGTTCGCGCGCCCCGACGAGGCGGTCCGGCGGCGAAACGAGGTGCTCCGCGCCATGCTGGTCGCCGGCAACCTCACCCAGGCGGAGTACGAGCGGGCTGCCGCGAAGCGTCTGAGGCTGCAGCGAGGCCAGATCTACACGAAGATCCGCGAGCCGTTCTTCTTCGGCTACGTCCGCGATCTCCTGATCGCAAAGTACGGCGTCTCAACGGTACGCAGCGGTGGGCTCAAGGTCTACACGACGATCGATCCTCGCTTCCAGGTGGCGGCAAGGAACGCGGTCAAGGAGAACCTGACCGAGCGCACCGACCCCGCCTCCGCGGTTGTCTCGATCAACCCGAGAAACGGTGCCATCAGGGCGATGACGGCCGTGATCCCCGGGCGGCGGGGGGTCCAGTTCAACCTCGCTGCGCAAGGCACGCGCCAGGCCGGCTCGTCGTTCAAGACCTTCGTCCTGACAGAAGCGATCCGACAGGGCATCAACCCGAACTCCACCATGTACCTCTCGGCGCCGTTCCACTGGCAGCCGGATCCTCTCAGTGAGCCCTGGGACGTCTCCACGTACGCCGGTGACTACTACGGCCCGTCGACGATCGCATCCTCGACCCTTCGCTCCGACAACACGGTCTACGCACGACTGACGCTCGACGTCGGCCCGGAGAATGTGGTCAGGGTCGCCCATGAGATGGGCATCAAGACGCGACTCGAGCCCGTCGCGTCGGTCGGTCTCGGGACGAACTCGGTCTCGGTGCTCGACATGGCTTCGGCCTATGCGACGCTCGCTGCCGGAGGCATCTACTCCGAGCCGATGGCGATCAGGGAGGTCGTGCTGCCGAACGGCAAAGTCGATGCGGACGCCGGTTGGGGGAAACCGAAGCGCAAGCGCGTCTTCAGAGACGGCGTCGCCTACGAGGTGACGAAGATCCTGCAGCAAAACATCCTGGCGGGCACCGGTACCGCAGCCAACTTCGGCCGGCCGGCGGCCGGGAAGACCGGCACGGCGGATGACTTTGCGGACGCTTGGTTCGTGGGCTACACGCCCACGCTCACGACGGCCGTCTGGGTCGGCTATCCACGGGCGCAGATTCCGATGACGAACGTGCACGGAATCAGGGTTGCGGGCGGTACCTTCCCGGCACAGATCTGGCACGACTTCATGGTCGCGGCGATCGGAGCCTCCCCCTCGACCGACTTCGCGCTTCCGTCGCAGCCGGTCGAGTGGCAACCGTTCCACGGACAGTACGCCTACTACGGTCCGCCGCCCTGTACCGCCAACTGCGGCGGAGGCCAGGGAGACAAGAAGGACGACGAGACGACTTCCGGCGAGACCGACACTGGCGGCGCCGCGACGGAGACCGCGCCTCCCGCAGGGACGACCGGCCCTCCGGCGGCGACCACCGCGCCTTCGAACGACTAGCTAGGTGACCCGTCCGTCCGCCGGGTGGCAGGCACGCGCCACGGAGGCGCCGGTACTCGGGTCGGGCCTCGCCTGTCTGTTCCTGGTCGGCCTCGCGGTCGCGGCGGCGTTTCCCGAGACTTCACCCCTTGCTCCCGAGCACGCCGGCGGCGAGACGAAGTGGGCCTGGCTTTACCTGGGCGCGAGCATTGCCGCCTTCGCTTTCTACGTCCTCGCCGTTGCCCTTCTCAGCCGCGATCGCACGGCTCGGGTGGGTGCAGTCCTCGCGATCACTGCTGCCATTCAGCTCGTGCCTCTCGCCGGGCCTGTCCTTCTCTCGACGGACGCCTACACCTACTGGGACTACGGGCGGCTGGGTGCGGTGCATGACGCGAACCCGTACTCGGATCCGCCGAGCACGTTCCCCGACGACCCCGCCTATCCACTCATGGGCGAACGCTGGCGTGACACGACCACCGTGTACGGCCCCGGGTTCACGCTTCTCTCGGAAGGCCACGCAGCGGTCGTCGGCGATTCGGCCGGACTAGCCGGGGGCCTCTACAAGGGTCTCGCCGCCGCGGCGATGCTTGCCCTCGCCGGATTGGCAGCACGGCTCGGGAGGAGGCCCGCGCTCGCCGCGGCCTTCGTCGGCTGGAACCCGCTCCTTGCCCTTCACTTTGCGGGAGGCGGCCACAACGACGCGCTCATGATGGTGTTCGTCCTGGCTGCCCTTGCGCTGGCAGCCACCGGACGCCGGCAATTGGAGGGCGCTGCCTGGGCCTGCGCGATCGCGGTCAAGTGGGTGCCACTCGTCTTTCTGCCGCTGCGCGCGCTCGAATTGCGACGGAATGGGCGGTCTCTCCCGTATCTGGGGTTCGCAATCGCAGCCGGAGGTCTCGCGGCTGCGGCCTTCCTGCGCTACGGGACTGCGTGGCTCGGCGCGTTCGGCCCGCTCGCCGACAACCTTTCCGACCAGGCTCGCTACAGCCTTCCGAACCGGCTCTCTCAGTTAGGCCTTCCCGAAGGTGTCGCAGCCGGTCTCCTCGCGGGTCTCTTCGCGATCGCGTACCTCTGGTTGCTTCTGCAGGCGTGGCGGGGCCGCGCCAGGCTCGGCCTTTGCGCCGGCTTCGTCCTCCTGGCCACGACCTGGCTCGTTCCCTGGTACGCGGTCTGGGCCGTTCCGCTCGCCGCCTTCGAGGATGACAGCGCCGCTCGCTGGCTGGCGCTCGGGCTCTCCGCATATCTCTTGCGTGACGCAGTGCCGATCTAGAGGGCCCAGGGCCGGTTAGCGTACGGCTCCGTGCCAGACCTGATCTCCGTCGGCGAGGCGCACCGCCTGATCCTCGAACGCGTGCGGCCGCTCGCCGCCGAGCGCGTCCCGATCGAGCGAGCGGCCGGGCGGGTGCTTGCCGACCCGGCGACGGCCCAGGTCGATCTGCCTCCTTTCGCGAGCTCGGCGATGGACGGCTTCGCGGTGCGCGCCGCCGACGTGTCGATCGGAGGAACCCTGCCGGTCGTCGAGGAGATTGCCGCCGGTCGACCCGCGAGCCGCGCTCTGGCAGCGGGTGAGGCGATGGCGATCTCGACCGGCGGTGTCGTCCCGGAGGGTGCGGACACAGTCGTGCCGATCGAGCTCGTCCAGCACGAGGACTCCCAGGTCACGTTCACTGAAGAGGCACGGCAGGGTGCGAACGTCCGTCCACGAGGCGGCGACACCCAGTCGGGTCAGCCGGTGCTCGAAGCCGGAGCATCGCTCGGCCCTGCCCAGGTGGGAGCACTCGCTGCGGCCGGAGTGTCAGAGGTGCAATGCGCCAAGCGGCCACGCGTCGGGATCCTCGTTACGGGAACGGAGCTCCGACAACCCGGCGAAGCCCTTGAGCCGGGGCAGATCTACGAGTCGAACGGGCTGTTGCTGGCCGCGGCTCTCGCCAGTGCCGGAGCCGTCCCGGCCCAACTGGGCGTGGTCGCGGACGACGAGGAGGAGCTTGAGCGAACGATGGAGCGCGCTCTCCTCGGCTTCGACATGCTCGTGACCTCGGGAGGGGCGTCCGTGGGCCCGCACGACCTGGTGCGCGCCGTGCAGGCGAAGCTTCGGTCGGAGGAAGTCTTCTGGGGAGTCAGCGTGAAGCCTGGCAAGCCCGTTGCCTTCAGCGTTCGCAGGGACACCCCGATCTTCAACCTCCCGGGCAATCCGGTCTCGGTTCTCGTCACCTTCGAGCTCTTCGTGCGGCCGGCCGTGAACGCGCTTCTCGGCCTACCCGAGCCGCTGCCCCGGTTTCGCTCCGGACGGTTGGCCGCGGCGGTTTCCCGGAACGAGCACCGCGACGAGCTGATCCGGGTGCGCACGACTCCGGGGGAGAGCGGCGAAATGCAGCTTCGCCCGCTCGACGGCCAGGAGTCGCACATGATGGTGCGCTCGGGCACCGCAGACGCGCTCGTCTACGTCGAGTCCGGCACCGAGGAGCTGGCGGCCGGCTCGACCGTCCGGTACCTCGAGCTCGTCTAGCTGGTATCAGGGGCCAACGGAGCGCAGTCGCTCCGGCTCTACCTCCTCCTCGCGGCCGCTCGTGCGACTTCGGCTGCGGGAAAAGAGCACGAGCCGCCTGATCGTTTCGCGGATCGGGCCACGCACCGGTCGCTCGTCCGGTGCCGGGTAGGGCGCATATCTACCGAGGGCGAGCGCCCCGATCTGCGCCGCGACGGCGCCCCAGCAAAGCGTGGCAAGGAGAAGCGGCAGCGTCACATAGCCGACCGAGACCAGGGCCGGTAGGTACCAGAGGGTGTCCACTCCGAGGTCGTAGCGGCTGGCGAACGAGAGGAAGAGGAGCAGCGGGCCTGCGAATCCCGCCGCGTAGAGGGCGAGCCGAAGCGGCAGCGGACGGTCCTGGATCTGCGGAAGCCAGAGCCATGCATGCAGTGAGGGCAGGATGAACAGGAGCGAGTAGGGGTTCGATGCGGCCACCACGAGCGCGATCATGCCGAGCCCGAGGAGGGCCGCGAGATAGCCGCCCAGCTCGTCCGCCCCGTCGACTTGAACGGCCCGGGCCAGCCTCGGCCGGGCGATGAGCCACCCGAGGAGCGAGAGCACGCCGAGGCCGATGATGGCGACGTACGGCCAGTCGCCGACGATCGGGTCGTCGGGGTTGATGGGCCGAGCCGTTCCCGTCGGGAATGCGCCCAGTGCAGAGAGGAGCGCGAAGACGACTCCCGCCCAGAGCCAGACCCCGAGGCGGCTTCTGAGGCTCCGGAGCGCCGGCAGCAGCGGCACGTGGCGGCGGCGAGAGCGCGCGAAGAGGTCGACGACGGTTGCAAGGAACGGAAGCAAAGCCATGAGGAAGAGGAACTGGATCGTCCATCCGCGCAGGAAGCGCGATCCGAGCGCGAGGTAGGACTGGGTGCCGCTCGCCACTTCTGGAGCGCCGTCGAGCGAGGCGATCAGGGACTGCGCTGACCGGCCGAGCAGCCCGAGCTCCTCTCCGCGCAGGCTGTCGATGGTGTCGGTCTGGGCTCGGGGCGGCCGGACCCCCGAAGTCGTGAGGGTGATCGCGGGCACGCCGCGGGCAACGAATGGCGCCTGCTCGTAGAGGCTGAACGGAAAGGCGAGGTCGACGAGCTGCGCAAGGGCCGCGGGCGCCTCTGGCTCCTCGCGTGTCTGCTCGCGGATGCTCTCTGCGGCGGTTGCGACCAGGGCCGTGGCTGCAGTCCGTGCGGTCTCTCCGGAAAAGAGAAGGCGAGGGGGCCCGGGCCCGGCCAAACCGTCGAGGTTGACCACAGCCGCGATCGAGGCCTCGCCGCCGACGATCTGGCGCAGCACGCCGGGGTCTCTTGCGAGAGCGTCGGCGCCGATGCCGCCGTAGGCTCCCCCGTCCGTCGAGACCAACACGAGCGTGTGCGAGAGCGAGGTCGAAGCGACGTTGCGAGCCAGCTCGAGCAGCGCTCCGGTTCCCGACGCGTTGTCGTTGGCCCCGGGCGAGATCCCGAGGTTGTCGCGGTGAGCCAGGACGACGATGGCCTCCGGGGAGCGTCCTGGGACGACCGCAATCAGATTGACTACCTCGCGCTCGCCGAGACCGGCGATATTGACCCGGAACGCCTGGCGGTGCGCCTTCAGCCCGTAGTCTGCGAGCCGCTCCGTCACCCATCCAGCCGCGTCAACGGCGCCCGACGAGCCCGGAGTACGGCTTGGGTTGAGTCGGGCGAAGTCGCTTGCGAACTGGACCGCGCTCGCCTCGTCGAACGAGGGGTCGAGCTTCGGTTCGGGCAGAGGATCTGGGCGTCCAACGGTGAAAGCGGCAACCAGGAGCGCGACCACGACGCCGGCGAAGCCGGCCCGGTAGATCCTGCTCGACACCGGGCGCTGGAGGGATCCGCGCCGCGGCCGCCGGCGTCGTTCTCCCATGTCGCTGGCCATGAGCCGCCCGCAGTCTACGCGAGGGTCCGTCCGTATCCTGTGTGCAGTGGCGACGCCAGCCAGCATTCTCGTGGTCGACGACGAGGAGTCGATCCAAAAGCTCCTCACCTACCCTCTCGAGCGCGAGGGGTTTCATGTCGTTCAGGCTCGGGACGGCGAGGAAGCGCTCGACCGCTTCGACGAGGGCGAATTCGACCTCGTCGTGCTCGATCTGGCGCTACCGAAGCTCGACGGGCTCGAAGTTTGCCGCCGGCTCCGGTCGCGGAGCACCGTCCCGATCATCATGCTCACCGCCCGCGACGACGAGGTGGACAAGGTCCTGGGCCTCGAGCTCGGCGCGGACGACTACATCACGAAGCCTTTCTCGATTCGCGAGTTCCGAAGCCGTGTGCGGGCGTTGCTTCGCCGCGCAAAGCTGGTGCCCACCGAAGAGCCCGACCAGATCATCGAGGTTGACGGGGTCGCGATCGACCTCGGCCGGCGCACGGTGAACGTCCAGGGCCGGCCGGTGCAGCTCACGTACCTCGAGTTCGAGCTCCTGCGGACGCTCGCCACCCAGCCGGGCCACGTGTTCAGCCGCCAGATGCTCCTGCAGAGGCTCTGGGGCGGCTCGGACTACCGCGACCCGAGGACGATCGACGTCCATGTCAGGCACCTGCGCGAGAAGATCGAGCTGGATCCGGGTGAGCCGAGCTACATCTTCACGGTCCGCGGCGTCGGCTATCGGTTTCGGGACGACCGATGAGAGCCATTCTCCCGTTCAAGTCACTGACGACGAAGCTCAGCTTCGTCCTCTTCGTCCTCGTGGTGATCGCGATGGGAGTCGTGTACCTGGCAGTCGTGCCCCGGCTCGAGAACCGCCTCGTGGAGGACAAGATCGAGCGGATCGAGGCCGTCATGCCGGCAGTTCGGGAGAGCCTCAACGGGCAGAACCAGAGCGGGAACGCCGCCACGTACGGGACGCTCGTCGACGACATTGCCAGCCAGCTGAACGCGCGCGTGGTCGTGTACCAACTTCTTACTCCTGAGGCCCCGATCGTCGTTGCGGACTCGAACGTGTCCTCGCAGGAGGTGGAGGGAGACACGGTGGCGCTGCGCGCCTTCGAGGAGGGGCAAGCGTCCGGTCGGGTGACGGACGGAGAACGGGACGTTGCCGAGGCGGCGTGGCAGATCAATCCGAACACGGTCGTCGCTGTCTCGGCCTCGCTCGGGGACGTTCTGTCGAACGTCGGGCTCGTGCGCCGTAGCCTGCTCCTGGCGGGCGGGCTCGCCATTCTCGGGGCGACCGTCCTCGGGTACTTCGCGGCCTGGGGTCTCACCCGCCGGCTCCGCAGCCTCGAGTCGGCCGCGGAGCGCATCGCCGACGGCGACTTCGAGCAGCCGGTCGTCGATACCGGCGCCGACGAGGTTGCACAGCTGGCCGCCGCACTCGATTCCATGCGCCAGCACCTGGCCCGCCTGGACCACGCCCGACGCGAGTTCATCCAGAACGCGTCGCACGAGCTCAGGACGCCGCTGTTCGCTCTGGGCGGGTTCCTGGAGCTTCTCGACGACGAGGACCTCGACGACGAAACGCGCCAGGAGTTCGTCACCGAGACGCGGGCTCAGGTGGAGAGGTTGACCAAGCTCGCGACGGACCTCCTCGACCTCACGAGGCTCGATGCGGGCCAGCTCAGCGTCGAGGCAGCGGAAATAGACCTTTCCGTGGTTGCCCGAACGGCGTGCGATGAGTTTCGTGCGGTCGCCGACGCCGGCGGCTACGACATGTCGGTGCGTGCGGACGACTCGATCATGGCCCTCGGCGACGAGCAGCGTGTCCTCCAGATCGTGCGCATCCTCGTCGAGAATGCGTTTCGGCACACGCCTGCGGGGACTCGCGTCGAGATCGGGGTCGAATCGACGGACGCTCGAGCAGTCCTGACCGTGCACGACGACGGCCCCGGTATTGCAGGAGAGGCTCTCGAGCACCTGTTCGAGCGCTTCTATCGCGCGCAGGGGGGTCAAACGTCGGGAAGCGGTCTTGGCCTTGCGATCGCCGGCGAGCTTGCTCGCAGGATGGACAGTGCTCTGAAGGTCGAGTCACGGCCGGGCTGGACGACGTTCACGCTGGAGCTGCCCTTGGTGTCAGCACCGTTTCCACGGGAAAACGAGCCGGTCACGGTCCCGCGCGGGTAGTGGACCGGCTTTCGGCACCCACCCGGCTACTCTGAGAGCCCGTGCGCGCTTCTGGTCTAGCCGTCATCGTCGGGGTCGCTGCGATCCTCGGCGCCTTGCTTGCCCTTGTGGGCGGCAAGGCCACCGGCTGGATCGACGGCGGCACGACGACCGTGCTCGTCCCGGTCTCCGACGGCGCTGCCGATGAGAGCGTTCCGGCGGCCAACGCGCCGAACGCGGCGAAGCCGTTGCCCGGGAACAACTTCTCCCCGTCCACGATCTATCGTGCCCGGTCGGGAGGCGTGGTCACGATCATCGCCCTCTTCGGTGATCCCACAGCGAACGGTCAGGGCGGTGCCTCGCAGGGCTCTGGCTTCGTGGTCTCTTCGAAGGGCTACATCCTGACGAACTCGCACGTGATCACGACCGCCGGTGAGGGATCGCCGTCCGTGAGCGCGGATCCCGCCGCCACCGTCTACGTCGAGTTCCGTGACGGCGACCGGGTCGAGGCCAAGATCGTCGGGTGGGACATCTTCGACGACGTGGGGCTCCTGAAAGTCGATCCGTCGGATCATCGCCTGCAGCCGGTGCCGCTCGGGAATTCGGACCGGGTCGTCGTCGGCGAGCCGGTGGCTGCGATCGGAAGCCCGTTCGGCCAGGAGACCTCGCTGACCGCCGGCATCGTGGCAGCTACCGAGCGCTCGATCGACTCCTTGACCTCGGAATACAGCCTCGTGGACGCAATCCAGACGGATGCGCCGATCAACCGTGGGAACTCGGGCGGGCCGCTCTTCGACGCCCGCGGGCGTGTCATCGGCATCAACGCTCAGATCCGGAGCGAGTCCGGGAACGCCGAGGGAGTTGGCTTCGCCGTCCCGATCAACTCGGCGCGGCGCTCGATGTCCCAGCTGATCGCAACCGGCGAGGTGCGCTATGCGTACGTCGGCATCACTACTCAGACCGTGACCCCTTCGATCGCCGAGCAGTTCGACTACGGAGCCAACCGGGGTGCCGCCGTCCAGGGCGTGAATCAAGGCACTCCAGCTGCCGAGGCGGGCTTCCGGCCGGGCAGGGCGGAGCAGGTGTTCGAGGACATCAGGATCAGGCCTGGTGGCGATCTGATCGTGGCCATCGACGGAAAGACCGTCGACTCTGCGGACGACGTCGTTCGCGCCGTGACCAGAAAGCTGCCGGGTGAGAAGCTCACCTTCACGGTCCTGCGGGACGGCGAGCGCCGAACGATCAGCGTCACGCTCGGAACCCGGCCCGAGATCCCGCCCGGGTCCGGCCGCTAGCCCCGGTACCGTCGCTCCGGATGCCGCAGCAGCCGACCGACGACGCCGTCCTGCTCGGCGACAACCTCGAGGTGATGCCCGCCTTCGCGGACGAGAGCTTTCAGCTCGCCTACCTCGACCCGCCTTTCAACACCGGCTCGACCCAACGGCGACGCACGCTTGCGACCGCGGCCGGCCCGGACGGCGACCGGGTCGGCTTCGGCGGCCGGCGGTATGTCTCGCGCCTCCTGTCTGAATCCTCCTATCGCGACGACTTCGAGGACTATCTGGGCTTTCTCGAGCCTCGCCTGCGGGAGGTGCGGCGGCTACTCGACCCGACCGGGACGCTCTACTTCCACATCGACTACCGGGAGGCGCACTACGTGAAGCTCCTCCTCGATGAGCTCTTCGGTCGGGAGTGCTTCCTGAACGAGATCGTCTGGGCGTACGACTACGGGGCGCGGCCGCGCCGCCGGTGGCCCGCCAAGCACGACACGATCCTCGTCTACGTGAAAGACCGGGGGCGCTACTGGTTCGACTCCGAGACCGTCGAGCGGGAGCCGTACATGGCACCGGGGCTCGTGACGCCGGAGAAAGCAGCGCGAGGGAAGCTGCCGACGGACGTCTGGTGGCACACGATCGTGTCGCCCACCGGGCGGGAGAAGACGGGCTATCCGACGCAGAAGCCCGAGGGTGTCCTTCGGCGCATCGTCGCTGCTTCCTCGCGGCCCGGTGACTGGTGCCTCGACCCCTTCGCCGGTAGCGGGACACTCGGAGCCGTCGCCCGGAGGCTTGGGCGCCACTTCGTCATGATTGACTCGAGCGCTGAGGCGGTCGCAATTGCTCGCGCGCGACTCGAAACAACGAAAGCCGCCTAATACTCCTGAATACTGTGGAAGCTTCGATGAGGTTTAGGCGTGGCGCAGGCGGGTATCTGACTAGTTTCGGCCGACGGAAGGGTGGAGCATGACCAGCGGAGAGAGGCTTGAACACGGGGTCGTGGCACTCACAATCCCTGCAAAGGCCGAGTACATCGTCCTCTCCCGGCTGGCGCTCAGCGGGCTCGCCCGCGTCCGCCCGCTGGAGCCGGCGCTGGTTGCCGATCTGAAGCTGGCCCTCACCGAGGCCTGCTCGAACGTGGTCCGTCATGCCTACAACCAACAGCGCTCAGGCGAAGTCGAGGTGCGGTACGAGCTCGACAACGAGAAGCTGTCGGTCGAGGTTGTGGACGAGGGGATCGGGTTCGACCCCGAGGCCGATGTGGTCGCCGCTGGGGGCGAGCTCGAGGAGGGAGGCCTCGGCATCTCCATCATTCGTGCGATCGTCGACGAGCTCGATATCGAGTCGAGTCGTTCGGGCTCCTCGCTTCGCTTCACGAAGTACCTGTCCTAGGAGGGGTTTGACAGGGACACCGCGCGGTATCCTGCGCCGCCGTGCAGCCCCAACACGTCAA
Organism: uncultured Actinomycetes bacterium; assembly: GCA_963722715.1. Lineage (GTDB taxonomy): Bacteria > Actinomycetota > Thermoleophilia > Gaiellales > Gaiellaceae > DASQGA01. The sequence continues at coordinate 114,520 of CAVROA010000009.1, read as the reverse complement.
CGTCGGACAGAAGTCGCTTGCCGACTACGCGCACATCGCCGGGCGAGGGCTCATGGAGGAGATTCGTGGCCTGGCCGAGCCGCTCGCCGGAAAGCGAGTTCTCCACCTGTCAGCGACCGCTTTCGGCGGCGGCGTCGCGGAGATCCTCTACACGCTCGTACCGCTCATGCGGGATGCGGGCCTCGAGACCGAGTGGCAAGTGATCTTCGGCCAGGACGAATTCTTCGACGTCACGAAGGCAATCCACAACGCCATCCAGGGCGGCTCGCAAATCCTGGATGAGGAGCAGCGGCGGATCTTTCGTGAGTACAACCGCCTGAACGCCGAAGCCCTCGAGGGGAGCTACGACTACGTCATCGTCCACGACCCTCAGCCTGCCGCCGTCCCGGAGTTCAAGCACGAGCTCGGGAGCCATTGGATCTGGCGCTGTCACATCGACGTCTCGGAGCCAAACCCGGACGTGCTTGCTTTTCTGGCACCGTCGATCGCCCGCTACGACGCCACCGTCTTCCACCGCCGGCAGTACGTGCCCGACATCGGGCTTCCGCAGGCCTACATCTGGCCGCCGGCCATCGATCCGCTCGCACCGAAGAACATGGCGCTCTCCGCCGAGGACGCGGCCTACATCGTCGACCAGTTCGGGATCGACGTGAGCCGGCCCCTCGTCACGCAGGTGTCCCGTTTCGACCCGTGGAAGGACCCGCTCGGGGTCATCGAGGCGTGGCGGCTGCTTCGTGAGCATCACCCGGACGTGCAACTCGCGCTGGTCGGCTCTATGGCCCATGACGATCCGGAGGGCTGGGAGTACTACAGCCAGACCGTGGCCGCGGCGGACGGCCACCCGGACATCTACATCCTCTCGAACCTGAACAACGTCGGCTCCGTCGAGGTGAACGCATTCCAGGTGCACTCCGCTGCGATCATCCAGAAGTCGGTGCGTGAGGGATTCGGCTTGACCGTGACCGAGGGGCTCTGGAAGGGGCGGCCGACGGTTGCCGGCCGGGTCGGGGGTATCGTCGACCAGATCCAGGATGGCGAGACAGGCTTCCTGGTGGACGACATCCCGCAGTGCGCGCTGGCGCTCCAGAAGGTGCTCGACGACCCAGCCCGGGCCCGGGCCATGGCGCTCAGGGGCAAGGAGTTCGTGCGCACCAAGTTCCTGACGCCGCGACTGCTCCGCGACTGGCTGGCGCTCTTCAACCGGCTCGCCGGCAACGAGACGGGCGACGTCGAGCTTGTCGTCGCCGGCCGCGCCTAGGGACCGTTCGGGTAGACCCGGCGGGCTAGGGTTCCCTAGTGCCCGCTCGCCGTGAGCTGATCGTCGTCTCGAACCGTGCGCCGGTCACGTTCTCGCGCGACGAAAACGGCGATCGCGCGGCGAGCAGGGGCGGCGGCGGGCTCGTGACGGCGCTCAGCAGTCTCGTTAGCCACCACGACGTCACCTGGATCGCGAGCGCAATGAGCGTTGAGGACGCCGTCGTAGCGAACGAGGCGGCCTCCGAGGCCCTCGAGGAGACGGCGCGAGACGGATCTCCGTATCGCCTCCGCCTGATCGCGCACGATCCGGCCGCGTACGACTGGTACTACAACGTCGTCTCGAACCCGACCCTCTGGTTTGCGCAGCACTATCTCTGGGGCCTGGCGGAGGCGCCGAACATCGACCACGGGCTTCACCACGCATGGAACCAGGGCTACCTGACCGTGAACCGAGCCTTTGCGGACGCGGTCCTGGACGAGCTCGAGCGCAGGCCGGAGGCTTCCGTCTTCTTCCACGACTACCACCTCTACCTGGCCCCCTCGTTCGTCCGCGAGGCGCGTCCGGACGCGACGCTCGCGCACTTCGTGCACATCCCGTGGCCGCAGCCCGATTACTGGCATGTCCTGCCGGACTCGATTCGCCGGGCCCTTCACGAGGGGGTGTTGGCGAACGACGTCGTCAGCTTCCACACGCCTCGCTGGCAGCGGAACTTCCTTCGCAGCTGTGAGGACATTCTGGGCGCGGAGGTGGATCACGACCGTGGCGAGGCGCGCGTGCGGGACCGGATTACCCGGGTGCGCTACGCGCCGATCTCGGTTGACGTTCGGGAGTTCGAGGAGCAGGCGGGGAGCGATGCAGTGCTCGCAGCCGAAGCCGAGATCATCGCCGAGCGTCCGGAGTTCCTCGTGGTACGGGTCGACCGGACCGATCCGTCGAAGAACGTCGTCCGGGGGTTCCGGGCCTTCGACCTGTACCTCGACGCCCACCCCGAGATGCACGGACGGGTCGGCATGCTCGCCCTCCTCGACCCCTCCCGGCAGGACATCCCGGAGTACGCCGAGTACCTCGGCGCGATCCAGCGGTCGGCCCGCGCCGTCAACGACCGCTTCCAGCGGCCGGGGTGGAGGCCGCTCGATCTGCAGATCCAGGACAACTTTCCCCAGGCCGTCGCTGCCTACAAGCAGTTCGACGTCCTGCTCGTGAACGCGATTTTCGATGGTATGAACCTCGTCGCGAAGGAGGCGCCTCTCGTCAACGTCAGGGACGGGGTCGTGATCCTCTCGGAGAACGCCGGCGCACACGAGGAGCTGGCCGACTGGGCGATCTCGATCAATCCGTTCGACGTGGCAGGGCAGGCCGAGGCGATCCACACCGCGATCACGATGGAGCAGAGCGAGCGGGCCGCGAGGATCAAGGCGATTCGCGACTGGGTGGGCGGCCACGACATCAGCAGGTGGATCGAGACGCAGCTGATCGACCTCGACGAAGCCGTGGCAACGGCGCGAGTACACTGATTCCGGTGTCTCGCCCCGACGGCGCGAAGCTCAGCCATGTGGACGAGGAGGGGGCGGTCAGAATGGTCGACGTGGGAGGAAAGCCGCTAGAGCGGCGCCGAGCGACGGCCCGCGCCTTGCTCCGGATGCACGCTGACACGGCGGCGACGCTTCGTTCCCTTCCGAAGGGCGACGCCTTGGCGACCGCGCAGATCGCCGGCATCATGGCTGCGAAGCGAACCGCAGAGCTGATTCCGCTCTGCCACCCGCTCCCTCTCACGCACGTCGACGTTCGACTGGTCGTCGAACACGAAGGCGTATCGATTGAGGCGACGGCCGAGACCACGGCGCAAACGGGCGCCGAGATGGAGGCGCTCACGGCGGCCTCCGTCGCCGCCCTCACCGTCTACGACATGGCGAAGGCCGTCGACAAGGAGATGGTCCTCGAAGAGGTCCGGCTGCTCGAGAAGGTCAAAGGCCCGGCATGAGAGCGGCGGTGCTGACCATCTCCGACGGCGTTGCCGCCGGCGAGCGCGAGGACCTGAGTGGAGACGAGCTCGAGTCGCTGCTTCGGACGGAGGGGCACGAGGTGGAACGCCGCGTTGTTCCGGACGAGCACGACGAGATCGCAACGGCGCTCCGCGGGCTTTCTGCGGAGGCCTCCCTGGTCCTCACGACCGGCGGCACCGGGGTCGCCCCGAGGGACGTGACCCCGGAAGCGACGGCGAGCGTTCTCGAACGGCCGGCGCCTGGTATCGCCGAGGCCATCCGTGCGGACGCGATCCGTCGCACTCCGCACGGTCTCCTCTCACGGGGCTTGGCCGGCGTCGTCGGGCACACCTTGATCGTGAATCTTCCCGGCTCTCCGGGCGGTTGTCGGGACGGGTTTGCGGTCTTGCGGCCGGCCCTCGGCCATGCGCTGGCCTTGTTGTCAGAAACGGCAACCACGCACAGTCAGACGTGATCGCGTGATCGTTGCCCGCGGCCTCGAGCGCCGGTTCGGCTCCAAGCGGATCCTTCGCGGTCTCGACCTTGACGTCGGAGACCGTGACTTCCTCGTCGTGACGGGGCCGAACGGCTCCGGGAAGTCCACGCTGCTCGGGCTGTGCGCGGGACTCCTCGCTCCCACGGGCGGGACGATCGACGTCGCCGCCGAGCGAGGCGAGATCGGGTATCTCGCCCATGAGCCGCTCGTCTTCCGGGAACTGACCGCGGTCGAGAACCTCGATCTCTACGGGCGCCTCTACCGCGTGCCGGAACGGCGGGAGCGAATCGGCATGCTTCTGGAGCGCTTCCTGCTCTGGGACGCGAGGCACGATCGCGTCTCGGTCTTCTCCCGCGGCATGGTGCAGCGCCTCGCACTTTGCCGCGCCCTCCTCCACGAGCCGCGCCTCCTGCTTCTCGATGAGCCGTACACGGGCCTCGACCCAGCGGGCGCGACGCTCCTCGACGCCGAGCTCGAGTCGCTCCAGGGTGCACGTACGGTCGTTGCTTCGACGCACGAGCCAGACCGGCTCGGGAAGCTCGCGACGGCTCGCCTCGACCTTGCGAGAGCGGCGTGACCTACCTCGGCGACGTCGCCGCGCTCGCCCGCAAGGACATTCTCTTGGAGCTCCGCTCTCGCGACACCCTGCCGGCCATGCTCCTCTTCGTGGTCTCGACGCTCGTCGTCTTCCACTTCGCGCTCCCATCCGACTCGTCGGATCTTGCCGCCGGTGGCCTGCTCTGGGTTGCGATCGTCTTCACTGCGCTGCTGGGTCTGACCCGCGCCTTCGCCGCCGAGCGCGAGCAGCGGCTCCTCGACGGTCTCGTTCTTGCTCCGTGCGACCGGAGCGCGATCTGGCTTGCGAAGGGGGCGAGCGTGATGGCGTTCCTGCTCCTGGCGGAAGCGGTCGCGCTCCCCGCCTTCGCGCTCTTCTTCGCCCCGGTGGATGCGACGCTGATCGTGGCGGTACTCCTGGCCGATGTCGGGATCGCGGCTGTCGGAACGCTCTTGGCGGCCATGGCCGCAGCCAGCCGCGCGCGCGAGCTCCTGCTGCCGCTTCTCTTCCTCCCGCTGGCGATTCCCGTGATCGTGGGCGGCGTCGGGGCGACCGTCGCAGAGGAGCCGGCTCGCTACCTCGGCTTCCTCGCCCTCTACGACCTGCTTTTTGCGATCCTGTCCTGGGCCAGCTTTGAGTATGTGGTTACGGAATAACCGCGGCGTCGCGCTCGCTTCGACGGCCGCCCTCCTCCTGCTCGCCGGGATCTCGCTCGCATTCTTCTGGGTTCCCGACGACGTCGACCAGGGCTTCAGCCAGCGGATCTTCTACATCCACGTCCCGGTCGCCCTCACGGCGTACGCGTGCTTCGGCTGGGGGGCGTGGAAGGCGCTACGACTCCTCTGGACGCGCGAGCCCCGATACGACCTCGAGAGCTATACGGCCGTGCACATGGGCGTCATCTTCGGGATCCTCACGCTCGTGACCGGCTCGATCTGGGCGCGGATCTCATGGGGCGTCTGGTGGAATTGGGGCGAGCGCCAGCTCGTGCTCTTTCTCGTCCTCTTCCTCTTCTACTCCGCCTACTTCATGCTTCGCTACTCGACGGAGCCCGGGCCACGGAGAGAGCGCACGTCGGCTGTCTACGCGCTCTTCGGCGTCGTGCTGATACCGGTCAGCTTCCTGGCCATTCGGCTCGCCGAGGGCTTCATCCACCCGACTGTGTTCACGCGGGATGGCCCTCAGATGGCGGGCTCGATGTTCTTTGTGTTCTGCATCTGCCTCGCGGGCACGCTCGCGCTCGCGGGGTCTCTCTACGCGAATGAGCTGCTCGGCAAGCGCTTGGACGCGCGCCTCAGGGATCTCGAGGAGGCGCTCGCTTGACGACGGCCGAGAAGTACGTGACCGCCGCCTATCTCGTCGTCCTTGCGGTCGTCCTCCTCTACGTGGTCATCTACGCCTTCAAGCTGGCGCGTCTCGAGCGGGAACTCACACGGCTTGCCCGCCTGGCCGCGGAGCGCCGCGTCGCCGGCGGAGCGCCCAAGGTCGAGCCGGCCGAGCCCGTCCGGACCGCTTCCTGATGGGCGAAGCGGCCGTGCTCCTCCTCTGGCCCGCGCTCCTCGGCTACGGCGAGGCAGCCATCGCCTATGCGGGCGAGACGATTCGCCCGGGTCGGCTTGGCCGGTACGCGATCTGGGGCGTCAGGCTCGGCTGGCTCGCACAGACCGCCCTGCTCGGGCTTCAGGTGGCGCGGGCCGGGGGATGGCCCTGGAGTACCTGGGCCGGTTCACTGAACCTCTTCGTGTGGATGTGCGTCGGCGCCTACCTGATCTGGGGCTGCCGTCCGAGTTTCCGGCTGCTCGGCGCCGTCGTGATGCCGCTTGCGCTCGGCCTTCTGGTGCTCGCGTGGGCGGCAGGCGGTGCCGGTGTCCCTCGCACCAGCTCTTTTGACGACGCCTTCCTGGCGCTCCACGTCGGGCTCGTCCTGGCCGCCTTCGCCGGCTTCACCATCGCCGCCGGCCTGGCGGCCCTCTACCTCAGTCAGGACAGGCGGTTGAAGCGGCGCGAGCCGGGCGTTCTCCGCCAGCGGGCGCCATCTCTGGCAGCACTCGACCGGCTGACGGGGCGGACGATCGCCGTCGCCCTGCCCGCACTCACGGCGGGGCTTGCGATCGGGGTCGCACGGGTTGAGTCGGAGGGCGTGGCCCTCGACGCGACCATGGCCGTCGCGCTGGGGACGTGGGCGCTCTATGCCGCCTTCGTCATTCTTCGCTACGGGCTTGGCTGGCGCGGCCGCCGAACGGCCCAGCTCGCGATCGCCGGCTTCCTGCTCGTGCTCGTCCTACGGCTTGTGATCACGCCGATCGGACATTTCTGACATGAACGTCGTGCTCGTCGGAACGTCGCACCGCCACGCTCCAGTAGAGCTCCGGGAGCTGATCGCGTTCGGATCCGGCCGGGCCGGGGAGATCGCCGCCACGCTTGCGGGGGAGGACGGCGAAGCGGTGGCGCTCTCGACGTGCAACCGGACCGAGCTCTATCTGGCCTGCGACGACTCCGCGGGAGCGCTCGAGCGCGGTGCCGGCGCACTGGCAACGTTGGCGGGGCTCCCGGCCGGCGAGCTCGAGGGATCGCTCTACACGCTGGTGGACGAGGACGCTGTGGTCCATCTCTTCCGTGTGGCTGCCGGGCTCGACTCGATGATCCGGGGCGAGGGCCAGATCCTCGGCCAGATCCGTTCCGCCTACGAGGCAGCCCAGGAAGCCGACGCAACCGGTCCGGCACTGCACCGCCTCTTCCGCCATGCCCTCCGAGCCGGCAAGCGAGTGCGTTCGGAGACCGGGATCGCCGAGAATCCCGCCTCCGTCTCGACCGCCGCCGCGGAACTGGTCGAGCGTGTCTTCGAAGACATCCGGGGCACGAAGGTGCTCCTGCTGGGCGCCGGCAAGATCGGCGAGCTGGCGGCGCTCGAGCTCGTAGCCCGTGGAGCGAGCGGGATCGTGGTCGCGAACCGGTCACTCGAGCGCGCAGCACGGCTCGCGGAGCGCTTCGGTGGGCGGGCGACCTCGCTCGAGGCTCTCGAGGACGAGCTGGCGCTGGCCGACGTGGTGGTGTCCTCCACGGGCTCCACGGGGTACCTGGTCACCACCGAGCAGGTCGAGCGAGCACTGGCCGGCGGACGCGAGCGCCCCGTCTTCTTCGTCGACATCGCGGTTCCCCGCGACCTCGACCCGGCCATCAACGATCTCCCCGGCTGCTACCTCTACGACATCGACGACCTCCAGCGTGTGGTGACCCAGAGTGCTGACGGTCGCACGGAGGAGCTGGACCGGGCCGAGGCGATCGTCGCCGACGAGGCCGAGCAGTTCCGAGCCTGGCAGCGCTCCCGCGATGTGGTTCCGGCGATCACCTCGCTCCGCGAGCTCGCCGAGACGATCCGAGCCCAAGAGCTCGCCCGCGCCGAGCCGCGCCTGGGTGCGCTGTCTCCGCGCGAGCGGCGGGCGGTCGAGTCGCTGACGACGCAGATCGTCAACAAGCTTCTGCACCTTCCGACGGTGCGCTTGAAGGAGGCGGCTGCTGCGCCGACCGGGACAGCCGACGGCGTCCACTATGCTGAGGCCGTGCGCCATCTCTTCGGCCTCGTTGAGGAGGATCGCTGAAGATCGAGACGCGGTTGCTTGTGGGCCGCCCGCTTCCGGTGCAGGCTCCGTATACCTTCCTCCGAGCCCGACCGCCCGGCTCGCGCGGGTGTGGCGAGACGAGAGCGTGGTCGCGGGCGCGCTGCCGTGCTGGTTCGGCTCGGCTCCCGCGGCAGTAGGCTCGCGCTCACGCAGGCGGAGCTCGCCGCCGACCGTCTGCGCGCCGCGAATCCCGACCTCGACGTAGCGCTCGTGCCCATCACCACTGCGGGCGACCGCGACCGCTCCAAGCCGTTCGGCCAGATCGGCGAGCGCGGCGTCTTCGTGAAGGAGATTGAGGAGGCCCTCCTCGCGGGGCGCATCGACGTCGCCGTCCACTCGGCCAAGGACATGACCTCCACGGACGAGACCGGCCTCGTCGTCGGCGCTTACCTTCCGCGCGAGGATCCGCGCGACGCGCTTTGCGGGGCGGCCGCGCTGGCGCCCGGGATGCGGATCGGAACCGCATCGGTTCGCAGGCGGGCTCAGCTTCTCGCCTCGGAGCCCGGCCTTCTGATCGAGCCACTCCGAGGAAATGTCGAGACACGCTTGCGGAAGCGCGGTGAGCGGGGCCTCGACGCGATCGTGCTCGCCGCGGCGGGGCTCGACCGGCTGGGGCTCTCCGCCGAGATCGGCTTGCGGTTCGAGCCGGTCGACATGGTGCCGGAGGCCGGCCAGGGTGCAATCGCCCTCCAGGTACGTACGGGCGAGGAAGAACGCGTGGTCTCGGCAGATCATCCGGAGACCCGGCGTCGCGTGTCGGCCGAGCGCACGTGCGTGGGGCGGATCGGAGCGGGGTGTCTGGCGCCCGTGGCGGCCCACCACGACGGAACGGGCCTGACGGCGTTGATCGCGGCGGAGGACGGGAGCTGGATCGAGCGGCGTCGTGGCGAGGATCCGATCGCGCTGGCCGAAGAGCTCCTGGCCTCCGTCCCGTCGTGACAAAACCAGTCCGGGTCGCTCTCACCCGCGCTCGGGGCGGGAACGACGAGCTCGCCGAGCGCCTACGCGATTCCGGTCTCGACGTCGTCGAGTGCCCGCTGATCCGGATCGAGCCCCTTGAAGGCCCGCCCGTCTCCCTGGGTGGCTACGACTGGCTGGTCGTGACGAGCCGCGTGGCCGCCGAGCTCCTCTTCGCACGGCTCGACGGTCCTCTCCCCCCTGTCGCCGTCATCGGGCCGGGAACCGCGGAGGCCGTCCGGGAGCGTGGCGTGGAGCCTGCCCTTGTCGCTCGCCGCTCGACCCAGGAAGGACTTCTCGAGGAGCTGCCATCGCCCGCCGGACGGGTTCTCTTCGCCGGCGCCGAGGATGCCCGGCCGCTGCTGGCCAAGGAGCTCGGGGCGGACGTGCTTCCGCTCTACCGAACCGTGCCGGAGAAGGTTCTCGAGTTTCCCGACAGCGACCTCGTCGTGCTCGCGTCCGCCTCGGCGGCACGCGCCCTGGCCACTCTCGGCAGCGCGGCTCCCTGTGTGACGATCGGCCCTATCACCTCTGCGGAGGCTCGAGCACGAGGCCTCGATGTCGTCGAGGAGGCTGAAACGCACGATGTGGACGGCCTGACGGCAGCGGTTAAGCTCGCGTCATCGCGTATCGCTTCGTCACGTTCCTGACCGACTTCGGGCTCGAGGACGACTTCGCGGGCACCTGCCACGGCGTCATCAAGCGAATCGCGCCCGATGTCGAGGTCATCGACATCACCCATGGCATCGCCCCGCAAGGGGTTCTCCAGGGCGCGCTCGTCCTCGCCAACACGCTCCCCTACATGCCGATTGGCGTCCATCTCGCGGTCGTCGACCCCGGTGTCGGGACGGCGCGAAGGCCGGTGGCGCTCGAGGGGGAAGACGGGCGGCTCTACGTCGGTCCCGACAACGGCCTCCTGCTCGTCGCCGCCGAGAAGCTCGGGGGCGTCAAACGTGCAGTCGAGCTCCAGAACCCGAAGTACAGGCTCGAGCCTGTGTCGGCGACCTTCCACGGACGAGACCTCTTCTCGCCGGCAGCTGCCCACCTGGCCGCCGGCGTCGAGCTCGGCGACCTGGGGCCCGCGATCGCCGTGGACGAGCTGGTACACATCGACATCCCGCGCGCCGAGGTCGGCTCGACCCGGCTGCGCGCCACGGTTCTCTACGTCGACCGCTTCGGGAACGTTCAGCTGAACGCTACGAGCGCCGATCTGAAGGCGGCCGGCATCGAGCCGGGCACGCGTGTCGAGATCGAGAGCGGCTTCGAAGCGTATTTCGCTGTCGCGGCACGGACCTTCGCGGACGTAAGGCCCGGAGAGATCGTGCTGTACGAGGACTCCTACCAGAACATCGCCCTCGCCCTGAACGGCGGCAACGCTGCCGAGATGCTGCTCGCTCGCCCGGGGCGCGAGCTGCGTGTCCGTCGCACCGACGCGTGAGCGCGCTACTGGAGCGGCTCGGCAGGCGCTTCGCCCGCTTCGTCACTACGGCGGTGGTGGCGCGGCCGGGTCTCTGGCGGGTCCTGCGCCGACCGCTTCGCTCGCAGTTCGAGCACCTCGCTCCGGTCTGGGACAAGCGCCGCGGGGCCGAGACGATGATTCCGCTCGGCGTTGCCCTCGACCGGCTGGGCACGACCCCGCAGCACATCCTCGACCTCGGGACCGGAACCGGTGCGGCTGCCAGGGTCGTCGCTCGCCGCTTTCCCGAGGCCGCGGTGGTCGGGGTCGATCTCGCCCCGAAGATGGTCGAGGAGGCGCGCGCGCTTCTTCCTGCCGACCTCGCGGGCCGTGTTCGCTACGAGGTCGGCGATGCGTCGTCCCTCGCGATCGAGCCCGCGGCGTTCGACCTGGTCGTCCTCCTCAACATGATCCCGTTCTTCGAGGAGCTGGCTCGTGTGACGGCACCGGGCGGAACGGTGATCTTTGCGTTCTCGTCCGGCGCGGATACTCCAATCTACGTTCCGACCGAGACGCTTCGCCAACGGCTCGAGCCTCTTGGCTTCGAAGGATTCGAAGAGTTCGCGGCCGGCCCGGGCACGGCCGTCATGGCCCGTCGAGCGGAGGGATAATCGGGGCGTGCAGCGTTTCAACCTGAACACGGGCAAGCCGGAGTACGACGAGTCGGATCCCGACGGTTTCCGGGCCGGCATGGCTCGTTTCGGCGCCTCGATCGGCGCGACCATGCTCGGCGGGAGTCTCTACGAGCTGCCGCCCGGCCAGAGCAATTGCCCGTACCACTACGAGTATGGAAACGAAGAGTGGCTTGTTGTCCTCGAAGGGACGTTGACCGTACGGCATCCCGGTGGGGAGGAGGAGCTCGATCCGGGTGATGTCGTGTGCTTTCCGGACGGGCCCGAAGGGGCACACAGGCTCACCAACCGAACGGACGCCACCGTCCGGGTTCTGATGCTCTCGACGATGATCGAGCCGTCCGCCGCGGTCTATCCCGACAGCGACAAGATCGGCGTCTGGCCGGGCAACAAGGAAGACACCATCATGGTCCGGCGCGAGAGCAACGTCGAGTACTGGGACGGCGAGACCTAGACAGCGGCAATGGCGAGGGCCGGAATCGAACCGGCGACACCACGGTTTTCAGCCGTGTGCTCTACCAACTGAGCTACCTCGCCTTGCGGTGATGCGGGTTTGAGACTACCGGACGTCCCGCGGCTCGTCCTGAATTCGGGGCTCGGACCTCTGAGAATGGGGTAGCCTCGCCGCATGGCCGAGAGGCAGGTGGCGATCATCGGCGCCGAGCTCGACCTCGGCTCAGGGCGCCGCGGTGTCGACATGGGCCCGTCGGCCATCCGCTACGCAGAGCTCGGCGAGCGGATCTCCGAGCTCGGTCTCACTGCACACGACTGGGGCAACGTCGCCACCTCGCTCCGAGAGACCATTGCGATGGGAGACGAACGGGCTCGCTTTCTGGCGGAGATCAAGGAGACCTGTGAAGGCGTCGCCAGGCGCGTGGCGACCGCAGTCGGCGAGGGGTATCTGCCGCTGGTCCTCGGCGGCGACCACTCCGTTGCGCTCGGCACGCTCGGGGGGATGGCATCCAGCAAGGGCCCGGGAGCGGCGATCTGGCTGGATGCGCACGGCGACCTGAACACGCCCGAGACGACTCCGAGCGGCAACATCCACGGCATGCCGTTGGCCGCGGCTCTCGGTCAGATCTCCGACGGCTTCCAGAGCGAGACCTGGCCCCTGCCCTCGCTCGACCCCAATCGCGTCTCGCTGATCGGCGTCCGGTCGCTGGACGCCGGCGAGAAGGCGCTCGTCAATCGGCTCGGTCTCGCCGTCTCGACGATGAGCGAGATCGACCGGCGCGGCCTCGAGGAGGTCGTCCGCGATGCTCTGGCGCGTGCCGAGGGTGCCGCCTTTTTGCACGTGTCCCTGGACATGGACGTGATCGACCCGGACGTTGCTCCGGGAGTCGGGACGCCGGTGCGCGGCGGCCTCTCCTACCGGGAGGCACACCTGGCGATGGAGCTCATCGCCGAGTCCGAGCTTCTCGACTCGTTCGAGATCGTCGAGGTCAACCCGATCCTCGACCGCGAGAACGAGACGGCGCGGCTCGCCGTCGAGCTCGCAGCGAGCGCGCTCGGCGCCCGAACCCTCTAGTCCCCGCGCTCTTCGCCGTTTCCGGACGGCTCGTAGTACTTCTTCCCCTTCAGCTCGTCCGGCAGGTAGTCGACCTCATAGCCGGCAGGGTCGGCAGGCGGGTACACGTAGTCCTTCCCGTGACCGAGCTTCCTGGCGCCGAAGTAGTGCGTGTCGCGGAGGCTCTTCGGCGGGCGGACCGCCCCCAGCTCCTTGACGTCGGCCTGCGCCGCCCCGAGGGCCTTGAGGACGGCGTTCGACTTGGGCGCCCGCGCGAGATAGATCGCCGCCTGCGCGAGGTTCAGCCGCGCCTCCGGCAGTCCGACGTGCTCGAGAGCGTGAGCCGCTGCCACAGCGACGAGAAGGGCGCGCGGGTCGGCGTTCCCGATGTCCTCGGAGGCGTGGACGATCATTCTTCGCGCCACGTACCGGGGGTCCTCGCCGCCCTCGAGCATCGCCGAGAGGTAGAAGAGCGTCGCATCCGGATCCGATCCGCGGATCGACTTGATGAAGGCCGACGTGAAGTCGTAATGGGCGTCTCCACCCTTGTCGTAGACGAGCGGCCGCTTCCGCGCGGCGTCCTCCACATGCCGTTCTTCGACGGCGACGCCTTCAGCGCGGGCTGACTGCTGTGCCAGCTCGAGGATATTGAGAGCGGCGCGGGCGTCCCCGCCCGCCCGGCGCGCGATCGTCCCGACGAGCTCATCCGGGAGCTCGGTTTCGAGGTGGGCAGCTCCTTTCCGCACGACGACCGCCAGGTCCTCGCTCGTGAGCGGTTGGAGCTCGTAGATCTGCGTGCGCGACAGGAGCGCAGAGTTGACCTCGAAGTAGGGGTTCTCGGTCGTTGCGCCGATCAGCGTCACGAGGCCCGTCTCGACCGCCGGCAGCATTGCGTCCTGCTGGGCCTTGTTGAAGCGGTGGATCTCGTCGAGGAAGAGAATCGTCCGCTGTCCGGAGCCACCGAGCCGGTCACGTGCCCGCTGGAGGATGGCGCGGACGTCCGCGACCGATGCGGAGACGGCGGAAAGCTCCTCGAAGGCTGCTCCCGTCGTCGCGGCGACGATGCGGGCGAGGGTCGTCTTCCCGGTTCCGGGCGGCCCGTAGAAGATGGCAGACGCCACGCGGTCCTCCGCGATCGCCAGCCGAAGAGCGGAACCCTCCCCGACGACCGGCTCCTGGCCCACGAAGTCGTCGAGACTCGCGGGCCGCAGGCGTTGGGCAAGCGGCGCCACGTCGGCCAGCCGGCCCTCGGCGGCATCGGCGAAGAGGTCGCTCACCCCGGAAGTATGCTCCGCGGCCCGGGGAGAGAAGGAGGCTCGTGTGGCATTCGAAGTGGCGGCGACTACGCTTCGCGACGAGGTCGTCGAGTTGCTCCAGGCGCTCCTCCGGCTGGACACGGTCAACCCGCCGGGGAACGAGACCAGCGCCGCGGAGCTCCTGCGCGACTATCTCGAGCCGCACGGCGTCGAGTGCGAGCTGCTCGCGCGCGAGCCGGGGCGCGCCAACCTCGTGGCGCGGATCCGCGGTCGTGGCGACGGCAAGCGGCTCCTGCTTCTCTCCCACACGGACACGGTGCTGGCCGATCCCGCCGAATGGGCTCTGGATCCCTGGTCCGGCGCTCTCGTCGACGGCGAGATCTGGGGCCGCGGAGCGCTCGACATGAAGAGCCAGGTTGCTGCGAACGCAGTCGCGATCGCCACGCTCGCGCGGGATGGGTTCGAGCCGGCCGGTGACCTGATCTTCGCCGCTACTGCCGACGAAGAAGTGGGCGACGACTTCGGCCTGTCGTGGCTCTGCCGGGTGCATCCGGCGGCAGTTCAGGCCGAGTACTGCATCAACGAGGGAGGCGGTGACCGCACCGTCGTCGGGGGCCGGTCCGTCTATCTGTGCTCGACCGCGGAGAAGATGACCTCGCCCTTCCTCTTGCGCGTCCGAGGCAGGAGCGGGCACGCGTCGATGCCCGGGATCGCGGACAACGCGCTCGTGAAGGCTGCCCCCCTCCTCGAGCGGCTCGGAGAGTTTCGCCCGCGGGTGCGGCTCCTCCCCGAAACCGAGGTGTTCCTGCGAACCCTGCTTGGCGCGCCGGCGGACGCCGACTCGATGCTCGAGCGGGTCGAGCAGCTCGAGCCCGCCCTGTCGGCGATGACGGAGCCGATGCTCGGCACGGTCGTCTCTCCCACGATCATCGAGGCGTCGAAGCAGCGAAATGTCATCCCCGCCGTCTGCGACGTCGTCTGCGACTGTCGCCTGCTGCCGGGGACAACGCAGGCCGAGGCTGAGGAAGAGATCCGCGACTGCCTCGGGCCTGGCGACTACGAACTGGCCTGGTTGTATGGCGTCGGCGGGACGCGGTCCTCGATGCACACGCCGCTCTGGGAGGCGATCGAGGAGCTTGTGGGAGCCGAGGAACCCGGCGCCACGGTCGCGCCCGTGATCCTGTCCGGGTTCACAGACAGTCACTACCTTCGCGAGGCCTTTGGCACGATCGCGTACGGTTTCTTTCCGATGCGCACGATGGACCCTGAGCTTGCCTCGCGCCTGATCCACTCGGCGGACGAGCGGATCCCGGTCGAGGACCTCGAGTTCGCGACACGCTTTCTTGTTGCCCTCGCACGGAGGATCGGCACGTGAGCGCGGTGCGGCTCGGAGGCATGGCCCTCGGAAACGGGGTGCTCGTCCACGGGCCCGAGTACTGGGCTTGCGCCATCCGAACCGACAACGGCCGGCTCGAGCTCGCCTCCGGGCGCAAGCCGATCAGGGCGAAGGACGCGAACAGGATCGTGCAAGGCGCTCTTCGCATGGCCGAGGTCTTCGCGCTCTTACCGGTCGTCCGTCGCCGCCTCCCCGAGGCCGAGCTGCCGTTCGGCCGGCCCCGCGTCGCCGTGGCGATGATCGGAACTCTGGCCGGCGTCCGGCTGCTTCGGTCGTCGCGGCTCAGTCCGGCATTGCAGGAGGTCCTCGGCTCGATTCTCGCGCTCGGGCCCGCCGCGGTGGCGATGCGCGGGACGCAGCTCGCCGAGTATCACGGTGCCGAGCACATCACGATCGGCAGCTATGAGCACGGCGAGCCTCGGCAGCGTGAGCACGAGCGCTGTGGCTCGCACCTGGTCGGGCCGCTCATCATCACCTCCGCGGCCGGCAGCCTTCTGGCGCGCCGTGCTCCGCAGGCGTTTCGCCCGCTGGCCCGGATCGGGGCAGCCGTCGGGGCGATGGCAGCGTCGGTCGAGGTCTTCGGGTGGATGGTCAAGAACGAGAGACACCCGGTTTCGCGCGCGCTCGCGCGCCCGGGTCACGAGCTCCAGCACCGTGTCGTGACCGCCGAGCCGTCCTCCGAGCAGCTCGATGTCGCTCAGGCCGCCCTCCAGGAGTGCCTGCGACTCGAGCTCGGTGAGCTGGAAGATGCGCGCCCCCTACAATCGCCCGACGATGGCGATCGAGACGAAGCGCCGCCTCCCACCTGAGATCTTCGACCTTCCGGTCGAGAAGATGCGGGAGGGCTATTACACAGACGTCTACTTCAATCACGCGCGCGAGACGCTCGTCCGCGACGGCAGACACCCGCAGGTGCTCATGCAGGTCTTCCAGAAGAAGCAGGCGATCCTCGGCGGGATGGACGAAGCGATCGCGATCCTGAAGCTCTGCTCGCACGATTGGGACGGCTTGACCGTGCGGGCGCTCTACGACGGCGATTCGGTCAAGCCCTACGACACGGTGATGACGATCGAGGGCGACTACACGCTCTTCGCCCACCTCGAGACCGCCTACCTGGGCGTCCTTGCCCGGCGGACGCTCATCTCGACGAACGTGCGTCGCGTGGTCGAGGCGGCCAACGGGAAGCCGATCCTCTTCTTCCCGGCCCGGCACGACCACCACCGCGTCCAGACCGGCGACGGCTATGCCGCGCATGTCGCGGGCGCGATCGGCGTCTCGACGGAAGCTCAGGCGTCCTGGTGGGGAGGCCGCGGCATCGGCACCGTGCCGCATGCGCTGATCTCCGCCTACGAAGGTGACACCGTCCTCGCCGCGTCGCGGTTCGCCGAGCACTTCCAGGATGAGACGAACATCGTGGTGCTCGTCGACTTCGAGAACGACTCGGTGCGAACCTCGCTCGAAGTAGCCCGGGCCCTTGGTGACCGTCTCTGGGGCGTCCGTCTCGACACGTCGCGAACGCTCGTCGACCGCTCCCTCTGGGACGAGATGGGCTACTTCGACCCGCGTGGCGTCAACGAGCGTCTCGTCCGGAAGGTACGCGAGGCGCTCGACGGCAACGGGTACGAAGACGTGCGAATCGTGGTCTCGGGCGGGTTCGACTCCGAGCGGATCCAGGAATTCGAGGCTCGCGGTGTTCCAGTTGACTCCTACGGCGTCGGCTCGGCACTGATCCGAGGTGAGAACGACTTCACCGGGGACATCGTCCTCACCGACGGGAAGCCCTCGGCGAAGGTGGGCCGCGAGCTGAGACCCAACGACCGTCTGGAGCTCGTGCTTTAGAACTTGGTCCTCCGCGCCGATGCAGAGGTTGTGCTGGGGAACGTTGGAGACTTGCTCGACGGAGTAGCGGCTGTTGCCCTTACGTGGCTCCCGCTCATCTTCTTCGGCCTGATCGTCTACATCCTCTGGCGGACGCTCGCGCTGATGCCGCGAGTGAAGCCGAATGTCGTCGCGCCCGAGTCGAAGTCGTCCGTCACGTGGGCCGACATCGCCGGCGTCGACGAGGCCCAGGCGGAGCTTGCGGAGGTCGTCGACTTCCTCCAGGATCCGCAGCGCTTCGCGCGCCTGGGGGCACGGGTCCCGAAGGGCATCCTCCTCTACGGGCCGCCCGGAACCGGAAAGACGCTGCTGGCCAAGGCGGTCGCCCACGCATCCGGAGCCAACTTCTACTCACAAAGCGCCTCGGCGTTCGTCGAGATGTTCGCCGGACTTGGTGCGTCCCGTATCCGCAAGCTCTTCGAGACGGCGCGGAAGAACGCGCCGGCAATCGTCTTCATCGACGAGCTGGACGCGGTCGGCATGCGCCGCTCGGGAGCGAGCTTCAACCGCGAGCACGACCAGACCCTGAACCAGCTTCTGGTCGAGCTGGACGGCTTCGTCTCCGCGGCCGAGGTCGTCATCATCGGCGCCTCGAACCGGATCGAGGATCTCGACCCGGCCCTGCTTCGGCCCGGGCGGTTCGACCGCCAGGTGCTGGTCGGCCCACCCGATCTCGCCGGCCGCGAGTCGATTCTGGCCGTGCACAGCCGCGGGAAGCCGCTGGCGAGCGACGTCGATCTGACCCGGATCGCACGGCAGACCTCCGGGCTGACGGGCGCAGACCTTGCGAACCTCTGCAACGAGGCCGCCATCTTCGCGGGCCGAAACGAGCAGGACCAGATTCGCGACGAGGACTTCGAGGCCGCGTTCGAGCGGGTCGTCGCAGGGCTCCAGCAGCGCAAGACGATGACCGAGAAGGAAAAGCGGGTCATTGCCTTTCACGAGGCCGGCCATGCACTCGTCTCCCACCTGGTGGGAGAGCCGCAGCCGGTTCAAAAGGTCACGATCGTGGCGCGTGGACAGGCGCTCGGCTACACGCTCCACACGCCGCAGGAAGAGCGCTATCTGCACACGAAGGAGGAGCTGATCGACCGCATGAAGGTCCTCCTCGGCGGCCGCGCCGCCGAGAGCATCTCGTTCGGCGGGGTCACCAATGGAGCCTCGAACGACCTCGAGCGCGTCACGGCGATCGCCCGGGCCATGATCTTCGAGTACGGCATGGGCGAAGAGGTCTCCTCGCGCACGCTTCGCGCCGACAACTACGCGCTCTCGGAGCAGACGAAGCAGCTTCGCGATGCCGAGCAGGCGCGTCTCACGGACCAGGCCTTTCAAGACACCCTTCGGCTCGTCGGCAAGCACCGTGCCGCACTCGATCGGATCGCGAATGCGCTCCTCGAGAAGGAGACGATCGACCGCGAGGAGCTCGAGCAGCTCCTCGAGGGAGTCGAGCCGGACTCCCACTCGAGCGACCACGTCGGCGTGGCCCGCGTCGTCGGTCTCCCTGACTAGCCGACAGTTCCGCCGTCCTCAGCCGGTACGATCGGCCCCGTGGACGTTCGCCGACTCCACCACGTTGCGATGGCCGTCGAGGATCTCGATGAAGCCGTCGAGACCTATACGCGGCTCTTTGGCGCCAAGGTAGAGGTCAGGGGCCGCATGGAGTTGCAGGGGGTCGACGCGGTCTACCTCCGTCTGGGCGAGGGCAGGGTCGAGCTCGTCTCGCCGCTCGCGGCCGATACCCCGGTCGGGCGGTTCCTGGCCAAGCGAGGCCCGGGGATGCACCACGTCGCCTTCGAGGTGGACGACATCAGGGCTGCCGTCGGCGAGCTCGTCGAGCAGGGCGCCGACGTGATCGACTCGGAACCCCGGCCCGGCCTGGGCGGGCACGAGGTCGCCTTCGTTCATCCCGACTCGATCCACGGCGTCCTCGCGGAGGTGGTGGGACGTGCCGGATAGGGTCAGGCTCGAGCTCGCGTTCGAGGGTGGCCAGATCGTCGGTGCCATCGTGGCGCCGGCTGTAGCCGATGAGCTCGCAAAGGCGCTCGCAGCCGGAGGCGGAGGAACGTTCGAGCTCGAGACCGAGGACGGGAGCTACCTGCTTCCGCTCGCCCGCATCGTCTACGTGAAGCGCTTCGCTCGCGAGACCACGATCGGTTTCGGCGGCACCGGTTAGGCCCTGCCCGCGTCCGCGGGTTGCCTTTTCCGGATTCTCTGCTTAGGTGCGATTCGAGAGGGCTTGTACCCCTTTCGGGGGAGACGAACGGGGGAGACTACCGTGGGGATTTCGGTCGGCGAAGCCGGGCACGAAAACGATGTCCGGGAGCTGGTGGAACGAGGAAGAACGGGCGACTCGGTTGCGCTCGAGGCGCTCTACATCCTCTATGCGGACCGCGTGCAGCGGTATCTGCGGTCCATGGTCTCGAACGCCCAGGATGCCGAGGACCTGACCAACCAGACGTTCACCCGAATGCTCGAGCGGATCGATCGCTTCGAGGCGCGGGGCGTGCCCTTCTCGGCCTGGCTCTTTCGGATTGCGAGGAACCTTGCGATCGACCACTTTCGTGCCTCCGCCCGTGAGCTGCCCGAGCCGGAGCCGGACTCCGGGCGCTCGGCCGAAGAGGAGGCCATGAGGACCTTCGGACGCTTCGGGATGCGGGCACTGATCGAGCCTCTGTCCGAGGACCAGCGGCGCGTGCTCGCGCTCAAGTACGGGCTCGACTACTCGAACGGCGAGGTCGCGTGTCTCCTCGGGAAGAGCGAGGGCGCCATCAAGTCCCTCCAGCACCGTGCGTTCGCGTCGCTCGAGCGCCAGCTCGCAGCCGTCGCCTGAGGAGCGTCGGTAACGTCCTCGGGCCATGAGCCTCGAGGTCGGAATCGTCGGTCTTTCGAACAGCGGCAAGACGACGCTCTTCAATGCCCTGACGCAGGCGGGTGCGGACATCACCGCCTACGCGACCGTCTCTGACAAGGCGAACGTCGGCATGGCACCGATCGCGGACGAACGGCTCGAGCAGGTAGCCGCCGTCGTCAAGGCCCGCAAGGTGACTCCGGCCGCAGTGCGGGTCGTGGACGTCCCGGGCACCGGGCGGGCCCTGCTCGGAAACCTGCGCCAGGTCGACGCGCTGCTCGCGGTCCTGAACGGCTGGGGCCAGGACGCAGATCCGGGAGGGGCGCTCGAGACGATCGAGCTCGAGCTGATCGTGGCCGACCGCGAGCATGTCGAACGCCGCCTCGACCGCGTCGCCAAGCAGGCGAAGTCGGGCGATACCTCTTTGCGCCAGGAGGTCGTAACCCTGGAAGCGATCCTGGCTCACTTGGATGCGGGGAAGCGGTTGGACGAATGGCCGGGTGAGTTGCCGCCCGAGCTCGAGCCGCTGACGACGAAGCCGCTGATCACGGTCGAGAACGGGCCGGGCGGGATCGACGCGAAGCTGGAGGCGGAGCTCGTCGAGCTCCCCGAGGAAGAGGCCGCCGCCTACCGCGAAGGCCCCTCGGCCCTCACCGAGGTGGTCCGCCGGCTCTTCGAGGCGCTCGGGCTCCTGAGCTTCTTCACTGCGAGCGACAAGGAGACTCGCGCCTGGACGCTCCGAAAAGGGCAGACGGCCCTCGATGCAGCGGAGACGATCCACTCGGACATTGCCCGCGGGTTCATCCGCTGCGAGGTGATCGCCTGGAAAGATCTCGTCGAGTGCGGCTCACACGCCGAGGCAGCGAAGCGCGGGCTACAGCGCCTCGAGGGGAAGACGTACCAGGTTCAGGACGGCGACGTGGTGAACATCCGCTTCAACGTCTGACCGGTCAGGCCTCCAGGTGCCACTCGTCGTTCCGGATGATCGGGACGGCTGCGCCGCCGGCCTCGATCCCGTCCACCTCCACCTCGGGTCCGCCGATCATGAAATCCGTATGCACGGTCGACTGTGAGACACCCATCGCCTGCTGCTCCGCCGGGGTCAGGCCCTCCGTCCCTTCGACCGCGTCCGGGAAGCCCTGGCCGTACGCGATGTGGCAGGTCGCGTTCTCGTCGTAGAGCGTGTCGTAGAAGATGATCCCGCTCTGGCCCACGCGCGAGGTGCCGTCGACAAGCGCGACCTCGCCAAGACTCGCAGAGCCTTCGTCGCTCGCGAGCTGGCCGCGAACCACTTCTTCGCCCTCATCCGCGCTGACCTCGACGGCCTTCCCGCCTTTGAAGACCAGCTCGAGGCCCTCCACGATCTTCCCCTGCGCGAGGAGGGGCCTGGTGGAGCGGACCTTGCCCTCGGTACGGCGCGCGTCCGGGGTCGTAAAGACCTCCTCCGTGGGCATGTTGGGCACGAAGGTGCGGCCCCAGACCGTTTCGTTGTGCGCGCTTTGCCAGGTGGAGCCGGCGTGGAGGCCGACGAAGAGGTCCGTGCCCGGGCCACGGAACCGAACCGCGTCGAACTTCCGATCGTTCAGCGCCCGGCTCCGCCCCACCAGGCGCTCAACGTGCTCCTGCCAGGCGGCGACAGGATCGGGCTCATCCAGGCGGACCGT
Source organism: uncultured Actinomycetes bacterium (assembly GCA_963722715.1). Classification (GTDB taxonomy): domain Bacteria; phylum Actinomycetota; class Thermoleophilia; order Gaiellales; family Gaiellaceae; genus DASQGA01. The sequence continues at coordinate 93,014 of CAVROA010000009.1, read as the reverse complement.
ATTCAGAACGGCGTCCCAGAGGCGCTCCACGTCCGGCTCCCCGAAGACGGCTTTCGCCCAGCCCTCGGTCGGGCAGCCGACGATCGTCCAGTTGACGAGACCCTCGGTAACAAGCTTCAGGTTCAGCGCCGAAGCCTCGGCCCGGCGTGAATTCGCAAGCCGGGCGCCGTCGACGTCCTCGAAGAGCCGGGGATCGGGGTGGCCACGCACCGTCATCAGCGCTCCCCGGTCCTCGAACTCGCGCAGGCGTGCCAGCACCCAGGGCGGCGTCCAGCCGATCACGTCATCGGGCGCGCGCTCGACCATCGTCTTCCGGGCGTACTCGTCCTCGTACAGGACGTCGACCCACCGCGCGCCGGCGTCGTAGGCCGCACTAACGACCGCCCGCACGAAGGGTGCGTGCTCGACGTAGGCCGAGATCTCGAGGTTTTGCCCGGCCTCGAGGTTCACACCGACCTCGATTGCGAGACGGGCGTACGCATCCAGCCGCTCCTGGCCTTTCAGCACGAGGACGATGCTATTGGTCTGTGTCTACCGGCCGCGTCGCAGCGGCCGCGTCGAGGTGGTTCGCGTGGACGAGCACAGCCGCCTCGGCCGTGCGCGCCGACCGGATGTCGTGGTGCCCGGCAACGGCGTGCAGAAGCTCGGCCAGGACGACCGGGTCGAGGCCGGCTGCGCGCTCCTCGATCATCCGGAGGCCGAGATGGACATGGCCGAGGAGCCGGCCTTCGGCCGTGGGTTGGAAGAGCGGCCCCCGGTCCAGCTCCCGGGTCCGCCCGATGTCGTGGAGGAGCGCCGCCGAGAGCAGGAGGTCGCGGCGCAGGCGGCGATGAAGCTCGGCGGCGTCGCGGCAGAGTGTTGCGACGGCGACCGTGTGCTCCAGGAGGCCGCCTGCATAGCTGTGGTGGCCCTCCGGCGTTGCCGGCAGGGCCCGGAGCCGCTTCCGGAGCTCGGGATCGCCGGCAAAGCGACCCACGAGTGCGGCCAGCCCAGCGTGGGAGAGCTCGCCGACCAGGAACTCGAAGAATCCGTCCAGCTCGTCAAGGTCGCGCTGCGAGGCTGGTGCGAGAGAGGCCGGATCGTCCTCGGTCGGCTCGACCGAACGGACGTCGAGCTGCAGGCGATCCCGAAAGCGCTCCACGCGTCCGAGCACCCGGACGGCATCTCCCTCGCCGAAGCGCCGGTCGAGGAGCTCCACGTCGTTCCACACGCGGGCCTCGATCCGGCCGCTCGGGTCGACGAGCTCGAGAGCCAGGTACGGGCTGCCGCCGCGCGTCTTCAGACGCTGCTTTCGAGCCACCGCGAAGATCCCCTCGACGACGCGATCTTCCGTCAGCTCGGCGATCGGCGTCGCGGCTCCCACCCCCGCACTCTACGGCCGAGAACGGATGGTAACGTGGCTTTCCGTGAGCCTTTTGAAGCCCTTCCGGGCCCTTCGCTACGACCCGGAGCGCGCGGGCTCCCTCGACCGGCTCGTCGCTCCGCCCTACGACGTCGTCACGCCCGAGCTCCGGGCGGAGCTCCTCGCCGAGAGTCCCTATAACGCGGTCCGGTTGGTGAGGCCCGATGCCCCCGAGGAGGCGGCTCGGGCGCTCGCGTCCTGGCAGTCGGAGGGCGTTCTCGTCCGCGATGAGGAGCCGGCCGTCTGGGTGCTCGAGGAGACGTTCGTCGGCCCGGACGGCGTCGAGCGGACCCGTCTCGGGCTGGCCGCGCGAATCCGGCTCGAGCCTTACGCGACGGGGCACATCCTCCCGCACGAGCGGACGTTCCCGGGACCGAAGGAAGCACGGCTCAGACTCCTGCGTGCCACGCGAACGAAGCTCTCGCCGATCCTGCTCCTCCACGAGGGGAAATCCCCGATCGTGCCCGCTCGCCCGCCCGACCTCGAGGCGGTCTTCGGCGGAGCGAGAAGCAGGCTCTGGCGAGTCGACGACCAGGGCCCGCTCGATGCCGTCGGCGGGCACATTGTGATCGCGGACGGCCACCACCGATACGAGACCGCGCTCCGCTTCCACGAGGAGGATGGGAGCGAGGAGACGTCGCACGTCCTGGCGGTCCTGGTCGCTCGGAACGACTCAGGCCTCGTCATCTTCCCGACCCATCGCCTGGTCCGCGGTGCGGTTCCCGAGCTGAATGGGAGCTTCCAGGTCAGGGAGGTGCCGGGCGGCGCATCCGAAGCGTTGGAGCGCTTGGCGGCGCTGCCTCGTGACCACCCGGCCTTCGCGCTCCTTCGGCCGGGCCGGACGGTGCTCGCGGAAAGCGGGCCGCAGGGATCGGGCCCGCTGGCCTCCCTCGATACCACACTTCTCGACCGGCTTCTGTTCGGTGAGCTCGAGTTCACGGCGAGCGCGACCGAGGCAGAACGCGCCGTTTTGGAGGGACGGGCCCAGGCGGCCTACCTCGTCCGGCCGCCGACGGTGGAGCAGGTCGAAGCTGTTGCCCTGGCGGGCGAGACGATGCCTCAGAAGTCGACCTACTTCTTCCCGAAGTTGACGAGCGGCCTCCTCTTCTCGCCCTTCGACGAGTGACCGACTGGCTCTCGGTCTGCCGGGAGGCGGCGGACGCCGTCCGGAGCGGCGTCGCCGGGCTGCCGACCCGCGACGAGCGGGAGCCGAGCCTTCGAGTCGGCGAGGGCGGAGACGAGACGACTGCGATCGACGAGGCCGCGGAGCGCGCGGTTGTCGCGCGCCTCGAAGCGCTTCATGCCGACGGCATCGACTTCACGCTCGTGTCCGAGGAGCTCGGCGAGCGGCGGTTCGGCCAGGCCTCCGAGGGTCTCGTGATCGTCGTCGACCCGATCGACGGAAGCATGAACGCGAAGCGCGGGATCCCCTTCTTCTCCCTTTCGATCGCGGTGGCCGAAGGACCCACGATGCGAGATGTCGTCTTCGGCTTCGTGGCCGACCTCGGCACGGGCGAGGAGTGGACGGCACGGCGTGGAGAGGGCGCGTTCCTCGACGGACGCCGCCTCGAGGGCCCGGGCCTCAAGGACGAGATCGAGATCCTGTCGTTCGAAGCGACCACGACCGCCGAGATCGCAGCGCGCGCCGGAGCCATGGAGGGCTTCGCTCTTCGCCTCCGCGTCATGGGCTCGCTCGCCCTCTCCCTGTGCCATCTTGCCGCCGGACGGGTCGACGCCGTCTGTTCGCTGAAGCCGATCCGCTCGGTCGACATCGCCGCCGCACAGCTTCTGTGCCGTGAGCGTGGGCTCGCACTCGAGCTGCCGGACGCTCCGACGCTCGACGACCACCCACTCGACCTCGTCGGGCGCTCGCGGATCACGGGGGGAGCGACCGCAAGCGTGTGCGCCGAGCTCGCTACTCGGCTCGGGCCTTGGCCTCCAGACGCCGCCTGAGCTCGCGCTTCACGTTCGGCCACTCGTCGTCTGTGATCGCGTAGTACGCCGAGTCCCTGAGCTCGCCGTCCCGAACGACCATGTGCTTTCGGAAGATGCCCTCGAACCTCGCCGGGAGCGCGAGGAGAGCTGCGCGGGAGCGCTCGTTCCGCGCATCCGTCTTGAACTCGACGCGCAGGCACCCGAGCCGCTCGAACGCGTGCTCGAGGAGCAGCAGCTTCGCCTCCACGTTCACACCGGTTCCCCAGACCGAGGACGCGTGCCACGTGTAGCCGATCTCGAGCCCGCGGTGCTCGGGCCGAAGCGTGAGGTAGCGGCTCGACCCGACGGGTGTCCCGGAGGCACGGCTCAAGATCGCGTACGGGACCGAGACTCCGGCCTCGGCCTCGGCGAGGGCGTCGGCCATCCAGCCGTGGAAGTCATCGGGACCGCTGACCACACGGGGCATCCAGCGCCACACCTCCGGGTCGTCGGCGGCCTGCGCGAGCCCCGCCTCGTGCTCGGCCGTCAGCGGCTCGAGCACGACGAGCCGTCCTTCGAGCCGCGTCGAAAGGCCTTCGAAGCTCACAGGAGGCGGGGCGCCAACCACTCGGGCAACGTGCTCGTGACTTCGACGGCGGCGGCGGTGGCAGGGGAAGCCGCTGCGAGGGCGCCCAGGAAACTGGCGAGAAGGACGCGGCCCACGGGGCCGACTATAGGCGCGCTAGACGGGAAGGCTGCGCAGCAACTCGACCACTTCGTCCGCCGAGGTCCCGCCCCAGGCCGATCCACCTCGAAGGATCTGGAGCCCGGGATGGCTAACCGCGAGCTCGGCGAGGAGAGGCTCTGCGGCCTCCGCCGCATCGGGCATGGTCGCGCTGACGCCCAGGATGGGTGCGTCCACGTCCTCCGCGAAGCTCGCCGCCTCCTCGAGTGGCGTGTCCGCACCGAGGTAGATGACCTGCCACCCGTCTGCGTGCAAGAGCACGGCCACGGCCAGGAGACCGGCCTCGTGCCTTTCGCCCGGGGCACAGCAGAGCACGATGCGGCCGCGCGGGCCTCCAAGAGCGCCGTTCAGGAGCCCACGCATCTTGCCGCGGAGCACCTCGGTCAGCTGATGCTCGTGAGCGACCGTAGCCTTGCCCTGCTCCCAGAGTTCGCCAATCCGCCGGAGGGCCGGCGCGACCACCTCGGTCACAGCCTGCTCGGCCGGAAGGAGCGCGAAGGCCTGGTCGACGGCGCTGACGACGCGTGGCGGATCCGGACTCACCGCGCCGGCGACGAGCGCTTCGACGAGTCCCTCCGCGTCGAGCTTCGGTGCATCGGAGTAACCGCCGAGCAGCCGTGCCGCCTCCCCGATCCTGTATCCCTCCTCGAGCCGCGCCTTCAGCCATTCGACCCTCAGCACGTCTCGCTCGGTATAGCGGCGATGCGAACCGGCGGTTCGTTCGGGCTTCAACACGCCGTAGCGCTGCTCCCACTTCCGGAGCGTCGCGGAGGGTATTCCGGTGCGGCGGGCGACTGCCTGGATGTTCATGCCCCGGCACAGGGTAATGGGACGTGGCTTCGAGACGGCCTTTCGCTGGTACGTTAGGTGTCATGCACGATGAACTCCTGCGGGCGCTCGAGGGCGTCATCGACCCGGAGCTCGGTCGCTCCGTTATCGAGCTCGACATGGTTCGGCGCGCCGAGCTGGTCGGTGGCACCGCCGAGGTGACGATCGCGCTCACGGTCGCAGGCTGTCCGCTGCGAGCGAGCTTCCAGGATCAGGTCGATCGCGCTCTGCTTCCGCTTGACGGTGTCGAGCGCACTGCGCTCACCTTTGACGTCATGACGCCCGAGGAGAAGACCGCGCTCACGACGAAGCTTCGCGGTGGCGTCGCGGAGCGGACGCCTGGCATCTCAGTCGATTCGAAGACACGCGTTCTGGCAGTGGCGAGCGGCAAGGGAGGCGTGGGGAAGTCGTCGCTCTCGGCGAACCTCGCCGCGGCTTTCTCGCAGCTCGGCCATCGCACCGGCATCCTCGACGCGGACGTCTACGGGCATTCGATCCCGCACATGCTCGGCATCCACCAGCGCCCGGTCGTGGTCGACAAGATGATCGTGCCGCCGGTGCGCGGAGACCTGAAGGTGATGTCGATCGGCTTCTTCCTGGACGACAACCAGCCCGTCATGTGGCGCGGGCCGATGCTCCACCGCGCGCTCGAGCAGTTTCTGTCCGACGTCCACTGGGGGGAGCTCGACACACTCGTCGTCGACATGCCGCCGGGGACCGGTGACGTTGCAATCTCGCTCGGCCAGCTTCTGCCGCGCGCCGAGGCGATCGTGGTGACGACACCGCACCGTGCGGCGCAGCAGGTCGCGGTGCGAGCGGCCCAGATGGCCGACAAGACCAAGATGCGGCTGCTGGGTGTCGTGGAGAACATGACGCACCTGGTCGGGACGGGCGAAGAGCTCTTCGGTTCGGGCGGCGGGCAGGCGCTCGCGGACGAGATTGGCAAGCCGATACTTGGCCGGGTGCCATTCGACCCGAGAGTCGGCGACTACTGCGACCGTGGCGAGCCCATCGTCCTCGCCGAGCCCGACCTCGAAGTCTCGCGCACGATCACGGCACTCGCCGGAACGATCGATGCCGTGCCGCGCGAGCGGGGCCGGGGCATCGTCAAGCCCCTCCCGCTCGTCTCCGCCTAGGCGCTAGACGTCGCCCTGATCCGAGGGCTGCTGCGGCAGCGAGGTCGCCGGACCTTCGCGCAGCCGCACGAAGCCCGCATTCAGGAAGTCGGTGATTCCGTGGGCGCTGAAGATCGTCGTCGCAAACCTGGTCTCACGGGGGAAAAAGACGAACGAGTACGAAAGTCCGGCCGAGACCCAGAGGCCGATGCAGTACGGGCACGTCACCAGCGCACCGACTGCTGCCGCCATCCCCTCCTGCTTCGGCTCCTGCGCAGCCGCGTCGTCGGTGACCGGCGCCCGGATGAAAGCGGCGATCTCGTCCTTCGTGATCACCCGGCTGATCTTGTAGGTGGAGAGGGCGATTCGAGCCAGGTCGCCGAAGCCGATCCGTTCCGGGATCCGATTTCGTCCCACGGCGAGGAAGCCTCCGAAGACGCCCCAGAAGGCCGCCGTGAGAGCGGCGTACTGCGGGAGGGGCCTCTCCTCCATCAGACCACCGTCCCCGTTTCGGAGTGCGGCGCTCCGACCGGCTTGGACTCGGGCGAGCCGCGCTGGCGCAGGTAGATCGTGAAGACGGCCATGGTGCCGACGGCGAGGAACTCGGACTGCCAGTTCTGAAGCGTCTGCTCCCAGAAGTCCGGGTTCCGGAGGTACGTCGACCAGCCGATCGCCGCTTCGCCGTGTTCTCTCTGATCTTCGTTGAAGACGTTCCAGCTCGTGATCGACTGGGCGGTCCACGTGAGGAAGAAGATCGCCGTCATGACGATCAGGAGCGAGTGCGAGTAGATCCTCGTCCGCCAGTCGCCCACTTTTGCCCAGCGAGGCGCGTCCTCCGGCGCGTAGCCCCCGACCTTCTGCTGCTGGTCCGACTGGAGCCCACCGTCCTCGAGCGTCTTCGACTCGGCCGACCCCCTCTGGACGAGCCAGATCGTGGCGGCGATGAAGAAAGAGAACTGGAGGAACTCGGACTGCCAGTTCTCCATGACGGCGCTCCAGAACGCGGACGAGACGGCGTAGGTGCTCCACGAAACCGCCTGCGCGCCGTGCTCGACCTGCTCGGCGTTGTAGTCGTGCTGGCCCGCGAAGGACTGCCCCACTACCGACATGAGGAGCAGGACGAGGAAGAAGAGTGAGAGCGAGTTCTCGCGGAGGAAGCGGCGCATCTCAGTTATGCGTCAGCCCGACGAGAAACGCGGCAGCCAGGCCGCCGGCGATCACGAGCACGTAGGTCCAGAACATCAGCCGCACCACGCATTTATCCCCCCTCGATCAGCGTGCGAAAACCTGACAACCGCGGAATGCGGAGGCGTGCGGTTGAGGCGGGTCTCCGGGCGGCGGTTCAGTTAGGGTTGCCCGGGGCCGGATCCCGCGTCTTTACGTGCGTAAACGCTCGATCATCCAGATGGTTCTCGTCGGCGTCCTCGTCGGCGTGGCGGTCGCCGTCGTGGCCTATTTCATCCCGTGGCTTCCCAAGAACGCGTCGGAGGAAGCCACCTCGATCGACCAGGTCTACTGGTTCGTCACGATCATCTGCATCGCGATCTTCGCGCTTGTCGCGGCGGTCACCGTGTACTCGGTGTGGAAGTTTCGCGCGCCGCCGGACGACAACGAAGACGGGAGCCCGATCCACGGCCACACCGGGCTCGAGATCGTCTGGACGGCCGTTCCGGCCGCTCTCGTCACTGCCATCTCGATCTACAGCGGCGTCGTTCTCGCCGGTCTCGAGCACGCCCCCGACGGCAGCAGGGAGATAGACGTGACGGGCCAGCAGTTCGCCTGGTCGTTCTCCTACCCGGATGCAGACGTCACTTCGGGCCAGCTCGTGCTCGAGGTGGACAAACCCGTGCGGCTGACGCTGACCTCGAAGGACGTCATCCACTCGTTCTGGGTGCCCGAGTTCCGCATGAAGCAGGACGCGGTCCCCGGGACGGAGACCCATGTCGTCATCACGCCCACGAAGGTCGGGACCTACGAGGTCATCTGTACGGAGCTCTGCGGGCTGGGCCACGCCGTCATGCGCTCGCAGGCGGTCGTCCTCGGGCCGAACGACTACGAGAAGTGGATGAGCGGGCAGAAATCGGGTGGGGCGGCCGCGGGAGGAGGGGGCGGCGACGGGAAGGCGCTCTTCGCCTCGAACGGGTGCGGGTCGTGCCACACGCTTGCCGACGCGGGGTCGACCGCTCAGGTGGGACCGAACCTCGACGAGGTCCTGAAGGGTAAGGACGCCGAGTTCATCCGAACGTCGATCGTGGACCCGGACGCAGAGGTCGCACCGGGATTCCAGCCTGGCATCATGCCCAAGACTTTTGGTGACCAGCTCTCGGACGAGCAGCTGGACGCACTGGTCAAATATCTGCTGGACTCGACCAAGGGGGGATAGAGCGAAAGCATGACGACCGAGGTCCAGAGAGAGCACGAGGCGCACGCCGCGCCTCCCGCGCGCCATGGCTGGCGGCGATTGACCGGCCCCGGCTGGCTCCGTGCACTCTGGACGAGCCTGCTGGCGTTCGGCCTGGCCACCGGGCTCGTCGCGAGCGCGCGGGCGGGCCTCGGCTACGAGCCGCTCCTCGAGTTCCAGCCCTGGATCACGGCTCTGACCGTGATTGTCCCGCTCGGGTTCCTGGTCGGCCTCGGCGGTTTCGACTACTGGGCGTACTGGATCTCGGGCCGGCCCACGCGGCCCGACGACCACTCGGGCCACGGCGCCCGAAGCTGGCGCGACTACTTCAAGGTCAACACGGACCACAAGGTGATCGGCGTCCAGTACCTCGTCACCACCATCTTCTTCTTCGTGGCAGCGGGCCTCATGGCGATGTTCATGCGGGCGGAGCTGGCGCGACCGGGGATGCAGTTCGTCGACACCCAGACGTTCAACGGGCTCTTCTCGGTGCACGCCTCGCTGATGATCTTCCTCTTCATCATCCCGGCCTTCGCGGGCCTCGGGAACTACGTCATCCCGCTCATGATCGGCGCCCCGGACATGGCGTTCCCCCGGCTGAACGCCCTCTCCTTCTGGCTCTTGCCGATCGCCGGCTTCATGATGCTCTCGAGCTACCTGGTAGGGCCGTTCGCCGCCGGGTGGACGAACTACGTCCCGCTCGCCGTCCAGCAGCCCGATGGAAACCTCTTCTTCCAGATGGGCGTCCAGTGGGCGGGAGCGTCGTCGATCATGACCGCGCTCAACTTCCTGGTCACGATCATCACGATGCGGGCGCCCGGAATGACCTTCTGGCGCATGCCGCTTCTCGTCTGGGCGAACTTCGCCACCTCGACGCTGGTCGTCGTCGCGACCCCCTTCATCGCCGGATCGCAGTTCTTCATCCTCTTCGACCGGGTCCTGCACACGAACTTCTTCGATCCGACGGACGGCGGCTACGCGCTCGGATACCAGCACATCTTCTGGTTCTACTCGCACCCGGCGGTCTACATCATGATGCTGCCCGGATTCGGGATCGCCTCGGAGGTGATCTCCGTGTTCTCGCGGAAACCGGTATTCGGCTACCGGTTGATGGCCCTCTCGTTGATGGCGATCCTCGTGCTCGGGTTCTCGGTCTGGGCGCACCACATGTTCGTGAGCGGCATGGCGACCTGGCTTCGCATCCCGATGATGGTGACGACGATGCTGATCGCGGTCCCGACCGGCATCAAGGTGTTCAGCTGGTTAGCCACGATGTGGGAGGGCCGCATCCACTTCAAGACGCCCATGCTCTTCGCCGTCGGCTTCGTTTCGATGTTCGTCATCGGAGGGCTCTCGGGCATCTACCTGGGCTCCGTCCCGATCGACATCCACGCCAGCGACACGTACTTCGTCGTCGCGCACATCCACTACGTCCTCTTCGGCGGCTCGCTCTTCACGATCTTCGCGGGGATCTACTACTGGTTCCCGAAGATGACTGGCCGGATGTACAACGAGCGCCTCGGGAAGATCCACTTCTGGATGACCTTCCTGGGCTTCAACCTCACTTTCTTCCCCATGCACTGGATCGGGCTCCAGGGAATGCCCCGGCGCGTCGCCGACTACGCGCCGGAGTTCGGAAACTGGAACTTCGTGATCACGATCGCGTCGTTCTTCCTGGGCGCGTCGACGCTCGTCTTCATCTACAACCTGCTGGTGAGCTGGGTCCGCGGTGAGCCGGCGCCTGGCAACCCGTGGCGGGCGCTCACGCTCGAATGGCAGGTGTCCTCGCCGCCGCCCATCTTCAACTTCGACGAAATCCCGCAGGTGGTCGGAAGCCCCTACGAGTACGGCGTTCGCGGAGCGCGCCACGCGGTCCTGAACGGTGACCGGACGGCCGTGACGGAGCCGAGCACACAGACCGAGGAGGTCCGAGCGTGACCGCGGAGCCCCGGCACATCCTCGTGCTGGCGAACGAGACCGTCGTCGGGAAGACGCTCCTCGACGCGCTGCGCAGACGGGCGGCCAACGGGCCCATCCGTGTCACCGTGGTCAGCCCCCAGAACGAGTCGCGTGCCGGCTTCGTCGTCTACGAGACAAGCCGCCGGTCGACCGCCGAGCGCCGCCTGCGGCGGACGCTCGACCTCCTGCACGAAGCGGGGATCGCGGCCCGCGGGGCGATCGTCGACCCTGACCCCCTGCAGGCCCTGAAGGACGGGCTCGAGCAGTATCAGCCGGACGAGGTGATCATCTCGACCCACCCGGAGGTCAAGTCAGGCTGGCTGCGGGGCAATCTGATCGACCGCGCCAGGCGTAGCACCTCGATTCCCGTCGAGCACGTCGTGGTCGACCTGGACGAGACCCATGAGCGCGACCACATCCTGGTGGTTGCGAATCAGACCATCGTCGGGGAGCCGCTGCTGGCCGCGATTCGCGAGCGGGCGGCGCAGTCGCCGGTGGAAGTCACTCTCGTCGCACCAGCCGACGAGGTCGGGGTCGAGCGCCGCCTCGAGGAGGCAGTGCGGCGGCTCCGGGATGCGGGAGTGGAGGCGACTGGTCATCTGGGCGACGGCGATCCTTACAGCGCCGTCATGAACGCAGTGCACGACGAGGGCGCCGACGAGATCGTCATCTCCACGTTCCCGAAGACGAGCTCTGGCTGGCTCCGACGCGACCTCGTCGAGCGGGTTCGCAACGCGACGGGCCTGCCGGTCGAGCACGTCGTCGTAGAGCAGAGCGAAGCCGAGACGGTGATGAAGTAGCCGTGGCGGCCGCTCACGCGCACGAGCAACATCCGCCGGTCGCGCATCAGAGCTCGCGCGTCGACGCGCGCCTGCTCGGCATGTATCTCTTCATCGGCTCGGAGATCATGCTCTTCGGCTCGTTCTTCACCGCGTACTTCTTCGCGCGGGTCGTCAACGGGCCCGGCGAGTGGCCGCCGCCTCCCTACGAGCTGCCGGTCTACCTGGCGCTTCTCAACACGATCATCCTGGTCAGCTCGAGCTTCACAATGCACTGGGCGCTGACGTCTGTGAAGCGTGCAAACCGCTCCGGGCTCGTCGCCGGCCTCCTCTTGACGTTCCTACTTGGCCTCACGTTCCTCCTGATCCAGGCTCGCGAGTACACACGGCTCGGGTTCAGCCCGCACGATCTCGCCTTTGGCTCGACTTTCTACGGCCTCACGGGCCTGCACGGTGCGCACGTCTTCGTCGGCCTGAACCTCTTGCTCTACGCCCTGATCCGCTCCGTCCGCGGGCATTACGGGCCGGAGCCGCACGCGCATCTCGGCGTCGAGCTTCCGGGGATCTACTGGCACTTCGTCGACGTGATGTGGATCGTGGTCTACGTCACCGTCTACGTGCTCTGAGCCCGGAGCGGCGGTGAGGAACCCGCTTCGCACGGAGGCCGAGGCGTTCAGCTTCGTGCTCGCGGCCGCTTTGTGCTTCCTCGCGGTGGGAATCGCTGCCGCGCTCGGAGGAGCTCCGGCAGCACTCGCGGCCGTGCTCTCACTCGGCCTCGGTGCCGGCGTAGGCATCTATCTGACGAGCGACCCGCGCGAGCGGGAGCCCGCCGTCTGGGCGCGGCGGCCTCCGGATGAGCGGAGGCGGGTGCTGGTGCTGGCGAACGAAACCCTCCCCGACCGCTTGCTCAGGGACGAGATCCAGAACCGAGCCGGGCCCGGCTCGGCCGAGGTGCTTTTGGTCGCACCGGCGCTCGACTCCAGCGCCCTGCACTGGAGCGCGGATGAAGACACCCGGCGTGCCGAAGCCTCGGGCCGGCTCGACGAAGCCGTTGCCTTCCTCACCTCGGCAGGTGTCGATGCCCACGGCGTGGTCGGGGACGCCGACCCGCTGAAGGCGATCGAGCAGGCGCTTCGTACCTTTGCCGCGGACGAGGTCCTGATCGCGACGGAGCCCCACGGCAAGTCGAGCCGGCTTCAGTTGGACGTCGTTGCGAGTGCGCGCGAGCGTTTTCAGATTCCCGTTGCTCACGCCCCCGTCGACCCGGAGCGTGAGCGAGCCCGGGAGCAAGAGCCCGGTTCCTTCTAGCCTCCGGTCGACTTGACGATGTAGTCGGCGATCGCCTCGATCTGCTCCTTGGAGAGCTTGTCTCCGAAGGCCGGCATCGCGCCCGCACCGTTCGTCACGTTCTTGATCACGAGCTCACGTGGCGGTTTGGACTCGTCGAGGTTCGGCCCCACCGTGCCGGTCGTTCCGGCGTCCTGCAGCGTGTGACAGCTCCCACAGCCGTTCGCCGCGAAGAGGGACTTCCCGTCCGTTCCTTCTGAACCACCACCCCCGCCGGTGCAGCCCTGCCCAACCTGGGCGTCCGCGACTCCCTCGCCCGCGCAGTTCGCCACGTAGCTGGCGATCGCAACGAGCTCCTCTTCCGAGAGATAGTCCTTCGTCCCCGGTTCGTCGAAGTCCGGCATCGGCGGTGCCGGAATCCGCATCTGGTGCAGCGTCACCTCGAAGAAGGTGCTCGAGTCGAACTCCTGGCTTCGCGCGTAGCCGAAGGCGTCGTCGAGGTTCGGCCCGACGACCCCCTGCGTACCGGCATCGTTCATGGTGTGGCAGGAGCCGCACTTCTCGCTGAAGAGCTGCTTCCCGGTGGCGATGTCGGCACCCTCGCTCGACGTCGTCTCGCCCGCGCAGCCTGCCGCGAGGAAGACCGCTGCGAGCAACGCCGGAACGACGCGGAGAATCAATGCTTGGCTAGATGGTTGATCGGTAGTTGACGCTCATCTACGCCTGGGCAGGTTCGCTCGAGCTGAGGCTCTGAAGCGCCTCGTCGCGCGACTCGTAGATCGGAAACACCTTGTCGAGTCCGGTGATCTCGAAGATCTTCGTGATGTTCCGGTCGTTGCAGACCAATGAGAGCCGGCCGCCGTCCGGGCGCAATCGCTTGACGCCTCCGACCAGTACGCCCAACGTCGTCGAGTCGATGAACGTCGTGTCGGAAAGGTCGACGATGACCTCCTTGGCGCCCTGGCCGATCGTCTCGAGGAGCTGCTGCTTGAACTCCGGCGCCGTATAGAGATCGACCTCGCCCGAGAGCGCGATGACCGTCGTGTTGTCGGAGATCTGCTCTGTTTTGACGTCGAAGTTCATGCGGCCTCGTACCTTAGCCGGTGCCCTGTGGCACTGCTGCACTCTGGAGCCGCTTCAGCTCCTGTTTGACGAGCGATGCGCTGGGGTCGTCCGGCGCCAGCTCGAGGAAGCGCTTGTAAGCCGCGATTGCGGCGTTGGTGTCGCCGCTGAAGTACTCGACCTGTCCGAGCGTGAGCAAGAGGCTCGGCTCATCCGGGCGGAGCTCGATCAGCTGCTGGTAGATGTCGGCTTCCTTGGTGTAGGCCGCCGTGATCGCGGCGATCGCGGCGTTCTGGACTTCACTCGCCCGCTGCTGCTCGATGTCGTTGATCGCGCCCTGACCAAGAGCCTGCGAGAACGGGCTGCTCGGGTTGGCGAGGTCCTGGCCGAACGCTGATCCTGGCGCGCCGGCCTGGGCGGCCGCCAGATCACGCCGGGCGCTCAGCGCGCGCTGGTCGTAGAGCGCGCCGAGCTGCTGGAGCGCGTCGGCGTCCTTGGGTCGGAGGGCCACGTAGCGCTCGAGCTCTTTGATCGCGTCCTCGGGACGCTTCGCGGCCTGAAGGGCGTTGGCGAGCTCCAGCCGGGCCTTTGGATCGTTCGGGTTTTCGGCGACCTTCTTTTGGGCGTCTTCGACGGACGGCTGTCCGCTCGCTACCGAGTTCCGATTGAAGAGATCCGCGAAATAGTCACCGATTCCGGAACCGCCGGCTCCCACGCCGAAGGCCACGAAGCCGAACGCGAAGAAGACCGCGAGGAGGAGGAAGACCCATTTCGCCCGGCGCCGAAGCCGGGGAAAGAACATCAGGTCCTCGGCGCTACTGGCTCGGCGCTTGGGCTTGTCGCTTTTCGGTGGAGCAGGCGTGCGCGTGCGGCGCTTGCGCTGCGACGAAGCTCGTGCCATCCGAACCCTCCTTTCCTGTAGCGCTCCTCGCCGTCGACGAGGGTGAGTAGAACTCGGTCGGGCGACCCCCCGAAAACGACCGCCGCGGCGGGGTCCTCCCAGGGCAGGTACGGCGACCCGGCGAGCGAGACGACGGCGAGGTCGGCGCGCTTCCCCGGGCCGAGCGACCCGATCTCGTCCTCGAGATGGAGCGCCCTTGCGGCCCCAAGGGTAGCGAGTTCGAGTGCCTCCCAGCCGGCGAGTGCATCCGGCCTCTCCTCGCGCCCCCGCGCGGCGAGCACGGCCGCCTCGAGTCGTGCGATTGCGAGGAACTCCTCCACCCCGATCCGGGCCTTCCGCTCGATGTGGGTCCGGAGCCAGCGCCCGAACGGCCGTCCGTCCCCGAAGCCGGCGATCCGTCCGCCGTCGAAAGCGACGGCACCGCGCTCGATCGGGGCGCCGGCGACCGGAAGCACCCAGTCCGCGGAGAGGACTTGGGTCACTCAGCGGAGGCTGAAGTGCTCCGGCGCCGCTGGCGCTCGGCTTCGAGCTCTTGCTCGAGCTCGAGCTCGCGGGCGGTCGGCCCCTCGGGTTGGCCCGCCGGCTCCAGCTCCCGCGCGTCGTCCTCGTTCATGCCGTCTCGGAACTCCTCGGGTGCCTCGGCAAGCGCGTCCTTGAACTCCCGCGAGCTTCTTCCGAGCGAGCGCGCCATGTCGGGCAAGCGCTTGGCCCCGTAGAGGAGCGCGATCAACCCCACGATGATGATCACGCCCCAGAGTCCGATTGTTCCCATTTCGTGCTACCTCCCGATTAGGACTCGCCTGTGTCGGTGAGCGGTTCGGCGTGCTGGCTCCAATTCTTTTCCCATCGCTTCTCGAAGATCAGTGCGGCCCAGATCGAGCCGAAGTACAGCGTGAGGATCGGAGCCATCATGATCAAGGTCGTGACGGGGTCGACACCCGGCAGGATCACGGCCACCACGGTGCAGAGAACGACGCCGATCCGCCACTGGCGCTTGAACGTCTGCGCGGACACTATGCGCAGCCGCACGAGCCCGATGACCAGGATCGGGGTAAGGAAAAGGAAGCCGAGACCGAGCAGCACCATCGTCGCGAAGCGGTAGTAGTCCCGCGCGCGCACCTGGATGTTGTAGAGGTCGGCGTCGAATCCGAGCAGGAACGGGATTGCCTTCGGCAGTGCGACGTAGTAGCCGAACAGGATCCCGCCCGCGAAGAGGACGGTGGCCACGGCCACGACCCGCGCAACCGCCTTTTGGTTCGTCTCCTGGAAGGCGGGTGCGAGGTACGACCACATTTGCCAGAGAAGGACGGGCAGCGCGACGGCGAAGGCTGCATAGATCGTGACCGAGAGCGAGGTCATGAACGCCTCCGCCGGCGCGATCGTGATCGGCTTCATGCCGTCCGGTAGCGGCCGGTTCAGGAGCTGGATGAGCTCCTCGTGAAACGGATAGATAACCCCGAACGCAACGAAGAGCGTGACGAGGCTGATGATGAGCCGAAGCCGGAGCTCGTCGAGGTGCTCGACGACGGTGACGCTGTCGCCGTGACCGAGGCGACGCGGGAGCCGCACAGGTCTCCTAGCTCGCGACGCGCTCGGTGTCGCTCTTCGAAGCCGTGGTCTCCGCGGCCGCGGGGGTCTCCGGGGGTGTCGCCTTGGGCTCGAGCGCGGGTGCGGGCGGCGTCGCCTTGGGCTCGTCCGGTGGTTCGTTGCCCGAGACCGATTCCTTGAATTCCCGGATACCACGTCCGACCGACCGCCCCATCTCCGGCAGACGCTTCGGCCCGAAGACGAGGAGCAAGACGATCAGGAGGATGATGAGTTCGGGCGCCCCGATATTGGGCATACCTCGATCGTACCACCCGTTTCGTGCCTCGGAAGGGTGAGAACGAGCAGCTAGACTGTGTGTGTCACGAAGGGTGCCTTCGCGCCCTGCAAACAGTGTGGAGAGGTTGTCACAAACTTGGCTTTGCTCGAGATCAAGAACCTGCACGTCGCGCTCGAGGACGGAACCGAGATCGTCCGCGGGGTCGACCTAAGCGTCAACACCGGCGAGGTCCACGCAGTCATGGGCCCGAACGGCTCCGGAAAGTCCACCCTTGCCTACGCGCTCATGGGCCACCCCTCGTACGAGATCACCGAGGGCGAGATCCTGCTCGACGGCCAGAACCTCGTCGAGCTCGGTGCCGACGAGCGGGCCCAGCGAGGCCTCTTTCTGGCCTTCCAGTATCCGCAGGCGATTCCGGGCGTCACCGTCGCCAGCTTTCTGCGCTCGGCCGTCAACGCGATCCGCAAGGCGCGCGCGGGCGGCGAAGACGACCCGGTCAAGATCCCGGAGTTCCGAAAGCAGCTGACCACGGCGATGGAGTCCCTCAAGGTTCCGAAGGAGATGACGAGCCGGTACATCAACGAGGGCTTCTCCGGCGGCGAGAAGAAGCGCGTCGAGATCCTCCAGATGGCCATGCTCCAGCCCAAGATCGCCGTGCTCGACGAGACCGACTCCGGACTGGACATCGATGCGCTGCGAATCGTCGCCGAAGGCGTCCAGCAGCTCGTTGGCCCCGAGATGGGGGCCCTCGTGATCACGCATTACCAGCGGATCCTGAACTACATCACGCCTGACTTCGTGCACGTCTTCGTTGACGGGCGTATCGTGGAGGAAGGCGGCCCCGAGCTTGCGCACAAGCTCGAGGCGGAGGGCTACGAGGCCTTCGTGCCCCAGCCGGTTGGAGGTGAGACCTAATGGCCGCGACCACCGAGAGCGAGATCGTCCAAGGAATTGGGTCCGACTACGAGATCAAGTACGGGTTCCACGTCGACGAGGACTACTTCTTCAAGTCCGGGCGCGGCCTCTCGCACGACCTCGTCGACGCGATCTCGAGCCACAAGGGGGAGCCGGACTGGATGCGCCGGTTCCGGCACCGGTCGCTCGACTACTTCGTTGCCCGCCCGCTCCCCGAGTGGGGCGGGAACGTAGCCGAGATCGACTTCGAGAACATCTTCTACTACATCCGGCCGACCGAGAACCAGGCCACCTCCTGGGAGGACCTGCCCCCGGACATCAAGGACACCTGGGACAAGCTGGGCATCCCGGAGGCCGAGAAGAACTACCTGGCCGGTGTCGGCGCGCAGTACGAATCCGAGGTCGTCTACCACAAGCTCCAGGAGGAGCTCGAGAACCAGGGCGTGATCTTCCTCGACATGGACTCGGCGCTCCGCGACCACGAGGACGTCGTCAAGCAGTACTTCGGGACGATCATTCCGCAGAACGACAACAAGTTCGCAGCGCTGAACTCCGCCGTCTGGTCGGGTGGCTCCTTCATCTACGTGCCGCCGGGCGTCAAGGTCGAGCTGCCGCTCCAGGCCTACTTCCGCATCAACGCGGAGAACATGGGCCAGTTCGAGCGAACGCTGATCATCGTCGACGAGGACGCCTATGTGCACTACGTCGAGGGCTGCACGGCGCCGATCTACACGAGCGACTCGCTCCACTCCGCGGTGGTCGAGATCATCGTCAAGCCGCGCGGGCGCTGCCGCTACACGACCATCCAGAACTGGTCGAACAACGTCTACAACCTCGTCACGAAGCGGGCTGTGGCCTATGAGGACGCGACCATGGAGTGGGTCGACGGCAACCTCGGCTCGAAGCTGACCATGAAGTACCCGGCCATCTGGCTGATGGGAGACCGCGCGCACGGCGAGGTGCTCTCGATCGCCTTTGCCGGCAAGGGCCAGCACCAGGATGCAGGCGGCAAGTGCGTCCACGTCGCGCCGAACACGACCTCCGTGATCACGTCCAAGTCGATCTCGAAGAACGGCGGCCGGGCGGGCTACCGCGGGCTTCTCGAGGTGGCGAAGGGCGCCCACGGCGCCAAGTCCAAGGTCGTCTGCGACGCGCTGATCCTCGACGAGGACTCGCGCTCGGACACCTATCCCTACATCCGGATCGATGAGAACGACGTCGACATCGGCCACGAGGCGACCGTCTCGAAGATCGGCGAGGAGCAGCTCTTCTATCTGATGAGCCGCGGGATCTCCGAGACCGAGGCGAGCGCCATGATCGTCTCCGGCTTCGTCGAGCCGATTACGAAGGAGCTTCCGCTCGAATACGCAGTCGAGATGAACAGGCTGATCCAGCTCCAGATGGAGGGCTCGGTCGGTTGATCGGCGTTGAGCGCACGGACTTCATTTCCGTGCCGGTGCAGGACATGGAGCGGGCGACGCGGTTCTACACCGAAACGCTGGGCATCCACAATGCATCGCCGGACGCTGCGTGGCCCGAGCTGGAGACCGGCAACATGAGCCTGTATCTCGTCGACCCGGCGAGAATCGGCGTGACGTTCGCGCCGCACACGGCTCATATCGCCCTCCGTGTTCCCGACGTCGCCGAGGCGCGGAAAAAGCTCGAGGAAGCGGGCGTCGAGTTCGACGGCGAGATCCTCGACACGGGTGTCTGCCACATGGCGTTCTTCAAGGATCCGGACGGAAATGCGTTGATGCTGCACCGCCGCTACGCGCCGATCGGGGCCTGACATGCAGATCGAGAAGGCCGACTTCGTCGCGATTCCGTCTCGGGACGCTGAGCGTTCGGCGCAGTTCTACGGCGACACGCTCGGCCTGCGACCGGATCCGAAGGCGAAATTCGAGTTCTGGGCGGCTGAAACGTGCCTCGGGATCTGGGAGCCCGAGCAAATGGGAATGGAGTTTCAGCCCTCGAAGAACGGCCACGTCGCGTTCCGGGTCCCGGATGTCGCGGCGGCGCGAGCAGAGCTCGAGGCCAAAGGCGTGAAGTTCAACGGTGAGACATTCGACACGGGCGTCTGCCACATGGCGTTGTTCGAGGATCCCGACGGAAACGACTTGATGCTTCACCACCGGTATGCGCCCCGTGAGTAGAGCGGCGCTCCTCGAGCGCTATCAGGCCCTGCCGCTTCCCTCGACGACCGAGGAGTCCTGGCGCTTCACAGACCTGAAGGGCTTCGACCCCGATTCCTATTCGGTGAACGGGGCCACCGCCGTTGCGAGCGCACCCGGCATGCTCGACCTGGACGCGGCCGGGATCGTCCATGTCTCCGAGGCCGGCATCGAGATCGACCGCATCCCCGAGGGGGTCACATTCGAGCGTCTCGGTGATCATCCGCGCCTGGGCGAGCTGGTCGGCACAGACGAGAAGTTCGCCGCCCACAACGCCGCGCTCTGGGAGAACGGTCTCCTCGTGCACGTCCCGAAGGGCGTCGTGCTCGAGAAGCCTCTCTACGTGAGGATCACGAACACGGTTGAGGGGGGCGCACTCTTCTGGCGCCTGCTCGTAGTCGCCGACCCCGAATCGCGCTTCACGCTGATCGAGGAGTACGTTTCGGGCGCGCCGGATCTTGCCGCCTATACGAATGCGGCGGTCGAGCTCTTTGTCGGGCAGGCCTCCAAGCTCGAGTACGTCTCGATCCAGAACCTCTCGCGCGGGACGTGGCATTTTGCGTCGCACCACGCTCGCGTCGAGCGCGACGCCGAGCTCGACTGGGTTGCAGGTGGCTTCGGCACGAGGAAGGGGAAGACCCGGATCCAGAACGATCTGGCCGGCCAGGGCGCGACCTCGCGGGTCACCGGGGCGTACTTTGCCGACGGCGAACAGCATCTCGACTACGACACCTTCCAGGAGCACATGGCCCCGAACACGACTTCGGACTTCGCGTTCAAGGGCGCCCTTCGCGACAACGCCACTGCCGTGTGGCGCGGGATGATCCGGGTGGAGCCGGACGCGCAGAAGACGAATGCCTACCAGGAGAACAGGAACCTCCTCCTCTCTCCGAGCGCGCACGCCGATTCGATCCCGGGCCTCGAGATCATGGCAAACGACGTCCGCTGCACGCACGGTGCCACGATCGGCCAGGTCGACCGGGAGCAGCTGTTCTATCTAATGACCCGAGGGCTTTCGCGGAGCGAGGCCGAGCGCATCATCGTCCGCGGCTTCTTCGCGGACATCCTCGACCGGATTGCGCTCGAGCCGGTGCGGGAAGCGCTCGGCGAAGTACTCGAAGCTCGGATCCCACAGACCTAAGAGCCAGACCATCGCCGCGGCGATGGCGGGCGTCACATCGTCGCCCAGCTACGATTGCTTCATGGGGGTGAGCACCGAGGCCAGGCTCGACGCGGAAAAGGTCCGCGCTGACTTCCCGATCTTCAAGCAGCCGATGCACGGGAAGCCGCTCGCCTATCTGGACTCGGCGAACTCATCCCAGAAGCCCAGGCAGGTTCTGGATGCCGTGCTCGACTTCTACGAGACGTCGTACGCAAATGTGCACCGGGCTGTCTACGAGCTGGGCGGACGTGCGACGGAAGGCTACGAGGGCGCCCGTGACAAGGCGCAGGCGTTCGTCAATGCCGAGTCGCGGCGGGAGATCATCTTCACCAAGGGCGCGACGGAGGCCCTGAACCTCGTTGCCTATGCCTGGGGGCTTGACAACCTCGGGCCCGGAGACTCGGTCATCGTCACCGAGCTCGAGCACCACTCGAACTTCGTGCCGTGGCAATACATCGCGGGTCGAACCGGAGCGGACTTCGCAGCGATCCCGATCGACGGCAGCGGCGAGCTTGCGCTCGACAGCCTGGACGAGCTTGCCCGCACCCGGCGGATCAAGATCGTCGCCTGCGGGCTTGTCTCGAACTCGCTCGGGACGATCAACCCGGTCGAGCGCCTCGGGGCCTGGGCCCACGACCAGGGGGCGATCATGGTCGTCGACGCCTGCCAAGCGGCACCGCACAGGCCGATCGACGTGCAGGCGCTCGGTTGTGACTTCCTTGCTTTCACCGGGCACAAGATGCTTGCGCCGAGCGGGATCGGCGTCCTGTGGGGGCGCCAGGAGCTGCTCCAGAAGATGTCCCCGTTCGAGCTGGGCGGCGAGATGATTCGGTCTGTCTCGATCGAGCGGACGACCTGGAACGAGCTGCCGAACAAGTTCGAGGCCGGAACCCCGCCGATCGCCCAGGCCTACGGGCTCGGCGTTGCGATCGACTACCTGTCCGCGGTCGGCCTCGAGGCGATCGAGGAGCACGAGGCGCGGCTGACGATCCACGCGATCGATCGCTTGGCCGAGATTCCAGGTCTGACCCTCTTCGGGCCGCCCGCCGACCGGCGCGCCGGCATCGTCTCGTTCACGCTTGCAGGCGTGCATCCGCACGACGTCGCCCAGATCCTCGACTCCGAAGGCGTTGCAGTGCGGGCCGGGCACCACTGCAACCAGCCGCTCATGCACCGCCTGGGCGTTCCCGCGACAACTCGCGCGAGTGTCTACCTCTACACGCTGGAGGAAGAGATCGACCGGCTCGTCGCCGGCGTCCACCGGGTCCGCGAGGTGTTCAAGTGAGCGACATGGACGAGCTCTATCGCGACGTCATCCTCGACCACTACAAGAACCCGCGCGGCCACGGAGAGATGCAGGAGCCCGACGCGCAGGCCGACGGTCTGAACCCGCTCTGCGGGGACGAGGTCTCGATCTTCGTCTCGTTCGCCGAGGACGGCGACACGATCGAAGAGGTGAAGTTCCAGGGTCGCGGCTGCGCGATCAGCCAGGCGTCGACGTCGATGCTGATGGAGATGGTGAAGGGTCGAAGCGCTGTCGCCGTTGCGGCGATGAATCGCGAGGAGCTGCTCGAGGAGGTCGGGATTCCACTTACCCCGGTGCGCCTCAAGTGTGCGCTCCTCGGCCTCGGCGTCCTCAAGGTTGCGCTCCACCGGGCAAAGGGCACGCCCCTCCCCGAGGAGTGGGCGGGCCTGGAAGAGCTCGAGCTCAGTTAGAGGTGCCCGAGCTGGATGTCTGCCCGCTGGAGGAGCTCCCGCCGGGCGAGGTGAAGATCGTGCGCGCCGGGGAGATCGCGATCGGGGTCTACAACGCCGGTGGAGAGCTCTACGCGATCGAGGACCGGTGCTCGCATGATGACGGGCCGCTTGCCGAGGGCGACTGGGACCCGGAGGAGCTCGTCGCGATCTGCCCGCGCCACGGCTCCCACTTCGACATCCGGACGGGGAGAGCGCTGTCGTTGCCCGCCTACCTGCCGGTGGAGACCTTCCCGGTCAAGGTCGTCGACGGGATCGTCAAGGTCGTCGTCTGACGTAACATCGACGCATGGATACCCGGGCCGAGCGGGTCGGTAAGAACGAAGCCGTCTTCCGCGAGGTCAACGAGCGGATCAACGACGTAACGCGCGAGGACGCCGCCGAGTACCTCTGCGAGTGCGGGAACGCCGCCTGCGCGGAGACGATCCAGATGACCGTGGCCGAGTACGAGCGCGTGCGTGCCGATCCGACGCACTTCGCAGTCCTCCCGGGACACGAGATTCCCGATGTCGAAGACGTGGTCGGCCGAAACGAGGGGTTCCTGGTCGTCCGGAAAGTAGCCGGCGCGGCGGCGGCGCTCGCCACCGAGCTCGACCCGCGCAGCTAGGTCACCTAGACGTGCTCGACGACCGCGTCCTCGAGGTGCTCTCCCGCCTCGAGCGGGAGGATGAGGAGGAGCGCGAGCGCGGGCTGCCGGCGATGGAGCGCTCTCGCGCCGTCGCGCCGACCACGGGCAGGTTCCTCTTCTCGCTCGTCGCTCCCCATTCCGACTGTGAGGTGCTCGAGATCGGCGGGTCGAAAGGCTATTCGTCGATCTGGCTCGGAGCCGGCGTCCGACACCTCGGTGGGCACGTGCTCTCGCTCGAGCACGACCCGGCGAAGGTGGAGGCGTGGCGCCGAAACATCGAGGATGCCGGCCTCGAGGAATGGGTCGAGCTTCGAGAGGGCGACGCCTTCGAGACGTTGCCGGCGATCGACGACGTCTTCGACCTCGTCTTCCTGGACGCCGAGAAGGACGACTACGAAACTCTCTTCGCGCTCGCACGCACGAAGCTCGAGCCCGGTGCGCTCGTCGTCGCCGACAACGTCCTCTCCCACGAGGACACACTCGGGGCCTATTCGCAAGCGCGCCAGGCGGACTCTTCGCTCTCGAGCGTCACCGTGCCGCTCGATCGCGGCCTCGAGCTGTCCGTCGTCCTGCGCGGCTCGTTATGATCGCGCTACCACGGAAAGGAGGTGGTCCGATCTTGACAGACGACTGTTCGGGCAGTGGAGGTACTCGCTCGTAGGGGCGCGACCCCGAGACCTACGGGGAACCGCCTAGCCAGCGTAGGGGGCTGAACGCTCCTACGAAATCCAGGCGAGTTTCCGGCGGGGGCCTTCGGGCCCCCGCTGTGTTTTCGAGCTCAGGCTGCCGCGCGCCGGAGCTGCTCGTCGAGGCCGATCGGCTGGATGCCGAAGGTCCCGATTGCCGGGTCGACGTCTCCGACGTTGTCCGCGTCCTCGAGCTGTTTCAGTTGATCGCGGGTCACCGGGGGATGTGGGAGCTTCTCCGCCAGTGCGGCGCCGGCGCGCATCAGGCGCATGGGCACATGCAGGGTGGCGCGTCGTTTGCCGAGTGTCCGCTTGAGACGGTCGTAGAGCTCGTTCCAGGTCACGCGATCGGGACCGCCCAGGTCAAAGGTCTTGTTCGCGGCCTCCTCGGTCGAGAGCGAACGGGCGAAGAACGCGGCGACGTCATCGACCCAGATCGGCTGGAGCTGCCTCGTTCCCGATCCGGGCACCGGAGTCACCGGGGAATACCGAATCTGGCGCATGAAGGTGGGCAGGATGCCGCCGTCCTTGCCGAACACGAAGCTCGGCCGGAAGATCACGTGCTCGATCCCCGACGTCTTGACGGTTTGCTCCATGTCCCACTTGGAGCGGTAGTAGGGCACGAGATCCTTTGACTCCTCCGTGGTCCCAAGGGCGCTCATGAGCACGAACCGGCGAACCCGCGCCTCCTTGGCCGCCCCGACGAGGTCGCGTGTCCCCTGGCTCATGACCCGCTCGAATTCCTCCGGCTTGCCGGCGATCAGCGCGATCAGGTGCACGACCGCGTCTGCGCCTTCCGTGGCGCGGCGAAGACTCTCCGGGTCCGTCGCATCGCCCAGGGCGAGCTCGCAGCCCCAGGCGGAGAGCGTCCGGGCGGCGCTCGAGGATGGGTCGCGAACCAGCGCGCGAACGGGCCGGTCCTCGGCACGCAGCGCGTGGATGATCTTCGGGCCCACGAACCCGGTCCCGCCGGTGACGAGGATCACGCGAAGTTCTTCCAGTAGCGCGACGGAGTCGGGCCGGCCTGGCCCTGGTACTTGGAGCCGAGGCCGTTCGCCCCGTATGGCGTCTCCGCGGGCTCAGTGAGCTGGACGAAGGAGAGCTGGCCGATCTTCATTGCGTAGTAGATCGTGATCGGAAGGTTGGCGACGTTCGAGAGCTCAAGCGTGACGTGTCCGTCCCAGCCCGGGTCGATGAAGCCGGCGGTCGAGTGGATCAGGAGCCCGAGTCGGCCCAGGGAGCTCTTGCCTTCGAGCCGCGCTACGAGGTCGTCGGGAAGCTTGATCCGCTCGAGGGTGGAACCGAGGACGAACTCGCCCGGGTGCAGGATGAACGGCTCCGCCTCGCCGATCTCGACCAGCTCGGTGAGGTCTTCCATCTCCTCCTTGACGTCGATGAACGGGTAGCGGGAGTTCCGGAAGACCCGAAAGAACCGGTCGACTCGCACGTCCAGGCTGGACGGCTGCAGGAGGGACTCGTCATAGGGCTCGACCTCGATCCGGCCCTCCGAGAGCTGGCGCCGGATGGTTCGATCGGACAGGACCATGCGGGAGTCAATCTATAAGCTCCGGCGCATGGCGACGACGCGATCGATTCAGGTGCGGACCGACATTCCGGGCCCTCGCAGCAAGGAGATCCTCGAGCGCAAGGAGCGGGTCGTCGCGGAGCCGCTCTCGATCTACCTGCCGCTCGTGATCGCCGAGGGAGACGGCGCCACGATCACGGACGTGGACGGCAACACCTTCATCGACTTTGCCGGTGGTGTCGGTTGTATGAACGTTGGCCACTCGAACCCGCGCGTGGTCGAAGCGGCGCAGGAGCAGATGGCGCGCTTCACGCACACGGACTTCACGATCGTTCCGTACGAGAACTACGTGCGCCTGGCCGAACGACTGGTCGCGTTGGCTCCCATCTCGGGCGAGCTCCGCGTCGGCTTCTTCAACACGGGCGCCGAGGCAGTCGAGAACGCGGTCAAGTTCGCGCGCTCGTACACGAAGCGTCCTGCCGTGATCGGATTCGACGGCGGCTTCCACGGCCGCACCCTCCTGGCGCTCAGCCTGACCTCGAAAACGCACCCGTACAAGGCGGGCCTCGGCCCCTTCGCTCCCGAGATCTACCGCGTTCCTTTCCCGAGCGACTACCGCGGCCCGGATACGGCAACAGCGCTTGCCGAGCTCGAGTCGGCCTTCCGCACACGGGTGGCGGCCGAGGAGGTCGCAGCGATCGTGCTCGAGCCGGTTCAGGGAGAGAGTGGATTCATCCCGGCACCGCCCGAGTTCATGCGCGGCATTCGGAAGATCTGCGACGAGCACGGCATCGTCCTCGTGGTAGACGAGGTGCAGACCGGCTTCTGCCGCACGGGCCGAGTCTTTGCCATGGAGCATTACGACGTCGAGCCGGACCTGATGACGGTCGCCAAGTCGATCGCGGCCGGCATTCCGCTCTCGGGCGTGATCGGCCGCGCCGAGATCATGAACGCGCCCGGCGACTCGGCCGTCGGCGGCACCTACGTCGGGAACCCGGTCGCGATCGCGGCAGCCCACGCGGTTCTCGACACGATCGAGGAGGAGAACCTGGCCGAGCGGGCGGCCGAGGTCGGGGACACGATTCGTGGACGAATGGAGAGCTGGCGCGAGCGGTTCGACTTCGTCGGCGACGTCCGCGGGCTCGGAGCGATGCTCGCGATCGAGCTCGTCAAGAACGGTGGCTCCAGGGAACCGGATCCGGACCGCGCGACCGCGGTCGTCGAAGCGGCGACCTCTCGTGGCCTGCTGCTCCTGAAGGCCGGCATCTTCTCGAACTGCATCCGCGTGCTCGTTCCGCTCGTGATCACGGACGAGCAGCTGAGCGAGGCGCTGGGCGTCTGGGAAGAGGCGCTGGAAGCCTCGTCGTAGCGGGGATCGGGGTTTCGCTCCGAGCGCGGGGGCGAAGACAGGGGTGAGCATGGTCGGGGAGCTGATCGCGGACCGGTATGAGCTCCAGGAGCTTGCCGGGAGCGGTGGGATGTCGAGCGTGTACCGGGCCTATGACCGGTTGCTCGAGCGCCAGGTGGCGATCAAGGTGCTCCACGAGCAGTACTCGAAGGACCCCGAGTACGTGGAGCGCTTTCGCCGGGAAGCTCAGGCGATCGCACGGCTTTCCCATCCCAACATCGTCACGGTGATCGATCGCGGCGAGCACGAGGGGCGCCAGTACATCGTCTTCGAGCACGTGGCAGGCGAGAACCTGAAGGAGACAGTCCAGCGCCTCGGACCGCTCCCGGTCGGCCGCGCCCTTGCCCTCGCCCACCAGGCCGCGCGTGGGCTCGCGTTTGCACATCAGCACGGCGTCGTGCACCGCGATGTCAAGCCACACAACGTCTTGATCGATGCCGAGGGGACCGCGAAGGTGACCGATTTCGGGATCGCGCGGTCGATCGAGCGCGAGGACGGCATCACCGAGACCGGGACGGTGCTTGGAACGAGCGACTACCTGGCGCCCGAGCAGGCCGCCGGGCAGCGCGTCGACGCTTGCTCCGACCAGTACTCGCTCGGTGCCCTCCTCTACGAGCTCCTGGTTGGAGACGTGCCGTACCCGGCGCCCAACATCGTCACGGCCGCCATGCGCCACCTGAACGATCCCGTTCCGAGCGTCCGCTCGGCTCGGCCCGAGATCTCTCCCCGCGTTGACGCCGTGGTCAGGCGGGCGATGGCGAAGAGGCCCGAGGACCGGTATCCGACCACGGATGCGCTGATCGGGGCGCTCGAGGCCTGCATCCTCGAGGAGCGGCAGGAGCAAGCCGCCGCCGCCGACGGACAGACCGAGATCTTCCAGCGTCCGAGCTCGGACGCGGCCAGGCCCCGTCCCGGTCCGAGGCGCCCCGCCGCACGGTGGGTTGCCGTTGCTCTCGGGCTCGTCCTGATCGCCGCAGCAGTCTCAATCGGCATCCTCTGGACGCGAGACGGCAACGGTCTTCCCGTCGTAGGTAATGACGACGATGGCGCCGCCCCCCAGGTCAGGATCCAGGCGCTTGCCGATTACGACCCTCCGGAAGGAGGTGGCGACGGGACCGAGCATCCGGAGCAGGTGGAGCTTGCAACGGACGGAGATCCTTCGACGTACTGGACGACGGAGCGCTATGAGAACTTCGAGTCCAAGGACGGCGTCGGGCTGGTGCTCGAGACTGACCGTCCCGGTCGCTCTCGGGCGCTTGATCGTTCGCACCGACACGCCCGGCTTCGAAGCGGTCGTCAAGGCGGGGCCGAAAGCAGATGGCCCCTTCGAGGACGTGTCCGACTCGGCCCGGGTCGACGCCAGGACGACGTTCGAGCTCGACACGGGCGGCCAGGAGTACCGCTATTACCTGATCTGGATCACGAGCCTTGACGGCGTCGCCCACGTGAGCGAAGTGCGGGCCCGCTAGCGCGCGCTCGGGGCTCAGTAACGCAAGCCGGCGCGCCGGTCGCGGCGCTCCAGGGCGAGGTCGACCAGGCGCTCGAGGAGCGCGGCGTAGGGAATCCCGGAGGCCTCGAACAGCTTTGCGTAGACGCTTGTGGAGGTGAAGCCGGGGATCGTGTTCAGCTCGTTCACGAGCACCTCTCCGTCCTCGCGGACGAAGAAGTCCACCCGTGCCATCCCCTCGCAGTCGGCCGCGACGAACGCCGCCACCGCCAGCTCCTGCACGCGTCGGATCGTCTGCTCGGGGATCCTGGGCGGGACCACGAGCTCCATGCCGCCTTCGTCGTACTTCGCCGAGTAGTCGTACCACTCGCTCGCGAGCGGCACGATCTCGCCCGGAAGCGAGGCGATCGGCTCGTCGTTTCCGAGCACGCTGCACTCCACCTCGACGCCGGAGACGAACTCCTCGATCAGGATTTTCTCGTCGTGCTCGAACGCGAGATCGGTCCCGCGGGCGAACTCCTCGGCGCCGTGGGCGATCGTGATGCCCACGCTCGAGCCCAGCCGCGCAGGCTTGATCACGACCGGGTAGCCGAACGGGTTCGACACCCGATCCCGATGGCGGGCCAGGGCGGTGACATTCCGCGTGACGGGGATCCCCTTGTCGCGCATCACGGACTTGAAGAGGTCCTTGTCCATGCACAGCGCCGAGGCGGTCACGCCGGCGCCGACGTAGGCGACGCCGGCGAGCTCGAGGAGCCCCTGGACGGTGCCGTCCTCGCCGAAGGGCCCGTGCAGCACCGGGAAGACGACGTCCACCTCGCCGAGCGGCTCGATCGGCCGCCCGTTGGTCGGAACCGGGAGGCCGCCGGCCGTGCCGCTGTCCAGCGCCGGCTGCGACCCGGCGCCGAGCTCCCAGACGCCGTCCCGGCCAATCTCGATCTCGCGCACCTCGTAGCGATCCGGATCGAGGGCGGCGATCACCGACCGCGCCGAGGTCATCGAGACGTCGTGCTCGCTCGAGCGCCCGCCCATGAGGACTGCGACCCGGACCCTCGTCAGCCTCTTCCGCCCCCGTTTCCCTGACCTCGGCTCCGTGGAACGGCCTCGGTGAACCGGCCGACGACGATGGTTACTCTTGAGCCCGGCTGCGCTTCGAGCCCGGGCGCCGGGCTCTGATCCGTGACGACGCCGTCCTGTGTCGGGTCGAGGGTGTCCTGTTTGACGACCCGAACCTTGAAGCCGGCTGCGTCGAGCTCGGCCTCGGCGCTGGCCTGGTC
Organism: uncultured Actinomycetes bacterium; assembly: GCA_963722715.1. Taxonomy (GTDB): domain Bacteria; phylum Actinomycetota; class Thermoleophilia; order Gaiellales; family Gaiellaceae; genus DASQGA01. The sequence goes on along the minus strand of CAVROA010000009.1, from coordinate 63,822 downwards.
CTGATCGAGGACGTCGGGGACGGTGCTCGTTTGCGGGCCCTTCGAGACGCTGATCTGGACGGTCTCGCCCTTCGGTATCTCGTTCCCCGGGTCGGGATCCTGCGCGACGACGAGGCCCTTGGGAGAATCCGAGTCGACGAGCACGGCCTCGGGGACGAACCCAGCCGACCTGAGCTCCGACTCGGCGCTCTGGCGCGTCTGCTGGAGCACGTCGGGCACGAGCGCGAGCTCCTGACCCTTCGAGACCGTTAGCGTCACGGTCGAACCCTTCTCGGCCTGCTCGCCGGGTCGCGGGTTCTGCTTGGTCACTTCGCCCTCGGGCGCGTCCGGCGAGAACACCCGCCTCGTGATCCAGCGGAAGCCGGCGTTGGCGAGGGTCTGGGTCGCCTCGTCGAGCGGCTTGCCCACGACCGCCGGAACCTCGACCTGTTCCGGTCCGAGCGAGACGAGGAGCCTCACGGTGCTCCCCTCTTCGATCCGCGTGCCGCCGTCCGGATTCTGGTCGATCACCTTGCCGCGGTCCTCCGCCGTCCCCACCCCCGTCTGGACGTCGGCCTGGAAACCCTGGTCCTCGATCTTCTTGACGGCGAGCTTTCGCTCCAGGCCGATCACGTTCGGCACCGGGACCTGGGTCGTCCTGAGCTCGTCCTGGATCTGGGTGTAGACGTACCAGCCGGCGACCGCGGCTCCGGCGAGGAGCAAGATGACGAGCAGCCAGGGCAGGAAGCGGTTCCGCTTGCGGGGTGGCTCGTCGTAGCGATAGCGAGGTGGATAGGTCGGAGGTGGCCGCCGTGGCGCCGCGGGCTGTGTCGGCGGAAGCTGCCGCGCGGTTTCGGTGGGCGGGATTACCTGGGTGGCCGAGGTCTCGAAGCCGCCGGTGAGGATCGCCGTCGCAGCCGCACTTGTCTCCGGCGCGATCGGGATCCCCGCCTCGACCCGGTCCAGGTCGGCCGAGAACTCTTCCGAGGCCTGATACCGATCCTCGGGATTCTTCGCCAGGGCGCGTAGGACGACCTGGTCGAGCTCCGGGGTCAGCTCCGGGCGGAGACTCGAGGGAGGCCGCGGCGTCTCGTTCAGGTGCTTCATGGCGATCTCGATCGCCGAGTCGCCGTTGAACGGAACCTGCCCGGTGAGCATCTCGTAGAGGACGACGCCGACCGAGTAGAGGTCCGAGGCCGCGGTGACCGGAGCTCCCCGAGCCTGCTCGGGCGACAGGTAGTGCGCAGTGCCCATGATCGACCCCACCTCGGTCATCTGGGAGGCCCCGGCACGCGCGATCCCGAAGTCGGTCACCTTGGCGCGGTTCTCGGCCCCGAGGAGGATGTTGTGCGGCTTGATGTCCCGGTGGATGATCCCGTTCCGGTGCGCGAAGCGAAGCGCGTCCAGGATCTGATGCGTGTAGTCGATCGCCGTGGCGAGTGGAAGCGGTCCACGCGTCAGGATGAGCTCCTTCAGGCTCCGCCCCTCGATCACCTCCATGGCGATGTACGGGATCCCGTCCGCCTCGCCGCGGTCGTAGATCGAGACGATGTTCGGGTGCGAGAGGGATGCAGCCGACTTGGCCTCGCGACGGAAACGCTCATTGAAGCTCTCGTCGTTCGCGTAACGCTCGCTCAAGATCTTGATCGCGACGCGGCGGCCCAGGTCCTCGTCCTCCGCCAGGTAGACGTTGGCCATGCCACCGGATCCCAGCTTGCGGAGGATCCGGTAGCGCCCGTCGAAGAGCGTGTTGATCAGGGTGTCCGAAACGGCCATCGTCTTAGCCTAGATGCCTGACTTGCGTCGGGACGCGGTCCATCCTGAGGTCTGCCATCACTCCGTTTCCCTGCTCAGGACCGTTTGGATGAGGGCCTTCGCGATCGGGGCGGCGGTGGAGCCGCCCGTGCCGCTCTGGTTGTGCAGGGCAACCGCCACGGCTACACGCGGCCGGTCGGCCGGCGCGAAGGCGATGAACCACGTGTCGTTTTGACCCTGGCGCCCCGTCTCGGCGGTCCCGGTCTTGCCGGCGACCGGGACGCCGGGAATCTGGGCGGCGGTGCCCGTTCCGGACTCGACAACGAGCCTCATCATGGCCGTCAGGTCGGCTGCCGTCGAGGCCTTCATGACCTCCTGGTACTGCTCAGGGCTCGTCCGTGTCACCACGTTGCCGTCCGGGTTCACGATCTGGTCGACCACGTGCGTTTCCATGAGGATGCCTCCGTTGGCGATCGCGGCGGCGACCATCGCCATCTGGAGCGGTGTCACGAGCAACCGCTCCTGCCCGAAGGCGAGCCGGCCGGGATCGACCTGATTCGGGTCCGTGGGCTCGAAGAGTTTCGCCCCCTTGTAAAGCCCGCTACGGAGGCGTTCCTCGGAGGGCGTCTCGAGCGGCGGGTCCTCGTAGAAGCCGTAGCGCTTGGCGTAGTCGAGGACGAGGGAGGGCCCGATCGCCTTGCCGATGTTGCAGAAGACCGAGTTGATCGAGTGCTCCATCGCGGTTGGAAAGTCGACGCGGCCGAAGACCTCGGCGCCGTCCTGGTCGGCGTAGTTCGACACTCTCTTGCCGTACTCGGTGCAGTAGCCGGGGTCGTCGAAGGTGCTCTCGGTCGTGAAGCGCCCCGAGTCGATCGCGGCCGTGGCGGTGACGACCTTGAAGGTCGAGCCGGGGATGAAGAGGTCATTGGTAGCTCGGTTGACGAGCGGCGAGGCCGGCTCGCACGGCCCCTTGATCTTCAGGATCTGGCCGAAGTTCTTCTCCGCGAGATTAGGGTCGTACGTGGGGGTCGAAGCGATTGCGAGGACGCGGCCGTCGCGAGGATCGAGAGCCACGGCCGAGCCGCACTTGCCGGCGAGGGCCTCCATGGCGGTCCTCTGCGCCGCCACGTCGATCGTCGTGACCACGTCGTTGCCCTGGCGGGTGATGCCCTTGAGCGTGTCGACGGTCCTGTCGAAGAGCGTCCGCAGGTTCGCGTTCGAACCGGTCAGGTAGTCGTTGAGCGACTCCTCGAGGCCGGTCCGCGAGCGCTCGATGGTCGAGTACCCGACGGTCGCTGCGACGAGACCCTCCGTCGGATAGCGCCTGAGATACCACGTGCGCCCCTGCACCCGCCTCTTCCTGTTGGTGGCGAAGATCGTCTTTCCGTTGGCCGCGTAGATGAGCCCACGCTTGATCGTCACCTGGCGAACGACGAGCTGCGGATTCCCGCGGCGAGCCTCCAGGTCGGGCGCCTTCCACAGCCAGTAGGTCGACATCGCAACGAGCGCGACGAACAGCGCTGCGAAGACGAAGAAGAGCCGGCGGATCTGAGCGTTCATGCCCTCAGCGCTCCTGGTTCACGTGGTTGGAGACGGCGAGCAGAAGGCCGACGAGGAGGAAGTTCGCCACCACGCTCGAGCCGCCATAGGAGACGAACGGGAGCGTGATCCCCGTGAGCGGGATCAGCTTCGTGACCCCGCCGATGATGATGAACGCCTGGATCGCAAGCGTCGCAGTCAACCCGGCAGCGAGGAGCTTCGAGAAGCCGTCGTCGGCGAGCATGGCGATCCTGAGGCCGCGGTAGGCAAAGATCAGGTAGAGGAGGACGATCGCGGCGGCACCGGCGAGCCCGAGCTCCTGCGAGATCGCCGCGTAGATGAAGTCGGTCTCGAGGAAGGGGATGTAGGTCCCGCCCTCCGGCTTCAGGAGCACGCCCTGCCCGAGCCCGGCTCCGAAGAGGCCCCCACCCGCGATCGCGTAGATCGACTGAACGAGCTGGTAGCCGTCGTCGAAAGCGTCCTTCCACGGGTCGATCCAGATCGACACCCGCTCGGCGATGTGCGGTTTCACGTGGTAGAGGCCGTAGGCGCCCGCGACGAAGAGCCCGAGACCCGCGCCGACGTAGGTCCAGCGGGCCGTCGCCACGTAGAGCATGGCCAGGAAGACCGAAAAGTAGAGGAGGCCGCCGCCCAGGTCGTTCGTCTGGAAGAGCACGAGCATGGCAGCACCCCAGATGACGAGGAGCGGCCCGAAGTGCTTCGGCGAGGGGAGGCCTGCGCGCCCGATGCCCATGGAGAGCATCTCCCGGTTGTCGCGGAGGTAGCCGGCGAGGAAGATGACGAGCGCGACCTTCGCGAACTCCCCGGGCTGGAACGCAATCGGCCCGACGGAGACCCACAGGGAGGCGCCGTTGATCGTGGCCCCGAGACCCGGGAGTGCGGGCAGGATGAGCAGCCCGACCGCGACGAGCCCGAGCGTGTACTTGAGACTGTCGAGGCGACGGTAGTCGGGCACGAAGACCACGACGAGCGCGAATGCCACGACTCCGACGACGACCCAGAGGCCCTGCTTGAAGGCGAGGTCCGGATCGATGCGGTAGATGAGGGTCAGGCCGACCGCGGTCAGGATCCCCACGAGAGGGAGGAGGTAGGGGTCCGCATGCGGAAGGCGGACCCGCAAGACGATGTGTGCGGCGAGGAAGAGCGCCCCGAAGAACGCCGCGTAGGAGAGCGAGGCGGTCGAGAAGTCGTCTGAGGCCTGCCGGGCGACGAATACCGCCGTGAACCCCGCAGCCGTCAGGACCCCGACACCTAGCAAATGCAGGAGCTCGCGGTTACGAAGGCTCAGGGAACGCCCTCCTCCTCGAAGGGGGCGAGCCGGTCTCGGGCGCTCTCGTAGCTCGCGAGGTTGTGGTTGAAGAGTTGTTCACGCTCCGCCTGCGTCAGCTGTTCCGCGCGAAGCTGGCTCACGTACTTGGCGCGGTAGAGATGGACGTCGTCGGTGAGATCCCAGGGAACTCCCTGGTAGACGGCCACGTGGCCGTCGTCCTCGACCCCGATGAAGTAGGCCCGGGAGACGCCCCAGAATGCGGCCGCCGCCAGGATGAGGATGATCGCGACGAGCGCGAGCGCCCAGAGCAGCCAGCGGGGGAGGCGGCGACCTCGAGGCGGCTTGGTCTTCGGGGACGGGACGGAGGGGCCGGACGTCTGCCGGGCGGGGGGTTGCGCCGGAGGCGCGACGATGGTCTCGGTCGGGGCCGCCTCTCGCACGACGGGCACTTCGATGCCCGAGAGCGTGTCCTCGAGGTCGGTGGCAGCGTCGTGACCGTTCCCGGCGACGAGCGTGTCGGCGAGCGCATCCCCGGCCTCGAGCCGGAAGAGGACGACCGTGACGTTGTCTTCGCCGCCGCGGCGGTTGGCTTCCTTGACGAGCGATCTGGCGGCGTGCTCGAGGCTCTTGGCCTCTCGCACGACGGCGAGGATCCGATCGTCTTCGACCATCGTCGTCAACCCGTCCGAGCAGAGAAGGAACACGTCGTCCGTCTCGACGTCGATCGTGAACGTGTCGACGTCAACCTCAGGGTCGGTGCCGAGGGCGCGCGTGATCACCGACCGCTGCGGGTGCATGTCGGCCTCCTCCGGGCTCAGGCGTCCGCTCCGGACGAGGTCGGCGACGAGCGAGTGGTCCTCCGTCAGCTGCTCGAGCGCACCTCCGCGAATGCGGTACGCCCGGGAGTCGCCGACGTGACCGATCGAAAGCTGGTTCTCGCCCACCAGCGATGCCGTGATGGTCGTCCCCATGCCTGAGGCCTGGGTATCAGCCTGGGCGCGCTCGAAGATCCGCCGGTTCGCCTCCTGGATGATCGCCGCGAGCCTCTGCTCGGGGTCCAGCTCGTCGGCCTCGTGGAACTCGCGGAAGGCGGCGGCCGCGAGCCTCGATGCCACTTCGCCCGCCTGCGCGCCGCCCATGCCGTCGGCGACGGCGAAAAGCGGGGGCTCGGCGACGAAGGAATCCTCGTTCCGCCGCCGCTTGCGGCCCGCATCGGTGAGAGCGGCGCGCTCCCCGAGCCTCACTGCTCGAACCTCAGCTCGGTCTCTCCGACCCGTACTACGTCGCCTTCGTGCAGCCGGCGGCGCCCCTCGACGGGCTCGCCGTTCACGCTGGTGCCGTTCGTCGAGTGGAGGTCGTGCAGCCAGACTCCGTCGCGGCCGGCCTCGATGCGGGCATGGTGGCCCGACGCGTACTCGTCTCCGTCAAGCGAGATCGTGTTCTCCTCTGCCCGCCCGATCGTGATCGGCACGGGGCCGATGTCGTGGCTCGAGCCGACCGGAACGGAGGGGCTCGAGACGACCACCAGCCGCGCGGTCGTCGACACGGCGGCTGCAAGCGGCGTGCCGCGGACCTGGGCCGGCGCCATGATGAAGCTCTCCTGGGGCACGCGCAGGTCTTTCGAGGCCCCGCGAATCACCCGCCAGATGAAGAGGTAGAGGAAGACGAGGAAGAGGGCCTGGAGACCGAGGAGGAGCTGCTCCACAGATGCTCCTACGCGGATCGCTCGAACGTCAGCTGCGTCTTTCCGACGACGATCGAGTCCCCGTGCTCCAGCCGCTCCCGCTCCACGCGCTTTCCGTTCAGCTCGACCCCGTTCGTCGAGCCGAGGTCGACGAGCCAGTAGGAGCCGTTCTCGGCGCGGATCTCAGCGTGACGCCGCGAAACGTTTGCGTCCTCGACGGTGATGTCGCAATCGCGCGAGCGGCCGATCACCAGGAGAGGTTTGTCCAGCGGGTGCTTGACGCCCTTCAGAACGAGCGCAGGCGGCGTGTGAGCGAGCCCCAGGCGGTCGGCCTCCTCGGCGCTGACGGCGGCCGTGTCAGGCGCGGGGCGGTAGATCTTCGTCTCGCCGGCCTCGGAGGAAGCGGGCCCGTCCGCCGCGGGTGCGGGCGCGCTGGGTGCGGGCGGCGCCTGCGGGCTCGGTGCCTCACGCCGTGGCTGCACCATCCTGGTTGCGATCCCGAACTCACCCACCTCGAGGTCCTCGTCCTCGTGCAAGACCACCCGCGGCGTCGTCAGGAGCGCGTAGCCCTCCCGGCGGGCGTGCTCCGAGAGGTAGTCGGACAACTCGGTGACCAGGGACTCCTCGTAACTCGAGAACTGCTCGCGATCTGACGGCGAGAGGTAGAGGAGGTACTCATTCGGCACGTAGACGCGGGACACCGAGACCGACTTGTTCTCGTCCATCTCCTTCGCGAGCTTCCGCGCAAGCTCGACCGGCTGGACGTGCGACTTGAAGGCTCGTCCGAATGCCCCCTCGATGAGGGACTCGATGCGGTGCTCGATGCTACGTAGGACGCTCACCCGGCTCGGGCATTCTGCCCGACCCCGACTGGTCCGAGTCGGGGCTGCGGTGCCCGTGCAGAGCGAGAAGGCAGGTTCCCGCCCAGACGAAGAGCGTCGTGGAGAGGGCGTGCGGGGCCTCACCTCCGAAGGCTGCGGGTGCGAGGAGCACCCCGGCGAGGAAGGCGGCTCCCCATCCGGCGATTGCCCAGCGCCCGTGGGAGACGGCGACGTCGGCAGATGCGGCCGCGAGTGCGAGAACGACGGTCACGACTGCGAGGGTCGGATGCGCTGCGAGGGCGCCGTAGAGCGTGGCTGTCACGTCCAGCGGGTCGCTCGAGCCGGCGACGGAAGCCGTCGAGCCAGGGGACTCTCCGGCGAACGGAAGCGGTCGACCGGCCAGCACGGAGACTGCGGCTGCGATCGGAACGCAGGCGGCAGCGCCCACTGCTCGCCGGGTTCGCCCTCGCATTTCGAGGAAGGCCACCGGGAGGAGCGGAATCGCCCCGAAGGGAGCGAGAAGCGGGGCGGCGACCGGAAGCAGGCTCCGCTCCGCATCCCGGGCATATAAGGCGAACCAGGCGACCGCGAGCACGCCGTACGCGCCCGCGAGCCCGAGCGAGAGGTTTCCTAGTGGCAGCACGGGAGCAGCGAGCGCCACGGCGAGGCCGGCGACCGGTGATCGGAGCGCCACAAGGCCGGCCAGGGCCGCGAGCGCCAGCGGCCAGCCACGCGGGAAGAAGGGGAGGAGCGTTGTGGCTCCACCGGCGGCGACGGCTGCGAGCAGCGCATGAGCGGCGCGCTCGCGCAAGGCGGTCCGGGAGGTTGCCGAGTGCGGGCGATGAACTCGGAGCTCGCCGCCGGCCCGGAGATCGGCCGCGAGTCGCCTGGCCGGTGGACGGCGCCGGGGTTCGACCGAAAGCATCGAGTCGACCGTCGTGCAGACCTCGCGCGGCAGGTCGGGCCGTTCCGTGGCCAGCCGCGGCGCCCCTGCCGCGATCCGCCGTGCCGTCTCCACGGGCGAGGCGGCCGCAAACGGATGCCAGCCGGCGAGAGCCTCCCAGAGCATCACGCCCACGGCCCATACGTCGGCCGCGCCGCCGGCGGGCTGTCCCTCCAGTCGCTCCGGCGCGACGTAGGCGAGCGTGCCCGGAACGTCTCCGGTCGCGGTCAGGCCCTCGAGCTCGTCGAGGCGGGCCAGCCCGAAGTCCAGGAGGCGCGTCGAGACGTCCTCGGCTTCTTCGACCATGACGTTGGCAGGCTTGACATCGCGATGGACGATTCCCTTCGCATGCGCGTGGGCGAGCGCGTCGAGCACCTGCGCGGCCACCTCGATCGCGGTTGCGTCATCGACCTTGCCGGCGCGGAGTGCCTCGCGCAGGTTCTGGCCGCGCACGTACTCGTACGCCACGTACACGTGTCCCTCGTCGCGGTGGAACGCAAGCGCCCGTAGGCAGCGCGGATGGCGAAGACGTGTCGCCGCCTCCACCTCCCGTTTGGCGCGCGAGCCAGCCTTGCCGGTGCGCTCGACGACCTTCAGTGCCACGTCACGGCCGGCGTCCTCGTCCCGGACCAGCCAGACGGAGCCCGACCCGCCGCTTCCGAGTGGGCGAAGCGGCCTGTAGCGCCCGAGGACCAGGTCGGCGGTGCGAAGAGCGGTGGCGGTCTGCACGGGCTTTCGCCTTTGTTCCTTGGCGTTCGAAGTCCTCCATTTGCCCCGCAAAGTGATGTAATCGCCGCTCACGCTGGTAAACTCCGCCGACTTTCCGCCCCTCGCCAGGTCACGACCGTGATTGATCGCGACAGACGCGACAGCGAAGAAATCGAATTCGACTTCTTCGACGACGCCCCGACGAGGGAAGCGTCGGCGACAGAGGACGCGCCGCGTGGCCCGATGCGCCGTCGGCTGCCGCGGCGGCCCGGCGGCGGCGGGACCGCGCCGCCCGTAGTCCGGCTCGCAGCCCTGATCGCGGGGGCCATCATCCTGGCCGTCGTGCTCGTCCTCTGGGTGAACGGCTGCCGAAATGACCAGAAGGTCGATGCGTACACCGACTACATGGCCGACGTGGACAAGGTGACCAGCGACTCGGAGCAGATCGGCAAGCAGCTGAACACCCTGATCGCGACACCCGGGCTGAAGCTCCAGGACCTTCAGGACCGACTCGACGGGCTTCGAAACCAGCAAGCGCAGGTCGTGACGCAGGCGCAGGGCCTCGATCCGCCCGGCACGCTCCGCGAGCAGCAGGAGAGCCTCGTCGACGCCATGGCGCTCCGGGTCAGCGGCCTCGCAGGGCTCGCCCAGGCCTTCTCCCAGATTACAGCCGCCTCTGACGCGACTCAGGCCGGCAAGTCGCTCTCCGAGCAGTCGGCCCGGTTCGTCGCCAGTGACGTCCTCTACGACGACTTCTTCCGAATTCCGTCCCAGGTGATTCTCCGGCGGGAGGGGATCACGGGCGTCGACGTGCCCACCTCGGAGTTCCTGACCACGCCCGAGCTCGCGACGGCGGCCTCGTGGGAGCTCGTCGTCAAGCGCCTGACGCAGACTCCGGGGGGAGGCCTGCACGGCAACCAGATCGACGGCGTCCGGGTCCTGCCGGGCGGCAAGCAGCTCTCACCGACGGAGGAGAACACGGTCGAGGCCTCGGAGCGCCTGGCGTTCGAGGTCGCGGTGCGAAACAGCGGTGACAGCCAGGAGACCCAGGTCGAGGTGACGTTGACGGTCCAGGGTGGCACCCAGCCGATCAAGCGTACGCAGACCATCGCGATCATCGATCCGGGCAAGACCAAGTCGGTCGTGTTCCGCGACCTCGGAACACTCCCCTTCGGAACCCGGACGACGGTCCGCGTTAACGTACTCCCGGTCGAGGGTGAGCAGAACACGAGCAACAACACGGTCGAGTACCCGGTCATCTTCTCGTTCGGCTAGACGTCGGGGCTGGAGGATCGCCTAGATGCCTCCGAGCGACGCCGTCATGGGCTGGCTCGCGGTCGGGTCTGCCGTCGCCGCGGCGCTCGCCTTCCTCGTCGTGCTGGGCTTCTATCTGAAGCTTCGCCGGGTCAGGCAGGACCAGCTCGTCCTCCTCGGGGGCACGAAAGGCGATCTGGTCGAGTTCGCGGTCTCGCTCCAGGGTCGAATCGACGATCTGCACCGGGCCGTCGACGAGGTCGCCGTCGGGCTCTCGCGGCTCGACCAGCGGATCGACGGCTGCCTCTCGCACACGTCGATCGTGCGCTACGACGCCTATGAGGACGCCGGTGGGCACCAATCGGCTTCGCTCGCCTTCCTGGACGGAGCCCGGTCGGGGATCGTCGTCAGCGCGATCCAGGGCCGCGACTACGCGCGCATCTACGTGAAGGAGCTCGATCGCGGCCGTGCGCCGATCGCGCTCTCGCCGGAAGAGCAGGAGGCAGTCGACCGGGCGATGGCGTTATGACCGAGATCCGCGTGGACGTCCGTCCGCTTCGCGCGGAGGACGAGCCCTTGCTCTTCGGGCTGGCCCAGCTCGACCGGGGCGCAGACCGGCGGACGCTCGACGTCCTCGAGGGCGAGACCGTGTTCGTGGCCGAGGTGGGCGGCGCACCGGCCGGCTACGTCGCAGTCGACCTGACACCGTCGGCGGCACGGGTCGACCAGCTCTTCGTCAGCCCCGAACACGAGCGCGAGGGCGTCGGCAGGCGTCTGCTGGAGTACGCCGAGGGCTATGCCATCTCGCAGGGGGCGGCCACGCTCCAGGTCGTCGTCGAGGACGAGAACCGTCGCGCGCAAGACTTCTATCGCGGGCGCGGCTTCGTGTCCGTCTCCGAGAACGTGCTCGAACTGGTGCTTCCGCAGGCTTGACGACGCGCTGAGCGTGGCTTCGGCCCGTTCGCAATTCAGTACGATCCTGAGGCAAATGGGTCAGGTACTCGTTCTCAACGCGAGCTACGAGCCGCTCAACGTGTGCACGGTGCGGCGCGCCCACGTGCTCGTTTTCAAGGGGAAGGCCGAGATCATCGAGCACCTCGGAAAGCCCTTGCGCTCGGCCGCGGATGCATTCGTTTGGCCGCATGTGATCAGGCTTCTCTCGTATGTGCGGGTTCCGAGCGCGATTCAGCGGAAGATCTCGAGGCGTGCGCTCTTCGCCCGCGACCGCTGGCAATGCCAGTACTGCGGCTCTGAAAGCGGCAAGCTGACTCTGGACCACGTCGTGCCGCGATCCCGAGGCGGCGAGTCCGTCTGGGAAAACGTCGTCGCCTCGTGCGCTCCCTGCAACCTGAGGAAGGGCAACCGGACGCCCGACGAGGTGCAGATGCGCCTCCAGTCGAACCCGCGACCACCAGCGCCCGCGCTGTTCGTGACGCTCTCTGCGCCGCGAATCCCGGATCGCTGGCAGCCGTACTTGACCGCCTTCGCCTAGGGCGGGCAAGTCCCGCCCCTACATCGCTTTGATCCCGTAGGGGCGGGCTAGCCTCGCCCGGCTTCTAGGCGTCGTAGTAGAGCGCGAACTCGGCCGGATGGGGCCGCAATGCGACCGCATCGACCTCGTTCTCCCGCTTGTAGTCGATCCAGGTGCGGATCAGGTCCTCGCTGAAGACGTCGCCCGCCAGCAGGAAGTCGTGGTCGGCCTCGAGCGCGGCCAGCGCCTCCGCGAGCGATCCCGGCACCTGGGCCCTGTCGCCCGTGGCCTCCTCGAAGAGGTCGAAGTCGGACGGGGCACCCGGATCCAGGCTCCGCTGGATCCCGTCCAGGCCGGCCATCAGCATGGCCGAGAACGCGAGGTACGGGTTCGCAACCGCGTCCGGACATCGGAATTCGATCCGCTTGGACTTCGGTGAGCTCGAGTACATCGGAATCCTGATCGCCGCCGAGCGGTTTCGCTGCGAGTAGACGAGGTTGACCGGAGCCTCGAAGCCCGGCACGAGTCGCCGGTAGGAGTTCGTCGTCGGGGCGCAGAAGGCGAGCAGGGCGCCTGCATGCGCGAGAAGGCCGCCGATGTAGCAGCGGGCCAGCTTCGAGAGGCCCGCGTAGCCGGACTTGTCGGCCATCAGGGGCGTGCCCTCGAGCCAGAGCGACTGATGAGTGTGCATGCCGGACCCGTTGTCCGCGTACAGCGGCTTCGGCATGAAGGTGACGCTCTTCCCGGCCGCGCGGGCGACGTTTCGGACGACGTACTTGTAGTGCATGATCTGGTCGGCCATTCGTAGGAGAGGCTGATAGCGCAGGTCGATCTCGCACTGCCCGCCGGAGGCCACCTCGTGATGGTGGAACTCGCAGGGGATGCCGAGACGCTCCAGGGTCAGCACCATCTCGGTGCGCAGGTCGGAGAGCGTGTCGTGCGGCGCCGGCGGGAAGTAGCCGCCCTTCTCGCGCACGGTGTAGCCGAGCCCAGGCTCGCCCGAGTTCCAGTGCCCTTCGCTCGAATCGACCTCGTAGCCCGCTCGGTTCACGTCGAGCGTGTACGAGACGGCGTCGAAGACGAAGAACTCGCACTCGGGCCCGAAGTGGGCCGTGTCGGCGATTCCCGTCTCTCGGAGATGCTCCTCCGCCCGCCGGGCGACGCGGCGCGGGTCGCGCGCGTAGGGCTTTCCCGTCAGCGGGTCGGCGATCTCGCAGACGAGCGAGAGGGTGGGCTCCGCGGCAAAGGGGTCGAGCGTCGCGGAAGCGGGATCCGGCATCAGGAGCATGTCGCTCTCGGCGATCCCCTGCCACCCTCGGATCGACGAGCCGTCGAAGCCGAGTCCCTCGTCGAACGCGGACTCGTCGAACGCCGTTACGGGCAGAGTCATGTGCTGCCACGAGCCGAGCAGGTCGCAGAACTTGAGGTCGACCATCTTCGTCTTCGTCTCGATCGCCCAGGCGACCGCCTCCTCGGGCTCCGGCCGCGTCCCGTTCGCCAAGTAGTGCTTGGCCGTCGTCTCCTGCATGCGTGCCTCCTTCCGGACCAATGAAAAAGCCCCAGGGATCCCGAGAGATCGCTGAGGCTCCGTCGCCTGCTCCGGCGCCCTCCTCGGCGCCGACGGGAAGCACTCTATCGCGCTGGCTGGACGGAGGAAACGGGACCCGCTATCGTCGTTCCGGCATGTTCACTCGCAGAGTCTGAGACACCAGGTGCAGGGGCCCTCCACGGCCCACTTTTGCCCTGCCGTTTTGTCCGACTCTCGACCCGAAGGAGCATGCATGACCGCCGTTCACGTCTCTGATCTGCGCAAGGAGTTCGTCCGCCGCGACGGGCCCGGGCTCCCGGCTGCGCGGACGGCGTGTCCCGGCGCTTCGCGACGTCAGCTTCGACATGGAGCGCGGCGAGTGCGTCGCGATTCTCGGCCAGAACGGGTCCGGGAAGTCGACGCTGGTGCGTTTGCTCGCCACCCTCCTCCTCCACGACGGCGGGAGCGCCGAGGTCTTCGGTCACGATGTCGTCCGCGAAGCCAGAGCCGTGCGCCGGCTCGTCAACCGCGTCTCGGTCGAGGCCTCCTTCTTCAAGCGGATGTCGTCGGCCGAGAATCTGTCCTACGCGGCCCGCTTCTACGGGTTGACCGCCCGCGAGACGAGAAGCCGGATCCCGGAGATCCTCGGTCGGGTCGGGTTTCCGGCCGAGCGCCGGGGGGAGCCGATGCAGAACCTCTCGCGCGGCATGCAGCAGAAGGTGGCGCTCGCGCGGGCGCTCCTGACCTCACCGGTTCTCCTGCTCCTGGACGAGCCGACCACGGGCCTGGATCCGCGCTCGAAGCTCGAGGTGCAGAAGTTCATCCGCGAGGTGCGGGCTGAGCACGACGCGACGATCCTGCTCTGCACCCACGACATGGACGAGGCGGAGGCCCTCGCCGATCGCGTCGGCATCCTCGACGAGGGGCGGCTGGTGTGCCTCGAGACCGTCGACGTGATCCTGGCCAGGTACGAGGCCGAGACCCTCGAGCAGGCGTTCTTCGCCGCCACAGGCCGCCCGTTCGAGGACGAGCAGGAAGAGGAGGAGGACTGATGAGCGCCCTGCAAGGCGGGTTTCGCCGCGAGCTGATCGGGCTCGGAGGTGTCGTCGAGCGCAACGCCTACCTCGTCAGGCGCTACGTCTGGTGGGAGATCGCCTGGTTCGTCTGGTCGGTCGCGAACACGCTGACGATCGTGTTCATCGCCAAGGGGATCGAGGCAGCCGGCGGCCGGATCGACGTCAATCGGCAGACAACCATCCTCCTGATCGGCGCGGTCATCTGGGCGTACCTGTCGGCGGTCTTCGAGATCCTGACCGAGACAGTTGCCTGGGAGCGCTGGGAGGGGACGATCGAGTACACGTTCATGGCGCCGCTTGCGCGCCCGACGCATCTCTTCGGGATGGGGATTTTCGCCGTTCTCTACGGGCTCGTCCGGACAATGCTTCTCTTCGGGCTCGTTGCCCTCTTCTTTGATCTGAGCTTTCCCGGAGCCAACTTCACGGGTGCGTTTCTGATCCTGCTCGTCGCGTCGATCTCATTCATCGGGATCGGCATGATGACGGCCGTCCTGCCGCTCATCTCGCCCGAGAAGGGGACGCAGCTCGGGTTCATCGCGCAGGGGACGCTGCTGGTCGTGTCGGGTGTCTACTACAGCGTCGACATCCTCCCCGGCTGGATGCAGGCCCTTTCGACCATATCCCCCGCGACGTATGCGCTCGAGGGGATCCGGGCCGCCATTCTCGACGGGGCCAGCGTGCCCGCCTTGTGGGCCGACATCTGGCCGCTGCTCATAATTGGCGCTGCGTCGATCCCGCTCGGTCTCTACGTCTTCCATCGCGGAGAGGTGTACGCCAAGCGCCACGGGAAGCTCAAGCGCTCGGGCTGAGAACGAGCGACGGAGGATTGCGCAACGGCTCCGGGACAAGTACGATCCGGAGGTCGAGGCGACGTTGCCTCGGGCGTCCGCGCCCGGGGCTCTTTTCGTTTAAGGAGGCTTGAATGGCGACAGTGGAACGAGAGGATCGAGCGACCAGCGAGCCCGCCAAGCGGCGGGAGATCGTGGAGCGGGTCGCGAAGGAAGACATCAAGTTCGTGCTCCTCTGGTTCACGGACATCGAGGGGCACCTGAAGAGCTTCGCGATCACTCCGAGCGAGCTCGAGGGCGCGCTCGACGACGGCATGGGATTCGACGGCTCTTCGATCTCGGGCTTCAACGCGATCGAGGAGTCCGACATGATCGCGATTCCCGATCCGGAGACCTTCCAGATGATGCCGTGGCGCTCGGGCGAGTCAAAGGTGGCCCGAATGATTTGCGACGTCGTCACCCCCGAGGGCGAGCCCTACGAGGGCGACCCGCGCCACGTGCTGCGGCGCGCCCTCGCACGGATGCGCGAGCTCGGCTTCGACACCTTCAACGTCGGCCCTGAGCTCGAGTACTTCCTCTTCGAGGACAACGGATCCGACCCCCAGGCACTCGATGAGGGGGGTTACTTCTCGATGACGACGCTGGACGCGGCGTCCGAGCTCCGCAAGGAGACGATCCTCGCGCTCGAGTCGATGGGGATTCCGGTCGAGTACGCGCACCACGAGGTCGGGCCCTCGCAGCACGAGATCGACATCCGCTATCAACCGGCTCTCGACATGGCCGACCATACGCTCACGTACCGACTCGTCGTCAAGGAGATGGCGCAGAAATACGGCGTCCATGCCACCTTCATGCCGAAGCCGCTCTTCGGTGAGAACGGATCCGGCATGCACACGCACCAGTCGCTCTTCACGGACGGCAAGAACGCGTTCTTCGACGCCGAGGACGAGTGGCACCTGTCGGAGGTGGGCAAGGCCTTCATCGCCGGCCAGCTCCGCCATGCCCGCGAGATCTCCGCGGTGTTCGCGCAGTGGGTGAACTCCTACAAGCGTCTCGTGCCCGGCTACGAGGCGCCGGTTTATTGCGCCTGGTCGAGACGGAACCGCTCCGCCCTGATCCGGATCCCGCTCTACCACCCCGGGAAGGAGCAGGCGACCCGTGCGGAAATCCGCTGTCCCGATCCCGCCTGCAACCCTTACTTGACCTTCGCGACCCTGTTGCACGCGGGTCTCGAGGGAATCGAGAAGGGCTACGACCTCCCGGCTCCGATGGAGCAGAATCTCTACCACCTGACGGCCGAGCAGCGGCGCGAGCGTGGGATCGTGGCGCTGCCAGAGACGCTCGGCGAGGCGATCGGCGAGCTGGCGGAATCCGAGCTCGCTCGCAAGGCGCTAGGACCGCATGTCTTCTCCCGGTACGTCGAGTTGAAGCGCAAGGAATGGGACGACTACCGGGTGCAGCTCACACCCTGGGAGCTCGAGAAGTACCTACCGGTCTTGTGAACGGGAAGGCATCGAAGTAGGGTGCGCATGTGTCGCCGCTTCTCTTCGAAGCGGGACGTACTGACGGCCGATCACGAGCCCCCTGCAAAGGTGGCTCGTGGTCGTTAAGGCGGGCGGCCTCGGGCCGACCGCGAACCACCCACCGCGTTCAGCCTACGGGTCGAAAACGCGCAGATGGCGCGCGGTGTGTCAGGAAAGACGCACGGCTCGGGGCCTATCATCGGTGCTGCGATGAACCAGTTCGCCGTTCCCGCCAGCTCATGACCTTTGACGTCGCGATCGTCGGCGGAGGCTTCGCCGGAGTGACGGCTGCGCGCGACCTCGCCGCGGCCGGGCGGTCGGTCATGATTCTCGAGGCGCGGGACCGTCTCGGGGGGCGGACGTGGTATCGGCCGTTCGCCGGGACCGAACACGGCGTCGAGTTGGGCGGAACCTGGTTTTCCCTCGCCCGGCAACCGCCTCTCGCCGAGGAGGTCGAGCGCTACGGCGTGCGCGTCGTCCCGGCCGCGACCCGGCTGTGCGCACGCTGGCACACGGGCGGTGTGACCCGGCACGGCCTTCCCGTCCCGCAAAGCGAGGGAGCCGCCCTCGAACGCGTGCTGCGCTCCCTCTCGCTTGCCTCACAGGACATCGACTTGACGCGCGACGACGTCTCCGTGCCCGACTGGCTGGGGGAGGATCTTCCTGACGCGACGAGGGACTTCCTCTTCGCGTGGGCCTCGTTCATGAGCGGAGCGGACCCAGCCGAGGTGTCCATGGTCGAATTCCTCGGCATCTTCGCCGCCAACGGAGGCGACGTGTGGTCCCTCTACGACGAGATTTCAGAATGCTTCGCGGATGGAACCGGAGCCCTCCTCGACGCGCTGACAGCGGACGCCGACGCCGACGTCAGACTTTCGACGCCCGTGACCCGGATCGAGGAGCGGAACGACGAGGTCGTGCTCACCACGCAGTCGGGCGAGGAGATTCGTGCCGGCGCCGCCGTCGTCTCGGTGCCCGTAAACACACTCGACACGATCGAGTTCGATCCGCCGCTCCCTCCGGGCCTGGCTCGGATGGGAAGAGAGAAGCACGCGGGGCGCTCTCTGAAGGTCTGGGCCCTCGTGGAGGGAGTTCCGGGAGGGCTCCTGGCGCTTGGTTTCGGCACTCCGCTCCAGTGGCTGTCGGCCGAATACGTCGTTCCCGAAGGGACGCTCGTCGTCGGCTTCGGACACGAGACCGCCGGGCTCGATCTCGGTGATTCGGCCGCCGTTGAGGGAGCCATCCAGGTCTACGCGCCGGAGGCACGCGTGCTCGCCGTCGATGCGCACAACTGGGTCGACGATCCCTGGTCGAAGGGGACCTGGCTCGCAGCCAGGCCCGGCTGGCTGAGCGAGGGGCTCTTCGCCGGGCACGAGCGCCCTGGCCGGGTGGAGCTGGCGGGCTCGGACATCGCGGAAGAGCACGGCGGGTGGATCGCAGGCGCCATCGCCAGCGGTCGCATGGCCGCGCGCCGGCTCGCCCAGGCCGAGACGCCGTCCACGGTTCCATGAACCAGTCCGAGCGGCACCTGAGGCTCGTCACCCAGACGATCGCGGCCGTCAATTCGACCCTCGACCTTGGAGAGCTCTTCGATCTCGTCGCCGCGCGGGTGGCCGAGGCGCTCGAGGCGGACGCCTGTTTCGTCTACCTCTACGACGAGGCGGCGGACGAGCTCGTCCTACGCGCGTCATGCGGAACACGGGTGGACGAGATGACCCGGGTTCCGAAGATGCGCCCCGGGGAGGGCATCACGGGTGCCGCGGCGGCGGAGCGGGTTCCTGTGATGATTCCGAAAGACGCCCACCTCGACCCGCGCTTCAAGAGCTTTCCGAATCTGCGCGAGGAGCAGTACCAGTCCATCCTGGCCGTGCCGATCCTCGCTAAGGAGCGGCTCGAGGGCGCGCTGAACGTGCGCACCGAGCGGCCCCGTGAGTTCGACGAGGCCGAGATCGACCTCCTGATGGCCATTGCGGGCCAGGTCGCACAGGCGATCGAGAACGCGAAGCTGTACGAGCACGCCCAGCAACGAGTGGCTGAGCTCGAGGCGCTGGCGAAGATCTCCGAGGCGGTCTCCGAGTCGCTGTACCTCGAGGAGTCGCTGAGCGCGATCGTGCAGACGACCATGGCCGCGGTCGCCGCGACCGGCGCGGCGCTCGTGCTCGAGGACGGCAAGATCGCGTGGCCGGAGGGCCGACCCGGTGCGCACGCGATCAGGCTCCCGCTGCGCTGGAAAGGCCGAGAGATCGGGGAGCTCGTCTGCGATCGCGACACGCCCTTCACGGCGGACGA
Organism: uncultured Actinomycetes bacterium; assembly: GCA_963722715.1. Classification (GTDB taxonomy): domain Bacteria; phylum Actinomycetota; class Thermoleophilia; order Gaiellales; family Gaiellaceae; genus DASQGA01. The sequence continues at coordinate 45,173 of CAVROA010000009.1, read as the reverse complement.
GGCCAAGCTCCTCGCCTCGATCGCGAACCATGCAGCTGTTGCGCTCGAGCACGGCCGGGCCGTCATGCGGGGGGTCATCGCCCAGGAGATCCATCACCGGGTGAAGAACAATCTCCAGACCGTCGCCTCCCTCCTACGCCTCCAGGCCCGGGCGCCCGGAACTGATGCGCGGAAGGCGCTCGAGGACTCGGTCACCCGAATTCTCGCGATCGCAGCCGTGCACGAGGTGCTGACGGAGCAGCGGGACGACGATGTCGATCTCGGGGAGCTGGTCGAGCGACTGCGCGCCATGCTCGTCCAGGGGCTCGGAGCGGAGAAGCACGTCGAGTCGCAGGTCGAGCCGGTGTCCCTCCAAGGTGGACGCGCAACGGCGCTTGCGCTCGTGTTCGCAGAGCTCCTCCAGAACGCGCTCGAGCACGGCGGCGACGAGATCCGGGTCTGCCTCGCGCGGCGGAATGGGAGTGCGCTCCTCAGCGTTTCGGACAATGGTGAGTGGACGCAGCCGAATGGCGACGGCACGGGGCTCTCGATTGTCCGCGCGCTCGTCCGCGACGAGCTCGGCGGGACCCTCCGACTCGAAGACCACGGCGGCCTTCGGGCCGAGGTGACCTTTCCCGCCTAGATGCACGCCAATTACCGATCGACCATCTGATGACCTACCGGGTCGCCGACGCGAATGAGTTCGAGGGCCGTCGGAAGCCGATCCGCGAAGGCCTCGGCGTGACGGCATTCGGTATCAACCAGTACGACTCTCCGCCAGGATTCGAGGGCCGCGCCCACGACGAGCTTGATTCGGGCCAGGAGGAGGTCTACGTCCCGCTTGCGGGCAGCGGGTACATCGTGATCGAGGACGCCGAGGAGGATCTGGCCCCGGGCCGGTACGTCTTCGTTCCCCCGGAGCAGACGCGCCAGGTGGTCGCCGGGCCCGAGGGGCTGTCCTACGTCGTCATCGGGTCGCGCCCCGGGGCCTATATCCCGCGCAGCTGATGGCACTCAGGATTCTGGTCGCCGAGGACGAGACGATCATCCGGCTGGATCTCGAGAAGATCCTCGAGGCGGCCGGGTTCGAGGTGTGTGCTGCCGCGAAGGACGGCGAGGAGGCGGTGGAGCTCGCCCGGAGCGAGGCGCCCGACCTTGCGATCCTGGACGTCAAGATGCCGGGTCTTGACGGCATCGAGGCGGCCCGGCGGATCCTTGCTGAGCGCCCCATTCCGATCGTGATGCTGACTGCCTACGGCCAGAACGAGCTCGTCTCCCGGGCGGTCGAGGCGGGTGTCTTCGGCTATCTCGTCAAGCCGTTCCGCGAGACCGACCTCCTGCCGGCCATCGAGGCAGCGCGTGCGCGCCACGCCGAGCTCGAGGCGCTCCGCGAGGAGGCTGAGTCCCTCGGAGAGGCACTCGCGACTCGGAAGGTCGTCGAGCGGGCGAAGGGCCTGCTGATGGAGCGCGAGCGGCTGTCGGAGCAGGAGGCCTTCGCGCGACTGCGCGGTGCAAGCCAGCGCTCGGGCCGGCCCATGCGCGTGGTGGCCGAGGCCCTGATCGCCACCTTCGACCCGCCGCCGACGAGGTAGCCCGCGTGGCCGACGGCCGAACACCCGCGCGCATCATCGAGCTGCGGGACGAAGAAGCCGGGCTCGACGCAGTCGTCGTCGTCGACCACGAGCTCTTCCCCGTCTCCGCCGGCGGGACGCGGATGATCCCCGACGTCGACGTCGGCGAGGTTGCCAAGCTCGCGCGGGCCATGACGTGGAAGTTCGCCTCGTGCCGCCTGCCCTATGCGGGTGCGAAGGCGGGCGTGCGATTTGGAGGCGGTGACCGTGCGGCCGTTCTCGCCGCCTACCTCCGCGCGCTCGAGCCCCTGAAGGACTCCTTCCTGACGGGCCCGGACATGGGCACCCACCCGGCGGACTTCGTCGAGGACCCGGAGGCCGAGCTTCCGCTCTGGGCGCAGAGCTACCGGGGAATGGGCATGGACGACCTGGCGACTGGCCATGGCGTCATGGCCGCAGCCGAGGCCGCGCTCGCCCAGCTGGGGCGCAGCCTCGAGGGGGCCGCGGTCGCGATCGAAGGGTTCGGAAAGGTGGGCGCGGGCACCGCTCTGGCCTGCGTGCAGGGAGGAGCCAGGGTCGTCGGACTCAGCACGGTGGAGGGCTGCATCGCCGACCCGGGCGGCTTCGACGTGGAAGCACTCCTCGCGCTCCGCGCCCGGCACGGGGACGGCCTCGTGCGCCACGCCTCGGCAGCGGTTCGCCCCCGCGAAGCTCTCTTCACGGTCGACTGCGACGTGGTCGTCCCGGGCGCCCGGCCGGATTCCGTGACGCCTGGGTGGTGAAGGCCCTTCGCTGCGCGGTGGTCTCTCCGGGAGCGAACGTGCCGTACGCTCCGGGCGCAGTCGAGGCTCTGCACGCTCGCGGGATTCTGGCGGTTCCCGACTTCGTCGCCAACTCCGGCGGCGTCCACCTCTACGAGAGCCTGCAGCCGGACGACGACGCTCCGACGGCCCTGGCGCGGATCGAGACGATCGTCGCCGGGATGACGGTTCGCGTCCTCGAGGCCGCCCGGACGGGCGGCATTACCCCGATGGCCGCAGCGCTCGACGATGGGCGCCGCTGGCTTCTCGAGGCCGTGCCCTCAGGCGCCGACCTCGTCGAGGAGCTCTTCCCAGCGGCCTAGTAGCTGTGCGAGCTCTTCCCGGGCGTCCCGGTGGGCCGCGATCGTGTCCGCGTCGGCCCAGTCCTCCGCCAGCCGCGCCTCGAGGGACGCGATCAGCGCTTCCTGCGCCTGGATGCGGCCTTCGATCTCCTCGAGCGGGCGCGGGCGGCTCTTCGGGCCATCGGAGGGCGGCTTCGCCTTCTTCTCCTTGGCCGGGCGCTCGGGCGGAGCCGCTTCTCGCTCCTCGCGCTGGCGGAGGTAGTCGGCCCACCCGCCGTCGTAGACGCGGATCGTCCCCTCCTCGACGGCGGCGGTCCTGTGTGCGATCGCATCGAGGAGCGCACGATCGTGGGAGACGAGGAGGACCGTCCCCGGGAATCCTTCCAGGGCTTCCTCGAGGGCCTCGCGGCTTTCCAGGTCGAGGTGGTTCGTCGGCTCGTCGAGGACGAGGAAGTTGGCCCCGGAGGCGACCAGGATCGCCAGCGCGAGCCGGCGCCGCTCGCCGCCGGAGAGCGCTGTCACCGGCTTCTGATGAACCTCCCAGCCCGAGAAGAGAAAGCGACCCAGGAGCGTTTGCGCCTTCGGGCGGGAGAGGGTCGTCATCGACTGGACGCAGTCGAGCACGCTCCCGCGCTCATCCAGCTCCGCCTCGTGCTGGGAGAAGTAGGCCGCATCCACCCCGTGCCCGAGACGCGCCTTCCCTTCGATCTCTCCGCGCTCGCCGAGGACGGTCTCGAGGAACGTCGTCTTGCCGGACCCGTTCGGGCCGACCAGCACCACGTGCTCGCCGCGCTCGAGCGCCAGCGAGACGTCGCTGAGAAGGTGCTTGCTTCCCGCCGCGACCTGGAGCCCTTCGACTTCGAGAACCGTGCGGCCGCTCCTCGGTGGCTCCAGGAAGTCGAAGCCGAGGCCGCGGCGGCGGCGCGAGAGGAGGGCGACTTCGTCGCTGGCCTCCGTGTGCTCCTTCTCGAGCCTGCCGATCTGGGTCAGCTTGGCCTGCGCCTGCTTCGCCTTCGACTTCTTGTACCGGAACCGCTCCACGAAGCGCTCGAGTCGCTGGATGTCCTGCGCCACCCGCTCGGCGGTCTTCTGCGCGTGGGCGGCCCGCTCGGCTTTCTCACGCCGCCACGCGTGCCACGGTCCCGGAAAGTACGTGGACCGGCCCGCCTCGAGCTCGAGGGTTGCGTTCGTGGTCGCCTCGAGGAACCAGCGGTCGTGCGCGACGATGATGCACGCGGCATCGAGGCTCGCCAGCTCGCGCTCGAGCCACTCGAGGCTTGCGATGTCGAGGTGGTTCGTCGGCTCGTCGAGGAGCAACAGGTCAGGATCTCCCGCGAGCGCGCGGCCGAGCGACGCACGGGTCAGCTCGCCGCCCGAGAACGTTTTCAGACTTCGGTCCAGATCCTCGTCGTGGAACCCGAGCCCGCGAAGTGTCGAGCTCGCGCGGTCGCGCCAGTCGTAGCCGCCCGCGTGCTCGAGCCGTGCCTGGGCGGCCGAGTACGCGGCCATCGTTTCCTGGTCGTGGGCGCCCCCGGCCATTGCCCCTTCCAGGCGCGCGAGGTCCTGCTCGGTCGCGACCAGGTCGGCCGCGCCCGCGAGCACGTATTCACGCAGCGTCAGCCCGCGCTCGAGCGGAGGGCGCTGGTCGTGGAGCGCGACCCGCGCTCCCTTCTCGAAGGCCAGCTTGCCGCCCTCGATCGACGTTTCGCCGGTGAGCATCCGGAGCAGCGTCGTCTTGCCGGCGCCGTTCGACCCGGAAAGTGCCAGCCGGTCGCGGCGCTCGAGCTTGAAAGAGACCCGGTCGAAGAGGGGGTCTCCGGAGAGCTCCTTGCGGAGGTTGGAAGCGATCAGAACGGCCACGTTCCCATGGTCGCACGCGCTTGGTTACGCCCGCGGGGTGGAGGCCCGCGGGCGAGAGGGTCGCAAGTAAGGTTTGGCCTAGATCCCGTCGGGCGAGCTAACGAATGGGGTGGCAGTGACCGACATCGAGCGGCTTTCGATCGACACGATCCGAACGCTGTCCATGGACGCCGTCCAGCAGGCCAACGCTGGGCACCCGGGGACGGCAATGGCGCTCGCGCCGGTCGCCTATCTCCTCTACCGGGAGACGATGCGGGTGAACCCGGCGAATCCGCAGTGGGAGGACCGTGACCGCTTCGTCCTCTCCGCGGGCCACGCCTGCATCCTCCAGTACACGACGCTTCACCTCTGCGGGTACAACCTCTCGCTCGACGAGATCAAGCGCTTCCGCCAGTGGGAGTCCCTGACACCCGGGCACCCCGAGCACTTCCTGACGCCGGGCATCGAGACGACGACCGGCCCGCTCGGCCAGGGGATCTCGAACGCGGTCGGCATGGCGATGGCGGAGAAGTTCCTCGCCCAGCGCTACAACCGGCCCGAGGAGGAGATCGTCGACCACCGGGTCTACGGCATCGCCTCCGACGGCGACCTGATGGAAGGCGTCTCGGCGGAGGCCTGCTCCCTCGCCGGTGCCTTCGGGCTCGGCAAGCTCGTTTTCTTCTACGACGACAACCGGATCACGATCGACGGCACGACCGCACTCTCCTTCGACCACGAAGACAAGGGGAAGCGTTTCGAGGCCTACGGGTGGCACGTCCTGCACGTCGACGATGTCAACGACCTGACGAAGCTCCGCAGCGCCATCACGCGCGCGAGGAACGAGGAGGAGCGCCCGTCCCTGATCATCGTCCGCAGCCACATCGCCTACCCCGCGCCGCATGCGATGGACACCGCGAAGGCGCACGGCGCGCCGCTCGGGGAGGACGAGGTGCGCGCGACGAAGGAGATCCTCGGCTGGGATCCGGACAAGCATTTCTTCATCCCGGACGAGGTCGCGGAGCACATGAAGCTCTACGACAAGGGGGACGAGCTCGAGACGGAGTGGCGCCGGCGCTTCGAGAACTGGCGCGCCACCTACCCCGCTTTGGCTGAGGACTGGGATCTCGCCTCGCGCGGTCAACCGAAGCCCGGCTGGGCGGAGTCCCTCCCCTCCTTCGACCCGGCGGAGGAAGACTCGATGGCCACGCGCGCGGCCGGCTCGAAGGTCATGGAGGCCTTCAAGGGCTTCACCCCGACGATGGTCGGCGGGGCTGCCGACCTGGTCGAGTCCACGAAGACCGCCTTCGACGGGGCCGGAGTCTTCTCGCGGTTCTTCGCCGGGCGCAACGTTCCCTTCGGGGTGCGCGAGCATGGCATGGGCTCGATCGTGAACGGGCTCGCCGTCCACGGGGGGATCGTGAAGCCGTACGGCTCCACCTTCCTGATCTTCAGCGACTACATGCGGCCAGCGGTCCGGCTCTCCGCCCTGATGCGCCTGCCGGTCCTCTGGGTGTGGACGCACGACTCCGTCGGCCTCGGCGAGGACGGCCCAACACATCAGCCGGTCGAGCATTACGCGGCGCTTCGCGCAATCCCGAACCTCTGGGTGATTCGCCCGGCTGACGCGAACGAGACGTCGATTGCGTGGAAGGTCGCGCTCGCCCGTACGGAGGGGCCCGTCGCGATCCTCTTGAGCCGCCAGAACCTGCCCGTGCTCGAGCCCGAGCAGGTCGCGGGCGCCGACCGCGGCGGGTACGTCGTCTGGGAGGCCGAGAGCGACGACGGGCTGCCCGATTTGCTCATGCTTGCGACTGGCTCCGAGGTCTGGGTGACCATCGAGGCGGCCAAGAAGCTGCAGGAGGACGGCGTCTCGGCCCGGGTTGTCTCGATGCCCTGCTGGGAGCTCTTCGAGGAGCAGCCTTCCGACTACCGCGACTCGGTGCTGCCGCCTGAGGTCGACCAGCGGATCGCGGTCGAGGCCGGGGTCTCGCTCGGCTGGCAGCGGTGGGTCGGGATGGACGGCGCGATCGTTTCGATCGAGCACTTCGGCGCCTCGGCGCCGGGCACGATCGTCCTCGAGAAGTTCGGCTATACGCCCGAGAACATCGCAAGCCGCGCGCAGTCGCTCCTCGAGCGACGCCAGCGCGTCTAGGGAAGGAGAACCATGGCGAAATCCAGGCTGCACCAGCTCTCGGAGGCGGGAGTCAGCGTGTGGATCGACAACCTCTCGCGCGACCTGATCCAGAGCGGGGAGCTCGAGCGGATGATGCGCGAGGACGCCGTCGTCGGCATCACCTCGAACCCGACCATCTTCCAGAAGGCGATCTCCTCCGGAGACGCGTACGACGAGCAGCTCCGGGAAGTGCTCGAAGAGGAGAAGGATCCGACCGAGATCTTCATCCGCCTGGCGGCCAAAGACGTGACGGACGCCTGCGATCTCCTTCGCAAGGTGTGGGACGAGGGCGGCGGCAAGGACGGCTACGTCTCGATCGAGGTCGATCCGACACTCGCCTACGACACCGAGGGGACGGTGGCCCAGGCGCTTCGCTTCCACAAGCTCATCGACCGGCCGAACCTCTTCGTGAAGATCCCCGCGACCAGGCCCGGGCTGCCTGCAATCGAAGACATGATCGCCAAGGGGAAGTCGATCAACGTGACGCTGATCTTCTCGCTCCGGCGCTACGTGGAGGTCGCCGAGGCCTACATCCGCGGGCTCGAGCGCCTCGTGGCAGGGGGCGGAGACCCGACCGTCGTCGCGTCCGTGGCCAGCTTCTTCGTCTCCAGGGTGGACACGGAGACGGACCGGCGCCTCGACGAGATCGGCGGGCACGACGAGCTGAAAGGGAAGCTCGGGATCGCCAACGCCAGGCTCGCCTACGAGCGGTACGAGCAGCTTTTCTCCGGCGAGCGCTGGGAGTTCCTCGCCGGCAAAGGTGCCTCGCCACAGCGGTGCCTCTGGGCCTCGACCTCGACGAAGAACCCCGCGTACAGGGACACGATGTATGTGGAGGAGCTGATCGGCCCGATGACCGTCAACACGATGCCGCCGGAGACCATCCAGGCCTTCCAGGACCACGGCAAGGTGGTGAGGGACACCGTCAAGCGCGATCTCGACGGGGCTCGCAAGCTGCTCGACGACCTGGCCAAGGCTGGGGTCGACTACGACGACGTCGTCGAGACCCTGGAGCGTGAGGGCGTCGAGAAGTTCGCCGACTCGTTCGTAGAGCTCCTCGAGGGCATTCGACAGTCGAGCCGGGAGCTCGTCGCGGCCTGATGCAGGTCGGCACTTCCGAGCTCGTCGAGCGGATCTGGAATCGCGACGCGACGCTCTGGACCGGGGCCGACGAGAACCGGTGGCTCGGCTGGCTGGACGAGCCGTTGCGCATGCAGGAACGCGTCGAGGAGCTCGAGGCGTTTGCCCTTCGTGTGTACGAGGACGGCCTCACCGATGTCGTCCTTGCAGGCATGGGGGGCTCGAGTCTCGCCCCCGAAGTGCTGCGGCGGACCTTCGGGGCGGAGAGCTTCCACGTCCTCGACACGACGCACCCCAAGGCCATCCGGGCTCTCGAGCGAAAACTCGATCTCGACAAGACACTGTTCCTCGTCTCGTCGAAGTCCGGCTCGACGCTCGAGACGCGCTCGCACATGGACTACTTCTGGGAGCAGGTAGGCGACGGGAGCCGCTTCGCCGCAGTCACCGATCCGGGATCGGATCTCGAGCGGGTTGCCGGCGAGCGCGATTTCCGAGCCACGTTCCCGGGCGAACCCACGATCGGCGGGCGCTACTCGGCGCTTTCGATGTTCGGGCTCGTGCCGGCGGCGCTCATGGGCGTCGACCTGGAGCGCTACTTGGTCAGGACGGCCGAGATGGTCGAGGCCTGCCGGCTCGACGACGGCAATCCCGGGCTCGAGCTCGGGGAGCGTCTCGGAACCGGCTGGCGGGAGGGGCGCGACAAGGTGCAGATCAACCCGAACCCCGGCGGCTTTGGGCTCTGGGCCGAGCAGCTGATTGCGGAGTCGACGGGCAAGCTGGGAAAGGGTCTCGTGCCAGCTCCCGGTGAGACGGGAGAGGGTCCGGACCGACAGAGCGAGGAGGTCAGGATCGAGCATCCGTACGAGCTCGGTCAGGAGTTCTTCCGGTGGGAGTTCGGGACCGCTGTCGCAGGCGCCCTGATCGGTATCAACCCGTTCGACCAGCCCAACGTGCAAGAGGCGAAGGACCGGACGAAGGCAATCCTCGACTCGGGCGACGATCCCGAGCTCGAGCCGGAAGGGGTGCCTTTCGCCGGGGCGGGAGAGGGCGACTACGTCGCCATCCTGGCCTTCGTCGAGCCGAACGAGGAGAACGACCGCCGCATCGAGGCGCTCGTTGACCGCGCTCGCGCCGAGACCGGGTGCGTCGTCACGCACGGGTACGGTCCGCGCTACCTCCATTCGACCGGCCAGCTCCACAAGGGCGGTCCGCCGAGCGGGGTTTTCCTCCAGGTCGTGGACGATCCCGGGGAAGAGCTGCCCATCCCGGGCCAGGAGTTCGGCTTCGGTCGGTTGATCAGAGCTCAGGCTGCAGGCGACTACGCGGCGCTCAAAGAGCGAGGGCTCCGGATTGCGCGCGCAAGGTGGGAGGATCTCGGCCTATGAAGCTCGCCATGGTCGGGCTCGGCCGCATGGGCGGCAACATGGTGAAGCGGCTCGAGCGGGACGGGCACGAGCTTGCGACCTATGCACGGAGCGGCGGCGGAACGGCTTCCACGCTCGAAGAGCTGGTGGGCCAGCTCGAGCCGAAGCGCGTCGTGTGGCTCATGATCCCGGCGGGCGATCCGACCGAGGGCGCCTTTCAGGAGCTTCTCGGTCTCCTCGACGAGGGCGACGTGATCGTGGACGGTGGAAACTCCAACTTCCGGGACTCCCAACGTCGCCACGGCGCGGCTGGCGAAAAGGGCATCCACTTCGTGGACGCCGGCGTCTCGGGCGGCATCTGGGGGCTCGAGGTCGGCTACTGCCTCATGGTCGGCGGGGACGAGGAGCCCGTGCGGGAGGTCGAGCCCGCGTTCCGGACGCTGGCGCCCAAGGATGGGTACGCCCACGTTGGCCCGTCGGGCGCCGGGCACTTCGTGAAGATGGTGCACAACGGGATCGAATACGGGCTCATGCAGGCGTACGCGGAGGGATTCGAGGTCATGGAGTGCTCGGAGTTCGACCTCGACCTGCACGAGATCGCGGGTATCTGGCGGTACGGGTCGGTCGTCAGGTCGTGGCTCCTCGAGCTGCTCGTGGCCGCGTTCGAGAAGGAGGGGACACACCTCGACAGCATCAGGGGGTATGTGGAGGATTCCGGCGAAGGGCGGTGGACGATCGCCGAGGCGATCGCGGAGGACGTTCCGGTGCCGGTGATCAGCGCGGCGCTCTTCGCACGCTTCGCTTCCCGCCAGGAGGAATCGTTCGCGGCCAAGATCACGGCTGCGCTCCGGAACCAGTTCGGCGGCCATGCGGTCAAGGCCGTCGAGCAGGCCCGACAGAGCCCCGATCCTCGTTGACATGACCGAGCTCGCCGAGACCACCGAGAATCCTCTGCTCGAAGGGCTGCGCCGCCGCCGGACACCCGAGCCCTGCGCGCTCACGATCTTCGGCGCCTCCGGCGACCTGACGAGCCGGAAGCTCTTTCCCGCCCTCTACGCGCTCGCACTCCGGCGGCTCCTCCCCGAGCGTTTCGCGATCGTCGGCGTCGCACGGAGCGCGATGTCGACGGACGACTTTCGCGCGAGCATGGAGCAGGCGGTGAAGGAGCACGGCCGGGACGAGTTCCGGCAAGACATCTGGGATCAGCTGGCAGAGGTCACGCGCTATGTGTCCACGGACTTCGCCGACGACCAGGGTGAGGACCTGGTGATCGCGTGCCTGAACGAGCTCGATGAGAAGTATGGAACGGCCGGGAACCGCGTCTATTACCTCGCCGTCCCGCCGTCCGCGATCCAGACCATCGTCACGGAGCTCGGCGAGCGCCGGCATGCGACGGGCTGGACACGGCTGATCGTCGAGAAGCCGTTCGGCCACGACCTCGAAAGCGCGAAGCAGCTGAACGCCTGCATTCTCCAGCACTTCGAGGAGAGCGAGATCTTCCGGATCGACCACTACCTGGGCAAGGAGACGGTCCAGAACATGCTGGTCCTTCGCTTCGCGAACGGCATCTTCGAGCCGATCTGGAACCGGCAATTCGTCGACCACATCCAGATCACGGTCGCCGAGTCCATCGGGATCGAAGGCCGCGCCGGGTTCTACGAGCAGGCGGGAGCCATCCGGGACATCGTCCAGAACCACATGCTGCAGCTTCTCTGCATCACCGCCATGGAGCCGCCGATCGACTTCACCGCCGAATCGGTGCGAAACGAGAAGGTGAAGGTGCTGAAGGCGCTCCACACGCCCGGCCCCAAGCATGTTGTCCGCGGCCAGTACGGCCCCGGCCACATCGAGGGGGAAGAGGTGACCGGCTACCGCGAGGAGGAGGGTGTCGCGCCCGACTCGATGACGGAGACATTCGTTGCCGCAAAGCTCTACGTGGACAACTGGCGCTGGGCCGACACGCCCTTTTACATCCGTACGGGAAAACGGCTGCCCCGGCGTGAGACCACGATTGCGATCCAGTTCAAGCGGGCTCCGCATCCGCCCTTCCAGCTCGACTCCGCCGACGAGTTGCGTCCGAACGTGTTGAACGTCCACATCCAGCCAGACGAGGGCGTCTCGCTCGGCATCAGCGCCAAGGTGCCGGGGCAGGGAATGACGATCCGCACCGTCAACATGGACTTCCTCTACGGCGGCGCGTTCAGGACCGGCCTGCCGGAGGCCTACGAGCGCCTCATCCTCGACTGCATGCTCGGCGACCCGACGCTCTTCACCCGGGCCGACGAGGTCGAGGAGCAATGGGCGCTCGTCGATGCGACGGTCGCGCCCTGGAAGCGCGATCGTCCTGGGTTCCCGAACTACGCGGCCGGCACCTGGGGACCGCCCGCTTCCGATGAGCTTCTGCACCGCGACGGCCGCTCCTGGCGCCGGCATTGAGCGAGCTCTCGTCCATCCGGGAGATCGAGCAGGCTCTGACGACGCTTCGCCATGAGTCCAGCGAGCCTGACGGCGGCCCCACCCAGCGAACGAGCAGCATGACGCATATCGCGTGGGTGCCGGACCGCTGGGTGGAAGCGGCGACCGGCACGCTGGTCGGCCTCGCCGAGCGGCATCCGTCCCGCTCCATTCTCCTCTTCCCCGAACCGGACGACGAGCGAGACGTCCTCGAGGCGGACGTCGACCTCCGGTGTTACGTGCAACGGGGCGAGCATCGCGAGGTCTGCTCCGAGGTGATCGAGATCCATCTGTGCGGCGCCCGGTCGAGCGCCCCCGCCAGCGTCGTCGAGCCGCTGCTCCTGACCGATCTCCCGGTATTCCTGCGCTGGCGCGGGCCCGTAGGCAGGGCAGAGGGCGAGCGGGAGCTGATCGGGGTTGTCGACCGCCTGATCGTCGACTCGAGCGAATGGCCTGACCTGGAGGACGAGTACGGCTACGTCGCCGGTCTCTTCGACGAGGCGGCGGTGTCCGACATCGCCTGGGCGAGGACGCTGCCGTGGCGGGAGGCACTGGCAGCTCTCTGGCCGGGCGTCAAAGACGTTTCGGCGCTGAGGGTCGCCGGGCCGGAGGCGGATGGGATGCTCCTCGCCCGCTGGCTCTCGACCCGTCTCGGTCGCGAGGTCTCGCTCACGCTCGAGCCTGCGGGCGAGGTTGAGCTGGTGGCAGCGGACGGTGTTTTGGTGAAGCCGGTGCGTAGAGACAACGAGTCGGCGAGCGATCTCCTCTCGGAGCAGCTCGACCTCTTCGGCCGTGACCCCGTCTACGAGGCGGCGGTCCGGAGCATGACGCCGGCGTCCGTCTAGCGGCGGCTAGCCGACGCTGAAGCGGCGCGGGACGATCCTGACCATCTGCGGGTCGCTCCACGTCATCCCGTAGCGCAGCGTGCTGAGGGTCGTGTCGAGGCCGCGCACGCGATAGAACCAGCGACCGGGCTCGAGGTCGAGCAGCGCGGCCGTGGCCGGCGTCTTCACCGAGCCGACGGTCTTCCACGGAGACGCACGCAGGCTCCACTGCACCTGGTACTTCCGGGCCCCGAGCGCCGGCTTCCACGCGACGACGACACGTCCGAAGAAGGACGGGGTCGCCGTCGTGGCGGTGCGAAGCTTGCCGTCGGTGGACATGCCCGAGATGAACGGGACGCCCGACTCGCGCTCGGTTACGGGCTCGCTGGTCTTGCCGAAGGGCAGGACTTCGCCGGCCGCACACATGTCCTCCGCGAACTCGACGTCGTGGTACTCGATCGTGCTGTCGGGAGTCAAATAGGGGACCGTCGGTACGACAGTCCAGTAGTAGCGGCCGTCGGGCCAGTCCATGTCGCGGAAGCCAGTTTTTCGGTCCGGTGCGAGGCCGGGACCGACGGGCTCGTCCGGGTCGGTCTCGACTCCTACCTCGGTCCCAGCGGCTGTGACCAGGTCGCCGCCAGCGTCGTAGATGACCCCGCCCTCGGTCGGGGCGTCTGCGAGGTAAACACCGGAGGCTCCAGCCAGCGCGGCGGGGTCTGACGGGATTCCGAGTGGCCCGGAGAGGCGCGGCACATATGCAGGGCTTCCGATCAGATCGGAGACGTGCACGCGATTCGAGCAGTCCTCATCCGTGTAGACGTAGACGTGGAACATGGGGCAGTCGACGCCCAGGCCGGGGCAGGCGCCGTAGAGCCCGGGAGCGAGACTGAGGCTGCCTGTCCAGGAGAAGGCCGGCGCGAGCTCGTGCGCCTCGTTACTCGGGCCGCCTGCGAGGTCAGAGATGACGACGTCGCTCCCTCGGCTCCGCGAGACCGTGTCGGTGAGCGCGATCGTCGTTGCCGCGATCGGCGGCTCAACGGTCTTGAAAAGCGTGCTCCAGGGGCCGTAGGAGACGACCTTGAGGTTGTTCATCGGAGTGCCGAAGACCTCGCGGACGGCCCGGACCCTCCACCAGATCTCACCCTCGACGGCGGAGATGCCGTTGTCGAAGAAGCTCGGGTCGTTGTGGAAGCTGTAGTACTCGCGCAGGTCAGCCGCGGTGGTCGCCGACTTGACCTTCTTCGACGTACCGGTCGTCGGGTCGGTTATGAACGAGACCTCGTAGGCGGTGGCTCCGGAAACAGGCGTCCAGCGAACGAGCCCAGGGCGCGGGTTGACGGCGCCGGTCGAGAGGCTTGCGGGGGGCGAAGGGGAGCGGAGGTTGAAGCCAAACTTGTCGCTCCACGCCGTGGCGTTGCCGCCGACGAATGCACGCACGCGGGCGTGCCATGAGTAACCGGGGCTCGAGACCCAGGGGAGCGTCAGCGGAACCGTGGCGAGCGGCGCCCTGATCTGGTCGCTCTCCCACACGATGCCGTTCTCGGTGAAGTTCCTGCTGGTGGAAAGCTGGAGCTCGTACCGCGCGGCGCCGCGAACGGTGTTCCAGCCGAAGGAAGGAGTTCGCGCGAAGGTGTGCGGGGTGCCGCTCGATTCGGTGGCCCGGAGCAGGAACCCGTGGAGCCCGTTGGGCGCGGGAGCAGCCGCCGCAGCAGGTGCGAGAACGAGGGCGGCAGTGAGCACGGTGAGGAGGCGAGCGAGCATGTCGTCAAGGGTGTTGTCGGCAGGCGTGGTCGCTCGGCGCTCCCTCGGACGAGGGAGCGCCCGTTGACTAGATCAGCTGTCGGTATGCGATCGCGACGACGAGCGACCCTGCAAAGAGAACGAGCACGACCGCGAGCAGGAGCAGTCCGAGACGGTTGTTCCTGCGGGCGAGGTCGGGATCCATTTCTAGCCCAGTACGATCGGGTCGACGGCGAGGGCGACGAAGAGAAGCGCGAGGTAGGCCAGGGAGTATGTGAAGAGCCTGCGCGCGCGGGCAGGCGTGGTCTCCCGGAGGAGCCCCACGGCCAGGAGCAAGAAGAGGCCTCCCAGGAGGAGAGCCGAGGCGAGGTAGAGCCAGCCCACCGTGTTCGCCAGGAAGGGCAGGAGCGTCACTCCGATCATGAGCAGCGTGTAGCGGACGATCGAGCGCGCAGTCTCCGGCGCTCCCTTCACTACCGGGAGCATCGGGACGCGTGCCGCCGCGTATTCGCGCCGGATCAACAACGCAAGGGCCCAGAAGTGCGGCGGTGTCCAGAAAAAGACGATCAGGAAGAGCAGGAGTGCGGGCAGAGTCAGGTTCCCGGTCGCAGCTGCCCACCCGACCACAGGCGGGATTGCCCCTGCGGCTCCGCCGATGACGATGTTCTGCGGCGTCGAGCGCTTCAGCCATCGCGTGTAGACGAGGACGTAGAAGAGGTTGCCGAAGACTGCGAGCAGCGCCGCCAGGACGTTCGCGAAGCTCGCCAGCACGACGAATGAGAGCGCGGACAGCGCCAGGCCGAACTCGAGGGCACGGGCGGGCGGGATTCGCCCCGCCGCCACGGGCCTTCCCCGGGTCCGCTTGCCCATCAGGCGGTCGATGTCCCGGTCGAGGACGTGGTTCAGGGCTGAGGCCCCTCCACACGCGAGCGCGAGTCCACCGAGTGTCGCGGCCAGGAGGCCGGCCGATGGGATTCCTCTGGCGCCCACCAGCATTCCCCCGGCTGCTGTCAGGAGCAGGAGGCTCATGATGCGAGGCTTGGTGAGGGTCACGTAGTCGCGCCAGGATCCGCGCGGAACGGCTGCGCCGCCACGGAAGCAGGCGGCGGCGGCAATCGCGGCAATGGCAAGCGAGACCGCGCCCAGCCCGATGTGGAGCCCGCGCGCCCAGGTGGCGTCGGTCAGCGCCAGCACGCCGCCCAGGCCGATCTGGACGATGAAGACGCCGAGCGCCAGGGCCGATGCAAGCACGAGCCCGGGCCGGTCGGGATGTCCGAAGCGAGCAGCGAGGGTCGCGCCGCCTAGGAGGGCGAGGGCGACCAGCGCGGCGGCATCGTGCGGAAGTGCGTGCTCCCCGGTGGCCGCGACGAGGGCGACGGCGCTCACGCCGCCGAGCGAGAGAAGCCGGAGCCAGGGTCCGGGCGTAGGGCTCACAGGCGCTCTTCCTGGAGGCGGAGTCGTAGATCCCGGAGGGGCCGGTGGCTGGACACGTAGGGCACCCGGTCGAAGTTGTGCGGAGGAGGAGGCGAGGTCGTGTACCACTCGAGCGTATCGGCCCGCCAGGGGTCGGATCCCACCCGAGCGCCGGCACGCCAGCTTTTGACCATGTTCGCGAGGAAGATCAGGAGCCCGATCGTCATCACGAGCACCCCGATCGACGAGATCAGGTTGTAGAGCTCGAAGAGCCCGCCGCGCTGGTACGTGTAGATCCGCCGTTGCATGCCCATGAGGCCGAGGAAGTGCTGCGGGAGGAAGGCCATGTTGAAGCCGACCAGAAGCAGCCAGAAGTGTGCCTTGGCGAGTCGCTCGTTGTACATCCGGCCCGTGATCTTCGGGAACCAGTAGTACGTGCCGGCGAAGATTCCGAAGACGGAGCCGCCGAAGAGCACGTAGTGGAGGTGCGCGACGAGGAAGTAGGAGTCCTGCGCCTGGAAGTCGATCGGATAGGCGGCCAGCATGATCCCGGAGAGGCCGCCGATGGTGAAGAGGCCGATGAACCCGAGACAGAAGAGGAGTGGCGTCCGCAGGTCGAGATGACCGCGCCAGAGTGTCGCCAGCCAGTTGAAAAGCTTGATCGAGGTCGGAACCGCGACCGAGAAGGACGACACGAGGAAGAACGCCAGCAGCCAGGTCGGAAGACCGACAGTGAACATGTGGTGGGCCCAGACGAGCATGCTCGCGAAAGCGATGCCGATCGTCGAGAACGCCACTGCCTTGTAGCCGAAGATCGGCTTCCGCGAGAAGACCGGAATGACCTCGGAAAGCATTCCCATCGCAGGGAGCACCATGATGTAGACCTCTGGGTGGCCGAAGAACCAGAACATGTGCTGCCAGAGGATCTGGCTGCCGCCCTCGGCCGGTTCGAAGAACGACGTGCCTGCCTGCCGATCGAGGAGGAGGAGCGTTGCGGCGGCGCTGATCGTCGGCAGGGCGAGGACGAGGAGCACGGAGTAGGCCTCGATCGTCCACACGAAGATCGGGATTCTCATCCAGGTCATCCCGCGCGTCCGCATGTTGTGGATCGTCACGATGAAGTTGATCGCGCCTGCGATCGAGCCGAGCGAGGTCAGATGGATGCCGAGGATCCACATGTCCTGCCCGACGCTGGGGCTGTAGTTGTCGCCCGAGAGCGGTGTATAGGCCGTCCACCCGCTGTTGGCGGCACCGCCTTCGGCCAGGAAGCTTGCGAGCACGATTAGCCCCCCGAGCAGGAAGAGCCAGTACGAAAGGGCGTTCAGGCGGGGGAACGCCATGTCGCGCGCCCCGATCATGAGCGGGACGAGGTAGTTCGCGAACCCTGCAAAAAGAGGCACGGCGAAGAGGAAGATCATCGTCGTCCCGTGGATCGTGAAGAGCTCGTTGTAGGAGTTCTTCTCGATCAGGTGCTGATCCGCCTGCGCCAGCTGGATCCGCATGAGGATCGCCATCACGCCGCCCGCGAAGAAGAACACGAACGAGGTGACGATGTAGAGGATCCCGATGCGCTTGTGGTCGACGGTCGTCAGCCAGCTGGTGACCCGCCCCTGCTTCCAGGTCGGGGCGATGCTCCTCCTCTTATCCGCCACTCTGGCCTCCCTGACCCGCCGAGGTCGAGAGACGCTGGTTCGACTTCACGTAGGCGATGAGAGCATCGAACTGCCGCTCCTCCCAGCCTGCACCCACGGGCGGCATGTAGCTGTCGATGGTCGGCGTCGTTCTGGCCGTTCAGGAGCAGCCGCTTCAGGCCGCTGCGGTTCAGCAGGGTTCCGTTGCCCTGGATCGCCGGGCCGATGTCGCCGGAGCCGTCGAGCCCGTGGCATTTGGCGCAGGAGGCAGTCCATTCCTGCTCGCCGAGCGCGACGAGGGCCTCCTCGGAGTCGCTGGGAGCGTTGTCCTCGAGCCAGGCCTCGGTACTCGGTCTTCGGACACGACGCGGACGATCGTGTCCATGACCGCGTGCTGGATACCGCAGAACTCGGCGCACTTGCCGTTCTCGTAGGTGCCGGTCCGGTGGGGCTCGAAGTCGAGGGTGTTCGGGTGCCCCGGGATCGCATCGAGCTTGCCGGTGAGCTCGGGCACCCACCAGCTGTGGTTGACGTCCTTCGAGTGGAGCTCGAGTGAGGCCGTCTTTCCGACCGGAAGGTAGAGAGTGTCGAACGAGATCGCCCCGTTCGGGTACGTGTACTGCCAGTAGAACTGGTGCCCGTCGACCCGGATCTCGGTTGTGTCGCCCGCCTGTCCACTCGCGTTCGCAAGTACGTCGGGCGTCTTGACGATCGTGAAGATCGCGAGCGCCGCGAGCGCCAAGGCGGGAATGGCGGTCCAGAGAACCTCGAGCCGTGTGTTTCCGTGGATCTGAGGCCCTTCGACGTCCTCGGCGACATCACGGCGGCGGCGGAAGCGGATGATGAAGAGGATGAGGGCGGTCTCGATCACCAGAAAGACGACCGCGCACGCAGCCGTCACGACCCAGTAGATGAACCGGATCGTGTCGCCGCTCTCGGTTGACGAGTCCGGGGGCGCGAGGCCTCCGTTCCCGGCGAGAGCCGCTGCCGGCCACACCAGCACGAGGCAAACGAGGGCGAGCAGTGCTCCGCGCTTCCGACCCAAGGCGCCAGGATTCTATGGGCAGCCCGGAGACCAGGCCACATAGAGGCGATTCACTCGAAAGAGGGATTCAGGTCTTACCGCTTTTGTGGTTGAGTGCGGGTGAGGGTGAGTACGTCTTTTGGGGTGTTGGCGAGAGAGATTGTGCTCAGCGCGAGGGGGGCAAGGTCAGTCTAGGCTTCGGTCCTGCGGTGGCTGAAGCCTGGACTGTTCCACTGCCCGACTACGTCGCGGACCCGCTCGAGGTGTACGTGAACGGGGTGCCGCAGACGCCCGGGGCGGACTACGTCGTTCGCGGGCGCGTGCTGGAGTTCCCGAAGCCGCTAGCCCAGGAGGGCCGGCTGGGCTTCATCCGCTGGGCCAGCATGTTTCTCGGGATCGCTGGGACGTACCGGAAGCACGACTCGGTCGACGTGATCTACGAGGCGGGTGGCAGAAGACATGTCGCCGCCGGGCTGCCGGTCGTGGCTCCGCGCGACAGCTAGCTGACGGGCAGCACGAGCTCGAAGCGGGCACCGCTCGGGATCGCCGCTCCGTAGAGGAGATCGCCGCCGTGCGCACGCGCATAGGACTGCGCGATCGAGAGTCCGAGCCCGGACCCGATGGACCCCTGGGCGGCCGGGTCGCCGCGCGCGAAGCGCTCGAAGAGATACGGGACGAAATCGCCGGCGACCCCCTCCCCACGATCCTCGACGGCCAGGCGGAAGTGCCGGTCGGTCTGCCGTGCGTCCACGGAGACCGGGGGCTTCCCATACCGGAGTGCGTTCGTCAGCAGGTTGGAGACGATCCGGTCGAAGGCCTCGGGATCGGCGACGGTCTCGAGTTCCGGATCGATGCGGAGGTCGATCTCGGACACGTGATCGCCCGCCAGCATCAGCACGAGCTCCTCGACGCGGCGCCGCACGGGGAAGTTGATCACCGAGATCGAGATCGCGTGAGCCTCGAGGCGCGAAAGGTCGAGCAGCTGGTCGACCAGCCGCCGCAGCCGGTCGGTCTGCTGGTAGAGCGTGGCGCGGAGATGGTGGAGCTGCTCGGCGTCTAGGAGGTCCCCGCGGAGGTGGAGCGTCGACGCGATACCGTGCACGACCGCGGCCGGAGTCCTGAGCTCGTGGGACGCGAGCGCGATGAAGTTTCGCGCGACCTCGTTGACGTTGGCGAGCTCGGACGACTCGAGGGCCCGGTGCAGGAGCACGCCGCCGAACGCGCCGATCGTGGTCAGCAGATCGAGGGCGCCCTCGTCGAGGTCGAAGGTTCCTCCACCGCGGTCGGCGGCGAGGAAGCCGAGACAGCGTCCTTCGGCAAGGAGCGGCACGGCGAGGACCGTCATGATCCCGAACTGATCCGTCAGATCGGAGGAAAGCCCCTCAGGATCACGGGCATCAGCGAGGACTGCCTCTCCCCGCTCGAGGGCCTGCTGGAGGAGCGGCTGCTCGTCGAGTCTGACCGCGGGCGCCTCGTCCCGGGTCACGCCGTGGGAGACGACCGGCGTGATCACCCCGGTCTCTGGATCGAAGCGCCCGACTCCGCAGCGCTCGAAGCCAAAGCTGTCGACCACGGCCACGCAGACACGCTCGAGCAACTCGTCCACGCCGATCCCTCCCTGGGCGGCGCCGCGTGCCAGGTCGTATAAAGCGCGTAGCTCGGGCGTCAGCTCGCGCATGGGGGGAAGGTTAGCGCCCGTTCTGGCCAGGCGAGGTTGATTTTTTGGCACACAGGGTTTTCCTTACACGCCGAGTACCCGGTCCGGTGCATTCCGAACTGGAGCGGCTTTTCGACCTCCGCGTCCACGACTCGGAGCTCCCACCGGACCGTTTGGAGCTCCTGGCCGGCGCGAGAGGCTGCGCGGGTCTCCTGACGATGCTGAGCGACCAGGTGGACGACGAGCTTCTCGTTGCCGCAGGCGACGGGCTTCGGGTCGTCGCAAACTACGCAGTCGGCTACGACAACGTCGACGTGGACGCCGCAACGCGACGAGGGGTTTTGGTTGCGAACACGCCGGGCGTGCTCACCGAAGCCACGGCCGAGCTGGCGATCGCACTCATGCTCAGTCTCTCCCGACGCGTTTGCGAGGGCGACCGGTTCCTGCGCTCCCGTGAGAGCTGGAACTGGGCCCCCACCTTCATGCTCGGCTCGACGCTTCGCGCGCGAACGCTGGGGATCGTCGGGCTCGGGCGGATCGGCTCCGAGGTCGGCCGCCTCGGCCGCGAGCTCGGGATGCGCGTCGTGTACACAGCGCCGGGGGGGCCGCGGCCCTCCCCGTACGAATGGCTGCCGCTGCCGGAGCTTCTGGACTGTTCCGATGTCGTCAGCCTTCACTGTCCGCTCCTTCCCGAGACGCGGCACCTGATCGGACGGGAGGAGATTCGCGCCATGCGGCAAGACGCCTTCCTGGTCAACACTGCCCGCGGGCCGATCGTCGACGAGGATGCTCTGGTCGAGGGGCTCGGCGCCGGGGAGATCGCCGGCGCGGCGCTCGACGTCTTCGAGCACGAGCCTGCGGTGCACGAGGGACTTCTCGGCCTGGACAACGTCGTGCTGACGCCCCACCTCGGCAGCGCGACCCACGAGACTCGTACGGCCATGGGGATGCTTTGCGTCTCCGCTCTCGAGAACGTCCTCCTCGAGGGCCGCGTTCCGGAGAACGTCGTGAACCCGCAAGCGGTGTCGCTATCCTGAATCAACGTGGGGTTCGAGCAGCTTGAAGACCTCAACTCGGGTTTCGTCCGGGAGCTCTTCTTCCAGTATTTGAATTCGCCGGAGTCGGTGGATCCGGCTTGGCGTGCCCTGTTCGACGCGGCTCCGCTGGACCTGCTCGAGGGCGACCCGCTCGTCCAGCGCATCCGGGAGCTTTACCCGGCGCCGGGAGACGGCGGTAACGGCGCCGCGACCGCGGACGGAACGGGGACCGAGACTCGCGTCGACGAGACGCTCCTCGGCGCCGTTGCGGCCGCCATGGCACTCGTCAAGGCACATCGGATGCACGGTCACAACGCCGCCCGCCTCGACCCGCTCGGAAGCGAGCCTCCCGGAGACCCGGCACTCGACCCGGAGCGGCTGCAGCCGAAGCTGACGCCGGAGCTCCAGGCCAAGGTGCCGGCGAGCGTCCTGCGCCTCTACGTTCCGGGCGAGACGCTCGCCGAGGCGCTGCCCCGCCTACGCGAGACCTACTGCGGGACGATGGCCTACGAGATCGAGCACATCTCGAGCCACGAAGAGCGCGTGTGGCTCCGTCGGGCGATCGAATCGGGCCGCTATCACCAGGAGTTCTCGCCCGACCAGAAGAAGCGCCTGCTGACGCGCCTCTCCGAGGTCGAAGGCTTCGAGCGCTATCTCCGCCGGGCGTACCTGGGGCAGAAGCAGTTCTCGATCGAAGGCCTGGACGCCATGGTCCCGATGCTGGACGAGGCAATCGAGCTGTCCTCGGCGGACGGCGCTCGAAAGGTCTTTCTCGGTATGGCCCATCGTGGCCGCCTGAATGTGATCGCGCACACGGTGGGGCGCCCCTACGACGTGATCCTCCGCGAGTTCGAGGGCGAGCGGCTGCTCGAGGCGGTCGCCTCGGATCCGGAGGGCGGGACGGGGGACGTCAAGTACCACTATGGATCGCACGGCACGCGAAAGACGGCGAGCGGCGACGTGGAGGTAGAGCTCGCCTCGAATCCGAGCCATCTCGAGTTTGTCGACCCCGTGGTCGAAGGGTCGACGAGAGCCGCGCAGACCGACCACGAGTCTCCCGAGGGCCGGCACGACCCGAGCGTCGCGCTCGCGGTTCTGATCCACGGCGACGCCGCCTTCCCGGGCGAGGGCGTGGTCGCCGAGACGCTGAACCTCGAGTCGCTGGAGGGGTACTCGACAGGCGGGACGCTGCATCTGATCGCGAACAACCAGCTCGGGTTCACGACCGACCCGTCCGAGGGCCGGTCGACCCGCTACTCGAGCGACCTCGCCAAGGGCTTCGACATCCCGATCATCCATGTGAACGCCGACGATGCGGAGGGCGCGGTGCATGCAATCAAGCTTGCGATGGCCTACCGCGCGGAGTTCGGACACGACATCGTCGTCGATCTGGTCGGCTACCGGCGTTTCGGGCACAACGAGGGCGACGAGCCCGCCTACACCCAGCCGCTCATGTACGAGAAGATCGAGACCCATCCGACCGTGCGCGAGCAGTACGCGGCCGCGCTGGTCGAGGCCGGGGTTCTCACGCAGGCGGAGGCCGACGGTGTCGTCGAGGAGGTCCAGGCCAGGATGAAGGCCGCGCATGAGCAGCTGCGCGAAACGCTCGAGGCGGGTGGCGGCGTTCCGCCGAAGGAGCGGCGTCCCGGCCGCGTCGGCAGCGAGCAGCCGGAGACGCGGATTCCTCGAGAGACGCTCGAGGTGCTGAACCGGGAGCTCCTCGCCGTCCCGGAGGGCTTCACCGTCCACCCCAAGCTCGCGAAGCAGCTCGAGCGGCGGCTCGAGACGCTGGGCGATCAGGGCGGGATCGACTGGGCGCAGGCCGAGGCCTTCGCCATCGGCTCTCTTACCCTCGAGGGGACGCCCGTGCGGCTGACGGGACAGGACACGGAGCGGGGCACGTTCGCGCACCGCCACCTCGTGCTGCATGACGTCAAGACCGGCGACACGTGGACGCCGATCCAGCACCTCTCGGGTGCCGAGACTCCGATCGAGATCTACAACTCGCCGCTGTCCGAGGTGGGCGCGCTCGGGTTCGAGTATGGCTACGCGGTTGCGACGCCCAACGCCCTCGTCCTCTGGGAAGCGCAGTTCGGCGACTTCGTGAACGCGGCCCAGGTCATCGTCGACCAGTTCGTCGTCTCGGGGCTCTCGAAGTGGGGCCAGACGTCACGGCTGACGCTGCTCCTCCCGCACGGCTACGAAGGAAATGGGCCCGAGCACTCGAGCGCGCGACTCGAGCGTTTCATGCAGATGGCGGCACAGGAGAACGTCCGGATCGTGAACGCGACCACGGCTGCGCAGTACTTCCACGTGCTCCGTCGCCAGGCGCTTCATCCCAAGGCTCGTCCGCTCATCCTCTTCACACCGAAGAGCCTCCTCCGGCTGAAGCAGGCGACTTCGAGGGCCACCGACCTCACCGAGGGATCCTTCCAGCCTCTGCTCGACGACCCACGCCTGGACGAAGAGGCGCGCCGCCAGACCCAGCGCCTCGTCTTCTGCACCGGGAAGATCTACTACGACATCGTCGGCCACCAGGATCTGGAGAGCGCGGAGCCGGTCGCAGTCGCCCGCCTCGAGCAGCTCTATCCGTTCCCGGTCGCGCAGTACGACGAGCTTCTCTCCCGCTACCCGAACCTCCGCGAGGTGCTGTGGGTCCAGGAGGAGCCGCAGAACATGGGCGCGTGGCGCGCAGTTCGCCATCGCCTGGAGGAGGGGCTCCCGGCGGAGGTCGACCTGCGCTACTGCGGCCGGGCCTGGCGAGCCAGCCCCAGCGAGGGTTATCCGACCGCACACATGCTGGAGCAGGAGCGCATCGTCAGCGAGGCGCTCGACCTCTAACCGTCAGTAGGCCCAGGGAGGACGGTCGGGCGGGTCGTACGCCTCAGACCTGACGCGCTCCTGCATCTCCTCGTCCGAGCGGGGCTCGTCCGGGTGGGTCTCGACGACGTGATCTCGGAGAGCCGCGATGAGCTGCTCGTCGTCTTCGGCCGCGACGAGCTCGTCGCACCAGCAGCGGACGACACGCATCGCCGGAGCCTACAGCCGCTGACGGGTTCCCTAGGCGGGCAGCGTGACGCCCGGCTCGCGGTGCGTTCCCGGAGCCGCGGGCGTCGTGCGGGCATGCTCGGGGAGCCGTTCCGAGAGCGTGAGCGCACCGAGCCCGGCAGCCGCGACGAGCGCTGCGGCGCCTGCCCAGAGCCCCGTCGGCGAGGCGGCGAGGAGGAAACCGCCGATCGCCGGGCCGACGGTCATGCCGAGCTGAAAGGACAGCGTCAGGAGGCCCATGTAGCGGCCGAGCATGTGCGGCGGTGCCAGATCGGCCACGAGCGGCCCGATCACCGTCGCGTGGAGGCACTCGCCGATTCCGTAGATGATCCCGGCCAGGCCGATCACGACGGCCGCCATGGCCGCGTGGAACCAGAGCCCGCCGCCGAGCACCACCAAGGAGCCGACCGACCAGCACGCGGCAGCTCCCGCGAGGACAACGAGTCGCTTGCTGCCCTCGAGCGCCCGCGCGAGCGGAAGCTGCACGATCACGATGAAGAGGGTATTGGCGAGGAAGATCAGCCCTAGCATGCTCTCCGTGACGTCGGCTTCACCCTTCGCAAAGACCGGCATGACGACGGCGAGCAGGGCGTAGCCAACCGCCACGAACACGGTGTTCACCACCATGAGCCTGAGCAGCACGGGGCTCCGAAGAACGTCCCGATACCTGCCCCGGTCGCGGTGAAGCGCTGCTCCTAAGGGGTCCCGCGGAAGCGCGAGCGTCGCGATCGCCGCCGGCAGAATCGAGCCGGCAGCGATCAGGAAGACGATGGTGAAGCTGCCTGGATTCTCGGTCGTGGCGACCAGGCCCCCGATGAGTCCGCCGATCCCGAAGCCCACGTTGACGCTCACCCGTTGCAGCGCGTAGGCGGCGTGCCGGCGCTCCGGCGCCGTCAGGGCGGCGATCAGGCTCGAGACGGTCGGGTGTATGCCTCCATACCCGGCGCCGGCAACAGCTGCGAGCACAAAGGCCTGCCACGGCTCCCGGACGAGCGGGAACGAGGCCAGGGCGGCGGCGGCGAGGACGAGCGATCCGAGGAGGGCCGGGCGGGTCCCCAGCCGGTCGACGAGGGCGCCGGTGACCGGGCCCGAGGCGATCCCCATGCCGGTGAGCAGCGCCGCCACGAGTCCCGCGACACCGAGCGAGAAGCCGCGGACGTCGTGTAGGTAGATGACCGAATAGGGGAGAACGCTCCCGTAGCCGACGGCGGTGGCGAGGGACACGCTCTGGACGAGCCACACCGATCCGGGCAGTTTCGGGTCCAGTGCCCGAAGGGATCTCGTTGCGGCGAGCACGACTTTAGGCATCGGCATGGGAAGCCGAGAGGATAAGAGTTGAGCCCGGATGCAACCATCCGCCGGGCCGGATCGTCCAACGTTCCGAGCCGGAGCTTTCCCGGGAGCGAAAAACTGGAGCCGCAATGAGCCGAGCGCACATGCTTGCGAACCTCGGAGGGGTGATCGTGCCCTTCCTGGCCTTCCTGGTCGCCGTCGTCCTGCTCTGGAACACGGTGGTCGGCTGGACGGACATCGCCATCCTCACGGTCGGCTACCTCCTGACGGGGATCGGGATCACCGTCGGGTTTCACCGCCTGCTCACGCACCGCTCCTTCAAGACGTACGGAGGTATCCGCTACGCGCTCGCGGCCCTCGGCTCGATGGCCGTCGAGGGGCCCGTGCTTGCCTGGGTGTCGGATCATCGCAAGCATCATCAGTTTTCTGACCGCGAAGGCGATCCCCACTCACCGCACCTCGCCGAGGGCGCGCGGCCGGTTGCAGTCCTGAAAGGTCTCTTCCATGCGCACGTCGGGTGGCTCTTCGTCGAGGAGGGCCGGGCCAACACTCGCCGCTACGCCCCCGACCTCATGGCCGACCGGGGCATGCGCATCGTCGACCGCACCTTTCCCTGGCTCGTCGTCATCTCGCTGATCGTCCCCTTCGGAGTCGGCTACCTTCTGACCGGGTCGCTCTGGGGAGGTTTCACCGCGCTCCTGTGGGGCGGGTTCGTGCGGATCTTTCTCTTGCATCACGTCACGTTCTCGATCAACTCGATCTGCCATCTCTGGGGCACGCGCCGTTTCCGGTGTGAGGACGAGTCCCGGAACGTCTTTTGGCTCTCGATCCTCTCGTTCGGCGAGGCCTGGCACCACAATCACCACGCCTTTCCCACCTCGGCCTTCCACGGGCTGAAGCGCTGGGAGGTCGACCCGGGCGGGCTCTTCATCGCCACCCTGGAACGTCTCGGGCTCGCCTGGAGCGTCGTGCGGATCACGCCCGAGCGCCAGGAACGGAAGGAAGTCGCCTCCACCACCGCATAGCACTTGTGCGTCGTCGCGGCGCGGTTCTAGAGTGCGCCCGTGAGTTTGTACGACTGGCTTCTCTTCCTCCACGTCCTGGCCGCCTTCGCAGCAGTGGCCGCCGTCGTCGTTCTGAGCGCGATTTTGGCTGCGACCTGGCGATCGGCCGGCGTCGTGGACGCCGGGCCGTTCCTGCGGATGTCGAAGCTCGGGAGCCGGCTGTGGGACCTCGGCGGTATGGGCACGCTGATTTTCGGGATCTGGCTCGCCGTCTATGTCGAGGGCTATGAGCTCTGGGACGGCTGGATCATCGCCGCACTCGTCCTCTGGGCGATCGCCTCGGCTGCGGGCATACGGGTGGGTGCGGGCTTTCGCCGTGCTTTCGGAGCAGATGCGGGGCACGGTGACCTCGGGGGCTCGATCCGGAGCCAGCGCGCCCTCATCGTCCACGCGGTCATGGCGCTCGCGGTCGCAGCGCTTCTCGTCGTGATGATCTACAAGCCGGGCGCATGACGATCGCACTCATCAGACCCGACGACTGGAACTTTCCCCTGCTCGTGCATGTCGCGGGCGCGATGCTTCTCGTCGGGTCGCTCGTGACGGCGGCGGCACTGCTTCTGCTCGCCTGGCGCGGCGATTCACCGGGTCTCATCCGCCTCGGGTTCCGGACGCTCCTGATCGCGGCGTTCCCTTCGTACGTCCTCATGCGCGTCGGCGCCGAGTGGATCGCCTCGAAGGAGAACATTGGGGACGAGGCCGACTGGATCGGCATCGGCTACATCACCGCGGACGGGGGCCTGCTCTTCCTTCTGATCTCGACGATCCTGGCAGGGATCGCAGCGCGCCGGGCGGGCCGCCAACCCGGCGGCGGCGGAACGCTCGGGCGGGTCGTAACGGTTCTGACGCTCGTCGTCCTGGCTGCGTATGTCGTCGCAGTCTGGGCGATGACGACGAAGCCCAGCTGACCTTTCTCGGCACACTTAGATAGTTGATCGGCAATTCACCGTCAATCACCGACCAACCATCTGCTAATGAGCCAGACCATTGCGGCGCCCGTTGAGGTCGAGGTCCCGTCAGGCGAGGACGAGATCGTCCGCGACAAGCCCTGGATCGTCATTGTCTGGAACGACCCGATCAACCTGATGTCCTATGTGACGTTCGTCTTCCAGAAGCTCTTCGGCTACGGCAAGGAGGAAGCGACCCGCCTGATGCTCGAGGTGCACAACGACGGCAAGTCGGTGGTCTCGAGTGGAACACGCGAGAAGGCCGAGCACGACGTCGCGCGCCTGCACGCCCATGGGCTCTGGGCCACCATGCGGCAGGACTAGATGATCGACCACGCCGACTGCCGACCAGCCGTCTGATGTTCGTCCCGCGCCCCGTCGAGCGGATGGAGGATGGCCAGTTCGAGGTACGCCTCTCCAAGCGCGAGCGCTCCTTGCTGCGCGGCCTTCCGGCTGCCCTGGACGACCTGATAGTCGCAGAGCCGGGCGACCCGTCGCTTCGGCGGCTCTTTCCGCCGGCTTATGAAGACGCGGAGCTCGAAGCCGAATACCAGGGGCTCGTGGGAGAAGAGCTTCTCGGTGGCCACCGGGCCTCCCTCCTCGCACTCGCGGAGACGGTCGACAACGAGCATGTGACCGAGGAGGAGCTGCACGCCTGGCTCTCCGCACTGAATAACCTGCGGCTCGTGCTCGGCACACGCCTCGGGGTGACCGAGGAGATCTACGAGGACGGCATCGACGAGACGGATCCCCAGGCCGACGACCTGGCGCTCTATGCGTATCTAACCTGGCTCCAGGACGGGATTCTCAGCGCGCTGGAGTAAGGGTTCGGATCATTTGGGGCTTGGAAGACTCAGGCGTACGTAACCGAAGAGATAGAAAGGGGCACCGATGGCAGGAAAGGCAGATTTCACGGAGCAGGAATGGGAGATGCTGCACAAGGGCGTCACCGGCGCTGGGCTCCTCGTGTCGGTGAGCGACCGGGGTTTCTTCGACAGCTTCAAGGAGGTAGGGGCGCTAACGAAGCACCTGTCCGGCGCGCGCAAGGACAGCTCGAGCCAGCTCGTGCGAGAGCTTGCCGAGAAACGAGGGACGGGGTTCGGAGTCACGTCGTCGCCGGACGAGATCGAGAGCGAGACGTTCGAGGCGCTCCGCGCGGCGGTCGCAATGCTCGAGTCCAAGGCCCCTGACGAGGTCGAGGCCTACAAGAGCTTCGTGCTCGACGTGGCGCAGTCTGTCGCCGAGGCCGCGGACGGTGGCAGCGAGGCCGAGGGGGCCGTGGTCGAGAAGATCAGGTCGGCGCTGGCGGGCCAGTAATCGCGTAGCGGAGCTGAAGTCACGGTCACCGCGATCAGGCTCAGAACGTTGATCCCGCCCGAGCCATCGATGCACAACCCGGGCGGTCACGGTGTTGGCATGCTGGTGGCATGGCGGACGAGCTTGCAATCCGACTCCGGAGCGTGACCAAGCGCTACGGGCCGATCACGGCGGTGAAGAACCTCGATCTCGATGTACCCGAGGGCACGTGCGTCGGCCTGCTCGGACCGAACGGGGCCGGAAAGTCGACGACGATGCGGCTCCTGACCGCTCAGGCGATCGCCGACGAGGGCGAGCTCGAAGTCCTCGGCTTCACGCTTCCCGGGGAGTCGAAGGTGGCTCGTGCACAGTGCGGCGTCGTTCCGCAGCTCGACAACCTCGATGTGACGCTGACGGTCGAGCAGAACCTGCTCGTCTTCACGCACCTCTACCGGATCGGCCGGGCCGACCGCCGCGATGCGATCGAGCGGGCCCTGCGGATCGCGAACCTTTCAGACCGGCGCCACGACCGGGTGAGCAAGCTCTCGGGCGGCATGCGCCGGCGCCTGCTGATCGCGCGGGCGCTCGTCCACAGACCACGGCTCCTCCTGCTCGACGAGCCGACCGTCGGCCTCGACCCGCAAGTGCGCCAGGAGCTCTGGGCCCTGATCGACGCCATGCGCGCCGAAGGAACCACGATCCTCATGTCCACGCACTACATCGAAGAAGCGCAGCGCCTCGCCGACACGGTGATGATCATGTCTCACGGAAGCGCTGTCGCCGCCGGCCCGCCGACGGAACTCGTTGCCACGCACGCGGGGCTCGAGGCCGTCGAGGTGTACGGCCCGCCCGCCAAGCTCGCCGAGACGGAGGCGGCGGCCGCGGCAGTCGGACTTCGGACGCGCCGAACCGGGACGAGCATCTCGGTCCTCGGGATCGAGGGAGCCGACGGGCGTGCGCCCGAGGGCGAGCGCCGGCCCACGAATCTCGAGGACGTGTTCGTGCTGCTCACAGGCGAGGAGATCGACTGATGGCCGAGGCCTCGACCCCTCGCATCGCGCGCCTGCGGCGGCTCGAGCGCCCGGCCCTCACCGGAGTGCTCGTGCGCGAGGTCGTCAACTTCTCGTCCTACTGGCGCTCGTCCACGTTCTCGTCGACGGTCGAGCCCACCATCTACCTGCTCGCCTTCGGCTTCGGCTTCGGCGCTCTCGTTGGCACCGTCGGCGGCTACGACTACGTGGAGTTCGTCGGAACCGGCACGGTCGCTACCGCGGTGCTCTTCTCGAGCGCCTTCCCGGCCATGTTCGGGACGTTCGTGAAGTACCAGTTCCAGCGGACCTACGACGCGATCCTCGCCGCGCCCGTCGACACCGAGGAGCTCGTGACCGCCGAGGCCATCTGGATCGCCACGCGCGCCGGCGTCTACGGCTGCGTACCGATGCTCGTCGCCATGGTCTTCGGCCTCGACCCGGCCTGGGGGATGCTCACCGTCCCCGGGATCGCCTTCGTCGCCGGCTACGGGTGGGCCTGCTTCGGGATCTCGATCGCGGGATTCGCGTCGTCGTTCGAGAACTTCAACTACGTCGTCAGCGCCGTCCTGACGCCGCTCTTCCTCGTCGCGGGCACCTTCTTCCCGATCGACCAGCTTCCGGAGTGGGCGCAGGCCCTTGCGAACCTCAACCCGCTCTACCACCTGGTCGAGCTCGTTCGCCACGCCGTGTTCGGGTTCGAAGGGTGGACGGACGTCGCTCGGCTGGGCTTCCTCGTCGTGTTCGGGCTGGTCATGTGGCGGATCGCGATCTACGCGATGACGCGCAAGCTCGTGGACTAGCTCTCCGACTGCTACAGCCGGCTCTCGTCGACGGCCAGGACGACCTTGCCGAAGCGGTCGGCGGCGTCCAGGCGCTCGTGCGCCGCCGCCGCCTCACGGAGCGGGAAGACGCTGTCCACCACGGGACGCCAATGCGCCTCCGCGACGTGCCGGAGGAGCGCGTCGAACTCGCGTGGGCTGCCCATGGTCGTGCCCTGGATCCGAATCCACGAGAGGAAGACCCGCGCCAGCTCGACCTCCGCCACTTCCCCTGCCGTGTCGCCGAAGCTGACGAGCCGTCCGCCGGGACGGAGCGCGCGGAGGGCTCCGGGCCAGCTCGCGCCACCCACGCTGTCCACGACTGCGTCGACCGGGCCGAGCCGTTCCGGCCAGTCCTCCTCGTGGTAGTCAGCGCCGCCGTCGGCGCCCAGACCGCGCGCCCGCTCGAGCTTCTCTGCGCTTGATGACGTCACGAGCACGCGGGCGCCGATCGCCGCGGCAATCTGGATGACGAAAGTGGCGACGCCGCCGCCGGCGCCCGGAACGAGAAGCGTTCGGTCGACCCGAGCCTTTGCGTGAGTCACGACGGCGCGCCAGGCAGTCAGTCCTCCGAGCGGCAGCGCCGCGGCCTCGATCCACGTGTAACCGTGGGGCCGGGGGCGGAGCTGCGAGGCATTGACCACGATTCGCTCCGCATAGGTGCCCTGGTCGGGCACGCCGAGGATCCGGAAGTCCGGTCCGGGCGCGTACTCGTGGTCGCCCCAGTCGAGCGATGGATTGATCACGACTTCGTCGCCGACCTCGACGTGCTCGACGCCCGCTCCCACTGCCGAGACGATGCCGGCCCCGTCGGATCCGAGCACGGCCGGAAGGGCCACGTTCCCGCCCCGCCGGATCCACCAGTCACGTCTGTTGACGGCTGCCGCGACGAGATCCACGCGCGCCTTTCCCGGGCCGGGCTCCGGATCGGGAAGCTCGACCGGGACCAGGCCTTCGGGGCCGCCGAAGCGTTGCAGCTCGACGGCTAGCACGCCACGCTGAAGAGGACGCCAGCCCGCAAGCGCACGACGATCGTGCTCGCGGTCATGACCAACGATGATACTTCGCTCGTGAGCGTGGAAACGGCCGACGTGGTCGTCGTGGGCGCCGGGCTCTTCGGGACGAGCATCGCCTTCCAGCTCGCCTCGCGGGGAGCCGGCTCGATCGCGCTCCTGGAGCGGGACACGGTCGGATCCGGAGACTCGGGGCTCTCCTTCTCGATGGTGCGCCGCCACTACTCGAACGAGGCCCCGGCACGCCTGGCGATGCGCGGTGTCGAGCTGATCAAGCGGTGGCCGGAGGAGGTGGGAACAGGGGATGCCGGCTACGTCGCCACCGGGTACCTGCTGACGTGCGACGCCGAGCGGCTCGAGCGCCTTGCGGAGAACGTCGAGCGCCTCGTGACCTGGGGCGTCGACACCCGGGTGGTGGCACCGGACGAGATCGCGGAGCTCGAGCCGCTGCTTTCCCTCGACGGCATCGCCGGCGCCGCCTACGAGCCGGACGGCGGCTACGCGGATGCGCAGAAGATGGCGCTCGGCTGGTTCGCGGCCGGAGTTCGGCTCGGCGTCCGGCCGCTCCTGGGGCGGTCGGCGACCGCGATCAGGATCGAAGCGGGACGGGTGACGGGCGTCGAGACGGACGCGGGATTCCTCTCCACGGGAACGGTCGTGAACGCAGCCGGAGGCTGGGGGCCGGAGCTCGCCCGCACGGCCGGTGTCGAGCTGCCGGTCTCGCTCCGCCGCGTTCAGGTAGCGCGCGTCCGCCAGTCCCTGGATCGGCCGCAGGCCCGGCGGACGTTCTCGGATATGGCGACGAACCTCGTTCTTCGTCCCGACCGGGCGGGAACGGCGCTCGTCGTCGCCTACCAGCCGGAGGAGCTGCTCGCCTCACGAGACGAGTGCCGCCAGGTCGTCGACGAGGACTACGAGGCGGCCGTGCGTGGAGCGTTGCGGGCCCGCGTGCCTGCGTATGCGGAGGTGGAATGGCTGGGAGGATTTGCGGGCGCCTATGACTACACGCCCGACTGGAACCCGATCCTGGGTTGGGCTCCCGGCGTCGAAGGGCTCTACCTCGCCCTCGGGTGGTCAGGGCACGGCTTCAAGCTTGCGCCCTCGGTCGGCGAGGTCGCGGCAGCACACGTGCTCGGCGAGGGCCATGAGATCGACGTCGAGAGCCTCGCGCCGGGACGTTTCGAGCACGGCAACCTCCTTGCGCTGGCCTATGGGCCGGGCGCTCGCGCCTAGCCGAGAATCTCACTCGTCCTGGCGGCGCGGCCAGTCCTCGAAGCTGTCGCATCGGTCGCTTAGTAACCTCCCCAACCAGCTGATGGCGACTGACGCGGCGAAAATCCTGGACGGCTGGAGCTCGGAGGGGATCGAGTTCGTCCGCTTCGAGCTCCCCGACATGCACGGCACGAGCCGCTCCAAGTTGATTCCGATCGAGCATGCGGCGGGCTATGCCGAGGGAGGCCTGAACATGTACGGCGGCGCGGGTGTGCTGGACAGCCGCTCCGACGTCGTGCCTGGAACGCTCTACAACGAAGAGGTCGGCTACGGCGACCAGCGGCTGATCCCGGACCTCGGGACGGCGAAGGTCGTCCCCTGGGTCGATGCCACGGCGCGCTTCATCTGCGACTCGGTCTGGGACGACGGCCGTCCGCTCGCCGCACTGCCGCGCCATGTCTTTCGGCGGGTCCTCGACCGCTCTCACGAGCTCGGCTACGAGCCGATGATGGGCTTCGAGCCGGAGTTCTACCTGCTGGATCCGGATACGAATGGCCTCCTCTTCGAGGGGTACCACATCTTCAACACGGTCAGGAACACGTACGTCCCGTTCGTACAGGAGCTGGTCGGCCAGCTGAACGACATCGGGCTCGGGATCATCACCGCGAACTGCGAGTACGCAGGCTCGCAGTGGGAGGTCAACTTCGTCCCGGCGAGCGGCATGGCTGGGCCCGACGACGCCTTCACCTTCAAGAATGCGGTCAAGGAGCTCGCCCACCTGAGCGGGTATCTCGCAACCTTCATGTCGAAGCCGTTCGCGGATTCGGCCGGCTCCGGCTGCCACACGCATATCAGCCTGCTCGACCGGGAGAGTGGCGAGAATCTCTTCGCCGACGAGAGCGACGAGGACGGGATCTCCGACCTCTGCCGGCAGTTCGTCGCGGGGCAGCTCCGGCATGCTCGCTCGATCTACACGCTGCTCGCGCCGACCGTGAACTGCATGAAGCGACGGCGGACGCACACGTTCAGCCCTACGAACGTCTCCTGGGGCTTCGAGGACCGCTCGGCCTTCGTCCGGATCAAGGGGGGCTCGGTCAAGTCGCGCCACGTCGAGAATCGGGCGCCGACCGGCCTCTCGAACCCGTACCTGGCGGGCGCAGCCGTGCTCGCGGCGGGCCTGCTGGGGATCGAGGAGCAGCTCGAGCTCGAGCCACCGGCCCGGGCCCCGGCAGAAGAGGATCCGTCGAAGCCGCCGCTTCCGGAGAGCGTGCGCGAGTCGCTCGAGGCGCTCGAGTCGGACGAGAGGATCGTCGCCCTACTCGGCGACGAGTTCGTCCAGGCCTACGGCGTCATGCGCCGGCACGAGCTCCAACGCTTCGATGACCAGGTGACCGACTGGGAACGCGACGAGTACCTGGAGATCTACTAGAAGGGGCTAGCGGAACGCTGCAGGCGTGTGTCCATGCCGTTCCCACGGTAGACGCGAGGGCGTAGGCGCGCTTCCGTCCATGCAAGAGGCTGGCCCCGCAACAGGACTCCGTTTGCCCTAGAAGCTCCCGCCTTGTGCGCCGTCGCGTCGGTGTGGTACGTGCTTCCGGCCGGACTCTGGCTGCGAGGCCAGTAAGTGAGGATTGTATCTTGTTTGCTTCGCCAGTACTAGGAGGGATTGGTGAAAAGTCGCTCGTCGTCGGGGCGAGCAGCGCGGCCCGACGGCACTGCTGCGTTTCGTCGAACCCTCCTAGCTTCGCTAGCCGTTTCGCTCACGGCCCTCCTGGCTGAACCGGCGTTCGACCGGTGCAACGCACCGGCGCCCGTATGATTCAGGTCGAAAGGAGGGACTATGCGCGATTGGATCGTCATCGCCGTCCTCTACGCCCTGTTTTTGGCTTTCTTCCGCTTCCTTGGCGGCCTCGGCGCGGCCGGCGATGCGCTGAGGCGGTGGGGCAAGGCAAGCGCCTCGATTCGAATCAACCCCGGCTCGAGTAGCTAGACAACCGGCAGGACCGCGTCAGACGGCTCGCTCATAGCGCTCGCGTTCCCAGTCGGTGACGCTCTCCCGCCAGGCCTTGAGCTCCCAGGCGCGTGACGTCGCGTAGTAATCGCTGAAGGGCTCGCCGAGGCTGCGACGCAGTTCGCCGTCAGCCCGGAACGCTGCGAGGGCGCTCTCGAGTGACCCGGGCAGCTCCGGCAGATCGTCCCGCGCATACGCGTCGCCCTCGACTGCCGGCGGGGGCTCCAGGTCGCCGCGAATGCCGTTTGCGGCCGAGACCACGAGTGCGGCCAGCGCCAGGTAGGGGTTCGCGTCGGCCCCCGGGCGGCGGCATTCGATCCGGCAGCGCTCAGGCTTTGACGAGCCGATCACGCGCACCGCGGCGGAGCGGTTCTCCACCCCCCAGCTCGAGTTCACCGGGGCGAACCAGCCGGGCACGAGCCGCTTGTAGGAGTTGATGGTCGGATTGAGGAGGAGCGAGGCGCCGCCGAGGTGCTCGAGCATCCCCGCTACGGCCGACGTGCAGGCCGAAGGCAGCTCGCCTCCCGGCTCGGACGGGGCAAAGGCGTTCTGCTTGTCGCTCCAACAGGAGATGTGGACGTGCCCGCTCGACCCCTCCTCGCCGGGAGCGGTCTTGGCCAGGAAGCTGGCTCGCATGCCGAGCGAGGCCGCGACCTCCTTCACCGCGAACTTAACGAGTGCGGCGCTGTCCGCCGCCTCGAGTCCTCGGCCCGCGGCGAGGTTCAGCTCGAGGAGGCCCGGTCCGGCTTCGGTGTGGACCGCGGTGAGCTCGATTCCCAGGCCCTCGAGGGCCTCTCCGAGCCTTCCTACGAGCTCGTGGTAGCGGGCGATCTCGACCAGGCTGTAGCTGATCCCGCCCGAAAGCGGCTGCCCCTCCGAGTCCCAGAGCCTGACCTCGTACTCGAATGCCGCCATGACCTCGTAGCCGAGCTCGCCCATCGCCGCGAGCGCACTCCGCAAGACCTCCCGGGTGGCGATCTCGCAGGGGCTCCCGTCCCGCCAGGTCGGCGTGCTGAGGCAGATGCTCCACCCCGGCCGCCAGGCGAGCGCGCGCAGGGTGTCGGCCTCCGGGTGGACGATCAGGTCCCCGGCACCAGAGCGGATTCCGAACTCCTCGTAGTCGGTGATGGGCGTGTCCACCGGATCCAGCCCGAGCAGAAGGTCGGTCGTGACCGTTCCGTCGCGGACCGCCGTCTCGAACGTGTCGCGGCTCAGCGCCTTTCCCCGCAGGGAGCCGTTCAGATCCGGCATCCCGAGGAGCACGAACTCCGGGCCGGCGTCCCCTGGGCTCATGCCGCGAGCTGCTTCTTCACCCGGCGCTCGACCTCGGCCATCGTCCGGGCCACGAGCTCGACCATGGTCGCCAGCTCTTCGTCCGTGCTCGTGTACGCGGGAGCGAGGAGCGTCTGGTCGCCGACGTAACCGTCGGACGTCGAGTGGGACGACGTGACGAGGAGCCCTTCCGCGAGCGCGGTCGTGTCGACGAGGAAGGCGGCGTTCAGGTCGTCCGGAAGGAAGGAGGTTCCGTCCCTCGGGTCGACGAGCTCGGCGCCGAGCAGGTAGCCGCGGCCTCGGACCTCGCCGACGATCTCGCACGCGTCGAGGGCCGCCGCGAGCTCGTCCCGCAGGCGCGGGCCTCGCTCTGCAACCCGGTCGACGAGGCCTTCCGCCACGAGCTCGTCCAGGACCGCCAACGCGACCGCGCAGATGAGGGGAGCGCCGTCCCACGTGTGCCCGTGCTCGAAGTTCTGGGAGCCGGAGGCCACCGCCTCGTACACGTGCTCGCGGCAGAGGATCCCTGCGAGCGGGGCATAGCCGGCGGCGAGCCCCTTCCCGAAGGTGACGATATCCGGCTCGAGCGGCAACGGGTCGCCTGCGAACCAGGTGCCTGTTCGTCCGAACCCGGTCACGATCTCGTCGAAGCAGATCAGGAAGCCGTGCTCCTCCCGCCGCGCCGCGAGTCCCTTCCAGAACGTATCCGAGGGCGAGTAGCCGGGCAGCGCGGCGGCGCTCACGGGCTCGCAGAAGAAGGCGGCGATCGTTTCTGGCCCGGCTTCCTCGAGCGCGCGGTCCAGCTCGGCGAGCGCCGCCTCGCCCGTCTCGTCGAAGCGCCTGGTGCTGGGTGGGATGTGGAGATGCTCGGCCAGGTACGGCTCGTAGGGGTGCTTCAGCGAGGGGCGGCCGGTCAGGGCGAGCGTCCCGAGGGTCGCTCCGTGGTAGGCCTGGGCCTGAGAGATGATCCGCCACCGGCCGCTGTCGCCGCGCTCCTCGTGGTAGCCGCGGGCCAGCCGCAGCGCCATCTCGTTCGCTTCCGAGCCGCCGGTCACGAAGCGAGCCCGTGCCATCTCAGGGGCGGCCACCTCGAGGACCTGGCGTGCGAGCCGTTCCTGCTGGTCGTTCGTGAAGTGGTGGTAGTAGACGTAGGCAAGCCGCTCGGCCTGGGCAGCTGCCGCCTCGACGATGTCCGTGCGCCCATGCCCGAGGCACGCAACCATGGCGCCGCCGCCACAGGCATCGAGGATGCGGCGACCGTCAACGCCGTAGAGCCACACGCCCTCGCCCCGCTCGATGCTCGGATAGGCGAAGTCGAGGAGTCGCGGAAGGACGCTTGTCTCCGCGGCGCGAACCTCGGCTTGCGCGGACACGGTCAAGCCCGCTCGCGCGGCCGCGCGACCCGCTCCAGGAAGCGGTCGAAGAGGTTCAGGCTCGTCGTCCGGGCGCTCTCACTCCGCTCGTGCGTCTCCTCGAGCAGGCGATCCGGGTCGACGCCGTGCTCGTCGAGCTCGTGGCGATAGGCGAGCACCCAGGCGTCCATGATCTCGGGCGTCACCTCGGGGTGAAACTGGATTCCGAGGCTCCGGCCGATCGAGAACGCCTGCGGGCCGACGCTGGTCGTGGCGAGAACTCGCGCTCCCGGGGGAACTGTGAACGTGTCGAAGTGCCACTGAAACCAGGGCCCGTCGGAGACGAGCTCAGGATCTTGCGTCTCGACCGGGAGCCACCCGATCTCCTCCTGCTCCGACCGGAAGACCTCGCCCCCGAGGGTCCGCGCGAGCAGGTGGCCTCCGAAGCAGACACCGAGGATCGGCACATCCGCGTCGGTGGCAGCCTGCAGCAGGTCGATCTCGTGGGAGATCCACTTGATGCTGTCCTCATAGGCGCCGAACTCCGACCCCAGCGAGACGATCAAGCCGTAGTCACGCGGATTCAGGTCGTGCGGATCCTCCTCGTCGATCCGGAGGACCTCGACCTCGGCGCCCCGGTCCCGGAGCCATGGCTCGATCAGGCCAGGCGGCGTCGGCCGCTCGTGCTGGATCACGAGCGCGCGCCAGGCGGGCCCGGTCGTCGTTGCGTCGCTCATCGGCCCTTGACGCCCACGGCCGGCCCGACTGCCGCGAGCTTCCCTTCGACTTCGTCCCACACCTCGCGCGCCACTGCCGCGAAGCGCTCGATCATCTCCCTCAGCTCCTCGTCGGTGGCGGTGAACGCCGGCGCGAAGAGCGTCTGGTCGCCTGCGTAGCCGTCCCGGGTCGGCTGCGTCGAAAGGACGATCAGCCCGTGCTCGAGCGCGATCGCATCGATCTTGGCCGCGACGCCCAGCTCGGGGGGCAGGAAGGACTCGCCGTCCCGGGGGTCGGCGTACTCGATCCCGAGCAGGAAGCCGTGGCCTCGCACTTCGCGCACGAGTGGGACGTCCCGCAGGGCGTCCTCGAGCTCCTGACGCAGGCGAGGCCCGCGCTCGCCCACCCGCTCGACGAGCCGCTCGCGCTTCAGCGCTTCGAGGACGGCGACTCCGACCGCGCAGGAGAGTGGGGCGCCGTTCCATGTGTGGCCCAGCGGGAACGCGCGAGAGCCCGCTGCGATCCCTTCGTAGACGTGCTCACGACAGAGGGCGGCGCCGATTGCGGTGTGGCCCGCGCCGAGCCCCTTCGCGGTGGCGATGATGTCCGGCACGAACGGAAGGTCGTTGGCGGCGAACCAGCTACCGGTGCGCCCGAGGCCGGTGACGATCTCGTCGAAGCAGATCAGGAACCCGTGGCGCTCACGCCGCTCCGCCAGGCCTTCCCAGAAGCGGTCCGGAGGCTTGTGCGCGGGGAGCGCGGCGCCGCTGATCGGCTCGCAGAAGAACGCCGAGACGGTCTCCGGGCCCGCTTCCTCCAGTGCGCGGTCGAGAGCTGCGAGCGTGGCTTCTCCGGTCGGGTCGAAGCGCTCGGTGCTCGGTGGGACGTGGAGGAACGCCTGCGTGAAGTATGGAGCGAGCGGGCCCTGGAGGCCGGGGCGTCCGGTCAGCGCCAGGGTGGCGATCGTCGGCCCGTGGTAGCTCTGCGCGGGCGAGATCACCCGCCAGCGCTCCGGTTCCCCACGATCGACGTGATAATGGCGCGCGAGCCGGAGCGCCGCCTCGTTCGCCTCGGCCCCACCGGTGACGAAGTGGGCGCGCGTGAAGCCTTCGGGCGCCACCTCGACGAGGTCATGTGCCAGCCGTTCCTGCGCGGGATTCGTCAGGAGCTCGTTGTGGACGTACGCCAGCCGGGCGCCCTGCTCGCGGGCGGCCGCGATGAGGTCGGCGCGACCGTACCCCAGGGTCGCCGCCATCGAGCCGCCGCTCATAGCGTCGAGATAGCGGTTCCCGTCGACGTCCTCGAGCCAGACGCCCTCGCCCCGAACGGCGACGGGGTAAGCGTGGTCGAGCTCGGGCGGAAACAGTCTCGTCTGACTGCTTCCGACGGCGCCGTGGGTCACGTCGGCCGCTCCCCGGCTAATAGGTATCGAACGAGGTCCATTGTCTAGACTAACCCTCCCGGTTGCGCATGCGGCCAGGACATTATCGAGGGGTGACCCATGAGCGTGAGCACTGAGACGATGCAGGTGCTGGAGCCGGCGACCGAGGAGGTGCTGGCCGAGCTGCCGCGCGCAGGCGTGGAAGAGGTCGACGAGGCGATCGCGCGGGCGAAGGAGGCGTTCCCCGCGTGGCGCGACCTGGCTCCCGACGAGCGGGCCCGCCTCTTGCTCGGGCTCTCGCAGGCGATCGAGGATGCTGCGGAGGACCTGGCGACGCTCGAGGCGCGGAACGTCGGCAAGCCGATCGCGGATGCCCGGGGCGAGGTCGGCATGGTTGCCCACGTATTCCGGTATTACGCGGGCGCGCCCGAGCGGCTGCTCGGCGACACGATTCCTGTCGCCGGCGGCGTCGACATGACGTTCCGCGAGCCGATGGGCGTCGTCGGCCTGATCACCCCCTGGAACTTCCCGCTCCCGATTGCCTCCTGGAAGGTGGCGACCCGCGCTCGCGGCCGGGAACACGATCGTCCTGAAGCCGGCGGCGCTGACGCCCCTGACTGCGCTCGAGCTTGAGCGCCTCGCGCTCGAAGCGGGTATCCCCGAAGGAGTGCTGAACGTGGTCAACGGCCCCGGCCGCGTGGTCGGCGAGCGCATCGTGGAGCACCCCGACGTGGCGAAGGTCGCCTTCACCGGTTCGACCGAGGTGGGGAAGCGCGTGGCGGAAATCGCTGCGCAGACGATCAAGCGCGTGACGCTCGAGCTGGGCGGGAAGTCCGCGAACGTCATCTTTGCCGATGCCGATCTCCAGAAGGCGGCCGCGGCGGCGCCCGGGGCGGTGTTCGGAAACGCAGGCCAGGACTGCTGCGCCCGCTCGCGGATCCTCGTCGAGGAGTCTGCGCTCGACGAGTTCATGGCTGCGCTCGAGCAGGCGGTCGGCTCGCTGCGTGTAGGAGATCCGCTCGACGAGTCGACAGAGATGGGACCGCTGATCTCGGCCGATCACCGTGAGAAGGTCGCCTCGTTCCTGAACGGCGACACGAACGTTGCGATTCGCGGCGAGGCGCCCGAGGGGCCAGGGTTCTGGTTCCCGCCGACGGTTCTCTGC
Source organism: uncultured Actinomycetes bacterium (assembly GCA_963722715.1). Classification (GTDB taxonomy): domain Bacteria; phylum Actinomycetota; class Thermoleophilia; order Gaiellales; family Gaiellaceae; genus DASQGA01. The sequence continues at coordinate 4,668 of CAVROA010000009.1, read as the reverse complement.
CCCGTCTCGAACGACGATCGGGTTGCCCGCGAGGAGATCTTCGGGCCGGTGGCGAGCGTGATCCCCTTCCGTGACGAGGCTGAGGCGATCCGGCTCGCCAACGACACGATCTACGGCCTCTCCGGCTCGATCTGGACGCGCGACGGCGCCAGGGCGCTTCGTGTCGCGCGGGGGGTCCAGGCGGGGACGCTTTCGATCAACTCGAACAATTCGGTCCGCGTCACGACGCCGTTCGGCGGGTTCAAGCAGTCCGGCGTCGGCCGTGAGCTCGGCCCGCACGCGCTCGACTACTACACCGAGCTGAAGAACGTCTTCATGGCGACCTCCTAGGAGAAGGGCTCTGGCGTAACAACGCTGGCCGCCGGGCCGCGCTGCTCGCCCCGAGGCAGCGTCCTCAGTCGCACCGATAGCGCTGCTATCGGCACTCCCTGCGTCCTTGCCTCGAAACGACCATCGCACCCCGACGACGAGCGACGTTTCACCAAATCCCTCCTCCTAGGCTGGGTGAGTCCGTGAGCTCGCGGGCGCTGATCGGAGCCCGCACCAGCCGCCGCCGCGGCCAGGTCTACATCGTGCTCGCCGCGCTCGCGTGGTCGACGGCGGGCGTGCTCCAGCGCGAGCTCGAGGTCAACACGGCCACCCAGATCGCGGGCCGTGCGGTCTTCGCCGCCCTCGCGCTCCTGGTCTTCGTCGCGGCCATGGAACGTGGGCACGTCGTTTCCGCCTTCACGTCGATGCGGGGGGCCTCGCTGGCCGTCGCCGCCCTGACGGCCCTCGCCTCGGGTTGCTTCATCGTCGCCCTCAACCACACGACCGTCGCCAACGTGCTCTTCATGCAGGCTGCATCGCCGATTGCGGCCGCGCTGATCGCCTGGGTTGCGCTTCGCGAGTCGATCTCCCGCCGCACGGTCGTGGCCATGGCGGTGGCTCTGGTCGGAGTCGGCCTCATGGTCGGCGGGCCGGGCGGCGCGCAGGGGCTCGGTCTCGTGCTCTCCGTGGTGATGATGTTCGCGTTCGCGCTCGGAGTCGTGATCACGCGCCACCGGCGCGACATCTCGATGGCGCCGGCCATCTGCCTCTCGCAGATCTTCCTCATTGTCGCCGCGGCGCCGTTCGCCGAGCCCGGGACGATCGGATCGAGAGATCTGCTCTTCATGGTCATCCTCGGAGTCGGGCAGATGGGCCTCGGGCTTGCCTTCCTGACCCTCGGCGCCCGGCTCATCCCGGCCGCGGAGGTGGCGCTGATCACACTGCTCGAGATCGTCCTCGCACCGCTCTGGGTCTGGCTCACGATCTCGGAAACCCCGGCCACAGCCACACTCGTCGGCGGCGTCGTCCTGATTGCTGCCGTCATCCTCCAGGTCGGCGGCGAGGAGAGCTCCGACGAGCGGCCGGCCCGCGGAGACCCGGCCGCGGCGTTGCCGCCACACGGGCGCTAGCTGGCTAGCTGCGCGAGGATCTCGTCGGTCTCGGGAAAGCGGCCCTCGCGTTGCTTCGAGAAGACCACGGAGCCGTCGACGACGACGTCGAACTGACTATGGGCGCCGGCCTCGGCAACGGCCGTGTGCGTCGTCGCCCCGTTGATCTCGGCCGCGAGACTCGCGGCCCGTTCGTCGTAGCCGCTTCAGACGGGGCAGAAGAGAACGTGCACTGTGCTCATCGGTGCCCGAAAGCTAGCAGCGGCGAAGCCGTCCGAATTACGCCGGGCGCGTCGGCGAATTTGTCTTTCGAAGCAGAGACGCCTAATCTTGCGCTGTTGCGGCGGCTCGACCGACCAGCTCTGCGAGGGAGGATGAAAGTGAGAAGACTCGTGCACGGATCCAATGGAGGCGGAGCGCGGTGGAGCCTCGTCGCCCTGTTCCTGGCCCTCGTCTTCGCACTCGCCGCGGTCGCGGCCGGGTGTGGCGGCGACGACGAAAGCGCTAGCGGCGACACCGGCGCGTCTGCCACCGATACGGGCGGTGGGGGCGGCGGTGCTTGCGACAGGCCCATCTGGGTCCTCCTCCCGGACAGCGCTAGCTCGCCGCGGTGGGAGAGCGACGACCGTCCCTACTTCGACAAGGCGTTCAGCGACGCCGGAGTCGAGCACACCATCGTCAACGCCGAGGGCGATGCGGCGACACAGCAGTCGCAGGCCGAGCAGGCGATTGCGGCCGACGCCGCCGTCATCGTGATCACGAGCATCGACACGGGCTCGGGCGGCGCGATCATCGACCTGGCGAAAGAGGCCGATGTCCAGGTGATCGAGTACGACCGCTTCAACACCGGAAGCTCCGGCGGAGCAGCCTATGTGAGCTTTGACAACGTCCAGGTCGGCGCCACGATGGCCGAAGTGATGGAGCCCGCGATCGAGGCGCTCGGCAAGGATCCGGCGAACGTCGTGGAGCTGAACGGCGGCGAGGAGGACAACAACGCCTTCCTCTTCAAGGACGGCTACGACGCGACTGTCCAGAAGCATGTCGACGACGGCAGCTGGAAGCTTGTGGCCGACCAGTTCGTCCCCGGCTGGGGCGCGGACGGCGAAGGGCAGGGGATCATGGAGCAGATCCTGACCGACGCCGACAACAAAGTTGATGCTGTGTTCGCGGCCAACGACAACCTCGCGCAGCAAGCGATCAACGCACTCGACGCTGCAGGCGTGGGGCCGATTCCGTTGAGCGGCCAGGACGCATCCGCGGCAGGGATCCAGAACCTCCTGCTCGGCAACCAGACGATGACCGTCTACAAGCCGATCCAGGCGGAGGCCGAGACCGCGGTGAAGGCCGCGTTGGCTCTGTGCGCCGGGGAGGATCCGACCGCGGTGGAGCCGGACTTCGCAGGATCGCTCTCCGAAGGGACGGTCGGGCTCTTGGACCTGCAGACGGTCGGCATCAAGGCGGCCGACGGCAAGCCGGCGGATTCTCCGACCGGCGACGGCGTCGTGCCGTACCTCGCTCTGACCCCGATCGGCAGTGACCGTCGACAACATCGCCGACACGGTCATCGCGGACAAGTTCAGGACGATCGAGGAGATCTGTACCGGCGACACCGCCGATACGGACTTCTGCAAAGAGAACAGCTAATCGAGGAAGCACGGACGGTGGGTGAGGGCGCTTCGGCGCCCTCACCTCCCTCTACGTAATGGCCACCGCTGACACGCCGCTCCTCGAGCTTCGGGGGGTCTCCAAGGCCTTCGGCGCCGTCCAGGCGCTCTACCGGGTCGATTTCGAGGTTCGTCGCGGTGAGGTCATGGCCCTGGTCGGCGACAACGGTGCAGGCAAGTCGACGCTGATCAAGAGCGTCGTCGGCATCTACCCGTTCGACGAAGGCGAGGTGCGCTACGAGGGCGAGCCTGTCAACATCCACGGCCCCCGCGACGCCGCCAGGCTCGGCATCGAGGTCGTCTACCAGGACCTCGCGCTCGCCGACAACCTCGACGTCGTGGCCAACATGTTTCTGGGCCGAGAGCGGATTCGAGCCGGTGTCGTGCTCGACGAGTCGAGCATGGAGCGGTCCTCGCGCGAGACACTGGACAGCCTCTCCGTCACGACGCTCAAATCGGTTCGCCAGACGGTTGCCGGCCTGTCCGGCGGACAGCGGCAGGCAGTCGCCGTCGCAAAGTCGGTCATGTGGGACTCGAGGCTGGTCATCCTCGACGAGCCCACCGCAGCCCTCGGCGTGGCCCAGACCCGCCAGGTGCTGGATCTCGTGCGCCGCCTGGCCGAGCGAGGGTTGGGAGTCGTGATGATCACCCACAACCTGCACGACGTGTTCGAGTCCGCGGACCGGATCACAGTGCTCCGGCTCGGACAGCGCGTTGCACAGCTGGAGCGTTCTGAGACGTCGCAGCAGGAGGTCGTGCACGCCATCACGGCGGGGACGCTCGACCACGTCCCCGGGATGCAGGACGCCGCAGAGGCCGACGCATGACCGACCGCCCTACCGAATCCGATCCCGGCCTGGACCCGACCGCCGCGCGCGTGGACCCGGTAGCCGCGGACGCGCTGGCGGACGAAGTGTCGGGCGCGAGTCTGTCCGGATACGTTCGGCTCTGGTGGCAAGGAATTCGGGCCGGCGAGCTTGGCTCACTCCCGATCATCCTCGGGCTCGGGATCATCGTGGTGGTCTTCGGCCTCCTCGACGACACGTTCCTCACCGAGCGCAACTTCACGAACCTGCTGCTGCAGATGGCCGCGATCGCCACGATCGCGATCGGCGTCGTGTTCGTCCTCCTGATCGGCGAGATCGACCTGTCGGTTGCCTTCGTGAGTGCAGTCGGCGGCGTCGTGATGACGCTTCTCCTGCGGCCGGAGGACCCGGGTGGCCCTGGTGGGCCGCGGTCATCGTCGCGCTCGCCATCACGACTGCGATCGGCTTCGTGCAGGCACTCGTGATCACGAAGGCCGGCGTGCCTTCGTTCGTCGTCACGCTCGCCGGGCTGCTGATCTGGTCGGGCGTCGTCCTGATCCTCACCACCCAGGCCTCGTCGGTCGGGACGATCCGGATCCAGGACGAGACGACCGTGGGAATCGCCAACGACTTCCTGAGCGTCACTGCAGGCTGGGTGGTCGCGGTCGTGGTCGTAGCGGCGTACGCCCTCTTACAGCTTCAGAACGCGCGGACTCGGCGCGCCAGCGGGCTGTACGCGAAGCCGCTGGTGGTAACGGTGATCCAGACCGTCGGGCTCGC
>CAVROA010000008.1:0-311685 GCA_963722715.1 uncultured Actinomycetes bacterium | reverse complement strand
ACACGGCGACCGTCGTCTTCCCGGAAGCAGGCACCTGGACGTACGAGGTATACGACTCCGCCACCGGACGAACCTATGAGTACGACCCGGTCGTGATCGAGGCACCGGCCGTCGCACCGACCGCGGGCGGATCCGGCGACTCGCAACCGGCCGCAGCCTCCACCTCGGACGACGGCTTCCCGCTCTGGCCGGTTCTGGGCGGCAGCTTCGGGCTCGCCCTCGTCGCCGCCGGCCTGACCGTCTTCCTGCGCCGACACCGTCCGCCCGCCGCTCAGGCGCGCTAGCGGAGCCATCCACCAGCTAGGGGCGGGCTCGACCCGCCCCTAGACTGGGCCGGTGCCAGGCCCCGTCCTCGTCGCTCCGGACAGCTTCAAGGGGACGTTCTCGGCCGCGGAAGTCGCCGCCGCCTTGGCGCGCGGGCTCCGCGCCGGCGGGCAGGAGGTTGTCGAGCTTCCCGTCGCCGACGGCGGCGAGGGGACGATGGACGCGCTTCTCCTGGCGCTCGGTGGCGAACGGCGAACCGCGATCGTGGCCGACCCGCTCGGCCGTCCCGTCGAGGCCGCCTACGGACTCCTCCCCGACGGCTCTGCGATCGTCGAGAGCGCTCAGGCAAGCGGACTCGGGCTCGTGGCGGAAGCCGATCGCGACGCGTGGGCCGCTTCGACGCACGGCACCGGAGAGCTCATCGCGACAGCCGCTCGGGAGGGCGCCTCACCGGTTCTCGTCGCCGTCGGCGGTACGGCCAGTACGGACGGAGGCGCAGGTGCGATCGAAGCCCTCGAGCAAGCGGCCGTCGAGGTCCAGCTCGTGGTGCTGTCGGACGTCCAAACACCGTGGGAAGACGCGCCTCGGGTCTTCGGCCCGCAGAAAGGGGCTGATCCCGCAACCGTGCCCCGTCTCGAACGGCGGCTGGAGGAGCTCGCCCGGCGCGCACCTCGCAATCCGACCGGCAACATGCTCACGGGAGCGGGCGGCGGCTTAGCGGGCGGCCTCTGGGCCTTCTGCGGAGCCCAGCTCGTACCGGGAGCGCCGTTCGTTCTCGATGCGGTCCGCTTCGACGAGCGGCTGGGCGGGTCTGCCCTCTGCCTTACCGGCGAGGGTTCCCTCGACGACCAGACGGCCGCCGGCAAGCTCGTCGCGGAGATCGCCGCGCGATGCCTCGCAGCCGGAATCCCGTGCCACGCGATCGTCGGCCGGAACGAGCTCGGCCCCGCCGCTCTCGGCCTTGCCAGCATCATCGAGGCGCGGACGCTCGCAGAGCTCGAAGCGGCCGGCCGCTCCCTCGCCGGCTAGCCCTTCTCGATCTCGAGCAGCTGCTCGTACGCCGGGAGCGTCAGGAACTCGACGAACTCGTCAGCAAGGGCCACTTGCTCGAACAGCCCGCGCGACTCGGCTGGCCTGCCCTCGGAGTAGAACCACTCGTCGTTCGCGACCTCGGTGCGGATCGTCTCCAGCTCCTCGTCCATGAGCCCGCGGACGAGCGCCGGCGTTACGTCCCGGCCGTCCTCGAGCTTCGCGCCGTGGTGCACCCACTGCCACACCTGCGAACGCGCGATCTCGGCGGTCGCAGCGTCCTCCATGAGCCCGTGGATGCCGGCGGCGCCGTTCCCACGGAGCCAGGAGGAGATGTATTGGATGCCGACGTTCACGTCGTTTCGGAGCCCCGTTTCGGTCACGGAGCCTGGAGTTGAGCGGACGTCGAGGAGCTCGTCCGCCCCGACCGAGACGTCGTCGCGCATCCGGTCGACCTGGTTCGGCCGCTCGCCCAGGACAGCATCGAACTCTGCCGTTGCCCTCGGCACCGAGTCGGGATGCGCGACCCAGGTGCCGTCGAAGCCGTCGGACGCCTCCCGCTCCTTGTCCGCCTTCAGCTTCGCCTGAGCCTGCGCGTTCGCCTCGGCGTCCCGCCTGCTGGGAATGAACGCTGCCATCCCGCCCATCGCGTGGGCGCCGCGGCGATGGCAAGTCTGCACGAGGAGCTCCGTGTACGCCCGCATGAAGGGCACCGTCATCGTGACGGAGTTCCGGTCGGGGAGCAGGAAATCCGGCCTGCCGCGAAAGGTCTTGATGATGCTGAACATGTAGTCCCAGCGGCCGGCGTTCAGCCCCGCGGAGTGCTCCCGAAGCTCCCAGAGGATCTCGTTCATCTCGAAGGCGGCTGGAAGCGTCTCGATCAGGACGGTCGCCTTGATCGTTCCGCGCGGGACCTCGAGCCGTTGCTGCGCCTCGAGGAAGACGTCGTTCCAGAGGCGGGCTTCGAGGTGGCTCTCGAGCTTGGGGAGATAGAAGTACGGCCCGGACCCACGCGCGAGGAGCCGGTGGGCGTTGTGGAAGAAGAAGAGGCCGAAGTCGAGCAGGCTCCCCGAGACGGGCGTGCCGTCGACGAGGACGTGCTTGTCGGGGAGATGCCAGCCCCGCGGGCGGACGAGCAGGGTCGCCACATCGTCGTTCAGGCGGTATTCGCGCCCGTCCGGGGCCGTGAACTCGATCGTGCGCTCAATCGCGTCGATCAGGTTCGCATGGCCGCCGACCACGTTCATCCAGGTCGGCGAGTTCGCGTCCTCGAAGTCGGCCATGAAGCCGCGGGCACCTGAGTTCAGGGCGTTGATGACCATCTTCCGGTCGACGGGCCCGGTGATCTCGACGCGCCGGTCGAGCAGGTCGTGCGGCGGCGGCTCGACGTGCCAGTCCCGCTCGCGTACCTCGCGCGTCTCCGGCAGGAAGTCGAGCGTGCCGCCCCGATCGAGCTCGGACTGGCGGGCCGACCGGCGCTCGAGGAGCTCGAGCCGGCGCTGGCCGAACTGCCGCTGGAGATTCCGGACAAACGAGAGTGCGTCGCGGCTCAGGATCTCCGCGAAACGGCCCTGGACGGGCGCCAGGATCTCAACACCTTCAGGAACCTCCGGCACCGTTGCTCCCCTCGATCGACATCCGGACGAGCTCCACCGGGTGGTAGATCGGGAGCGGTCTCCCCGACGCTTTCAGGTGGCTCGCGATCTGCAAGGTACAGCCGGGATTGCCTCCGGCGATGGCCTCCGCCCCTGTGGCCAGGAGGTTCGCAGCCTTTCGCCTGCCGAGCTCGGAGGCAGCTTCCGGCTGGAGCAGGTTGTAGACGCCTGCGGAGCCGCAGCAGATCTCCCACTCCGCCGGCTCGATCAGCTCCAGCCCCGGAATCGTGCGGAGGAGCGCCCGGGGCTCGGCCCTGACGGCCTGGGCGTGCGCGAGGTGGCAGGCGTCGTGATAGGCGACTCTGAGCGGGAGAGGGTGCCTCGGCGCCCTCGGCTCCCCCGCCAGGAGCTCCGAGACGTCGCGGACCTTGGCCGCGAAGACGGCAGCGCGCTCGGCCCAGTCGGGGTCGTCGTCGAATAGGTGCCCGTACTCCTTCATTGCCGAGCCGCACCCGGCCGCATTCGCAGCGACATGGTCGCAGCCCTCGAACTGCTCGATCGTCTGCTTCGCGAGCCGTTTCGCGCCCTCCTCGTAGCCGGTGTGGAGATGCAGGGCGCCGCAGCAACGCGGTCGCTCGGGAGCGGCGACGTCGTAGCCCTCCGCGGCGAGAACCCGGGCAGTGGCGTCGTTCACCTGCGAAAAGAACACTCTCTGGACGCAGCCCTGCAGGAGCCCGACTCGGCCACGCCGCTCGCCGGTCGCGGGTAGCTCCCCTGGGAGCCTGCGTGGGCGCCCGGGCGGAATTCCCCGTGCGAGCCGGGCCATGCTGCCCAGGCGTGTGCCGGCGGGAAGCAGCCGCCCCGGGCCGAGGAGCCGCTCGAGCGCGACGAGGGGCGCAAGCACCCGCAGCCGCCGGGGATGCGGGAAGAGCCCGAAGACGAGCCGGCGGAAGAGCCACTCACCCGGGGAGCGCCGGTGGTGCCGCTCGACCTGCGCGCGCGTGCGCTCGATCAGCCGGTCGTAGCGGACACCGGAGGGGCACGCAGTCACGCAGGCCAGGCACCCGAGGCAGCGGTCGAAGTGCTTCACCATCTCGTCCGAGAGGACGTTGGCGCCTTCCAGCCCTTCCTGCATGAGGACGATGCGCCCGCGCGGCGAGTCCATCTCCTCGTTCCAGAGTGGCGTATAGGTGGGGCAGGTCGGCAGGCAGAAGCCGCAGTGGACGCAGGTCTCGATCACGTCCAGCTCCGGTGGTCGATGCGCATCGAAAGCCGGCATCGGAGGTCTAAATGCCTCCGGCGAAGACGCCCGGGTTCAGGATCCCAGCCGGGTCGAACCGCTCCTTGACGCGCCGCATCAGCCCGGCGGCGGGCGGTTCGGGCTCCCACGCCTCGAGCTCGGCACCGGGAGGACGATCGAGGACGACCCCGCCGAACTCGCGGCGTACGTCGGCCAGCGCGGAGACGTCCGGAAGCGTTACCCAGGCGACGCCGAGCCCCGCGCGCCCGACGAGCCGGGCCCCTGCCCGCTCGGCCACCTCTAGCAGCCTGCCAAGCCGCGCAGGCAAGGCCGAGACGCGAAGCACGATTCCGTCTCCCGAGCGCTGGCTGTCTCGCTGCGCCGCCCAGAGAGCGTCGTCCGCCTCGACCACCTCGCCGCCCCAGCGCTCGACCATGCTCCCAGCCCGTTCGAGTGCTGCAGCCCCTGCCGCACGCGCCAGTACGGCTCCGCGGCCGCGCTCCCAGCGGACGTCCAGTGCCTCCAGCTCGAGCGGTGCGTGTGCAAGGGCAGCGGCGGTTCTCGCCAGAGCGTCCGGGGAGTCGCCCCGGAAGAGCGCCGTCGCGCGGGTTGCCGGCAGCGGATGAAGGCGCACTGCCACACCGAGAATCAGTCCGAGCGTGCCAAACGAGCCTGCGAAGAGCTTGCCGAGGTCGTAGCCGGCCACGTTCTTGATCACCTTCCCGCCCGATTTCGCGACCGTGCCGTCGGAGAGTGCCACCGTGATCCCGATCACGAGGTCACGCGGCGCGCCATAACGGTGGCGAAGCGGCCCGGAGTCGGCGGTCGCGACGATCCCCCCGATCGTCGCAGCGTCCCCGCCCCCGAGCGGTGGGTCGAGTGCGAGCATCTGGCCCGCCTCGGCGAACACGTCCTGGACGTGTTCGAGCCGTGCGCCCGCCTCGAGGACGGCCGTCAGGTCGCCGGCATTGTGCTCGCGGATCGCCGCGAGCGAGGCCGTCGAGATGTCCAGATCGGCGCGGGCTGTCCCACCCCACCGTAGCTTGGTGCCGCCGCCGACCGGGCGGACAGCGCGAGCAACCTCGCTGCTCGCCTTCAGGAGCTCGGCGGCCTCCTCGTAGGACTCTGGCTCGAGCATCACATCCGCTCTGCGACACCGTCGCGCTCGAGGGGATGCTGCCGGTATGGGCCCGGCACCTCGCCGCAGAGCCTAGGGGTCGGCATCACTTTGCCGGGGTTGGCGAGGCCGTCGGGATCGAACGCGCAGCGGAGCCGCTGGAAGGCGTCGAGGTCCGGCTCCGAGAACATCGACGGCATGTAGTGCTTCTTGTCGATCCCCACGCCGTGCTCGCCCGTGATGGATCCGCCCGCGTCCACACATGCCTTCACGATCCGTCCCGCCAGCTCCTCCGCCCGCTCTGCCTCGCCGGGCGTGCGCCCGTCGTAACAGACCAGCGGGTGCAGGTTCCCGTCTCCCGCGTGGAAAACGTTCGCGATCTGCATCCCGTATTCCGCCGAGAGCTCGTCGATCAGCCGGAGCACCTCGGAGAGGCGCGTTCGCGGCAGCACGCTGTCCTGGACGTAATACGTCGTCGAGATGCGGCCCATGGCGCCGAACGCCGCGCGCCGGGCCTTCCAGAAGAGCTCCCGCTCGATCTCGTTGCGCGCCACCCGCACCTCGATCGCTTCGGCGACCCGACAATGGGCGACGACCTCGTCGAGCCGCGAGACGCACTCCGCCTCGGGCCCGTCCAGCTCCACGATCAGCGCCGCCCCCGCATCGAGCCGGTAGCCGGCGTGCGTGGCCGCCTCGGTCGCCTGGATCGCCAGCCGGTCCATCATCTCGATCGCGGCCGGGACGATGCCGGCGGCGACGATCTCCGTCACCGCCTGACCCGCCTCGTCCGTGTGGCCGAAGAACGCCACGAGCGTCCTGATCGTCTCGGGTACCGGGACGACGCGAAGGGTCACTTGCGTCGCGACGCCGAGCGTCCCTTCCGATCCGACGAATGCACCGACGAGGTCATAGCCGGGAGGGTCGAGCTCCTTGCCGCCCAACTGGAGGACCTCGCCGTCCGGGAGGACGACCTCGAGGCCGGTGACGTAGTTCGTCGTGAAGCCGTACTTGAAGCAGTGCGCGCCACCCGAGTTCTCGGCCACGTTCCCCCCGATCGAGCAGACAACCTGGCTCGAGGGGTCCGGCGGGTAGAAGTGGGTCGGACCGACCGCGCGCGACACCTCGAGGTTGGTCACGCCGGGCTCGACCACGATGCGCTGGTTCTCGAGGTCGACCTCGACGATCCGCCGCAGCCGCGACAGGACGATCAGGACCCCCTCTTCGTGCGGCAGCGCGCCTCCGGAGAGACCGGTGCCCGCCCCACGGGCGACCCATGGAACCCCGGCCTCGAAACACGCGCGCACGACCTCTCGTACCTCCTGCGCCGAGCCGGGGAGCACGACCGCGCGCGGCGACACCCGATACTGGAGGAGCCCGTCGGACTCGTAGGTCCGGAGCTGGTGGGGATGCGTGACGACATGCTCGTCGCCTGCGATCTCACCCAGTCGCTGGATCAGCAGGTCGACGTCCATCCGCGGCCATTCTGACCGGATCCGTAGCCTGAGGTGTCCGGCGGCTAAAGATCGATGCGGGCCGGGCCGATGGGAAATTCATGAGGACACGTCGCGCCTTCGTACTCCTAGCGCTGCTCGCGACCCTCGCGGGCGCGGAAACCGCATCCGGCGCGTCCTGGGCACGCGCGGAGATCAGGGTCGCCGTGCAGAGCGGCCTCATGGGACCGAGTGTGGCCGGCTTTCGTCCCAACTGGGCTTTGACGCGACGCGACCTGGCGCAGATCGTCGCAGGAATCACACACAAGGATCAGGTGGTCCTCGACCCCGACCGGAAGGTGACGGTCGCCGAGCTCGATCGGGCGCTCGTCCGCGCCCTCGGCCTCGGCCCCGCCGCCCAGAAGGTTCGGGCCGAGCTCGTCGCATCTAACCTCCGGCCCCCGAACCGGGCGGGCACCGAGGTCCTCGCGCGGCTGCTCGGCCTTCGCTACAACCACCCTCAGGAGGATGACGACCTCGAGCTCCTCCCGAGCGACCGGGTCACGCGTGCGGAGACCGCCTATTCGGTCGCCCAGCTCGTCGGCTTCGACGACTGGAAGCTTCAGTGGGCCAACGACAAGGCTTCGTCGCTCGATCTGCCCGCTCTCACCGCGTGGAAGACTCGGGTCCTCCGCAGGGCCGTCCGCTTCGTCGGCTACCCCTACGTCTGGGGCGGCACGTCGGAGTTCGCCGAATCACCCTTCGGCGTCGATGCCCGGGGCGGCTTCGACTGCTCCGGGTTCGTCTGGCGCGTCTACAAGCTCGAACGGTGGACCGGGGCGCCGACGCTCGGCTCGACGCTGCGCGGGCGCACGACCTATGCGATGAGCGGCGAGATGCCGAGGACGCAGCGCATCACGCGCCGGGGCCTCCGGCCTGCGGACATCGTGTTCTTCGGAGACGCGGGCCCACGCTCGCGCCCGGCGCAGATCGGCCATATGGGGATCTACATGGGTCGCGGCTGGATGGTGCACTCTTCGAGCCAGGGCGTGACTCTGGTTCCCATGGAAAATTGGTGGGCCGACAGCTTCGCCTGGGGCCGTAGGCCCCTCGCCGAAGCCGGCCTTTCGTAAAAAGTCGCAAAATCGATAATCCCCCAATAGAGTGATGACCCGCTAAAGGGTGAGATTGATACTGGATGTGCTGGCGTTCACGAAAAAGGGGATCACGATGTTGCATTGGAAGATCACAACGCTCGTCATGACAGCTCTGGTCGTCTGCTCTGCCTTCTTCGGCGAGCTTGACGGCTTCATCTGGAGCTAGTCATCCAGTGAGCAGCATTGCCGCCCGCTCGGTTCCGAGCGCAGCGGGCCATGCACAGCCGGAGGGGTCTGACACCCTCCGGCTTTTGCCGGTCGTCGTCCCGGTGACGGCTGCCGGCATCGCCGTGCTTGGCGCGGCGACCTTGAGCCTCGCGACCTCGACTCCGTCGCTCGGTTCCTTTGCCGGCCTTCTGGCTCTGCTCGTGGCCTCGGTGGTCGTCGAGGCGTACCCCGTGCCTGTCGAGGGCGTTCCGGCTGGGTCGGTCTCCCTCGGCGCCGTGTTCATCGTCGGCACGGCTGTCGTCTACGGCTGGGCCCCCGCCGTCGTGATCGGCTTTGCGACTCGGGCGTTCGTAGACATCCTGGACCGGCGGCCTCCGATCCGATTTCTCTACAACGCCGGCGTGTACGCGCTCGGCGCTGCGGGTGCCGGCGTTGCTGCGTCGCAGTTCGGCGGCAGCGAGGTCGTGGACGTGTTCCTCGCGGTCCTCGTCGGAGCAGGAACCTTCTACGCGACGAACGTCATCCTCGTCGCACTCGTCATCTCCGTCTGGGCCCGCGAGCGCTTCTTCGGATTGCTTCGCCAGTCGATCTACTGGACGTTCGTCCCGTTTTCGATCATGGCCTCGGTGAGCCTCATGCTCGCCGTTCTCTGGGAGCGGTCTCCGCTTCTCTCGGCCGCTCTCATCGGCCCTCTTGTCGCAATCGCCCTGTACCAGCGCTCCGTCCATGAGTCTTTGAAGGCGATGCGGCTCGCGCTCACCGATCCCCTCACTGGGCTCGGAAATCACCGCCACTTCCACGAGCGGCTGCAGCGCAGCCTCGACGAGGCTCAGGAGGACGGCACCCCCGTCACGATTTGCCTCATCGACATCGACCACTTCAAGCAGATCAACGACCGCCATGGTCATCCGGTGGGAGACCGCGTGCTCGCGCAGGTGGCGAGTCGGCTCCGACAGGGCGGCGAGGCGTTCAGGCTCGGTGGCGACGAGTTCGCCATTCTTCTGCCCGGGCGCACCGGGGATGACACGTTCAAGATCGCAAACGCCGTCCTCGACCGGGTCGCCGCCTCTCCCTGCGAGCACGGCAGCACGGTCAACGTCTCGGCCGGCATCGCCACGTATCCGCAGCACTCGCTCGACCGAAGCGAGCTGGTCCGGGTGGCTGACAATGCGCTCTACTGGTCGAAGGAGCATGGCCGAGGACGGGCGCATGTGTACCGGCCCGACGTCGAGGAGCTCGCGGAGCTTCGCTGGCTGATCGAGGGGCGAGACCGCGCCGCCTGCCTCCGTGCCGCCTCGAGCCTCGCCCACGCCGTGGACGCGCGCGACGCGTACACCGGCAGCCACTCCTACGTGGTCGGCGAGCTCGCCGCCCGCGTCGCGATCCGCATGGGCCTCGAGCTCGAAGAGATCGAGCTCCTCCGGCTCGCCGGCAGCCTGCACGACCTCGGCAAGCTCGCGATCCCCGAGGAGATCCTGCGCAAGCCCGGCCCGCTGACCGAGGCTGAGCGGCTCGTCCTCGAGCGCCACCCCCAGATCGGATTCCGCATGCTCGACTCGCTCGGAGTCGAGCCCGTCGCCGACTGGATCCTGCACCACCACGAGCGGTGGGACGGAACCGGCTACCCCGACCAGCTTTCGCGCAACGACATCCCGCTCGGAGCACGAATCCTGTTCGTCGCCGACGCGTACGACGCCATGACCACTGATCGTGTCTACCGCGGCGGCCTCCCGCACTTCAGGGCGCTTGCAGAGCTCGACCGCTGCTCAGGCACGCAGTTTGATCCGGACGTGGTCGAGGCGTTCAAGGTCGAGTTCGCGGTCGCCGGCGGGCTCGAGTCTTCTCTGCTCGAAACTGCCTAGTTAAGCCCCGCCTACGAGGGGAAGTATCGTGAGGCCGGATGCGCCGTCTCCGCAGCGCGCTCGTTGTCGGGGCCGTCGCCGTCGTGGCCGTCGTCGCAGCCGTTGACGGCATCCGCGGGGGCGACCGGACCCTCGAGCCCCGAAGCACTCGGGCCGGCCCGGCTCATGTTGCACCGACCGCCGAGTCGGTCTCTGGAACGCTCGTCTACCTCGACCGCCGGTGCCGTCTACACAGGATCGCGCTACCGAGCGGAGCCGATTCGAGCGCTCCCCGCCGAGTCGCATGTGGGCTGGCCCTTGATCCGGCAGGCCGGCTCGTAAATGACGGCGAGACCTGGCAGCCAGGCGGCGCCCTGTTTGCTCGCTGCACCGGCGGCCACGTGACCGTGCATGCGCCCGGGGGAGAGCCGATCCTCCGCCGGCGCGGCTGCTCCCCCGCCTGGAAGCCGGACGGCAGCCTCACCTATGTCGTCGACGGCTCGCTGCGGCTTTCCTCGGAACTCCGCGATCGACGCCTTCTCTCCGCGGGCGATGTGAGCCACGCGCTCGGGCTCGCAAGCGCAACCATCGGACCGACAAGCCTTCGCGAGGTGGCGTGGCTCGACGACCGGCGCTTCGCGACCCTGCTCGCGACCAACAGACCCCCAGGGCCCGAAGGGCTCGACCTCCTCGTCATCTTCGAGGGACGGCGACCCGTCCGCGGGGCGACGTTCCTGGCGCCGCGCCTCTCAGGCCTTGTCGGCGAGCCCTCGCGGGAGCCACCTCGTGGTTCGGACGGGACGTGGGCCCCGGGAGGCGCTCACCTTCCTCGACCGAAACGGGAACCCGTCCAACCTCGCGTTCGTGAACGCCCATGCGATCGCCTGGTCGCCCGACGAGCGCTGGGCTGCCGTGGCCACGCAGCGGAGCATCCTGCTCTTCCGGGCGACCGGGCCATACCTACGCGTCCGCCGGTTTGCGATCCTCGCGACGGACATCGCGTGGGTGCGCTGAACGACTACAGAGGGATGTTTCCGTGCTTGCGCGGCGGCCGACGCTCGCGCTTGGTGAGGGCCGTTGCGAGCGCATCGCAGAGAATGGGGCGGCTGCGCTTGGGCTCGATCACGTCGTCGACGTATCCCCGCTCGGCGGCCGTGTAGGGGTTGGCGAACTGCGCCTTGTAGTCCGCGATCAGCTCGGCCCGCCGCGCATCCGGGTCGTCCGCCTCCTCTAGCTCCTTCCGGAACACGATGTTGACCGCCCCCTCCGGCCCCATGACCGCGACCTCGGCCGTCGGCCAGGCAAAGTTGAAATCGGCTCGGATGTGCTTTGAGCTCATGACGTCGTACGCACCGCCGTACGCCTTGCGCGTGATCAGCGCGATCTTCGGGACGGTCGCCTCGCAATACGCGTACAGGAGCTTTGCGCCGTGCCGGATGATCCCGCCCCACTCCTGAGCTGTTCCCGGAAGGAAGCCGGGGACGTCCACGAAGGTGACGAGCGGCACGTTGAACGCGTCACAGGTGCGCACGAACCGGGCTGCCTTGACCGACGAGTCGATGTCCAGGGTGCCCGCCAGCGCCTTGGGGTTGTTGGCGACAATCCCCACCGGGTGCCCACCCAGCCGCGCGAAGCCGCAGAGGATGTTCTCCGCCCAGAGCTCGTGCACCTCGAGGAACTCGCCGTCGTCCACGATGCCGACCACGATCTCGCGCATGTCGTAGGGCTTGTTGGCGTTGTCCGGCACGATCGTGTCGAGTGCGGGGTTCTCGCGGTCGACCGGGTCAGAGGGCTCGAAATAGGGCGGCGGGTCGACGTTGTTCTGGGGCAGGAACGAGAGGAGGTAGCGGGCGTCCTCCAGGCATGCCTCCTCGTCGCGCGCCGTGAAGTGGGCCACGCCCGATTTGGAGGCGTGCGTGAGGGCGCCGCCGAGCTCCTCGAAAGTGACCTCCTCGCCGGTCACGGTCTTCACCACCTCGGGCCCCGTGATGAACATGTACGAGCTCTCCTCGACCATGAGGACGAAGTCGGTCATGGCCGGGGAGTAGACGGCACCACCCGCGGTCGGTCCCATGACCAGGCTGATCTGGGGGACGACGCCGGACGCCTGGACGTTGCGCCAGAAGATCTCCGCGTAGCCGCCGAGCGAGACGACCCCTTCCTGGATCCGGGCGCCTCCCGAGTCGTTGATCCCGATCACCGGGCACCCGTACTTCAGGGCCAGGTCCATGATCTTGCAGATCTTTTCCGCGAACGCCTCGGAGAGCGTGCCGCCGAAGACAGTGAAGTCCTGCGAGAAGACGAAGACCTTGCGGCCGAAGATCGTGCCGTAGCCCGTCACGACCGCGTCCCCGTACGGCCTGCGATCCATCATTCCGAAATGAGGATTGCGGTGGCGGACGAAGCGGTCGAGCTCGACGAAGCTGCCCGGGTCGAGGAGCTTCTCGAGGCGCTCGCGGGCCAGAAGCTTCCCACGCTCGCGCTGGCGCGAGACCGAGCGCTCGTCGCCGGCGTGCAGGGCCTCTTCTCGCAGGCGCCCGAGCTCGTCGAGCTTTGCCTGGGTCGTGTCGGCCAGCAGGGCCCGAGCCTTGCGGGATCGGTGACTCTCCGTCGCCGGCCGGGTCGCCCGGCGCTGACTCGATCGTCGAGCCGTCCTCGGTCGTCGCCATGTGCGTGGAGCTTAACTTCGTTGCTGTTCCGGCACGAAAGTGCGTACCACACGCGCGAATCCGAGCGCTACGCTCGATGCGGGGGAAGCACTAATCAGGGGGCCCCCGGGGGCACGGGTTCAGTGGCCCGGGGCGCGCTGGGCATCGTACGTCCCGAACTCCTCACGCAGGACACCGCAGATCTCGCCGACCGTGCACTTCGCGGCCAGCGCCTCTCGCATCGGGTAGAGGAGATTCCCCGTGCCGCGGGCAGTCTCACGGACGCTTGCGAGGGCAGCCTCGGCCGCCCCGGCGTCTCGCTCCGCCCGGACGCCAACCGTTCGGTCGATCTGCCGCTGTTCCGCCTCGGGATCGAGCGAGTGCAGCTCGATCTCGGACTCCTCGCCTTCCTCGTAGCGGTTCACGCCCACGACAACACGCGCGCCGGAGGCGACTTTGCGCTCGTGCTCGAAGGCCGCCTCCTCGATCTCGCCCTGCACGAAGCCGCGCTCGATCGCTGCCACTGCACCGCCCATCTCGTCGATTCGGGAGATCAGCTCGCGGGCGCGCTCCTCGAGCTCGAGGGTGAGCGCCTCGACGAAGTAGGAGCCACCGAAAGGATCTGCGGTGTCCGTGACCCCCACCTCGTTCGCGAGGATCTGCTGGGTGCGAAGGGCGATCCGCGCAGACCGCTCGGTCGGGAGTGCGAGGGCCTCGTCGTAGGCATTGGTGTGGATCGACTGCGCCCCGCCGCTGGCCGCGGAGAGTGCCTGCACCGCAACCCGGACAACGTTGTTCTCGGGCTGCTGGGCGGTCAGCGTCGACCCGCCGGTCTGTGCGTGGAAGCGGAGCGCCTGCGCGCGCGGGTTGGTCGCCCCGAAGCGGTCGCGCATGATCTCCGCCCACAGACGCCTGGCCGCGCGGAACTTCGCCACCTCCTGGAAGAAGTGATTGTGCGCGTTGAAGAAGAAGGAGAGCCGAGCACCGAACTCATCCGGCGAGAGGCCCGCCTCGACGGCGGCCTGGCAGTAGGCAATCCCGTTCGCAAGGGTGAAAGCAAGCTCTTGCACGGCGGTCGAGCCGGCCTCGCGAATGTGGTAGCCGGAGATCGAGATCGTGTTCCAGCGCGGAATCCGCTCGTGGCAATACGCGAAGAGATCGGTCGTGATCCGCATCGACGGCCGCGGCGGGAAGATGTAGTTCCCGCGCGCGATGTACTCCTTCAGGATGTCGTTCTGGGCCGTCCCACGAAGCGCCTCGGCCGGGACGCCCTGGCGCTCGGCCACCAGCTCGTACAGGAGGAGCAAGAGTGCGGCCGGCGCGTTGATGGTCATGGACGTCGAGACCTCGCCGAGCGGGATGTCCGCGAAGAGAAGCTCCATGTCCGCGATCGAGTCGATGGCCACTCCGGTCCGCCCCACCTCCCCGAGCGCATGCGGATCGTCCGAGTCGTAGCCGAGCTGGGTCGGGAGGTCGAAAGCAACCGAGAGGCCCGTCTGCCCCCGCTCGAGCAGGTAGCGGAACCGCTCGTTCGTCTCTTCGGCGGATGCGAACCCCGCGTACTGGCGGATCGTCCACGGCCTGCCCCGGTACATGTCCGCGTAGGGCCCGCGTGTGAACGGGAACTCCCCGGGCGGCTCGAGCTCGAGTCCCGGAACGTTCGCGGGGGTGTAGACCGGCTTGACCTCGATGCCCGAGTCCGTTTCGCGCCGGTTCTCCTCGACGGCCATCAGCTCGAAAGGCTACCGCCCTCCCCGCGGGTAGGCTGCCTCCGTGCGGGTGGTCGTCAGGCTCTTCGCCGGCCTGCGCGAGCGGGCGGGCACGGGGGAACAGGAGGTAGAGCTTGCCGACGGCGCAACGGCGGGTGACGTCTGGGCGTCGCTCCGTGACGGCCTCGGCGAGCGGCCCGACGGGCTGGTTCTTGCCGTGAACCGCAGCTACGCGGCCGAAGACACGCCGCTGGCGGACGGCGACGAGGTGGCGCTCATCCCGCCGGTCTCGGGCGGCTCACCGGTCCGCCTGACTGCCGAGCCGATCGATCTCTCCGCGGTGGCAGCCGAGGTCGCCGACGAGCGGGCCGGCGCCATCGCGACCTTCAGCGGCACCACCCGCGTGGAGTCGCGCGGGCGCTCCGTTCGCCACCTCGATTACGAGGCCTATGCGGAGATGGCCGAAGAGGTCATGGCTGATCTCGTCGAGACGCTGAAGGGCAAGTACGACCTCTGCGACGTGGCGATCGTCCATCGCACCGGGCGCGTCGGGATCGGCGAGACGAGCGTCGCGATCGCGGTCTCGGCGCCCCATCGCGGGGATGCGCTCGCCGCGTGTGCCGAGGCGATCGACACGCTCAAGCAGACCGTGCCGCTCTGGAAAAAGGAGGCGTACGAGGGCGGCGAGGAGTGGATCGGGCGGGGATCGTGACGCCGCGAACCGCGGGCCGGTACCCTGGCCGCCCGTGAAGAAGGACCTCGCGGACCCCGGCTGGACTCGGAACCTTCTCCAGGCCTCGGCACTCCGTCCGGGCGAACGCGTCCTGGTCGTGGTCGACGAGCCCCTCGCAGAGGCAGGCTCACAGCTCCTCGCCGCCGCGCGCGACGCCGGCGCCGAGCCCGAGCTGCACCTCTGGGCAGGAGAGCGTCCGCTCGCCTCCCTCCCCGCCGCGATGCTCGAAGCCGCCCGGAACGCGGATGTCCTCTTCTCGCTCCAGCAAGAGCCGAGAGGCGACGAGGCTTCGCTCCGGTCCGAGCTGAACGAGACCACACTCGGCCACGGCGGACGTGGACTCTTTCTCGGGTTCGTCGATGCCGCGCTTCTGGCCGCCGAGCTCTCGCTGCCCCCACCTGATCTGGCAGGGGTCGCCGAAGCGCTGCTCGACCAGGTTCGGGGCGCCGACTCCATGCGCCTCCGCAGTCCCGCCGGCACCGACCTTTCGTTCCGGGTCACCGGCCGCCCCTGGCTCACCGATGCACACCCGCTCGGGCCCGGCGAGTACGGCAACTATCCGGGCGGGGAGATCTTCGTGGCACCGCTCGAGGACTCGGCTGACGGCGTCCTCGTCGCCGACCTGACCGTCCCGTACACGGTCGAGGGTCTCGTCGACGAGCCGGTCGTCCTCCGGTTCGAAGCAGGTCGCGTCACCTCGATCGAGGGCGGGCGCGCCGCTTCGATGCTTCGGGACCTGGTCGATCGAGCGGGAACCGGAGGCGACGTGATCGCCGAGCTCGGGATCGGCCTCAACCCGACCGTCAAGCCGCGTGGGCACGTGATGCTGGACGAGAAGGCAGCCGGCACTGCCCACGTCGCGATCGGTCGGAACGCCGGCTCCTACGGCGGCGCGAACGAGTCCTCGATCCACGTCGACTGCATCTTCTCGTCCCCGGAGATCGAGGTCGACGGCCGCCCGCTCGAACTACCTGCGTAGGCGGAAGCGCGCTCAGCGGGTGCCCCGTCACGAGGGCTTTCCGCTGAGATTCGACGAAACCGTGCCGGCGACGCTGCCGATCAATTCTTCCCGCGTCAAACTGATCCGGGACACCTCTTGGGTCGCCGGCGCAGGCCCGACTAGGTTGAGTCGGACCCTTGGGAGACGTGTCATCGACCAGCACCGCGGTTCAGGTTCGCCGCTGTGACCAATCGAGGTCCCGCTTCTGACCTCGAGACTTGCCACCTCGACCGTGTGCAGCGCCAGCGGTCATGAAGACGTCCACTTGGCAGGCGCCGTCGTGCGCCAGAGTGCCGTCGCCGTCGATGGTGGTTGCGTGCGCTGGCGCGCATCGATCGCTCGCCCATGCGGCTGCAAGCTACGCGGCAATCGTATGTGCCGTCGACAGCCAGCGTTGGGACACTGCCGCTGAACGGCGAACGCCGTCAAAAGCGGGAAGGTCGCGCTCAACACGCTCATCGATGGCGAACGACGTACCACTGACTCGACCGCGTCGGGCAGGACCTTGTCGGCCGGCGAGGGTCAACGAGGCGCACGCGAATGTCGTCAGATACCGCTGCGAATGCAGTGCATCCAGACCTGCTCGGACGGCAAAGAACTCGTCCGCCTTCGCCGCGGCCGGAGTCGAGGTCGCCGGCCGTCAGCGATCATTGGCGATGTCCGCCGAGCCGGAGCGTGCCGGCTGGACGACCTACGGCGCCGTTAGCACTGCGTTGGCAGTGATCTTGGACCCGTGGTGACGTCGTCCAGGCCTGAATCGTCTTCGTCGATGACGGCGAACTTTTTCGACGCATCGCACTGTTCTCGACACTGTTCCGTCGGCTATCGGCAGCGGCTGCATAGGGCCTTCGCGACCGCTTTCGAGCGAGCACTCGCTCGCGCTAGATGTCATGGCCACGATCATCGCGTGCGCCCGGATTTGGGAACGCTGCCTGATTCTTCCTCGACGGCACCTCCCCTTTCAAGCCGCGCCGCCTTATCGTGCGGCCAGGACGCGAAGGCTGCGGCTCCTGTCAGGCGCTAGCGGCTCAGCTCGCCCCGATCCGACACGAACTCGGTTCGCGGAACTTATGCCGCTTATTCGTGGTTTCAAGAGACTTGACGCGCCAGCGTTCCCGCCGGCAAAGTGTCGTGCAGCCCGAAATTACGACGGCTACGATGAGCCTATGAGCCAGCTGACACCTGAGCAGGAGGAACGCGAGCGAGAGCTCGCCTGGTCCGACGAGGAGCTCCGGGGGTACCAGCCCATCCACCCGCAGAGCCGCTGGCGCGAGCTCGCGAGGAAGGTCTGGGCACCGATCGCGGCCGTCGGTTTCCTGCTCTTCAAGTTCAAGGCGATTGCATTTGCGATCTTCAAGTTCAAGATCTTCGTCACGTCCGCCTCCATGCTCGTCTCGGTGGCCGCATATGCCTGGATCTGGGGCTGGCGGTTCGCGGCTGGTTTCGTTCTGCTCCTCCTGGTTCATGAACTAGGACACGTGATCGAGCTCAGGCATCAGGGCATCCCCGCCTCAGCCCCACTCTTCATCCCGTTCGTGGGCGCCGTGGTCGGAATGAAGCAGCTGCCCAACGACGCCTGGAAGGAAGCGCAGGTCGCGCTGGCCGGGCCCATCCTCGGCAGCCTCGGTGCGGCCGCTGTCTGGGCTGCCGGCGAGGCGCTCGACTCGCAGCTCCTGATCGCGCTCGCCTTCACCGGATTCTTCCTGAACCTGTTCAACCTCCTGCCGATCGTGCCACTGGACGGCGGCCGCGCTGTCGGCGCGCTTCACCCGGCCATCTGGGGGCTCGGTCTCGTCGCCCTGCTCGTCCTGACGCTGCTCGCCCCGAACCCGATCCTGCTCCTCATCCTCGTCATCGGCGGCCTCGAGCTCTGGCGCCGCTGGCGCGCCCGGGACACCGAGGAGTCGCGCGCCTACTACCGGGTCAAGCCCTGGCAGCGAGCCGTGACCGGGGTGACCTACATCGGACTCGCCGTCCTGCTCGCGCTCGCGATGAGCGCCACGCACGTGGAGCGGACATTCTGATGGAGGACCGGCGGATCCTCGATAGCTCCGACGGCGCCGACGGCCGCCGTGTCGCCGCGATCGCGGAGGAGTTCTCGCTCGGGTTCACGACCCTGGAAAAGGTCCCGAGCCCCGCCGTCACAATCTTCGGGTCGGCCCGGGTGAGCGATGATCACCCCGCCTACGGAGAGGCGCGCGAGGTCGCCCGTCTCTTTGCGGAGTCCGGGTTCACGGTCATCACCGGTGGTGGCCCGGGCGTCATGGAGGCAGCGAACCGCGGCGCCCAGGAGGGCGGCGGGCTCTCGGTCGGCTTCAACATCGAGCTACCCCACGAGCAGTACGCCAACCCGTATCTGGACGTCAGTCTCACCTTCAAGCACTTCTACGTGCGGAAGACGATGTTCGTGAAGCCGGCCGAGGGCTTCGTCATCTTCCCCGGTGGCTTCGGCACGCTCGACGAGCTCTTCGAGGCCCTGACCCTCATCCAGACGGGGAAAGTTCGCCACTTCCCGGTCGTCCTGTTCGACTCGAGCTACTGGGACGGCCTCATGGACTGGATCAACGGCCCGCTCCTCGAGGAGGGGATGATCTCCCCCGAGGATCTCGACCTTCTCCTCGTGACGGACGAGATCGAGGAGGCCGTCGCGACGGTCGTGGACTGCTACCGCGAGCGGTGCGCCGAAGTCCCCGCCGAGCCCGCAAAGGCCGACGCTCAGTAGCGCAGTCGCTCGACGAGCCGCCAGGCGCCGGGAAGCAGCGCCCCGGCGAGGTAGAGCTTGAAAAGGTCGCCGACCACGAAGGGGTAGAGCCCTGCCTCGAGGGTGCCCTCGAGATCCGTGCCTGCCACGTGCGCCAGCCAGGGCAGGCCGAACAGGTAGATGACGACGTTCCCGGTCAGCATGGCCGTGATCGACGACGGGAGCCGGCGGTCCCACTGTCGTTCCGCCAACCAGCCGGTCAGCGCAGCCGCGACGAGGAACCCGAAGAGGTAGCCGCCCGTCGCGCCGGTCAGGACGTCCCAGCCGTGCTGCTGCTCGGCGTAGACGGGAACGCCGACGAGGCCGATGCCGAGATAGAGCGCGAGGCTCGCGGTCCCGAGCGTGGCGCCGAGGCTCGCACCCACCAGGACGACGGCGAAGGTCTGGCCGCTGATCGGGACCGGCGTGAAGGGAAGTGGAATGGAGATCTGGGCGGACAGGGCCACGAGTCCGGCGCCGGCCACGACCAGGAGTGCGCTGACGGCGGCTCCGGAGCGAGGAAAGACCGCGTAGCGAAGTGTCGCTGCGTCCGCTCTCACGACGCGGCGATCCTACGGGACTTCGGAGCCCGGATCTATCCGGGCAGCGTGAAGTACGGCCCGGGAGGAGTCGCCCCCGGCCCGTAGACCGCAGTCGGGTTCTGCGGGGTGTAGCGGGTGAAGAAGTTGTCCTGGCGGATCACCTTGCCGTTCTCCAGCACCTTGCGATGGACGTTGACGCTGAAGCCGGGGCCACCGCCTGGCTCCGTGCGCACCGAGCCGGCGGGAGCGGCCGGGTCGACCGCGTACTGGAGGGTCGGCGAGGTGTACGCCGTCGGCGCGCTCGTCGTCGCGATCACCTTTCGCCCCTGGCGCGTGCCGTAGAAGGTCACCGTCAGAGTCGACGAGTTCCCGCTCGCCTTGATCAGGATCGCGTGGTCGAGGTCGTTCCGGAAGACGAGATTGGGCCCACCCCACGAGACTGTCGCGTCTCGTCCCATCGGGTAGTGGCTGATGTAGAACGAGTGGTTGTGGCGCTCCCGAATCGGGAGGCCGGCCTCGAACGCCGCGTTGAAGATCGTGGTCGCCACCTGGCAGACACCGCCGCCGATCGACGGGACGAGCAGGCCTCCCAGAATCATCTGGCCCTCGAGGAAGCCGCGCTCACTGGTTCGCGGCCCGATCGTCCCGTTGAACGAGAACGTCTGGCCCGGGCGGACGATGGTGCCGTCGAGGTACTTGCCCATGAGCAGGACGTTGTGGATCCGGTTCGAGGACGAGACGCCCATGTCGGTCGTGAAGGTCGAGATCCTGCGCTTGATCCCGAGCGCCCTGGCGTCCCGCGTCGTCAGCTCGGCCTGCTGCTTCGTCAGCGTCACGGCCGCAGCCCGAGCTCCGTCCGGCGCGAGGCCGGCGGCGAGGATGGCAGCCGCACCCTTGGTCGAGGCCAGTCGCGTACCGCCCCGGGACCGAACCACGCGAACGTGGTTCCCGTGGACGGCGAAGGTCGCGTCCAAGGGCTTCCGCGTCTCCGAGGCGACGAACCGGCCGGCCGCGCGGCTGACCGCGTCCGGCGCGAGAACGAGGTTGTAGCCGCCCTCGGACGGCTGGAAGCGGACCAGGCTCGCGAGCGTCCGCGGCCAGAGCCGTCCGACCTCATCGCCGCGGAAGCGGATCGTGACGGGTGCCGACACGAGCTGCCGGGCGTCGGCGGCCGCACCGCGGGCCTCAGCCGTGGTGATCGCGGGCGCCTCCCGCTGGAGCGCTACGCGGACTGTGCCGGAGCCCGAGAGGGCGGTGCGACGAAGCGCCGCGATCAGACCCGGCTCGTCAACGACCGCTCCGACGCGGCCGGGGAAGACCACGGGCGTCAGGTCCTGCATCGCAACCCTCGCGGAGACCGGGCGCCTGGTCAGCGCGCTCAGTCGCTCCGCGAGCGCCTGGCGGCCCGCCGGGAGGACGCGCAAGACGGGCTCGACCTCCCGGTCGGCGGCGAAAGGCAGCACGACGGCGGTCAGGCGCGAGAGGAACGATCCCCGCGCTTCCTGGTAGGCCGCGGCTTCCGTGGCGGCAACATCGAGCTCGTAGAGCCGGGTCGGACGGGTGGTGAACTCTCCCGTGCCGACGACCACCGTCACGCGTCGTTCCAGGTTTGCGCCGAGGGTGGCCTCGATCCTCGCGCGGGCGTCCGCGCGCGAGAGACCGCCCACATCGACCCCGGCCACCTTGACGCCGGGGAGAACCGCGCCGCGCAGCATCACCGCCCGGACGAGAACGAACGCGCCCAAAAGGGCAACCAGGATCGCCAGCGTGGCCGCAAGGGCGATCCAGCGGCTTCCCCAATCGCGAGCCGCTCGCAGCCGTCCAGCGTCGAGCTCTACCATGAGCGCGATCGTACCCCCCTGACCGGCTCTCTATCATCAGGCGCGTGGCCAGGGAAAACCCGCTTCGGGACCTTCCGTCCGTCGACCGCCTGCTCGCCGACGATTCCATCGCTCCGCTGGCGGCGCAGCACGGACGCCCGCTCGTCGTGCGCGCGGTCAGAAACGCGCTTGTCCACGCGCGCGAGGACGTACAGGCCGGAGGCGATGTCGGGGATCTTGTTCATCGTGTACTTAACGAGCTCGGGACTCTGGAAGTTCCCAGGCTCCGGCGTTCGCTGAACGCGACTGGAGTCCTCGTCCACACGAACCTGGGTCGAGCGCCACTTGCGGAGGAGGCGCTGGAGCGGGTCGTCGAAATCGGCCGCGGCTATTCGAATCTCGAGTACGACCTCACCGGCGGTGCGCGCGGCTCGCGGCAGGACCATGTGGCGCCGCTGCTCCGCGACCTGACCGGCGCCGAGGCCGCGCTCGTCGTCAACAACAACGCGGCAGCGATTCTCCTCGCGTTGGCCGCACTCGCGGAGGGCCGCGAGGTGATCGTCTCGCGCGGCGAGCTGATCGAGATCGGCGACGGCTTCCGGATCCCGGACGTCCTCGCGCGCTCCGGTGCGAAGCTCGTCGAGGTTGGAACGACGAACCGCACGCGTCTCGCCGACTACGAGCAGGCGGTTGGAGAGCGGACAGCAGCGATCCTTCGGGTGCATCAGTCGAACTTCCGGATGGTGGGCTTCACCGAGCAGTCGAGCCTCCGTGAGCTTGCGGCCCTCGCAGAGCGGCGGGGCCTCGTGCTGGTCGATGACCTCGGCTCGGGCCTTCTGGACGAGCTCGCAGACGAGCCGAGCCCGCGCTCGAGCCTCGACGCGGGGGCACATCTCGTCTGTTTCTCCGGAGACAAGCTGCTCGGCGGGCCCCAGGCGGGAATCGTGGTGGGCCGCGCCGACCTGATCGAGCGCCTTCGACGTCATCCACTCCAGCGCGCACTTCGACCGGACAAGCTCACGCTTGCCGCTCTCGAGGGGACGCTCGCGCTCTATCGCAGTGGGCGGCAGGCGGAGATTCCCGTTCCGCGCATGCTCCGCGAGGACCTCTCGGACGTGCGGGCCCGCGCGGAGCGGCTGGCTTCGCTCACCGGGGGCGCCGTCGAAAGCACCGTCGCCCGCGTCGGTGGAGGCGCGCTGCCCCTGACCGAGCTCCCGAGCTTTGCGTGCGCTCTCGAGCTCGAGCTGGCGGAGGGCCTGCGGGGCGCAGATCCGCCCGTGATCGGCATCGTCCGCGACGGCCGCCTGCTCCTCGATTGCCGGACGCTGACGGACGCGGAGGCAGAGGAGGCGGCGGAGGCGGTTCGCGCGTGCCGCGCACAGTAGGCACAGCCGGGCACATCGACCACGGCAAGACCTGGCTCGTTCGGGCGCTGACCGGAAAGGACACCGACCGGTTGCCCGAGGAGCAGGAGCGCGGTATCTCGATCGATCTCGGATACGCGCCGCTCGACCTACCGGATGGGCGACGGCTTTCGCTCGTCGATGTGCCCGGCCACGAGCGCTTCGTGCGGAACATGGTCGCCGGCGCAACCGGAATCGATCTCTTCCTGCTGGTCGTCGACGCAGCCGAGGGGGCACGACCCCAAACACACGAGCACCTGGCGATCCTCAGGTTCCTCGGCATCGAGCGCGGCGTCGTGGCGATCACCAAGGTCGATGCGGTCGACGAGGAGACTCGCGACCTTGCCGTCGAGGAGGGCCGTGAGCTCGTTCCAGACGCGCCCGTGGTCGCAACGAGCGCCCGGACGGGCGAGGGCCTCGACGAGCTCCGCGCGGCGCTCGCGGCCGAGGCCGAAGCCGTCGAGGAGCGAGCGGCGTCAGGCGCCACACGGCTCTTCGTCGACCGCGTCTTCACGCTCCGCGGAATCGGCACCGTCGTGACGGGAACGCTCTGGTCGGGGTCGCTCGGGGAAGGCGACGTCCTCGTCGCTCAACCAGGCGGGCTCGAGGTTCGCGTTCGAAGCGTGCAGGTGCACGACCGCGACGTCGAGCGGGCCGGGGCGGGTCAGCGTGTCGCGGTCGCACTCCCGGGAGTCGAACGGAGTGCGCTCCGGCGCGGGGATGCACTGGTCGAGCCTGGCGCGTTCCCGGCGAGCTACCGGCTGGACGTCGTCCTCGACGAGCTTGAGGAAATTCCGCACGGAGCGCGCCTCCACGTCCACCACGGGACCGCCGAGCACTACGCACGGGTGGTCCGGACCGGCGAGGACTACGCGCAGCTCCGGCTCGCCTCGCCCGCGGTTGCCGCCCGTGGCGACCACGTCGTCTTGCGAGACCGGACGACTCTCGGCGGCGCGGTCGTCCTCGATCCCGACCCGCCGAGGAAGCTCTCGCCCGAGCGCCTCGAGCTGATCGAGCGCGGCGACATCGCGGCCACCGTCTATGCGCCGGTGCGGCTCGACAGCCTCCGGCACCTCGCTCCCGCGGATCTCGACGCAGTCGAGCGCGCCGGCGAGTGGCTCTTCTCACGGGCCTGGCTCGAAGCCCTGGAGGGGGAGCTTCGCGCGCGCATCGGCGCGGCCGACTCGCTTGACCCGGGCGTGCCGGTGCCCTCGACTGACTGGGCCGCTGAGATCGTGCCCCGCCTCGGACTGGAGCGGCGTGGGGCGAAGCTCTATCTCCCGGGCGCGGCCGCCTCGCTCGGAGATCGCGCCGACGCAGCCGCCCGGCTCGAAGCCGAGCTCGAAGCGGCCGGGTATGTGCCCGTCCCCATCCAGGATCGGGAGCTCGGCGCCTACCTCGAGCGAGAAGGGCGCCTGGTTCGGGTCGGGGACGGCCTGGCCGTCGGAGCCGTGGCACACGAGCAGGCCAGGCGTCTCCTCGTGGAGGAGTGCGAGCAGGAAGGGTCGATAGCGCTCGCCCGTTTTCGCGATCTCCTCGGCACGGGACGCCGCCCCGCGCAGCTCCTGCTCGAGCGCTTCGATGCGGACGGCGTCACGCGGCGGGTCGGGGACGCTCGGGTGCTCAGGCGGCGAGCGCCCCGGGGCTGACGCGGATCTCGAAGACGCACGCAGGATCGTCGCGCAGCATGCAGTTGGTCTGGTCGATCTGCACTTCCTCGCCGTAGTGACGGGCAGTTCCCTCGACCAGGCCGGCGAGGAGAGCACAAAGGCGCCTCGAGGACGTGTAGGTGATCGAGACGCCGTCCTCCCCGAGCGGCTGCACGTGGAGTTGCGGCGGGCTGGCATTCGGGATCGTCGCCCGCACGAGCTCGTGGATGAGCGTCTCCACCGAGAGCAGGAAGGCCCGTGTGCCCCCGGCGACTGCAAAGAAAGCCGGGTAAAGGCGGGCGAACGTCTGCTCAGCCGTGAAGACGCCGACCTGGTGGACGAGGTCAGCCACCGGGGTCGCGGTCGCTTCCGAGGCCCGAGCTAGGAGCTCGAGCAGGAGCTCGTCGTCATAGGACTCGCTCAGAAGGAAGACGGGCTGGTCGGCGAGGATCTCGGCGGCGACGTCGGAGCCGTGCCGCGCAGCCACGTAGTCGACGAAACTCGCGAAGATAACCCCGTGCACAGCGGCTGGGATTGTATTCGCGCCGCTAGACACGTCCCTCGAAAGAGTGAGGGAGCGGAGCTCGCCGCAACGAGTCCGCCCCCAACTTCTTCTAAGGGAGCCCCCGCCGCATCGGGGCCCACCCTCAGAAGTCTGCCGCAACTCTTATAACCGCAGTATTGCTGATGCGAGGCGCTTCACTCCATGCCCCAGGAGGTGGTTCACCCCCCTGGTTCACTTTCACTGGATCGAGTGATACTGGCGGGGGCTGAATGGCCGATCTATACCCCAGGCGGGGATCCGAGGGGATCTAGCCGGAAAGCGAGATTGCTGGGGGGCCGCAGCCCAAGCAACTCGCGGGAGAGAGGCGGGTGAGTCGCACCGCCTCTCTTCTCTTTTAATGCCAGCCGACGCAGTCAGCGTGCCCCGCGGGGATCAGAAGCTAGGCTGGCTCCGGAGCGGCCCGGGCCCGGTGGCCCAGCCGGTCTTCAAAACCGGTGAGGCGGCGCAACCCGTCGCTGGGTAGGTTCGACTCCTGCGCCGCTCCGCTAGACACTTTGAGGAGACCGCTCGAGCTCGGTCTCGTCGACGGATTCCGAAGTGGTACCCGCTTTTGGTACCGCTCCTCTCCGAAGAGGCGTTGCTCGAGCAGGCCGGCCTCGGCTCGGAACGTCTCGCCGGCCAGGTCGATGTAGAGCTGGGTCGTCTTGAAGTTCGAGTGCCCGGCACGCGACATCAGCGCGGCCGGTGAGAGGCCCGCGGCGGCCGAGTTTGTGATCGACGTGTGGCGGCCGTCGTGGAAGGGTCGCATCGTCCTCGAGACGCCCGCCTTCGCGAGCGCGAGCTTCAGCGTCGCCGAGTAGGTGTTCGGGTCGATCGGCGAGCCCTTCGTCGGATGGCAGAACACTCGCTCGTCGTCGCCTGCGAAGGCGGTCCGGCGGCGATGCTGCCAGAGCTCCTCGGCGAGCTTCGGGCCGAGTGCGATGGTCCTCGCCCCCGCCTGCGACATTCGGTGTGTCTTCGGCGCCGCGCACGAACGTCTCGCGGACGCGGAGAACGGCTCCCGCAGGGTCGGCAAGGTCAACACCCTTCCAGCGTAGTCCGAGTATCTCGCCGCGCTTCAGGCCGGCACTCACGACGGTCAGGAAGATGACGCGGGCTTGCTCGAGCCAGGCCCTCTCCCGACTCATCGATTGCCGGATCGAGGAAGAAACCCGCACGATCAGGAGGGCGGAGAGCGCGGGGCGCGGCGATGACGGCGGCCCGGCGAATGCCGAGGGCGGATCGGACGTGCGGCATTGATTAGGCGGCTGCTCCCGCCGGATCAGGTGTCAGCTCCGACGTGTAGGTCCGCCTGTAGCCGAGGAGCCGGCCGAGCGGGGCGCCGCCGGCTAGCGCCGCGCGTTGGAGCGGAGCAGGCGGGAACGGCAAGCGCACCGTGTCGAAGTGCGCCTGGGCGATGACGGCAAGCCGGAAGGGGTTCGGCATGCCCTTCTTGTTCGTCTTGCCCGCGGCTGCGAGCGCGAACATCGTCTCGATCAACGCCTCAAACCCAAGCGCCGGACGCAGCTCACAACGAAACACGAGCTCCCCCTCGCCGGCGTTCCACCACTTGTGTGCTTGCCCAGGCTCCACGACGAGGACATCACCTGCCTGCGCCTCGATCTTCTTGTCGGCGACCTTGGCGCCGAGCGTACCCGACACGATCTCGAAGGTCTCAACCTGAGCCGGGTGGACGTGTGCTGCCGCGACGAACGCCTGCGGCTCTGCCTGAAGCTCGATCAGCACGCATTCGCCGTCGGTCTCCGCAGAGGTCCGGAGAAACGTCATCCGCTCAGGGCGTAAACCCTCCCTCCGCCGATGATTTCGATCACCCCTGGGTGATTGAGAGGATTCCTGAGGAAATCCTGGGTCGCTACCGAAAGGCGATGTTCCGCGTTCGGTCGAGCAACGAGCCGCTCGTGATTCTCGACTCGCTCGCGGAAATGCAGGAGGTCTTGCAGCAGATTGAGCGTGCTGCGGTCGAGGAGGCTCGCTCGCAAGGCGCTACCTGGTCGCAGGTCGCAGAGGCCCTCAACCGGACGCGGCAAGCCGTCGAGCAGCGCTTCGGCTAGGAGGCACCCCTCCCCCTCGCAGAGGCTAGGCGGGGGCCGATTGGACGTTCAAGGGGTGGTAGCCGTGAGCTACGGTCGCCATGCCTCGGACCCGGGGTCGGCTGATCGCTGCCGTCTCCCGTACGCTCGTCGATCGGGCGTGTCGCAGGTGCGGGGAAGTCGTCGCGGACGCGGAGCAGAACTGGCGTCGACAGTCGAGTCAAAGTGACGTTTTTACCGCATGCTCGTCTCGGCGGGCCGGTTACTTCTTGGAAAATGTGGCCGTGTAGGTCACGGCGCTCGTCGGAGCGATGATCGTTCGGGTCGCCGTGGTCACTCCATCTGTCCAGGACCGAAACACCTGCCTACCGCGCAGGGTTTGTGGTGAGACGGCAATGACCGAGTTGGTCGACCCCACGATCACCGTGCGGGAGAAGGGCGCGGTGGCATTGACGCCGTTGAAGGTCAGTTTCAGTCCCGTCGGGTTCGTCTGAAACGTCAGTGTGGTGGTTCTCGGCAGCAGCGGAATGCTCGTACTGTTGCTGAGACCGGCGGCGTCGGTGGCCGTGAGGGTGAGCTCTAGCTCGGAGGGATAGTCGTGGTCCGGGGCATTGAAGCTGCCGCTGCTTACGCCGCTGTAGGTCTGCAGGAAGTGGTCGTGGCAGTCGGGACAGGCCCCATGTTTGAGCACGAGCTTCCAGGTCATGTTCGAAGAAGAGATTGGGGCGCCTTGGTTGTCGGTCGCGGAGCCGGAGAACGAGACCGTGTCGCCCACCGCCCAGCGCAGCGACGTGGTCGGGTTCGCGATCGCCACTGTTGGGAGCCCTATCCCGATCGTGACGGCGTCGGTCGCGGTTGCGCCTCGGCCATCGCTCACTTGCAGCGAGACGCGGAAGGTGCCGGCGGCGTTGTATGTCCACGTGGTCGTGGCCGTGGTGGAGTCATCGAAGGCGCCGTCGCCATCGAGATCCCATGCATAGGAGAGCGGATCGCCGTTCGGGTCGCTCGAGGCGGAGCCGTCGAAGCTGACAGTGGTGCCGACGTCACCGCCTGTCGGGTTCGCCGTGGCGACCGCGAGGGGCGGCTGGTTGACGGCGGCCGTGTATTCGATGCGCCGAATGCTGCCTCCGCCGATGTCGACGTAGTACAGCATGCCGTCGGGCCCGACTTGCAGATCGACGGGGTTGGCTGCGCCGCCCACGAAGCCCTTGATGTTCGACGGGCTCGGCAGGATGGTGCCGCCCTTTTCCATTGCCCAGATGCATTTGCGGGTGTAGTCGGCGAAGAACAACGCGCCGTCGTATTCGGATGGGTAGGGGCCGCCGGTGTAGAACGAGAACGACAACCCGGCGATCGCCGAGCCGCCTATGGGACAGGATTCGCTCGGAATGACTTGGTCGGAGTGCCGGTAGGTGTAGTAGGGAGCAGTGACGGCGTTGCTCTGCCCGTACAGGGTCTCGCAGATCGTGAGATTCTGGGCGTCGTAGCCGGGCTGGCGCGGGTCGCCCTCGTAGCAGGGCCAGCCGAAGTTCTCGGCGGTGGCGTCGGTAGCGTCGGTAACTCTGTTGATTTCCTCCCACTCGCCCCAGCCGACGTCACCGGCCCAAAGCTCGCTGGTGCCCGGCCTGAACGTGATCCGGAAGGGGTTGCGCAACCCGTAGGCGATGATCCGCCTCGCGTTCGCGTCGGTGCTGCTCGCGAAAGGGTTGCCGGCGGCGCCCGCGCCCGTGTCGGGATCGATGCGCAGCAGCGCGCCGTCGAGCGTGGTCGGGTCGGACAAGGTGCGCATGTCCTGGCTGCGAAGGGCGCCGCCCTCGTTCACGGGGTCGACGCAGCGGTCGAGTGAGCCGCCGCCCTGTCCATAGTCCACCCAATTGAAGCTGGCACCGTCTCCGCCGCTCACATAGAGGTTCCCGTCGGGTCCGAAGGCCAGCGAGCCGATGGAGTGACTTGGGTACTGCTGGCACCAATCCTCGATCATCACCTGTTCTGAACCGTCGGAGAGGATGCGCGACAATCGCCCGCTGACCTTGCAGCCCGCGCCGGTGGGGTCAAGGCAATTGTCGTTGTAAACCGGTGCAGTGCCGCCAATGGGTGCGTCGTAGGTGTAGAGCGCGTACATCACGTTCTTCGTCGGGAAGCTGGGATCCAGGGCAAAACCGAGCAGTCCACGATCCCAGTAGTCATGGACGTTCGTGCGCAGGTCGGCATAAACCCGCGGCGTGGTATCCGTCAGGCTGTCGAACTCCTTGATGAGCCCACTTTTCTCGGCGACGAAAACCCGGCCGTCCGGTGAGAAGCGCACACCTGTCGGCTGGTTCAAACCCGTGAAGACCGTCTTCTCGCTGAACCCTGAGGGCAAGGTAGCCGGCTGTGCCGGCGGAGCGACTGCCAAGGCCAGCAAAGTCACCGCCAGCGTGGCCATGAGCGCAGTGAAAAACGCATTCCCGCACGAAAGGACCCCGTGCGACCGCACACCGCCCGGTTGACGCCTCTTCCGCCTGAACGTGTCGGGTCGTGCAACGACGCTCACCGTGCGGGGTTTCATCCCGCCATCGTCTCCCTGGCCGCAGTAGCGCAAGATGCCAAGCCTCTGGCACCCGCGCCTTCGATTGAATAGGAACGGGTGCGTGGAGTCAACGGTTCATTGGGCTAGAGCAGGGCCAACCAATCGGGTGGGCGCCGGATTCCAGCGTCCCTCCGGGTTCATCTCGGGCGTCTGTACGCGTCCGCCGGATCGACGGCAAATCCGAGAGGAGAGGAGTTGATCCGCAGAGTGCCTCCGCGGTGACTGCCGAGCGGCGCGAGCGTAGTCGTCCACAGGTCTCCGCCGAGGATCGTGACCGCGGACGGGCTCGCGCCGACTCTGACGACGTCGCTCACCTGCCCCGTCGCGGCGTCGATGGATCGTCGACGTCGGGTCGGGTCGTGAGCCTACAACGTCACCAGCGGCCCGCTCGAACGGTACCGCCGGATCACCCGACCTCAATTGGGAAGTCATGCAGAGGCTGTCGGACATCCTGGAAGAGCTCGCCGCGTCGGTTCGAGACATCAAGCAGGAGGGCGCCGAAGAGCGCCACGATCGCCTCCAGGACCTCGCCGTACTTGTCGAGCCAATACGACACAGGTTGGCAGGGGGTTGACCGCCGTCTCGCACGACTGGAGCAGATCGCGACACGTCTTGATGCGGCGAGCCGGAACTCGGGCGGGCGCAGTGGGTAGCGGCAGCCACGGTGGTCGGTCGAGAACTGCAAACGTGCCTGCAGCCGGTGGCTAACCCGCCTTGGATAAGGGCGATCGCCATCAGCCTGGTTGCGCCGAGGCTGAATAGCGAATGCCGTGGAAGGAGCGAAGTTGAATTCCAACCTCATCCAGCGTTGTCCGGACGCGCGGGTCGCAGAGTGTTCGAAGCTCGATCTGCCGCTCAGCGCCATAGACCGAGTCCGCGTCGTTGGCTTCGGCCGGATGACAACCTAGCTCGGTCGTGCCGTCTGGAAGGGCTTCGAAGATCGCGAGGAGAGCTTCGGCTGTAATCAACTCGGGCAAGCTTTCGCCCGTTGCGGTCTGGCCGTAGAACTCCCCGCAATAGTGGACGTTCGAGCTAACCGAGCGAAGTGGCACGTCCAGTTCGCGAGCGAGCTCGGCGAGCACGGAACGTAGGGGCTCCTCGCGGTGGAGATGCTGGTGCGAGTCCAGGTGCGTCGGGTCCCCTCCGCTGAGCTCCCGGAAGGCGGCGAGCTGTCGGCCAACTTCGCCCTCGACCTGCATCGGGTCGTAGCGCGGGACGACCTCGTAGAGTGGCTCCCAGGCGCCGTCCAGATAAGCCCATTCCGCCAGGTCGACGTGCAGGCCCAGGCTCAGCTGGGGAAGCCCCCGCGCGTAGGCCGCGGCCTCCCGTGCCGCCGGCAAACGGACCATCAGGCTTGCGCTTGTGACAATGCCGCGCTCGTGGGCAATCCTGATGCCTCGATTGATTCCGGAACTCCGCCCCAGGTCGTCCGCGTTTACGATCAGCGCCCGCGTCATAGACCCACGCGATCTGCCGCCGACGCAGCCTCGCCCAACCAGTCAGTCGCATGCTCCTGCGGAGGAGTCCAGTCTCGCGACCAGCCGAGCCACTGGACGGCTAGATGCAGCCGTGCGCAGTCGAGGTCCGCCGGCTCGAAAGTCCCGGGAAGCACGTCGTGATACGCCCGCGCGAGCCGGGCAGCTTCCTCGTCGCCCCAGGCCGACACGAGCGCCGCGAGGTCGAGAACGCCCGGGCCGATTCCCGCCATCTCCCAGTCGACGGGACAGATGCGGAGCCCCGGCCCGACCAGAACGTTCGACGCGTAGAGCTCGCCGTGCACGAACACAGCCGGCAACGCCGCAAGTCGCTCGACGACAGTGTCGTAGCGCGAGGAGATCCGCAGGAGCTCGGGGCCCCCCGCAAACTCCACGGCACGATCGATCCAGGAGCGAAGAAAATCCGCGCTGTAGCGAATGAGGTGAGGCGAAGCGGCCGGCTTCAGCTCGGCGTGCAGGTGGGCCGCCCATCTGGCCGCCTTCTCCCAGGCCACGAGCTCGCCGATCTGCCAGAGCTCGACCCCGTCGACCTTCTCGAGAAACAGGAGATAGCGGTCGCCCTCGACCTCCGCGATCGACCCGTAGCAGTGCGGGGTTCCGAGCTCTCGGCCTGCCAGGACCTCCGTGTAGACCAGGATTTCGCGCACGGGATCGTGGAGAAACTCTGGCTTGGCCAGTCGCGCCTTCTCTTCGAGTCCCTCCCGCCCAAGGCTCTTGACGATTACGCTCACCTCGCGCCCGTCGTCGAGCAAGAGGCGGACTTCCTCGAGCGGGAAGCTCGTGCGGTATGCATACGGGCGGTGCTCCAGCTCGCGGATAGGCCCGAAGATTTGCTCGAGGGTCTCGCGCATTCAGCTTCCCCCGACCGCGTCGAGGAGGCGCGACAGGACCTTGTCGGAGTCGAAGACGTCCTCCGCGATCGCCCTCGCAGAGCGGCGGTGTCCCTCGTAGTCCCGGCGGAGCTCCTCCACCCCGCCCAGCACGTCGTCGACGGTCTCGAACGCCATTAGGCCTTCTCCGGTCGGAAGGAAATCGCTGAACCCTGTCTCCTGTGCGAGAACCGGCCGGCCTGAGGCCAGGTAGCAGACGCTCCGGTCGCTGAACCAGCCACACCTCGAGGCGACGTAGCCGGACTTGGCGATCCCGAGCTCCGCCCACGAGCCACGGACGAACCGGCGATACCGGTCCGGCGTACCGGCGGCCTCGTCCGGGTCGATGAGCCTCCAGCCATTCTCCCGAAGCGCCACGAGATCCTCGCGCTCGTCCGGATGGATCGCAAGCCCAGCGAAGACGGGAACATCTGTCCTGCGAGGCAGCTCGAAGAAGCGACGGAAGGAGTGCGCCTTCTGCCCGTAGTGGACGCCGTCGTGCTCGACCGAGCCGTATCCGCGCCAGTTGGCGACCGTCGTGAGCCCCTCGTACTCGAGCTCGTCGGCGACGGGCCAGTCATCGAGAACAACCGGCTGAGCCGTCGGAATCCACTCGATCCCCCCGGTCGGGACGGGACAGCTCGTGCGCCCGAGCGCCTGACCCACGGTCACGAAGTGTGTGTGCCCCGCGAACCCAACGTCGATCCCGTCGTCGTGCCAGAGTTGATTGAACGCGGGGTCGAGGTCGAGGTAAACCCGGCTCCCGATCGGCTCCGTCAGGCGCGGATCGCGAAGCATGCCGCTGACGTTGATGAGGACGTCGGAGCTCTCGGCGAACTTGCGAACCTGCCTATTTTCGGTGCCCACCGTCTCATCAGTGCCCCCGAGCAACAGCGCGGCTCGGTCCTCTAGACCGAAATCCCCGACGACGCGGGCGAAGTAGTCAAGCGTCTCCGGGCCCGCTTCGCGAACCGGCTCGACGAGAAAGACGTCATGGCCGAGGCGCCGGAACCCGAGCAGATACTGGAGCACAGACCACGTGGCGCCACCGTGACCTGGCGTGCCGGCGACCATGCCGGTGAGGACGATTCGAAGGGACGCGCTCCGAACAGCGATCGCTACCCTCCGGACGCCGGTGGTTCGTGGGACTTCATCGGTCGCAAACCGAATCGAGTATGTCGCCCAGCACCTTGTCCGAGTCGAAGTCCTGCACAGCACTCGCTCTCGCCGCCTCCGAATGTGCGGTGTAGTCCCGAAGAATCTGCGCAGCTCCTAACACAGCTTCCTCTGGCGTCCGAAACGTCACTACTCCCTCGCCTGAGGAAAGCGTTTCACTGGGGCCAGTGTCTTGCACGAGCGCTGGCTTCCCCGAAGC
The DNA here is from genome assembly GCA_963722715.1 of uncultured Actinomycetes bacterium. Classification (GTDB taxonomy): domain Bacteria; phylum Actinomycetota; class Thermoleophilia; order Gaiellales; family Gaiellaceae; genus DASQGA01. The sequence goes on along the minus strand of CAVROA010000008.1, from coordinate 278,696 downwards.
GAGATAGCAGGCTGTTCGGTCGCTGACCCAGCCACTCATCGTCTCGACGTAAATGCCCTGGGCGACCGAAAACTCCGCACCCGAGTCCTGGACGTAGCGCCGGTACGCCATTGGATCGCCGGCGACCGAGCGGGGATCGGTGATGCGCCACCCGTTGCCGCGCAGCAGCTCGAGGTCGGATCGGTCGGCGGCATGGATGTCGAGTGCGATCTCGAACGAGCCGGAGGACAAGCGCGGAAGCTCAGCGAAACGGCGGAACTCGTGTGCCTTGAGGCCGTAGACGCGGCCGTCATGCTCGATGCGGCCATAGGAACCCCGCCAGCTCGCAACCGTCGTAAAGCGAGCAGGATCGTCGGCGGGCGCAAGCGGCCACTCCTCGAGGACCACCGGCGGCCGGATCGGCTGCCAAGGGATCCCGCCGGTCGGAACGGTGCAGCCCCGGCCTCCGATGTTCAGTCCCACGGTCAGAAAGACGTCGTGACCCGCGAGTCTCGCTCCGTCGGAGCCGTCAGCGTGCCAGAACTGTGTGTAGCCGGGATCGAGATCCACGTATACGCGTCGACGTGGGGCGCTGAAGAGTGGCTCGACTCGAAGGTTCCCGCTCAGGTTGAAGAGAACGTCTGCCTGAGAGGCCACGTCGGCGAGCTCACGAAGGTCCGGCCCGCTGGTGGCCGACCCGCCCGCCAGGAGAAGGGCCGAGCGCTCCTCCAGTCCGAATCCCTCGGTGACGCGCCGGAACCAGGCCAGATTCGCCGACTCCTCGAACGAGGTCAGACCCCCGTTTCCGTCGACGCAGGCGTCCTCTGCGATCTCCTCAATGAGCCAGACGTCGACGCCGAGCCTCGCGAGGCCGAGCACCCACGAGAGCCGGACCCATGCCTCGCCTCCGTTTCCCGGCTTGTTGCCAAGCGCCCCCGCGACGATGGCGACGGTCACGGCGGGGCAAGCAGCGCCTCGAGCCGACGCGCAAGCTCCTCGCCGCTCCAGTCCTCGACGAGAAACCTCGGGAGCTCGAAGCGGGGGCTGGCGCGAAAGACAGCGCCCTGGAAGGCGGAGCAGGCGAACTCGAATCCCGCCTCGCGGACGGCGGAGACGCTCTTCCGGTCGTAGGCATCAGTTCCACCGTGGGGATATGCAAAGCCGGACACCGGCGATTCGAGCAGCTCCTCCAGGCGCCTTTTGCTCGATTCGATCTCCTGAAGCTGAGCAGTCGGGCCGAGTGCCGACAACTGCGGATGGGTCGACGTGTGGGCGCCGACCTCGACACCGCTGGAGCGTCCCAACGTGACCACCTCGTCAGGCGTGAGGATCCGGTTGACTCCGCGTCCGCTGGTAGCGAGGCCGGCCGCAACAAGGAGCTCGTCGATGAGCTCGCGGCGCTCCGCGTCCTCCAGAGGCCGGAGCAGCTGGTAGAGCTCGAGATAGAGGCTGTGGCGGGTCGTGGGTGGCAAGTCCGTGGCCCGCCAGGTGCTGAATGAGGCCGCACGTTGCGGGTCGTAGTACGCATCCTCGCCCAGCTCCCACTCGCGCTCGACGCCGGCGACGTGGAGCCGGACGGGCGAAGCTAACGTCCCAGGTCGCAGCAGAATGCGCTCGAGGTCGTCCCACCAGAACTCCCCGTTCTTACCCAGCATCGCCGTGGTGAGGAAGAAAGTGGCGGGCAACCCGGCCCGCTCGAGGAGGGGCACCGCACTTTCGAGGTTATCCGCATAGCCGTCGTCGAACGTGATCGCGACGGCTCGCTCAGGAAGACCGTCGTCGAGCTTCTCGACAAGCTCGCGTAGGGGGATGGGCTTGAAGCCTTCGCGCAGAACTTCGACCTGCTCCGCGAAGCGATCGCGGGCCACTGCGAGTCTCCATGGATCCGCCTCGGGCTCGGCCACGCGGTGGTAGAGGAGGATCGCCGCGCGATGGCGCTTGGGGAGCCCCGCATGAGCTCTCACTGTTCGCAGCCGGGTGAGCTTCGCGAGAGTGCGCCGGTAGATCGTCTCGCCGCCACCCGCGGATGAGCTCTGCAGAGCGGGATCTCGCTCGAGCTCCCGTAGGCCCACCTCCACGGCGTTCGTCTGGAGCGTGGCGCCCGCTTGCACGACAGCAAAGAACTCACCGTGAGACGCCCGCACGGCGTCCTCGAAAGGATCTTCACTCTCACCTCGGCGTAGCGGAACGCTTTCGCCCGGCCACCTCGCAGGGTCCAGCTCCGAGACGGCGACCTCGATCTTTGGATAGGTCTGCGCTTCGATGCTCCGTGCCGTCATCAGGAGCCCGTCCGGCGTGGCGTTCCCGACGATGACGATCGACACCAGAGGCGATCCGAGAGCAAGATCCTGCTCGCGCCACGCGCGACGGGTCCGCACCACGGCGAGACGCACACGGCTCCCGTCCTCGAGAGTCGCCCAGACGACGAGTTCGAGATCGCCCGTCCCGACGGCGCTCACCCGGGCCCGGAAGCCCGCGCGATCAACGTCCGTCGCGTCTGGGAAAGCGGCTACGAGATCGGGTCGGCGAACCTGCACTTCGGCGTGCGAGACGACGCGCTCGCCTGAGGCGATCTCGATCGCGACGGCCGGGCTCTCGCGACCCAGCACCCAGCCGAGAAAGTCGATTCGGTGCCCTCCCGTAAGGGCTCCGATCTCGGGAAAATCGAGATGACAACCGAGAAGCGCCGCTGCGTCCTTCCCCACCTGCTCGACGGCGCGGATCTCGACCGGCGCAGTCGGGTGGCGATACGGAGCGAGCTCCTCCGTGAGTGCCGTGCGGATGGGACTGGAGCCAGGGATGTGCCTGGCGAGATAGCCGTCGAGCCACTCCAGGAAGCGACCGTGTGCAGGACTGAGATCGACCGGGTGCAGCTCCGCCTCGCGAAGGCCGACGGAGCAGGCGCTTTGGTCGTGCTGCCGGTAGCGGTCCCAGCAGGCGCTCGACACGTAAACGCGCTCGTGGAGGAAAACCTTGGCGAAGAACACCTGGTCCTCGAAAAGACCTCGGAACGTCTCGTCGAAGCCCCCGAGACGCTCATAGCTCTCCCGGCGGACCATGAGGCTGCACGTGTAGGGCGGCGCCTCGTCTCTTACGAGCGGAACGACGAGCGCCGGCGGGGCGATGACGGAGTCGAGCGGGACGGCCGGATCGAAGAGGTAATCGGAGGGCCCGGTCCCAGAATCGCCGGACCAGCTGTACCACCACTCGGTCCGGCCGTAGACCACGCCCACCTCTGGATGGCTCGCGAGAATGGTCACCTGCTCGTGAAGCTTGGCCGGAAGCCAGACGTCGTCTGCGTCGAGAAAAGCAATGAGCTCACCGCTCGATACTTCGACGCCTCGGTTTCGCGATGCGCTCATTCCGCGGTTGACCCTGCCGGGGTGCGTCACGTAGGAAACGCGGTCGGGATGCCGCTCGGCATAGGTTCGCGCGATCACGGTGCTGCGATCGGTCGAGCCGTCATCGACGAGGATGAGCTCCCATCGGTCGTAGGTCTGTGCGAAGACGCTCTCGATCGCCTCCTCGATGAACTCCTCGGCGTCGAGGAAGATGACGACCGCAGAGACGAGCGGTCGCTCAGGCACCGGGATGAGCCGGTCCTGACACTGGCCCCTCCCCTTTCACGGCTCGGACGGCGACGGTCACCGGGTATGACGGGTCGACGTACTCGAGCTCGTCGACCGTGAGCTCCTCGACCGCGAGCCCCTGTAGGAATGCGGTCGCGGCGAGGACGTTCCCCCATCCTTCTACCGCGACCCGCTCGAAGCCGAAGACCTCGCCGAGCGCGCGCTGGGCGGACAGGACGGTGAAGCTCCAGTGCCAGGCTTCTCCCCACTCGAGTTGGCTGATGCCGGGAACCGTCAGCAGGAGAACGCCTCCCGGTCTCAGGATCCGATGCAGCGTGACGAGAGCAGCGCGGAAGTCGTAGATGAGATGCAACGTCTGGGTCACGATCGCGGAATCGAACGAGTCCGACTCGAGCTCAGGAGCGCTCGCCAGGTCTCCTACGATGGTCGCCCGCGGATTCCCTGAGGTAAGACTGAGGACCTCGCTCGCGCTCACCCGGTCGCCGCCAAACCTCATCGTGTAGTCGTTCTCCTGAATCTCGAGCACCCGTCCGCGGACGTCGGCGCGGTTGCGCTCGAGAAATCCCTCGATGTAATAGCGGTCAATGGGGGAACCGCGGTCGTAACCGAAATTCGTGCTGATCGGAGTCAACCGCCGCAGGCTGCCAAGATCGACCTCACCTACACGAGGTCGAGCTCCCTCAAGTCCCGGCTTGTCCCCAGACGAGCCGCCTTCTAGGCGCTCGAGCGCTTCGGACCGCCCGACCTCCAGCGCCTGGCGGTGCCGCGGATCCGCGGCGTGCTCTTCCTCCTTTCCGTACACGTCCAGCAAAGCGCGATCCTCGCTCTCCGGATCTTCCGGCTCCTCCAGCCGCGTGTCCGCCACGGCTTCACGGTGAAAGCGGATCTGAAACTGGCGCGCAATCCTGAGATTCAGCTCGTAGTCGGCAAGCTTGTCGAAGGAGGCGTCGAATCCGCCGGCCGCCTCTAGCGCAACGCGCCTGTACATCACCCCGGCCGGGCTCAGGATCGGATTCCCGGCGAGCAAGGCCGCATACTGGTCGTGAGTCAGCCACGGCTGCTGCGGGGTCATCGGCGCATCGAGAGAGCCTGATGCGTTGCAGAGGCCCGAGACGAAGCCAGCATCGGGGTCCGCCTTGAGCTCCGTCAGGCCCACCTCGAGCGCTCTCGGGAGAAGCCGATCCGAAGGCGTCATGAAGACCAGGACCGATCCCTTGCTGTCGCGAGCGCCGGCGGCGAAGCAGGCGGCAAGGCTCGGTCCCTCACTCCGTACCCAGCGAACCGTTGGAAAGCTCGAAGCGACCGCTTCGGCGGTGGAAGCCGCTTCGGTACCCGCAACGATGATCTCAAAATGCGGATACGACTGGACGATCACGCTCTCGATCGCCTCGCGCACGCCGTCGGCGACTTCGTCCCGCACGGCGACGACCACTGACACGAGTGCGGACCCGCGGGGCGGCTCCTCGTCACTCCACCAACGCCGCACATTGATCGTGCCGATGGATGCACGAACTCCGCTCGCAAGTATTGCTTCGACCAGGATTTCCGGCCCGACAACGCCAACCATCCGGACGTCCATGCGGAAGCCGGCGGAGGCAGCGTCGGCGAAGTCGGGGAAGGCATGCGCGAGATCGGGTCGGTGCAGCTCCACCGGCGTTCGTCCCAGTGTCCGGCCGCCGGAGACGGCGGCGATTGCAACAACCCTGTCCTCGTGGCCGAGCGCCCAACCGGCGAGGTTGAACGCCTGTGTCTCGAGCTCCTGTCCTGGCTTCGGGGAGTCGATATGGCCCCGAATCGGTCCGTCCGGAGCGTAGCCCCGCTGGACCACCTCGAGGATCTCGATCAGCGGCTCCATGGGCGCCAGCGACGCCGGGTCGCCGGAGGCTGCTCCGGCTCGACCCCAACACGCCGCAGTCTGATTACCCCAATCGACACGCGCTCGCCGGCTGCGAGTACGGCCGTGGCCTCCAACTCTCCGCTTTCCGGAACCTCCACAAGTCTGACTACCGTTTGAAAGCCACCCGATCCGCGTTCGCGACATCCGGGAAAGCCTTCGCGAGATCCGGCCGTAGCAGATTTCGGTCAGTCTGTGCGATCAGGCGATCCCCTGTCGTGAACTCGATGCGCTCGACCTCTCCCGACGCCGGCAACACCCACCCCATGAATTCCAGCTCGCGCCCGTGACGACCGGGCTTCGGCCGATCCAGAAAGCTTCGATGGGGATCGGCAGCAGACCTTGCCTGCACGGTCTCTGTGACCTCGACCTGCATCTGAACCACCCTCTCAGGATCCAGCTCGTTCACTTCTCGGAGGCTTTCACGTTCAGGTTGTCGAGGTCGACGAGCTCTAGAGGCGGCTCAAAGAGCGGTTCGCGAAGCCGCGTCGTCCGAGCGCAATAAGTATGAACTACGGCACTCGGGCGTCGCGCGGGCGCACCACCAGCGATTGCGATCGTACTCATCGTGGTTCCCCAAGCCACGCGAAGGACACCGCGTCTCAGCACGCCACTGGCTCACCGCAAGATGTGGCGCTCCTCAGACTGCCTCGCTATACGTCAACAAGACAACGCATTGCTTACTGTGCGCATGGGGCGTCACCTTCAAGACGTCGAAGAAGCGACCCCATTCTCGCTGTATGTAGTTGCGAGAATGGAAGACGTTACAGCTGTAATGGCTCTGCTCAGTGAAGTGAAAAGCGGACCGCTCTCCAGGAAATGGCGACTCGTGTCTCAGGTGAGATCCGCTCGGGCTTCGCTGTAAAGCCGCTAAAACCGAATCCGGCATTTCGCCCCAGAACGCTTCATCATGAATAGTTACATACAATAATCCTCCGGGTTTCAAAATGCGCCGCAACTCCACCAGCCACGGTGACTCGAGCTCATCGATATGCGTAAATACTGAGAACGCCGTGATTACGTCAAAATACCGATCAGGGATTGGCAACGGTGGGTAGAATGTGTTTAAGAAAGAACGTACATTCTGTGGCATATAGAGCTGATTCCATCGGTACGATGCTAATTTGAAGTCGGAAGTCCAAATCTCGAAGTCATCCGTCTGACAATGAAAATGGCGGAATACGCGTCCTGTGGATCCGCCGAAGTCGTACAAGCGGCCACCGGCCACAGCGATTGAGCCTAGGCTGTCAATGACCTTCTCGTAGTCTTCGAGCCCCGTAGTCCAGTAGCGGACGTGATCATTCAGCGAGTAGCCCTCTCGGTTTTGGCCGTGAGGGAGTGGCAGGTGATCATTCTGTGCTTTCCGGAGATGGTCCGGGCTCTCCGCGCCGGTCATGAAGTCTCCGATCACGCCTACGGGTGGCATCAGGGTGTTCATGCCTCCTCCAGTTACGATCGGAGACTTCAGTGCATCGACTTTATGTTCGATACTACGAAGCCGTTCCTCCATCGCCTGCCTTTGGGACGTGCGCCAGCGTAGCCGGAGGCTCCTCCGGCTCGAGTTCAACGCGCCGCAGTCTGATTACACCTATCGGCACGCGCTCGCCGCCGTGGAGTACTGCCGTGACCTCTAGCTCTCCGCTTTCCGGAACCTCCTCGAGCGTAACCGCCGCCCGGAAACCTCCCCGATCCACGTTCGGGAAATCGGGAAAACCCTTCACAAGGTCTGGCCGCGCCAGATTAAGGCCAGTCTGCGCGATCAGGCGATCCTCCGCCCTGAACTCAATGCGCTCGACCTCTCCCGATGCTGGCAAAATCCACCCCATGAATTCCAGCTCGGGCCCGTAACGACCGGGCTTCGGCCGATCCAGAAAGCTCCGATGGGGGTCGGCGGCAGACCCTGCCTGCACGGTCTCCGTGAGCTCGACCTGCATTTCATCCACACGCGCAGGATCCTGCTCGTTCACTTCTCGGCCTCCACGAAAAGGCTTTCACGTTCACGGTTGTCGAGGTCGACGATCTCGTGGAAGCGGCTTGCAGTCTGGCGATATGCGCACCGGGTCGCCTTCCCGAAGCCGGCCTTCGAAAGCAGTTCCTCAACGAAGTCATAGGTGAACAGGCTGCGGGAGTAGCTGTACCAGGTCAGCTGCACGGCCAGCTTCCCTCCCAGCGTCCTCGCGTCCTCGTCCGGAATGGCGAAGTAGTCACGGTCGCCGGCCAGAAACGCTCGAATCCCCTTCTCGAGATCCGGGAGCACGAGGCGAAGCACGCCGTCCGGCTTGAGAACACGCCGAAGCTCTCGTAATGCCGGAACGAGATCCGGGTAGGGCACCTCGGGCAGCGCATGGACGCTCACCACGTAGTCGATGCTCCCTGCTTCGAGCGGGAGGCCGTCGCAGATGTCACAGCTCAGGTCAATTCCTGGGCCGTCCTTCCGGTCGGAGTTGATCCAGCCCGGCTCAGGCCACCCCCCGCAGCCCCAGTTGAGTCGACGGACGTTCTTTTTGGCTGTGGGGCCGCTCTCACGACTGCACCGCCGCCACGTTCTCGAGCAACCGTGTCAGCACCTTATCGGAGTCGAAGTACTCCTCGGCGAGTGCTCGAGCAGCCCGGCTATGGCGCTCATAGTTTCGCTCGATCTCCTCCACGCCGGCCGCCGCCTCATCGAGTGTCGTGAAAGCGATCAGGCCCTCGCCCGTCGGGTAGTTCCGGCTGAAGCCCGTCTCCTGAGCGAGCACGGGCTTCCCGCTCGCCAGATAGCAGAGACTCCGATCGCTGAGCCAGCCGCCTCGCGTCTCGACGTACATGTTCTGTGCCACGCAGAACTCAGCCTTTGAGCGCTGAATGTACGAGCGGTAGCTCCAGGGATCGCCGGCGACCATCCTCGGATCGACGACCTTCCAGCGATTTTCGGTTAGCAGGCGGAGATCCCTGGTCTCGTCGCGATGGATGTCGAGGGCGAGCTCGAAGTTGCGTCCACGAGCCGCGGGAGCTCGATGAACTTTCGGAACTCATGTACCCGGGAACCGTACGTTTGCCCTCGTACTCGATAGTTCCGTAAGGACTTCGCCAGGTCGCCACGGTAGTGAAGCGCTTGCCTCCGGCGGCGAGGGGCCATTCGTCGAGTACGACCGGCTGAGAGGTCGTGATCCAATCGAGCCCGCACATCGGAATGAGGCAAGCAGGATCGCCCAGGTTCTGAGCGATCGTCGCGTACTCGTCATGACCGGCGAATGGGTCGACAAGGCCGAGCTCACGCCACATCTGGCGTAACCGGGGTCGATGTCGAGAAAGACACGTCTCCCGGCGATCTCGAGCACGGCCTCGTCGTCCAAGTAGCCCATCACGTTGATGAGGAGCGCGCCATGCACCTGTTCCAAGAGCTCAGCCCGGCTGAGCCCTGCAAGCACTCCAGCCGCCTTGTCGAGAATGGAATACCGCCCGACGCCGAACGCGTCCATGATGCTCGCGACGTAGTTCGCCTCCGCGCGGCCCTCGTCTTGGCCGACCCGGTCGATGAACGTTACCTCGAAGCCGAGGCGCCGCAGACCGAGGAGATACTGGAGGAACGCCCAGGCGTGCCCTCCACGCCCGGCCCTTCGCGCCATTGCACCGCAAAAGGCAATAGATGCCGTCATCGTCCAGCCTGGCCAAGAACGGTCTCCAATGCGAGTTCCGCCTCATACCAGCACGCGCGGACCACATCATCGAATGCGAACTGGCAGGGCCCGCGCATCTCTGCTGAGACGTCTCTTCGCCATTCACCTATAGAGTCCACAACCGGACTACGCCGGATCACGTCGCTTGCGTAACAGGACTAAATCCTCCAAGTTTTCGACGCCTCCCTCTACGTAATCGAGAATGTCAAACCGGTCACCTAGGTGACCGGTTGTAAATTCCTTGGTTTGAACCGTACGGGAACATGTTGATGGTTCGGTACCCGAAACGTCTACCACTTGGGACTCCGCCACGCCCGCCAGAGCTAACTCACCAAGAACCTTGCCGTCGGTGATAAATTACCTTACCAATTCCCCATGAATCCCAAGGGCAAGAAAGCCTCCTGGATGTACGAAAGCCTCGACGCGGCGAATCCACTCAAGCTGCTCGGCGATCCGCATACAAGGCGCAACCGACAATGCGATGGCCAAATCGATCGACCCGAGATCGACGTCGACACTCTCTGCTGAAGATGGCATGAAGTCGCCTTCAGCAGCCACAAGCGTACGCTTGACGATCGATGTCGCCGGCAAGAATGAGCCCAAGACTGACTCCAGCTTCCATTGACCGCGACTGAAGTCTCCAACACTTACGATCGCGTCCAACGCAACATGGCGCGCAACTCTCGTGATGATCGCATAGAGCATCGCTGCCGTACGGAACTGCGAGATACCGGGATCGCCCTCTCCATCTGAGGCCGGCGAGACGGGAAGAAGAACGGCCCGCAAAGCACCCACCGGAAAAATGTCCTGCAGGCCGACGACATCGATTACTCCTAACTCGTGAGCATCCAAAGGCCACGCGCACTCGATCGCGAAGCCACTGGATTCTGCATGCGCGACCTGCGGAAACGCTGCCGCTATATCTCTACGCCGGGTGGGAACGCCTCGTCCAAGGGTCTTTCTGCCTACCCGCACCTCGTAAGCAAAGACTTGCTCCCGAGGATGAAGGAACCATCCTTCAAGTGCGATGCGCTTGTCCTCAAGGCGGACGGACTCCAACTCGCCGCGCAACATGCGGGTCGACAAATGCTCCGGCACCAGCTCACACTTGATCGTACGGATGTCGGCGAGACTGGCGGAAAGCAGGCGATGCCACCCGTCGATCGCACGGACCGGAATGCCGGTACCCCCACCTACCTCGTAAAAGTAGTACGGCGGCTCAGAAGGGGGATCGCTCACGGTGGCGCGAACCGGACTGACCGATTCTACGTTCGTTTCCCCTGAAGCCTGTTCTTGCAGGCGAGCAAAGTCCGCGTAGCGCCTTAGGACTCGCTCGGCCCCACGACTAGGAACGGAAAGCTCCCCAACGATGCCAGGATTATGCCCCTGCTGAACATAGTAACTCGTCAGATAGTCGAAGTACGCGTTTCCAGGGCCAACCTCGCCGGTTGCGCGAAACTGCGTATAGCCCTTTACGAAAAGCGCCCAGTACATCCATCCGTCAGCTCCGTATCTACTTAGATCTTCACTCTTCGCGAGTAGGTCGAGGCGAAACTCCATCCCTCCAAGGGCGGCGATGATGTCCGAAGAGCTATCAAACGGAAACGTTGCGAAAAAGCGCTTGTGAAGTCGAGTGCGCGGAACATCGAGGTCGATCACTCGAGAGCCGGCGAGCCGGCCGCGTGGGGGTAGGCGCGTCACACGAGCCCACGATGGCGGCAACATGGAGCGATCACCACCGGCGGCAAGCAGCGAATGCAAGTCGGCTTCTCTCTTGGCGAAAGCGACGACGTAGCGGCGCTTTAGGTCAGGCTGAGTCGTACCCCACTCGGATTCGCCGATAATGGCGAAGTAGGGAAAATGAGGGCAGATGGTGCTTAGATAATACGACTCAAGGTTGTTCTCTAACTCATGTGTCTCGACTATCAAGAGGTCAGTCACTCTCGCAATTAGCGGCAAGAGAGGCTGTATATAGACAAAGACCGAAAAGGCTAAGACAATGTCGTAATGGAGATCAGTATATGTATCGGCTGCCGTAATGTCCCTCTCATAGAAAGAGACTCTAGTCGCACCGTTGTGCGCAGCTACCGCTTGAGCGATCTCGACAAAAAAGGGATCATACTCAAAGCCGTCCACGAGGCTTGCTCCGCGCTCACGAGCGGCGCGACTCAGCTCGCCTAGGTTGGCACCGAGGTCGAGAACCGCCTTCCCTTCGAAGTCGATTGAGTCCAAAAGCTCGCCGCGAGCAGTCCGAAACCCGAGTGTTGTTGTATTTCCAAGCGTGACCGATTGATAGTGGTTGTCCGTTGGAATCCCGTCTTGACATGACGCGCTTCTATACGGTAGATCCAAGGCTTCTTGAACGACTCGGCGAAGATCAGGCCGGATGCTGGGCTCGGTCATGAATGGAAGTGTCCCTTTGCCAATTGCTCCATTAACGCAGCCCACGCGTGTGTCTGAAGCGAACCATGGAAGGTAGGTTTGCGCTCATCTTCAATCGACGGAAGCGTCATTTCAGCTCGCCCCGTGTGGTTCCATGAGGCCCGCGATCGCCTCATGCCAGATAGACGTGTGCAACCACTTGTTGTACTCGGTCGTGAGCTGCCGCTCGGTAGAGGGATACGACTGGCCTTCTAGGTGATAGAGCTCGACATCGGGGAAATACCAGGACTCGTGACCCATGTCCCGGAGACGGAGACAGAGATCGCTGTCCTCGTAGTCACCCTGTATGTAGCGGCCACGTAGGCCTCCGAGCTGCCGGTACAGGTTGGCAGCGATCATCATGCAAGCGCCGGTCACGGCGGGTACCGGCCGGGCGATGTTGGCGGCCGGCAGGTCGCGGTAGAGACCCTTGAAGTAATGCTCGTTCGACCAGACGTGCTCCCCGGGGGGCCGGTCGAAGTACAGGCCCGCGTGCTGAATCGAATCGTCCTCGTAGAGAAGCTTCGGTGCGAGGGCTCCAAGCTCCGGGTTAGCGTCGTAGAAGCGAACCATCTCTGAAAGCCAGCCAGGCTCGCCCGGCAGAACGTCCGAGTTCAGTAGGAGGAGAAGTCGTCCCCGAGCGATCGAAGCGCCCAGGTTATTCACGGCCGAGAACCCACCATTTCTTGTCAGTACGGCGACTCGAAACGGAACGCCGTAGAGTCGAAAGAGCTGCGTGGCGAGCGGCCGCAGATGGTCAACAGACTCCGGTGAATCGAGCACATAAAGGAGATCCGCCTCGCTGATCTCTGGATCGTGGACGAACTGAGATAGTTGGTGCTCGAGGAACTCCATTCGACGGTAGAGCGGGACGATAATGGTCACTTCTGGCTCGGTAACCGGTCTGCCATGCTGGTCGACGGTGTCAATTGAAAGGCCGTCCGTCAGCTGTTGCTGAATACGCTCGAGAGCTGGCCGGATGTGGTGCCTTCGCAATCTGTCCTCGGGCAACCGCTCGAGTGCGAGGTCGTCGAGAATCGTCGATCGAGCGCCCCGCAAGTCGTTCGCGACCAGCGGCATCTCGCTTTCGACCGCAGTCCCGTCTGAGAGCCGGACTTCGAGAATCCAACCGGACGCAAGCAGGCTCGCCTCAGGGATCTCGAAGTATGAGATGAATCCGAGTCTCTCCCTCGGCGAAAGCTCGAGGAACTCCGCGACATCAGGCCTGGAGTACCGGAAGACGTCCTCCGCGAGCTCGACGGAGCGCCCTTCGGGCGTTACAACGGTGAGCCGTGAGAGCTCCCCCTCTTCGTGGTGGAGCCACCCTTCGACGTAGTACGCCGAGTCGTCGATCCGCCAGATCCCGTCCACGTGCGCCGCGCAGAACGTCCTGCGGTCGGCACCGACCGAAGGGAGACGGGTCCGCAACGCGTCGCGAGTCGTACGGAGGCTCTCCGCGAGGTCGACTGGTCCCCCGATCCAGCAGCAAGAAGGGGCAAGAGTAGATCGAGTAGGGGGGCGTGGGTCGCGGCATCAGCGGCGGAAACATGCTGCTTCAGCAGGGCCGCGAGCGGCATGCGCCTTTCGGCCAGCTCGGTCGTGTCCACAGAAATTTCGAAGCCGGAGGACTTGAGAGCCAGGCCTTCTCGCAAGAGCCCGTTCTTCTCCGGCGAGCGCAGGACTACGACTGTTCGAGCTTCCTTCGACTTGCCGCTGGGATCGAACGGCAGAACTGACGTTTGAACCTTCGCTCGCTTCCCATCCGCGGTCAGCCAAGCCTGTAGACGGCCGCGGCTCGGGCACGGGAAAGAGCCGAGCAAGAGCGCCACGTCCTGCGACAGGAAGGACCAGGCGACGACGGGAGGCTCTTCCCCAGGGCGTCTCACCTTGGGCCCGGTGCTCTTCGCAGCCCGTTTCTCAACCAGCACGCACGGTCTCCTTCCGCGCGAGCAGGCCCTGGTAAAGGTCCGTCAGTGTCGCGACATGCTCGTCCATGGCGTACATCGGCCGGATTCCGTCGCGAAGCTTTCCCACAGGCCGGGCTCTTCGGCCGCCCTCGTGATCGTGCGCGCAAGGCTCGTGGGATCGCCCGCCCGGAAATGGAGACCGTTCACGCCGTCGTCCACCTTCTCGGCCATCCCACCGATATCGCTGCAAATGACTGGGCGACCGAAGTGGAACGCCTCCTGGATCACAAGGGGCGAGTTCTCCCACCAAATTGACGGGACGACGATCCAATCGACATTCGACATGAGGCTCGCAAGCTCCGCGTAGCTGTAGCGACCCGCGAAGGTCACATTCCTGCGCGTAACGTCGAGAAGCTCCTTCACCCGGTTTTGAAAGGTTCCCGGCTGCAGATCGAGGTTGGCGCCGTGGATCCATGCGTGGGGTCTTGCGAAACCATCCTCGCTCTTCGGCCTCGGCCCGATGCCGGCAGCCATTTCGAGTGCGGAGAGCAACGAGTCATCCGGTTTCTCGACTTCCTCGGCGAGGAGCGCCATTGCTTCCAACAGAACCTGAAGACCCTTAAAGGGTGTGAGTTGCCCGAAAAAGCCGAACCGGTCGCGGTGCTCACGCTCCTCTGTCACCGCGCTCCCCGCAGGCGCTGTGCGCCCATATTCCTCGACTCGTATCTTGTCAGCCGGTATTCCCCAGTCCACGTAGCGCTGAGCGAGGAACGCACTGGGTGCGATGAACAGATCTACGAGGGAGAGGTGTGATTGGACGAACCGCTTCCGCAGGAAGAAGGTCTGGGGCGAGATCTCCGGGAAGCATTCATTGCAGCGCCTGGGTGACTCCTCCAGACAAGGCTCGTCGTCCGGTACGCGGAGCATCTGCCCCTGCCGGTGGCAGATGGGCATGAACTCGTGCAGCGTGTAGACGATCGGGGTCCCGGGAACGGTGTTTCGAATCTCACGTAGCACGTCGTACCCCAGGAACATCGTGTGCTGGATATGGACAAGGTCGGGCCGGATAGCCTCGAGGAAGTCCCGTAAATGCTTGGTGTAGAGCTGCTTGTAGGGGATGGTTCCGAAAGTCCAGTCGTAGTCGTAGCCGTCCGTGTAGAGGAAGTACTCGCCCGAAGCACCGTTTGCCGGGGCAATGAGGTCCCGAGGTGTTGGCGGCCCGCCACGGACATTGGCGGGCCCCCCTTGGCCAGAAAGACCGAGTCGAACTCACCTGACGCGCGAAGGTGACGGTGCAGCTCGAGCGCATAAGCCTCGGCTCCGCCGGGACGAACCGAAGGATGGTTATGGCAGATGAAGAGCACTGTCTTCTTCGATCGTCTCGCTCGGCCGTTCGTGCTCGTTCGACGTGCCTTGACACTCACGCGGGAACCCTTCCCTGTCCGTCCCTAAGATCGAAGATCACACAGTCATTGTCGTGATGCACGACGCGAGAGCGTGTCAACAGGTGACGCGAGAGCTCGCCGTAGTAGTCGAACCACCAGTAAGCCGTTCCGGGAAAGAGGATGAACTCCGCACCCTCAGCCCGTAACGCCTCGAGGTGAGCGATCGCCGACTCACTATCTGCCGGATGGAAACCGGCCCAGGCGCCGCGCTTCTCCTGGGGGAAATGGGCGCCCCTGACGCCTGGCAGTTCGAGCAGTGCATCGTCACCGCGGCTTGTGACGAGAACGTTCGATCCGGATGGCAGCAGGGTCCCGACAAGCTCGCGGATTCGCGGAATGAGCCCGGCGTACTCCTGCTTTGAGGCGCCCGGTATCGGCGGCGTCCAGGGAGCCGGATCAGAGGCATCCGCGTGGAGCCTCTCGGCAGCGCTCTCCTGTTCGCGAAGACGCAGCACCTCGTGGGCCAGCACCAGCAGCACACGCAAGCGAGCATCCTCCGGAGCCGTCTCTGCAATCCGTGCCCTGATCCTGGCCATCGTTCGAGCCGGATCTACGACACGCCTCATGACAGAGCGATGTCTCGGCTGGAGGGTCTTCGCCTCGGGTTGAAGAGCTGAAGCCGTCATCGTCCGTTCTCCTTCAGCGAGAAGAGGACGCAGGTGTCGTCCCGAGCAACCTCCGCATAGTGCTCGGCGAGGTGTGCCCGCAGCTCGTCATAGTGATCCAGCCACCAGAAGCCCGTTCGAGGAAGCAGGAGGAAGTCGCCGCCCTCCTGTCGTACCGCCTCGAGCTGGGCAATCGCCTCGCGGCTATCTGCCGGGTAATGGCCTGCGTAGAAGCCCTCTTCGGTCCGCGGAAAGTGCCAGCCGCGCCGTCCGTCGAAACAGACCAGTTGCTCGTCTCCTCGGCTCACGACCGCCACGGTAGACCGCTCCGGGACGGTTCGCTCGACCAGCGCCCGGATGTGACGGCGCAGAGCGTCGTAGTCGTTGCTCTGCCGTCGGAGGTACGGCCGCCACGCCTTGCCCCACTTTTCTTCGTAGCGACGGCGATTCACACGCAATAGCCGGTCGTACTCCCCTGTCGAGACCAACTTTCCGAATGACGCCTCGCCGAAATGGTGGACGAATGCGTCTTCGGCGCAGACGATCCGGAGCCCGGCAGCCCGCGCGCGTGCCGAGTAGTCGTCGTCTTCCAGAGTCCCGAGTCCGAACTCCTCGTCCAGCGGGCCGAGGCGCTCCCATACCTCCCGACGCATGGCCAGACAGAACATCGTCGCCGTTCCGAGGTCGCGCACGACCTCGGCGTTCAAGCGTGCACGTTCGTCGGCGAAGGCGAGGAGTTCGCCGTACGTCCTGTACGAAGCCTCGATCTCCGCTTCGTTTCCGATCCGGTTGGTCACGGCCCCGGCCAGACCGATGTCAGGGTCGGCAAGACAGCGCGTGAGCCTCGAGAGCCATCCGGGCGTCACGACCACGTCGTTGTTGGCGAGGGCCAAGATCTGAGCGCGAGCCTCGCCGATCCCCCGGTTCACTCCCGCCGGGAAGCCGAGGTTGTGGTCATTTCGGAGCACTCGCACCTGCGCAAAGGCCTCGCCGACGGAATCGAGGAACTCCTTCGTACCGTCCGCGGAGCCGTTGTCCACCACGACGAGCTCGTACGGCGGTGCGTCTGTGCTCGCGAGGATGCTCTCGATGCAGAGACGCGTGAAAGGCAGCCCGTCGTGGACCACGACGACAACGCTGACCCTCGGAGCATCCGAGCGGCTGTGTGTCCGGAGCCGACTTATGTCACCCGCGAGAACGGTGTTCGTTGTCTCGTCGAGAAGCACAGTGGGGCGACGCGAAGCGGGGGCGAGGTCGAGATTCGGGGGAAAGGCCGGGGCCGGCGCGGGACGGAGGCTCGGCCCGG
The DNA here is from genome assembly GCA_963722715.1 of uncultured Actinomycetes bacterium. Taxonomy (GTDB): domain Bacteria; phylum Actinomycetota; class Thermoleophilia; order Gaiellales; family Gaiellaceae; genus DASQGA01. Next base: position 261,890 of record CAVROA010000008.1, on the reverse strand, counting down.
CGAGGTCTAGATCCGAGAGGAAACGTTGAAGCACGATCGACGAGTCGAAGTGGCTGCGCGCGATCTCCGCGGCTGCGCGCGCATGCCGGCTGTAGTCGGCCTCGACGGCCTCAATCGCGGCTTGAGCCTCGTCGAGCGTCAAAAAGGGCAGAAGCCCCTCGCCGGTCGGAAGCGCGGCCCCGAAAGCAGTGTCCTGCGTCACCACCGGCCGCCCGGCCGCGAGGTAGGTCGCGCTTCTGTCGCTGAACCATCCGGAACGGAACCGCACATTCTGTTCCTTGGCAACGGTGAACTCCGCCCGCGAGCTTGTCAGGTACTGGCGGTAAGGGTCGAGCTCGCGAGATAGGCCCAAGCCGTCCCGGACCTGCCACCCATTCGCTTCGAGCAGCTGAATGGTGACCGGGTCTGCGCCGCTCAATGCAAGCTCGAGCGTGACGCCGGTTCGGGCCGGAAGGTGTAGGACTTTGAGAAACTCACGGTCTTTGCTCCACCCATAGGGCTTGCCCTCGAAGCTCACGTCTCGCCAGGGCTGTCGCCAATTCGCGATGGTCGTGAACACAGGACGCCCGACTTCCTCCGTCTCCCAGAAGTCGAGGACGACAGGTTGCCGTGTCGGGAGAAACGAAAACCGGTCGCTCACCGGCAGCAGGCAGCCGGGTCGCCCGTAGTTCTCCGCGAAGGTGAAGAAAGCGCAATGGGGCTCGAGGAAATCGATCGTCTCCCTACGGCGATCGTGTAACTCGATCTGGAGCTGGACCGGGTCCGTCTCGAGGTACACGAGCCGGCCACTCGCGCTGTGCTCCGGCAACGGCTCGGTTCCGCCGTGGAGGTTGACGATCACTGCAGCCGAGCGGTAGAGGCGATCGAGCTGCTCCCGGCTCATGCCGTAGTAACGGCCATCGTCGTGCAGCGCTACGTAGGCCCACCGATCATGCAGGTCGAAACGGCGCATGACACTTTCAATGAATCTCGCTGCCCGGGCCGATCCGTCGTCGGATTCCTTCTCCATCAGCATCGAGGGCTCCGGCGTGACTCTCGACGTAGTACACGTCCCAGCCGAGCCGTCGGAGCCCCACGAGGTACTGGAGGGTCTGCCAGACCACGCCCGCCACGGGCATCTTGGTCATCATCCCGAGCACGACGATCGTCCGTTCAGGACGAGCGATCACCGTTCGCTCCGTTCCCTGCTCTCCCACCCACTGCGGGCTCGGGAGAGCCCTCGCGTCCTCTGCCTCGCTGCCCGACTCGTGCCGGTCGCTATCGAGTAGGTGCTCGTGGTCGGGCTGATCGAGATCTTTCCTGAGACTTGCCCGCACTTGCTCAGCAATGGCCGCAGGCTCGGCCTGGCGCCGTTTGCGCGTCTGCGCGTCCGTCAGCCGCCGATAGAGCCCGCCCTGCTCGAAGAGCTCGTCGTGGCTCCCCTGCTCGACAATCCGACCGTGGTCCATCACGAAAATGGCCTCGGCGTCGCGGATGGTCGAAAGCCGGTGGGCGATCATGAACGATGTCCGGCCACGACGAGCCGATCGAGTGCGTCGAGGATCACCTCCTCGGTCTTCGAGTCGATCGACGAGGTGGGCTCGTCGAGGATGAGGATCGGCGCGTCCTTGAAGAACGCGCATGCGACTGCGAGCCGCTGGCGTTCGCCACCGGAGAGCCGGGCTCCACGCTCGCCGAGGACGTCTCGTAGCCCTGCGGCAGCCTGGAGATGAAGTCATGGGCGTTGGCGGCCTTCGCGGCTGCGACGATTTCGTCCATTTCGGCATCGAGCCGGCCGTAAAGGATGTTAGAGGCGACGGTCCGGAGAAAAGGAGTGGCTCCTGTAGGACGACGCTGATCTGCGATCGAAGCGACGCGAGGGTGAGACGGCGGATGTCGACGCCGTCGATCCGGATCTCTCCCTGCTGCGGGTCGTAGAAGCGGATCAGCAGGCTCGCAAGCGTCGTCTTGCCGGCTCCGGTCGGTCCGACGATGGCCACGCGCTGGCCCGCGCGCACCTCGAAGAGATGTCCTTCAGCGTGCTGGGGCGGCCCTTGTAGGCGAACGCCACGCCGTCGAAGGACACCTCCCCGCGGGCCCGCCCGATGTCGACCGGTTCGGGCTCCTCCTTCACCTCGGGGTCGGTGTCGAGAAGCGTCATGGACGCGTTCAGCGCTACGAACTGCTCGTGCAGCGAGCCGATTGTGGAGCTGATCTGCTCGATCGGCGAGTAGATCGCCGCGATATACGAGAGGAGCACGATCAGCTCGCCGATGGTGATCCGGCCGTCGAACACAGCGCGAAAGCCGAAGTAGAAGACGAGCGCTGTCCCGGCCGCCGTGGACGCCGTCACCGCGAGGTTGAAGGCGGTCTGCCGCACCGTTAGGGAAACCCGTGCATCGACGGCCGTCTGGCCCTGCTCGCGGAAGCGTCGGTGCTCGTGACGCTCGCGGCCGAACGAGACGATCACGCGCAGCATGCTCATCGCCTCGTTCACGATCGAGAGCGACTGCCACTCGAGGCTCTGCACCCGCTGCAGCCGAGGCACGATTCGCTTGCCGTAGAGGCTGAGGGAGTAGTAGATGAGAGGAAGGACGCTGAGAGCGATGAGCGTCACCTGCCAGTCGATCAGGACAGCGATCACTATCATGCCGACGAGGGTTAGTAGGCTCTGTGCGATTGGAGGGAAGGCCATCACGATTGCGCCCAGTGACGCAGCCGTCTGGTTGATCCTGGACATCAGCTCCCCGGTCTGGCGATCGTCGTGGAAAGTGAGCGACAGACGCTGGCAGTGCTGGAAAAGGTCACTCCGCAGGTCGAGGACCATCCCCTGGTCGATCTTCGTGTCCACATAGCTGTTGATCACTGTCAGCCCGTGCGTCACGACCACGAGGAAAAACCCTGCTGCGGCTGTGATCGCGAGGATCGTGTACGGGTCGTCGTGACCGAAGAACAGGGCGGATGTCTTCGGCTCGTGGCCGGAGATCGTGTCGATCATCGTCGCAAGCGGCCAGGGCTGGGCGAGCGCAGCGACGGACGCCAGCACCATCAGCGTGACCGAGAGGCTCGCGAGTTTCCGGTAGGGCCTCAGGTAGGGCAATGCACGGGGCAGGCCCCGCCAGAGGGTCCACCCGCTTTGAGACTGCGACGTCACACGCTCTTTCCCCACCCGCCCCCGCGGCCGTAGCGGGCCATCCGCGGGTCCTGATTGCCGGCGCCGTCCACAGCCGGTGCACGCCGACCGTTCGCGCTCACCCTAGGAGCCAAGGCTGCTTCGAGGGCAGGAAGCTCGGCCTCAGCCCCTTCCCGCGGCTCCTCGGCGGAAACCGAGCTGAGCACGTCGATCCTCTCGAGCAGGAGCCCCATCGCAGCGCCTCCGTCGTGAACTGCCCGAATGAGGATGAGAGCGCCGACAACCGCCATGATCGACGCCGCGATGCCCCCATTCAGAATCTCGAGAATGAGCGAGAGCCCGAGAACCGCACCGAGCAAGCCGAGAAGGCGGGACCATACGGGCCAGACTCGGACGCGCAGCAGCTGCATACCCTGCCCGTGCTCCTCGACGGCCATGCGAAGCCGTGCCGAGGCAAGCGGGCCCACCCGAATCTCGAGGTCCCAGCGGTCGTAGTCACCACCGCGGTGGACGGCAGCGTCGGTACGGCGCAGGTCCGCCTGGAGAAGCTGCATCCACGAGGCCGGAGAACGCCACCCTTCGCTCCAGACCGAGGTGCTTCGCGGCCAGGGGAGAGTGAACCCGAGGACCCGGCGGCGGCGCCAAGGCGTTAAGCCGCGGCGGAGGCGCCCAGCAAGGCGCGCGGCAGGCTGGACGAGGAAGAGCACGGTCATTACGGCGAGGAATCGCCCCTTGTAGCCCCGCGACCCGCGAACACCCGCTAAAGCGGCGAGCGCCGACCTGAGGGCCTGGCCCACCAGAGCGGCGGCGGAGAGGGCAAACAGGAGAGGTGCCAAGGGCATCCCGAGGACAGGCACCTGGAAGAAGAGCGGGTCAAAGAAGAGCCCATAGGCAGAGACCGCTGCGAGCAGCGCGAGGAGCAAGTACCACTCGGGCATGAGCGGAAGGGTCGAAAGCACGTTGGGACTTCTCTGGGAAGCCGACTGAAAAAGCCCGTGACCCCAAGTGCCGTAGTAGATACGCCAGCGGTGGAGGCCCATCACTCTGCGCATGCGACCGCCGTACACATGACCGGACCAGCGGAGGTGCCCGCCGCGGTTGTACCGCTCGGGCCACTTCCGCTCGAGCAGCGCCTCCGCGGCCCCATAGCCGTACTGCTGGCGTATGTACGTGCCGATGGACCCTCGGCGCCGATGCCAGACCATCGCAGCCGGATTGAAGCCCAGGGTCCACCCCCGATCGTGTAGGCGCCAGCACATGTCCACGTCGTCGCCGGCGGTTCTGAACCGGGTGTCGAAGCCTCCGACTGCGTCGAGAGAACTCCTACGGAACGCCATGTTGCAGCCAGGGATGTGCTCGGCCTCTCGATCCGAGAGAAGGACGTGAATCGGCCCTCCCGGTGCCTCGGCCATGCACCTGTCGAGGAATCTTTCGGCGCGAGGGGGAACGTTTGGCCCGCCCACCCCTGCATGCGGCGTCGCCATGAAGGTGGCCGCTAGGTAACGAAGCCAGTGGACGTCGGGGCGAGCATCGTCGTCGAGATAGGCGACGATCTCTCCGGATGCTGCCTCCAAGCCGGTGTTTCGAGCGCTCGAGAGCCCGCGATTCTCCGTTCGTATGAGCCGTAGGTCGAATCGCTCGGCGATTTCGGGTGTCTCGTCCGTCGAGCCGTCGTCGACGACGATCATCTCGACGTCGGGGTAGTCGAGCGCCGCGACTCCCTCGAGGCACTCGGCGAGAGTCGCGGCACCATTGTGGCTGCAGATCACGACCGAGACACGAGGCCAGGCGAGGTCGTCTCGGAACGGTACGTCGGTGAACGCATCCCGGACGGCCCCGAGCCCCGGCTTGGGTCTCCGGCTCCGGTCGGTGAGCCCGAAGTCCCAGTCATCCACCGGCAGGCCGCCGCGGTGCCACTCGTCCGTCCAGGAGAAGACGAACGCCCCTGCGCATCCGGCTCGGAACGCCGTTCGGATCTGCCAGTCGAGAACAATCGCCTGGGCGTCTTCCCCGTGACGCCTGCTGTCCAGCCCAAGCTCGGTGAGGACGAGCGGACGGTCGCCGGCAAGGTGCTGGAGCCGCGCAAGATAGGCCTCGAGCCTCTCCTCGGCCTCCAGGAAGACGTTGAAGCAAAGAAAGTCGAGGAAGGGCAGTTGCAGGTACTCCGTAGACGGATAGTTCACATAGGTGACCGGCGCGGACGGATCCTCGCTACGGACTGCAGCAGCGAGACGCTCGAGAAAGCGCTCGGTCCGCCGGCGACCATGCCATCGAACGATCGAGGCCGGAATCTCGTTTCCCACCGCATAGCCGAGTACAGCGGGGTGGCCTGCGCAGGACCGCGCCCCCTCCCGGACCCGCGCCTCGATCGATCGCGCCCTGCCGGAATCCTCGAGAAAAGCCACGTGCTGCTCCCACGCCAGTCCAACAAGGACGAGCAAGCCGTTCTCGGATGCGAGGTCGAGCAACCAGGGCGGCGGTACGGTATACGTGCGGAGAGCGTTGATCCCGTGAGCGGCCATAGCTCGAAAATCGCGCTCCACCTTCTCGTTCGGGGGGTAATCCGACCCGCCTTGGGGTCGAAAAGTTCCGTACGTCACCCCGCGTAGGTAGAGCTTCTCTTCGACGAAATGAAACTTGCCGTCGACTCGTGATCGCCCTGCCGTACTAACCCCCAACCGTGTCCGTGAGCGCCGCTGGCACCCTCGACAACTGTGAGCTTAGAGGACTTTGTCTCAACTCTGCTCTTCCTTCACGTTCGTCTTCCAGCGTCGTGGTCAGGCACTCTCCACGACGACACCGGCTCGTCGACCGGGATTTGGCCACGTCCAGCGCGCCCTTGGCGGCCCCGAGGGCGGACTCAGCCTTCTAGTCGGTAGGTATCCAGGCACGAAGCTCACCTCGGCGAAGGCCGGCGTGAATCGGGGGAACTCGTTATCGGGTCGTTCATGCTGCCATGACTAGCTCGCCCGCCGGCGAAGATCAACTCGGGTCGGGTGGCCGTTCCCGGCCCTTCCCTGGGCGAAAGGGACGATCTCCGAAGTCCGTCGTTCGAAAGTCCGTGCGGGTTAACCGCTCCGCCGCCTCGGGTTCAGGCTTCGTCCGATGCACGGTATCCGGGTGAGGCCGTAAGGCCCCGCCATCCGCGCCGGCGAGATGGCCGGGTCCGTTGACGCGCCACCACGCACGGTGGGAAGATCGAACGCAGTTCGTGCGTCGTGTCACAGAAGGCACCACGCGTGGTGGGCCACTGAGCGGAAGGAGGCGTATGGATTACGCCACAGGAACCGCCAGGCTGGTCGAGCCTGGAAACCTCGCAGGTCGTGGAGTCGCAGCCGTGCTCGATCGAAGCGAGATCGAGGATGCACTGCGTTCCAAAGAGTCGGCCGAGTTGATCCTCGACGTCACAAGGCAGGGCGATGTCGAGGCACACACGCTCGGTGTCCGCTGGGATCCGCCGGATCTCGAGCAGGTGCTCCGCACGACCGAGGGCGAGCGAATCGCGATCGCTTTCGACCGAGAGGAGCTCTTTGACGCAATCGCCGACGACGACGTCGAGGGGCACGGCTTGCGACAGAAGGCGCTCGTGCTGAGCGTCGCGGCTGCCACCGCGACGGCCGCAGTGGGCAGCGCGCAAGGGATGGTCGCAGGTGGAGGGAGCTCGAGCTCCAGCCAGCCGGCCGCCGCTGTCGGCGGTGGTGTCGCCGCTTCCGGGGATCAATCCCCCGCGGAAGTGACCGGCGCTGCCGTCTCGACAGCCGATCAGCCGATCGGCGGTGCGGTCGCCGCTTCGGGGGATCAGTCCCCCGCGGAGACGATCGGCGCTGCCATCTCGACGGCGGATCAGCCGATCGGCGGTGCGGTCGCCGCTTCGGGGGATCAGTCCCCCGCGGAGACGACCGGCGCTGCCATCTCGACGGCGGATCAGCCGATCGGCGGTGCGGTCGCCGCTTCGGGGGATCAGTCCCCCGCGGAGACGACCGGCGCTGCCATCTCGACGGCGGATCAGCCGATCGGCGGTGCGGTCGCCGCTTCGGGGGATCAGTCCCCCGCGGAGGTGACCGGCGGGGCAGGACCGACACCTCACGTGGCCGCCCCGGCTGATGCCCCAGCGTTCGTCGCCCCTGGCGACGGGCTCACGGGTGCCGAAGCCGCCGGTCTCGCCGGGCTCGGTGGGATCGCGATCACAGCTGCCGCCTTCGCAGCAGCCAGTCAGCGGCGTCGGCGGGTCGAGCCGGCCTAGAGGGACACGTAGACAGAGGGGGCCGAGCCGCGTGGCCCCCTCTGTCGTTCGTCGTTCGACGCGCAATGCCCGATTGGCTAGGAATTACGTCGTGAGCCTCACCCAGTACTACACGGCGACCAGTCTCGACGGCTTCATCGCAGACCCGGACAACTCGCTCGACTGGCTGTTCACCCGCAAGCAGGAGCCCGACGGGCCGTTGAACTACGGCGCGTTCATCGCCGACGTCGGTTCGATGGCGATGGGGTCGACGACGTATGAATGGATCCTCGACCACGAGTTCTCGGACAAGGACCCGGCGGACTGGAAGTGGCCGTACGACATCCCGTGCTGGGTCTTCACCCACCGCCAGCTGCCCGTCGTCCCCGACGCGGCAATCGAGTTCACGAGCGCAGACGTCGCAACCGTCCACAAGGAGATGGTCGACGCCGCTGGTGACCGAAACGTCTGGATCGTCGGCGGCGGAGACCTGGTCGGCCAGTTCGCCGACGTGGGGCTGCTGGACGAGGTCATAGTGGCAATTGCGCCGGTCACGCTGGGAGGGGGCGCGCCGCTGCTGCCCCGCCGGATCGAGCTGCAGCTGGACGAGCTCGGACGGAACGGCGATCTCTCCTGCGCCAAGTTCTCGGTCGTTCGCCCACCCGCCTGACTCCCCCCGCTTTCTCCCGACGCTTGTAACGCACGGCACACAAGCGTTAGGTTCGGCCTGTGCAACCCCGGGTGCTCGTTGCGTCCATCGCTGCATGTCTCTGCCTAGCCGCCGTCGGAGGCGCGGCGGAGGTGCATGCCGAAGCAGTGAGCGCGCTCAAGGCCGTCGGCGTGACGCCGAGTGCCGTTCCCGGGGAGCTCATCGTCGCGTTCGAGCGCGGCGTTTCGGCGCGCGACCGCTCGCGGGCGCTGGCCCGGGTCGGCGCGGTCGCGAAGAAACGGTTCCGGCACCTCGATGCCGTGCTCGCCTCGGTGCCCGCCGGTGAGCGCTCTCACGCAATCGAGGCCCTGCGACGTGACGGACGCGTTCGATACGCGGAGCCGAACTTCCTCCTCCGGGCGAATGCTCACTCGGGCGCCCCTGACGATCCGGCCTTTCACGAGCTGTGGGGGCTCGAGAACTTCGGCCAGACGGTGAACGGAATTCCAGGCACAGCGGACGCCGACATCGATGCGACCGAGGCCTGGGGTGTGACAACCGGCGATCCCGGAGTCGTCGTCGCCGTGATCGACACGGGTATCGATTACGGCCACCCCGATCTGGCCTCGAACATCTGGCTCAATCCAGGAGAGACGTGCGCCGGCTGCCGGACGGATCGGGTGGACAACGATGGCAACGGATTCGTCGACGACGTGCGCGGCTGGGATTTTGCGAACGAGGACGCGGATCCGTTCGACGACCACGGTCACGGCACCCACGTGGCCGGGACGATCGGCGCAAGCGGGAACAACGGCATCGGGGTCGCCGGCGTCAACTGGGCCGTCAAGCTGATGCCGCTCAAGTTCTTAGGCGCAGACGGAAGCGGGACGTCGGCGGATGCGATCCGCGCCCTCCTCTACGCCGTGGACGAGGGAGCCGTCGTCTCGAACAACTCCTACGGTGGCGACGGTTTCTCGCAGGCGTTCGCCGACGCCATCGCCTATGCGGACGCGCACGGTTCCCTTTTCGTTGCGGCAGCCGGGAACAGCTTGTCCAACAACGACGTGACACCGACGTACCCGGCTTCATTTGACTTCGCGAACGTGATTACGGTCGCAGCCACGGACGGCGCCGACCGGAAAGCCTGGTTCTCGAACTACGGTCGGCAGTCGGTCGAACTAGGCGCTCCAGGGGACAACATCTACTCCACCGTTCCCGGAAGCAGCTACGACTACCTCAGTGGGACGTCCATGGCCTCGCCGCACGTCGCGGGCGCAGCGGCGCTCGCGAAGGCGGCCTTCCCGGCCGCGTCGGACGTCGGCCTGAAGGCGCTCCTGCTCCGGACTGTCGACGCAAATGCTTCTCTGGACCAGCAGACCGCAACCGGCGGCCGGCTCAACGTCGACTCCGCGGTCCGGTGTAGCGGCACACCTCAGGTCTGGCTCGAGTCACCAGCGGCCGGCTTTGTCGCGGCGCTCGGCCAGCCCGTCACGGTGACTGCGATCGGCGCCGTGTGCGGCAACCCGGGCGGCATCGCGGTGACCGCGACCGCAAACGCTGTGCCGATCACGCTCACACCGCGTGGTGACGGCCTCTACACGGGTCAGTACACGCCGAGCAGCGAGGGACCGCTCTCGATCACCGTCAGGGGCGACGCCGGCGGCTCGTCGGACGTGCGGACGGCGATCGGCACGGTTCCCAGGTCGATCTCCGCTGGAGGGGCTCCCGTGACGGTGACCACGACAGCCTCCGGCGAGGACGCCCTCCTCGCATTCGCCGGCACCGTCGGGCAGCGCGTGAGCCTGAAGCTCTCCGCCGTCAGCATCGGCACGAACGCCTGCTGCAGCGCGAAGGTCTCGATCCTGAGGCCGGACGGCTCGGCGCTCGCCACTCCGACCTACTTCGGCACGAGCGGCGGCTTCGTCGATACGAGAACGCTGCCCACGGCCGGGTCGTACCGGATTCTCGTCGACCCGCAGGGAACTGCGACCGGAAGCGTCACGCTGACGCTCTACGACGTGCCGGCCGACACGAGCTCGGCGATCGCCGCCGGTGGCGGCGCCGTAACGCTTTCGACCACGACCCCGGGGCAGAACGTGCAGGCGACGTTCACAGGCGCTGCGGGCCAGCGCGTAAGCCTGCGCCTGGCCGAAGTCACGATGGGCACCTCGACGTGCTGCGGGGGAAAGGTGTCGATAACGGCACCAGGAGGGTCGACGTTCGCGATGCCGGCCTACTTCGGGACAAGCGGCGGTTTCGTGGACGCGAAAACGCTGGCGGTGAGCGGCACGTACACGATTCTCGTCGACCCGCAGGCGACCGCAACCGGGAGCGTGACACTCACGCTCTACGACGTCCCGGCGGATGCGAATGCGACCACCTCGCCGGGGAGCTCCGGCTCCAGTGTCACGACGAACGTGCCTGGGCAGAACGCACGAGTCACGTTCGCGGGAGGGGCGGGCCAGCGTGTGAGCGTCAAGGTCTCGGGGATGACGTTGAGCGCCGCCTACGTCTCAGTCCTCAATCCCGGCGGATCGACACTGGCCCCGCCCATCTACGTCGGCACGAGCGGAGGATTTGTCGACACGCGGATTCTGCCGAGCACAGGCACGTACACCGTCGTCGTCGACCCGCAGGCCATGGCGACTGGAAGCGCGACGGTGACCGTGTACGACGTGCCACCCGACCCGGCCGCGACGGGCTCGCCCGGCGGGCCAAGCGTGAGCGTGACAACCACAGTTCCCGGTCAGAACGCCAAGGTGACGTTCACCGGCACCGCAAGCCGGCGCCTCAGCGTCCGGCTCAGCTCCGTCACCATGAGCAGCGCCCGGGTGTCGATCGTGGGTCCGGACGGGTCGACCCTCGGAGCGACAGCCTACGTCGGCACCGCCGGCGGCTTCCTCGACGCGCAGGCCTTGCCGGCAAGCGGCACATATTCGATCCTCGTCGACCCGCAGGGAACCGCGACGGGAAGCATGACGCTGACGCTCTACGACGTCCCCGCCGACGCGGGCGCGACAGCGTTGATCGGCGGGCCCGCGGTGACCGTGGCCACGACCGTGCCCGGCCAGAACGCCGCCGTCAGCTTCGGCGGCAGCGGCGGCCAGACGGTCACGGTCTCCGTGAGCGCTGTGACGGTGGCGCTGACGACGGTCTCCGTGCTCCGGCCCGACGGGTCGACGCTCGTGGCCCAGAGCTACATGACCTCGAGCGGGAAGACGATCTCGATCCAGCTGCCCGGCCCGGGAACGTACGTCGTCGTCCTCAATCCGTACGCGGCCTACGTGGGAAGCTTCACCGTCCGCGTCACCTGACCCGTACAAGGCTCAAATGCGGTACGCGAGCGGCCTCAGCTACGTTAGGTTCGACCCTGTGCCGCTCCGTCCAAGTAGGAAGCAGTGAATAGCGGTCGAGACATGAGTCTGGAAGAGGCGCGCCGCCTGCTCGAGCGTTCCCGCGAGTTGCGGTGGAGGTTTCCGTCCTCTTCGGGCAGCCCGGTGCTCGCGGAGGAGGACGCCTGGGCCGAGCAGCGCGGCCATGTCGAGATCCATCGGGGAAACATCGACGCCGCGGAGCGCTACTTCACCGAGTGTGAGGAGCTCGGCGCTTCCGACGACGAATTTGGCGCTGCGATGACGCACTTGAACCGAGCCGTCCTCGCCTTCGCACGGGGCGAAGACGACCGGGCACGGGCGCTTCTTGGCGACGCCGAGTCGCTCCTCGTGGAGACCGACCTCGATCAGGCTCCCGACGATCGCTTCGAGCTCGACTGGCTTCGTGGGCAGCTGGCGGAAGCGTCCAAGGCTCAAGGCGTTCCGTGAGCGAGCCGACGACCCCGCACGACGAAAAGTGGCGGCGCGTCCTCATGGGCGAGGCCCGCGGGCACATGTGCTGGAGCCCGTGGATGCGCCGGATTTCGCGAGCGATCCCCACCGACCCCCGCTGCAAGCTCTGCGACACCCCGTTCGGCCCGCCCGGGAACCTGATGCGGTTCATCGGCTTCGGCCCCTCGCGTCTCAACCGGCGCATCTGCCGCGGCTGCATTCACGCGCTGGAAAAGAGGCCGGGCGGGGCGGAGATCGAGCTCTCGCTTCTCTTCGCGGACGTGCGCGGCTCGACGGCTCTCGCCGAACAGATGGGCTCCGGGGAGTTCTCCCAGCTGATGGCGCGCTTCTACGGCGCCGCCGCTGCCGCCGTCGATCGCAGGAACGGCATCGTGGACAAGTTCGTCGGGGATCAGGTCGTCGCTCTCTTCATCCCCGGCTTCGCCGGCACAGATCACGCTGCGGACGCGATCGACGCTGCGCGCGAGCTGCTCGCGGAGACAGGTCACGACCAAGGTGAGCCCTGGATCCCGGTGGGCGCAGGCGTCCACACCGGTGTCGCCTTCGTCGGCACAGTCGGCGAGGGAGACGCCGTGGACTTCACCGCGCTTGGTGACTCTGTGAACACTGCCGCCCGGCTCGCCTCGGGCGCGAAGGCGGGGGAAATCGTCATCAGCGGCGCTGCGGCGAAGGCCTCGAAGCTCGACACCAGTGGACTCGAGGAGCGGACGCTCGATCTTCGCGGCCGCGCCGAAAGCGTCGCCGCTTGGGTGACGGTTCCCGGTGACGCGATCGACCGCGACGCTTCAGTAAAGGCCGGCTGACCGAAGTCGTCCCACGCGGCGCGATCGCGCCTAGGCTCCCGACGTCACCTCAGTCGTCGATGCGGCCGGCAAAGTGCTCCGCAGCCTTGGGTCGCGTGAGCTCGTAGACCGCGAGGCGCTGCCCGCCTTCGGCCTCGAAGCTCGCACAAGGGCCGTGCGGGATCTCCAGCTCCCGCACGTCGATTCCGGCAGCTCGAAGATCCGAGACTGCCGAGGCGTAGTCGGGCACGCGGTAGATCAGGATCGGGTCCGTGCCCTCGAGATGGCCGCTCAGGAGAATCTGCGGCCCTGTGTCCGAGATCCGCAGGCAGGCGACGACGGTTCCCATCCCTCGTACCTTCCAGACCAGTTCAGCGCCCAGCTGCTCGACGTACCGGCGCGCGGCCGCATCGACGTCTCCGGCCGGAACGTAGACGAAGTCGAGCGCCTCGAACACGACGATCTCAGGATCTGGGGTCGAGCCTCTCGGCGACGTCGCCGGCGTCCCCGATCTTCTGCACGACGTAGTGGCTCTCCCGCTCGAAGACTCGCTCGAAGTCGGGCATCTCGTGCCCTGGCTTGACCACGAAACGCCTCGGGTCGGAACGGATCTCTTCGTACTCGTCGACGGTCAGCTCCATGAGCTCAACGCAGTCGGCATCCCCGCATTCGCAGAAGAAGCCGGAATGCGACGACTTGAACATCGTCTCGGCGATCTCCTCGATTCGCTCGTTCACCTCGCGGAAAAGGCTCTCGTTCCGGGCGACCTGCCTTGCACGCGCGTCCATGTGATGAAGTCTGCCCGATCGCAGTTCGGATAAAAACGGCCCGATCGCTTTCACCTCCCCCACTCACTAGGATTGCAGCCGCGCGCTGAAGCGGTTGAGACCCGGCGACGCGGGTACCCCTTCTGGCATGGAGGTGGCTGGATGAGATTTCTATTCGCCGGAGGAGCGCTCGGTGCAGTGCTCGCTTTTCTGCTGTTTCGAAAGCGCGACGCGGTCCGCGGAGTGCTCGACCAGACACCTCTCGACCGAGGTCGTGTGTCGAACCTCGAGGACCTGACGAAGGACGAGCTCTACGCGCGGGCGCAGAAGGCTGACATTCCTGGCCGCTCAGACATGACGAAGGACGAGCTCATCAAGGCGCTTCGCTCCGCCTCCTAGCCAATCGCGTCCCACTCAGCGGCGGTTCCAACCGCCACAATGGGGTGCATGCCGAAGACCCTCTTCGACCGCGTGTGGGAAAGCCGCCTGGTGACCGAGCCGCCGGGCGAGCCCGCTCTGCTCTGGGTCGACCTGCACCTCGTACATGAAGTCACCTCACCGCAGGCCTTCGAGGGGCTTCGACTCGCCGGTCGAAGGGTCCGCCGCCCAGACCTGACGCTTGCGACGATGGATCACAACGTCGCCACCGGCGTGGGACCGGCCGACCCTCTTTCGCAGGCGCAGCTCGAAGCGCTCGAGCGAAACTGCGCGGAGTTCGGCGTGCCCCTCTATGCAACCGGGAGCGGCCGAGAAGGGATCGTTCACGTGATCGGGCCGGAGCTCGGGCTGACGCAGCCCGGGCTCACGATCGTCTGTGGAGACTCGCACACCTCCACGCATGGCGCCTTCGGCGCGCTGGCGTTTGGCATCGGAACGTCCGAGGTCGAGCACGTACTTGCGACGCAATGCCTGCCGCAGGTGAAGCCACGAGCAATGCGCGTCCTGTTCCGCGGAGAGCTGCCCACCGGCCTCGCGGCCAAGGACGTCATTCTGGGCGCGATCGGACGGCTCGGGGTGTCGGGTGGGGCGGGGCACGTCCTCGAGTACGCGGGCGATGTGATCCGCGGCTTTTCGATGGAGAGTCGGATGACGATCTGCAACATGTCGATCGAAGCCGGGGCACGGGCCGGCATGGTGGCGCCGGACGACACCACTTTCGCCTACCTCGAAGGCCGCCCGGCAGCCCCGCGGGGCGCCGAGTGGGAGCGCGCCCTGGAGCGGTGGCGCACGCTTGCGTCCGACGATGACGCAGTCTTCGACACCGAGATCGAAATCGACGTGGCCGACCTCGCCCCGCAAGTCACCTGGGGAACGAACCCCGGGATGGTCGCGCCGATCGACGGCGTCGTCCCGGATCCGGCGGACTACGCGGATCCGGAAGAGCGGGAGACCGTCGAGCGGGCGCTCGTCTATATGGACCTCGAGCCCGGGACGCCAATTCGGGACATCGCCATCGACCGCGTCTTCATCGGCTCCTGCACGAACGCGCGCATCGAGGATCTCCGCATCGCAGCCGGCGTAGTCGCAGGGAAACGCGTTCGCGAGGGCGTCCGGGCGATGGTGGTACCCGGATCTGCCGGGGTGAAGCGCCAGGCCGAGGAGGAGGGGCTCGACCGGATCTTCGAGGCGGCCGGGTTCGAATGGCGCCGTGCAGGGTGCTCGATGTGCCTCGGGATGAACCCGGACATCCTCGCGCCTGGCGAGCGGTGCGCCTCGACCTCCAACCGGAACTTCGAGGGCAGGCAGGGGCGCGGCGGGCGCACGCATCTGGTCTCGCCCGCGCTCGCAGCGGCGGCCGCGCTCGAAGGGCGCTTCGTCGACATCCGCGACCTGGCGGCGGCTCGGTGAGAGCGTTCCGCTCGGTGACGGCTCCGGCGGCGGTGCTCGATCGCGCGGACGTGGACACGGACCAGATCGTCCCGAAGCAGTTCTTGAAGCGCATCGAGCGGTCGGGCTTCGGCGAGTTCCTTTTCTACGACTGGGCGAAGGACCCGGACTTCGAGCTGAACCGACCGGAGGCGCAGGGCGCGAAGATCT
The DNA here is from genome assembly GCA_963722715.1 of uncultured Actinomycetes bacterium. GTDB lineage: Bacteria > Actinomycetota > Thermoleophilia > Gaiellales > Gaiellaceae > DASQGA01. Next base: position 246,476 of record CAVROA010000008.1, on the reverse strand, counting down.
TGCTCGCAGGGCGGAACTTCGGTTGCGGCTCCTCTCGGGAGCACGCTCCCTGGGCCCTACAGGACTACGGGTTCGAGGTGGTGGTGGCCTCGTCGTTTGCAGACATCTTCGTCTCGAACTGCGTCAAGATCGGGTTGCTTCCCATCGCCCTGCCGCCGGACCGCGTGAAGGCGCTCATGAGCTCGGTCGCGGGGGGCGGCGAGCTGACCGTCGACCTGGAGACGAAGACGATCACCGCTCCCGACGGCCTCGTCGTGCCGTTCGAGTTCGACGACTTCCAGCGGCACTGCCTCATGCACGGCCTCGACGAGATCGCCCGCGCCCTGACGCATGAGGGCGAGATCACAGCGTACGAACAGAAGCACCAAGCCCCGTTCGAAACCACGGCTCTTCCGTAGCGGCGCCTCTGGAACCCCCGGGGGATCCCCCTTGAGTTACCCCCTGCGGTCAGCGTAGCTGGGTTTTCCGCGCGCAACTCGCGCCGGGTGTGCCGACTTCGAAGCAAGGCGGTTGCCGAGTCCCGGACGAGCGGTCAGCCCGCGGAACCCTGGAGGAACACCGACACGAGCCAGACGACGGCCAGGACTAGCACGACCGCGAAAAGAAGCGCCGTGCGCGGGCTCGCACGCTCGGCAAGCTCCCGGAGCCATCCTTGCAGCCCGTTCATCCGCTCAACTGCTCGAGGACCGCGCCACCGAACTCGGTCGTCGTCGCCGTGCCGCCGAGATCCGCCGTCGGACGGTCGCGCATTGCCCGCTCGACAGCCCGCTCGAGACGGCGCGCCTCGTCGGGCATGCCGAGTGCGTGCTCGAGCAAGAGCGCCGTCGAACGGAGCATGGCGGCCGGATTCGCGGTGCCGCTGCCGGCGATGTCGGGAGCCGACCCATGCACGGGCTCGAAGATCCCGGGTCCGTCGTCTCCGAGACTCGCGGAGGGCGCGAGCCCGAGCCCGCCGGTCACGGCTGCTGCCAGATCGCTCAGGATGTCTCCGAACGTGTTCTCCATGACGAGGACGTCGAACTGCTCCGGGCGGCTTGCAAGCTGCATCGCCGCGTTGTCGACCAGCATGTGCCCTACCTCCACTTCCGGGTAATCGCCGGCGACCTCACCGACTACTCGCCTCCACATCCGCGATGTGTCCAAGACGTTCGCCTTGTCGACGGAAGTGAGCCGCCCACGCCGTGACCGTGCAAGCTCGAACGCGCGCCGAGCGACCCTCTCGACTTGGCTCGGGTGATATTCGAGGGTGTCGAACACCGTTCCGTCCTCCCTGACGCCACGCGCTCCGTAGTAGAGCCCGCCGACGAGCTCTCGGACGATCAGCAAATCGATGCTCCCGTCTCGTGCCGGCCGGAGGTTCGCGTAGACGTCCAGAGCAGAGCGAAGCCCGAGCATGCCGTGCTCGGGACGCACGTCCGCGCCGTCGAAAGCGGGGTCGCCGATCGGGGCCTTCAGGACGCCGTCGGACGCGCGGCATGCGGCCAGCGTCTCGGCCGGGAGCGGGTCGCCGCTCTCGCGGATCGCGGCTCCCCCGAATGGCCGCTCGTCGAGCTCGACCGCGGGTGCGAGCGCTCGGAGCGCCCGCACGGCCTCCCGGGCCACCTCGGGACCGATCCCGTCGCCCGGCAGGACGACTACCCTCACGCAGCGACCCCGACCAGGTCGAGGAGCGCCTCTGCGTCGGGCTCGACCTCGATGGGAGCGAGCCTCCCCGAGACCGGGTCGGGCGTCTTCAACCCGTCGCCCGTGATCAGCAGGACGACACGGTCGGACTCGTGAACCGTCCCGCAGGCCACCGCGGTTCTGAGTGCGCCCAGCGCCACGCCCGCTGCAGTCTCTCCGAAGATGCCGCTCGTCTCCGCCAGAAGTCCCATGTTGAAGCCGATCTCGTCCTCGGGCACGGCGTGGATTGCGCCGCCGCTCTCCCGCGCCGTTGCGAGCGCGAGGTCGGCGTCGGCCGGGTTGCCGATCGCGAGCGAGCGGGCCAGCGTCGCCGGCCGGACCGGCCTCGCCCGCCCGCCTTCGGCGAAGGCAGTCGCAATCGGCGCACATCCCTCCGCCTGGCCCCCGACAAGCCGTGGGCACGGGCCGTCCACGAGGCCGAGCCGGCGAAGCTCGCCGAATCCCTGCCCGACCTTTCCGAACAGCGCGCCGGAGGCGATCGGCCCGACGACGGCATCGGGCTGCTCCCAGCCGAGCTGCTCGGCGATCTCGTACGCGAGAGTCTTCGAGCCCTCGGCGTAGTAGGCGCGGAGCCCGACGTTCACAAAGCCCCAGTCGAGCTCGAAGGAGAGCTCCAGGCTGAGGCGCGAGCAATCGTCGTACGTCCCGCGAACGGCGTAGATCGTGGTGCCGTAGACGGCCGTTGCCAGCAGCTTCTCCGGCTCGAGGTCTGACGGGCAGAGGACGACTGCCTCCAACCCCTCGGCAGCCGCCCGCGCGCCCACCGCATTGGCCAGATTGCCGGTGGAGGAGCAGGCGAGCGTCCCGAGGCCGAGCTCCTTCGCTTTCGCAGCCGCGACCGCGACGACCCTGTCCTTGAACGAGTGGGTCGGGTTCGCCGTGTCACACTTGAGCCAGAGCTCGGCCACGCCGACCTCGGCCGCGAGGCGCGGTACCGGCAGGAGGGGCGTCAGGCCCGGGGCGAGACGCTGTTCGCCGGGGACCTCGACCGGCAGGAGCGGGGCGTACCGCCAGAGCGAGGGCGGACCGGCGGCGATCGATTCGCGGGAGACGGTTCGAGCGAGCGTCTCCCAGTCATAGGTCGGCTCGAGCGGTGCAAGGCACTTCGAGCAGACTGCAAGCTGCTCGAGCGGGTGGTCTGTGGCGCAGTTCCTACAGCGGAGCGCAGTGGCGGGCAACGGATCCTCCTTCGGTTTGGCTCGACATCCCCCGGGCGACGCCCGGCCGGGCTTGGCACCTTGCTCCGAGGAGCAGGTTGCCGAGGCTTCACAGGGCCGGTTCCCTCAGCCTCTCTCGATGTGGAGCAGGACGGACCCGCTCACGCCGCAAGTATAGAGCCCGCCTGCGGTTCGGGTAGCGTGCCTGGGATGGATTTTGGGCCGCTGCCCGACTGGTTCGACCGGATTTTCTGGGCCGCGGTGGTGGCCGCCGTGGGCTTCGCGCTGGCGCGCCTACTGAACCTGCTCGCGCACCGCTGGGCCTCCGGCAGCCCGAGCGACACGGCCGACCTCGTGCGCCTACGGCGCCGCGAGACCGCGTTTGCCCTGCTCGCGACGGTTATTCGCTACGTCTTCTTCGTCGCCGCCGCGGGCATCCTCGTGACCATCCTCGTCCGCGACCGGGTCTCGGCTGCGGCCGGCGCGACGCTGATCATCCTGATCATCGCCTTCTCCGCCCAGCGGCTCTTGACCGACATCATCGCGGGTTTCTTCATCCTCTTCGAGAACCAGTACGGCGTCGGTGACTTCATCGAGGTCGAGCCCTCGAAGTATTCTGGCGTCGTCGAGGCTGTGGGGCTCCGGACGACGGTCATGCGCGACCTGAACGGCGACACCTACTTCATCCCGAACGGCCAGATCATCGCCGTCAAGCGAAGCAGGCGGCGGTATCGCACCTTCATCGTCGAGCTCCTCACGCGAGACCGAGATCACGCCCGGGACGTGGTGCGACAGATCTCAGGGCTGGCGCCGATCGGCGGCGCGCGCTTCCTGCGCCCGCCCGAGGTGGCGGACGAGCAGGAGCTCGACGAGGGGCTCTGGCGGGTCAGCGTGCAGGCAGACGTCCCCCCGAGCATGGAATGGCTCGCGGAGCGCTACCTGGTCGATTCCCTGAAGAAGCGCCTCGACGGCGACCTCGTCACCGAGCCGACCGCGATGGCGCTCGACGAATCCGCAGTGCAGCGCTACCGACGCACCGTGTTGATTCGGTAGGCGCCGAGCAGGACAAGGAGCCGCGGACGCCGCACGGCAGCCGACGCCTCACAGGTGGACCCGGCCTCCTCCCTCTTCAGATGCTACTTCTTGACGCCGCGCAGGTGTTGCGCAATTTGTCCCGTCAAGGAGCCAGAAGTGAGCCGCGTTTGGCCCGCGTAGCACAAGGGCTGAGGACCCTCACGAGCCCGGCGGGCGCGTGATTGCGCCCTCGCTCGCCGACGAGACCTCCGCCGCGTACTTGGCGAACACGCCGCGCGTGTAGCGCGCCGGCGGCGGCTCCCAGGCGGCGAGACGTGCTTGGAGCTCGTCCCCGGAGAGCTCGGCCCGCAGCTCGCGGCCCTCGACGTCCACGACGACGGTGTCGCCGTCCCGAAGCGCAGCCAGCGGACCGCCGCGAACGGCTTCCGGGGCCACGTGGCCGACCATGAGCCCGTGCGTCGCGCCCGAGAACCGCCCGTCGGTGACCAGGGCGACCGAATCGCCGAGACCCTCGCCGACCAGCGCCGCCGTGACGTGGAGCATCTCCCGCATGCCGGGGCCTCCCGCGGGGCCCTCATAGCGGATCACGACGACGTCGCCCGCCTCAATGCTCCTCGCCTTGACGGCGGCGAAGCAGTCCTCCTCGGAGTCGAAGACACGCGCCGGCCCGCGATGGAGCAGCCGCTCGTGGCCGGCGAGCTTCACCACCGACCCCTCGGGTGCGAGGTTCCCGCGCAGAATGGCAAGGCCGCCTGTGGCCTTGATCGGCTCCTCGATCCCGACGACGACCTCCTGCCCGGGATGCTCGACGACGGCCGTCGCAACCTCGCCGAGCGAGCGTCCGTCGACGTTCGGAGCGCTCGCGTGGAGGAGATCGCGCTTCAGGAGCTCGCGCGCGACGAGAGCGACGCCGCCGGCCGCGTGCATGTCGGTGGCCACGAATCTGCCCCCGGGTTTGAGGCTCGCCACGATCGGAGTCCGGGCCGCGATCCGGTCGAAGTCCTCCAGCTCGAAGGGGATGTCCAGCTCGCGGGCAATGGCGAGCAGGTGGAGGACGCCGTTCGTGGAGCCGCCGGTCGCGACGATCGATGCTGCGGCGTTCTCGAGCGCCTCGCGCGTAACGATGGACGAGGGCCGGACATCGTCTCGGACGAGGCGCATCGCAAGCCGGCCCGCCTCGGCTGCGGCCTCGTGCTTGGCGGGGTCGAGCGCCGGAATGCCGTTCAGGCCCGCGGGGCTGATCCCGAGGAAGTCGAGCGCCGTCGACATTGTGTTCGCCGTGAACTGGCCCCCGCAGGCCCCCGCCCCTGGGCAGGCAGCGCCCTCGAGCTCGTGGACGTCCGCGCCGCTCATCTTCCCGACCGCATGGGCTCCGACCGCCTCGAAGACGTCCTGGATAGTCACGTCCCGCCCGCGAAAGCGGCCCGGCGCGATCGAGCCGTTGTAGAGGACGAGCCCAGGGAGGTCGAGCCGTGCGAGCGCCATCACTGCGGCGGGGATCGTCTTGTCGCAGCCGACCAGGCAGACGAGCCCGTCGAAAAGGTGCCCGCGCGCCACGAGCTCGATCGAGTCAGCGATCACCTCGCGCGAGACGAGGGAGGCGCGCATTCCCTCGGTCCCCATCGAGACGCCGTCCGAGACCGAGATCGTGTTGAACTCGACGGGCATCCCACCCGCCTCGCGGATCCCGCGCTTCACGTCCTGGGCGAGCTCCCGCTGGTTCCAGTTACAGGGCATCGTCTCGATCCAGGTCGTCGCGACGCCGACGAGCGGACGGGCGAGGTCGTCGTCCGTGAAGCCGATCCCCTTGAGCATCGCCCGGGCGGGCGAGCGGTCGGGTCCGTCCGTGAGCGCGGCGCTATGGCGCTTGGCGGGATCAGAAGGACGGTCGTACGGATTCTCGCTCATACCTGCCCTGCCCCCTCGGCAGCCACTCCGAGCGGCATCACATCGGTCTCCGGGAAGCGCTCGCGAAGCTCTGCCTCGCACGCCTTCGCGTCTTCGCGGCGCGCCCAGACGACCACGGAAGGGCCGGAGCCGGAAAGGGAGACGCCGAGCGCCCCGCTCGGGAGCCGTTCGCGAACTGCGGTCAGGAGGGGAGCTCGGGCGACCCTGTAGGGCTCGTGGATCCGGTCGGCGAGCGAGGCCGCGAGCAAGTCGGCCGAACCGGACGCAAGCGCAGCCCCGAGCAGGGCGGCGCGGCCGGCGGTGAAGGCGGCGTCGCGATGCGGAACAGTGCTCGGAAGACTCGTTCGAGCCGCAGAGGTCGCAAGCGTCTGCTCGGGGACGAGCGCGATCGGAGCCGCCGGGACGTCGTCGGCAATTCGAGCTATACGCCCTGCCCAGGTCAGGCACACGCCGCCTGCCAGCGCCGCCGCGAGATTGTCCGGGTGGCCTTCGAGCTTCATCCCGACCGCGAGCAGCTCCTCGGGGTCGGGCTCGCGTCCCGCCGCCAGCGTTGCCGCGACGAGACCGAGTGCGATCACGGAGGCGCTCGAGCCGAGCCCGCGCTCACGCGGAATCCGCGTGGTGAAGTCAAAGGACCAGTCCTCCGGCGGAGTCACGCGCGCGAAGGCGCGAACTCCCAAATGGCCGAAATCGGGCGCGGTGCCGTTGGCCTCAGAGATCTCGAGCTCGTTCCAGAGGTCGAAGGCGACCGCGGCCGCGTCGAATCCGGGGCCCACGTTCGCAGTCGACGCGGGGGCGCGTACGTGGATGCTCATGGGCCAACCTTCATGCAGCAGCCTCGGCGATCGAGGTGAGGTCGGCAAACACCGCCGTAGCGGCTGGAGACTCCCGAGCGGCGGTCTCCGGATCCTTCAGGCCGTGGCCCGTGATCACACACACGACTCGCGTTCCCGCCGCGAGCCCGGAGGCCTCGACGCCGGCGAGAGCGGCCGCCGACGCCGGCTCGCAAAAGACACCTTCCTCGCGCGCGAGCGAGCGCCAGGCGATCAGGATGTCGTCGTCGGAGACAGTGACCACACTTCCTTTTGAGCGCTCGATCGCCTCGGCCACGCCGGCGGCGTGAACCGGCTCCCTGATGCGAATCGCGGAGGCGACGGTCTGTGCCCGGTTGCCCGACTGGACGGCGAAAAGCCTCGGCTCGCCCGCTCCCCATTCGGCGAAGCCCTTGGCGTAGGCGCACGCGTTGCCGCCGCCGCCGTAGGGGAGCGCAAGCACGTCGGGCGGCCCGCCGAGCTCCTCCGCGATCTCGAAGGCCGCGGTTTTCTGGCCCTCGAGACGGTGTGGATTCAGCGAGTTCACGAGCACGTGCGTGCCCTGCCCGGCGAGCTCACGGGCCGAGTCGAGGGCGTCGTCGAAGGAGCCCCTCACCTCGAGCAGCCTTGCACCAAGCGCCCGCGCTTGCGCCAGCTTTCCCGATGCGACGGCCCCGGCGGGCTGGAGGACGACCGCTGACAGGCCCGCCCGCGCCGCGTAGGCGGCGGCGGAGGCGGCCGTGTTCCCGGTCGAGGCGCAGACGACCGAGTCCGCGCCGTCCTCGAGGGCCTTCGCGATCGCGATTGTCATGCCGCGATCCTTGAAGGACCCGGTCGGGTTCGCACCTTCCCACTTGAGATGGATGTCGAGCCCTAGCCGCTTTGAGAGCCGCGGCGCCGCTAGGAGCGGAGTCGAGCCCTCCCCGAGCGACACGAGCGGAGTCGAATCGGAGAGCGGCAGGCGGTCGTGATATCGGTCGGAGAGAGGAACCGTCAACGAGCTTGCAGACTAGACGCCCCGGTCGGAGATGACGCGCATCGCCTCGGGCCGGCCGCGCACCTCGTCGAGCGTCGCGACATCGGCCAGCGCGGCCGCCACGCTGCCGCCGGGGGCCTCGTGCGTGACGATGTCGAGCACGGCGCCGTCGTCCAGGAGGTGCTGCGTGAGCCGGGCGATCGATACCTCGTGGGCCGCGAGGCGCTCGGCGACGTGTGCCAGCACGCCGGGCCGGTCCGCGACCTCCACCCGGACGTAGAACGCAGAGCTGAGCTCTCCAGGCGGCAGCAGCTCCAGCTGGCGCCAGCAGGCGTCGTTCTGAAGGAAGCCTGTGCCGGTCGTGCCGATGACGCTGACCATGTCCGCGACAACAGCGGACGCCGTCTCGATGCCACCCGCCCCTGGGCCCTCGAGCGTGATCTCGCGGATGGCGTCGCCCTGGAGCATGACCGCGTTGAACGCTCCCTCGACCGCGGCCAGCGGATGATGGCGGTCGATCAGCGCCGGGTGGACGCGCACGTCGACGGTATCGCCGACGAGGGTGGCGGCGCCGATGAGACGGACGACCGTGTCGAGGTCGCGCGCGGCCGTCACGTGCTCCGGCCTGATCCCCTCGATGCCCTCGTAGTCGACGTCGGCGAGCTCGACCCGGGTGCCGAAGGCGACCGTGGCCAGAATCGCCATCTTCGCCGCGGCGTCCGCCCCGGAGACATCCTCGGTCGGATCGGCCTCCGCGTACCCGAGCCGCTGGGCCTCGGCAAGCGCCTCGTCATAGGGGGCGCCGGACTCCATCTCGGTGAGGATGAAGTTCGTCGTCCCGTTCACGATTCCGAGGACACGGTGGACGTTCGAGACGACGAGGGACTCCCGGAGCACCTTGATCACCGGGATCGCAGCACAGACTGACGCCTCGAAGCGAAGCTGGACCCCGGCCTCGGACGCCGTGTGGAAGAGCTCCGCACCGCGCCGGGCAATCAACTGTTTGTTGGCCGAGACGACCGGCTTCCCGGAGCGAAGCAACGACAGGACGTACTCCCCGGTCGGCTCGAGGCCGCCCATCACCTCGGCGACGACGGCGATCGAGTCGTCCTCGAGGACGTCTTCGAACCGCGTCGTCAGGACGCCGGGCGCGGCGGCGAAGTCTCGCTCCTTCTCGAGATCCCGCACGAGCGCGCGCACGACTCGAAGCCGATGCCCCGTGGCACGCTCGATGTCGTCGGCGTTGTCCTCGAGAAGGCGGCTGACGGCGGCGCCGACCGTGCCGTAGCCGAGAAGCGCTACCGGGACGTCAACCGAGCTCACGCGCCGGGGTTCCTTCCCGCTGCATGAGGCTCCGGAGCTCGCGCCCGACCTCTTCGACCTGGTGCGCCGCTGCCTGTTTGCGGAGCTCCTGGAAGCGCGGGCGTCCGGCTTCCTCCTCCGCAATCAGCTCGCGGGCGAAGGAACCCGAGCGTATGTCCTCGAGGAGCTTTCGCATCGTGGCGCGCACGTGGTCGTCGACCATTACGGGCCCCCGGGTGAGGTCGCCGTACTCGGCCACGTCGGAGATCGAGTAGCGCATGTAGCTGAAGCCGCCCTCGTAGATCAGGTCGACAATCAGCTTCATCTCGTTGATGCACTCGTAGTAGGCGATCTCCGGCTGGTAGCCGGCCTCCACGAGCGTCTCGAACCCGGCCTGCATGAGGGCGGTGACGCCCCCGCAAAGGACCGCCTGCTCGCCGAAGAGGTCGCTTTCGGTCTCCTCCGCGAACGTCGTCTCGAGCATGCCTGCGCGCCCGCAGCCGATCGCGGCGCCGTAGGCGAGCGCCAGGTCGCGAGCGTTGCCGCTCGCATCCTGCGCGACAGCGACGAGCCCGGGCGTGCCCCCGCCGGCCTCGAACACTTCCCGGACACGGTGACCGGGCCCCTTCGGCGCGACCATGATCACGTCGTGGCCCTCCGCGGGCACGATCTGGCCGAAGTGGATGGTGAACCCGTGCGCGAAGAGGATCGCGGCACCCGGCTCCAGGTTGGGCTCGACCTCAGCCTCGAAGACGCCTTTCTGCACGTGGTCGGGCAGCAGGACGGCGACGAGGTGTGCGCCACGCACGGCATCGGCGATCTCGCGAACCGTCAGCCCGGCGGCCTCAGCTTTCTCCCACGACTCGCTTCCGGCGCGCAGACCTACCTCGACCTCCACGCCGGCGTCGCGCAGGTTCAGAGCGTGCGCGTGCCCCTGGCTTCCGTAGCCGACGACGGCCACCTTTCCGTCCAGCAGGTCGAGATTGCCTTCGCGGTAGACCTGTGCCATGAGAGTTCCTTTCCTGGTTCCTAGCGGAGAACGTGCTGAGGACGGGAGGCGCGGCGGCCGGCTGCACGCGGCAGTGCAATTCGGCCCGTACGGACGAGCTCCTTGACGCCGTAGGGACGGACGAGCTCCTCGAAGGAGTCGAGGACGTCGGGCGGGCCGACCAGCTCGAAGATCATCGCCTCGGGACCGAGGTCGGCGACGTGCGCCTTGAACGTGTCGGCAACCGCAAGCAACTCCGGCCGGCGCTCCGGGGTGATCGCCACCTTGATCAGGGCGAGCTCACGCTCGACGGTCTCCCCCGGCTCGAGCTCGGAGACCCGGAGGACGTTGACGAGCTTGTGCATCTGCTTCTCGATCTGCTCGAGCGAATGCTGGTCGCACTCGACCCGCAGCGTGATCCGGGAGACGTCCGGCCGCTCGGTCGGCCCGACGGCGAGGCTCTCGATGTTGAACCCGCGGCGAGCGAACATGTTCGAGACCCGGGCGAGCGCGCCGGGCTTGTTCTCGAGGAGGACGGAGAGCGTATGAGTCACGCTTCGACCGTTTCACCCTCGGGGTACTCGAGGATGTCGATCGCAGCGGCGCCGGCGGGAATCATCGGGAAGCACTTCTCCTCCGGATCGCACCGAGCGTCGACGACGGCTGCCCGCCCGCAGGTAAGGGCCTCGTCCAGGGTCTCCTCGAGCCGGTCCTCCGAATCGACGGTGAAACCGGCACACCCGTAGGCCTCCGCGAGCATCGCGTAGTCGGGGACCTGGTGGGTCAGATGGGTCTGTGCGAAGCGCTCGGCGTAGAACATCTCCTGCCACTGGCGCACCATCCCGAGCCAGCCGTTGTTCACGACCACGGTCACGATCGGGAGCCCTTCGAGCGCCGCCGTCGCGAGCTCCTGGCACGTCATCTGGAAGCAGCCGTCGCCGTCGACGCAGATGACCGTGGCGTCGGGGCGGGCGGCCTTGGCGCCGACCGCAGCCGGGACGCCGTACCCCATCGTGCCGAGACCGCCCGAGGTGATGAAGCTACGGGGCCGATCGCAGACGATGTACTGCATCGCCCACATCTGGTGCTGCCCGACGCCGGTCGTCCAGACGACATCGTCGCGCCCCGCGGTCAGGTCGCGGAGCGTCTCGAGCACGGTTTGCGGCTTCAGGGTGTCCCCGTCCCGGTCGTACCGGTAGGGAAATGCCTCCCGCCAATCGTCGATCTGCGTCCGCCACGCGGTCGGGCTTTCCGCCCCCTCCTCGCGCAGGCGACCCACCTCCCGGGCGAGTCCCGCGAGCGCGAGCTTGAGCGGGCCGACCACCGGGATGTCGGCGTGCCGGAGCTTTCCAATCTCGGCGGCGTCGACGTCGAGGTGGATGACTTGCGCGCCCGGCGCGAACGCCGTCAGCTTGCCGGTCACGCGGTCGTCGAAGCGGGAGCCGACTGCAATCAGGAGGTCGCACTTGTTCATGGCCCAGTTCGCCCACTTGGAGCCGTGCATCCCTGGAAGCCCAGCATGGAGCGGGTGCGACTCGGGGAACGCGCCCTTCGCCATGAGTGTCGTCACGACCGGTAGCCCGCCCACCTCGGCGAGCTCCCGGAGCTCCTCGAAGGCCTCGGCGTTCACGACGCCGCCGCCGACGTAGAGGACGGGCTTCTCCGCCGCGGCGATCGCCCGGGCCGCCTCTCCGAGCTGGCGCGCGTTCACCTTGTGCGGCGGCTTCCAGCCGGGCAGGTCGACCTCGTCCGGATACCTGAAGTCAATGGCCGCCTCCTGGACGTCCTTGGCCACGTCCACGAGCACCGGTCCGCAGCGGCCCGTGCGAGCGACATGGAAGGCCGCCTTCATGATGTGCGGGAGCTCCTCGACGTCCTGGACGAGCCACGAGTGCTTGACGATCGGGAGCGTGATCCCGGTGGCGTCGACCTCCTGGAAGGCGTCGGTCCCGATCAAATTTGTCCGAACCTGGCCGGTGATGCAGACGAGGGGCGTCGAATCCATCCAGGCATCCGCGATCGGGGTCACGAGGTTCGTGGCCCCCGGTCCGGAGGTGGCCATGGCGACCCCGACGCGGCCCGAAGCCCGCGCGTATCCCTCGGCCATGTGGCCCGCGCCCTGCTCGTGGCGGGCCAGGACGTGCCGCACGCTCGTCCCGCGGGCGATCGAGTCGTACGTGGGCAGGATCGCCCCGCCGGGGATCCCGAACATCACGTCCACGCCTTCCGCTTCGAGCGAGCGGAGGATGGCGTCGGAGCCGAGCATCTTGGCCATCAGGCGTACGCTCGCCGGTAGAACTCGAAGTTCGTCACGCGACGCGGGAGCTCTGCGAGCAGCGCGTCCATGAACTCGCGCGTCGTGGATGCGACGCCGGAGGCAACCATGTCGGGCGTGCAGGCACCGTCGGCGACCGCACCGGCGACAGCCTCCGCGAGCGTTGCGGCCGCGCTCGGCTCGTGCAGCCCTTCGTCGAGCATGAGCGACGCGGCGAGAAGCATCGAGCAAGGATTCGCAACGCCCTGCCCGGCTTCCTCGCTGGCAACGTCGCCGGCAGGCGAGAAGACGCCGGGCCCATGACCCAGGAGGCCGTGGGCGACGACGCGGCGTCCGCGCTCGCTCGATGCGACGATCCCGGCGAGGGCCTCTCCGAGCGCGGATGCCGTGACCACGACGTCCACCGACTCCGCGTCAAAGGCCAGGCGCGGCACCGCGTCGGCTACGCCCAGGTGCTCCACGAGGACGCCGTCGTACCGGGCCGAGACGCGCTCGACGAGCGAGGCCCAGCCGGAGTCCGAGGCGACCGAGACGAGCCTGGCACTCCCTGCGACTGCTGTCTGGAAGGCCCGCTCGACCGTCCACTCGGCGGCGTCGCCTGCAAGGGGCGAGAGGACGGAGACGTCTGCCTGCCCGGCTGCGCGCACCCGGGTGACATGCGTTCGGAGGTCGAGCTCTGCGACGACACCGGCGAGCGCCGGCTCCTCGGCGGCCGCGACGAGTACGGCGTCCGCCGCCACGTACGCCGCCCGCGTTGCCGCAGGAAGGTGGTGACCCGACCTGCTGAGCGCCTCACCGCCGAACGGGACGTGCGTCTCCTCGACGACGAAGCCGTGATGGCGGGAAACCGCGGCGACTGCGCGACTGGCCTCGGCCATGACCTCCGGGCCGACGCCGTCGCCCGCCAGGCAGGCGACTCTGTACTTGCGCTTCCCGCTCGGTGTCATCGGACTCCAACCTCCGTGAAGACGTCGTGGACGGATACGTGCTTCTGTGTATCGGCAAGACGCTTGAAGCGCGCAAATGCGTCGTTCAGCTCCTCACCTTCGAGGCGGTAGCCGAGGTCGGCGCACGCGATCGCGAAGGCATGGCGGCCCGAGTGCTTTCCGAGTGGAAGAGTCATCCGGAGGCCAAGCTCTTCGGGATCCATGATCTGGTAGGTCGCCGAGTCCTTCAACATCCCGTCCTGGTGGATTCCAGCCTCGTGGGCGAACGCGTTCGCGCCCACGATCGCCTTGTTCCGTTGCAGCGCGTAGCCCGTCAGCCGCGAGACGAGGAGCGAAGCCGCCCCGATCTCACGCGGGTTCACGCCGGTTTCGACCTCGAAGGCGGACTGACGCACCTTGAGCGCCATCACGACCTCCTCGAGCGCCGCGTTGCCTGCCCGCTCGCCGAGCCCGTTCAGCGTGCACTCGATCTGTGTCGCGCCCGCCTGCACTCCGGCGAGCGAGTTCGCGACCGCGAGCCCCAGGTCGTTATGGCAGTGGACGGAGAGCGAAACTTCACTGAGCTCGGGACAGAGATGCTGGACTTCGAGCAGGAACGACGCGTGCTCCTCGGGCAGGCAGTAGCCGACCGTGTCGGGCAGGTTGACCGTGGTCGCGCCCGCGCGGATCACCTCGCGTGCCACCTGGGCGACGAAGCGCGGGTCGGAACGGGTGGCGTCCTCACAGGAGAACTCGACCTCGTCCGCGAGCTCCGCGGCGTAGCCGACCGCCCAGCGGGCCTGCTCGACGACCTCGGCCGGCTCCATGCGGAGCTTCTTCTCCATGTGGATCTTGCTGGTGGCGAGGAAGACGTGGAGACGCGATCGCTGGGCGTCCGCGAGCGCCTCGGCCGAGGCGTCGATGTCTTCCTTCCGCGTCCGGCAAAGCGACGCGACCGTCGTGCGCTCAACGACGCGAGCGACTGCCTGCACCCCTTCGAAGTCGCCTGGGGACGAGACGGCGAAGCCCGCCTCGATCACGTCGACACCGAGGCGCTCGAGCTGCTCGGCGATCTCCGCTTTCTCGTCGGGCGCGAGCGCGATGCCCGGCGACTGCTCGCCGTCGCGCAAGGTGGTATCGAAAATCGTGATCCTGCGGACTGACACTTGCTCCTCCTCGTGGTTTGAACCCCTGCACCGGAGACGCACGTCTCCCGTGATCCGGTCGGCGTGTGCGCCTGCGCGGCGCGTGGTCGTGTACTCCCCCTAGAGGGGGAGAATCACGACGAGGAGAATGGTGTCGAGGCAGAGCGGCGACCCGGACAGGCCGGTGCGCGCAGAAAGGGTGGAGTCGAGCCTCGTCACGTTACTAAGCAGTGTGGCGAGGGGTCGGTAGGTTTGTCAACCCCCCGTCTGGGCAGTGCCACCCCCCGGTCCGGGCAGGTCCTAGACGCGCGCCGGAGCGGGTTGTCGCCGCCAGGTGACCAGCGGCCGCAGGAAAAACGTGAGCGCAACGACCAGGTACGAGATCCACGCGACCACCTCGAGGAGCGACGGGTTCCCGTTGTAGCCGAAGAGCGCCTTCAGGAAGAGGCCGAAGTTCGAGTCCTCGCTGACGATCCCGTTCGTGTCCCAGACGTGCTCGACGGTCAGAGGCAAGACGCCGGCTTCCTGGAACTCGTGGATCCCATGCGCGAGAAGGCCCGCGGCGAACACGATCAGGAGGATCCCCGTCGCGGTGAAGAACTGCCGCAGGTTCAGCCTGCGCGACCCCATATAGAGGGCGACGCCGAGCGAGATCGAGATGACCAGCCCGATGACCGCCCCGACGCTGGTCGAGAGCGGCGTCGAGCTCTCGCTGATCGCAAAGAGGAAGAGCGCCGTCTCCCAGCCTTCCCGGACGACTGCGAAGAAGACCACGGACGCGAGTCCGACTGCGGAGCCGGCCGCGATCGCGCCCTGGACGCGCGTCTCGAGCTCCCGCTTGATCCCCATCGCCTGCGTCCGCATCCAGAAGATCATCCAGGTGAGAACTGCGACGGCTGAGAGCATCGCGACGCCCTCGAAGATCTGCTCGGACCGGCCTTCGAGCTCTCCCACGGTGAAGAAGAGAGCCGCGCCGCTTACGACCGAGACGAGGATGGCGGCCGCGGTGCCGGCCCAGATCGTGCGGAAGTGCTGGCGGTTGTCGGTCTTCGCGAGATACGCCAGGACGATTCCGACGATGAGAGAGGCCTCAAGGCCTTCTCTGGTGGTTAGGAGGGCCGCACCCAAGTACTTCTCCTTCGTGTCGAGTTCCTCAGTCTTGTAAGGCGCACCTTACAACGAGGCGCAGGATAGGAGTCGCGCTCCCGGAATGTCAAGCTCGAAGCGGTCTCGGCTCGACGCTACCCTTCGTTCGTGCTCCCGGTCCCGCTCTCAACCGATGCCGTCCCCGCGCCCGCCCCCCTTGTCTGCATCGACCCGGGGCACGCGCGAACGCCGAACCTCTCGACCGAGCCCATCGGCCCCGGCTCGTCGATTCGCAAGATCAAGGACGGTGGCGGCACCGCCGGCGAAGCCGTCGTCGTGCTGCAGATCGCGCGCAAGGTCCGCTACCTGCTCGACCGCCGCGGGCTCCGCGTCGCGATGACCCGGACGGGCGCGGAGTTCACCTACGGAGCCGGCGGGAACGTCGATCGCGCACGCTTCTGCAATCGGCGGAGCGCCGCTCTCATGCTCAGGATCCACGCGGACGGGTCGGAGAATCGTGCCCGGCATGGGGTCTCGACGCTCTATCCGGCCTGGCACCGGGGCTGGACGGACGACATCTACGCCCCGAGCCTCAGGGCTGCCCGAATCGTCCAGAGCGCGGTCGTGCGCGCGACGGGAGCGGCGAGCCTTGGACTCTCGCGGCGCGCGGACCTCACCGGCTTCAATTGGGCGAACGTCCCCGTCGTGCTGGCGGAGACGGGGTTTCTCACGAACCCGGCCGAGCGGGCTCTGCTCACGTCCGCGCGCTACCAGTGGAAGGTGGCGGGCGCCCTGACACGCGCATCAGCCACGTTCGTCTCCGATTAGTCCGAGTCGCCGTCACCCTCGGGGTCGCGGCGCATCTCCTCGGCCGCCGCCCGGGCCTCCTCGTGCACGCGCCGCCGCATCGCCTCGAACTCGTCCATCGGCTCCGCCGGCGTCGGCGTTTCCGGCTCTGAGGTCTCCGGCGGGGCGAGCCGCGGAGGGGCAGCCGGCTCCTCGACCGCGGTCTCCGCGCCCATGCCCGCGGCCTCGAAGTCTTCCTCGTCCGCCCGCGCATTCCGCGCCTCCGCCAGCTTCTCGCGGAGCTCCAGTGCCCGCGGGTCCGATCGCTCGGGTGCGAGCGACGGCCTGCGGCGCCGCAGAAGGACCGTGGCTGCAAAAGCGCCGGCAGCGACACCGGCGAGGAGGGTCGAAACTCGTCGCACCTCCGTCACTCTTCCACGACCTGCGGCACTCGGGCAAGCCCCGCGAGGTCGCTATACTCGTCCGACTTCCTGCTTCGCCCGGCGCCGTCCGTTCCCGAGCGGCGCGAGCAGGCGAGGCCGCTAGACCGAGGGAAGGAGGTTCGGGAACCTGATGAACGCGTACGAAATCATGCTCATGCTCGATCCTGAAGTGGAAGACGAGCGCCAGAACGAGATTCTTTCTCGGATGCGCGAGCTCGTCGAGAAGGGCGGAGGCGCCTGGCAGAGCCACGAGCCCTGGGGCCGCCGGAAGCTCGCCTACGAGATCGACAAGAAGACCGAGGCGCACTACCACCTGGTGCAGTTCGACGCAGAGCCCGTGACGCTCGACGAGCTGACGCGGGTCCTGAAAATCACCGACGGCGCCATGCGGCACATGGCCGTCCGGCGGCCGAAGCCTCGCCGGCGAGCGACAGCCGAGGAGGCCGTCGTCCCCGAGGCTTAGAATGGCGAACATACGTTCTACAAAAGGAGTTTCTGATGGCAGGTGACATAAATCGCGTCACGCTCGTTGGGCGTCTCACGCGCGATCCCGAGCTTCGGCATCTTCCGTCCGGCACGCCCGTGCTTCAGCTGGGGCTTGCCGTCAACGGCAGACAGAAGGACGACGGCGACAACTGGATCGACAAGCCCAACTTCTTCGACGTGAAGGTGTTCGGCAACCAGGCCGAGATGCTCTCGAACCACCTGGCCAAGGGCCGCCGTGTCGGCGTCGACGGCCGGCTCGACTGGTCGTCCTGGGAGGCGCAGGACGGGTCGAAGCGGTCGAAGGTCGAGGTCGTGGCCAATACGATCCAGTTCCTCGACAGCCGCCAGGATGCCGAGGGCGGCGGCCAGCGTGAGTACGTCCCCGCGGGCGACGTCGCGGCCGACCGTTCTGACTTCGGCCCCTCCGGCACCGACGACGACATTCCGTTCTAGCAACCAAGGAGTCGCGAAGACCGATGGCACAGCAAACGAAGGGAAACCGCCGACCCCGGCCCGGGGCCGGCGGGCCGCTGCGGAGGAAGAGCTGTTACTTCTGCAGGGAGAAGATCGACGAGGTCGACTACAAGAACTACAACCAACTCCGGCGCTACGTCTCCGAAAAGGGGAAGATCCGGTCACGACGGATCACCGGGGCGTGCCGGCGGCATCAGGAGCAGGTTGCGACGGCGGTGAAGCGCGCGAGAGAGATGGCGCTCCTGCCCTACGTCACAGGCTAGGGCTCGAATGGATGTGATCCTCCTCTCTGACGTCGAGAAGGTCGGCCTGCGCGGCGAGGTCGTCAGCGTCTCGCGCGGGTACATGCGCAACTTCCTCGGCCCGCGCCGGCTCGCAGAGGCTGCAACGACGGCCAAGGTCGCGGAGCTCGAGAAGCGTGAGTCCGAGCGCGCAAAGCACGAGGCGCGCAGCTTCGAGCAGGCGCAGGAGATTGCCGAGACCCTCCGGAAGACGGTGCTTCGCTTCGACGTGAACGCCGGGCCGCAGGGAACGCTCTTCGGCTCGGTCACCGCGACGGACATCGCCGACGAGCTGTGGCGGACGCGCAAGATCCGCGTCGATCGCCGCAAGATCGCCCTCGGCGACTCGATCAAGCGGATCGGGCGCTACGAAGTTCCGATCGACGTCTTCCAGGACGTGCGGGTCGAGGTGAAGACGCTGGTCGTGCCCGAAGGCGGCGAGCTTCCGCCCGAGGAAGAGCTGCAGGCAATGGAAGAGGCCGCGCGGGCGGAGGAAGAGGCGGCCAAGGCCGCGGCCGAGCCCGAAGGGGAGGAGTGGTTGGAAGAGCTCCTCGAGGAGGAGCCGGAGTCGGCCGCGGCGGATGGCGCGCCGGATGGCCTCGAGCAGGCGGAAGCCGGCTCGGCGCCCCAGGTGGATGCCGAGGGCGAGGCTCCGGACTCGGGAGAAGCCCCCGCCCAGCCCGCCGACGCAGAACCCGAACCCGAAGACTCCGAGCGCAGCTAAACCGTTCTCCACCGGGTCGTCCACACGCCTGTGGGCGGTTTCACAAACTTCCCGCTCTTTGCGGGCGGTTCGTTCGGCCGGGTCGGGCACGACCCGTGGACGGCCGGGGAAGACCTGGGGACGTCGTCCGGCAGATATGCGAACATGTGTTTCCTTTTTCCTGCTCCTTGAGCTAGCAGACTGTGGACGCGCACACCGAGATCAAGCCCTCTACGGTCGTGGCTCGAATGGCCACCGCCCTTCGCGACACTGCCCCGGTCCCGCCGCAGAACCTCGATGCGGAGGAGTCCGTCCTCGGAGCGATGATGCTCGCCCCCGGGGCGATCGCAGCCGTGAGCGAAGTCCTCGATGCCGGAGGGCGCGAGTTCTATCGCGAGAGCCACGCCAAGATGTACCGCGCGGCACTCGCGCTCTATGCGAAAGGCGAGCCGGTCGATGCGATCACACTCGTCGACCAGCTCGACGAGCGAGGCGAGCTCGAGGACGTCGGAGGCAAGGCGCGGGTCCACGAGCTCGCAGCTCTCGTCCCCGCGAGCGCGAACGCCGGCCACTACGCCCAGATCGTGCGCGAGGCTGCCACCCTCCGGGGGCTGATCCGGGCGGGCGGGGAAATCGCCCGACTCGGCTGGGAGCGACCGGGAGAGTCGACCGAGCTCGTCGACCAGGCAGAGCAGATCGTGTTCGACCTTTCGCAGCAGCGGGCGACCGGGGAGTTCAGCCACATCGAGTCGCTCCTGAAGGAGAGCTTCGAGCGGATCACAGCGCTCTACGAATCGGGTGCGGACGTGACGGGCGTGCCGTCGGGCTTTCGGGATCTCGACCGGATCACGTCTGGCTTCCAGCCGGGGAACCTGATCATCATCGCCGCGCGTCCCAGCATGGGGAAGTCCGCCCTCGGTCTTTGCATGGCCGCCAACCTGGCCGTCCGCAACGAGGTCCCCGTCGCGCTCTTCACGCTGGAGATGTCGAAGTCCGAGGTGACCCAGCGGCTCATGTGCAGCGAGGCGAAGGTCGAGTCGCAGCGGCTCCGCACGGGAAAGCTCGCCGCCGACGACTGGCCCAGGCTGACAGCCGCCTGCGACAAGCTCGCGAAGGCGCCGGTCTACGTCGACGACACGGGGTCGGTCACGATGATGGAGATCCGCTCCAAGGCACGACGGCTGAAGTCGAAGCACCCGGACCTCGGCCTCATCGTGATCGACTACCTGCAGCTCATGACCTCGGGCACGAGCGCGGAGAACCGCGTGCAGGAAGTGTCACAGATCTCCCGCTCGCTGAAGGTGCTCGCCCGGGACCTGGACGTCCCGATCATCGCGATGTCGCAGCTCTCGCGGGCCGTCGAGCAGCGCCACGACAAGCGCCCCATCCTCTCCGACCTGCGCGAGTCGGGATCGATCGAGCAGGACGCCGACATCGTGTGCTTCATCTACCGCGACGAGTACTACGCGGGCGAGGAGTCGGACCAGCAGGGCCTTGCGGAGGTAATCGTCGCAAAGCACAGGAACGGCCCGACCGACACGATCAAGCTCTCGTTCCTGAAGCGCTACGCGAAGTTCTCCGACCTCGCGGCCGCGTAGCTGCGCCGAGTCGCCCGGTACGGGGAGTACGCTCCAGAGCAATGCCAGCGACCGTGATCGTCGGGGCCCAGTGGGGGGACGAAGGCAAGGGGAAGATCGTGGATCTCCTGGCGCAGCACTCCGACTTCGTCTGCCGGTACCAGGGCGGTCCGAATGCGGGCCACACGATCGTTTGCGACGGCGAGACCTTCAAGCTCCACCACGTCCCCTCGGGCATCCTCAGCGACGGGAAGATCTGCGTCGTCGGAGCAGGCTGCGTCATCGACCCGGGCCTTCTCGTCGAGGAAATCGACGAGCTCGAGAGGCGCGGAGTCACGACTGCCGGGCTCCGGGTCTCGGGAAACGCCCACCTGATCATGCCGTGGCACGTCGCGATCGACTCGGCCAGCGAGCGGCGGCTCGGGAAGCTCCAGATCGGGACGACCCGGCGAGGAATCGGTCCCGCCTACGCCGACAAGGCGGCACGCCTCGGTATCCGTGTCCAGGACATCCTCGACCCCAAGATCCTCCGCCAGAAGTTCGAGACGGCCCTGGCGGAGAAAAACATCGTGCTCGAACGCCTCCACGACGCGGCTCCGCTCCAGGTCGAGGAGCTCGCTGAGCAGATGGAGTCCTGCGCCCAGCGGCTCCGCCCCTATGTGGCCGACACTTCGTTGCTCGTCGATCAGGCGCTCAAGGAAGGCCGGCGAGTCCTGCTCGAAGGAGCGCAGGGCACACTCCTCGATCTCGACCACGGCACGTATCCGTTCGTCACCTCGTCGAATCCGATCGCAGGCGCCGCGGCGACAGGGACCGGCATCGGGCCTACCCGGATCGACAGCGTCGTGGGCGTCGCGAAGGCGTACGTGACCCGGGTCGGAGAAGGCCCGTTTCCAACGGAGATCGAAGGGCCGGACCAAGAACGGGTTCGCGAGCTCGGCGGCGAGTACGGGACGACCACGGGTCGGGAGCGCCGCTGCGGCTGGCTCGACCTCGTCGGCTTGCGCTTCGCGGTCCGCGTGAACGGCTTGACGTCACTCGCACTCACGAAGCTGGACGTGCTCTCGTCCTTCGCAGACCTGCCGGTCTGCACGCGCTACCGGCTCGCGGACGGGACTGAAACGGACGAGATCCCGGCTCACCAGACGGACTTCCACCACGCCCGACCCGTGTACGAGACCTTGCCGGGATGGAACGAGCGGCTCGACTCCGTTGAGCACCTCGAGGAGCTACCTGACGCAGCGCGACGATATGTCGAGTACGTCGAGCGGGCGATCGACGTCGAGGTGACGATGATCGGGACGGGAGCGGACCGCGAGCGCGTGCTGACGCCCCGAGGGCTTCGGGCCGCCGTCAGCGTCAGCTGAGCGTCTAGCGGAGGTCGCTCGGCTCGTTCACGTTCCGCAGCAGATTTTCGTCGAGCTCGACGACTCTGGTTTGAAGCTCGCCGAGCAGCCGGTGGAGGGCGAAGTCCTGGGCCTCGATCCGCTCAGCGACAGCCGGCAGGATGCTCCGACGGTAGAGGCCCGGAAGCGGGCCCGTCTGCGGAACGACCGCGTCTACGCCTTCGGCCCCGTCCGCCAGAAGCAGGAGCGCGTCCGAGGTCATGTGCGGAAGGTCGACCGGCAAAACGAGGCAGAGATCCGTTGTCGCCGCGCGAAGCCCGGCGGCGAGCCCGACCATCGCCGCCCGGATGTCGCTCCGGTCGTCCACGACGGGAAAGGGAAGGGGGAGCTCGTCGACGGTCTTGCCGACGGCGATCACACTCTCGCAGGCCGTGCCGAGGACTCGGTACGCGCGCTCCGCCAGGGTCTCGCCGTCGAAGAGAGCGAGTGCCTTCGGGGATCCGAAGCGCCGGCTCGCCCCGCCGACGAGGAGGATCCCTGTTACGTCGTGACGCGCCAAGGCTCGGAGTAGACGTTCACCCGGCCCTCGCGGACGAAGCCGCAGAGGGTCATGCCCCTGTCGCGAGCGAGGTCGACCGCGAGCGAAGAGGGCGCGCCGACAGCGACGAGGACCGGGCAACCGGCAACAGCCGCCTTCTGGACGAGCTCGAAGGAGAGCCTCCCGCTGACGCACATGAGATGGCGCGCGAGCGGCAGAAGCTTCTCGCCGAACGCCCAGCCGATCACCTTGTCCATGGCGTTGTGGCGCCCCACGTCTTCCCGCACGCAGACGAGCTCGCCGTGGTCGTCGAAGAGGCCCGTGGCGTGCAGCCCACCTGTGGCGGCAAACGTCGGTTGGGCCGCACGAAGCCGCTGCGGCAGCTCTGCCACGAGCGTCGCGGCGACCACTAGATCGCTCTCGAGACGGGGAGCCTCGACGGCCACCGCCTCGAGGGCGCCCTTGCCGCAAACTCCGCAGGAGGAAGTGGTGTAGAAGCTTCGGCGGTGGCGTGACGGGTCGAAGCCGTCCGCCTCGGCCTCGATCGTGTTCGCCGCCAGGTCATCGGGGAGCCGCGCGCTGAGCGGCCTCATCCCTTCCGAGAGGAGAAACCCGAGCGCGAGCTCCTCGTCGTGCCCCGGCGTGCGCATCGTGACGGCCACAGGCTCGCCCCCGACCCGGATCTCGAGAGGCTCCTCGACGGACACTTGATCGGACACCGTCGTGCCCTCGGGCAGACGGACGACCTGGACCGAGCCGGCGGCATAAGGCGGAGTCGTGCTCATCCTCCGTAGCGTAGTCCGCGTGAGGTCTCGAGCCCCGGGGCCGGCCGCGAGCCACCCACCGCTTCAAGCCTAATCCGGAAAAGTGCGCGAGTGGGTCAGGCTTCGTGGCAATACCGCAACGACCTTGGCTAGCTCTGTGCCCCTGCGCTACGCGCAGAATTCGCGGGTGACTGCAGCGAGGACTTCCGCACACCTCTCCACGGACGCGAGGTCGACCCATTCGACATCCGCGTGTGCCCCCTCTCCCGCGGGGCCGAAGACCACGGTCGGGATGCCCGCACCGGCGAGAAGGGCGGCATCGGTCCAAAAGGGCACACCGACAACGCCGTTTGCCCCTGCATGGCGCTTGACGAGCTCGACGAGCGGGTCATCACTGGGCACCTCGAAAGGATCTCGTGCGAAGCTCACGCGCGCCGATCCCTCGAAGTCTGCTGCGTCCCGGCCCGCCCGATCGAGGAGCTCGACGAGCTCCTGAAGCACGGCCTCGGTCGTCTCGCCGGGAATCGTCCGCCTCTCGCCGGTCAGGAGGCACCTGTCTGGATAGGTGGAGAACTCGACGCCGCCTTCGATCACGCCCGCGTGGAGCGATCCGGTCCGGAGCAGTGGATGGCCTGGCTCGGCCCTGAGTGAGCGATCGAGTGAGTGCAGGCCGACGAGCACGTAGCCCATATGAGCTATTGCGTCGATCCCGAGCTCGGGGCGAGATCCGTGCGCCGCCCGGCCAACCGTCTCCAGCTCGAACGCGACGAAGCCCCGGTGTGCGACGGCGACCTGGAGCTCCGTTGGCTCGGCCACGATCGCACCGTCCGCAGGGCGACTCGCTGCGACGGCCGCCGTCCCGACGCTAGCCGCCTCCTCGTCAGCAACCGCAGTGACGACGACGTCGCCCGCAAGCCCGCCGGCCGCTGCGTCCCGAGCGGCTACGAGGATCGCTGCGAGGCTTCCC
This sequence comes from uncultured Actinomycetes bacterium, assembly GCA_963722715.1. Lineage (GTDB taxonomy): Bacteria > Actinomycetota > Thermoleophilia > Gaiellales > Gaiellaceae > DASQGA01. The sequence goes on along the minus strand of CAVROA010000008.1, from coordinate 222,818 downwards.
TTCATGTCGTAGGCGCCCCGTCCATAGAGCCGCCCGTTCTCGACCGACGGCTCGAGCGCCTTTTCCATCCCACCCAACCCCACCGTGTCCATGTGCGCGTTCAGCATGAGTGTCCGCCCCCCGCCCGAACCTCTCGCCACGCCGACCACATTCGGCCGTCCCGGTGCCGCCTCCTCGACCTCCACCGCGAACCCGGCGTCCTCGAGCCAGCGCTCCACGTACCGCGCCACCTCTACTTCCCCGGGGGCACCCGGCACGAGCACAGGGTTCTGGGAGTCGATGGCGACCAGATCGGCGAGGAGCGAGGTCAACTCTTCCGGCACAGGCCCAAGCGTAGAATCGAACGGTGGACGTTCTCAAGCTGACGGCGGTTCTCGCCGAGCTTCCGAAGGACCGGACGCGGCTCCTCGACAACCTCGGGCGCGTTCGCCACGACGTCGGGCCGATCACGCCCGAGCTTTCGGATGCGGTTGCCGATCACATGAACATCCGGCGTGGCGAAGTCCACGAAGTCGTCTCCTTTTACTCGTTCTTGGACGTCCCCACAGATGCGGTTCGCGTCTGCATCGGCCCTGTGTGCGATTGCCTGGGCGCGAAGGATGTGCTCGCCCGAGAGCAAGAGCAGGCGAGCGGCGCGCCCGTCCTCGGCGTGGAGTGTCTCGGCCACTGCGAGCTCGCCCCGGTTCTCCTGCGCGGGGACTCGGTCGAGCCGGAAGCCGTCCATCGAACGAACGACGGGCCCTCGCTCGGCCTGGGGCGCCGAGACGCGACGCTGGCCGATTACGAGCGGCGCGGTGGCCTGACGGCACTTCGATCGCTCCCGGAGAACGAGCAGATCGTCGCGGAGCTAAAGGCGTCCGGTCTCGCCGGGCTCGGCGGCGCAGGCTTCCCGACCGGGCTCAAATGGGAGGCGGTCGCGAAGGAGGACGGCCCTCGCTACGTGATCGTGAACGCCGACGAGGGCGAGCCCGGGACGATCAAGGATCGCTATGTGATGGAGCTCCGGCCGCACCTCATGCTCGAAGGGATGCTGATCGCGATGCGCTTCGCCGAGGCAAGCGAAGGGCTCATCTACCTGCGTGAGGAATACGCGGCCGCACGCACGCGGCTCCTGAAAGCGATCGCGGAGCTTCGCGAGGCCGGGCTTCTCGACGGCTGCTCGATCGAGCTCGTCGTCGGCGCAGGCGCCTACATCTGTGGCGAGGAGACGGCCATGCTCGAGTCGATGGAGGGCCGCCGAGGAATGCCGCGGCTGAAGCCTCCGTTTCCGAGCCAGGTCGGCTACCTCGGACGCCCGACCCTCATCAACAACGTCGAGACTCTGGCGCACATCCCGGGGATCCTGGCCAACGGCGGCGAGTGGTTCGCGGGACTCGGCCGAAACGGTGCGACCGGCGTTCGACTCTGGTCGATCTCGGGGGCGGTACGCGAGCCGGGCTGCTACGAGGCGGCGAACGGCTCCACCCTGCGGGAGCTGATCGACGGGCTCGCCGGCGGCTCGACTGAGGACATCGGCGCGATCGTCCCGGGTGGCGCCGCTAGTGGCATCCTCCCTCCTGATGCGCTCGATGTGCCGTTGACCCGCGACGGCTTGCGGGAATGGGGCGCGGGTGTCGGCTCGGCGGGCGTGCAGGTTTTCCCGGCGTCCTACTCCCCGCTCCGGCTCCTCGCGGAGACGATGCGATTCTTCGCGGAGGAGTCCTGCCAGAAGTGCACGCCGTGCCGGATCGGAAACCGCGGTCTGCACCACGTCCTCGAGGAGCTCGGGCACGGTCGGGCGGTCATGTCGCGACGCCAGGTCGAAGAGTGGCTCGACGCGATGGCCCAGACGTCCATCTGTGGACTCGGACAGGGCGCGCCCTTCCCCGTCAGAAACGCATTCCGCTTCTGGCCGGATCTGTTCGCTGCCCTGGGCGAGCCCGAGGCGGCTGTACGATGAGCGCCCCGGTGCGAGCCTCGGTTCCCTTCACGCTCGACGGAAGACCGGCCAGCGCGCCCGCGGGCGAGCTGCTCGTCCATGCGGCCGCGCGCCACGGCGTCTTCATCCCCACTCTCTGTCACGACGACAAGCTCGACCCGTACGGGGGCTGCCGCATGTGCGTGGTCGGAGTCGAGGGATCGCCCCGCCCCCTGCCCGCCTGCGCTACGAGGGTTGCGGAGGGAATGGTGGTCTCGACCAACTCGAGCGTCCCGCAGTTTCGGCGCACCCTGACCGAAATGTTGCTCACCGAGCACTTGAACCCCGATCCCGGCGGGCGGCCGAACGAGCTCTTGGACATGGCCGAGGAATTCCAGGCAGAAGCTCCGTTCATCCTCCCGGACGCCAAACGCGAGCCATACGACGACCGGAACTCGCTCATGGGCTACGACCCCGATGCCTGCATCCTCTGTAACCGCTGCGTCCGTTACACGCAGGAAGTCATGCAGTGCTCCGCCCTTTCCCTGGAAGGCCGCGGGCCGGAAGCACGCATCGTGCCGACTCACGGGCATTCCTGGCTCGACACGGAATGCGAGCTCTGCGGTGGCTGCCTCGGCGTCTGCCCGACGGGCGCCATCTACGAGAAGTTCGAAGAGGCGACCGAGCGGCCCGAGCGAACCCTCGAGAAGGTGAAGACCACCTGCACCTTCTGCGGGGTCGGCTGCCAGATCGACCTGAACGTCGACCCGGAGACCAAGCGGATCGTCAAGGTCACGTCGGACCCGACCTACGTGTCGAACGAGGGCAACCTCTGCGTCAAGGGCCGGTTCGCCTTCAACTTCGTCCACCATCCCGACCGGCTGACAGAGCCGCTCGTCCGCGGAGAGGACGGCGAGCTTCACGAGACGACCTGGGAGCACGCCTTGGAGGTGGCCGCCCAGGGATTGAAGGATGTGAAGGAGCGGCACGGGCCGCAGAAGATCGGCTTCCTCGCGTCGGCGCGGTTGACGATGGAGGAGAACTTCGCGATCCAGAAGCTTGCACGGACGGTGGTGGGAACCAACTCCATCCACTCCTGCGAAGCCACCTGACACGCTCCAACTCTTTACGGCCTGGTCAGGTCGTTAGGCAGAGGAGCAACGACGAACTCGATCCCGGAGATCGAAAACGCGAAGTTCCTGCTCGTGATCGGCTCCAACACAACCGAGGCGCATCCCGTGCTCGCCCTGCGGATGAAGAAGGCGGTACGGAAGGGTGCGACGCTCGTGGTTGCCGATCCGCGCAAGATCTGGCTCACGAAGCTCGCGAAACGCCATCTCCAACTCCGCCCGGGTACGGATGTCTGGCTCCTGAACGCGATCATGCACGTGATCCTCGATGAGGGCCTCCAGAACGAGGAGTACATCGCGAAGTACACGGAGGACTTCGACGCCACGCGGGAGGTCGTCTCCCGCTACACGCCTGAGGAGGCCGAAAAGGTGACCGGCGTCCCCGCTGAGGACATTCGCTGGGTCGCGCGGGCGTACGCGACGGAGAAGCACGCCGCCATCTTCTACACCCTCGGGATCACCGAGCACGCGTGCGCGATCGACAACATCTGGTCCCTCTCCAACCTCACGCTCATGACCGGCCATCTCGGCTACGAGTCCACCGGCCTGAACGCGCTGCGCGGACAGAACAACGTCCAGGGCCTGAACGACGCCGGCGCGAATCCCGCCTACCTTCCCGGCTACCAACCTGCGAACGATCCCGAGGTCGTCGCGCGCTTCGAGGCGCGGTGGGGTGAAGGCACGGTTCCGGCATCCCCGGGTTACCGGCTCGACCAGATGATCTCCGGCCTGCACGACGACCGGATCAAAGCCTTCTACCTGATCGGAGAGAACCCGGCCCACACGGAGCCGAACGCAAGCCACGTAGAGGAAGGACTCGAGAACCTCGAGTTCCTGGTCTCGCAAGACATCTTCCTCACGGACACGGCTCGAAAGCTCGCCGATGTCGTCTTTCCCGCCTCGAGCTTCGCCGAGAAAGACGGAACGTTCACGAACACGGAGCGCCGCGTGAACCGCGTGCGGAAGGCAGTGCCGCTGCCCGGCAATGCCCGCGAAGACCTCCAGATCGTGCTCGACCTGGCGAAAGCGATGGGTGCCGGCTGGCCGGAGTACCAGGGGGCCGAGGACGTCTGGAACGAGTTCGCCGACCTGGCGCCGCTCTGGAGCGGCATCCGGTACCCGCGGATCGAGGACGTCGGGCTGCAGTGGCCGTGTCTCGACGAGAATGATCCCGGTGCCACGTTCCTACACGCGCCTAACCCCGCGCGCCCGAGTGGCCGCGGCAAGTTCTATCCGGTCGAGTACCAGCCGCCGATCGAAGAGCCCGACTCCGAGTACCCCTTCGTCCTTTCGACCGGGCGGACGCTCTACCACTACAACTCGGCGACGATGACGATGCGCGAGGACGGGATCCTCGACAAGCAGGAGGAGCCGTTCATCGAGATGAGCCCGGAAGACGCGGCGAGCCTCGGCGTCGACGAGGGCGATTGGGTCCGGCTCATCTCTCGGCGAGGGGAGATCCAGGCCCGCGCAGCGATCGGCGACCGTGTGTATCCGGGGCTCGTGTGGATGGCCCTTCACTTCGCAGAGTCGCGGGTCAACCTCCTGACGAACGACGTCGGCGACTCCCTGATCGGGATTCCGGAGTACAAGGTCTGCGCGATCCGGATCGAGCCGGTCAGGTCTGCCCTCCAGCCGGCCGCGCGCTAGCTCCACCGTCACAGAGCTGTCACATTCGGTGTGCCACACGCGCGCCGAGCGGCGGTACGCTCAAGCGCGAGCAGGCGGGCGGGTTGGGACCCGAGGTAGACGCGCGGGTAACTAAAGACCCTCGCTGTGGCCCCGGAGCCAGCGCGTTGCCGCGCCGGACTGGCCGCTGGGCAGAGCGCAGCCCGCAGCAAGGGTCGAAACACGGCCTGGAGGGCGTTAGGGTCTCCCCCTCGACCCTTGACGGAGGAGGACTCAACGGCATGGCCCCGACCCAAGCTGCCCCTAGCGTCGACGACATCCGCAAGGAGGTCAACGAGCGCGGAATCGAATTCTTCTTCGCGCAGTTCGTCGATATGTACTCGCGGCCAAGCGCGAAGCTGATCCCGGCAGCTCATCTCGACGACCTCGTGAACGATGGCGCCGGCTTCGCCGGCTTCGCCGCAGGCGAGATCGGCCAGGTGCCGGCCGACCCGGACATCGCCGCTATGCCCGACCTCCGGAGCTTCACACCTGTGCCCTGGGAGCCGACGGTTGCACGGTTTGCCTGCGACATCACCGTCGAGGGCGAGGACTGGCCGTATGACCCGCGCACGATCCTCCGCCGCGTGGTCGAGAGCGCGCGCGAGAAAGGCTTCGACTTCAGGTTCGGTCTCGAGCTCGAGTACTTCCTCGTCGAGCAGATGCCAGACGGCTCCATCCGGGTCGAGGACGATCGCGACACCCTCGAGAAGCCGTGCTACGACCTGCTGGGCCTGACCCGCCACTACGAGTTCCTGACGACGGTCTCGAAGTACGTGAACGAGCTCGGCTGGGGCAACTACGCAAACGACCACGAGGACGCGAACGGCCAGTTCGAGCAGAACTTCGTTTTCGCCGACGCGCTCACGAGCTGCGACCGAGGCATCTTCTTCCGGTACATGGTGCATACGCTCGCGGAAAAGCTGGGCGAGGCCGAGGGCCGCCGCATCGTGGCGACCTTCATGCCGAAGCCGTTCTCGCACCTGACCGGCAACGGAGCCCACTTCCACATGTCGCTCTGGGACGGCGACACGAATCTCTTCCTCGACGAGAACGACTCACGCCACGGCCTTGGCCTCTCCGAGACCGCGTACCAGTTCATCGGCGGACTCACGAAGCACGCGCGGGCTTACAGCGCGATCACGGCGCCGACAGTGAACTCGTACAAGCGTCTGAAGCTGGGTTCGACGGCGAGCGGCGCCACCTGGTCTCCGGTTTGGATCTCCTACGGCTACAACAACCGCACGCAGATGCTCCGCATCCCCGCTCCGGGCCGGATCGAGGATCGGACGATCGACGGCTCCTGCAACCCGTATCTGGCTGCCGCCGCGATCCTCGCCGCCGGGATGGACGGGATCGAGAACGGCCTCGATCCGGGTGCGCCCAACACGGAGAACCTCTACACGAAGTCATTCGAGGAGCTCACGGCCCAGGGTCTCGAGAGTCTCCCCCGGAACCTGTACGAGGCAACGGTCGAGCTCGAGGCGAACGACGTGCTCCGCAAGGCCCTGGGCCGTGGTCGCGACGAGGACTATGTGGACTACTTCATCCGCGTCAAGCGCGAAGAGTGGGCCCGGTACCACGAACAGGTCACGCCCTGGGAGATCAACGAGTATCTGACCCGGTTCTAGCCGGGCGCAACTCGAAATTCGGTCGGTAGATTAGAACCATGTGCGGAATCGTCGGGCTCTTCGCGAAATCGTCTGAGATCGAAAGCTCGCTCGGCGAGCATCTGGCCGCGATGCTCACGCAGATGAGCGACCGCGGACCCGATAGCGCCGGGATTGCCGTCTACCGCGACCCCGCTCCCGCCGGCTCGAGCAAGTTGACGCTCTACTCGGCCGACCCGCTCCAGGACTGGGAGGCCGTCGCCACGGAACTCGGCAATGTCTTCGGCGGCGCGCCCGAGGCGAGCGTCCGGTCGAGCCATGCGGTCGTGGTGGTCGACACCGAAGCGGTGGAAGCAGAGGCCTGGGTCAAGCGTTCGCATCCGGAATTGCGGGTGATGAGCGCCGGCCAGACGATCGAGATCTACAAGGAGACTGGCCGGCCGGAGGACTTCGTGAGCCAGTTCGCCCTCGCGGACTTCCACGGGAGCCATGCACTCGGTCACACACGGATGGCGACCGAGAGCCGGGTCACGACGGAGGGGTCTCATCCCTTTTCCACCGGGCTCGACCTGTGTCTCGTCCACAACGGATCGCTCTCGAACCACAACCGCCTGCGCGAGGAGCTGCGTCGAGAGGGCATCGGTTTTCAGACGGAGAACGACACCGAGGTGGCCGCGGCGTATCTCGCGTGGCGGCTGCACGGGGGAGCGTCCCTCGAGCAGGCGCTCGAGGGCTCCCTGGAGGATCTGGACGGCTTCTACACCTTCCTCGTCGGGACCGCAGACGGCTTCGCAGTCCTGCGCGACCCGATCGCCTGTAAGCCGGCGGTGATCGCCGAGTCTGACGACTGGGTCGCCATGGCATCGGAATGGCGCGCGATCGCCGTGCTCCCCGGCGCCTCGGAGGCGAGGACGTGGGAGCCGGCACCCGGCGTTGTATACGCCTGGGAGCGGGCGAAGGTGTGAGAGCGGCCGAGGCGGTCGAGACGACTGCCGAAGTCGTCGACCTGGCTACCACCCCTCTCCGCGATCTCAACCAGCGCCTCCACAGCCTTGCCGGCGGGGCCGAGGGCCCTCGGCAGTGGCGAGTTCTGAATCCAAACGGCGCCCACGCTGCGGCCTGCGGCCTCGACGCGGAGATCGAGGTCGAGATCGATGGCCATGTGGGCTACTACTGCGCCGGGATGAACAAGCTGGCGACCGTGCACGTGCACGGCAACGCCGGTCCCGGCCTGGCCGAGAACATGATGTCCGGAACCGTCGTGGTCGACGGAAACGCAAGCCAATCGGCGGGTGCGACGGGGCATGGCGGGCTGCTGGTCGTGCACGGAGAGGCGGCGGCCAGGTGTGGGATCTCGATGAAAGGGATCGACATCGTGGTCAAGGGCTCGGTCGGGCACCTGAGCGGGTTCATGGCGCAGACCGGACGGCTCGTCGTGTGCGGGGACGCCGGTGAGGCCCTCGGCGACTCGATCTACGAGGCGCGGATCTACGTACGCGGCGGCGTCAGCGCCCTCGGCGCCGACTGCATCGAGAAGGAGCTTCGGGACGAGCACAGGGCCGAGCTTCGGGAGCTACTCGAGCGCGCCGGCCTGGCCGACGTCGACCCGTCCGAGTTCCGCCGTTACGGCTCCGGCCGCACGCTCTACAACTTCCGGATCGACAACGCCGGCGCGTACTGATGGCCGCCACCGACAAGCCCTGGGGCCTCCGCGAGTCCTACCTCTTCGACAAGCACGTGATCGCGGAGATCCAGCGCGCGGCCGAGCAGGGCATCTACGACATCCGCGGTTTCGGAGCCAAGCGCCGGCTGCCCCACTTCGACGATCTCCTCTTCCTCGGCGCCAGCGTCTCCCGCTACCCGCTCGAGGGTTACCGCGAGCGCTGCGAGATGGACGTGACCCTCGGCACGCGCTTTGCGAAGAAGCCGCTCGAGCTCCAGATCCCGGTCACGATCGCCGGCATGAGCTTCGGGGCGCTCTCGGCTCCCGCCAAGGAGGCCTTGGGGCGGGGAGCGAGCGAGATGGGGACGTCGACGACGACCGGAGACGGAGGCATGACCCCGCGAGGAACGTGAGCACTCCAAGCTCCTCGTGTACCAGCTCTTGCCGTCGCGCTACGGGATGAACCCGGACGACCTGCGGCAGGCCGACGCAATCGAGGTCGTGGTCGGCCAGGGGGCCAAGCCCGGCGGCGGCGGGATGCTCCTCGGCCACAAGATCTCGGACCGCGTCGCCGAGATGCGTGACCTTCCGAAGGGGATCGACCAGCGCAGCGCCTCCCGCCACCCGGACTGGACCGGCCCCGACGACCTCGAGATCAAGATCGGCGAGCTCAGGGAGATAACCGACTGGGAGAAGCCCATCTTCGTGAAGGTGGGAGCGACGCGGACGTACTACGACGTCGGGCTGGCCGTGAAGGCCGGCGCCGACGTGATCGTCGTCGACGGGATGCAGGGAGGAACCGCGGCGACGCAGGACGTCTTCATCGAGCACGTGGGCATTCCGACCCTTCCCGCCGTCCGGCTCGCCGTCGATGCCCTGCAGGAGCTCGGGATGCACCGCCAGGTACAGCTGATCGTCTCCGGCGGCATCCGGACGGGCGCCGACGTCGCGAAGGCGCTCGCGCTCGGCGCCGACGCAGTCTCGATCGGAACCGCGGCCCTGATCGCCATGGGCGACAACAGCCCCGATCTCGACGAGGAGTACCGGAAGCTCGGGAGCGCGGCCGGGTACTACGACGACTACCAGGCCGGCCTCGACCCGGCCGGCATCTCCACACAGGACGACGAGCTCGCGGCCCGGTTCGACCCGGTGCTCGGCGGCCGCCGGATCGCCAACTACCTGCGCGTGCTCGCGCTCGAGACGCAGACCCTGGCCCGGGCTTGCGGCAAGTCGCACGTCCACAACCTCGAGCCCGAGGACCTGGTGGCGCTGACGGTCGAGGCAGCCGCGATGGCGCGTGTGCCCCTGGCTGGGACCAACTGGATTCCCGGCACCGGCAACTCGAGCTAGGCGCGCTGCCGCCTTTGGCTTGACACCAGGCGTTCTTGCGCATAGAAATCTTTGATCAAAGGTCAAATTTGCCGGCACCTCCTGCTCCGCCCACTCCGCTCGAGATTCCGTCCGTCGAGGATGGTGTCTACCGCGCTCTGCGCCAGGAGATCGGACGCCTCGAGCTCCCGCCCGGCCAACGCCTTCGCCTCGAAGAGCTCGCAGCCCGTTTCCAGGTCAGCCTGACGCCGGTCCGCCACGCGCTCCGGCGACTCGAAAGCGAGGGCCTCGTCGTAAGCCAGAGGCGCCGCGGGTCGAGCGTCGCCCTGCTCAGCGTCGAAGAGCTCGAGGAGATCCAGGCCCTCAGACTCGGGCTGGAGACCTTCCTGGCGCGCGCCGGAGCGGAGCGGTGCACCCCGAAGGCGCTCGCCGAGATGGAGACAGCGCGCAAGGAGATGGAGCGGGCGTTTCGCGCCGGCGACCTCGACGCATACATCCCGCCCTTCTGGTCTCTTCGCGACGCCTGTTACCGCTGCGCGGATCGCCCACGCCTCCTACGGGCGCTCGAGGATCAGCGGATTCGTGTCGAGCGCTACATCCTCTACCTCTGCCGAGATCCGGAGGCCTTCGCCGACCTGCGCCGCGGTCCGGACACGCTCCTCGAAGCTTGCCGCGCGCGCGACGGCGTTGCTGCGGAGGCGGCGACCCGAGATGCCCTAGTCTGGGTGCTCGTGGAGCTCCAGCGCATGCTCGACGACGCCCAGGCCGCCGATGCAGAGGTGTCCTGATGTCCTTTTTGCTCTCGTGCCCGAACTGCGGGCCACGCGATTTCAACGAGTTTCACTACCAGGGCGAGGTCACGACGCGGCCGAAGAGCCCGCAGACGTTCCGGGAGCTGACGACCTATCTGTACTTCCGAGAAAACGTGGCGGGGGTGCAGCGCGAGTGGTGGTACCACCGCTTCGGCTGTGAGGTGTGGTTCCTGGCCGAGCGCGATACCCGCACGAACGAAGTCCTGAAGACCGAGCTGCCACCACCGCCCGAACGCGCAGGGATGCCCGGCCCCGAAGCCCCGTCGATCCCGTCGCCGCCGGCCGCCTGATGCGGATCCCGCCTCAGCCTCGCGAGCGGCTCGACCGAAACGAGAAGGTGGTCTTCTACTACGACGGCAAGCCCGTCGAGGCGCTCGCCGGGGACACGATCGGCTCCGCCCTCTTCGCCTCCGGCCGGCGCATCTTCTCGCGGAGCTTCAAGTACCACCGGCCGCGCGGGCTGCTGTGCTGCTCCGGGTCGTGCGCCAACTGCATGATGCAGGTGGACGGTGCTCCGAACATCCGCGTCTGCACCGAGCCGGTCCGGAGCGGGATGCGGGTCGAGGCCCAGAACGTTCTCGGCTCGCTGGAGCGCGACCTTCTCTCGGCCACCGACAAGTTCGGCGGCCCCTTTACTCCGGTCGGGTTCTACTACCGCACGATGATCCGGCCCCGACGGGCCTGGCCCCTCTACGAGAAGTTCCTACGGAGCGTGGCCGGCCTCGGAAAGGTCGACAAGCACTCGGACCGCCAGCACCGCTACGACGTCGAGCATCGGCGAGCCGAGGTGCTCGTGATCGGAGGCGGTCGGGCCGGCATGCAGGCCGCCCGGGAGGCGTCTGCGCGCGGAGAGCACGTCGTGGTCGTCGACGAAGGTCCCGACCACATCTACGGCTCGGACGAGGGTTTCGAGGTGCTTGCTCCCGCACGCGCGGTCGGGATCTTCGAGGGCGGCCTCGTCCCGGTCGACGCCGGCCGGCTCCTCTACCGCTTCCGCGCGGAGCGGATCGTCGTCGCGACCGGAGCACTCGAGCAGCCGTTGATCTTCCCGGGCAACGACCTCGTCGGGGTGATGCTCCCCGGCGGCGTTCGGCGGCTCGTGAACCTCTGGTCACTGAAGCCTGGCGAACGCGCCGTTGTGATCGCCGCCGACGAGCGAGCGCTCTCAGTGGTCGAAGACCTGGAGCGGGCCGGAACCGAGATAGCCGAGGTCGTCGACCTTCGCAGCCAACGGATGCGACAGATCGTGGCGAGCGGCAGCTTCGGCCAGGTGCGAGGCGTGGAGCTCGACGGCCGTCCCGTCGACTGCGACCTGCTCGTGGTCTCGGGCGGACGCCAGCCGGCCTACTCCCTCCTCTCGCAGGCCGGCGCGCGGGTCGAGTACGACCCGAGCCGTGGCATCTTCGTCCCCACCGATCTGCCGGAGAACGTCGAAGCGGTCGGCGCGGTAGCGGGCGACACCGGTCCTGCCGTCGGTTCCCGCAGCGACCTACAACGGCGCCGGGTCGAAGGGGAAATGCTTCGTCTGCATCTGTGAGGACGTGACCGACAAGGACGTGAAGCGTGCGATCGCGGAGGGGTTCGACTCGGTCGAGCTCGCGAAGCGCTACACGACCGTGACCATGGGTCCGTGCCAGGGCAAGCTCTGCCACCTTCCCTCGATCCGTCTCTATGCGCGCGAAAACGAGACGGACGAGGCGACGATCGGGACGACGACCGCACGGCCTCCATGGGCGCCCATCGAGCTTGGCCTGCTCGCGGGCCGCCCACACGAGCCCGAAAAGCAGACGTCGATGCACCACCGCCACGTTGATCTGGGCGCGACGATGATGTGGACCGGCGCCTGGAAACGCCCCCACTCCTACGGCGAGCCGGGCGACGAGGCCAAGGCCGTCCACGACTCGCTCGGCGTCATCGACGTCTCGACGCTGGGGAAGCTCATCGTCCGCGGTCCGGACGCGGCCGAGTTCCTCGAGCGCATCTACCCGAACAAGTTCGCAGACATGAAGCCGGGGCGGATCCGCTACGCGGTGCTCGAAACAGATGCGGGGCGGATCATGGACGACGGCACCGTCGGACGCCTGTCCGAGGAAGACTTCTACGTCACCACCACCTCGACCGGTGCCGAGGGTGTCATCGAGTGGTTCGAGTGGTGGAACGCGATCTGGCGCTTCGACGTCGAGATCGTGAATCTGACCGGCGCTCTCGCGGCGGTCAACGTCGCAGGCCCGAATGCACGGAGGCTGATGGAGCGCCTCACGGACCTCGATGTCTCCAACGAGGGCATCAAGTACCTCGACGCGAAGCACGCAATCGTCGCCGGCGTCCCCTGCCTCATCCTCCGAATCGGGTTCGTGGGCGAGCTCGGCTACGAGCTCCACTTCGCGAGCCCCTACGGCGAGTACCTCTGGGACACGATCCTCGCGCACGGGGCGGAATGGGACATCCGCCCCTTCGGGCTCGAGCCGCAGCGGATCCTCCGCCTGGAGAAGATGCACGTCCTGATCGGCCAGGACACCGACTCCGAGTCGAACGTGCTGGAGGCCGGCATGCCCTGGATCGTCAAGTGGGACAAGGAGGACTTCGTCGGCAAGTGGGCGCTCGAGCACGTGCAGGAGCGGGGGTTCCAGTCGCAGCTCGTCGGGTTCGAGATGGCGAACGGGGTCGTTCCGGCCGAGGGCGGCCAGATCGTGCGCGAGGGCACGTCGATCGGCCGGGTCACGAGCTCCCGGCGAAGCAAGCAGCTCGGCAAGTCGATCGGGATGGGCTGGGTACCGCCGGAGCTCGCCGTGGACGGGGCCCTGATCCAGATCAAGGTTGAGGACAGGCTCGAGGAGGCGTCTGTCCGGCTCCGTCCCTTCTTCGACCCAGAAGGGGAACACCTCAGGTCATGAGCGTGCTCGACTTTCTCTCCCTCGACAAGGCCGAGCGCTCGGATCGGTTTCACCCGGTCCTGAAGTCGCCCATGCACAGGCGTCTGACCGAGGCCGGTGCCGAGTTCGAGGAGCACGACGGCTGGCTCGTCGCGACACACGTCGCCGGCCAGGAGCGACACCGGATTGCGATCCGGGACGTGACTGCGTCCTACCGGATCGAGCAGGGCGACGGCTCGATCCACATCGAGTTCGGGGACGGGGAGCACGGAGTCATACCGCCGACCGGCGAGGGCGAGACGCTCGTCGCCAGCTACCGGCGCGGCGCCGGCTCCGCCCATGAAGGCTTCGTGGATACAAGCGCAGCGTGGGGCGCGATCGAGGTCGACGGGCCCGGAGCGAGCACGGTCATGCGCCGGCTCACCGAGCTCGATCTGGACAAGCTGCCCTTGATCGGCGCATTCGCGCACATTCGCGCCCTGGTTGCGAGACCCGGCGACGAGCGGTATCTGATCGTGATGCCGCAGGAATACGGCCACTACCTCTGGGAAGCGGTCGTCGACGCCGCCAACCCGCTTGGAGGCGGGCCGAGCGCATGAAGGACATCTTCTTCGAGAAGCGCATGTGGCGCCGCCGCGGCGAGCTCAAGCGCCACTACGACGTCGTCATCGTGGGCGGCGGAGCACACGGGCTGGCAACCGCTTACTACCTCGCCAAGGAGCACGGGATAACGAACGTCGCCGTGCTCGAGCAGAGCTACATCGGTTCCGGGGCTGCGGGGCGGAACACGACGATCATCCGGTGTAACTACAGGACTCCCGAGGGAGCGCGGTTCTATAAGCAAAGCGTGAAGCTCTACGAGGGCCTCTCGGCCGAGCTCGACTTCAACATGCTCTTCTCGCAGCAGGGGCACCTGACCCTCGCCCACTCGGACCGCGGGATCATCACGGCCACCGAGCGTGCCGAGGTGAACCAGCTCCTCGACATCGACAGCCAGGTCATCTACCTGGACGAGATCGCGAAGCTGTGTCCCGAGATGGACTTGTCCGACCGGCCCACCTGGCCGGTCGTGGCGGCGCTCTACCATCCGCCGGGCGGCATCATCCGACACGACGCGGTTGTCTGGGGCTACGCCAGAGGAGCCGACCGCCATGGCGTCGAGATTCACCCGTACACCGAGGTGACGGACATCGAGATGCGAAACGGGCGCGCCATCGGCGTCGACACGAATCGCGGCTTCATCTCCTGCGACCAGGTCGTCTCGGCGACGGCGGGCTGGTCGACGCTGATCGCCGCCATGGCTGAGGTGCCACTCCCCATCACCACCCACATCCTGCAGGCCTTCGTGACCGAGCCCGTGAAGCCGTTCCTGGATGTCGTCATCGTCTCGTCGCAGATGCACGTCTACGTATCGCAGACAGATCGCGGTGAGTTCCTGATCGGGGCCGAGATCGAGCCCTACTCGACCTACAAGGGCATCGGAACCTTCACCTTCCTCGAGTACTCGGCGCGCCATGTGCTCGAGCTCTTCCCGCAGCTCGAACGGACCAAGATCCTGCGCGCGTGGACGGGCCTCTGCGACCTCTCCCCCGACTACAGCCCGATTCTCGGGAAGACCGAGGTCGACAACTTCCACATCTCCACGGGCTGGGGCACCTACGGCTTCAAGGCGGCGCCGATCGTGGGCGTGACGATGGCGGAGCTCGTCGCGACCGGGAAGCCGCCGGAGCTGATCCAGCCGTTCGCGCTCGAGCGCTTCTACACTGACACGATGGTCTCCGAGCTGGCCGCTGCGGCCGTGTCTCACTAGGCCAGAAAGGAGACAGCATGGCGACACAGATGCCGTCGAGCCTGGAGATAGCGCAGGAGGCGGAGCTTCTCCCGATCACCGAGATCGCCGAGCGGGCAGGCTTGAGCGAGGACGAGTTCGATCTCTACGGGAAGTACAAGGCGAAGGTCGACCTCTCGGTCGTCGAGCGCCTGCAGGCGAAGGCGGACGCCAAGCTCGTCTGCGTGACGGCGATCACTCCCACCAAGGCAGGCGAGGGCAAGACGACAACCTCTGTCTCGCTGACCCAGGGTCTCGGCCACATCGGCAAGGATCCGGTGCTCTGCCTGCGCGAGGCGTCCGTGGGCCCGGTCTTCGGGATCAAGGGCGGAGCCGCGGGTGGCGGGTACGCCCAGGTCGTCCCGATGGAAGATCTGAACCTCCACTTCACGGGCGACCTCCACGCGATCTCCGCCGCCAACAACCTGCTCGCGGCCATGCTCGAAGCTCACCTCCTGCACGGAAACGAAGCCGGAATCGACCCGCTGACCGTGAGCTGGAGGCGCTGCGTCGACATGAACGACCGGGCGCTCCGGCAGATCGTGGTCGGGATCGGCGGCCGGCCGAACGGCTACGTGCGGGAGACGGGCTTCGACATCACCGCGGCGTCCGAGGTGATGGCGATCGTGGCCGTCGCCCGCGATCTCCACGACCTCCGCCGCCGCCTGGGGGCGATCACCGTCGCCTACACCTGGGACGGGAAGCCCGTGAACGCCGAGCAGATCAGGGCCGCGGGCGCGATGACGGTCCTCCTGAAAGACGCGCTGAAGCCCAACCTCGTCCAGACGCTCGAGCACCAACCGGCGTTCATCCATTGCGGGCCCTTTGCCAATATCGCCCACGGCAACAGCTCGCTCGTGGCGGATCTGGTCGGACTGAAGCTCGGCGACTTCGTCGTCACCGAGAGCGGGTTCGGCTCCGATATGGGCATGGAGAAGTTCCTGGACATCGTCTGCCGGATCGGCGGCCTTTCGCCCAGCGCGGTCGTGCTCGTCGCGACGGTGCGCGCACTCAAGCACCACGGCGGCGACATCGACGGTGGCCTGGACGTGCTCGAGAAGGGAGCCGCGAACCTGCAGCGCCACCTCGGGATCGTCAAGGAGTTCGGCCTGAACGCAGTCGTCGCCGTCAACCGCTTTCCGGGCGACTCCGACGAGGAGGTCGAGACGCTTCGGAAGCTGGCGCTCGACTACGGCGCCCACGCGGCCGAACTGAACGAGGCGTTCGAGCGGGGCGGCGAGGGTGCGGCCGCGTTGGCCGAAGCAGTCGTCGACGCGTCCGAGTCGCCGGCGAAGTTCGACTTCATCTATCCGCTCGAGGCTCCGATCGACCAGAAGATCGAAGCGATCTGCAAGCGAGTGTACGGCGCGGAGGGCGTCGACTTCCTCCCGGCCGCGAAGGAGAAGATCAAGACGTTCACCGAGCAAGGGTTCGACAACCTGCCGGTGTGCATGGCGAAGACACACCTGTCGCTGTCCCACGACCCGACCCTCCTCGGTGCGCCCACCGGCTTCACGGTCCCGGTCCGCGACATTCGGGCCTACACCGGTGCGGGTTGGCTCGTGCCCCTCCTCGGTGACATGCAGACGATGCCGGGGCTCGGCAAGACTCCGGCCGCGTTCAATGTGGACATCGACGAGAACGGCCGCACGGTCGGGCTCTTCTAGATGCTCGATCAGTCTGTCTCGGATTTTCTGGATCAGATCGCGGCAGAGGAGCCTGCGCCCGGCGGCGGCGCGGTGGCCGCGGTCGTGACTGCGATGGCGGCAGGCCTCGTGGGCATGGGGGCACGCTTCTCACGCAAGCGCTGGGACGGCTGGAAGGCGGTCGCCACGGAGGCTGACGAGCTCCGCGAGCGGGTGGCGCCGCTCGCTCAGGCCGACGCGGATGCGTTTGCCGAGTATCTGACCGCGATCCGGCTCCCCAAGGACGATCAGGAGCGCGATCGGGCCGTCGCCACAGGCGACCGACCGGGCGGCCGCTGTGCCGCTCGAGATCGCGGCCGTGGCGGCCAGGGTCGCCGATTTGGCCGCGACCCTGGCGGAGAAGGGCAATCCGAATCTGAAGGACGACGCCGTCTCGGCGGCTCTCTTCGCAGAGGCAGCGGCAAGAGCCACGGCGAACCTCGTGGCCGCGAACCTGGGGCGCGACGACGACGAGCGCGTCATCCAGGCTCGACGTTACGCCGTGGATGCGTCCGGTGCGGCCGAGGAGGCGCTGGCCGCCGCCAGCTAGCCCGTCCACGCTGGCAGCTGGTCGGCCCGGTGTACGGTTTCGCCGTGAGCCCGGAGAGCACGGTTCGTGCCCATGTCATCGACGGTGAGGCGTTCGCCGCCGAGCTTCGCGAAGAGGTGGAGCAGGAGTTCCGTTCCCTCACCTCGCTCGGCATCCGGCCCGGTCTCGCGACCGTCCTCGTGGGTGACGACTACGCGGCCGCAGCTTACGAGCGGCGCGTCCGCCGGCTGGCCGAGGAGCTCGGCTGCCACTACACGTCGGAGCCGCTCGGCCTCGACGTCGAGCAGGCGGAGGCACTCGCCGTCGTCGGCAAGCTGAATGCCGATCCCCGCGTCTCGGGGATCCTGATCCTGCGGCCGCTCCCGCCGCAGGTCTCCGAGGCTCAGCTCTACCAGATGCTCGATCCTCTGAAGGACGTGGAGGCCGTCCACCCCGTGAACGCCGGCCTCCTGGCGCTCGGCGAGCCGCGCTTTACGCCCTCGACTCCGGCCTCCGTCTTCTACATGCTCGATCGCTACGTCACCGAATCGGGTCGAGATCCCGGGACGTTCTACAACGGCCTCGACCTCGTGCTCGTCGGCCGCTCCAACAACGTGGGGAAACCCGCTCTCTGGCTCGGCCTCGCCCGCGGAGCCACCGTGATCTCGTGCCACCACCACACGTCCGCGGCAGGGCGCCTGGCCGAACACACGCTGGCGGCCGACATCATCATCGTGGCGGCAGGCGTCCCCGGGCTCGTCGACGGCGACATGGTCAAGGAGGGCGTGATCGCCATCGACGTCGGCATCAACCCGCTGAAAGACCCGGAGACCGGCAAGACGCGCCTCGTCGGAGATCTCGACTTCGAGAGCGTGGCCGCGAAGGCCGAGGCGATCTCGCCCGTTCCGGGTGGCGTGGGGCCGATCACGGACGTGTGGCTCCTGAAGAACACGGTCGAGGCCGCGCGCTACCGCGCCCAGCTCTAGCTCACTGAGCCTGAATGGCTCGTGTGTCGTCGCGAAGGATCCAGAAGAGCATCGCCTCGTGGTCGCTCAGGTTGCGCCAGCTCGCGACGCCGCTTCGCTCGGCGAGGAGCGTCTCGCCGGCGCGCAGGACAGGCCGCCCCGTGGGCAGCACCACCTGGACGAGCCCGCTCGCGACGGCCACGACCTCGACGCCCTTGTGCGAGATTCCGGGCGAACCGGACCCGCCGGGCGGAAGCCGGACGACATAGGCACGGACACCCGCCTCCGGATTGTCGAGTAGCGGTAGGAGCTTCGACTCGGCGAGCTCGAGCGGGTCGTGGCGCCGCCCGAGCCGGTAGCCCGGAGCAACGTCCCCGCGGAGAAGCTCGTCGAGCGTGATCTCGAGGCGCGCGGTCAGCGTCAGGAGCGTCTCGAGCGAGAGGCCGCGCTGGCCCCGCTCGGCCTGCGAGATCGCGCTCGGCGAGACATTGGCGAGCCGGGCAACGTCGCTCTGACTCAGATCGCGGTTCAGGCGAAAAGCGTGGAGAGCCGCTCCGAGCCGCGCGGCGGCCGGGGCGGCCGTGAGCTCGGGCCTCCCGTTATCGAGCCGGTAGCGGAAGACGTTGCCCTGCACGCCCGCGGGCCGCCCTTCGGCCTTGGAGATCCGGAGGCGATCGTCACCGAGCGCGATCACGCACTGGGTGATCTCCTCGATCTCGCGCCGGAAGTTCCGCGAGTGGCGGCTCGGCACGAAGGACCAGTACGCGATTGCGCCGACCTCGAGCAAATGCGGGCACGTCTTCGAAAAGAAGCGGAGCGCTTTCTCCGCGCCCCAGCGTTCCGCCATCGCTTCCATGGGCTCGAACAGGATCAAGTCGCGCTCGACCGGGCTGCACCGACGGCTGATCGCGGCGAGGAGATCATCCGGCTCCGCCAGAGGAGAGTCCGACCGCGCATCGATCACAGTGAAACCGGGATAGATCCTCTCGAGCTCGGCGGGGTCGGTGTTGAGTGAGACGAACGCCGCGAGCTGATACTGCGACGCTGTCCCGGCGACCGCCCGGTAGAACGCCTCGACGGGAGCGTCGTCGTCGGCTTGCCAGACGACGTTGTCCCCCCAGTACAGACCTCCGAGAGCCTCGTCGAGAGCGGGAATGCCGGAACTCGCGGTCGATGCGCCGACCGCTTCGCTCACGACCGTCTCCGGCGCACTAAAGCGCTGCTATGGACGTGCGTCGCAGCCGACATCCCTGCTTAAGTAGCAGGAAGCCATAGGTTCGCGCCCTGCGCCGCGCACTCTCAAAAACCTTTGTTATGCGGCCTCTAGGTCTCGAGCGCCAGCGCGAAAGTTCGAGCCAGCAGTGAGGCGTCTACTAGTCAGCCCACCAGTCGCGCTGGCCATCGACGTCTTCGCGCGGAGCCTCGCCGAGATTGGGCGCGCCGATGACGAGGATCTCGAGGCCCTCCGGCCCGGCCTCGTAGCCTCGCCACGTACCGGGCGGGACGCGCACCGCGTCCCGTTCCTTGAGCTCGACGATCTCGTCGTCGAGCTTCATCCGCCCGCTCCCGCGCACGACCACGTACACCTCCTCTTGCTTCTTGTGCGTGTGGCCGTACGGAAAGCGGTAGCCAGGCGGGACGCGCTGGTAGCTCAGGCCGGATTGCTCGAGCTCGAGCGCCCGGGTCGCCAAGCGGAATTCCAAATCCGGCGCGCCGTCGAACCTCGACCCTACGTCCTCTAGGTCCTCCTTGAGGTTTTTGAGTGTGAACGGCACGGCGCAATCCTACGAAATGAGCACTATTCCGGGGCGCTCTCAGAACGCCTGCAACCGACCCGCTAACCCCGATGCTTCCAGGGATAGCGAGCCCGTTTTGCCTCCGGCTCAAGTAGCAGGACGCCGTGGCCCTACGTAATGAGACCCCTGGACCCCTGGAGCGCGGCCTTGCGCTAGGCCGAGGTCGCTTCGGGCCTCCAGCCGAGCTTGCTCTGGTCGGTCAGGATCACGTTCGAAGTCCCGGTGGCCCGGAGCCGCATCTCCCAGTCGCTCCGCTCACTCTTGCAGGAAGAGCACGCACGCAAGACGGTCCCGTCGTCGAGCGGGAGGTGTCCCCAGGCATTTCGCGAGAGGAGCCCGTCGGCCTGCTTCCGGCCACAGAGAGAGCAGTGCATAAGCAATGTCATGAGTCGTTACTCCTACGTCGTTGGTTTAGCCCCACGGGCCGATGAACGGACCGTCAATATCGGCAGCAGTCAGGATCACCACGATCACGATGCAGAGGATCGAGAGGCCGAGCATGAACGGGACGACCCGGGGGTCGTGGGACTGTTCCGGTGGAAACTCGATCTGCCGCTCGCGGATCGTTGGTCTCGAGTCAGCCATCGCCACTCCTTTCCTAATCGCCAGGATCGATTGAAGGACCGGCCAGGGGCTCACGCTCGCGCCCGAACGCGGCAGCCGGACCGGCCGGGGTCGGCAACCCGCCGGCGGCCCGGAGCAGCTGCCGCCTGTGCCTCGAGCTTTCGCTTCTCGAGCATCACCCAGGCGTACAGCGAGACGATCATCGCGATGACGCCGAGCACGGTCATGATGTAGGTCCCGGTCGAGTTCTCGGGTCCGAACGTCCAGAAGGCGGCGATGTCCTCGCCCCATTTGTCGAACGGAAAGCTGTCAATCACGGGATCCGCCTTTCCTTGGCAATCTGTTCGGCCATCGGCCGCGCGGCGACGCTGCTCACGCACCGCCCAGCCGCCCAGGGTTCCGAACGACGAGCACCATGAACACGAGTGAGAAGAGGAGCGTGGCCATCGCCTACACCCCCACCCGTGGTGGAGCGCCCGCGTGTGAGCCGTCTCTGTTGATCTGCCCGAAGGCTTCGAGCAGGACGGGGGCCGCCTCGACCTCCTGGCCGTCCGGCAGGACGATCGTCTCGGGGACGCGCTCGAACTCCGGGAAGAAGTCCTGCTGGAACTCAGCCATGTCGAGGCCTTCGAGCTCGACCTCCGGCGGCACGCGTAGCAAGTTCAGCTTCTTCAGCACCCAGCTGGCGAGGTAGCCCGGGAGGAAGGCGAGCGGGAGGAAGGCCATTATTCCCACGAGCTGCCCGCCGAACGACGACTCGATTTCATTGACCCCGGTCGGGTAGCCGCCCGCAAAGATTCCGACCAGGAAAACTCCATAGAAGCCGCAAAAGCCGTGGACTGCGACCGCGCCGACAGCGTCGTCGATCCGCAAGTTCTTTTCGATGTACCCGCCGACATAGACGGCGAGCATGCCGCCGGAGATCGACAGTAGATAGACCAGAGACGGGTGGTAGACGTCGGCGCCCGCCGAGACCGCGATCACCCCGGCGAGACCGCCGGACAGCGTCCAGAACGGGTCTCCCTTGCTGGCAAACCAGCCGCCGGTGAACCCGCCGGCGAACCCGATCGTGATCGCGAACGCGATCGCGCCGAGGGTCGTGGGCGAGAGATAGATGTTGAGCCAGCCCGGGAAGATCGTGGACTGGATCACGAGGCAGGCCGCGTAGAAGCCATAGAAGCCGGTAAAGATCAGCATCAGCCCCATCAGGGTCATGTGCGTGTTGTGCGGTCTGAATGCTCGCGCGCGCCCGCGCATGTCGTACTTTCCGATCCGCGGTCCGAGATTCAGTAGCACTCCGAGCGCGAATGCGCCGGCCACCCCGTGTACGACTCCGGACGCGATCGCGTCGTGGAAGCCGTAGTTCGTGACGAGCCAGCCGCCGGAGCTCCAGCCCCAGGCGGCGTCCATGATCCAGACGGCCGAGCCGAGAAGAACCGTCAGCAGGAGGTAGGCGGAGAGCCGGATCCGCTCGATCAGGGCCCCTGACATGATCGAGCCCGTCGTCCAGGAGAAGAGGAGGAACGCGAGGAAGAAGACCGCGCTGACGTGATCTTGCAGGTTCGGCCCCATCGCGGCCGACCACGGCGCTGTAGCCCCGCAGAAGCCCGGGAACTCAGACGGCCCTGCATGCCCTTGAGCGGGCCCGCCGGGCTCGAAGCAGCCGTAGATGTACCAGCCGAAGTAGTAGAAGCTCGGCGTCACGACGGCGATCGTGAGGATGTTCTTCATCGCCGTCGACATGATGTTCTTGCGTCGTGCGACCCCGGCCTCATACGCCATGAAGCCCACGTGGATGAGCCACATGATCACGACCGTGAAGAAGTAGAACTGCTCGGTCAGGATCTGCGAGTCGAGCGTCACCCTCACATCGAGATCGTCCACCGTGGCCTGCCCGAACAGGGAAGCGAGCACCGACGAAACCATCAGCAAGTCCTCCTAGGCCGCACGAAGATAAGCGATGCTAACACCGAGATGCGCGAAAACGTAGGACATCCGTCGGATGCCCTGGTAGGTGCGAGTTTTTCTTGCTTCGACGTCGGGATTCGCACCTCCCCGGCGGACGGGCCGACCGCGTTCGACCAGCGCGTTGGCTAGCCGCTTCCCTTGCGGATCTCCTCGATCCGCCCGGTTTGTCCGTCGACGACGACGACGGTCGTCTGCACGAGCTCGCCGGCCCCGTTTACGCGCGAAAGCGATACTGCCCAGTAGCCACGAGATTGGAAGCCACGCTTCAAGTAACGGATCCCAACGCGATCCGGCTCGAAGTCGACCGCCGCCCGCGCGATCTCCTTCGCGCGCTCCTGGCTGACCGCGTTCTCCGAAGAACCACAGCTCTTCGAGACGAGAAACGCTGCCAGGAGCACCGCCACCACCAGCAATGCCTTTCCGAGCGGGCGGTCGCTAAGCCCGCGCGGTATGCCAGCGGCGGAAGGCAACGTACCCCCGGAGAGCCAGGTAGCCGACGAAGTGCGTCAGGAAGACGAAGCTGAGCCACCAACCCCACCATTTCCAGTGCCACTCCTGCTCGCGGAGCTCGATCGCGGTCAGGTAGAGGGCGAGAGCGAGCGAGAGCAGGAGGACGAGCGGCGGCGGACCGGAGAAGAGAAAGAGCAGCACGCTCTTAACCTAATCCGCTCGCACGGGACGCGCCGGGAGCCCGTCTCCCTACGACCAGGGGTAAGGCGAGTGGGAGACCGGGTGCAGGTCGCCCGTTGCGAAGCGCTCGTAGCGGAACGGATAGAGCAGGCTCGAGTGTTCGCCGACGAGCACCTTGGAGACTTCGCGCCCGACACCGATCATCTTGTAGCCGTGATTCGAGTCGAGGATCGTGTAGACGTTCGGCCGCATGTAGTCGAACACGGGGAAATTGTCGACGGTGAATGCGCCGACACCTCCTG
The DNA here is from genome assembly GCA_963722715.1 of uncultured Actinomycetes bacterium. Classification (GTDB taxonomy): domain Bacteria; phylum Actinomycetota; class Thermoleophilia; order Gaiellales; family Gaiellaceae; genus DASQGA01. The sequence goes on along the minus strand of CAVROA010000008.1, from coordinate 199,569 downwards.
ACCTGGCCTGCTTGTAGAGGGGGCGCATCCCTTCGAAGCGGCTCATCGCGTGGGAGAGCGCCGCGCACCACATGTCCGGAAACGCCGGATCGACGTCGGTCGTCGCCGGGTACGGATCGAGCTGGACGTCCTCCTCGACGACGAGCGGGGAGGCGCCTCCCTGGACCCCGTGCCGGTCGCGCTTGAAATAGATGCCCCAGAGCTCGTCGGTGACGAGCTCGCCCTCGTCGGTCGAGAGCGGGGCATCCGTGTCCAGGTGGATGACGGGCGGAGGTCCGCCGTCGGCGGTCGCGAACAGCAACGGGTCGACAGTGATCTCACCTTCCTGGAGGTTCCAGTAGGTCCACATCGGCTGGTCACGAGCGACGTCGCCGGCGGGCGTCCGCACGTCGATCCGGTCCGGTAGCCCGAGCATGGCCCAGAACTGCTTTGCCCAGGGGCCGGGTGCGATGACGAGCTGCTCGCCGACTTCGATCCGCCCCTGGCTCGTCTCGACGGCGCTCACGGACTCGTCCGAGGCGCTTTCGAGGCCCGTCACCTCGACGCCCGAGAGGATGCTGACTCCCTCCGACTCGCACTTGCCGGCGAGCCCCATGACGGAGTCCTTGTTGAACGCAAAGCCGCCCTGGTGCTCGTGGAGGCAGACGGTCACGCCGCGGGCGCGCCAGTCCGGGAAGAGCGACTTCATATGGGCGTCGACCTCGGCCTCGCCGGTCAGAAGCTCGGACCGGTAGCCGATCCGCTCCTGCCGCTCGAACGTTGCCGCGAGATCCGATTCCTGCACCTCGGGGCCGAGGGCGATGTACCCGACCGGCTGGTAGGCGTACGCCTCCGGATCGGACTCCCACACCTCGACGCACGCCTGCATGAGCTCGCTCATCGCAGGCTGGAAATAGTTGTTGCGGACGACGCCGCAGGCGATCCCGGACGCCCCCGCGCCGGGCCCGGTCTTGTCGAGGACGACGATGTCCCGACCCGAGCCGAGCCCGCGGGCTCGGAGCTCGCACGCCAGGTGATAGGCGGTCGAAAGGCCGTGGATCCCGGCCCCGACGACGACGTATGGTGAAGAGCCCGGCAGCGACATCTATTGCCTCCTCGGCAATGGTGTGTCCATAATGGCAAGTCGGAATCTACCATGAGCAGAACCGGACATCCAGCCGCTCGCCACATCGCTGCCGTCGAGCGGGGGCTCGCGGTTCTCGACGTCCTCGCCGCCGGGCGGGAGCTGGGGACGAACGAGGTCGCCCGGCTGACCGGGATCAACGCCAGCACCGTGTCCCGCCTTCTCGCCACGCTCGCGCACGCCGGCTACGTCGAGCACGTGGCCGAGAGCGGGCGGTACCGGCTGGGCTTGCGTCTCCTCGAGCTTGGCAACGCGGTCCTGGCGCGCCTCGACTTGCGTGAGATCGCGCACCCCCACCTCCGGGCGCTTGCCGAGGAGACGGGCGAGACGGTGACCTTGTCGGCGCCGGGCGAAGGGCATGCCGTGACGGTCGACTTCGTCCAGAGCTCGTCGGTCGTGCAGAGCGTCGCGCGGCTCGGTCGCCCGAGCATCGGCCACGCGACGGCCGCCGGCAAGATCGTGCTTGCATTCGCTGAGGGCGACCCGCCCGCGAAGCTCGAGGCCTATACAGACCGGACGATCACGGACCGGCGAACGCTCGCCGCCGAGCTGGAGGGGATCCGCTCCCAGGGCTTCGCCGAGGCGGCCGGCGAGCGCGAGCCGGAGTTGAACGCCATCGCCGCTCCGGTCTGGGGAGCGCACGCCGAGCTCACCGGAATCCTTGGTCTCCAGGGCCCCGCGCCACGGTTCGGCCGACCTGCGATGCGCCGGGCCGTTCCGGGGCTCGTGGAGCACGCCGCGGCGATCACAGCTGGCCTCGGCGGCACGCCACCTGATACATACCCGCAGTCACCGAAGGAACCGGATGGTTGAGGAGGCCGAATGAGCGACAGCGTCATCAAGACCGCCTTCGACGAGGCACAGAGAAAGCTTGGAGCCGACTTCATGGAGTGGGAGGGCTGGTGCTGGCCGAACCACTTCGGCGATCCGGTGGCCGAGCACAAGGCGATCCGGGAGCGGGTCGGCGTCTGGGACGAGTCGCCTCTGCGGAAGTGGGACTTCCGCGGGGCCGAAGCCCTCGCGGCGGCCGATCGCATCTTCACGAACGACATGCTCGGGCTCGAGGTCGGGCAGGTCCGCTACGGCCCTTTTTGCGACGAGAACGGGAAGATGGTCGGCGACGGGACCGTCTTCAAGTTCGCCGACGACCACGCGTGGGTGATCACGGCCCTCGACTCCGACCTCGACCACTTTCAGCAGGTCGTGGGCGATCTCGACGTGCAGATCGACGCGATCACGGAGGAGCTCCCGCATCTCCAGCTGCAGGGGCCCCAGTCCCGCGACACGCTTGCCTCCCTCTGCGACGGCGACGTCCAGTCCCTTCGCTACTTCCGCTTCTGGCCTGACGAGATTCAGGTCGGCGGCGTCCCGTGCTGGGTCTCGCGCACCGGGTACTCGGGGGAGCTCGGGTACGAGATCTTCTGCCGCCCGGATGGCGCCGAGCAGCTCTGGAACGCCGTCACCGGAGCCGGCGCGCAGCCCTATGGCCTCGCCGCAGTCGAGACGATCCGCATCGAGTCGGGGCTCATCTTCATCGGGTACGACTACTTCCAGCACGAGACGGACCCGTACGACATGTCGCTCGACAAGGTGATCGTCCTCGACAAGGGGGACTTTTGCGGCAAAGCAGCGCTTCAGGAGACGGCCAAGAGCCCACCGAAGCGCCTGAAGACCGTCGTCCTGGACGGCGGCGAGGTGCCCGAGTACGGCGCCGAGGTGATGAAGGAGAACCAGCCCGCCGGCACCCTCACGAGCCCGTGCGAGAGCCCGACGCTCGGAAAGGTGATCGGCATGGCGGTCCTCGACGCTCACACGGCCACGGAGGGGGAGACCGTGGATGTGGCGCTCGGCGAGGGAACGGTTCGGGCGACGGTCGAGACGTTGCCGATCTACGACCCGGAGAAGAAGCGGCCGAGGAGCTAGTACGAGTGACACTCGAGATGCGAGCAGCCTGCGAGCGCTGCGGCCAGGCGCTCGCCGCGTCCGGAGAGGCGTACATTTGCACCTTCGAGTGCACCTTCTGCGGCGCGTGCACGGCTTCGATGGACGCCGTCTGCCCGAACTGCGGCGGCGAGCTCGTCCGCCGGCCACGGCCGCCGGCTGGCCCGGGCGCCTAGATCGGACCTTCGGCCAGGAGCTTCCGGAAGGCCGAATACTGGCCGAGCTTCCCCACCGTGACCAGCGTGTCGCCCGCCTGGATCACATCGTCCGGCTGGGCACCGCTGACCGGCTCCGGCTCGCGCAGGATCGCGATGATCGTGATGCCCGTTCGCTGCCGGAAGCCGCACTCCGCGAGCGAACGCCCGATTGCCGGGCTCCCTTCGGGAACCAGGATCCACTCGATCGTGAGCTCGCCGAGCGCCATCTCGAGTTCCTCGACGATCTTCGGGCGCTCGTACGCGCCCCCCAGGACGGCGCCCAGCTGGCGCGCCTCGTCGTCGTCGAGTCGGATCACGGCACGCGGCTCCTCGTCGCCTGCGTGCCGGAAGAAATAGATCTCGCGGATCCCGTCCGTGTGCAGGATGACCGCGATGCGTGCGCCCTCGCCGGTTTGGAAGGCGTACTTGACGCCGACTCCAGGCAGGCGTGTCTCCCGTAGGTCGATGCTCATGAGCCTCCGTCCAGTCTAGGCGGCGGGAAGAATAAGAGCGCCCAGGCGTTTCGACTCCTTCATGAGGACGATGCCGATCGTGGCCGTCGCAAGCACGTACAGGCCGGCGAAGGCGACGATGTCCGCCTGGACGCCCTCTGAGATGCGTGGGTTTGCGGCTGCGAGCTGCGCGAGCACGATCGTGAACTCGCCGTGCGCGACGAGCGCGAGGCCGGCGTTCAGGCTCTGGCGCCGCGTGAAGCCCCCGACCAGGCCGGCGACATAGCCGCCGCTTGCCTTCCCGACGACGGTCAGCGCCACCGCGAGAACGAGGACCCACCAGACGCTCCCGATGGCGCCCACGTCGATCGAGAGCCCGAAGACGAAGAAGAAGAGGGCTCCGAAGAGATCTCGGAAGCTGAAGAAGCGCTCCTCGATCTCGGCGCGCGCGCCCGTGCCGGCGAGGACGACGCCGGCCATGAGGGCGCCGATCGCCTCGGAGAGGCCGAGCGCGTCCGCGAGCGCGGCCATCCCGATCAGAAACGCGAAGGTCGCGAGGAGGAAGAACTCGCGCGGCAGCCGGTCGAGGAGCCGATCGAAGGGGCGGGCGAGCCAGCGGGAGGCCGCGAGCGAGGCGGTGACGAACAGCAGCGCCTTCAGGACGACCACGAGCGTCGACGCGAGCTCGCCTCCCCCGCCGCCGGCCAGGCCGAGGACGAACGCGATCGCCAGGTCCTCGAAGACCAGAATCGCGAGCACCAGGTCCGTCTCGTCGTCGGCGAGACGACGAAAGTCGATCAGCCCCTTGACCGTGACCGCGCTCGACGAGACGTAGATCGCCGCCGCCAGGATGAGCGCGCCGAAGCTCGGCCCGAAGGCGGCCAGCCCGACGATGAGCCCGAGCCCTGCGTTCACGCCAAAATCGACGATGCCGCCGGTGACGACATGGCGACCGCTTCTCAGAATGCGGTCGAACGTGAACTCGAGCCCGAGAAAGAAGAGCAGGAAGACGATCCCGATCTCGGCCACGAAGCTCGTGACCTCGGACGGCTCGATCAGGCTCAGGATCTCGGGCTCGTTCGGCCCGAGGAGCAGTCCCGCCAGCAGGTAGGCCGGAATCGCGGAAAGCCCGAAGCGGCTCGCGATGAAGCCGAGTACGCCGAGGACGACGACTGTGACGGCGAGGTCGCCGAGCTCCATCCGCTAGTCGGCCATCCAGACGCGACAGCCAGCATGCTCGAAGGCCGCATCGAACGTCGCGCGCATGACCGGGTGAGTTCCTGATGGGGCGACGCTACGCCGCGCGTCACGGGTAAGCGCACTCGGAGGCCGGTCCATCGGTGCCGATTGTATGAGCCGCCTGCGCTCCGGCCGTGAGTCACGTCCAGCGCCGGTCGCTAGGCCACCAGCTAGGCCACCAGGCCGAGCAGCACGAGCCCAGCGATCACGAGTGCGACGCCGGCCCACTGGGTCGGTCTCGGTCGCTCGCCCATGAGCGCGACGCCCGCCACGATCGGCACGACCGAGTAGGGAGCGGCCGCGGTCGCCACGATCGACGTGTCCGCGTGCCGAACGCCTAAGTTGAACGCGACATAGCCGATCGTGTCGACGACCGCGATGAAACCGATCATCGCCAGGAGGCCGTGCGACCGGTACGGGAAGTGCCATTCCCGGCGCTGGAGCGCAGTCGCGAGGATGAAGAGCGGTCGAGAAGCCCCGTGCCAGGAAGATCGGCACAAGCCAGCCGTATTCGTCGCTGAAGTAGGCGACGCCGTAGACAAACGCGCCGATCAGAACCGCCGTGGCGAGCGCGAGGAAGATTCCGATCGCGGCGACGCGCTCGATCGCCCTGATCTGGGACAGGTCGGAGGAGGCCAGCACGACGCCGAGGAGAGCGATCCCGATCGCCAGCACCTCGTCTGGCGACAGGCGCTCGCCGGAGATGAGGACTGCGCAGACGACAGTCACGGCGGCGTAAGCCGAGACGATCGGACTCACGATCGAGATTGGCCCGATGGCGAGCGCGCGGTAGAAGGCGAGGTACGAGAGCCAGCCGAGCACGCCGAGGAAGACGAACCACGCGAGGTCACCGCGGGTCAGTCCGGACAGGTCACCGCCCGAGGCGAAGAGAAGGACGGCGAGAAGAGCCGTGGCAACGAGGTGGAAGCCGAGTGCGACGCGTAGCGCTCCCGTTCGGCGCGACGCCACCGCAGCGAAATAGTCGGCCAGGCCCCACGAGAGGGCGGCCGCGAGGCCGAGAGCGATCCCCATCTAGTGCCGGGCTGCCTCGACGAGCTGGGCGAAGGGCTGGAGAAAGCGGCGGTCGACCCGCCATTCCTCCTGGAGCTCCCACTGCACGGCCAGGACGAAACCGTCGCCGTCCAGCTCGACCGCTTCTACGACGCCGTCCGGCGCGCGCCCCACCACGCGGAGGCCGGACGCGACGGCGTCGAGCGCCTGGTGGTGGAAGCTGTCCACCTCGATCTCGTCGACCCCGAGTGCGGCGTGCAGCCGGCTGCCCCGCTCGACGCTGATCGAGTGCCGCGGATGCTCCGGGACCACCTCCTCCCCGTCGAGGGAGGAGCGCTCGACCTCCTTCCAGGCCTTCCAGCCGCGGTCAGATGGATGCTCTGCCCATTCGGGCTTGAGCGCGACGTCCTGCACGAGCGTGCCGCCAAGCGCGACGTTCAGCATCTGGATCCCTCGGCACATGCCCAGGAGCGGAAGGCGGCGGTCGATCGAGCGCTCGACGAGCTCGAGCTCGAACGCGTCGCGTCGCGGGTCCGTGTGGGTCAGGTGCTCGCTCGGCTCCTGCCCGTAGCAGCTCGGGTCGATGTCGCGGCCGCCGCCGAGCAGGATGCCATCACAGGCATCGAGTGCGTCCTCGAGGTAGCCGCTGACCCGGGGGAGCCCGAGTCCGACCCCGCCCGCGAGCGCTAACGGCCGCTGGAAGCCGACACCCGCATAGTCGCCGAAGTCATGCAGGCCGAGCGAGAGGCCGATGACCGGTTTCCGCCCATCCCTCGTCACGCAGGCACTTATATCCGAGGGCTTGGTTCCGCACCCCAGGATCCATTAGGGTCGCGGCACCGATTCGCCCGAGTTGAAGGAGAGCGGCATGGAGCAACGGACAACGTCCGGGGCGGCTGCGAACGGGGCCCCCACCGAGGAGTTCGTCGAGGAGTGGCGCACCGCCGCGTACAACTGCTACAGCTCCGGGCACAAGTTCTGCCGCGAGGTCTGCCCCGTCATGCAGGTCACGCGAGACGAGGCTCACACGCCGACGGCGTTCCACGCGAATGTCGTTGCGATGGACGAGGGCCACCTGACCATCGAAGACGTCGCACGCGACTACGTCCACTGCACGCAGTGCGGCGCCTGCGAGCTGCGCTGCCCGAACACCCTCTTCACCGGCGATTTCTACCGCTTCCGAACGCGGACGGTCGACCTGGTGAAGGCGGCGCGGGCGCTCGCGGTCGAGCACGGCGTCCACCAGCCCAACTGGCAGCGCTGGAACGAGCTCACCGACCAGGCGAAAAGCGAGCCCGTGCTGAACGGGACGCCCGTCTCGCAAGAGCACGTGGCGGACTGGGCTGCCGGGCTCGACCTCCCCGTCGGGGGCGAGACGGTTCTCTTCTGTGACTGCGAGGCAGCGTTCTACCGGACGAGCGTCCCGCGGGCTGTCGCCCAGATCCTCCGCACGGCAGGTGTCGAGTTCGGGCTCATGCGTGAGCAGTGGTGCTGCGGGGGCCCGGCCGCTGAGATGGGCTACGTCGACCAGGCGCGGCGCTTCGCCGAGCACAACGTGGCCGACTGGCGTGAAGTCGGCGCCAAGCGGATCCTCGTCGTCGACCCGCACGACTACATCTCCTTCACGGAGGACTACCCGGGCTACTTCGGCGAGGACTACGACTTCGAGATCGTCCTCGTCGTCGAACTTGTCGCCGAGCTCTTGAGAGAGGGAAAGCTGAAGCTTTCCGTCCCGATCGAGCGCGTGGTTACCTACCATGACGCCTGTCGGCTGAACAAGAGGAAAGGCATCCACGCCGCCCCGCGCGAGATCCTGCGGGCGATCCCGGGGCTCACCTTCAAGGACGTCGACCATGTCACCCAATGGTCGTATTGCTCGGGCGCGGGCGCGGGACTCGGGATCGAGCGCCCCGATCTGACCGCGGAGATCAGCCGTCGGCGGGTCGAGCGCGCCAAGGCGCTCGAGATCGACACGCTCGTCTCGGCCTGTGTGTGGTCGGAACGGCCGCTCTCGGAACAGGGCGAGAAGCAGGACGTGGAGGTGGTCGACCTGATGGAGCTCGTCGCGCAGGCGGCGGGCCTGGGGGTCTGAGATGGCTACCGTCGCCGTGTCCGACTCGGTCCTCGACCGGCTCGTCGAGATCTGCGGTGAAGAGCACGTCTTCGCCGGCAGGTCGGCGCGCTTCAATCGCGCGCGCGTCCCGTCGCCCTTCCCTGTGCACCGCTGGCAGGAGTACGTGCCCGACGCCGTCGTCCTCCCAACGTCTGCCGAGCAGATCTCCGAGGTGGTCAAGCTCGCCAACCGAGAGCGCATCCCGGTCGTCCCACGCGCGGGCGGCACCGGCCTGACCGACGGTGCCGTGCCGCTTCGGCACGGGATCATGGTCGACGTGAAGCTGATGAATCGGATCCTCGAGCTCGACCTCGAGGACCGGACCGTGACCGTGCAGCCCGGGATCAACATGCTGAAGCTCTCGGAGGAGCTCAAGCCGCACGGCTTCATCTACCCGGACGACCCGGCCTCGTACCCGTGCTCCCTCGTCGGCGGCCGCATCGGCACAAGCGGCTGGTCCCTCATCGGCGCCCGTTACGGGCACACGAGGGACCTCGTGATCAGTTTCGAAATCGTGCTCCCGACCGGCGAGATCATCCGCGTCGGCGACGGGGGCGGGAAGGCAGTGCGCAAGTCTTCAAGCGGCTACCAGCTGAAGCACCTCTTCATGGGGCACCAGGGGACGCTCGGGATCGTCACGGAAGCGACGCTCGAGCTCGTGAAGCGGCCCGAGGCAGAGTTCTCGGCCTTCTACGCCTACCCGGCCTACTTGGACGCATGGAAGGCGACCGGTGACTTCGCCCGCTCCGGCGCCGCGACCCTGGCGGGGGTCGTCCTCTTCGACGAGTGGAAGGTCGCCTACCTCCGCCGTGACGACGAGGCCTATATCCCGCAGCCGGAATGGGTGAAGGGAGTCGTGGCGCTCGCCATGTACGGCAACGAGGACGAGGTGAGGGCCTCGGCCAAGCGCATGCTCAGGATCGGGAAGGCGTCCGGGGGCGAGTACCTGGGCGACGAGATCTCCCAGGGTGACTGGGCGTCGCGCCACGACCGCTACGCGACGCCGCTCCACGGCCGCGCACGAGACGGCCAGGTCGTGCCAATGAGCTGGCATTGCGAGGATGCGTCGATCCCCTACTCGCAGCTCCCGGCCGTCCGGGAGAAGTGGCACGCGATCGCCGCCGGCCTCCGCGAGCGATTCGACATGTTCGACGACTGGGGCATGTTCGCCTACACGAACGGAGCCTTCAAGCCCTGGGGCGACTATCTCACCGAGATCGACATCGGCATCTGGGAGATGCAATGGGACGACGAGAGCTGGGCCGTGTGGGTGGACGCGAAGCGCGAGATCGCCCGTGTCGCGATCGAGCACGGCGGCTCGATCTCGGCGTGCCACGGCTCATGCCGCGAGGGGGAAGTCGACCTCGTCCCCGTCGAGCTGGGCGGGGGCTTCGAGGTGATGAAGAAGCTCAAGCGGGCGCTTGACCCGCTGAACGTGATGAACCCCGGCAAGTATCTGCTCGACCAGGCCTACGAGGAGGGAGACGAGTGATCGGTTTCAGGCTCGCCGCGCAGAAGCCGCCTGAGGCGAAGCGCGTGAAGGACGACGTTGTCATGCGCTTCGACCACATCTACGAGGTCGACCCCGCTCTGATGTCCGAACATGCGCCCCAGCAGGAGATTCCGGCCTGGGACACGCACCGCATGGTCGACAGCCGCTGGGAGCACCTGGCCTGGATGCACGACCACTTCGCGGACTCGGTCGTCTCCGGCGAGGAGCTAATCGCCGAAATCGAGGCCGAGGAGGGCAACTGACATGAAGTTCAGCTACGCGACACTCCTTGATTACCCGCTCGCAGACTCGTTGGAGATGATCAAGAAGGCCGACGAGCTCGGGTACCACGCCTGCTATGCGGCGGACGAGACCTGGCACAAGGACCTCTGGGTCCTGTTTGCCGCGGCCGCGGACAAGACGGAGAGAATCCACCTGGGCCCCAGCGTGTCGGGGATCTGGCTCAGGGAGCCGACGCTGCTCTGCCAGGCGCTTGCGACCCTGGACGAGCTCACGGGCGGTCGCGCGGAAGGCGTCTTCTCGATCGGCAACTTCGGGCTGCTCGCCCAGTACGGCGTCGACTGGACGAAGATCAAGTCGTTCTCCCGGGTGAAGGAGGCGCACCACGTCATGCGCACGTTCCTGGACGACGGCGCGATCACCTTCGACGGCGAGTTCTACAAGTACAGCGGGCTCTTCACCTTTGCGCGGCCGGTGCAGGAGCGTCTCCCGCTCATGATCGGGGCGATGCGCGGACCGAAGTCCTTCGAGCTCGCCGGCGAGGTCTCCGACGGCGTCCACCACGCGCTCAGCTACTCGAAGGAGGCCTACGACTACCTGATCCAGCACGTCAAGATCGGGGCGGAGAAGGCTGGACGGGACTGGCGCGAGCTCGACATCGGCGCCTGGTGCGTGATCACGTGCGCGCCGGATTCCGCCGAGGCCAAGAAGGCGGCTCGGACGATCGTCGCCTTCTACCTCTCCGCGCACCCGGACGAACAGCTCGAGCGCCACGGGATCGATCCGGCGGACACGAAGGTGATCATCGAGGCGCTCGGGAAAGGCGAGCTCGACAAGGCCTACGAGCTGACGACGCCGGAGATCGCCGAGAAGCTGTCGATCGCCGGCACGCCCGAGGAGTGCGTGGCGCACATCAAGGAGATCCAGTCGGCAGGGGTCAACCACATGATCCTGTGCATCACCGATCCCGCGGTTCTGAAGGCGTTCACGGGCAAGGACGTCGACGTCCCCGACGTCCAGGGCCAACTCCAGCTCATCGCCGACGAGGTGATGCCGGCCTTCGCCTAGGAGGGCTTGACGACGCAGCAGGCCTGGGCCGCGCTGCTCGCCCGATGCTGCGTCCTCGCAAGAGCGTCAGTCGCCCAGGTCGAAGGTGATCTGCTTCGTCTCGGTGAGCGCGTCGATGATCCAGCCGGCGAGCTCCCGGCCCGCTCCCGAGGCCTTCGCCCCGCCGAACGGCGCCAGCTGATCCCAGTAGTTCGTCGTCTCGTTGATGTGGACGGTTCCGTGCCGTAACTCCTCGGCCGCGTGCCAGGCGTCGTGAAGGGAGCGCGTGAAGACCGCAGCGGTCAGGCCGTACTCCGTCTCGTTCGCGATCGCGAGCGCCTCGTCCAGCTCGTGGAAGGTCATGATCGGGGCCACGGGCCCGAAGGTCTCCTCGCGGGCGATCCGCATCTCGCTCGTCACGCCGTCGAGCACGGTCGGCTCGTGGTAGGCGCCATCATGGCCGCCGCCGACCACGATCCGGGCCCCCTTCGCCACGGCGTCCTCGATGTGCTCGCGCGTCCGCTCCAGCACCTCCGACGTGCAGAGCGGACCCATGTCCGTCTCCTCGTCGAGCGGATCCCCGACTCGGAGCGCCTTCGTGCGCTCGACGAGCGCCGCCACGAACTCGTCCTTGACGGACTCGTGAACGAGGATGCGCTCCGCTGCGGTGCAGCATTGGCCGGCGAGGTAGAAGCATCCGACGATCGCAGCGTCGGCTGCCTTCTCGAGGTTCGCGTCGGCGAGGACGATCTGGGGACCGTTGCCGCCCAGCTCGAGCACCCGGTTCTTGATTCCCGCATCGCGGGCGACCTGCTCGCCGGTCCGCGTGGAGCCGGTGAAGACGACTGAGGCGACGTCCGGGTGGCGAACGAGGGCCGAGCCGGTCTCGCCGCCTCCGTGAACGACGTTGACCGTTCCGGCCGGGAAGCCGGCGTCCGCGAGCACCTCGGCGAACATGTTGGCGCAGAGCGGCGCTTGCTCGGACGGCTTCCAGACGACCGTGCAGCCCACCGCGAGGCCGTAGACGATCGGGATCCCGGCGATGTCGACCGGGAAGTTCCAGGGCGAGATCGCGGCCACGACCCCGATCGGCTCCTGCACGACGACGATGCGCTTGTCGTTCGTCCGCTCCTGCGTCGAGGGCAGCACCTGCCCGGCGTGGCGCAGGACGTCCTCGGCGGCGCGCCTGAAGTGGTCGGCCGTGTACTCGATCATCTCCTCGCGTGACTCGCGGATCGTCTTGCCGACCTCACGGCTGATCGTCTGAGCGATGTCCTCGGCCCGCTCCATGCAGATCGTGAACGCCCGGCGGCAGAGGTCCACTCGCTCGAGCAGCGAGACCCGGCGCCAGGCCGGGAAGGCGTCCGCGGCCGCCCTCACCGCTGCGTCTACCTGGGCGGGCGTGGAGCCCGTGACCGCTCCCAGGAGCTCGCCGCTCGCGGGGCTCCGGACCTCGATCTCCTCGCCGTCGCCTGAAACCCATGCGCCGCCGATGAACGTGCTCTCCCGCGTCGCGACCGCCATCACGCCTCCTTTTCCGTCCGTATGGGCCGCGATGATACGCCCAATTGAAGTCGATCTCCGAGAGTGTTACGGTCACGGATCTCACGAACGCCGAACTGCGGAGGTGGGTGTATGGCTGAGGTAGCGGTAGACGAACGTCGTCTGCTCAAGACGATTCGGTGGTGGGACGGCTTCGTCATCGGTCTCGCCAATCCGGGCTTCCTCCTGATCGGCCTCTGGGGCTCGATCATCGCGCTCGGCGGCCAGGTGGCCATCATCCTCTGGGTCGTCTCGGCCTGCATCGGCGCGCTCCAGGCCTACATCTACTGCGAGCCCGCCGCCATGTTCCCGGACAAGCCGGGAGGGTTGTCGGTCTACGCGCGGGAGGGCTGGCGCAAGCACTTCTCCTTCGCGGGCCCGATCGCCGTCTTCGGCTACTGGTTCGCGTGGTCGAGCGTGCTAGCGATCTACGGAAGCCTGATCGGATACCTGCTGCTCGCCGAGTTCGGAGGCGACAGCTACCTCGCGACCACGATCTACAACCCGCCGATCATCCAGCCCCTCGGGTGGGCGCAGCTGATCGGGGTCATGGCCATCGTTCTCTGCTGGATCTTCAACATCCGCGGGATGCGTCCCGCGGTCGGGCTCAGCTACGTCGTCGGGGCCCTGATGATCTTCCCGATCCTCGTGATCGCCATCGGGGGCTTCATCACCGGCGACTTCTCCAACCACGAGATCAACTCGAACTTCGTCGCGGCGAACGTCGAGTTCTACGGCGATTCGGCCACGTTCTTCAACCAGTTCGTGATGATCATGGTCTGGCTCTACATCCTCGGCTGGTCGACGTACGGACCGGAGGCCGGGGCGACGTTTGCGCCGGAGTACAAGGACACGGCGAACGACACCCGCAAGGCCCTCGCCTCGGTGGGCGCCCTCAACGTCGTCCTGTCCATCATGCTCCCGATCGTCGTCCTCGGGACGATCGGCTACGACGGCCTCTTCAACGACCTGACGGGCGTCGTCTGGCTGACCGACGTCGTTAACTCGATCGCGGGGGAGGGCTTCGGGAAATTCCTTGTCGTCTGCCTCTGCGGCGGCCTCCTCCTCTCCATGAACACGGCCACGATGGACGGCTCGCGGGCGCTCTACGCCCTCTCCGAGGAGAAGATGACGATCAGGCAGCTCGGCGTCCTGAACAAGCGCAACGTGCCCGGCCGGGCCATGACGGTCGACATGCTGCTGAACATCGGCCTGCTCCTCTACTTCCAGAACATCTACTTCATCCTCGCGGCGGGCAATCTCGGCTACATGCTCTCGCACGTGATCGCCCTGTCCGGCATCCTGCTCTTGCGCAGGGACCGCCCGAACTGGCCACGTCCGATCAAGCTTGCGAAACCGTGGATGTGGCTGGCCGGCATCTTCTGCGCGGCGAACTCGCTCTTCATCATCTTCGGGCTGTACGGCCTGAAGTACACGGGGTACGGCTTCGACTACCTGAGTAAGGAGTACGCTGCGTTCCTCGCGGGCGAGGGGCCTGTCCCGAGCGCGACGGCACGCGTCCCGGAGATCGTCGCCGTCGGCCTTGGAGTGCTCCTGGCCGGGGTGCTCGGCTACATCATCGCCCAGCGCCAGTGGGGCAAGCCTGTGCACTGGTCTGACCCGAGCGACGAGCAGCCGACGCAGGAGGCGATCGACGGGGCGGCCGCCGCCGGCCGCGCCCCGGCTCCCGCAGTCGCGAGCTAGCGCAAGAAACCGTACTCGGAACGACGAGGGGCGGGGTCGACCCGCCCCTCGTCGTTCCGGGTCTACAATCGTCGGGAGAGTCGCGTGGCCATTCCCATCACCGTCCGGTGCGAGTGCGGCGAGACCCACAAGGCGAACCTCGGGGATCTCGTCGAGTGCCCGTGCGGGCGCCGCTTCGACACGTCGAAGGTTCCCGAGAGCAGCTTTCCCCAGGTGCGGGAGCACCAGGCCAAGGCGAGGCTCTACGTGCGGGTGGGCGCGATCTTCCTCCTCGCCGCCGGCCTCGGCGCGTTCTTCATCTGGGGCTTCTGGGCGGCGGCGATCACCGTCCCCATCGCCGGCATGCTCTGGTTCTGGTACATCCGCCGGTGGTTCATGCGGCGCTACGTCCCCTCGCCGGGAGAGCTGCCGACGCTCGAGCTGGAGGCGTCGAAGGAGTGACGCGCGGGACGCTCGACCGCCCGGCTCCTCCCGCAGCGGGCCCGGTCGCGCGCAACGTCCGTCCGGTGATGCTGTTGACGCTGAATGTCGAGCTCGAGGAGCCGGCGATCGCGTTCGCCATCGAGTCGGCGGCGCAGACGGGCGCAGAGCTCTACATCTGCGACGCAATCCCGCTCGAGTACCGAAACTACGTCGGCCACGTCGCGCGCCAGTACGCCGAACAGCTGATCCGCAAGCACCTCGACGCCGTCGCGCGAAGGGCACGCGCGCGCGGAGTGACAACCACGCAGCTCGCGTTCCACAATCCGAGGCCGGTGAAGATGGCGGTGGAGGTGGCGAAGACCGAGCAGATCGGCCTGCTCGTCTTCGGGCCGAACCCGAGGGACCTGGGGAAGCGTTTCTTCCGCAAGGCGGTCAAGCGCATTCGCGAGGACGCGCCCTGCCTCGTCTGGACGAACGAATAGGCTCAGCCGGCCTTGACGAGGTCGGCGCACTTCTCGCCGATCATCATGCAGGTGATGTTGATGTTGACCCCGATCATGCTCGGGATGATCGACGCGTCCGCGACGCGGAGTCGTCGGATCCCTCGCACGCGGAGCTCCGGGTCGACCACAGCGCTCGCATCGTCCGCCGCTCCCATCTTGCACGTTCCGGCCGGGTGGAACGCGGTGTACGCGGTCGTCCGGGCGTACGCCATCAGCTCGTCGTCACTCGTCATCTCCGGCCCCGGCTGGAGCTCCCGTTCGATCCAGTCCGCGAGCGCCGGCTGCTCGGCGATCCGCCGGGCCAGCTTGATGCCCTCGAGCACCGTGCGCTCGTCGTAGCCCTCGGGATCGGTGAAGTAGCGCGGGTCGATCCGGGGCGGATCGGCCGGATCGGTCGAGCGGAGCGTGACGGTGCCCTCGCTCCGCGGATGCGTCACGTCCGGGCCGAGCGAGAAGGCAGTCATCTCGGCCACCTCCCCCGCCTTCGTCGTGAACTCCTCGAAGTGGCCCGAGAAGAACCACAGCATGAGATCCGGGCCCTCCGACTCGGAGCCCGGCGCCTTGGCCAGGAGCACGGCATCGCACCACGTGGTCGAGGGCTGCCGGATCGGCCGTTTCGTCCGGTAGATGACAACGCCCTCGGGGTGGTCGATCAGGTGCTCACCGACCGGCAGGTCGGCCTTGACCTCGATGCCGAGCTCGCGCAGCTGCCCGGCGGGGCCGATCCCAGAGAGGAGGAGCAGCTTCGCCGAGTCGAAGACACCCGCGCAGACGATCACTTCGCGACGGGCCGACACTTCGCCGCCGGCTGTCTCGACCCCCGTTGCGCTCCCTTCCTCGTCCAGCACGATGCGAAGCGCCTGCACCCCCGTCCTGACCTCGAGGTTCTGCGGGAGCCCGGAAAGCGGATGCAGGTACGCGACCGAGCTCGACCGCCGTAGCTTTCCCTTCGCGTTCACCGGGACCCAACCCGTGCCTTCCCGGCCGCCGTCGCCGTCCCAGGTGTGCTCGGGATAGCCGGCCTGCGTGCAGGCCTCGATGAAAGCCGCGGCGGCGTTGTTGTCCGGCGAATCGTGCTCGAGACCGGTCCGCTCGAACACGCGGTCGTAGTAGCGCCGCGTCCCCTCCGGGCCCCAGCCGGTCGCCCCGCCGGCCTCCCAGGCGCGAAGGTCGTATTCCGGGGCGCGCCAGGCCTGGCACACGTTGTGAGAGCTGCAGCCGCCGAGAACCCGCGCGCGGCTGTGGCGGATCTCGCTGTTGCCGCGCTCCTGCGGCTCGATCGCGTAGTCGTAGTCGTACTCCGACTGCAGGAGCTCGGGCCAGCGCTGGAGCTCGAGGATCTCGGGCTTGCCCTCGTCCGAAGGGCCTGCTTCGAGCAGGCAGACGCTCACACCGGCGTCCTCGGCGAGGCGTGCTGCGAGCACCGCTCCGGCCGAGCCGCCGCCGACGATCACGTAGTCGAATTCCTCTGCCATGCCAGCGTCCTCCTCCGTTCGAATCCAGGAGACCCTACAGCGCCGCTTGTGGCCTTTCATGCAGCTTGCAAGTCCGGGTCAGGAGAGGAAGAATCGTGCCTTCGCCCGAACCTAGGAGGCCTGTAGAAATGGCGCGCGATCCGAGGCACGACATCCTCTTCGAGCCGATCCAGCTCGGCCCGGTGACGATGAAGAACCGCTTCTACCAGATCCCCCACTGCAACGGATTCGGCTCCGAGAAGCCTCTGAATCAAGCCTACTTCCGGGCGATGAAAGCGGAGGGCGGCTACGGCGCCTGTTGCACCGAGTACTGCTCGATCTCCCCGGAGTCCGACGACACGCACCGGGTCTCGGCGCGGCTCTGGGACGAGGACGACATCAAGAACCTCTCGGTCATGTGCGACATGCTCCACGAGCACGGCGCCCTGGCGGCCTGCGAGCTCTGGTACGGCGGCCCGCACGCGCCGTGCATGGAGACGCGTGCCGTCCCGCGCGGTCCCTCACAGATCCCGAGCGACTTCGAGCACCTGACCTACTGCAAGGAGATGGACAAGGACGACATCCGCGAGGTTCAGGGCCTCTACGTCGCGGCGGCGAAGCGCGCGCGCACCGCGGGGTTCGACATCGTCTACGTCTACGGGTCGCACTCCTACCTGCCGCAGCAGTTCCTCACCCCCTACTACAACAAGCGCACGGACGAGTACGGCGGCTCCTTCGAGAACCGCGCCCGCTTCTGGCGCGAGACGATCGAGCAGGTCAAGGAGGCCGTGGGCGACACCTGCGCGATCTGCGTCCGCATGTCGACGGACATGTTCATGGGCGAGCCCGGAACCCAGCTGGAGCGAGACTGCGTTCCGTTTGTCGAGATGTGCGACGACATCGTGGACGTCTGGGACATCAACGTCTCAGGCATCTCCGAGTGGGGCGAGGACGCCACACCCTCCCGCTTCTACCCCTCGGGACGCCTGCTTCCCTGGCAGAAGCGGATCAAGGAAGTCGCGAAGAAGCCGGTGCTGGGTGTCGGCCGCTTCGTCGACCCGAACATGATGGTCGAGGCGATCGAGTCCGGCTGTCTCGACATCATCGCGACCTGCCGGCCCTCCATCTCCGATCCGTTCCTCCCGAAGAAGATCGACGAGGGGCGGCTCGACGACATCCGCGAGTGCATCGGCTGCAACATCTGCATCTCCCGCTGGGAGATCGGCGGCCCGCCGCTGATCTGCACGCAGAACGCGACCGCGGGCGAGGAGTACCGCCGCGGCTGGCACCCGGAGAAGTTCTCCCGCGCCGAGAACGCCGACAACGACGTGCTCGTGGTCGGCTCGGGCCCGGCCGGCATGGAGTGCGCAATGGTGCTCGGGAAGCGCGGCATGCGCCGCGTCCACCTGGTCGAGGCGCAGGACGACATGGGCGGGATCATGCGCTGGGTCCCGCAGCTCCCCGGACTCGGCGAATGGGCTCGCGTCGTCAACTATCGCCGCATCCAGATCGACAAGCTGAAGAACGTCGAGTTCATCCCGAACACCGAGCTCGATGCCGACGGCGTCAAGGACTACGGCGCCGAGATCGTGGTCGTCGCGACGGGCGCGTACTGGGCCACCGACGGCTTGAACGGCTGCACCCACGACACGATCCCGGGGGCGGACGCCAGCCAGCCCTGGTGCCTGACGCCCGAGCAGATCATGCGCGACGGGAAAGAGGTGCCCGGCGACAAGGTGCTGATCGTCGACGACGACGGGTATTACATGGGCCCCTCGCTGGCGGAGAAGCTCGCCCTCGACGGCAAGCAAGTGACGCTCATGACCCACCTCGGGCACATCGGGCCGTACATGCACTTCACGCTCGAGGCTCCCAACATGCACCGGAAGCTCCACAAGCTGAAGGTCGAGATGGTCACGTACCAGATCCCGACCCAGATGGAGCAGGGCAAGGTCACCTCCGCGCACGTCTTCGACGAGGAGCACCTGACCGATTGGGGCGTCGACGCGGTCGTGCTCGTGACCCAGCGCCGCTCGAACGAGGCGCTCTTCCGCGAGCTGAAGGACCGGATCGGCCTGGATGCGCTGAACGCCGAGGGCATCACCGGCCTCTACCGGATCGGCGACTGCGAGGCTCCGCGCCTCACGGCGGACTGCGTGTTCTCCGGGCACCGGCTCGCGCGCGAGATCGACTCGGACGATCCGGCGACGCCGAAGCCCTTCATCCGCGAGCGGCGGGTGATCGAGCGCGAGGAGGCGGGCTCGCTGACGGGCGCGGCGATCTAGAGTTGGCGCCGCGCCGGGGGGTCGAGGCTCGATGAAGATCGTCGTCTGCGCGAAGCAGGTGGCGACGCTCGGGGACGAGGTCGAGTTCACCGACGACGGGCGGAGCGTCGATCCCGACTACCTCGAATTCGCCCTGAACGAATGGGACACCTTCGCCACCGAGGAGGCGCTCCAGATTCGGGAGCGCCTCGGAGGGGAGGGCGAGGTGGTGGTCGTCACCGCCGGCGACGAGGATGCGGAGGAGGCGATGCGACGCTGCCTCGCGATGGGAGCCGATCGCGGCGTTCGCATCTCGATCGAGGGCATCGCCGATCGCGATCCGATCTCGATCGCACGAGCCCTCGCCCAGGTGGTCGAGAAGGAGCAGCCGGACCTCGTCTTCTGCGGCGTCCAGTCTGCGGACGCGGTCCAGGCGACCACGGGCGTGGCGCTGGCCGAGCTGCTCGGCCTTCCGCGTGTGGCTGTCGTCCGGAAGCTCGACTACGACCACGATGCGAGGAAGGCCCGCGTGAGCCGCGAGCTGGAAGGCGGTCTGGTCGACGTCGTCGAGGTGGATACGCCGGCCGTGCTCACGATCCAGACGGGGATCAACGAGCCCCGGTACGCGACCCTTCGCGCCATCAAGCAGGCCGAGCAGAAGGAGATCGAGGAGGTCGAGCCCGGCGACCTCGGCGAGCCGGCCGCGCGCGTGCGCCGCATGTTCGTCCCGCCGAAAGGCGAGGGAGCCGAGATGCTGAACGGGAGCCCGGAGGCGGTTGCCCAACGGATCGCGGAGATCGTCAAGGAGCGGCTGACCTGATGGCGGGCGTCCTCGTCGTCGCGGAGCACCTGCGAGGCCAGGTACGGCCGGTGACGCTCGAGCTCGTGACGGCGGCGAAGGACGTCGGCGGCCCGGTCACCGCCGTCGTGATCGCGAAGGACCCGTCGGCCCTCACGGGACCAGGTCGACGTCGCGGGCGTGGACGAGATCGTCACGGTTGCCGTCGAGGCCGAGGAGTTCGAGAACGACGTCTACCAGGCGGCGCTCGAGGCGGTGATCGCAGAGCGGAAGCCGGATGTCGTCCTGCTCGGCTTCACGGTGAACAGCATGGACTTCGCGCCCGCGGTCGCCACGAAGCTCGGGCTCGGGTATGCCTCGGATGTCTTCGCCGTCAGCGCGGAGGGCGGCTCCCTGGTCGCGCAGAGGTCGTACTACGGCGCCAAGGTCAACGCCGAGGTCGAGTTTCCGGGCAAGGACTGCGTCATGCTCCTCCTCCGGCCGACCTCCTGGGCTCCCGCCGAGGGCTCGGGCTCGGCAAGCGTCACGGAGATCTCCGCGCCTTCCGCCGAGTCGCGCGCCCGGCACGTCGGCTTTGAGGAGGTCGAGCAGGGGGACGTGGACATCACGACCGCCGAGTTCCTCCTCTCGATCGGCCGCGGCGTCGGCGAGAAGGACGCCATCGGGCAGTTCGAGGAGCTCGCCGACAGGATGGGCGCGACGCTCTCGGTCTCCCGTCCGATCGTCGACGCCGGCTGGATGACGAACGCGCGCCAGGTCGGCCAGTCCGGCAAGACCGTGAAGCCGAAGGTGTACCTCGCTCTTGGGATCTCGGGCGCGGTGCAGCACCTCGCGGGCATGAAGACGGCGGGGACGATCATCGCCGTGAACACGGATCCCGAGGCAGCGATCTTCAACGTCGCTCACTACGGGGCCGTCGCCGACCTCTTCGAGGTCGCGGACGAGCTCGAGAAGCTGTTCTAGCCTTCCAGCCTATGCTGGCGGCCGCCACCGAGACGCGCGAGACCTTCGCGAACCTCGACACCTGGCAGATCGTCCTCTGGTACGTCCTGATCGTCGTCTCGACGGCGATCTTCTTCTGGGGCGCCGTGAAGCTGGCGCTCAAGTACCGGCGGGGACGCGGCGCCTTCAAGGTCGACGAGCCGAAGCGGCGCCTGCAACGGGTCACAGAGGTGGTCGTCACGCACTCCTGGCTCCGCAAGCGTGATCCCGCGGCCGGCCTCGGCCACCTGCTCATCTTCTACGGGTTCATGGTGCTCTTCGCCGGCACGGCCATCCTGGCGTTCCAGGACGACTTCGCGAGCCCGGTCCTCGGGTGGCACTTCTTCGAGGGCTGGTTCTACCTCGGCTACTCGCTCTTCCTCGACGTCTTCGGCGTCGCGCTGATCGTCGGCCTTGGGGTCATGGCGGTGAAGCGCGGTGTCCTGCGGCCGTTCCGACTCGACTACTGGCGGCCCGACCGTGCGGAGGGGGAGTACGACCGCAAGCCCTACGTGATCGGCGACTGGCTCTTCCTCGGGATCCTCTTCTTCCTCGCTCTCACCGGCTTCCTCCTCGAATCCTTCCGGATCGCCGAGCTCGACCCTGACTTCGAGGTCTGGTCGCCGCTGGGCTGGGCCGCCGGCCAGGGCTTCCGGAACCTCGGGCTGACCGGCGACGCGGCGCAGAGCGCGCATTTCGCGCAGTGGTGGGTGCACGGGATCGCCGCGCTCGCCTTCGTCGCGTCGATCCCGTTCACGAAGGCCGTGCACATGCTCACCGGGCCGGCCGCGGTCGCCCTTCGCGACGACACGGCCGGCAAGAAGCTCCCGCCGCTCCCACCGAACGCCAAGCCCGAGGAGGTCGGCTACGGGCTCATCGAGGACCTCTCGTGGAAGCACCTCGTGAACCTCGATGCCTGCACAAAGTGCGGCAAGTGCCATGCCGCGTGTCCGGCCACGAACTCGGGCTACCCGCTGTCGCCCCGCGACCTCGTGCTCGACCTGCGCGAGTATGCGGAGGGATCGATTGGCATCCGCCACTCGCTCCACATCGAGCCGCTCTACGAGGAGAAGGGCTCGGTCCTCGGCGACCCGATCCGGCCGGAGACCCTCTGGTCGTGCATGCAATGCATGGCGTGTGTCGAGATCTGCCCGGTCGGGATCGAGCACGTTCCGATCATCAACCAGATGCGAAGGCGGCTCGTCGAGCAGGGCGAGATGGACTCCATGCTCCAGCAGACGCTCGAGACCATCTACACGTCTGGGAACTCGTTCGGGGAGGCGAAGCGCAAGCGCGCCCGCTGGACCCGGGAGCTCGACTTCGAGGTGAAGGACATCCGCAAGCAACCCGCGGAGCACCTCTGGTTCGTCGGCGACTACGCGTCCTTCGATCCGCGGAACCAGCGGAACACGCAGGCGCTCGCCCGGATCCTCCACCATGCTGGGGTCGACTTCGGGATCCTCTTCGACGCTGAGAAGACCGGTGGCTGCGACGTTCGCCGCGCGGGCGAGGAGGGGCTCTATGCCTCGCTTGCGGAGGAGAACGTGAAGACGATCTCGGGGTGCAGCTTCGACCGCATCTTCTCCTCGGACCCGCATACGTTCCACACGCTTCGAAACGAGTATCCGGACTTCGGCGGCAGCTGGGACGTCGTCCACCACTCCCAGCTCCTCCTCGAGCTGATCGAGGCAGGGCGCCTCAGGCCGAACGGGCTCGGGTACCGGGTCACCTACCACGACCCGTGCACGCTCGGCCGCTACAACGGCGTCTACGAGGCACCACGCCAGGTCCTCGCGGCGCTCGGCATCGAGCTGGTCGAGATGCCAAGGAATCGCGACAACTCCTTCTGCTGCGGCGCGGGCGGTGGCCGCATCTGGATGAAGGAGCTGAAGGCGGAGGGCGCGCGCAGGCCGAGCGAGCAGCGGATCGACGAGGCAGTCGCGCTCGGAGGCCTCGACTACTTCGTCGTCGCCTGCCCGAAAGACGTGACGATGTACGAGGATGCGATCAAGACTTCCGGCCACCAGGGAGAGATCGAGCTGCGGGAGCTTTCCGAGCTCGTGCTCGAGTCTCTCGACCTCGAGCCGGAGCGGCCGGCGCGGGAGCCTGCGGCGGTCACAGCCCCGACGGACGAAACGGAGACAGCATGAGCAAGGAGACTGCGTTCTACCCGCGCCTCGAGGCGCTGACCGACCAGTGGATGGACCTCTTCGGTTACTGGGCGCCGCTGGTCGTGACCGACACGGAGGGGGAATACCGTGCCGTCCGCGAAGCGGCCGGCTTGATGGACTTCACCATGCTCAGGAAGGTCGACATCGAGGGGCCGGGGGCACAGGACTACGTGAACACGATCGTCGCCCGCGACGTCTCGAAGCTCGGCCAGGGGCAGATCGCGTACGGCCCGCTGACGGACGAGAACGGGAAGATGGTGGACGACTGCACGGTCATGATGCGCTCGCCGGACCGGATCCGCTTCTGCGGCGCGAACGACGCCGACTTTCACATCTTTCAGGACCAGGCGCCGGAGGGCATCGAGGTCCGTGAGTTCACGGATGCCATGCCCCACCTCTGCCTCCAGGGGCCCAAGAGCCGCGAGATGCTCCAGAGCCTCACCGATGCAGACCTCTCGAACGAGGTCTTCCCCTACTACACGTTCCGCGAAGACGTCTCGATCGCGGGCATCCCGGTCTTCATGACGCGCCTCGGGTACACGGCCGAGCTCGGATATGAGCTCTGGGTCGAGCGCGATCGCGCCCTCGAGCTCTGGGATGCGCTCCTCGAAGCGCTCGAGCCTCAGGGCATGAAGCTGATCGGAATGGTCGCGCTCGACCTCTTCCGGATCGAGGGAGGTTTCATCATCGGCGGCATCGAGTACGACCCCATGGTCTCGCCCTGGGAGGCGGGGCTGGGCTGGGCGGTCGACCTCGAGAAAGGCCCGTTTCAGGGACGCGACGCAATCGAGCGCGACCGCGACGGCACCGACCTTCGCTTGACCAGCGTGGTGCTCGAATCGGGCGGCGACGAGGCGAGCGGGGCGCCGCTGCTCGTCGACGGCGAGGAGGTCGGGCTCGTCACGCAGGCGATCGAGTCGCCTCACCTCGGCGGCAAGACGCTCGGGCTCGCGAAGATCCAGAAGGACCTGCGTGAGCCTGGCCAGAAAGTCGAAGCTCGGGTCGGTGAGAGCATGGTGCCCGGGGAGATCGTTCGCCACCCGGTCTACGACCCGGAACGGAAGCGCGCGAAACTGAGCTAAAAGCCTGTCATCAGTGCCTGACGGTTCCCGTTTGACACGGACCATCGGCTGTCGGTAGTAATCCCCACTGACTCTGTAGACAAATCGGGGAGATAAACGCACATGATCCGACGGATAATGCTCATCGGCACGGTCACACTCGTCGCTCTAGCCGCCATGATCACTGCAGGCTGCGGTGGTAGTGACGGCTCGGCGAATGCCTCAGGCGGCGGCGATTCGAGCTTGACACTGGTCGCGTACTCGACGCCGCAGGAGGCCTACGAGGAGATCATCCCGGCGTTCCAGAAGACGTCCGCCGGGAAGAACGTCGACTTCGAGCAGTCCTACGCGGCGTCCGGTGAGCAGAGCCGCGCCGTCGAGGCGGGGCTACCCGCAGACGTGGTCGCGTTCTCCCTCGAGCCCGACGTGACCCGGCTCGTCGACGCCGGGCTGGTCCCGGCGGACTGGGCCCAGACGAATCACGGCGGGATGGTGACCGACTCGGTCGTCGTCCTCGCGGTCCGGAAGGGCAATCCGAAGAACATCCAGACCTGGGATGACATCGTGCAGGAGGGCGTGGAGGTGATCACGCCGAACCCGTTCACGTCCGGTGGGGCCCGGTGGAACCTGATGGCTGCCTACGGTGCCCAGATCAAGCAGGGCAAGAGCGAGGAGGAGGCCGTCGACTTCCTCCGGCAGGTACTCGAGAACACGGCCGTGCAGGACAAGAGTGCACGCGAATCGCTCCAGACCTTCGCGGGCGGCAAGGGCGACGTGCTGATCGCCTACGAGAACGAGGCCATCACGGCGCAGCAAAAGGGCGAGGAGATCGACTACGTCGTCCCCGACGAGACCATCCTGATCGAGAACCCGGTCGCCGTGACCGAGGACGCGTCCGAGCAGGCACAGGCCTTCGTGGACTTCCTCCAGGGCCCGGAGGCGCAGAAGATCTTCGGCGAAAAGGGCTATCGCCCGGTGGACGAGGACGTCCTCGCACAGTTCGACTACCCGCAGCCCTCCGGCCTCTTCACAATCAAGGACGTGGGCGGCTGGGATGCGGTCATGACGAAGTTCTTCGACCGGGACACGGGACTGGTGGCGAAGATCGAGGCAGACCTGGGGGTCTCGACTGAGTCCGGCTAGGAGCTTCGCACTCCGTCTACCTGAGAAGGCCGCGCCCGGGGGGCTTCCCTTCGGGCGCAGCTTCGCTACCGCCTATCTGGGCCTGATCGTCCTGATCCCGCTCGCGGCCGTGGTCTGGCGCTCGACCGAGGGCGGCGCGGACGGCTTCTGGCGCGCGATCTCGAGCCCGGCGGCGGTCTCGTCGCTGAAGCTGACCTTCGTCTGCTCGCTCATCGTCGTGGCCATCAACGCGGTCACGGGGACGCTCATCGCCTGGGTGCTCGTCCGCGACACGTTCCGAGGCAAGGCGACCGTCAACTCGCTCATCGACCTCCCCTTCGCCCTTCCCACGATCGTCGCCGGGCTGACGCTTCTCGCCCTCTACGGGCCGAAGGGCCCGATCGGGATCAACGTGGCGTACACACGTGCGGCGATCATCCTGGCGCTCCTCTTCGTGACGCTTCCGTTCGTGGTGCGATCCGTGCAGCCGGTGCTGCTCGAGCTCGACCGCGACATGGAGGAGGCCGCCGCCTCGCTCGGAGCGAGCAGTTTCTCGATCTTCCGCCGGATCGTCCTGCCGAACCTGATGCCCGCGATCCTCTCCGGGGTAGCGCTCGCCTTCGCCCGCTCGATCGGGGAGTTCGGCTCCGTGATCCTGATCTCGGGGAACATCCCGTTCCACACCGAGGTCGCCTCGGTTCACATCTTCAGCCAGATCGAGAGCGACGACGTCACGGGCGCCGCCGCGGTCTCGGTGCTCCTGCTGGTGATCTCGTTCGTCTCGCTCCTCGCCATCGACACGTTCCGCAAGTGGGGGTCGAAGCATGAGCAGTAGGCTCGCGCTCCGGACGGTGGCACTCGGCTATCTGGGGCTGCTCCTGATCTTCCCGATCGGGCTGATCTTCTTCCGGACCTTCGAGGACGGCTTCGGGCCGGTCTGGGATGCGCTCACGGACCCCGACACGATCCACGCCCTCTGGCTCACGATCCTGATCACGCTGATCGCGGTCCCCGCCAACACGGTCTTCGGGATCGCGGCGGCGCTCATGATCGTCCGGCAGCGCTTCCGGGGCCGCACGCTCCTGAACGCCGTCATCGACCTGCCGTTCGCGCTCTCGCCGGTGGTCGTGGGCCTCGCCCTGATCCTCGTCTACGGCCGGACCGGGTGGCTGGGCGGGTGGCTGAACGCGAATGGAATCCAGGTGATCTTCGCGCTCCCCGGGATGGTCCTGGCGACGATCTTCGTCTCGCTCCCCTTCGTGGTGCGGGAGGTCGTGCCCGTCCTGCGGGAGATCGGCACGGAGCAGGACGAGGCCGCCTGGACGCTCGGCGCCTCCCCCTTCGCCACCTTCCGGCGCGTGACGCTGCCGGCGATCCGCTGGGGGATCACGTACGGCGTCGTCCTGACGACCGCCCGCTGCCTCGGCGAGTTCGGCGCCGTCTCGGTCGTCTCCGGGAAGCTCGCGGGCCGGACCGAGACCCTGACGCTCCGCGTCGAGAACGAGTTCCAGCAGTTCGACCTGGTCGGTGCGTACACCGCTTCCGTGGTTCTCGCCATACTTGCGTTCGCGGTGGTGCTTGCAATGAACCTCTTCCGAAGGGAGACCGATGGCGATCGCGGTGCGGCGCGTCAGCAAGCGGTTCGGTGACTTCGTCGCCCTGGACTCGGTCTCGCTCGCAATCGCGGGCGGCTCGCTGACCGCGCTCCTCGGTCCGAGCGGCAGCGGCAAGTCGACCCTCCTGCGCGTGATCGCCGGCCTCGAGACGCCTGACGAGGGCGACGTCGCCATCTCCGGCGACGATGCCACCGGCCTGCCGCCCCAGAAGCGCGGTGTCGGCTTCGTCTTCCAGCACTATGCGGCCTTCAAGCACATGACCGTGCGGGACAACGTCGCCTTCGGCCTCAAGATCCGCAAGCGCCCCAAGGACGAGATCCGCTCCCGCGTCGACGAGCTCCTCGGGCTCGTCCAGCTCGACGGCCTCGCGGACCGGTATCCGTCGCAGCTCTCGGGCGGCCAGCGCCAGCGCATGGCGCTCGCTCGCGCCCTTGCGGTGGAGCCCCGAGTCCTCCTCCTCGACGAGCCGTTCGGGGCACTCGATGCGCGCGTTCGCAAGGAGCTCCGCACCTGGCTCCGCCGCCTCCACGAGGAGGTCCACGTGACCACGGTCCTCGTCACCCACGACCAGGAGGAGGCGATGGAGGTCGCCGATCGCGTCGTCGTCATGAACCACGGGCGGATCGAGCAGACCGGGAAACCCCGCGATCTCTACGAGCATCCCGCGAACGAGTTCGTCATGAGCTTCGTCGGGCCGGTGAACCGGTTCGGCGAGACCTACGTCCGCCCGCACGACCTGGAGCTGAGACTCGAGTCGAACGGATCGACCGAGGAGGCAATGATCGAGCGCGTCGTCCACCTCGGCTTCGAGGTCCGCGTGGAGCTCGTGCTCCCGGACGGCCGCAGGGCTCTCGCACAGGTGACCCGCGACGAGGCCGAGCAGCTCGACCTCGACGAGGGCCAGATCGTCTTCGTCCGCCCGAACCGGACGACCGTCTTCAGTGAGGCTGCCACGCCCCCGGGCTAGCGACGATCGCCCGCACGTCGTCCGGCAGCTCTCCCGCGGCGAGGTCGGCGAGCGTGACCGACTCGAGCACGGCGCGGAGATTCGCGCGGACGGCGACCCAGACCTCGCGGAGGCTCTCCGCCGGCCCCTCGTACTCGACCGTCTCGGGCCTCGCCCCGCGGACGTTCGCGAGCGGCCCCTCCACCGCCCGGATCACCTCGGCGAGCGTGATCTCCTCCGCCGGCCGCGCCAGCCAGTAGCCGCCTTCGACGCCGCGCTGGCTCTGGACGATCCCGTGGTGGCGGAGCTCGAGGAGGATGTTCTCGAGGAACTTGAGCGGGATCCCCTGGGCCGTCGAAATCCGCTCGCCCTTGATCGGGCCTTCGCCGGACGCGGCCAGCTCGACAGCGGCTCGCAGGGCGTAGTCGACTTTGGCCGTGACGCGCACGGCCTTATTGTCGCCTACGCCGTTCCGGGCCGGGTCGGTACTCCCTGCGTGGCCGGCCCGATCGGAGCCTCGGGCGCGCCCGCCGACACGCCTTTCCCGTCCCGCCGCTTGTCGAGCTCGTTCCAGGCCTCCGAGAGCACGTCGCCGAGGATGCCGACGATCTCGTCGAATTCGGCTTCGCCGGCCACGAGCGGCGGCGAGATCTGGATGACCGGGTCGCCGCGGTCGTCGGCGCGGCAAATCAGGCCGCGATCGAAGAGCTTGCCGGACAGGAAGCCGCGGAGGAGCCATTCGGACTCGTCGTCGCTGAACGTCTCGCGGGTCTCCTTGTCCTTGACGAGCTCGAGCGCATAGAAGAACCCCGTCCCGCGGAGGTCTCCGACGATCGGGAGGTCGAGCAGCTGCGAGAGCTTTCCCTTCAGGTCGTCCTGCGTCTCGTTCACGTGCTCGACGATCCGTTCCCGCTTCATGATCTCGATGTTCTTGAGAGCGATCGCGGCCTGGACGGGATGGCCACCGAACGTGATCCCGTGCGCGTACATGGCCGTGCCCTCGAGGAAGGGCTCCATGACCGCATCGCGAGCGACGACGGCGCCGATCGCCGCATAGGCGGACGAGAGCCCCTTCGCGCACGTGACGATGTCGGGCCGGATGTCGTACCGCTCGGAGCCGAACCAGTGGCCCAGCCGCCCGAAGGCGCAGATCACCTCGTCGGCGCAGAGCAGGATCCCGTAGCGGTCGCAGATCTCGCGGACGCCCTGCCAGTACCCCTCGGGAGCCGTGAAGGAGCCGCCGGCGTTCTGGACGGGCTCCATGATCACCATCGCCACCGAGTCGGGTCCGGCCTGGAGGATCGTCTCTTCGAGATCCTCCATCAGGAACGCCGTGAACTCCGCCTCCGTCTCCTCCGGCGGACGGTGGTAGCGGTTGGTGTTCCAGACATGGAGCGTCTCCGGAACGAGCGGCTCGAAGGGCGTCTTCAGCGAGGCGATCCCGTTGATCGAGAGCGCGCCCATGGTCGTCCCGTGGTAGGCGATGCGACGCCCGATCGCCTTCCAGCGACGCTCGCCGCGGGCCGCGTGGTACTGCCGCGCAAGCTTCCACGCCGACTCGACCGCCTCCGAGCCGCCTGAGCAGAAGAAGACGCGGTTCAGGTCGCCCGGTGCGAGCGAGGCGACCTCCGCCGCCAGCTCGATCGCGCGTGGGTGGGCGTAGCTCCAGTTCGTGTAGAACGGCAGCTCGCGCATCTGCGCTGCGGCCGCCTCCCCCATCTCCTCACCGAAGCCGTAGCCGATCTGGACGGCGAAGAGCCCTGCCAGCGCGTCGAGATAGCGCTTGCCGTTCGAGTCCTCCAGGTAGCAGCCGTCGCCACGGACGATGATCGGGATGTCGCCCTCCATGTAGCTCGACATGCGCGTGAAGTGCATCCACAGATGGTCGCGCGCGGCCTGCTGCAGCTCGGCGGGGGACATGGCGGTCAACTCGGTGCTCATGGGGTTCCTTTCAGGCCGCTGCGGCGCTGCGACGGCGTTGGTAGATGACGTTCGCGAGCATGAGGATGATGGCGACACCGAAGATCATGGTGCCGATCACGTTGATCTGCGGCGGGACCGCCACCCGTGCGCTCCCCCACACGAAGAGGGGGAAGGTTGTCTGCGCGCCGGACACAAGGTACGTGATGACGAAGTCGTCGATCGAAAGTGAGAAGGCGATGAGCGCCCCCGCCAGGAGCGCCGGCGCGATCAGAGGCAGCGTCACCTTGCGGAAGGTCGTCATCTCGTTCGCATAGAGATCCATCGCCGCCTCCTCGAGGTGGCGGTCGAACCCGACGAGGCGCGCCTTCACCGTCACGACGACGTAGCTGATGTTGAACATGATGTGGGCGAGGATGATCGTGCCAAGACCGAGCTTGACTCCCAGATTCAGGAAGAGCGTCAGGAGCGAGGCTCCCATGACGATCTCGGGCGTCGCCATGGGGAGGAAGATGAGCAGGTTCGTCGCGCCTCGACCACGGAACCCGTAGCGCACGAGCGCCATTGCGATCAGCGTCCCGAGGACGGTTGCGACGGCGCTCGAGATGGCGGCGATCTCGATGCTGACACGGACGGCCTCGCCGAGACCGGGATACGCGAACGGATGCTGCCACGCGTCGAGGCTGAACCCCTGCCACGTGAAGTTGAACCGCCCGACGGGGTCGTTGAAGGAGAACAGGATCACGACTGCGATCGGGAGCATCAGGTAGATGAAGGCGAGGATCGCGTACGCGGTCAGCGCGTGAGCGCGAACGAAGGCGACGACCCGAGCCAGCGGGCTCGGCGCCGGCCGGCGAATCGCAACGGTCTCGGTGGCGGCGCTCATCCGGTCAGCTTCTCGGTGCCGATCACACGGGTGTAGAGGAGGATCATCACCAGGATCGCAGCCATCAGGATGAAGCTCAGAGCCGCTGCCTGCGGGTAGTCCGCGATCACCTTGAACTTCGACTGGATCACGTTTCCGATCATGTACTGGCGCGGCGTCCCGAGCAGCTGAGCGTTGATGAAGTCGCCCGCGGCCGGGATGAAGGTCAGGAGCGTGCCGGCGAAGACGCCAGGCAGGGAAAGCGGGAAGGTGACCCGGAAGAAGGCCTTCACCCGGTTCGCGTACAGATCCTCAGCCGCTTCGATCAGCCTGTGGTCGATCTGTTCCAGGCTGACGTACAGCGGCAGCGCCATGAAGGGCAGGAAGTTGTAGGTGATGCCGGCGACGACCGCGAGCGAGCTGGCGAGCAGGCGACCGTCGGCATCCAGGAGATGAAGCGTGCGGAGCGTCTCGACGACGAACCCGTCGTTCGTCAGGATGACCTGCCAGGCGAGGGTCCGGATCAGGTACGTGACGAAGAAGGGGGCGATGATCATGAGCAGCAGCAGGTTCTTCCACCGCCCCCCTCGAAACGCGATCCAGTACGCGAGCGGGTAGCTGATCAGGAACGCGGCCACGGTTGCGATCGCTGCGTACTCGAGCGACCGGATGAACTGCGCGTCGTAGCCCGTGATCGCGTTCTTGTAGTTCTCCCACGCCCAGGTGAACACGTACCCGTCGAAGAGGTCGCCCGACTGGAGCGACGTGTTCCCCAGGTAGTACGTCGGGATCAGGAAGAAGACGGCGAGAAACGCCAGGCCCGGTGCCAGGAGCAGGTACGGCGTCAGCCAGCGATGCCTGTGAAAGACATTCACTGCCTGACGCCCCCGCGGGTCCTCGACGCCTTGATCATCTAGATGGTCGGTCGGTAATTGAATTGTCGATTGATCATCTAGGCGCCGATGACCGTCTGGAACTGCTCCTTGTACTCCCGGTTGTCGGCCGCTTCCGCGTCGAAGATCTTCACCTTCGAGAGGGTCGCATCGTCGGGGAAGATCAGGTTGTTGTTGGCGATCTCCGGGTCGATCTTGAGCATCTCGTCCTTGGCTCCGTCGACCGGGCAGATGTAGTTGACGTACGCCTCGATCTGCGCGGCGATTTTCGGGTCGTAGACGAAATCCATGAAGGTCGACGCGGTGAAGACGTCACCCCCCGTGGGGATCAGCATGTTGTCCGTCCAGATCATGCCGCCGTCGTCCGGGATCACGAACTTCAGGTTCGGGTTGTCGAGCTGCAGCTGCACGACGTCTCCCGACCACGCGACTGCGGCGAGGATCGAGCCTCCGGCAAGGCCGGCGGCGTAGTCGTTCCCGGTGAACTTCTGAATCTGCTCAGAGTCGACCGCGGCTTGCAGCTTCTCGATCGCCTTCGTGAAGGCCTCGGCCGTCACCTTCGACGGGTCGTCTCCGTTCGAAGACATGACGAGCCCCATCGTGTCGGGCATCTCCGACAGGGCACGTGACCCCGCCCTTGAGATCCGGGATCGGTGAAGAGCTGGTCGATCGACGTGATCGCCTTGCCGAGCTTTTTCTCGTTGAAGGCGATGCCGGTCAGACCGGACTGCCAGGGGAGGCTGTACTCACGCTTCGGGTCCCAGCCCGGGCTCTGCAGCGCGCTCACGAGGTTGGCGCTGTTCGGAATCGCCTCTTTGTTCAGCTTCTCGACGTAGCCGAGCCGGACCATCCGGGCGGCCATCCAGTCGGTGAGGACGGTGATGTCACGGTCGATCGCCTGACCCTGCGCCAGCTGGGCCTGGAACTTGCCGAACCACTCCTCGTTGTCGTTGACGTCCTCGATGTACTTGACCTGGACGCCCTTCTCCTGCTCGAACTGCTCGAGTGTGGGACGCTTCTTCGTCTTCTCGTCGATGTCGATGTAGAGCGGCCAGTTCGAGATCGTGAGCTGCTCGGCAAGGGTCGTGTCGGTCGGCGCCGCCGTCGACTGCGTATTGGCGCTCCCCTCGATTCCGCTGTCTCCGCCGCACGCGGCGAGGAGTGACGGAAGCGAGAGAACCGCGCCGCCCGCCGCAGCTCGCCGCAGCAATTGGCGGCGGGTGATGGGGTCAAGCATGGGTGTCCTCCTCGTCTTGGACTACGAACGTTGCGTCCGCGCTCCAACCGAGCGTGACGCGGTCGCCTGCCTGGTTCGACCCGACGCCCGGGTCGGCATTCTGGACGTACACGGTGACCGGGCCGGCCGCCGTCTCGACGATGTACTGGGTCGAGACGCCGATATAGGCTCGTTCCTTGACGACGCCCGGAAGGGTGTTGTCGGCGCCCCCGCCGATGCTGATCTTCTCCGGCCTGATCCCGACGGCCACCGGCCCGCTGGTCCCGGCCGCGGGTGCGCGGACGACCGTGCCGTCGTGGAGGCGCACGCCTCCGTTGCCGTCGGCCTCCCCTCGCAGCAGGTTCGAAACGCCGAGAAACCCTGCGACGAATGCTGTTTTGGGATGCTCGTACAACTCGGTCGGAGCCCCGAGCTGCTCGATCCTGCCCGCGTTCATGACCGCGATCGAGTCGGCCATCGTCATCGCCTCTTCCTGGTCATGGGTGACGTGGATGAAGGTGATCCCGAGGTCGCTCTGCAGCCCCTTGATGAAGAGCTGCATCTCCTTTCGCAGCTTCAGATCGAGGGCACCGAGCGGCTCGTCCAGCAAGAGCACGCGAGGGCTGTTGACGAGCGCGCGAGCCAGGGCGACCCGCTGTGCCTGGCCACCGGAGAGCTGCTGCGGCTTGCGCTTCTCGTAGCCGCCGAGCTGCACGAGCTCGAGGATCTTCCCGACCCGGGACTTGAGGTCTCCTCCCTTGACGCCGCGGCGGCGGAGGCCGAAGGCGACGTTCTCGAAGATCGAGAGGTGCGGGAAGAGCGCATAGCTCTGAAAGACGGTGTTGACGTCCCGCTTGTACGGCGGGCGGCCCGTGACATCGGAGTCGCCGAGGTAAATCGTGCCTGCGGTCGGTTCCTCGAAGCCGCCGATCATCCGGAGCGTGGTCGTCTTGCCGCAGCCCGAGGGGCCGAGCAGGGCGAAGAAACGGCCGTGTTCGACCGCGAGGGAGAGATCGTTGACCGCGACGACGTCGTCGAAGCGCTTGGTGACGTTCTCGAGGCGGACGTCGGCGGCCACCCCCTGACCTGGGTGTTCCTGCTCAGGGGACGCGGACGTCGCTGCGCTCGGGAGGCTGGTCATCCTCCTCCCGAGCGCAGCGAAGGGTCTCGTACCCCAGAGTGGTGCGTTTGCATTTCTTCGGGTTAGTCGATCTTCGCCATCACGTGCTTGATCTGGGTGTACTCCTCGACCGCGTAGATCGACATGTCCTTGCCGTAACCGGATTGCTTGTAGCCGCCGTGCGGCATCTCGGTCGCCATCGGGATGTGGTCGTTGATCCACACCGTCCCGAACTCGAGCTTCCTGGCTGCGTTCAGCGCGCGGCCGATGTCGCGCGTCCAGACCGACGCCGCGAGCCCGTAATCGACGTCGTTCGCCCAGGCGATCGCCTGGTCGTCGTCGGCGAAGCGCTGAACCGTCACGACAGGCCCGAACACCTCGCGCTGCACGATCTCGTCCGTCTGATCGACGTCGACGATCACGGTCGGCTTGACGAAGAAGCCACGGTCGCCGTTCGAGTCGCCGCCCGTGAGGACCTTGGCCTTCGTCGAGTTTGCACGCTCGAGGAACCCGAACACGCGCTCCTGCTGCGCTTTCGAGATCACCGGCCCCATCTCGATGTCGTCGCCCTCGGCGGGATCACCCACATGGAGCGACTCGACGGCCGGGACGAGCTCCTCCAGGAGCTTGTCGTAGATCTTCGGCCCCGCGACGATACGCGACGCGGCGGTGCAGTCCTGGCCGGAGTTCCAGTAGCCGCCGATCTTGATCCCCTCGGCCACGGCAGCCGGGTCGGCGTCGTCGAAGACGATCACCGGCGCCTTCCCGCCCAGCTCGAGGTGGACGCGCTTCAGCGTCTCGGCCGCGGCCTTGGCGATCTCCTTGCCGGTCCCGACGTCGCCGGTCAAGGAGACCATGCGCACATCCGGATGGCGCACCAGGCCGGCTCCGACCGGCTCTCCGTCTCCCGTGATCACGTTGAAGACGCCCGGCGGGAAGATCTCTCGCGCGTAGTCGGCGAGCATCAGCGACGTGATCGGCGTCTGCTCGGAGGGCTTGAGAATCGTGGCGTTCCCGGCCGCAAGCGCGGGACCGATCTTCCAGATGCCCATCATGAGCGGGTAGTTCCACGGCGCGATCTGGCCGACCACGCCGACGGGCTCGCGGCGGAGCATCGACGTGTACCCCTGGAGATATTCGCCGGCCGCACGGCCCTCGAGACAGCGCGCCGCGCCGGCAAAGAAGCGCAGGTTGTCCACGCACACCGGGATTTCGTCCCGGGCGTAGGACAGCGGCTTGCCGACGTTCTGCGACTCTGCCTGGGCAAGCTCCTCCGCGTGCTCCTCGACCGCGTCGGCGAGCTGCAAGAGCATTCCCTGGCGATCTGCAGGAGTCGAGTCGCGCCAAGCCACCATCGCGTTCTTCGCGGCCTCGACCGCGCGGTCGACATCCGCCTGTGTGCCGCGAGGCACCTCGGCGATCACTTCGCCCGTCGCCGGGTTCAGAACTTCCATGGTTTCGCCTTCGGCGGCCTCTACGGCCTCGCCGCCGACGAAGTTCCCGTATCGAGCAACGCTAACGCTCATGCCTCTCCCTCCAGTTTCTACACCGAGGCCAGACTAGCCCCTGCAACACACGGCAACAAGCCTGAACACACGGCCGACGGCGCGAACTCTAGTTGGACTTCGTGTCGAAGTTCAGCGAGTCCCTAGCTGCATTCCGAGCAGACGCGGCAGACCGGCGACCGCTCGGGCCGGAAGCGGGCCCCGTCTGCCGTCTTCCTCGGCTTCCTCACAAGCGAGGATGGCTGCGCGCACGGCGGCCCCGCCAAGTTGCCGGAAGGGCTCCCGCGGCAGCGAGCGCATGCTCCGGTTCGCCAGCGGCAGGCTCGTCCACTCGTCCTCGACGCCGGTCGCGAGTGACGCCAGGACCTGGGCTCCGATCCAGCTCGGGCCGGCGCCGTGGCCCGAGTACCCGGCGCCGTAGTGGATGCGCGTCCCGGGTGCGGTTCCGAAGAACGGGACGTGATCGGCCGAGACGTCGATCGGGCCGCCCCACGAGTGCTCGAGCGCGACGCCGGCTAGGGCGGGCAGCAGGCGGCGGAGGCCCCGCGCCGCGCGGCCGGCCGTGGCGACATCGTCAGAGAACCGCGCATCGATCCGGCCTCCGGCTCCGATCGGGCCCGAGCCGCTTCCCATCAGCACCCGCCCGTCGTTCGTCGTCCGGAAGTAGTGGAGGAACATGCGGCCGTCGCAGATCGCCTCGCCGCCGGTCCAGCCGATCTCCTCCAGGAGCTCGGGCACCGGTTCGGTCAGGACGACGTAGCTGCCGAAGTTCGTGAGCCGCCCCGCCACGGGGCGCCAGCCGGTCAGCGCCGCATTCGTGGCGAGGACGACCTGCTCCGCTCGGACCCGCCCACCGGTCGTCTCGAGTGTGTTCGGGGAGCCCGCGGCCATCTGGAGGACGCGGGTGCGCTCGTAGAGCGGCACGCCCTTGTCGAGGACGGCTCGCCGGAGAGCACGGGCGAGTCTCGCGGGTTGCAACGTCGCGGTGTCGCGGACGAGGACGCCGTGACGAAAGCGTGGCGAGCGGCAGCGATCCTGGACCTCGGCAGGGCTGAGTGGCTGGACGACGTCTTCCTCGATCCCGAGCGAGCGGGCGGCGTCCACGACCGCGTCGATTCCCGCATCCTGCGCCGGGGCGCAGGAAATCCTCAGATATCCCTCCTCGCGCAGCCAGAGGTCCTCGCCGCGCTGCTCGGAGAACTCCCGGATCGCCGGCACGATCCTGGCCCCGGCCCGGGCGACCGCCAAGGCCCCGTCGGTGCCGAAGAGCCGCCGGAGCTGGTCCAGGCCCCCGTAGTACCCACCGACGAATCCTCCGTTTCGGCCGCTTGGTCCCCAGCCCACGATCTCGGCCTCGAGCACCGCGACACGGATCCCCGCATCGCGCTCGCTGAGCGCCAGCGCCGTCCATAAGCCCGTGTACCCGCCGCCGACGATCGCGACGTCCACGTCCAGGTCGGTCGTGAGGGACGAGGCCTCGGGCGTGTCGCCCTCGGCTTCGAGCGCCTCGTCGAGCCACCAGGCGGGCAGGGCGGGCTGGGGCACGACCACGGCGGCGCGGAGCCTAGCTTTTCAGGAGCTCGAGCGTGCGCTCGATCGGAAGGGCATGAGCGGTGGTGCCGTCCTTGCCCGTCATCGTCTCGGCCGCGAACAGGGCGTTCACGATCGCCTCCTCCGTCGCCTCGACGACCGCGTCGAAGAGATTGGTGATGTAGAGATTCGACAGCATCTCGACCGGCACCGTCAGGGGACCGCTTGCGTCTCCCTCGCTCGGCGGCAGGCCGCGGTTCCCGGTCGTGAACGCGAGAAAGATGTCGCCGCTCGAGTTCTCTCCAACCCCCCCGACCCGCGCGATCCCGAGAGCGACACGCTGCGCCAGGCGCGAGCATTGCACCGGCAGGAGCGGTGCATCCGTCGCCACGATCGCGATGATCGAGCCGGCTCCGTTTGCTCCGGGCTCGGGCACCTCTGAGGGCGGAATCGCCTCGCCGACCGCCACGCCGTTGATCCGAAGCCGCTCGCGCCGGCCGTGGTTCGCCTGGACCAGCACGCCCACCGTCGCCCCGCCCACCGCCTCGACGACGCGCGAGGACGTTCCGATCCCACCCTTGAAGCCGTGGCAGATCATCCCGGTGCCGCTGCCGACGTTCCCCTCCGCCACCGGACCGGCGCCGGCCCCGTCGAGCGCGGCCTGCACGTGCTCGGGCCGGACGTGGAAGCCGTTGATGTCGTTCAGCTGGCCGTCCCACGTCTCGCCGACCACAGGGAGGCTCCAGAACACCATGTCGTCCTCACGCAAGGCGACCTCGGCGGCGATGAGCGCGTCGCGGACGACGCCGACGGAATGTGTATTGGTCAGCGCAATCGGTGAGGTCAGCAACCCCGAATCCCGGATCCACTCGAGCCCGGTCAGCTCGCCGTTGCCGTTCAGCCGGTGCGGCCCGGCAAAGAACGGCTCCTCGCAGGGGGGTCGCTCGCCCGGAAGGATCACGGTGACGCCGGTCCGGACGGAGTCGCCCTCGATCAGCGTCGTGTGCCCGACCTGGACGCCGGGCACGTCCGTGATCGCGTTCGCCTCGCCGGGCGGCAGCGTTCCGATCACGACGCCGGCCTCGCGCGCTCTGGGCCTCGCTCCCGGCATCAGCCCGTCGTGAACTGGTGGCTCTTCAGCTTGCCCTTCTTGATCTCGATCAGCGCGCCCCGAAGGACGCCTTCGTTGTACTCGCTGCCCGGATTGATGCCCACGGTCGGGCCGAGCTTGTAGGTGCCGCGGGACTCGTGCAAGTGGCCGTGGAGCCCGAGCATGGGCCGGTGACGCTCGATTACCGAGCGACAGGCCGTGCTCCCGACCGGGTGCATGTCGACCCCGCCGGCCCCGGAGCGGAGACGCAGGTCTGCGGAGAGCTTTGGGCCCGCGTCGATACCCGTGTCGTAGGGCGGGCAGTGGAAGTTGAAGACGGCCCGCTCGGGGTCGCTGACCTGCGAGACGACGTTCTCGAGGCGTTCGGCAAGCTCCGTCTCCTCGACGTCGCGCGGACAGTCCCAGGGCGTCCGGTTCGCGTAGCCGCAGCTCGCGACCTCGGTGCCATCCGGCAGCTCGACCACCCGCCCCTCCAGAAACTGCACGTGACTGTTCGAGTCGATCACCTCGTCGATCTCCCGGGGATCGTCGTTGCCGGCGTTCACGAAGCACGGGATGCCGAGGGGCACGAGCCGCTCCTCCGCCAGCTCGACCCAGCGTCTGACCCGGGCGACGATCAGCCGGATGAAGAGCTCATCTCGCGCCTCGGCGCTCGCCGCGAGCTCCCGCTCCTCCTCGGCAGTGCACCTGTGGGCGTAGTAGCCGGTGTTGGCGATCTTCTTCTCGAGCTCTTCGATTGCCTCCGGGCCGTCGACCGTCACCTCCTCGCCGAGGAAGATCGCACGCCGTCGACCCGGTCCGTCCTCGACCAGCGGCACGATCGCCTTGCCGGTGATGTCACCGCCGAGGAGGATCGCATCCGCCCCGTAGAACCCGGCCGCGTTCACGAACTTCGTAAAGCAGCGGTCCGATCCGTGCACGTCGGTTGCGTAGAAGAGCTTCACGCTACTCGGGTGGGATCTCCTTGTAGAGGAGGTTCAGGTCGACACCACGCCGCTTCTGGATCGTGCTCGCGATGAAGTACCAGATGGCACCCACGACGTAGATTCCGACCACGAAGGCGATCGCCCTGTTTCCGGTCGGGCCGCTGAACGCAGGCGTCTTGAAGGACGCGATCAGGATCAGCGTGAAGAGAATCAGGTTCCCGAAGCCGAGCAACGTGATCATCGGAACGCCGGCGATGCGGCGACGCACGGCCGCCGGCGCCTGGTTGAAGAGCTCGGGACGCCTGTAGGGAAGCAGGATCGCGGCAAAGCTCGCGATCCAGAACGCGACCGAGAAGATGACGATGTAGTTGACCACGATCGTGAAGAAGCTCGTGAAGACGTAGAGGGCGAGCAGGACCGCGGAAATTGCCGTGATCACGATCGCGGAGACCCACGGCGCGTGAGTTCGCTCGCCCACGGTCGCGAGCTGCTTCGGCGCCACCCCGTCGAACGACCAGGCGAACAGGTTCCGCGTGCAGATCATCCCGATCACGAGCAGCAGGAGCGCGTGCCAGAGGATGAAGCTGAGCCCGATCAGGACGTTCAGGAACGTGCTGTCGGTCATGATTCCGGCGAAGAAGTTCAACACCGGTGAGACCGGGATCCCGGAGCCGTCGTCCGTGTTCCCGTCCAGATAGACGACCGAGTTCGTGAAGTCCTTGCCGACGACGTCGTAGTAGCGCCAGAAGGCGAGCATGTAGACCAGGTAGGCGAACCCGAGCGTCAGGAGCATCATCCGCGGCTGCGTGCGCGACGCCTGCTTCACCTCACCTCCGATGTAGGCGGAGTACGTGAAGCCGATGTAGATCCAGTAGCCGAGCGGGATCGCAAGCAGCGCTCCGACGAAGGTGGCGTCACCTGCCGAGAAGCCCGCTTCGTTCGCCGCGCTGATGATCCCCTGGTAGGTCTGCCCGTCCGCTCGCTCGACCATGAACGAGTTGAAGTTCTGGATGAACTCCTCCTTCGACGTGGTGAAGAGGACGCCGAGCGTGACGAAGGTGCCGAGGAGGGCAGGGATGATGCCGATCAGGAAGATCCAGCGCAGGATCCGGGTCGAGAGCGACAGGACCGCGAGTGTGACCGCCAGGAGGCCGAGCCCGATCAGGAAGGTCGGCCAGTCCTTCGAGACGCTCTCGCTCCAGCTCACGAGCCGGTCGTTCCCGGTCGCATTCCCCAGGGTGGCCAGCGCAACCGCGAGGCCGAAGTTGACCGTGAACGCGGCGTAGAGCGCGAGCCCGAGAAACTGCGACCAGGTGAAGCCCCAGTTCGCGGTGAAGCCGAGGCCCGGATGGACGACACGGCTCAGGTAGACGTAGTCGCCGCCCGAGCGCGGCAAGATGCCGGCGAGGTAGCCGTACATCATCGCGTTCGCCAACGTCAGGAGCGTTCCGATCGTGACGATGACGAGGACGTTCTGCTCGGGCCAGAGGCCGGCCGCGAAGGTCGGGACGACCGCGAGCACGAGCCCGAGCGCATAGCCGAGCGTGTTGAAGATGAAGACGTCGGAGGGACGGAACTCGCGGATGAGCCCGGACGACTGGCGAACGAAAAGCCCACGTGTTGCAGGGACCTGTGCCGAACCGGGTTGCGCCTGCTCACTCATTGGTTCCTCCTGTTTCGCGAGGGGCGGGATGATCTCACGCTGGGACTGCGCTTGTCCGACTTGACCCGCTGCTCTACCGCACGAACGGTTTCGGCCATGCGCTCGACCACGAGGCTGAGCTCCTCCTCGGTGCTCGTAAAGGCCGGAGCGATCAGCGTCTGGTCGCCCGCATAGCCGTCCGCCGTCGGCTGGGTGGAGTAAACGACGAGCCCCCGGGCGAGGGCTTCGACGTCGATCTTCCGCGCGACGCCGAGCGCGGGATCGAGGAACGACGCGCCGTCGGACGGATCGACGTAGTCGATGCCGAGCAAATAGCCATGCCCGCGCACCTCTCGCACCAGATCGCAGTCGGCCAGGGCGCTCTCGAGCAGCCGGCGAAGGCGGGGACCCGTATCGCGAACCCGCTCCACGAGCTGATGGTGCTCCAGGTAGTCGAGCACGGCCAGGCCCACCGCGCAGGGAAGCGGCGCACCGTCCCACGTGTGGCCGTGCTCGAAGGCGCGCGAGCCGGCGGCGACGGCGTCGTAGACCTCCTCCCGGCAGAGCATCGCCCCGATCGGCGCGTACCCGGCACCGAGGCCCTTGGCCGTCGTGATCACGTCGGGGACGAACGGCAGCCGGTCGGCCGCAAACCAGGTGCCGGTCCGGCCGAGCCCGGTCACGACCTCGTCGAGGCAGATCAGGAAGCCGTGCCGCTCCCGCCGCTCCGCCAGACCCTCCCAGAAGCGAGCGGGTGGCGCGTAGGCCGGAAGCGCCGCAGCGCTGACGGGCTCGCAGAAGAACGCTGACACCGTCTCCGGCCCCACCTCCTCGAGCGCGGCATCGAGCGCTGCAAGTGCGGCCTCCCCGGACGGGTCGAAGCGCCAGGTGGAAGGCGGGATGTGCGAATGCTGGGCGAGGTAAGGCTCGTAGGGCGCCTGGAGGCGGGGCCGGCCGGTCAGGGCGAGCGTGGCGACCGTGGGCCCGTGATAGGCCTGGGCCGGCGAGACGATCCGCCAGCGGTCGGTCTCGCCGCGCTCGACGTGGTAGCTCCGCGCGAGCCGAAGGGCCGTCTCGTTGGCCTCGGCGCCACCCGTGACGAAGTGGACGCGGGTGAAGCCGGGTGGCGCGAGCGCGGTCAGGCGGTCCGCAAGGAGCTCCTGCGCGTCGGTGGTGAACTGCTGGTTGTAGAGGAACGAGACCCGGGCGGCCTGCGCGCGAGCCGCCTCGATGATCTCCGGCACACCGTGCCCGATCGACGCGACCATGGCACCGCCGCCCACTGCGTCGAGGAACGCATTGCCCTCGCGGTCGTAGAGCCAGACGCCCTCCGCCCGGTCGATGAGCGGGTACGTGCGATCGAGCTCACGCGGGAAAACGTGCGTCTCGTCGGCCCGGTCGCCACGGGACCACCGGCCTATGAGCTGTGGAGGGGTGTGGGGAACCGGGAGGTTCCTCCACGTGGCTGTAAGAAGGGGGCTCGCGGGGAACGTTCCCCCGCGGAGGAGCCGAGGCGACGGACGGTCACGCCTCCGCGAGCCCGCACCACGCCAC
Source organism: uncultured Actinomycetes bacterium (assembly GCA_963722715.1). Taxonomy (GTDB): domain Bacteria; phylum Actinomycetota; class Thermoleophilia; order Gaiellales; family Gaiellaceae; genus DASQGA01. Next base: position 157,846 of record CAVROA010000008.1, on the reverse strand, counting down.
GATCGCGCGGGCGTAGAGCTTGGCGGCGAGGACGAGCTCGTCCACCCCGACCCACTCGTCCGGTGCGTGCGCACGCGCCAGGTCTCCCGGGCCGAAGGCCGGGCTCGGCGTCTCGGCGAAGAGCGTCAGGAGCGCGCCGTCGTAGGTCGTGTCGATGCCCTCGGGCTCCACCTCGACGCCGAGCTCGCGGCCGGCAGCCTGGACGACGCCCACGATCGGAGTTTCGGGGTCGATCTCGGAGGGCGGATAGTCCGTGTACCAGCTCCAGCTCGGGGGGTGGGCGGCGAGCCAGCCGTCCTGCGTGGCGGCTTCGCGAACCGCCTCCTCGATCTCGCCCCGCGGGACGGAGCCGTAACCGACGTCGTCCGCATCTCCGGGCAGATAGGTCGTGTTGAGCGCGACGTCGCAGCGCTCGGGCACGTTCGAGATGAAGGTGCCGCCGGTGATCTGGGTCGGGTTGACCGACGGAGTGCCGAGCAGCGGATGGAGCTTCGAGTCCCGCCTCGCCCAGTCCTCGGAGAGCCGGTCAAGCGCACCGAGGAGGTAGGTGGCCTTCTGGATCGCGTTGACGCCACCCCCCTCCTCCCAGGGCGGCTGGTTCATCTCCGCGTGGGCCGAGCGCCCTTGCACGGAAAGCGTCCCGTGCAGGAGGCCGCGGGTCGCGACCCACAGGTTGAAGCGCGTCGGCTCCGGCACGAGCCCGGCGTCGGCTTTGTAGCCACGGGCGATGGCCGCGTTCGTCCCCATCGCACAGGTCTCCTCGTCAGGGACGGCTTCGAAGAAGACGTCTCCTGCGAGACCGACCTCGCTGGCGTGCAGCGCCTTCAGCGCGAAGAGGGCGGCACCCACGCCGCCCTTCATGTCGCAAGCTCCGCGGCCGTAGATGCGGCCGTCTCGGAGCTCGGCGGCAAAGGGGGGCGAGGCCCAGTTGGACTCGTCGCCGGGGCTGACGACGTCGATATGGCCGTTTACGACGAGCGAGCGGCCTCCGCCCGACCCCCGGAAAGTGCCAACCGTCAGGGGCCGATTCCGCCAGTGGTGCCAGGGCGGCATCATCGGGTGGTCGCGAAAGTCGGCCGGGTCCGGCTCCCACTGGTCGACCTCGGCGTCGATCCCCTCGAGCTCCTTCGCCACGTAGGCCTGGAGCTCAGCCTCCTCGTTCTCCGTGTGCTGCGAGTCCGGCGAGAGGTCGACCGACGTCGTGTCGAACGAGACCAGGGTGCGAACGACCTCGACCAGCTCGTCCACGTGGCCGTCCACGTACTCGTCAACTGCCGCCGAGTAAAGGACTTGGTTCAAGGCCAAAAGAGTCTATTCGCCCATCCCGACGACGGTCAAACGGCCTCAGAGAGCAGCCATTAATGCGCGAACGCTCTGGTCCGTATGCGACACGTGGACCTGCATCGCCTTGCGTGCCGCGCGCCCGTCGCCGGCCTCGAGCGCGCCGAGGAGGGCTTCGTGCTCGCGGTTCGAGCGGGCGTGCCACAGAGCCGAGTCGGGCAGCGCCACGAGCGCGTCGTTCAGGACGAGTCGAAGGCGCTCGAGTGCCTCGGCGAAGTAGCGGTTCCCGGTCGCCCGCCCGAGCGCCAGGTGGAGCTCAGTGTCGTGCTCCATGAACTCGGCGTCGTCCTCCGTGGCCGCAGCGGCCCGGCAGGCGGCCTTCATCGCTGCCAGGTCGCGCTGGCGCCGTGCTCCCGCAGCGGCGGCCGCGGCCGCGGGCTCGAGCTCGGCCCGGAAGACCAAGGCCTCGAGAATCGCCTCCCGCTCCTTACGAACCCGGTCGAGGACGCCGACCGGCGTTTCGTCGCCCTGGGTGGAGCCGACGACGAACGTACCGCCGCTCCGGCCGCGCCGGCTCTCGAGGAGCCGCTCGCCCTCGAGGAGCTCGATCGCCTGCTGGACAGTGGCCCGGCCGACTCCGAAAAGACGTGCGAGCTCACGCTCCGGCGGGAGCGACTGCCCAGGTGAGACGAGCCGGAGCGCGATCTGCCGGCGGATCTGCTCCGCCACCAGCTCGTGGGCCCGGAGCTGCTCGAGCGGACGGAAGATCGGCTGCTGCGCTTGCGGGGGCATCTAGATGGTTGGTCGGTAATTGGCGCCGTGAATGCCCATCATCCATCTAGCTCCTGAGGCGCTCGCCTTGCGGGTCGTAGAGCGGCTCGGCTGCGATCTCTCCGGGCACGGACTCGCCGAAGATCTCGATCTCCACCCGCCGGCCCGGCGTTGCGGCGGGGGCAGGCACGTACGCATAGGCGATTGAGCGCTCGACGGTGTAACCGTAACCGCCGCTCGTCACCCGGCCCACGGACTCGCCGTCGATCCGCACGGGCTCGGAGCCGAGCGCTACCGCGCGAGGGTCATCGAGGACGACGCACGCGAGCCGGCGCTCCGGCTCTTGCGCCTTCAGGAGCGCCTCGCGGCCGATGAAGTCGCCCTTGTCGAGCTTGACCGCGAACCCGAGCCCCGCTTCGTATGGCGTCTCGTCGGGTGTGATGTCGGCCCCCCAGACCCGGTAGCCCTTCTCGAGCCGGAGCGAGTCGATCGCCTTGTAGCCGCCCGCGACGAGGCCCTCGGCCTGCCCCGGCTCCCAGATCCTGTCCCAGAGGCGGCGACCGAACTCGGTCGGGCAGTAGAGCTCCCACCCGAGCTCGCCCACGTAGGTCACGCGCAGCGCGAGACAGGGGACCGGCCCGACGGCGATCTCCCGCGCCCGCATGTACGGAAAGACCTCGTTGGATAGATCTGACTCGGTCAGCGGCTGCAGGATGTCGCGGGCGCGCGGGCCCCAGAGGCCAAGGCAGGCCAGGCGCGAGGTCACATCCTCGACGTAGACGGAGCCGTCTTCGGGCGCGTGGGAGCGGATCCAGGCGAGGTCGTGCTGGCCGAAGGCAGTGCCCGTGACGATCCTGAAGCGGTCCTCGGAGAGGCGGGTGACGGTGAAGTCGCACTCGATTCCGCCCCGCGAGTTCAGCATCTGCGTGTACGTAATGGCACCGACGTCCCGCGCGACCCGGTTGTCGCAGAGACTCTCGAGAAAATCGGCGGCTCCCGGCCCGAGCACCTCGATCTTCGCGAAGGAGGTCTCGTCGAAGAGCGCCGCCGCTTCCCGGCAGGCACGGTGCTCGACCCCGATCGCAGGCGACCAGAGCCGTCCGGCCCAGCCGTGCGGGCGCAGTTTCTCGTCGCCGGCCTCCGCGTTCGGCTCGAACCAGTTGGCCCGTTCCCAGCCGGACTTCTCTCCGAACGCGGCCTCGAGCTCCTGTAGGCGCTCATAGGTCGGCGAGAGTCGCAGCGGCCTACCCGCCTGCCGCTCGTGGCCCGGGTACTTGACGTCGTAGTACGTCTGGTAGACCTCGAGCGTGCGGGCGAGCGTGTACTCGCGACTCGCGTAGTGGCGGCCGAAGCGGCGCGAGTCCATCTCCCACGTATCGAGGCTCGGCTGGCCCTCGACGATCCACTCGGCGACGAGGCGGCCCATTCCACCCGCGCCGGCAAGGCCGTGCGCACAGAAGCCCGCGGCGACCCAGAAGCCGCGGACATCGGTCTCGCCGAGGATGAACTCCCCGTCGGGAGTGAACGCCTCCGGGCCGTTCACGAGCTTCACGACTTCGGCCTCCTCGAGACCGGGCACCCGAACGCATGCGTTCGTCATCAGCTCCTCGAACCGGTCCCAGTCCTCGGCCAGGAGCTTGCCGTTGAAGTCCGCGGGGATGCCGTCGAGACCCCACGGGGCTGGATGGCGTTCGTAACCGCCCATCACAAGGCCCCCGGACTCACCGCGGAAGTAGACGAGGAGCGAGGGGTCGCGCATGGTCGGCACGTCGAGCGGAATCTCGCTCGGCTTCGTGATCAGGTACTCGTGCGCCATCGGGATCACGGGAACGGTCACACCGGCCAGGGCGCCGATCTCCCCCGCGAACATGCCGCCGGCGTTCACGACCACCTCGGCCTCGATCGGCCCCTTGTCCGTCTCGACGCCACGTACCCGGCCACGCTCGACGTCGATTCCGGTCACCCGCGTGTTCGTCGAGATCTCGGCGCCGCGCTTCCGGGCTCCTTCGGCGAGGGCGTACGTGAGCTGGCTCGGGTCGATGTAGCCGTCGGTCGGGAGGTAGGCGGCGCCGAGGACTCCCTCCGTGGACATGGGTGGGAACAGCCGCTGGGCCTCCTCCGGCGAGACGAGCTCGAGCGGAAGACCGAACGTCGTGGCCCAGCCGGCCTGCCGTGAGAGCTCCTCCATCCGCTCCTGGGAAGAGGCAAGCCGGAGCGACCCGACCTCGTGCCAGCCCGTCTCGAGGCCCACTTCGTCCGCCAGCGAACGGTAGAGCTCGACCGAGTTCATCATCATCCGGGTGAGGCTGAGGGACCCGCGAAGCTGGCCGACCAAGCCCGCCGAGTGGAAGGTGGAGCCGCTCGTCAGGTCGGCGCGCTCGCAGAGGACGACGTCCTCCCAGCCGAGCCGGGCGAGCCAGTAGAGGATCGAGGCGCCTCCGACCCCGCCTCCGATCACGACGACGCGTGCGCTCGATTTCACCGGGCTACCCTAACCTCGCCCGAGGGACCTCTCGGGAGCCGACCGGCGTAGACCCAGGCGAGATGCTCTTCAGGCCCGTCTTGCTCGGACTCGCGCTTGTTGCTTGCGGCGTCTGCACCGCGACGGCGCAGGCCGACGGCCTACCGGTGCCCGGCATCGATGTCGGGAATACCGGAGTAACGACGCCGCGGGTCCGCTACGTCACGCTTCCGTTGCAGGGCAACACGCTCCTCGCGCAGGTAGATCGCGAAGGCGGGGCCGTGCTGAAGAGACGCGCGCTCCGAGGCCGCTTCACCATCCCCGCGGTCGCGCTCGACGGGACGGCCGACGGCCTTTCCGCGGATGGCCGAGTCCTCGTCCTCATCAGGCCGCGCGTCGCGTTCCCGAGGACCGAGACGGCCTTCGCCATCATCGAGGCCGAACGGCTACGTGTGCAGGCGATCGTGACGCTGCGAGGGGACTACAGCTTCGACGCCCTCTCGCCCGACGGATCGCTCCTTTACTTGATCAAGTACCTCTCGCGGCGCGACCCGACGCGATATGAGGTCAGGGTCTACGACTTGAACGCCGGCCGCCTCCTTCGCAACCCGGTCGTCGACCCGAACGAGAGCGCCGACGAGATGCGCGGGTACCCGCTGACGCGGACGGCGAGCTCCGACGGACGCTGGGCCTACACACTCTACGACGGGAACGGGGAGCACCCGTTCGTCCACGCGCTCGACACGACGAGCCGGAAAGCCCGGTGCATCGATCTCGACTCCCTCGCCGGGCATGACCTCACGAACGCCGGCCTGGACCTGGGCGCCGGCGGAAAGACCCTCACGGTCCGACTCGGGCCAGAACCGGTCGCCGTCGTCGACACGCGGACGTTCGAGGTCAGTGAGCCGGTCGCAGCGGGCGTGGCGGAGGCGCCCGCCGTCTCGGAGACTCGCGGCGGCGGCACACCGTGGGCACTCGTCGGGGCCGGCGGCGGCCTGCTGCTCCTGGCCCTGGGAGCACTGGCTGTGGCCCGCAGGCGGCGACGAAAGCTCGCTCCTACCTAGTCACTGGCAAACAGCGGGCGGAACCTGTCCCGCCTCCCGAGCGTAGTCAGTCTGAACACGTCCGCGAGGAGGAAGAGATGAAACCGTTGGTGCTCGTGTCCACGCTCGTAGTTGCGGCCGCGCTCGCCGCGCAGGCAGGCGCGGGCAAGGTGCCGATCTTCGACGTCGACGTCGGCCAGTCCGGCGTCGCCGGGCCGGGTGGACACCGGTTCGTCACTCTGCCTTCGGGAGCGGACACGATCGTCGCGGTCGTCCGGCAGCGCAGCGGTGAAGTCTCCTCCTACCGGCGCGTGCCCGGCCGCTACACGATCCCGGCTGTGGCCTACGACGGCACCGCCAGCGGGCTTTCGGCTGACGGCCGCACGCTCGTCCTCACGCGGCCTCGCTTACGGTTTCCGAGGGCTGAGTCCTCGTTCCTGGTCATCGACACCAGAACGCTCCGCACGACCCGGCGCCTCACGCTGACTGCCGACTGGAGCTTCGACGCGATCTCACCCGACGGGCGGTACCTGTACCTGATCGAGTACACCGACCCGAGAGACACCAGCCGGTACGCGGTGCGCCTGTACGACCTGACCAGGGGACGCCTGGCGCCCGAGCCGATCGTCGACCCGCACGAAGCCGACGAGGCGATGCGCGGCTCGCCGCTGACCCGCGTCTCGAGCCCCGACGGCCGCTGGGAGTACACGCTCTACGACGGTGGAGGGAAGGAACCCTTCGTCCACGCACTGGACACGGTCGGCCGTACGGCACGCTGCATCGACCTGGAGGAGCTGTCGTGGCTCATCGGCAGCGATATGTCTCAGCTCCGCATGAGCCTGCGCGACGGCGGGCTCGTCGTCGACGCAGGCGGGAGTCCCTTCCTCCGCATCGATACGACGACCTTCGCGGTGCGCGAGCCCGCGCCGGCAGCAGCGTCCGCGCCGGTCGAGTCTGCTGCGCCGGCCGAGCCCGATCGGGGCGGCTGGTGGATCCCGGTTCTTACGGTCCTCGTCCTCGCGGCGATCCTCGGGCTCGCGGTCTTCCGGCGGCTGCCTAGACTGGCGCGACCGTGGAGATCCCGCTCGTCCGCCACCCCGAATCCGTGACGATCGTCCCCGTGGACGGGGACGAGATCGTGCTCGTCAGCCAGACGCGGCGCGGCGCAGGCAAGCGGATCGTCGAGCTCCCGGCCGGCACGCTGGAGCCGGGCGAGGTGCCCGCCGAGGCAGCGAGGCGCGAGCTCGCAGAGGAATGCGGGCTGGCCGCGGCGACCTGGCGGGAGCTCGGATCGTTCTGGGCCGCACCCGCCTACTCGACCGAGTTCGTCCACGTCTTCGAAGCGACCGAGCTCTCGGCCGTCCCACCCTCGCATCTGGACGAGGACGAGGACATCGAGGTCGAGCGGGTCTCCGCCGCAGGGGCACAGGGGATGGTCGCGGACGCCGGATCTCTCGCTGCCCTCGCCCTGTGGCGGTCTACAACCGGGTGACGATCTCGTCGAGCGGCTTTCGCTTCGCCCGGCGGCTCCACTCCTCCGCGGTGCGCGACTCCGGATCGCGCGGCTTTGCCGGATAGCCGAACGACAGGACGATCACGAGGCGCTCGCCCTCGCCGAGGCCGAGCAGACGGCCGGTCGCCTCCGCATCCGGCAAACCGTTCGGGCAGGACCCGACGCCGTCGTTCGAGGCCGCGAGCATCATGTTTTGCGCCGCCCGCCCCGCGTCGAAAGAGGTCGGCCCCTTCCCGCTCACGGAGAGAGCAACGACGAGCTTCGCGCCCCGGATGTTGTCCTCCTCGTACACCTGCTCGGCGACCTTCTCGCGCAGCTCGGCGCTTTCGACGACGAGGAACCGCCATGGCTGCCTGTTGCTCGCGTTCCCGGCGAGCCGGCCGGCGTCGAGGATCCGCTCGACCACGTCCGTAGGAAGCTCGGTATCTGCGTACCTGCGAACCTCACGCCGACTGGCTATCGCGAGCCAGGTGTCCATCCCGGGGACGCTACAGGCTGATGAGCGCCACGCCCACCACCACGAGGACGGCGCCGCCGAGGCGCACGGCGCCGACCTGCTCCCGGAGGACGAAGGCGGCAAAGCCCGCTGCGATCACGATGCTCGTCTCCCTGACGGCTGCGACCGACGCTGCCGGGGCGCGCGCGAGAGCTGCGAGCACCAGGCCGTAGGCGCCGAACATTGCGAGTCCGGCGAGCGCCGTCGCGGGGCCCACCTCGGCGGCGAGCGAGCGCCATCCCCGCAGGCGCGCGAGCACGAGCGCGTACCCGACGCCCGGGAGGATCATCGACAGCTCGAGGTACACGAATGGCGCGGCGTACTGGATCCCGTACTTGTCCACGAGGGTATAGGCGGCGATGAAGCCGGCCAGGATGAGCCCGAAGACCACCCCGGCGGGGCCCGCCGTCCGCCTCAGGCCCCGGACGAGCAGGATCCCGAGTCCGACGAGACACACGCCCGCGGCCTGATACGCGGAGGTGGCGGCACCCAGCACCGTGATCCCCACCAGAAGCACAAGGACCGGCGCCGTGCCGCGGGAGATCGGATAGACGACCGAAAGCTCGGCGCGGCGGTAGGCCGCGGCCAGGAGGGCGATGTAGGCGAGCTGAAGAAAGGCCGTCACGACCAGGTAGGGGATCGCAGGCCGCTCCAGGTGCCAGGTCAGCGCCGCGACAGGCGCATAGAACACGAGGGCGAAAAGGAGCATGACCGCGGACGCGGCTTCAGGGTCTCGCGCCCTCGCCAGCAGCAGGTTCCAGAAGGCGTGCAGGAACGCCGCAGCGATCGCAAAGGCGAGGGCGACGGCGGACACGGGCAGTAGTGTCGCGCCCCATGGCGGTCAGCGCCGTCGTCTTCGACTTCAACGGGACGCTCTCGAACGACGAGCCGATCCTCTACGAGATCTTCGCGGAGCTTTTCGCAATGCACGGAAAGCCGCTCTCGGCTCAGGAGTACTTCGATCACCTGGCCGGGCTGTCCGACCCCGAGATCGTCCGGACCTGGCTCGGTGAAGATCATCCTGACCTCGACGCGGTCATCGAAGAGCGGATCGTCCGCTACCGCGCCGCCTGCGCAGACGGGTCCTCGATCGAGGAGCGGACCCGCGAAGCGGTTCGATTTGCAGCCGAGCGCGTCCCGGTCGCGATCGTGTCCGGAGCGGCGCGGGCGGAGATCGAGCCCGTGCTCGAGGCGGCCGGTCTCGCCCCGCTTTTCACGGCGATCGTCACATCGGACGACATCGCCCACGGCAAGCCCGACCCGGAGGGCTACCGGCGTGCGCTCGAGCTCCTCGGCGACACGCTCGATCCCAAAGACGTGCTCGTGTTCGAAGACACCGAGGCGGGGATCGCCTCGGCGCGCGGCGCCGGCATGCGCGTGGTCGCCGTTCGCGGCACCCTCGTCCCGGAGCGCCTGGCCGAAGCCGAGGAGATCGTCGACCGGGTCGACGTGGACGTGATGCGCCGGTATCTGTCCTGATGCCCCGCGGCTGACCGCAGCGGACGTCGCAGGCATAGAGTCTCCTCCGTGACGGAACCGATCGATCCGGGCGTCGACATCGGCCACGTCCACCTGAAGGTGGCCGACCTCGACCGGGCGATTGGCTTCTACCGAGACGTGCTCGGGTTCGAGCTGCAGCAACAACTGGGCGACCAGGCGGCGTTCCTCTCGGCGGGCGGCTACCACCATCACATCGGCCTGAATACCTGGGAGAGCCGGGGCGGCTCGCCCCCGCCCCGCGGCACGACCGGTCTCTTCCACGCCGCGATCCGCTATCCGACGCGGAAGGCGCTCGCCGACGCGCTCCGGCGCCTCGGAGAGGCGAGCATCCCGCTCGACGGCGCCTCCGACCACGGTGCCAGCGAGGCGCTCTATCTGCGCGACCCGGACGGGAACGGGCTCGAGCTCTACTGGGATCGCCCCCCGGACGAATGGCCGCGAAGCGCCGACGGCAGGGTGGCGTTGTTCACGGCCCCGCTCGACCTGCGCAGCCTCACGGCCGAGCTCGACGGCTGAGCGCCGCCGTCAACCGAGGTTCAGGACGACCGTCTTCAGCTCCGTGAAGGCATCCATGGCATGGCGGCCGCCGACACGGCCGACGCCGCTCTTCGAGCCGGCCCGGCCTCCGAAGGGAAGGTGGCTCTCCCAGTAGTTCGAGCCCTCGTTCACGTTCACCCAGCCGGCGCGTGCGGCCTCGGCGAAGCGGAGCCCGCGGCGCAGGTCTTCCGTGAAGATCGAGGCGAGCAGCCCGTAGGGACCCGAGTCGATGATCGCGAGCGCCTCGTCCTCGCTTCGGATCGTCGAGATGGGAACGACCGGGCCGAAGGTCTCTTCCCTCGCCACCTCCATGTCCGAGCTCACCCGGTCGAGCACCGTCGCCTCGTAGTAGAGGCTGGTCGGGAAGCCGCCGGCGCGCGACCCACCGACGACGACCTCCGCCCCCTGACCGACGGCATCCTCCAAGTGGCGATCCATCTTCGCAGCCGTGGGCTCGTTGTTCAGCGGGCCCATCGTCGTCTCGTCGGCGAACGGGTCGCCGAGGCGGATGTCGGAGGCGACCCGAGCCGTCAGCCGGTCGAGGAAGTCGTCATGGACGGTCTCGTGGACGAGGAAGAGCTCACCTGCCGTGCAGCTCTGGCCGGCACAAAGGAACGAGGCGGTGAGAGTCGCCTCCACGGCGGCATCCAGGTTCGCGTCCTCCAGCACGACCACCGGCCCATTCCCGCCCATCTCGAGGAGTTGTGCCTTTCCGGCGGCGCGCTCGGCGACTCTGTGCCCGGTCTCGATCGACCCGATGAACCCCACGGCATGCGTACCCGGGCTGCCCGCGATCTCGTCCCCGACCTCGGCTCCGGGCCCCGTGACGAGGTTGAAGACACCTGCCGGAAGCCCTGCATCCACGATGCACTCGGCCAGCTTCACGGCGCAGACCGAGGTCGTCGGCGCAGGCACCCAGACGACGGCATTGCCGGAAGCGAGCGCCGGGGCGATCACCTCGGCCGGCATCGTGTAGGGCCAGTTCCAGGGCGTGATCACAGCGACGACGCCGCGCGGAACCCGATAGGCAAGTACGCGCTTGCCGGCGTCCACCGACGGCGGCATCGAGCCCTCGAGGCGCCGGCCGTCGGCCGCCGCCATCCGCCAGTACTCGGCCAGCTCATCGACCTCGTCGTAGGCCTCCGCGCGGAGCGGCTTGCCCTGGTCGAGGCTGAGCGTCCGGGCGAGCTCGTCGCGCCGCTCACCCACGATCGCCGCGACCCGCTCCATCGCCTCGGCCCGCTCGAAGGCTGACCTGGCGGCCCAGTCGCGGGCGGCCGCATTCGCGGCTGCAATTGCCCGCCGGGCATCGTCGCGCGTTCCCTCGGGCACGGATCCGATCGTCTCGCCCGTCGCAGGGCTCGTCGCCGTCATTGTGGCGCCCGAGTCACTGCCGACCCAGGCGCCCCCGATGTACATCAGGTGGTCGTCGCCCGGCACGGACGGATCATTTCACGGCCAGGGCCACCGCCGAGATCACTCGTCTGGCGGGTCTTGCTCAAGTCCCTGGAGAGCCCGCCGATGGGAGAACGAGGGACCGGCGCGCCGGCCGTTCCCGCCTGACTAGCGTGGGGGAAACGAAATGCGTCGCACAATTCTGCTCATCTATGCACTGATCTTCGTCACGGAGTCGCTGCAGGCTGCCCTCGTACCGCTTCTGCCGCGCTTCGCGCACGAGTTCGGACTCTCGGACGTTGAGACGGGGTCGCTGCTCTCGGCTGCGACGCTGGCGACGGTCGTGATCGGGGTCCCGATCGGGCTTCTCTCCGACCGTCTCGGGGCAAAGACTCTCGCGGTCGGTGCCGCCTTCATGTCGGGACGGCGGCGATCATGCAGGCCTTCGCTCCGAACTACGGCACGCTCTTCGCCGGCCGGCTGCTCTTCGGGATCGGCTTCGGCACCGCCTGGACTGCCGGTGTCGTCGTGGTCTCACAAGCGTCGAATGCCCGCCGCGCCATCGCGCTCGGCGGGATCGTGACGGCGGCCGGCTTCGCGCACTTCATCGTCCCCGTGCTCGCCGGGAACATGGCCGAGTCGGTGGGGATTGCCGCGCCTTTCCTCGCGATCGGCACGCTCGCGTTCGCCGTCGGCACCCTCCTGGCGCTCTCCGCGCGCGGCGTGTCGTTCACAGACGGTCGCCAGTCGCTTCTCGAAGCCCTGCGCGCCGCGCGGGGCGAGCACCGGATGGAGGGAGCGCTGCTCCTGATGGCCGCGCTCGGCATCATGGCCGGCGCCGTTCCGCTTCTCGTCCCGCTCCAGCTCGACAGGAACGGACTGTCGGCAAGCGAGATCGGGACGCTCTTCTCGCTGGCCTCGGGCCTCTGGGTGGCTGCGAGCTTCTTCGTGGCCCGTCTCGGCGACCGCGCCGTCGCGGTTCGCACGGCCGGGCTCGGCGTCGTGGCGCTGGCAGCCGTCGTCCTCGTGCCGCTGGCGACGGCCGCGACAGCGGCCCTGGCCGCCTTCCTCGTCCTGCGAGCGACCCTTCAGTCGCCGCTCTCGACGATCTGCTACCCCCTCGCCGAATCGGGCGGGCGGCGCGCCGGCATCGGTCGCGGCACCGCCGTCGGGCTCGCGAACGTCGTCTGGGGAGCGACCGCAGTCACGACGCCGGTTGTTGCCGGTGCCCTGGCCGGAGTGGTCGGCGAGCGCTGGACCTTCGGCGCCGTCGCCGTCATCTGCGGTGCCATCGGAGCACGGATCCTCGTGACCGGCCACCGGGAGCGGATCGAGCTCGACGCGAGCCCTCCCAGAGCCCGCCTAGAGCACAATCGGCTTTTCCTAGTGAATCGGGGCTTCCCAGCCCTCGAGGACAGGCGCGTGGTAGTCCTCGCCGACCGTCTTCGAGTCCCGTGACCCACGGGCCGAGCTCGGGCTGGGGGAACTTCGTGTGCTTCGCCTTCAGGAGGATCCCGTAGGAATTGCCCGACTGGAGATGCTTGACGAGCACCTTGCGCGCGATCTCGTGCTCCCTGCCCTCCGGAATCGGGAAATAGATCTTCAGGAACGAGTTCGAGTAGCGGTCGAAAACCGCCGGCATTCCCTCTTCCTCGAGGAGCTCGACGTCCTCGAGCCAGTTGATGTCCTCGCCCGGCGTCGCCGCCACGAGATCGACGTCGTCCAAGAGGGAGATGTCCTCCTGGTAGGGAAACCGCTTGCCCGATAGATACTCGGAGTCGATCGACCGGATGTGCTCGGGCTGCTGCGTCGACACGGGCTCTTAGTCTCCTGCCCCGGCGAACTCGGCCGGCTGCTCCGGCAGGTAGTCGACCGGATACTCGAGGTGCTTCTCGAGCAGGCGCTTGATCTCGCCCAGCGCCCGCTCTTCTGTCACACCCGGGATGTACTGGGTGCCGGCCAGCGGCACCTTCGCCATCGCGGCCGCTTCGAGGGTCAGCGCGCAGAGATCCTCGGGCTCCAGCGAGTGGATGTTCGTCTTCCCGCACGCGCGGGCGAGCATCTGCACCTCGAGCGTCAGCGTGTGCAGGAAGTTGTAGACCCGCTCGGCGGCCTCGTCGACGATCAAGCGCTGCCGTAGCTCCGGATCCTGCGTCGTGATCCCGACGGGGCAGCGGCCCGTGTGGCAGTGGTAGCACTCGCCGGCAGGGACGCCGATCGTGCCCTCGTAGTCGGTGACGCCCGGGATCTCCTTGTTGCAGTTCAGCGCCACGAGAGCCGCATGGCCGATCGCCACGGCCTTCGCGCCGAGCGAAAGTGCCTTGGCGATGTCGCCGCCGTTTCGGATCCCGCCCGCGACGACGAGATCGATCTCGTCCGCGAGCCCCACGTCCTCGAGTGCGCGCCGGGCCTCGGGGATCGCCGCCATCAGCGGGATCCCGGTCTCCTCGGTCGCGATGTGCGGCCCTGCCCCCGTCCCGCCCTCGGCGCCGTCGAGGTAGATGATGTCCGGGCCGCACTTGGCGGCCATGCGGACGTCGTCGTAGACCCGCGCGGCGCCGAGCTTCAGCTGGATCGGGATTCGGTAGTCGGTCGCCTCACGGATCTCCTGGATCTTCAGCGAGAGGTCATCGGGGCCGAGCCAGTCGGGATGGCGGGCGGGCGAGCGCTGGTCGATTCCCGGCGGCAGCGAGCGCATCTCCGCCACCTGCTCTGTCACCTTCTGTCCCATCAGGTGGCCTCCGAGGCCGACCTTGCAGCCCTGCCCGATGAAGAACTCGCAGGCATCGGCGAGCATCAGGTGGTGCGGGTTGAACCCGTACCGGCTCTGGATGCACTGGTAGTACCACTTGGTGGAGAGATCGCGCTCCGGCGGAATCATCCCGCCCTCGCCCGAGCACGTGGCCGTTCCGGCCATCGAGGCGCCCTTGGCCAGCGCCATCTTCGCCTCGAGCGAGAGCGCGCCGAAGCTCATGCCGGTGATGTAGACCGGGATGTCGAGCTCGATCGGGTTCTTGGCGAACCGCGCCCCGAGGATCGTCTTCGTCTCGCACTTCTCGCGGTAGCCCTCGATCACGAACCGGGTCAGCGTGCCCGGCATGAACATGAGGTCGTCCCAGTGCGGGATCTTCTTGAACATCGAGAAGCCCCGCATCCGGTAGCGGCCGAGGTCGGCCTTCATGTGGATGTCGTTCAGAACCTCGGGGGTGAAGATCGGGCTGCGGCCGAGGACGGTGCGCCGGTCGGGCTGGTCCTTGCCGATGTTGTCGCCGACCTGGTCGTAGCGGTCGCTGGTCGTCATGTCGCGCTCCTAGAGGACGAGCTTCCGCTCGGAAGGCTCGAGGTTGTCGTAGTTGTAGAGCATCTTGCCGCAGACGAACTTCTGGAACTCGGGCGGGTCGCCAAGGCCATAGATCCGAAACTTCCGCTCCACGAACTCGGTGTCGGACTCGTCCCACTCGCCCGGCACGCAGTCGATCCCGAGCGCCTTGACCTTGCCGGCAACGTAAATCGTCCCGTCGTACATCGAGTCGCCCAGGCCCGGGCCGACGTTGCCGCAGATGATCTGGCGGCCGCGCTGCATCATGAAGCCGGTCATCGATCCGGCATCGCCCATCGTGATGATGGTGCCGCCTTTCTGGTCGATACCCGTCCGCGCGCCGACCTGGCCCTTGATCACCAGGTCGCCGCCCCGGAAGGCCGCGCCCGTCAGCGAGCCGGCGTTCCCGTCGACGACGACGACGCCGGACATCATGTTCTCGCAGGACGACCAGCCGACCCGGCCGGTGATCCGGATCTCGGGCCCGTCGATGAGCCCGCAGCCGAAGTAGCCGAGGGAGCCCTCGAAGGTGATCTTGCAGCGCGTCAAGATCCCCACCCCGAGCGAGTGCTTCGACCCGGGGTTCCGGACGGTGACGTCCTTGATGCCCTGCTCGTACAGAAGCCACCGGAGCTCGAGGTTGATCTGGCGCGTGGAGAGGTCATGCGCGTCAAAGCTCGCGGTCTCGCCCTGAATCTCCGAGACCTGCGGGATCTCCGCATGCGGCTCGGCGAGCCCGCGCGCGTCGTACGTGATGCGGCTCTCGCCGGTTACCGGGCCCACACCATCACCTCGCCCTCGTAGGGGTCGTACGTGTCGATCTCACGGTCGACGATCGCCCGGATCGCGATCTCCTCGGAGGCGAGCGCGACCAGGTCGTCAGCCTCGTAAAGGACGAGCGGCTTCGCGGCCATCTCGTCCTTCGCGACGCCCAACGCATCTTCCGTCACGGCGATGTAGGTGAAGACGCCGTCGAGCTCCTCGAGCGAGTCGCGCATGGCGTCCTCGAGCGAGGCGCCCTCGCTCATCTTCTGGGCGAGGTAGACGGCGATGATCTCCGAGTCGCACTCCGACTGGAAGCGGTGTCCCGAGCGCTCGAGCCGGCGCTTCCACTGGAAGTAGTTCGTCAGCTGGCCGTTGTGGACGACCGCGACGTCGGTGAAAGGGTAGGCCCAGTAGGGGTGCGCGCCGGAAATGTCGACGTCCGACTCGGTCGCCATCCGGACGTGGCCGATTGCGTGCGTCCCCTTGAACCCGCCGAGCTCGTACTGGTCGCAGACGCTGTCTGCGTCGCCGAGGTCCTTGATGATCTCGAGCGAGTGGCCGAGCGAGAGCACCTCGGCTCCGGAGATGTCCTCGATTCGGTCGGTTAGCTCCTTGAGGCGATCGCCGGGAAACTCGAACGTCACGCGGTAGGCGTAGTCGGTCTCCTCCTCGACGTCCTTCACCTTCGCCCCGAGCGCCTTCAGTCGCTGGAGCACCTGGTCTTGGTGGCGGTCGATCCGGTCGTCGAACTCGAAGTCACGCGCGTCGTTTGCATCGGCGAGCGTGTAGCGCATGATGAAGTGGCCGTCGCCGTTGCTCTGCCCGTAGAGGGCGAAGCCGGTCGAGTCTGGCCCTCGGTGCTTCATCGACTGGAGCATCTGGGTCATGTCCCGCCCGATCCCGTGCGTCCCGTCCCGGTAGATGATCCCTGCGATTCCGCACATGAGCTGGCTCTGGTCCTCCTGTCCCGGCTACGGCAGAACGTCGAGGTATTCCTGCACGTCCCAGTCACTCACTTGGGCGCAATACCGCTCCCACTCGTCCTTCTTGTAGTGCATGAAGACACGGTACATGTCACCTGGTAGCGCGGATTTGACGACCTCGTCGGCCTCGAGCGCGTCGAGCGCGTCGCCGAAGGTCATCGGGATCTTCCGGACCTGTTTCCCGGCCTCCATCGCCTCGTAGATGTTCCGCTCCTCAGGCTCGCCCGGGTCGAGCTTTCGGTCGATGCCGTCCCGCATGACCGCGATGAGCGCGGCGCAGGAGAGATACGGGTTGACCGCCGAGTCCACCGAGCGGTACTCGAACCGGCCAGGTGCCGACACGCGGAGCGCGGTCGTCCGGTTCTGGTAGCCCCAGTCCGCGAAGACGGGCGCCCAGAACCCCGTGTCCCACAGGCGGCGGTACGAGTTGACGGTCGACGCCGTGACCGCGGTCAGTGCGCCGAGGTGCTCGATGATGCCGCCGATCGCGAAGCGGCCGATCTCGCTCGGCTTCTGCTGGTCCTCTCCCTCAGGCATGAAGACGTTCTCCTCGCCGCGCCAGAGCGAGATGTTGTGGTGGCAGCCGTTCGCCGAGACGCCCATGAACGGCTTCGGCATGAAGCAGGGGAAGGCCCCGAGCTCGCGGCCGACCTGCTTGCAGACCTGGCGGAAGGTCGAGAGGTTGTCGGCCGTCTGCTCGGCGCGGTCGAAGCCGAAGTTCAGCTCGATCTGCCCCGGCGCGTCCTCGTGGTCGCCCTGGATCATGTCGAGGCCGAGCTTCTGCCCGTACTCGATCACCTTGTGGATGATCGGCTGGAGCTCCGAGAACTGGTCGATGTGGTAGCAGTAGGGCTTCGTGACCCCTTCGACGGACGGCGTTCCGTCGTCGTTCAACTTGAGCCACATCATCTCGGGCTCGGTGCCGGCGCGAAGGTGGAGACCGGTTTCCTCCTCGAAGGCGGCCTGGATGCGCTTCAGGTTCCCGCGGCAGTCCGACGTCAGGAACGCGCCCGGCTCATCTCGCTCCTCGCGGTTTCGGAAGCACATGCACCACACCCGTGCGATGCGGGAGTCCCAGGGGAGGGGCATGAAGGTCTCGGGCTCGGGTAGGCCGACGAGCTCGGCCGCCTCGGGCCCGTAGCCGATGTAGTTGTCGTAGCGGTCGGTGAAGAGGTTGGCAGTCGCGCCGTAGACGAGCTGAAAGCCCTTCCGTGCGATCGACTCCCAGTGGGCGGCCGGGACGCCCTTCCCCATGATCCGGCCGGTCACCGACGGGAACTGGAAATAGATGTACTGGATTCCCTCCGCATCGATCCGCTGCCGGACGGCCGCGATCTGCTCGTCGCGGCCCTCGGTAGCGACGAACTGCTCGAGGTCGGTAGTGCGGGTTTTCGCCTTCGTCGCCACGAAACGCCTCCTATTCCGCGCCCGGGGCAGGCGCTGCTGGTAGCGCGGTTCTTACGGGGGCCGTCTCCGACTGTCAAGGGACAATCGCCGATCAGGGCGAAGGACCGTGCACGATGCCGACCCGGAGCCTCAAGCCCTGTCTCTGTTTTGGTGAGGGTTCACACCTTCACGACATAACCCTCACAAAGGCACAGCACCCTCATGAGGTCAGCCCCCGAGACTCCGGCCCGAGACCCCCCAAAGGTCGGAGGTAAAAATGAGCCGCACATTTCGGGCCACGACGGCCGTAGTTGCCCTGGGCGCGTTTTTTCTAGGTGGGACTAACGCCGACGCATCCGTGAAGATCGCGTGGGCGGCGAAGAACCCCGCCCTTGAGGTCAACGCCCTCGGCGCAGCAGAGATCAGTTGGACGACACCATCGGGCATCAGGCGCCACGTCAGGGTTGCCCCCACGGGCGCCCTCCGTTACGGGGCGGGCGTAAGGGGTAACGTCGCTGCACGCAGCGGAGCTATCCGCTTGCCGCTCAGGGCGATGGTCTGGCAGACCCCGAACGGGACGTTCTGGGCGCTGCAGCAGTGGCGCCGCATCAGGGGCAAGCCGGTCGAGCTTCGCTTCTCGCGCTGGCAGGGCGCACCGACCAACCTCACGCTTCGCGCCGTCTGCTGCAAGTGGCGAAGCGAGCAGATCAAAGGTCAGGCGAGCTTCCATGGGAGGCCGATCTACGGCTACTACAACACGCCGGCCGGCGTACCGCTCGACAAGTACGGGCGGAACGTGTACCTCGACACGCTTCGCTACGGAAGCTGGAAGCGGATGATGGGAATCCTCACCCACCGGTATGACGGGACGTACTCGCTCTGGATCCGAAGGTACTGGCGCGGGAAGCGCTACCGAGCGACCATCTCGGGGCCGAACTGGGGCTGGACGATCGCTCCGGACGCGCGGGCCTGGACCAACTCCGCGTTGTAGATCTCTCCTCACCGAAGCACCGCGGTGGCGGCCACGACGGCGGCCACCGCGGGCACCGTCGAGCCGAGCACGAGCAACCGCATCAGGTGCGGCCGGACATCGAAGACCCGCGCCAGGATGAGCAGGTGGAAGGCGCTGGGCATGGCGGCTCCGAGGAGGAACGCGTCCGGGATCTCGGCGCCGATCGCCCGCCCGAGCGCATAGAGGGCGAGCGGCGCGACGGCAAAACGGATCGCGAGGACGCCTGAGGCACGGCGAAGCTCGGCGAGATCATGGGAAGGGCGCTCGAGCGGGAGCGCGAGCCCCAGCAGAAAGAAACCGGCCGGCCCCACGATCGCCCCCGCCAGGCGCCCGAGCGGCTCCGCGAGGCCGTCGACATCGACGCCGCCCCACCGTAGGCCGATGGCGAGCACTGCGGCGAGTAGCGGGGGGTTCGCTGCCAGGAGCCAGAGGCGCCGCCGGCCACGCTGCCCGGCGTCTCGGTTGCCGTGGAGGCGCGCAATCGTCGTCGAGACAGCCGTCGCGGGAACGAGCCAGGCCAGGCGGTCGTAGATCACCATCAGCGCGAGCCCCGGGTTCCCGAGCGCGATCTGGGCCAGCGGAAAGCCGACGAACCCCGTGTTCGGGAACCCCGCCGCGAGGGTGAGTGCTCCGCGCTCGTCCCGCTCGTCGCTCACGGCGACTGCGTAGCCATACGAGACCCCGAGCATGAGCCACGAGGCTCCGATGGCGGCGCCGAGAGCAAGGGCCAGCTCGCGGTCGACGGCGACGGTCGAGAATGCGTAGAAGACGAGTGCGGGCGTGATCGTCCAGAAATACGCGGTCCAGGTCCGCTCCCGAAGCGTCTCCGCGACAGGGATCCACTGCGTCGCGAGGCCCAGGGCAAAGAAGGCCACGAGGAGCGCGATCTCGAGCACGCGCCCGAGCCTGGTCTACTCGGCGATGCGGTTGATCAGGAAGTCGTACAGCTCACGGTAGAGCCGGATCGCCGAGCCGATGTCGCCCGGATCGACGTCCTCGCCCTTCTCGACCGACTCGGTGATGCGCCCTGCTTCCACGTAGTCCGCAACCACCTCGTGGGGGATCCCGTCGTCCGCGATCTGGTCGTGGATCGGAATCCCCTGCTCTTCGAGCATGCGCTCGATCAGGTCGCCGACCTCCGACAGCGCCTCCCGGGGCGAATCCTCGAGATCTTCCTCGAGCTCTGCCCATTCCGTCTCCCAGTCATGGCGGGCGAGCCCGGGATCGCGCATGGCTCGTGTTGTACCTGACCTGGCGTGTCTTTGAAACACCCGTAGGCCTCACTAGACTCGACGGCATGAATGTCCTCGTCGTCGGCTCGGGTGGAAGGGAGCATGCGCTTGCCTGGAAACTTGGGCAGAGCGAGGACATCGGGGAGCTCCACGCCGCTCCGGGAAACCCAGGGATCGCGCGCCATGCGACGTGCCATCCGGTGCGCGCCGAGGACGGCGAGAGCCTCCTCGGGCTCTGCCGCCAGTGCGGAATCGACCTCGTCGTGATCGGGCCCGAGGCCCCGCTGGTCTCCGGGGTCGCGGACGTGCTTCGCCGCGGCGGAGTGACGGTCTTCGGCCCGAGCGCGGCGGCTGCCATGATCGAGGGCTCGAAGTCGTTTGCCAAGGACGTCATGACCTCTGCGGGAGTGCCGACCGCCCGCGAGCTGATCGAGCCGGCAGCGCCCTGCGTGATCAAGGCTGACGGGCTCGCTGCCGGAAAGGGTGTTTTCGTCTGCCGGACCGACGCGGAGGTGGAGGTCGCCTGGCCCCGCGCTCAGGCACTGGGTGACCGCGTGGTGATCGAAGAGCTCCTCGAAGGCGAGGAGGTGTCGCTCTTCGCCCTCTGTGACGGGGCCGAAGCTATGGCTCTTCCCGCAGCGCAAGACGCCAAGCGCCTCGCCGACGGCGACGAGGGCCCGAATACGGGCGGGATGGGGGCCTATGCCCCGGTGCCTTTCCTGTCTGCCCGCGACCGGGACGAGCTCGTCGAGGCCGTGCACGGGCCGGTGCTCGAGGAGCTCGCAAAGCGCGGAAGGCCGTTCGTTGGACTTCTGTACGCGGGGCTGATGCTGACGGAGGACGGCCCCAGAACGCTCGAGTTCAACTGCCGCTTCGGCGATCCGGAGACCCAGGCGATCCTGCCGCTGCTCGAAGGCGACCTGCTCGCCGCGCTGGCGGCGGCCGCGGGGGGCGACCTTGCCGGCGCCTCAGTCGAAATGGCCGACGGCGCGGCGGCGACTGTCGTCCTCGCTGCCCCCGGGTACCCGGATGCACCTGAGGTTGGCGGTGCGCTGTCCGGGCTCGCGGAGGCGGAGGCTGCCGGAGCGCTCGTTTTCCACGCGGGCACCGCGCTCCGTGACGGCGCGCTGCTCAGCGCTGGCGGGCGGGTCCTGAACGTGACTGCCGTCGCTCCGTCGCTCGCCGCCGCGCGTGACCGCGCCTATGCGGCACTCGACCATATTCGTCTGGACGGCGCCCAGTTCCGGACCGACATCGGTGCGAGGGGGGTAGCCGTTGCACGCTGAGGGCGGCCTTCATGAGGTTCCGGCTTCGCTGCCGATTCTCGAGGAGCTCGAGGCGACCGGGCCACTCGTCGGGATCCTGATCGGGTCCGAGTCCGATCGCGAGTCGATGGATCCTGCGATCGAGGAACTGAACGAGCGGGGCATCTCGCACGAGCTGCGCATCCTCTCCGCCCATCGGGATCCACGCGGCGTCGCCGAGTACGCCTCGACCGCTGCGCTCCGTGGCGTCCGCGTCATCATCGCGGCGGCGGGCATGTCCGCCGCCCTCCCCGGAGCCGTGGCGGCCTACACGGACCTTCCCGTGATCGGGGTCCCCCTCGTTTCCTCGAAGACCGTGGCGGGCGGGCTTGACGCGATCCTTGCGATCGTCCAGATGCCACCTGGCGTGCCGGTGGCTTGCGTCTCGCTGAACGGCGCCAGGAACGCAGCCATCCTCGCGGCGAAGATCCTCGGCCAGGGCGGCGGCTATCCCGACCCGCCCCGGCGACCGCAGCTCGAGCTCTAGCGCCGAACCCTCCAAGGAAGAGCGGAGGCCCCGTGACGGGGCCTCCGCCCTGCGGACCGAAAACGTTCTCAGTCGTCGGACCCGGAGCCCGAGTGGCCCGAGTCGTCGTCGCCCGAGCCGGAGTGGCCTGACTCGCCGGAGCCCGAGTGGTCGTCAGAGTCGTCATCCGCATTGCCTGGGCCCGAGTGGTCGTCCGAATCGTCATCCGCGTTACCGGGGCCGGAGTTCTCCGACGGCCCGGAATTGTCGTCGTCGTCTCCCGCCGTCTGTGCGCCCGTGCACCGCGGATCATCGGCGTGCTCGGCCTCGTCGCAAGGGCCGCTCACATCCACGCCCGCGGCGTCGTCGTTGTCCTCAGTCGTCTGTACGCCCGAGCACCGTGGGTCGTCGGCGTGCTCGGCCTCGTCGCAAGGGCCGCTCACGTCGCCGGTGCCGGTCTGAGCGGGCGCCGTCGAATCCTCCAGGGTCGAGGTCGTGCCACCGATCGTCGTGGCGCCGTCCGTCGTCCCGGTCGTCCCGGCGGAGCTCGTGGACGTGATCGCGGCCGCTACGGCAACGCCGACGCCGATCGCGAGGACGACGGCGAGAGCAACGATCACCTTGTTCAGAAGACGCATTTCCTACCTCCTTCTCGAAGCTGTTGAGTGCATGCCTCGAGACTAGGAAGCGCCGGGGAAAGCCCGGGCTCAACTTCGGAAGGAGGCCGCCCAGGCTTGGGTAAGGAGACGGTAGGCCGGGTGCTCGGCCTAGGAGGTCTTGACGAAACGCAGCAGTGCCGTCGGGCGACGAGCGACGTTTCACCAATCCCTCCTAGTCGTCACCCGAGCCGCTGCCACTCGAGTCGGATCCGGAGCCTCCGGATCCCGAGCCGGATGAGCCGGAGGATCCTGAGCCCGAGGAGCCGGAGCTGGAAGAGCCTGAGCCCGAGGAGTCATCGGACCCGGACGAGCCGCCACCGGAGGTCGTCGTGCCCCCGGTGCACTCGGGATCGCTCGCGTGCTCGGCCTCGTCGCAGTTCCCGGACCTGTCCTCGCGCTTCTTCGCCTTGGAGGTGGTGGTCGGCGCCTTCGGGCTCGCCTTGGCGATCTGCGTAGGGACGGCGCCGATCGGCGGGGGCGCGGCCAGGGATCGTGCCGACGTCAGGTAGACGGCCAGGGCGAGCCCGAGCGGCAGGCAGAGGCCCACGAATGCCAGGAGCAGTGGGCGAATTCGCTTCACGCCCCGAAGGTAGCACCCGGCGGGTTCCCGCCCGGCAAGGCGATCGTTAAGGAAGGGTAGGCGGCGGGAAGCTTGCCTCGATCCGGGTTTCCGGGCCCTCGACGATACGAACGCGCCCGTTCCAGCGCTCGACCAGCTCGGCGACGATCGCCAGTCCGAGCCCGGTCCCGGGACCGCTCTGCCGCCCGTTCGCGCCACGATAGAAGCGGTCGAAGACGCGGTCGCGGTCTGCCGGAGGGATTCCGGGGCCGTTGTCCGAGACGCTGAGATAGGGGCCGGCGTGCCCGCTCGACGCTGCCACAACGATGTCGCTGCCGGCAGGGCTATAGCGCACCGCGTTCTCGATCAGGTTGTCAAGGATGTGTGCCACGTCGGCTGGATCAGCCCAGATGCCCGCTGTGGCCGTCGCTTCCAGGCGGAGCGTCTGGCCTGCTTGCTCAGCAGGCGTTCGCCAGCGCTCCACCGCGCGTGCCGCCTGCTCGCCCAGGTCGACGCTCCGGCCGGTCGGCTCGGAGGAGGAGGCGCGGGCCAGCTCGAGGAGGTCGTCGACGAGCGCTCCCAGCCGGTCGACCTCGAGGTCGGCCTTCGTGGCCTGCTCGGCGGCCTCGCCACCCTCGCTCCGGATCGCCTCCAGCCTCAGCTTGAGGCCGGTCAACGGCGTCCGGAGCTGATGCGAGGCGTTCGCAACGAAATCGCGCTGGGCGGCGACGTTCGCCGTCAGGGTCTCGGCCATCCGGTTGAAGGCGCGTGCGAGCGTGTCGAGCTCGCGCGGTCCGCCCTCGGTCGCCCTCGCGTCGAGGTCACCGTGGCCGAGGCGGTCCGCCGCCGCGACCAGGCGCCTGACCGGCCGCGCAACGGTTCCAGCCAGGAACCAGGCAAGCGCGAGGCCCGCGGCGATGACCGCCAGGCCAATCAGAGCGAGCCGGAGCCAGCTCCGGCGAACACTCGCATCGACCGCCGCCGTCGACGCGGCCACGCGCACGGCTCCCACCACCCGCGCCTGGTCGACCACGGGGACGGTCACGAGCAAGAGCTCCTCTCCGAGTGTCTCGCTGAAACGGCGGCTCGTGTCGATGCGTCCGCGGAGGGCGGCTCCGAGCTCCGGCCGTTCTTCGGTTGCGTAGTCCGTGCCGACGTCCTCCCGGCCGGCCGTGTCGGCGAGGAGCCGGCCGCCCCCGTCGACGACGATGATCCGCTCGCCCTGGGCCCGCGGCGTCCCGGCGACGATGCTCTCGAGTGCCGCCGAAGGCTGCGGTGTCGCATCGCGGGCGCTCGCGGCGGCGACGAGATCAGAGACCCGGGCGGCCAGGATGGCGGCATTCCCGAGCACCCCCGACTGGAACTCGGACGTCGCCCGGCGGTCGACGTTCAACGCGAGTGGGATCTCGAGGGCAAGCACGACCGCGGTCAGGAGGTACGCGGCGGCGAGGACGAGCCTGGCCCGGAAGCTCACCCGGCCAGCTCGTCCACCGAGGCGAACCGGAAGCCGACCCCACGCACGGTGTGGATATAGCGCGGATCGCCCGGATCGTCGCCGAGCTTCTTGCGGAGGGCACTGACGTGCACGTCGAGTGTCTTGGTCGAGCCGAGCCAGCTCGTCTCCCAGACCTCCCGCATCAGGTCGCCGCGCCGGACGACCCTGCCTGCGTTCTCGAGGAGCATGGCCAGCAGATCGAACTCCTTGACGGTCAGCTCGATCGCCTCCCCGGAGCGGCTCACCATCCTGGTCTCGCGGCTCAGCGACACGTCGCCGACCTCCAGGCTTGCGTCGCGCTCGGGGACGGGCGCGGTCGCGCGGCGAAGGACCGCCCGCAGCCGCGCCACGAGCTCGGCGACGCTGAAGGGCTTCGTGACGTAGTCGTCGGCGCCGAGCTCGAGGCCGAGCACGCGGTCGATCTCCTCCCCGCGCGCCGTGAGCATGATCACCGGCACCGTCGAGACCGAACGCAGCTCGCGAAGGACGTCGCGGCCGTCGCCGTCGGGAAGCATCACGTCGAGAAGGACGACCTCCGGCTCGCGCGACCCGAAGGCCTCCAGTCCGGCGGCAGCCGTCGCCGCCCAGACGACCTCGAAGCCCTCCCGCTCGAGTGCAAGCTGGAGGGGCTCCGCGATCGACTGCTCGTCCTCGATCAGGAGAAGCGTACGCCTGGCCATCGCCGCCTCACCATACGCGCCGTCCACGGGGTCGGATTCAGACCATCGGGGGCCGGTCGGGCGTCGCCCGCCTGCGCCCCCACTAGAATCGGGCGGGTGATCGAGCGTTACTCCCGTCCGGCCATGAAGGCAATCTGGTCGGACGAGGGAAAGCTCGCGCGGTGGCTCGAGGTGGAGCTTGCGGCCCTCGAGGGCTGGGCCGCAGCCGGCGTCGTTCCGGGTGACGCGCTGGCCGAGATCCGGGAGCGTGCCAGGGCTCCGACGCCGGAGCGCGTCGCCGAGATCGAGGCGCGGACGCAGCACGACCTCGCCGCCTTCGTCGACTCAGTCCAGGAAGAGCTGGGGCCTGTCGGTCGCTGGCTGCACTACGGGCTGACGTCGTCGGACGTCCTCGACACGGCTCTGGCCCTTCAGGCCAGGGACGCCGGCGAGCTCGTCCTCGACGGGCTCGAGCGCGCGCTCACTGCGGTGGTGGCCCGGGCGAACGAGCACCGCGACACTCCAATGGTGGGCCGCACGCACGGCGTCCATGCCGAGCCGATCACGTTCGGGGCCAAGCTGGCCGGCTGGGCCTTCGAGCTCGAGCGGGACCGGCATCGGCTCGAGCGGGCGTTGGAAGGGATCCGGGTCGGAAAGCTTTCCGGGGCGGTCGGGGTCTACGGCGGCGGCGACCCGGAGGTGGAGCGCATCGCCTGCGAGCGCCTCGGTCTGGCCCGCGAGCCCGCCTCGACGCAGGTGATCCCGCGCGACCGCCACGCCGAGCTCCTCTCGACCCTCGCTCTCTCGGCAGCATCGGTCGAGCGCTTCGCGACGGAGATACGCCACCTCGCCCGCACGGAGGTGCGCGAAGTCCAGGAACCGTTCCGAGCCGGCCAGAAGGGCTCTTCTGCAATGCCGCACAAGCGGAACCCGATCGTGGCCGAGCGCCTGTGCGGCCTGGCACGCGTCGTTCGCTCCGCCGCTGCTGTCGGCCTCGAGAACGTGGCCCTCTGGCACGAGCGCGACATCTCCCACTCGAGCGCCGAGCGCGTCGTCCTGCCGGATGCGTTCCTGGCGCTCGACTACATGCTCGACCGGTTCGCGTGGCTCGTCGAAGGACTCGTGGTCGATCCGGAACGAATGCGCCGGAACCTCGACAGCTCGCACGGGCTCGTCTTCAGCCAGCAGGTCCTGCTCGCGCTCGTCGGCGCCGGACTCTCCCGCGACGACGCCTACCGCCTGGTGCAGCGAAACGCGCTCCGTGCCTGGGACGAGGAGCGTGACTTCCGGGAGCTGCTCGAGTCGGACGAGGAGATCGCCGGCCGGCTGGACCCGTCCGTCCTCGATCGCGCTTTCGACCTCGGGGAGGCGCTTCGTCACGTGGGCACGCTCTTCGAGCGGCTCGCCGCCCTCACCACATCCAAGGAGGAAACCGTCCATGCCTGACGCCGCCGTCCACCTCGCGAGCGGGAAGGTGCGCGAGATCTTCGAGCTCGACGCCGACCGGCTGCTCCTGGTCGCGAGCGACCGCATCTCGACTTTCGACGTCGTGCTGCCGACCGAGATCCCGGACAAGGGCCGCGTTCTCACGGGACTCTCCGGCTTCTGGTTCGCCAGGACGAGCCACATCGTCCCGAACCACCTGCAGTCGCTTCGGCCCGATGGGCGGTCGACCGAGGCGAGGAAGCTCGAGATGCTCCCGCTCGAGTGTGTCGTCCGCGGCTACCTGGCCGGTTCCGGGTGGAAGGACTACCAGGCCACGGGCTCGGTGTGCGGGCATGACCTCCCGGAGGGCCTACGAGAGTCCGATCGGCTCCCGGAGCCCATTTTCACTCCTTCGACGAAGGCCCAGACGGGGCATGACGAGAACATCGACCGCGAGCAGGCCACCGAGCTCGTCGGAGCCGAGCTCTTCGCGGAGCTCGAGCGCGTCTCGCTCGAGCTCTACCGGCACGGCGCCGCCTATGCGCTCGAGCGGGGCATCATCCTGGCCGACACGAAGCTCGAGCTCGGGCTCGACGGGGACTCGACTCTTGTCCTCGCGGACGAGCTCATGACTCCGGACTCGTCACGTTTTTGGCCCGCGGACGAGTACGAGCCGGGCCGGCCGCAGGCGTCGTTCGACAAGCAGTACGTCCGCGACTACTGCGAGACGCTCGGCTGGGACAAGCAGGATCCCGGGCCGGAGCTCCCGGATGAGGTGGTCGAGGGGACGCGCGCCCGCTACCTGGAAGCCTTCGAACGCCTGACCGGGCTCCCATTCGAGGAGTACTCGTCGGATCCGAACGTGGTGCTCACGT
The DNA here is from genome assembly GCA_963722715.1 of uncultured Actinomycetes bacterium. GTDB lineage: Bacteria > Actinomycetota > Thermoleophilia > Gaiellales > Gaiellaceae > DASQGA01. Next base: position 130,710 of record CAVROA010000008.1, on the reverse strand, counting down.
GAAGGCGACCGTCCTCGTGCGTCCGAAGGCGGGGATCCGCGATCCGCAGGGCCAGGCCGTGGAGAGCTCGCTCCGCCACCTCGGCTTCCCCGTCGGCGAGGCTCGAGTCGGCCGCCTGATCGACGTCGAGGTAGAAGCAGCCACGTCGGCGGACGCCCGCGCGCAAGTCGAGCGCATGTGCGAAAGCCTGCTCGCGAACCCGCTGATCGAGAGCTACGAGATCGAGTTGGACCGGGATGGCTGATCTGAGCAAGCCCCGCGTCGGCGTCCTCGTCTTTCCGGGGTCGAACGACGACCGCGATGCGGCGTGGGCGCTCACAGCGCTCGGCGCCGAACCCGTCATGGTCTGGCACGCCGAGCCGGAGCTCCCCGAGGTTGGGGCGGTCGTCCTACCGGGCGGGTTCTCGTACGGCGACTACCTCCGGTGCGGCGCCATCGCCCGCTTCGCGCCCGCAATGCGCGCGGTGGCCGAGTTCGCGGCAGCCGGGGGCCCGGTGCTCGGGATCTGCAACGGCTTCCAGATCCTCTGCGAGGCGGGGCTGTTGCCGGGCGCTCTCCGCGCCAACGAGAGCCTTTCCTTCGTCTGCGAGGACGTCGAGGTGCAGGTAGAGCGCAGCGACATCCCGTCGCTCGCACGCTGTGGGGTGGGAGACCGGCTCGTGATCCCGGTCAAGCACGGTGAGGGCTGCTTCTTCGCCCCGGAGGCGCTCCTCGCAGAGCTCGAGCGCGAGGGCCAGATCGTCCTCCGCTACGTCGAGGGCGCGAACCCGAACGGTTCCGCGGCGGACGTGGCCGGAGTCTGCAACAGCACCGGGAACGTCATGGGGCTCATGCCCCACCCCGAGCACGCGGTCGATCCGCTGCTCGGCTCAGGCGACGGCGCGCTGATCCTCGCCGGGCTCGTGGACGCCGCCCGCGAGGGCTCGCTCGCCACCGTTTCCTAACAGCAGGACTTCGCACCGTCGAGGGCCTGGTAAATCAGGCTGTCTCGGGCACCACCTCCATCCGCAATGCCGCTGCGAGCCCGGGTGATCCGGCGAGCTCCTGTCGCAGCCGGTCGAGGTCCGCAGCGCGAAGCGTGACCGGCCCTCGCCTCGCTCGCCCATCCGTGGAGTATGCGAAGCGCACGAGCTTCTCACCCTTGTCGTTTTCCAGAAGCTCGACCAGGGACGAGAACCGCTTCCCACCCGCACGCTGCGGAAGCGTGAGCTGCTCGACCACCGCCGCCTTGCCCCAGGCCGTTGCCGCCTTCGCCGTCATGCGGTCAACGTATGCAGGAAAGGCGCGCGAGTGTGTCACGCCCTGGGTCGAGGCACGCGCTGAAGAGTCACGAAAGAGGCAGTGCGATCCGTTCGACCGGGTTACCGTCTCCGCAATGGGCTTCCTGCTCACGATCGCCCTGCTCGTCGATTCGCTCTGGACGGTCGTGCGTGCCCCCGTGCTCGGACGCGCCCACGCCCGAACCCGCTCTCCCACCCTCCTGGGGCAGACGATCCTGTTCGCCGCCGCCGCGGGGTATCTCACCTACTACGCAGCCAGCGAGGACAGCTACCGCCGTGGCGGGATCAGCCGCTGGGAGGCGTACGACGCTCACGCCCTGACCGTAGGCGCGATCCTGGCGTGCCTCGCCGTCTCCGCGCTCGCCGCACTGGCCGACCGAAGACGCGGCCGGATGGTCCTGCTCGCCGGGCCTGCCGGCCTTGCCGCCGCGATTCTCTTCGCAGTCGCCTTCGCAGCAAACTCACTCAACTAGATCCGTTATTGCGTCTGCAGCAGAAGTGTGTCGAGACCTCGCGTGAGCCCGACCAGCTCCGGCACCTTGCGCACCGCGAGCAGCGTGCCCTGGACATACGGCTCGGCCGTTCCCCCCGCGTCATGGCGGATCGTCAGGCGCTCGTCGGGTAGGCCAAAAACGACCTCGGTGGACACGACAAAGCCCGGGAGACGGACCGAATGCACCTGGGTGCCGCCGACGGTGGCTCCGCGTGCCTCCCGAGGCCCGACGAGATCCTCGATTGGGCGCCCTACTTCGGGGCGGCGAATCTCGCCGAGGCGCTCCGCCAGCTCGCGTGCCGTCCCGCTCGGTACGTCCTCCTTGGCGGCGCTCGCGTAGTCAATGACCTCCCACTGAGGCAGGTGACGAGCCGCAAGGAGCGCCGCCGCCTGACACATCGCGGCGGTCAGAGAGAAGTTTCCTGACGCCACTACCCCGACCGAGCGCTGGCGAGCTGCCGAGTCGATCTCGGCGAAATCCGCAGCCGTCAGACCCGAGCTGCCGACAACCACCGCCACCCCCGCGGCGATTGCCGCGAGCGTGTTCGCCTTGACCGCCGTCGCGGACGTGTAGTCGATGAGGACGTCGACGCCGTCGAGCGCCTCCTGCACGGTCCCGTGCACTGGAACTCCCAGCGCAGCCTCACCGAGAGCCTCCCCGAGATCCTGGCCCGCGGCCGACCGGCTGACGGCGGAAACGAGCGCAAGGTCGGGCGCGTCGAGCACAGCCCCCACCAGTGCACGCCCCGTCCAGCCGGTGGCACCAGCGATACACAACGACAATTTCCGAGTCGGCGCCATGGTCGTTCAGCTCACTTCCTATCCTTCGGGGGATGAGCGCACATCATCGCCCACGTGCGGCATCAGCCGAGAAGCGGGCCCGTCCCGAACGGGTCCGACGCGCGCGACCAGAACTCGCTAACCGTCCGCTCCGTCGATCAGCTCGATCCGCTAGCCGTTGGGAACTTGGAAGTTGACGCCTTAACTCGGCTGCTCAACGAGCTCGATTCGATACCCGTCTAGGCAGCGCACACCTGCTCACTGACGAGCCAGGCTCGAGGTCGCTACCGAGCCGGCTGCGGCTTTGCAACGGCGAGGCGTGCGAGCAGACGCCTGAGCTTCTCCGGGTCCATCTCACCACGGTTGTGCGCGAGGGCAACGAGGATGGCGCGGTGGGCGCGTTCCGGATCGTGGATGTTCGCCATATGCGGGCGTTTCGCGCGACGCTTGCGTTTTCCTTTTCTGCCTCTGGGGCGGCGTACACTCGGTGAATGCTGGTCTGCCCCAACTGTGGGGAGGAGAATCCGAAGCGCTTCCGGCACTGCGGATTCTGCGGGGCCAAGTTGCTCCCGGACGCGCCCCTGCAGGAGACGCGCAGGTTCGTGTCCATCGTCTTCTCCGACCTTGCTGACTCGACCAGCCTCGGCGAGGCGCTGGACAGCGAGTCGCTCCGCGCGGTGATGCTGCGCTACTACGACGAGATGAGGGCCGTCCTCGAGCGTGAGGGTGGCGTCATCGAAAAGTACATCGGAGACGCGGTGATGGCGATCTTCGGCCTCCCGGTCGTGCGCGAAGACGACGCGTTTCGAGCCGTGGCCGCGGCGGACGGCATGCGCGCTGCCCTCGTCCGCCTCAACGACGACCTGGAGGATGAGTGGGGCGTTCGTCTGACCACTCGCATCGGCGTCAACACGGGCGAGGTGGTCGTCGCCGATCCCACGGCCGGACAGCATCTCGTGGTCGGCGACGCGGTCAACGTCGCCGCCCGCCTCGAGCAGGCGGCCGGCCCGATGGAAATCCTGATCGGGCCGCTGACTGGCCGCCTCGTTCGGGAGGCGATCGACGCCGAGCCCGTCGAGCCGCTCGTGCTCAAGGGGAAGGCGGAGCGGGTCCCGGCCTACCGGCTGCTCGGCATGATGCGCTCGGACGGAGCCCTCGCCGGGGCTCCCTTTGGCCCACTCGTAGGCAGGGAGCACGAGCTGGCCATCCTCAGGGAGGAGCTTGCGCGAGCCGACGCGGAACAGCGCTGCCGCTTGGTGACCGTGCTCGGGGACGCAGGAGTCGGAAAGTCACGCCTAGTCGGCGAGTTCGAGGACTCGCTCGACGCCGGGGAGCTCCTGCTCCGCGGGCGCTGCCTGGCATATGGGCGCGGGATCACGTTCTGGCCCCTCCGAGAGGCCGTCGGCAAGGCAGCCGCCATCTCCGACGACGACCCTCCCGACGTGGCCCTGCGCAAGCTAGAGCAGCTCGCCGGGCCGAATGCAGCAACCGCCGTCGAGCGGGTCGCCTCCGCCATCGGCTTCTCCGGCGCCCAGTTCGCCGTTAGCGACGTGTTCTGGGGCGCCCGCACGCTGCTGGAGGCGATCGCCGCACGGCAGCCCCTCGTTCTCGCCTTCGAGGACGTCCACTGGGGAGAAACGACCTTCCTGGAGTTCGTCGAGTACCTGGCAGAGGAGGCCGAGGGCCCGCTCCTTGTCGTCTGCCTCACCCGGCAGCCGCTCCTGGAGCTCAGGGAGAACTGGGGCGAGCACGTCCAGGGCGTGGGCCTCTCGCTCGAGCCGCTCTCCGAGAGCGAAGTCGGGCGCATGATCGAGCACGTCCTCGGCCGCGCTCACATCGCGGAGGACGTGCGCGCCCGGATCGTGGCCGCGTCCGGAGGGAATCCGCTCTTCGTCGAGCAACTGCTCGAGATGATGATCGAGGAAGGTCTGCTTCACCGCGAGGGCGAGACCTGGGTCGCCATGGGCGACCTCTCGGCCGTCTCGATGCCGCCCACGATCCAGGCGCTGCTCGCCGCCCGCCTGGGAAGTCTCAGCCCCGAGGAGCGCGAGGCGATCGGGGCGGCAAGCGTCGCCGGGCAGATCTTCGTTCAGGGCGCGGTCGAGGAGCTGGTCGCCGGTGACGTTCGGGACAATGTCCCCGAGCTCCTCGAGACGCTCGCGCGAAAGCACCTCATCAGACCCGAGCCGACGGGAGTCACCTTCGAGCGAAGCTACCGCTTCGGGAACATCCTGATCCGCGACGCGGCCTACAGGGGCCTCCTCAAGCGGTCGCGCGCGGTTCTCCACGAACGCTTCGTCGGATGGGCCGACCGGGTCAACCAAGGTCGTGACCGCGCTGCCGAGTACGAGGAGATCCTCGGATACCACCTGGAGCAGGCGCACCTCTGCCTGTCCGAGCTCGCCCCGCTCGACGAGCGCGGGCGCGAGTTGGGCGTCCGGGCCGCGGCGCGTCTCTCCTCGGCCGGCGGCCGGGCCTTCGTCCGCGGGGACATGCCGGCGGCCGCCAACCTCCTTCGTCGCGCCGCGGCTCTCCTCCCCACCGAGAGCTTCGAACGTCTCATGCTCATGCCCGATCTGGCGGAGGCGCTCATGGGGATCGGGGAGTTCGACTCGGCAGAGACGTTCCTCGACGAGGCGATCAACCACGCCGAGACGGCGGGGAGCACCGCTCTCCTGGAAAGCGCTCGGCTGCTCCGTGTGCGGGTACGCAGCCATGCAGCCGAGCCCGAGGACTGGACGGAGCAGATGGTCGCCGAGGCCGCGCGCGGTCTCCCGCTCCTCGAAGCGGCCGGGGACCACGTCGAGCTGGCGCGTGCGCTGCGGATGCTGGCCTGGGCGCACGGCACAGCCTGCCAGTACGGGGAGGCGGCCGCCGCCGCCCAAACGGCGATGGAACACGCGGCGCTCGGCGGGGACGAGCGGCAGCGCCGGCATGCGGCCTCCCAGTACGCGCTCTCCGCGCTCTACGGACCCACGCCGGTCTCCGAAGCGATCGAGCGCTGCGAGTCGATCGTCGCAGAGGCGCTCGGAGACAGAAGGACGCAGGGACTCGTCATGAGCGTCCTCAGCGGGCTTCGCGCCATGCACGGCGACTTCGGCACCGCCCGCGACCTCTACACGCGTGCCCGCCTCATGCTGGAAGAGCTCGGGCGCAGCGTCGTGGCGGCCTCCACCTCGCAGCAGTCGTGCAGGGTCGAGATGCTGGCCGGGGATGCCGCGGCGGCCGAGCGCGAACTGCGCCGCGACTACGCGGAGCTGTCGGAGATGGGCGAGAAGTACTTCCTCTCCACCGTCGCCGGGGAACTCGCGCAAGCCGTGTATGCGCAGGGCCGCTACGCGGAGGCGGAAGAGCTCACGCGGGTCGCGCAGGAGCTCTCGGCCGAGGACGATCTAACCTCACAGGCGCTCTGGCGGTCGGGTCGGGCGAAGGCGGTCGCGCGGCGCGGGCTCGGCGAGGAGGCGGAGGAGCTCGCGCTCGAGGCGGTGGACCTGCTCGAAGGGACGGACGCGCTCGCGGGGCAGGCGGACGCGCTCGTGGACCTCGCCGAGGTGATCGCGCTCGTCGGGACCAACGGTGCCCGGGAGCGCCTGAGCGAGGCCCTCGGTCTGCTCGAGCGCAAGGACGACGTCGTTTCAGCAGAGCGCGTGCGAGCGTTGCTACGGTCTCTCGAGGCGACGGCCGTCTAGTCCGTCTTGCCGTTATGCGGGGAAATGAGCCCGCCGCTCGATGATCTCCACCCTGTAGCCGTCGGGAAGCGTACGCCGAAAGTTGATCCGCCTCCAGAGGACCTATCGCTCCTCGATCAGCTCAACCCTGTAGGAGTCGGGGTCGCGCACAAAGCAAATGCGCGAGCCGCCCTCACGCACCGTGTATGGCGGTCGCTCGGGCTCGATGCCCTGCTCCTTCAGCCGGGCGAGCGCGTCGTCGAGGTCGTCGACCGTTAGGGCGATGTGGCCGTAGCCCGTGCCCAAGTCGTACCCGCCCTCGGGCGTGTCGAAGTTGTAGGTGAGCTCCAGCTCCGGCCCCTCTTGCCCGGGACGCCAAGGAAGTAATTGACGGCCTCCTCGCGGATCGGCAGCTCGCGGCGTTTTTCGAGGCCAAGAGCTTCGTAGAAAGCAACCGAGCGGTCTGGGTCGGTGACCCGATAGCACGTGTGAATGAGCTCCATGCGTTCCTCCTTTGAGGGCGGGAGGCTACACGGCTACATCGGCGGGAAACCGCACACCGGCCCGGGGCCGGCTCATGCCGTCTCGAGGTCCTCGCGGACGAGCCCGAAGATGATGCCGTCGACCCACTCGTCGTGACGCCAGTACGCCTTTCGCTTGACGCCCTCCTTGATGAACCCCGCTCGCTCGAAGTGGCGGATGGCGCGGTCGTTGAACCCGTAGCACTCGAGCTGCACACGATGGAAGTCGAGGTCGAAAACCAGGTGGCGCGCCACGAGCTTGGTCGCCTCCGCTGCGAGACCGCGCCCCCGGAAGTCGGGATGGAGCATGACCCCGTAGAGCTGAGCGATGCGGCTCCGCCGGTTGCCGGTCGAGAAGGCCATCGTGCCTGCCGGCCACGAGCTGCCGTGCCACTCGACCTCGATCACGAAGCGCCCGTGGACGTCCGGCTCGGTCTCCGACAGCTCGATCTCCTCGAGAAGTGATGCCTTGTCGCGGGCGGAGACTGCAGACATGAACGGCTCTATGTCCTCGTTGGTCGCGAGGCCGACGAGGAAGTCGGCGTCGGCCCTGGCTGCCCGCCGTAGCTGGAACCCGTGTCCCTCGAGCGGCTCGGTCATGGGCGCTGTGGGGCCGCAAGTGTGTCGCGCGAGCGGCGCGTAAGGCTGACGCCGGCTCCGAGGGCGACGCCGCCCAGGATCAGAACCAGGCCGAGGAGGGCGTTCGCGGTCAGCTGCTCGTCGAGGAGAGTGACGCCGTAGAAGAGCGCGAAGGGCGGCAGTAGGTAGGTGACGAGCGTGGTGCGCGAGGAGCCGTACATCATGAGCATCCGGTACAGGATGATCGATGCGACCGCTGTTCCCAAAATCCCGAGCGCCGCGACCGACCCGAGCGCCTTGGCGCTCGGCACCTGGTCAGGGATCTGGAAGAGGGCGAGCGGCAGCAGGACGACGGCGCCCCAGATGACCGCGGACGTGGCGGTCACGAGTGGCGCGGTCGTCGAGAAGCGGCGCTGCGTGAAGAGGTTCGAGCAGGCGTACGAGAGCGACGCGACGACGACCGCGAGCGTGCCCGCGACCGCCCACCAACCGCCCTCCGGATGGAACCCGGCGAGCACGCCGACCCCGGCGAGGCCGAGCAGGACGCCGACGAGCCGCATCCCGGTGACACGCTCGCCCGGGAGATATCGGATCGCCAAGATGGCCACGAAGATGGGCACGGTCGCGTTCGCGATCGCCGCGATCCCGGAGTCGACGTATTTCTCGCCCCACGCGATCAGCGTGAACGGGACCGCGCCGTTGATCACCCCGAGTATGACGCCGCCCCAACCCGTCGCTCGAAGCGCGGCGATCGCCTCGACGGCGACCCATCCTCGCGACGAGGAACGCGAGCAAGACGACGCCCGCGAGCATCAGTCGCAGCTCGATCATCGGCGATCGGCTCGATCTCGTCCACCGCGACCTTGATGAAGAGATAGGACGCGCCCCAGAGCGCCGACAGCGTGAGCAGGAGCGGCAGGTAGGCGCGCGTCACGGGGCCAGGCTACCGAGCGGAAGAGGCTTCGCGTGAGGCCTCGCGCGGGCTGCTTCGACCGTCCGCGCGGAAGGCTAGAGTAGGGCTCTGGCTTCGGTCGCCGAACAGCCGCCGCTCCATCGTGCTCTCGGCCTGACGGACGGGGAGCTCGAGCGAATCTGCGACCTGCTGGAGCGCGACCCGAACGAGTTCGAGCTCGCGGTCTTCTCGCTCCTCTGGTCGGAGCACTGCGGCTACAAGCATTCGGCGCTCCTCCTGCGCCGCTTTCCGACGGAGGGAGAGGCGGTCCTACAGGGGCCAGGTGAGAACGCGGGCGTGGTCGACCTCGGAAACGGCGAGGCGGCTGCCTTCAAGGTTGAGAGCCACAACCACCCTTCCGCGGTCGAGCCTTTCCAGGGCGCGGCGACGGGTGTCGGGGGCATTCTCCGGGACGTGGTCGCGATGGGAGCGAGGCCGGTGGCGCTCCTGGACGGGCTGCGCTTCGGCGCGCCCGATCACGCCTTTGATCGCGCGGTTGCCGGAATCGGCGCGTACGGGAACTCGGTCGGCGTGCCGACCGTCGGGGGCGACACGGTCTTCGACGAGGCCTACACGGAGAATCCGCTCGTGAACGCGATGTGTGTCGGGCTCCTCCCGGCCGAGCGCGTCACGCGCGCACAGGCGACCGGGTCGGGCAACCTGATCGTCCTCTACGGCGCCACGACCGGCCGCGACGGAATCGGCGGTGCGAGCGTGCTGGCGAGCCAGGAGCTCTCGGATGCCGACGAGGACAAGCGGCCGACCGTCCAGATCGGCGATCCGTTCACCGGCAAGAAGTTGATCGAGGCGAGCCTCGAGCTCGTCGAGCAGGGCCTCGTCGAATCGCTCCAGGATCTCGGTGCCGCGGGGCTCGCCTCCTCGCTCGCCGAGATGGCCGGCCGAGGAGGAGCCGGCGTGGACGTGCACCTGGACCGGGTGCCGCTCCGCGAGCCCGATCTCGCTCCCGTCGAGATCATGATCTCGGAGAGCCAGGAGCGGATGGTCGCCGTGGTTCTGCCCGAGCGGCGCGAGGCCGTCGAGACCACTTGCCGGCGCTGGGAGCTCGAGTGCGCCGTGATCGGAAGCGTCACCGGCTCGGGTGAGCTTCGGGCCTTCTTCGACGACGACCTCGTCGGCGAGATTCCCGCTCGCTTCCTGACGGACGACGCTCCGCGCTATCGGGTAGAAACGGCCCCGCGGCGGCTGGAACCGCCCGTCGAGACACCACACATCCGTCCCGGTGCGGACGACCTGCTGGATCTCCTCCGCTCCCCGAACGTCGCCAGCCGGCGGCCCATTTTCCGCCGGTACGACCACCTGGTCGGATCGCGCACGGTTCGCCGGCCCGGGCTCGACGCCGCCGTGCTGCGCCTGCGGCCGACTGTTCGCGGGCTCGCTGTATCCCTGGACGGAGCCGGCAGGCTCGCCTCGCTCGACCCGCGCACCGGCGGTGCCCTCGCCGTTCTCGAGTCGGCTCGAAACGTCGCCTGTGCCGGCGGGTCGCCGCTTGCGATCACGAACTGCCTCAACTTCGGGAACCCGGAGAAGGCGGAGGTCGCCTGGGAGCTTGCCGAGGCGATCGAGGGGATGGCGCAGGCGTGCGAGGCCCTCCGCGTCCCCGTCGTCTCCGGCAACGTCTCCCTCTACAACGAGACGGACGGGCGCGCGATCTACCCCACGCCTGTCGTCGGCTGTGTGGGATTGGTGGAGGACGTGCGTGCGATCCCGGGTGACTGGCGCGAGGGCGACTTCGTGTACGTCGCCGGCTCGCCGGAGCTTCGCCTCGACGGCTCCGAGTACCAGGCCCGGTTCCTCGGGGGCCCGGCCGGACGACCGGCGCTGCCAAAGCTCGTCGCCGAGGCGGCCCTCGTCGCGTTCCTCGCCCGATCAGCGCCCTTCCTGACGAGCTCGCACGACGCCGCCGAGGGCGGTCTCGCGGTTGCGCTCGCCGAGGCGGCGCTCTTCGCGGGCATCGGAGCGACTGTGGAGCTCCCGGACGACGGAGTCGCCTGGTTCGGCGAGGGCGGCGGCCAGGCAGTCATCACATGCCGGCCGGAGGATGCAGCGCGCCTCGACGGCGCTGCGGTCCGGCAGATCGGAGTCGTCGGCGGGGAGACGCTCCTGGGTGTCCCGCTCACGGAGCTCTCGGCTGCGCACGAAGGAGGACTGGTCTAGCCGTGTGCGGCGTCCTCGGCATCTACGGGCCCGAGCGCGACGTCGCACGGCTCGCCTACTTCGGCCTCTTCGCGCTCCAGCACCGCGGCCAGGAGTCGGCCGGAATCGCGGTCACCGACCGGGCGCGGCTGACGGTGCTCCGGGACATGGGCCTCGTCACGCAGGTCTTCTCCGAGGAGAAGCTCCAGGGGCTTCAAGGCCAGGCGGCGATCGCGCACTGCCGCTACTCCACGACGGGCTCTGCGCGCTGGACGAACGCGCAGCCGATCGTCCAGCACGGCCCGGCGCGGACCGTCGCCCTCGGTCACAACGGGAACCTCACGAACACGACCGAGCTCCGGCAGGAGCTCGTCGACCGCGGCATCAAGCTCGGCTCCACCTCGGACACCGAGGTGATCGCGGCGCTGATCGCCCACGACGAGCGGCCGCTCGAGGAAGCGGTCGCCTCGACGATGCGGCGCATCCAGGGTGCCTTTTCGGCCGTGCTCCTGTCCGAAGGCAAGCTGGTCGGGTTCCGGGACCCGGCCGGGATCCGGCCGCTCGTTCTCGGCCGGCTGGAAGACGATCACGTGCTCGCGTCCGAGACTTCGGCGCTCGACCTGCTGGGGGCCGACTTCGTCCGTGAGATCGACCCGGGAGAGCTCGTGGTCGTCGACGAGCAGGGCATGCGGGCGATCAAAGCGACCGAGGAAGAGAGCGCCGGCGCGCTCTGCATCTTCGAGTTCATCTACTTCGCGCGGCCCGACTCCACGATGCGCGGAGTCGAGCTGCACGGCGCCCGCATCCGGATGGGTGAGCGTCTCGCGGCGGAGGCGCCGGCCGACGCGGACCTCGTCATGGGTATCCCCGACTCTGGCACGCCCGCAGCGATCGGCTTCGCGCGCGCCAGCGGGATTCCCTTCTCGGAGGGGCTGATCAAGAACCGGTACGTCGGACGCACGTTCATCCAGCCTGACCAGGCGCTCCGGGAGCACGGGATCAAGACGAAGTTCAATCCCCTGGCCGAGATGGCCGGGAAGCGCGTCGTCGTCGTCGACGACTCGATCGTACGGGGCTCCACCACCCGCAAGATCGTCCAGATGCTTTTCGAAGGAGGGGCCCTGGAGGTGCACGTCCGCATCTCTTCCCCGCCGATCGTCTCCCCCTGCTTTTACGGCATCGACATGGCCTCGCAGGACGAGTTGATCGCGTCCACCCGCTCGGTCGAGGAAGTGCGAAGCCAGATCGGCGCCACGTCGCTCGCGTACCTCTCGCTCGACGGCCTGCAGGCCTCGACCCGACGGCCCGAGAGCACGTTCTGCCGCGCCTGCTTGACCCGCAAGTATCCGACCGAGATCCCGGAGGACGTCCGCCTAGCCAAGCTCAGGTTCGAGCCGACCCTCCCCGCCCCTGCCCGCCCGGTCGCCGCGAGCAAGCGCTAGCCCACCCGTAGTCGCTTGACCGCGGACGGCCGCGCCCGCGAGAGTGATCACGTGGACGGAAGGGTCGCCATCGTGACCGGCGCGGGGCGCGGAATCGGCCGCGCGACCGCCCTCGCCCTTGCGGAGCGCGGTGCTCGCGTGCTGGGCGTCTCCCGGACGCAGGCCGAGCTCGACACGCTTGCTGCGGAGGCCCACGTCGAGATCCTCGCCGAGGATGTGGGCACGGAGGACGGCTGCCGCCGCGTCGTCGAGGAGGCACGCTCCCGGCTCGGGCCGATCGAGATCCTCGTCAACAACGCCGGCATCGGATCTGCCCACGAGACCGTCGTCTGGGAGGAGGACCCGGAGGTCTGGCGCGAGACGCTGCGAGTGAATCTCGACGGCCCGTTTCACCTGACCCGCCTGGCTGCGCCCGACATGATCGCGCGACGCTGGGGGCGGATCGTCATGGTCAGCTCGACGGCCGGGCAGATCGGCGCGCCGCGGATGCCCGCCTACTGCGCCTCGAAGCACGGCCTGATCGGCCTCATGCGAGCGACCGCGCAGGACGTCGGCCCGCACGACGTCACCTGCAACGCCGTCCTCCCGGGCTGGGTTCGCACCGCGATGGCCGAGCGCTCGGCCCGGTTCGAGGCGGAGCGCCGCGGCATCACCGAGGACGAGGTCTGGGCCGAGCGGGCGAGCGAGTACCCGGCCGGCCGTGTCATCTCCCCCGAGGAGATCGCCGAGGTGATCGCCTTTCTCGCGAGCGAGGGCGCGAGCGGGATCAGCGGCGAGGCGGTTACAGTCGCCCTGGGAGGACCATGGTGAGCGAGCGGCGCCTGATCGACTGCGACATCCATCAGGAATTCGGTGACCCCGAGGAGTTTCTCGCGTTCATCGAGCCCGGCCAGCGCGACTGGTTCCGCGCCCAGGCGTCCTTCGGACTCCCGGGCTACACCTGGTCGCATCCGAGCGCGTGGTTCCGGCAGGACCTCGAGCACGAGCCCGGGCAGTTTCCCGCCTCCAGGGTCGAGCACGTCCAGCGAGAAGTCCTGGACCGGCACGGCGTCGAGATCGGAGTCTTGACCGGGGACGACGGGGTCACTGTCTCACTGATGGGAAGCTCGTACCGGGCGGCGGCGTTCGCGCGCGCCCACAACGACTGGATGCGGGAGCTCTGGCTCGAGCGCGAACCTCGCCTGCGCGGCTCCATCCTCTGCCCCGCGCAGGACCCCGTGGCTGCGGCTGAGGAGATCCGCCGGTGCGCGGACGACGAGCGCTTCGTCCAGGTCCTGCTCGTCGGCGGGTCGGAGCGACCATACGGCGACCCGCGCTACCTCCCCCTCTTCGAGGCCGCGGTCGAAAGCGGGCTTCCGGTCGCAATCCACTCCGGCGGCGAGGGCATGGGAATCGGGGCGACACCAGGCGGTGCCGGCAATCCGACCTTCTATATCGAGTGGCACACCCTCGGCTCGGCGTGCTCGATCATGGCGCATCTCGTCTCCCTCCTCTGCCACGGCACCTTCGAGCGCTTGGCGGAGCTCCGAGTGATCCTGCTCGAGGGCGGGCTCGCCTGGCTCCCGGGGATCCTCTGGCGGCTCGACACGAACTGGCGCGGCCTCCGCGCCGAGGTTCCCTGGCTCGACCGCAAGCCGAGCGAGGTCACGCGGGACCACGTCCGCTTTACGACGCAGCCGCTGGAGCACACGGACGGACAGGACGACCTTCTCTTCGAGATGCTCGCTGCCGCGGGCGCGCCCGAGATCCTCTGCTTCGCCTCCGATTACCCGCACTGGGACTACGACGACCCGGACCACATGCTGAAGCGGCTCCCGGCCGAGTGGCGGGAGCAGGTCATGTTCGAGAACGCCGCGGCCTTCTACGGCGCGCGACTCGGCCTCGTCCCGGCGTGAAGGCCTGGCATGAGGTCGGCTCCCTCGCCGACCTCGAGCGCGATGGCCGGGTCGTAGCCCGGATCGCAGGGCGCGAGATCGGAGTCGTCCGTGACCCGCAGGGCGGCAAGTTGCACGCTCTGCGAAACCGCTGCCCGCACAGCGGCGCGCCCCTCTGCCTCGGGTCAGTGCGCAGGCGCGAAACAGGCGAACCCGGACGTTACGCCGTTGAGGACAGGGCCGTCCTTCACTGCCCGTGGCACGGCTGGGAGTTCGACGTCGACTCGGGACACTGCCTCGACGACGAGCGGATGCGCGTCGCCGTCTACCCGGTGCGAGTTGAAGACGGCTTGGTACTCGTCCAAGCCTGACCCATACCGCCTCAGGAAGGCATCGATCCGGACGGGCCCGGCATGCGCGCCGCGAGGATCGGTCCGACCGTGCTCATCAGCTCGCCGGCGGCAAACGGCTTTTCGAGAAAGGCTGCCGCTCCCGCCGCGAGCGCCCGTTCACGCATCTCGGGGGCAGTGCGAGCGCTCATGACCACGATCGGGATGGTCGCCAGGGCGTCGAACTCCTTGAGCCGCTCCATGATCACGAAGCCGTCGCCGCCCGGAAGGCCGATGTCCAGCAGGATCAACGCGGGCTGCGTTTTGCGGATCACTCCAAGCGCCGCGACCCCGTCGCGCGCCAACGCGGTCTCGTAGCCCCCCGCGCGCAGCTCGAGCTCCAGCAGCCCACGAATATCCGGATCGTCTTCGACGATAACGATCGTCTGCATGGTGCGGGAAATCATTGCACGGACTCAACACAGCGTCCTCGGGCATCCGAGCGGCAGCTCCCGGCTAGCATCGGCGGGTGCGCCGCCTCGTTCTCCTCGTCAGCGCGATCGTCCTCGTCGACACGATCTTCTTCGCGGCGCTGGCGCCGCTCCTGCCGACCTACGAGGAGGAGTTCGGCCTGTCGAAGCAGGCCGCAGGCCTCCTGACCGCGATCTACGCCGCCGGCGGCCTGGCGGGCGCGATCCCGGGCGGGCTCCTCGCGTCGCGGCTCGGCGTGAAGCCGACCGTCCTGATCGGGCTCGGGCTCATGGTCGTGACGAGCGTCGCCTTCGGGCTCGCAAACTCGGTCTTGGTCCTGGACGTGGCCCGCTTCGGCCAGGGCTTCGGCAGCTCCGTTTCTTGGACGGGCGCGCTCGCGTGGCTGGTCGCTGCGGCTCCGAGAGAACGGCGGGGCGAGCTGCTCGGAATCGCCATGGGCTCGGCGGTCGGAGGAGCGCTCCTCGGCCCCGTCCTCGGCGCAGCCGGGGCCCGGTTCGGGACCGAGGTCGCATTCGGCGCCGTTGCGGCTCTCGGCCTCGTTCTGATGGTCTGGGCGTCGACGACGCCCGCCTTCCCACCGGGAGAACCGCAGAAGCTCAGGCGTATCGCCGACGCGATCCGCCACAGCCGAGTCGCGGGTGGGTTCTGGCTGGTCACGCTCGCCGCGATCCTCCTCGGCGTCATCTCCGTGCTTGCCCCGCTTCGGCTCGACGAGCTCGGTTGGGGCTCGCTCGGCATCAGCGTCGCCTTCCTCATTGCCGCCGGGGTCGAGGCGATCGCCAACCCCTTCCTCGGGAGGTGGTCGGACCGGTACGGGTTCTTCGTGCCTGTGCGAGCAGGCCTTGTCGCGTCGATCGGAGCGTCGCTCGTCTTGCCGTGGGCCGACGAGCGCTGGACGGCCCTCGTCCTGGTCACCGTTGCGGGTATCGCCTACGGCGTCTTCTGGGTGCCGGGGACGGCGCTCCTCTCGCATGGAGCCGAGGAGGCGGGTCTCCACCAGGGCCTGGCCTTCACGCTCCTGAACCTGGCCTGGGCGCCCGGGAACGTGGTCGGTGCCCTGGTAGCGGGCTCACTCGCGGCCGTCACCTCGGATGCCGTCGTCTACACCCTGGCGGCGGGGTTGTGCGGTCTCACCCTTCTGGCACTGGGGCGGATCGCCGAGCGACCGCCTGCTGGAACCCGACCAGAATCGGATGCGGGGCGCCGGGCCGCGAGCGCACCTGCGGAATGAAGAGCGTTGCCAGGAAGAACGGGTGCTCGGCCAGCTCGACGATGCGCGGCTCGTCCTCCTCCTCGTCCACACCGGAGACATGGAGCCCGGCCGCCTCGAGGTTGGGGCGGAAGGCCGGGTTCACCCCGTAGCTGCAGTAGTACGACTCGTCGCTCGTCTCGCGGCCGTAGAGCTCGGCAGCCAGCGTTCCGGGCCGGATCGTGACCCGTCCCTCGATCCCCCAGCCGACATGGCAGGTCAGCGGAGTGACCGCGAGGGTCTCGGCTTCCGGATTCGTCTCCGCGTGGTCGGCGTCCCCATGCCCGAGGACGTTGCGCACGTACTCGACAACGACGTGCTGGAAGCCGCCTCAGGTACCGACGAGGGGCACGCCGCGCTCGCGCGCGTGGCGGATCGCCTCGAGCGCCGCGTCCATGTTCCTGTACGGGCTCGACGGAGCGATCCAGAGACCGTCGTACGGAGCGAGGGCTTCGACTGTGAGCTCATCGGTCGCGATCCAGTCCGCGTCGATCCCCGCGTGCGCGAAACCGCTGTCGGTGGCCGTGTGTGTCTCGTTGCCGGCGTCGTAATCGCCGACGATCGCTACTCGTCCGGCTATGACTCCTCCCTCACGACCGGCAGTATGTACGCAGTGACCCGATCCAGGCTCGCAACGACGCTCGGCATCCTGGTGCTGCTCCTGGCGGGCTGCCTGGCGGGCTGCGGCGGCGACTCGGAGGGCGCGCCCGCCACGACCGACACCGGCAAGGACAGGATTGTGCTGCTCGCCGACCCCGCCTCGCTATCGGACCTGAGCCGCAGCCAGCGGAAGCTGGACGTCGACGCGCTCTCCGAGGATGCGCTCGAGCCGGCGGCGCTCGCAGGCGTCCTCGAGGAGGCGGACTTCGAAGGCGGCGTCGAGGTCGAATACACAGGCCGCACAAAGCTCTACAGCCATGTGGTCACGCGCACCCTCTCCTTCGCCGCGCCTTCTGGCGCGAGCGCGTATCTGCGTTGGCTCGACCGAAACGCTTCGGACCTCATCGGTCAGGTCAAGTCCGAGCAGACTCTGCCGGTCGGCTCCGACGGCGTCCTCCTCCTCGAGGAAGGGTGCGGCTGCCATTCCGACCTGCCGACCTACCTCGCGGCCTGGCGGGACGGCTCCGACGTCCACACACTTCTCGCCGACGGCGCCGGTGTGAACGATCGCCGCGTGAAGGCTCTCGCGGCCCAGCTCGGATGAGATGATCGGCGGGTGACGAACGTCGCCTCAGAGCTGATCGAGCTGAGCCCCGAACAGCGCGAGATCCGTGACGTCTGCCACGACTTTGCCGAGCGGGAGATCCGCCCCGTCTCGCGCGAGGTCGACGAGGCGGACATCGAGATGCCCTGGGAGATCTGGCGGAAGGCGTCGGAGCTCGGCATCACGACCTTCATGCTCCCCGAGGAGCTCGGCGGCGGCGGCCTCACGGACGTCCTCACCCAGTGCATCGTCCAGGAGGAGCTCTGCTGGGGCTGCTCCGGGATCGGGAACCTCATCTGCTCGAACGGATTCTTCGCAGAGCCGGTTCTGGAGCTCGGCACCGAGGAGCAGCGGCGGCGGTGGCTCGAGCCCCTCGTGACTGACAGCTCCCTGCTCGGAGCCCTGGCCTCGACCGAGCCCGGCGTCGGCTCGGATGCAGCCTCGATGACGACGACGGCGACGCGGGTCGACGGCGGCTACCGCCTGCGCGGCCAGAAGGCCTGGGTCTCGAACGGCGGCATTGCGACCTACTACATCGTCTTCGCGACCGTCGAGCCCGGCACCCGGCATCGAGGCATCACTGCGTTCGTCGTCGAGAAGGGCGACGAGGGAGTCTCGTTCGGCCAGCCGATGCGAAAGATGGGACAGCGGGCGATCGTCAACTCGGAGCTCTTCCTGGAGGATGCATTCCTGCCCGAGGACCGACGCCTCGGCGACGAGGGCCAGGGCTTCTACGGCCTCATGGAGACCTTCGACCGCTCGCGCGTGATCCTCGGCGCGGCAGCGACGGGCCTCGCCCGGGCGGCGACCGAGTACTCGGTCGAGTACGCGAAGTCCCGCGAGCAGTTCGGCAAGCCGATCGCAGAGCACCAGGCCGTGGCCTTCCGCCTCGCCGACATGGCGCTCCGCGTCGACGCATCGCGCCTCCTCGTCCTGCGCGCGGCGAGGAAGCTGGATGCCGGCGCGCCCGCGCCCCTCGAAGCGGCCATGGCGAAGCTCCATGCGTCGGAGACGGCAATGTTCTGCACGTGGGCGTGTGTCCAGACGCTCGGAGGCTGGGGCTACTCCCGCGAGTACCTCGCCGAAAAGTGGATGCGGGACGCGAAGCTCGAGGAGATCGAGGAGGGCACGTCCGACATCCAGCGCCTGATCATCTCCCGGCAGCTCCTCAAGGGCGATTAGCGATGCGGGATCTCCGCGCGCTCTTCGAGCCGAGCTCGGTCGCGATCCTGGGCGCGTCGAACGACCCCGCCAAGTGGGGCCACTGGCTCGCCCGTGGCGCGCTGAAGGGGAACGGGCGGCGACCGATCTACCTCGTCAACCGAAACGGCGGCGAGATCCTCGGTCAGACCGCCTACCCGTCGCTCGCAGAGGTACCTGACCGACCCGAGCTCGTCGTGGTGACGGTCCCGGCGGCGGCGTTCGAGCAGGCTGTGGACGACTCGCTCGCCGCCGGGGCGAAGGCGATCGTGGCGATCAGCGCCGGGCTCGGCGAGATGGACGAGTCGGGGCGCGAGCGCGAGCGTGCGGTCGTGGAGCGGGTCAGGGCGAGCGGCGCGGTCATGCTCGGCCCGAACTGCCTCGGGGTCTTCGACGCGCCCGCCGATCTCGATCTCGCCTCGAACGAGTTCCCGGCGGGCTCCATCGGCCTCATCTCGCAGAGCGGGAATCTCGCGATCGAGATCGGGCTGATGGCCGCGGAGGTAGGGCTCGGGATCTCACGATTCGCCTCCCTCGGGAATCAGGCAGACCTCGAGGTGGCCGACGTCGTGCGCGCCTATGTCGATCACGAGGCGACGACGATGATCGCGATCTACGGCGAGGACTTCCGAGACGGACGCGCGTTCGCCCGGGCGGCGGAGGACGCGGTGCGTGCCGGCAAGCCCGTGCTCGTCCTGACGGTCGGAGCCAGCGAGGCGAGCGCACGAGCGGCGCTGTCCCACACGGGCGCCCTGGTGAGCGACGTCGCCGCCGTCGACGCGGCCTGCCGGGCGGCGGGTGCGGTCCGCGTCGGAACGCCGCGTGAGCTCGTCGATCTCGCCCAGGCTTTCCTCGTCCGCGCACCGGTGCGGGGGCGGCGTGTCGCGGTGGCCGGAGACGGGGGCGGTCACGGCGCGCTCGCGGCAGACCTCGCTGCCGGCCACGGGCTCGAGCTCCCCCGGCTCTCGGAGCCGGTCTCGTCCCGGCTCGCGGCGATGCTGCCGTTCACGGCCACGACCCGAAACCCGGTCGACCTGGCCGGCGGAGGCGAGCAGGACATCTCCTCCTTCGGGCGCGTCGTCTCGACGCTGCTCGATGCGGGTGAAGTCGACTCGGTTCTCCTGACCGGCTACTTCGGCGGCTACAGCCAGTACTCGCCTGACTTCGAGGCGCAGGAGGTGGACGCGGCACGTGTGATGGCCGACCGGGTCGATGCGACCGAGCGCCCGCTCGTCGTCCACACCATGTTCTGGGCGAGCCCACCCGCTTGGGCGCTCCGCGAGCGGGGCATCCCGGTCTTCCGGGACGTCGGTGCCGCGGTCGGCGCGCTCGCTTGCCTGGCGGAGCACCAGGAGCAGCCGCCCTGGGGCGTCCCCGATCTCCCGCCGGCGCACAAGGCGGCGGCGGAGACCGGCTACTTCGAGGCACGGGAGTTGATCGCGGCGAGCGGGATCGCGTTCGCCGAAGCCCGTCGGGTCACGAGCTGGGACGAGGCCAGGAGCGCCGCAGAGGAGCTCGGCTTCCCCGTCGTCCTGAAGGCGCTGGGGTTGCTCCACAAGTCCGATCGGGGAGGTGTCGTGCTCGGGCTCGAGGACGAGGCTGCGCTCGAGCGGGCCTATACCGACCTGATCGACCGTCTCGGGCCGCCGGAGCTCTCCGTGGAGACGATGGCCACCGTCGCCAACGGCGTGGAGCTGATCGTCGGTGCCCGCCGCGACGCGCGTTTCGGCCCGATCGCGCTCATCGGTGCGGGCGGCCTCTACGCCGAGATCCTTGCCGACGTCGCGGTTGCGCTTGCCCCACTCGACGCTGCCCAGGCGGAGAAGCTCTTGCGGTCGCTACGGGTCGCACCGCTGCTCGAAGGCGCCCGGGGACATGCTCCGCTCGACCTCGCCGCAGCGGCCCGCGCCGCGGCTGCGCTCTCCTCGATAGCAGCCGAGCACCCGGAGATTGCCGAGATCGAAGTCAACCCGCTGCTCGTGACGCCGCATGGCGCAATCGGCCTCGACGCGCGGGTCGTGCTAGAAGATGGCGCCGATGCTCGCTGAAGGCACTTTCGACGGGAAGGTTGCGGTCGTCACGGGCGGCGGGACCGGGATGGGACGGGCGATGGCGCTCGAGTTCGCGCGCCTGGGGGCCGGAGTCGCCGTCGCGGGCCGCAGGCCGGAGCCGCTCGAGGAGGTCGCCGGAGCGATCCGTGAGGGCGGAGGCCGCGCGCTCGCCCACGCAACGGATGTCCGCCAACCCGACCAGGTGGATGCGCTCTTCGACGCTGCTGCGACCGAGCTCGGCCGAGTCGACGTCCTCGTGAACAACGCGGCGGGCAACTTCGTCGTGCGCGCCGAAGATCTGTCCCCGAACGGCTGGCGCGCCGTCGTTTCGATCGTGCTCGACGGAGGCTTCCTCTGCACTCGGGCGGCGGCGAAGAAGATGATGGAGCACGGTGGCGGCGGCTCGATCCTGAGCGTTCTCGCGAGCTATGCGTGGACCGGAGGCCCGGGGACGGTTCACTCAGCCGCGGCCAAGGCGGGACTCTTGGCGATGACCAGGACCTTGGCGGTCGAGTGGGCGCAGCACAGGATCAGAGTGAACACGATCACTCCCGGTCCGACCGATACCGAGGGCGCCGGCGCAGCGCTCTGGCCGACGGACGAGGATCGGGCGCGCGTCGCCGCAACCGTTCCGGCGGGGCGCCTTGCCACGGTCGAGGAGATCGCCTGGTGGACCACTGCGCTCTGCTCCCCCTACGCCGACTACATCACAGGGGAAAACCTGACGATCGACGGCGGGCACTGGCTCGAGCAGGAGGGCTACCTGCCGGCACTCGGCGAGGCCTGACCTCCCCAGTGCAGCGAACGGGCGCCGCCCGAAGGCGACGCCCTTTGCAGCGGTTGTGAGGCGCTACGCGTACGCGGGCTGGAGTGCCCCGACGGACTCGTACGTGGCTCCGTACCCGAAGAGCCGGCCCATCGGAGCGCCCATGGCGAGCGCGCTCCGCTGCATCCAGATCGGGACAACCGGCAGCCGAACGTCCTCGAAGTGAGCCTTCGCGATCGGGGCGAGGCGCAGGGGCTGCGGCATGCCCTTCTTGTTCGTCTTGCCGTCGGCGGCGAGACCGAACATCGTCTCGATCAGGCGCTCGAACTGGAGAGCGGGGCGGATCTCGCAGAAGAAGCGAGCCTCCGTGTCTCCGGCATTCCAGAACTTGTGCGCCGTGCCGGGCTCGACGACGATCTCGTCACCGGGGCCCGCGACGAGTTGCTCGCGGCCACGCTTGAACCCGACGGTTCCTTCGACCACGATGAAGCGCTCCTGCTGGTGGGGATGCACGTGAGCGGCGGCGACCTGCCCTCCGGGCTGGACGAAGGTCTCCACCACCACGAGCTCGCCGTTCGTCTCCGCCGACGTCCGGTGGAAGCGCAGGCGCTCTCCCGTAACGGCGTTCTCGATCATGTCTCCAGCACGAATCATGGGGAACTCCTTCCGAGTGAGAGTGAACTGGACTTCGAGCCGAGCGACGGGGTGCTACGCGAAGAGGGCGCGTGTCCCGCGGACCGTGAATCCGGCCAGAGCGAGGACGCAGAGTGCGGCGAACGCGAGCCCTACGAACAACTTGAACTTCATCGCGGTCCTTTCAGTCGAAGGTGCATCTGACACGACGAAGCCTCGCACCGGATCTTCCCCCCGTCCGTGGGGCCAGCAGGCTTTCTGTAGTAGGGCTAACCCCCGGTCTAGGGGTTAGCTCAAAGACTCGAAGACGAGCCGTTGGAAGTGCTGGATCAGGTGCTCGCTCGAGGTGAGCAGGCGCCCGTGGGGCACCATCCCGGAGTCGAGCCCCTCTTGCACGGACGCGACCAGAGCCATGTCCTCGGCGCCGACCTGTGCACCGAAGGACATGATCTCGCGCGCCGCCTCGTCCGAGACGTCTTCACCGAAGAAGTAGTCGGTGCTCCCTTGGAGCTCGTGTGGGCCGACCGGACGCCAGGCGTCCATCGATAGGTTCAGGGGGCCAGGTTCGATGTTGATGGTGAGGCTCGGCCAGACGAAGTGGTACTGCGCGCGCGTCACCTCCCCGCGTGGCTCGTAGGGAAGCTTGTCGCCGTTCGGCGAGGCACGGAGCGGCCCGAACTGGCTCGACACGAAGCCCTCGGATTCGAGCAGATACGCGTCGGGATCGACGTCGATCAGCTTCGAGAAGCTCGGGTGGGCGACCGGACAGTGGTAGCACTCGAGGTAGTTCTCGATCCCGATCTTCCAGTTGACGGGGCTCACGCCCCAATCGACGCGCTCACGAAAACGCAGGCGATCGAGATCGATACCCGTGTCCGCCAGAACCGCGGGGAGCCGGCCGAGCACGTCCATGAGCGGGCCGGCCTCCGGGTCGGGATTGACGAAGACGAACGGCCCCCAGACATCGACCTGAACCGGCAAGAGCGAGTACTGGTCGAAGTCGAACCCGGGCTCGCGGTCGGACCGGGGTGCGGCCCGCAGGCACCCGTCGAGACCGTACGTCCAGGCGTGATAGGGGCACTGAAGCGTCTCCCGGCGCCCCTCGCCCTGTGCGACCAGGTGGCCCCGGTGCCTGCAGACGTTCACGAAGGCGCGCAAATCTCCGTCCTGGTGGCGGACGATGACGACCGGGACATGGCCCACCCGAGTTGTCACGAAGCTCCGCGGCTCGGCCACCTGCTCGAGGCGCGCGGCGTAGTGCCACGCGCGCGCAAAGATCCGCTCCCGCTCCAGCCGGTGAATCTCCGGATCGCTGTACCACTCGGCAGGAAGAGTCAGACCGGCGTCCAGCGCCGCGCCGACGGATGCGTCGATCTCCGCGCGAGCCGCCATCACGTCGCGTCCTTTCCATAATCCCACGGCTCGTACGGCTTGCCCAGCCGTGCCGCCGACCATGAGGACGACGGTCGGTGACTCGAGCGCGATCGCCTCGCGCATCGCCTCGGGCCGGACGTAGAGGATCTCGCCGACCCCGAGCTCGACCTGCTCGCCGTCGCACGTGAAGCGGGCGCGGCCGCGCAGGAGGACGTAGGCCTCCTCCTGGTTCCCGTAGTCGACCTCGGTATGGGGGACGACCAGCTCCTCGCCTTCGTCCGCCTCGTACTGGTTCATGCCGAAGCCCAGGATTCCGAGCTCGGTCCCGACCGATCGCCAGCGGGCGCCGTAGCCGGGCGTCCGTGCCCACTCATCCCAGAAGCCCTCGGGCTCGACCCGGCCGAGCTCGTCGAGGCGCGCCGCTCGCCAGAGCGGCCTTTCGACCGATGTCATGGGCCTTGCCTCCTCCCACAGTTGACTGACCGGTCAGTCAGGGTACGCTGTCGGAGGAACGGGTGTCAAGAAACTGACCATGCCGGCGACCAGCTGATAGAACAACCGACCTGCTCGACGCCTCCTGCCGCGTTGTTGCGAAAAGCGGTGCCCATGGCCTTCGGATGAGCCACGTCGCCCGCGAGGCGGGCGTCTCGAATGCGCTCCTTCACTACTACTTCGAGACGCGAGCAGAGCTTCTCGCGCGCGCCTTCGCCCATGCCGAGGCCCGGGTATACGAGCACGCTGGCACCGAGCTGGAGGGCCTCCCGAGCGGAGCCGAGCGGTTACGGAGGTTCTTGCATCTCTATGTCGAGGACGACGTGGTCTTCCAGGAGAACTGGGTGCTCTGGAACGAGATGTGGTCGAGCTCGCTCTTTGATCCGGACATGCGGCCGGCGATCGAGGAGGCCTACCGCCGGTGGATCGCGTTCATCGTCGATCTCGTCGAGCAGGGACGCGAGGACGGGTCGATCCCCGCGGGCGTCGATCCCGAGGAGGCTGGAGCCAGGCTGGCGGCCGTCGTCGACGGGATCGGCTCGCAGCTTCTACTCGGCTTGCTTCCCCGCGAGCGCGCCGCAGCGTTGATCGAGCAGTCGATCGAGCTCGAGCTCAGCGGTCGTACGCAGCTCGGCCGCGCTTGAGGAGCCCGCGCGCGACGATGACGCGCTGGATCTCGCTCGTGCCTTCCCAGATCCGGTCGACGCGAAGCTCACGGAAGTGGCGCTCGGCCGGGTACTCGGTCATGTAGCCCCGACCGCCGAAGATCTGGACGGCGCGGTCGGCCACCCGGCCGGCCATCTCGGAGGCGAAGAGCTTGGCCATCGCGACCTTCCCGTGCACGATCTTCGGGTCGGGCTCCGAATCGAAGGCGTGGGCTGCGTGATAGGTGAGGAGCCGCGCAGCCAGAAGCTCCGTCAGCGAGTCCGCGAGCATGAACTGGATCGCCTGGAGGTCGGCGATCGGGCCACCGAAAGCCTGGCGCTCCTGCGACCAGGCTGTGGACTCGTCGATCAGGCGCTGCACGGCGCCGCAGCAGCGGGCGGCGATCATGAGCCGCTCGACGACGAACCACTTCTTCGCGCCCTCGTTCCCGCCGGTCGGCACGCGATTCCCGTCCGGCACCCGGCAGTCGCGGAAGCCGAGCTCGAGGTGCTTGTAGAGGTACGGGTCGTGCATGAACCTGGGCGTTCGCAGGACTTCGCAGCCGGGTGTGTCCCGGTCGACGAAGAAGAGCGTCTGCTCTCCCTCGGCGACTGCGAGGACGAGGTAGAAGTCCGCCTTTTCGCCACCGGTGACGAACCACTTCTCGCCGTTCAGCACCCATTCGTCGCCGTCCCGGACGGCCGTGGCCTCGATCGCGGAGACATCCGACCCCGCGCCCGGCTCGGTCACCGCCCACGCTTCCTGGCGCTCGTGTCGGAAGACGGGCAGGACATAGCGCTCGAGCTGCTCCGGGCTCACGATCTCGAGGAGCTCGACCGGCCCGCGCTCGGCGACGACGAAGCCGAGCCCGTTCGTGGCCTTTCCGGCCTCCTCCTCGAGCGCCGTCTGCGCCAGCATCGAGCACCCTCCGCCGCCGTGCTCCGGGGGCACGTTCAGGTTGTCGAAACCGGCGTCTCGGGCCTTTTGCTTCAGCGCTGCGATCTCGGCCTGGTCGAAGTCGCCTTGCTCCGCAACACGCGCCTCGACGGGATAGATCTCCTCTTCGACGAAGCGGGCGGCGCGGGCCTTCAGCTCGCAGATGTCCGCTGGCAGCTCGGGAATGGTCGGGATCAACGGCTCTCCTCGCAGAATCGCATCGCCGCGATCGCCACGGCCTGTGCACAGGCTACGAGGTCGTCGACCGGGACGTGCTCGTCAATCGCGTGGGCCGTCTCGAATCCACCGGTGCCGAAGCCGACCGAGGGCGTGTCTCCGTAGACGGTGTAGGTGGCACCGTCGTACCAGGAGTCGAGCCCGGCGAGAGATCCCTGACGGCCCACCGCGTCGCGAGCGCCCGAGAGGGCTGAGACGATCGGGCTGTCCTCGGGAATCTCCATCGCCATGACGCCGGTCGACCAGCGGAACGAGGGTGGATTCTCCTCGAGCCAATCGTCCTCGGAGGTCGCAGCGAGGATCCACTCTGTGACCTCCTTCTCCACCCCGGAGCCCCAGCCGCCCTCGTCGCCCTGAACGGGCAGGTAGAGCGCCCCGCAGGTGAGTCGAAACGACGCTGGATACGTCACCGCCCACTCGCCCGCGGTCGCGATCGTCGGGACGACGTCCGGAGGCGAGAGGTACGGGTGCGTGAAGTCGTCGCGCTCGCGCCAATGGACGCGCAGCTTCTGGATCGCCTCCACGACCAGCATCCCCTTCTCGATCGCGTTCACCGCCCCGCCTTCGCGCCAGTGTCGCTGCGCGACCTCCGCGTGGCCGGGCCGCCCGGGAACCTCGATCTCCGCATAGGAAGATCCGCGGCAGGCGACCCAGACGTCGAAGCCGGTGGGCTCGGTGACGATGCCTGCGTCGGCGCGCACTCCGTGAACGACCGACGCGGCGCCGCCCGCTCCCGATGACTCCTCGTCCGTGATCGTGTTGACGACGAGGTCGCCTGCGAGGGCGATCCCCTCCGCCGCCAGCGTTTCGGCCGCGACCACCATGGACGCGAGGCCGCCCTTCATGTCCGAGGCACCGCGGCCGAAGAGCATCCCGTCCCGCACCTCGGCCCGCAGCGGGTCGCTTGTCCAGCGGTCCCGGGGCTCGGCGGAGACGGCGTCGATGTGCCCGTTCAGGAGCAGGCTTCTGCCCTCTCCGGTCCCTTTGAACCGGGCGACGAGCTGGGGCCGGCCCTCGAACCCGAGGCCTTCAGGAAGAAGAGGGTGGCCGGCGAGGTCTGCGGGATCGGGCTCCCAGATCTCCACTTCCGCTCCTGCCGACCGAAGCCGCGCACCAAGGTGCTCCTGGAGGGCAACCTCCTGGCGCGGCGGGTCCTCCACCTTTCGGGCCGTGGTGTCGAAGCCGACCAGCTCCGCGGTGAGCGCGACGAGATCGTCGCGACGGCTTGCGAGCGCATCGACGATCCCCTGTTCTCGATCGCTCAGGGCCACGGCGTCCGATCCTAGGACGCGACCGCACTGGCCGCGTCGGCACGCTCGAGCGCCCGCCGGGCGGAGAGCGTTCCCTCGAGGATCGCCTCCTCGGCCGATCGCGGGGAGAGGACGTCACCAGCCTCCTCGACGTGGAGCCCGCGCGCGGTCAGGGCCTCGGCGAGCCCGCTCGCGGGAACGCGACCGAGCGCGAGCACGAGGACGTCAGCAGGCAGCTCGCTCTCGAGCTCCCGGGCGAAGAGGTTCCGAAACTCGACCGCTCCGCGGCGGGCACCGGTCAGCTCCAGATGGGGCTCGAGCTGGACGCCCGCCCGGTAGAGCCGGGCCAGGTAGAGGTTCCGCTGGTACTGGTGCATCGAGTCGGCCACCGCGATCGACGCGACGGCAAGCGTGACGTTGTTTCCGGCCCGGTCGAGGAGCTCGGCGCAGTCGATCCCGGCAGGGTCGCCTCCCCAGTCCGCGATCACGACCCGCCGACCCTGCGGCACCGGCCCGAGCAGGACGTCCCAGGCCTGGAGCACCTCCATGTCACCCAGCTCCAGGGGTGGGTCGTAAGGAAGGGCCCCGGTCGCCACGACGACCGCGTCAGGGTCGAGCGCAGCAACGGAGTCCGCGTCTGCCTCCTCGTCGAGCCGCAGGTCGACTCCTGCCCGCTCGAGCAGGCCGTCGTAGTTTCTCCTGAGCGCCCAGGCGAGCTCAGCGTGCCCGGGCGCCGAGCCCGCGAGCGCGATCTGTCCACCGATCTTGTGCCGCCGCTCGAGCAGCACCACGTCATGTCCCGCGGCGCCTGCCTCCACGGCGGCTGCGAGCCCGGCAGGTCCCGCTCCGACGACGACGATCCGTCGCGGCTCGGCGGCCGGCTCGGGTCGAGACAGCGTCAACTCCCGTCCGGTGCGCGGGTTCTGCGTGCACGCGATCGGGGTGGCCGCGTGATAGTGGGCGATGCAGGCGTTGCAAGCCAGGCAGCGCATGACCTCGTCCGTCCGGCCCTCCCGTGCTTTCCGGGGCATGTCCGGGTCCGTGATCAGCGCCCGGTTCATTCCCACCGCGTCTGTTCGCCCCTCTTCGATCAACCGATCGGCTTCGACCGGGTCGACGATCCGCGACGTCGCGACCAGCGGCACTCCGATCCGGAAAGGCTCGGTCCATTCGGCGATCGCGTTCTCGATCGTTGGAGGCGGTGGGACGATGCCTACCGAGCCTCGGTACGTGGAGGAATCGCCGAGGGCGACATGGACGAAGTCGACGCGTCCCTTCAGCTCTCCGACGACGGCCCGCGCTGCCTCCGACTCGCCCGAGAGGCGGACGCCGATGGCAATCTTCCCCGCGGTCTCGCGTACGGCCTGGAGGACGGCGAGGAGAAGGGCGGCGGGCTCGGCCCAGGCGTCCGTCCGGCGGTTCAGCTCGGGGGTGAAGAACTGGGCCAGGAGATAGCCGTGTGCCGCGGAGATCTCGACCCCGTCCAGGCCCGCTTCCGAAGCGAGGCCCGCGGCCCGCGCGTAGCCGGCCACGATCGACTCGATCTCCTCCTCGCGAAGGGCGCGCGGCTCGATCTTGAAGCGCTGGCTCGGGATCGCCGAGGACGAGACTGCCGGAGGGCGCGGCGGGCTCGCGATCTGTTCCCGCCCCCCGTGGAAGATCTGGACAAAGAGTCGCGTCTCGTACGGACGCATGGCGTCCACGAGACGCTCGTAGGCCGGGCGGATCTCGTCCCGGTAGCCGGCGAGGGTGTGCGAGGTCAGAAGCCCGAGCGGGTGGACCGCGGTCGCCTCGAGGACGATGAGACCCGTGCCGCCACGAGCCCTCGCCTCGTGGTAGGCGACGAAGTCGTCCGTCGGCAGGTGCTCGTGGACGAGGGTCGTCTGATGCGCGGTCGAGACGATGCGGTTCGCCAGCTCGGCTGGGCCGATCGTGAGCGGGGCAAAGAGGTGCTCGAGGCTCACGGAGCGGCCCCAGCTTCCCGCTCGAAAGCTGCACGCTCGAGCGCCGTCAACGGGCGCGAGGCGCCGGAGTCCGGGTTCCGCGCGACGAGCACGGCCTCCGCCTCGGCGGCGAGCGTTCCCTCCCCCGTGACGAGACGTTCGCGCGTCCGGACCGACGAGGTCCCGATCGACTGGAGCTCGCAGCGGGCAATCACGTAGCCATCATCCTGCTTCAGCTCGCGCCGGAAGTCGATGGCGACCCGGGCGACGACGTAGCCCCAAAGATCGCCCTCGTCACCGAGCGTGCGCGCGAGCCACGCATCGCGCACCTCCTCGAGGAAGGTCAGGTAGACGGCATTGTTGACGTGGCCGTACGCGTCCTGGTCACGCCAACGGATCTCGATTCGCTTCTCGTGCATGGGGGTTGCCGGGGAGGCCGGCGGGATGATAAGCCCCTCCTCCCGTGCCAGGACGCGTCCTTGTCTGCGACCCGAGCTTTCCGCTCGACACCCTCCACGAGATTCTCTCGCCGGCAGACGTTCGCATCGAGAAGGCGGAAGCGCCCTGGGAGGGCGACGACGTCGTCGGCCTCCTGGTCGGTCCCGACTATCCCGTCGACCGAGAGGACGTCGAGCGCCTGCCCGCGTTGCGCGTCGTCGCGACCTGCAGTGTCGGGTATGACCATGTCGACCTCGAGGCGGCTGCGGCTCACGGGGTCAGGGTCGCGAACGTGCCGGACTACTGCGTCGAGGAGATGGCCGAGTCCACAGTGGCGATGCTCCTCTCGCTTCTTCGCGGCATTGTCGTTCTCGACCGCAACGTCTGGAGTGGTGATTGGGACTACCAGGCGGCAGGAGTTCTGAGCAGGGTCGGTGGGACCCGCCTCGGCATCGTCGGGATGGGGAGAATCGGGCGCGCCGTCACCGAGCGCGCCCTCGCGCTCGGCATGGAGGTCTGGGCGAGCGACCCGGTGGTCGGAGCCGGCGCGATCCGGGAGACCGGAGCGCGGGCTGCCGAGCTGGACGAGCTGCTGGCGGCGTGCCGCGCGGTGACCCTCCACGTTCCGCTCACGCCCTCGACACGGCACTTGCTCGGGAGGCGGGAGCTCGACCTCATGCCGGCAGGCGCATTTCTCCTCAATACGGCCCGTGCCGACCTCGTCGACATGGACGCACTTGCGGAGGCCCTTCGTTCCGGGCGGCTCGGCGGAGCGGCCTTCGACGTCCTCCCCGAGGAGCCGCCCGCAAGCCTCCCTGATGCGCCTCGGCTTATCCTCACCCCGCATGCCGCCTGGTACAGCGAGAAGACCGAGCGCGAGGTCTACCGGCGCCCGGCGCTTGCCGTCCTTGACGTCCTCGAAGGGCGGGAGCCGAACGACGCTGTGGTGATGCCGTGACTTCGGTGCTGAATCAAGAGGCGAACGCGGGCAGCGTCGCCCTCGTCACGGGCGGCGGCACTGGAATCGGCCGCGCTACCGCGCTCGAGCTGGCACGGACGGGTGCGCGCGTCGCGATCTGCGGGCGCCGACCCGAGCCGCTCGCCGCAGTGGCGAAGGAGGTCGAGGCGCTCGGGGGGCAATGCCTCGCGCTCCCGACGGACGTCCGCGAGCAGGATCAGGTCGAGACGCTCGTCGCCCAGACACTCGAGCGCTAC
Organism: uncultured Actinomycetes bacterium; assembly: GCA_963722715.1. Classification (GTDB taxonomy): domain Bacteria; phylum Actinomycetota; class Thermoleophilia; order Gaiellales; family Gaiellaceae; genus DASQGA01. The sequence continues at coordinate 100,513 of CAVROA010000008.1, read as the reverse complement.
GGGAAGATCGACATCCTCGTCAACAACGCCGGTGGCCAGTTCATTGCGCCGGCGGAGGAGATCTCTGCCGGCGGCTGGCGGGCCGTCCACCGGCTCGCAGTCGACGCCGCCTGGAACGTGACGCGCGAGGTCGCGACCCGCTCGATGATCCCTGAGCGGAGTGGCGTCGTCGTCTTCGTGGGCTTCAGCCCTCGGCGCGGCGTGCCGGGCATGGCTCATGCTGCCGCAGCCCGGGCCGCGGTCGAGAACCTGGCAAGCGGCCTCGCCTCGGAGTGGAGCCGGTACGGGATCCGCGCCGTGTGCGTGTCGCCCGGAACGATCATGACCGAGGGCCTCGAGGGGTACGGCGCCGAACGCATCGCAGGCTGGGAGGAGGGAATTCCCCTGGGCCGCCTGGGGCGCCCGGACGAAGTCGCGTCAGTTATCGCGTTCCTCGCTTCCGAGGGCGGCTCGTACGTGACAGGCACGACGGTGGTGGTGGACGGTGGCACGGATGCCTGGGGGCATGGGTTCCCGCCGCCACGCTCGTGAGTAGGCTTCCGTCCATGCCCACCGTGTCGAGGCTCTCGACCACTCCCGTCAAGGGCTCCGCGCTCCATCACCCGGAGGAGGTCCGGCTCGAGCGGTACGGGGTCCCCGGAAACCGAGAGTTCTTCCTCGTGGATGCCACGGGCCGCTTGTTCGGATGCACGAGGCATGGGCCCCTCGTGCAGGTGCGTAGCGAGTACCAGGCCGACCCGGAGCGCCTGGCGCTCCACTTTCCGGACGGGAGTGTCGTCGAAGACACAGTCGCGCTCGGCGATGAGAGGCTGCAGGTGGACTTCTGGGGCCGGCCGGTGGATGCCCAGCTCGTCGTCGGCCCGTTCGCACAGGCCTACACCGACTACATCGGGAAGCCCGTGCGGCTTGTCCGGACGTCCGACCGGGGCGGCGCGTTCGACGTGCGCGTGGTGACGCTTCTCTCGGAGGCTTCCGTCGCGGAGCTGGGACGTCAGGCGGGCACCAACGGTGACGTGGACGGACGCCGGTTTCGGATGCTCCTGACCCTCGAAGGTTGCGAGCCACACGAGGAGGACACCTGGGAAGGGCGCCGATTTCGCGTCGGCTCGGCCGTGATCCGGGTCGGGGGCCCGGTCCCCCGCTGCGTGGTCACCACCCGGGACCCTGACTTGGGCTTCCGCGACTTCGATTCGCTGAGGGAGATCAAGGCCTACCGAGGCCTGCGTGACGGCAAGGAGATCGACTTCGGTATGTATGCGGACGTCGAGGAGCCTGGGGTCGTGCGCGTCGGCGACACGCTCGAAGACGCTTAGCGCGGTCCGTCGGGCGGCTACTCGGAGTGCCTTCGAGCCCAGCGCTCGCCGGCGGCTCGGGCTTCGTCTGTCTGCGCGAGCGCAGCGTACGCAATACGTTCGAGGAGGACGGATGTCTCGCGCGACGACTCGACCATCAGGTCGGCTGTCGCCTTGATCGCGGTCACCGCCGGCTCGGGAAGCTCAGCAATGCGCGCTCCGAGCTCCAACGCCCTATCGACCGCGTTGCCCGCGGCCACCACCTCGGTCACGACGTTGTAGGCGAGTGCCTCGGAGGCGGAGAAGCGCGGCCTGATCAGCATGAGCTCCTTGGCCCGCGCAGCCCCGACCAAGCGGACCAGCCGGTGGGCTCCTCCGGAGCTCGGAAGGATGCCGAGCTCGACCTCGGGCAAGCCGAAGATTGCGCTCTCGTCCGCAATCCGAAAGTCCGTCGCGAGCGCGAGCTCGAGCCCGCCACCCAGGCAGTAGCCGTGAATGGCGCTGATCGAGGGCTGGGGCAGGCGGGCGATGCGCTCGTAGACGGCGCCGGATCCCCGGTAGTAGGCCTCGATCCCAGCGAGGCTCTCGTCGCGCGGCTCTGAGAGGTCGGCGCCGGCCGAGAACGATCGACCGGCTCCCGCGAAGACGATGCAGCGGCTGCCGGCGACCTGCGGCGAGTCGAGCGCTTGCCCGAGCTCGGCCTCGACATCGGTCGAGATCGCGTTCAGCTTCTCGTCGCGTTCGAATGTGAGAACGGCGGTGGCTTCGACGAGACGGACGTCGACGAGGGGCTTCTCGGGCATGCGAACCGACCGTCCCGGCTAGAGCCACTCGTGGGTCGGCCGAAACAGCATGCTTGGGACGCTACGGCACCGGCGGGTCTCGGGACAAGACTCCGGCGAAGACCCTGAACCATTTTCGGCACGATTTGAGGGACACGTGCGCGAATTTGGACGGTACGCTCGCGCGTGAGCAGGGGGGCGGGTCGGGACCCGAACTACACGCGCGTCTATCTGTTTTGGCGGGCTAGGCCGAGAGCCGCTCAGCCGTTCCGTGCGCCTCGAGCGACGAGGGCGCGACGCCCAGCTGCTCCGCTGCGAAGCGACGCAGGAGCTCGTGCACTCGCTCGGGCGTGATGTCCCCCGACAGAGCTCTGAAGGCGAGCCCGTCCGCCATACCCACGAGTCGTTCGGCAACCTCGTCCGCCGCCGCGACCGGGTGGAAGGCTCCGGCTCGTTCGCCCTCCTCGATTACATCGCGAAAGTAGCGGCGCCAGCGCAAGCCGACTCTCTGGCTCTCGGGACGAAGGTCGGACGCTCGCAGGACCCGGCTCACGAGCTCGATCCAGAGCAGGTATTGCTCTCTGAGCCAACCCGGGTAGGGAACGGTGACGTCGATCAGCAAGGCGAGCCGGGACACCGAATCGCCCTCTTCCTCGAGCGCGGCCTCGAGACGTCGATATGGAATCTCGTTCGCCCAGCGAAGAGCGGCCAGGAGGACGTCGTCCTTCGTCTTGAAGTAATAGTGGACGGTTCCGGTCGAGACACCCGCGCCGCGGGCGATGTCCACGATCCGAGTCGCCTCGAATCCTCGCTCGGCCAGAGCGTGCCGCGCCGCCGCGAGGATGCTTTCTTCCCGTTCATCCCGGACGAGTCGCGGCGCCCTCACGTCACAAACCTAACTTGACTGACCTGTGCCAGTCCAATCTAATTGACGCTTGAGTCAAAAACCCTTCCCTGGAGGTTGGAGCATGCGGAGCGACCTTGACCGGATCCTCGAGAAGAAATTTGGCCGCGGACAGTTCCTGAAGCTCGCGGCAGCTGCGGGAGGAACCGGGATTCTGGCCGGGTGCGGAGCATCCTCGGGAGAGAGTGACGACACCGATACGGGCGCGGCCGGAGCGACTGAGACCCGGCCGTCGATCGACCAGGAGAAGGGCGACCTCAAGGTCCTCGAGTGGGCCGGGTACGAGCTGCCGACGTACGTCGGCGTCAAGGGCTACACGAAGACGTATCCGAAGCCGAAGTACACCTTCCTGACCAGTGACGACCAGGCTCTTTCCAAGGTCCGCGCGGGATTCCGGCCCGAGGTCGTCCATCCCTGCATCGGCTACACCCAGGACTGGGTGAACCTCGACGTGGTAGAGCCCTGGGATACGTCCATCATGAAGAACGCCGCGGCTCTGAACCCGGCGATGATGGAAGGCGGCCAGGTCGACGGAAAGCAGTACTTCATCCCGGCCGACTGGGGCTTCTCCTCGCCTCTCTACCGATCCGACAAGGTGGACACGAACGAAGACACCTGGGCGCTCTTCTACGACGAGAAGTACAAGGGAAAGATCTCCTGGTGGGACAGCCTCGAGAACTTCCTCGTGGCCGGCTACGTCAACGGCGTAGACGACCCGTGGAACATGGACGACGGCGAGCTCGAGGACATGAAGAAGTTCCTCATCTCAAAGAAGCACGTCGTCCGGAACTTCTGGGCCTCGCAGACCGATCTCGACGCAGACATGAAGGCCGGGAACATCTGGATCGCATACGCCTGGGCCGGCTCCTACGTCGCAGCAAAGGACGCTGGGCACGACGTGACGTACATGGAGCCAAAGGAAGGGCGCCTGTCCTGGGTGTGCGGCTTCGTCCTCATGAAGGACAGCCCCAACTACCACCATGCCCACGCCTACGTCGACGAGTGGTCGGGCACGTTCTCGGCCGAATGGATCATGGCGAACTATGCGTACGGGCACGCGAACACAGAGGCTGACCTGAGCAAGCTCGACCCGGGGTTCGTCGAGGTGCTCCACCTGAAGGATCCCTCGGCCCTGCAGGAGCCCAAGGCGCACATGGATCGCTATATCGCGCGGCGCAAGGAGTACAACGCGGCCTGGGACGAGGTCAAAGCGGCCTAGGGCGGGCGCACCGCAGCGTGGCAGTCGACGCTCAGCCCGTCCCGCGTATCCGCAGCAGCATCTGGCGTCCGCGGCGCCGCGGCAAGAACCTGACGACGGCGGGGCTCATCGCGCCGCCGCTCCTCTGGCTCGTCATCTTCTTCGCGATTCCCGTCGTCCTCGTCGGGCTCCTCTCCGTCGGGGGAATAGTCCTCTTCCCGGGGGACGAAGTCTGGACCCTGTCGTCGTGGAAGTCGTTCCTCGATCTCGACTCGGTCTACCTCGGCCTCTTCTGGAAGTCGATCAAGATGTCACTGATCGTCTCGGCGATCTGCGTCGTGATCGCCTACCCGATCGCGTACTTCCTGGCCCTGGGGACGAGCAAGCACAAGTACACGTTGCTCCTCCTCATCATCGTTCCCTTCTTCACGAGCTTCCTGCTCCGCGTCGCGGCCTGGAAGTTCATTCTCGGCGACCAGGGCCTCATCAACTCGTTCTTCTACTCGACCGGCCTTCGGGCGGACGAGCACCCGATCCCACAACTTCTCTACAGCCAGTTCACGGTCATGCTCGTGCTCGGGTACGTCTGGATCCCGTTCGTGGCGCTTCCCATCTTCGTGTCCCTCGAGAACCTCGACCGCCGGCTTCTCGAGGCCGCCAGCGACCTCGGCGCCAGCCGGTGGCAGGCCTTCCGCCGGGTCACGCTCCCCCTCAGCCTTCCCGGAGTAGTGGCGGCGTTCGTCTTCATCTTCATCCCGACGATCGGTGAGTACGTGACGCCGTCCCTCGTCGGCGGCAACAAGGGCTTCATGTTCGGCAACGCCATCCAGGACCTCTTCGGCCCGGGCTTCGATTGGACCACGGGTGCGGTCCTGTCCATGTTCCTCTTCGGCGCCGTGCTCTTCTTCACGCTGATCTTCGCCCGCTTCCTTTCCATGCGGCAGCTCTCGACATGAGCGACATCGCCGTCTCGAAGAACGGACTCCGCGGTCTCAAGGTGTTCTTCGGGCTCCTCGTCGTCTTTCTCTATGCGCCCCTCCTGGTGCTCTTCGTGTTCTCGTTCAACGACGACTCGACGATTCGGTTTCCGCTCCAGGGCTTTACGACCCAGTGGTACCGGGACTTCCTCGCGAATCCGGAGCTGACCGGCTCGCTGCGGACGAGTGCGGTCATCGCCGCCATTGCCAGCACGATCGCTGTTCTCCTCGGGATCCTGGCCTCGCTTGTCCTGGTGCGTAGACGATTCTTCGGGAAATCCGGCGCGACGGCGTTTCTCCTCTCGCCGCTCGTGATCCCCTACGTCGTCTTCGGGATCGCCCTGCTCATCCTCTTCAAGACCGTCGACGTCTTCCTCGACCAGTGGATCGGGGTCACGATCGGGCTGTCCATCTGGACGGTGGCGATCGGCCACGTCGTGATCTTCCTCCCGTACGCGATCCTCGTGCTCGCGCCCCGGATCGAGCGCATCGACGAGCGCCTCGAGGAAGCCGCCCGCGACCTCGGGGCCACGGGGCTTCGCACGTTCAGGTCGATCACGCTGCCACTGATCGTTCCTGCGGTCCTCTCGTCGTTCCTGATCTCGTTCACGTTCTCGTTCGACGAGTTCGCGGTCGCAAACTTCGTGGTCGGCGATCAGGTCACGTTCCCGATCTACCTCTACTCGCAGCTCCGGTTCCCGACGCTCTTGCCGCAGGCGATCGCGGTCGCCGTCGTCGTCTTCGTCGCGTCCCTGGCGATCGTCATCCTCGCCGAGGTCGGGCGCCGCTTCCTCGAGCGGAGGCTCGACGCGGAGAGCGAGGGCTCGACGCTCGTTCCGGGCGCGGCTTAGCCGTCGGCGACAGGCGGGCCGGCAAGGACGGCTGCGTCCTCGGGCGGCCACGTCAACGTCACGCGCCGGCCGGCACCGAGATTCGCCGCGTTGTCGGCGCTCATGCCGTGACTGACGATGCGGCCTGCTTCGGTGTCGACGTGGAACTGCGTCAGCGACCCGAGGTAGACGAGCTCGGCAATCGTGCCGTCGATGCGTGATCCCCCCTCCGGCGCGCGCCCGTTCGCCGGCTCGATGCGGATGCGCTCCGGGCGGACAGCAACCTTGAGCTGGGCGCCTGGCCGCGTCTCGGCGGTCTCCCGGACGGCGAGCCGCTCGCCGTCGCCGAGCTGCATGACCGCCACCCCGGCGTCGACCGAGTCGACGCGGAAGTCGAGCTCGTTCAGGGAGCCGACGAAGTCGGCGCAGAATGCGGTTGCCGGCCGCTCGTAGATCTCGCGCGGGCTTCCGATCTGCTCGACGAGGCCGTCGTTCATGATCGCGATCCGGTCGCTCATCGAGAGGGCCTCTTCCTGGTCGTGCGTCACGTAGACGAACGTCGTCCCGAGCTCGTTCTGAATTCGCTTCAGCTCGAGCTGGAGCTGCTTGCGCAGCTTGACGTCGAGAGCACCGAGAGGCTCGTCGAGGAGGAGTGCAGCGGGACGATTGACGAGCGCGCGCGCCAGGGCGACTCGTTGCTGCTGTCCACCCGAGAGCTGCGACGGACGGCGCTTCTCGTATCCCTCGAGCTCGACCACCCGAAGCATCTCGTTCACTCTGGAACGCTGCTCGTCCTTCCCGAGCTTCTTCAGCTTGAGGCCGAACGCAACGTTGTCGTAGATCGACATGTGAGGGAAGAGCGCGTAGTGCTGGAAGACCATGTTCACGTTCCGCCGGTTCGGCGGCACGTTCGTGACGTCGTCCCCGCGGAGCAGAATCGTCCCCTCGTCGGGCTCCTCGAAGCCCGCGATCATCCGTAGCGTGGTCGTCTTCCCGCAACCCGACGGCCCCAGCATCGTGAAGAACTCGCCTTCCCGGATCTCGGTCGTCATCTCCTTGACGGCCTCGACCTTGCCGAACCGCTTGCGGACTCCGTCGAGCGTGATGGCGACCCCGTCCGTTGGCATCGTCCGAGTCTAACCCACGGTGTTTCCAGCGAAAAGGCTGCTCCGGACGGCGATCAGCTCGCGTGCGGCCCTTTCCATGAGCGGCAGGGGCGCCACGGTGATGCGGACGGTGCCCGCCATGCCGAATTCGCTCCCGGCGCGGATCAGAAAGCCACGGGACGCCAGGCCGTCCGCGAGCGCGACGTCGTCGACGCCGACCCGGGCCAACACGAAGTTCGCCTGTGACGGCTGGACCTCGATCTCGGCTGCCTCGAGGAGGCTCGTCAGAAGCTCGCGTGATTCGGCCGCCTGGAGCCTGCGCTCCTCGACGATCTCGGGGCTCCGCAGGCTCGCCGTGCCGGCGGCCAGGGCCGCCCGGTTGACGTTGAAAGGCTCCTGCACGACGTCCAGATAGGACGCAAGCGGCTCCGAAACGATCGCATAGCCCGAGCCGCAGGCCCGCGAGGCCGAAGATCTTTGAGAAGGTCCGGAGGAGAATCAACCGGCCGCCCCGCGGCCACGTCGTCTTCTCGGCGGATCCGGCGGTCGGGATCCACGTATTCGCAGTACGCCTCGTCCACGACGACCGCGCACCCCTCTGGCAGGGCGTCGAGGAAGCGGTCCCACTCGTCCTGCTCCGCCAGGGATCCGGTCGGGTTGTTCGGATCGCAGACGACAACGAGGCGAGCGCCGAGCCGGACGGCGGACGCAGCCATCTCGTCCAGGTCGAGCCTGAGCTCCGGACAGGGGACGTACTCGATCGAGGCACCCGCGGCTGCGAAGACCTGGGCATAGAGGCCGTAGGTGGGCTCGGGCAGGACGACCGACTCTCCAGGGCCAAGGAAAGCGTCGGCAATCGTCCGGACAAGGCTCTGGATCCCGTGCGCCGGCACGACCTGCTCCGGCGGGACGTCGCGCCAGCGGCAGATCGCCTCACGCAGATCGCTGAACGCCTGCTCGGGGTACATCCAGGCGTTCTCGAGCTCCGCCGCCGCAGCTTCGAGCGCGCCCGGAAAGGGGCCGAACAACCCCTCGTTCCAGTTCAGCTTCACGATCTCGTCGACCCCGTAGCGTTCCCTGAGCTCGCTCAGGCTCGGGCCCGGCCGGTAGGGCTCGATGCCGTGGAGCGAGGGCCGGACGAGGTCGTCCCAGTCCGTCGGCCGCGACGCCGCCATCAGGCGGTGGGCGTCCACATCTCGAGCTTCGTGCGCAGGACGACGACTGCAGGGCCCTCCTGCGAGAGCGCCCAGGCGAGATCCTCCCCGAGCCTCTCGGGGCGGTACCTCGAACCGGGACGCCGAATGCCTCCGCGAGTGCAACGAAGTCAGGCTGGACGAGATCGACCGCGAACGTCTCGCCGAACGAGTGCTGCTGGTACTCGCGAAGAATCCCGTAGCCGCCATCGTCGACGAGCAGCAGCTTGGCGCCCAAATGGTTTTGCCGTGCGCTGGCGAGCTCGGCGACGTTGTAGAGAAAGCCGCCGTCACCCGCGACAGCGAGCACGGGCGTGTCGGGTAGGGCAGCCTTCGCTCCCAACGCCGCCGGCCACGCGTAGCCGAGCGTTCCCGAGCCCAGCGGGTAGAGGAAGCGGCGCGGCGAGAGCGCTGGAAAGTGCGCGCCCGCCCAGTAGGCGAGGATCGTCATGTCCCACGCATGTACTGCGTCGCGCGGGAGTGCCTCCCGGATCGTCGCGAGGAGGCCGCGCTCCAGCTCGCGGCCCTGCTCGTCGAGACCGCGACCGATCCGTTCTCTCACCTCTGCTGGCGGCTCGCTCGGCCTGTCCGTCCGGCTCCCGGGCGGGGAGTTGCTCGAGCAGCTCCCGGAGAACCGCCTTCGCATCGCCGACGAGTCCGAGTGCTGGATAGGTGCCGCCGATCCGCTCCGCGGCGGCGTCGACCTGGATGATCTGCCCGCCGGGCTTCAGCGAATACTGGCCGGTCGTCTCCGCGCCGAGCTCGGTCCCGATGCACACGAGGACGTCGGCGCTTTCGACGAGCTCCTTGAAGGCGGCCTCGTCCGCCGCCGAGCCGGCTGCGAGCGGGTGATCCTCGGGGAAGGTTCCCTTGCCCATGTACGACGTCACGACGGGAGCCCGGACCCGCTCCGCCAGGGCTGCCAGCTCGGGCCAGGCGCCGGAGCGGCTGACGCCCCCGCCGGCCCAGAGAACGGGGCGCTCGGCCGCAGCGATCAAGCGCACCGCTTCCTCGACGCCCGGGACCACGCTCACTGCCGCCTTGCCATCGAGCTCGTCCACGGGCTCTCCCTCGGCCTCGCCCGTCAAGACGTCCACCGGAATCTCCACGAAGACCGGGCCGCTCGGAGGCGTCAATGCCTGGCGCCACGCCTCGGCGAGAACCTGGGGCACCTCGGCGGGCCGCTCGGCGCGCCCCGTCCACTTGACGAGCGGCGCGAACGACGCGCGCTGGTCGGGAAGCTCGTGCAGGTAGCCCCGCCCCCGGCCGATCAGCTCGCGCGGGATCTGGCTGGCGATCGCCACCACCGGCACGTGGGCGCTCGCTGCCTCCATGAGCGCAGTCAACGAGTTGAGCGCGCCCGGCCCGGTCGAGAGCAGGAGCGGGGCGGGTTTCCCGGACGCCCTCGCATAGCCGTCCGCGGCGAAGCCGGCGTTCAGCTCGGTGCGGAAGCCCAGGTAACGCAGCCGGCTCTCGCGGAGTCCGTCCCAGATCGCGAGCGCGTGAATCCCGGGGAGCCCGAAGACCGTGTCAGCCCCGAGGGCCTCGAGGCATTCGACGACGACGTGCCCGCCGATGCGGGTGCGAGTCACCGCCATGCAGCGATCCTAACTCGCGCACCTCGCTCGATCGCGCCGGTTCGTCAGGCGTCGATTCGGGCGAAGGCGTTCAGCTTGTTCATCGCGTCGAGCGCGGCGACCTTGTACGACTCGGCCAGCGTCGGGTAGTTGAAGACGCTGTCGACGAGATAGTCGATGGTGCCGCCGTTGCCCATCACGGCCTGGCCGATGTGGACGACCTCGGTCGCGCTCGTCCCGAACACGTGCACGCCGAGGATGCGCCGGTCGTCCGGCGAGACGAGCAGCTTGAGGGTGCCGTATTGATCGCCGAGGATCTGCCCCCGCGCGAGCTCGCGGTAGCGAGAGATCCCGACCTCGTACGGAATCGCGGCCTCGGTCAGCTCCTCCTCGGTCTTCCCCACGAAGCTGATCTCCGGGATCGTGTAGATCCCGAAGGGGAGCAGCCCGCTCATCGACTTGGTCGAGTGGTCGAACGCATGCGAGGCGGCCAGGCGCCCCTGCTCCATCGAGGTCGCCGCCAGGCTCGGCCAGCCGATCACGTCCCCGACGGCGTAGATGTGTTCCGCTGCGGTGCGATAGTTCTCGTCCACGTGAATACGGCCACGCTCGTCTGCCTCGAGCCCGGCGTTCTCGAGAGCGAGCGCATCCGTGGCGCCCTGGCGCCCCGCCGAATAGAGGACCGCCTCCGCCATGATCCGCTTGCCACTCTCGAGCGTCGTGACCGTCGTCCCTTCATGGGGCTCGACGGAGGCCACTGTCTCGCCCAGACGGAAGACGACGCCCAGATCGCGAAGGTGGTAGCGGAGACCCTCGACGACTTCCGCATCGCAGAAGTCGAGTAGCTGTGGGCGACGTTCGACGATGGTCACCTTCGCGCCGAGCGCTGCAAACATCGACGCATACTCGGTTCCGATCACCCCGGCGCCGACCACGACGAGCGAAGTGGGAATGCGGGCGAGCTGGAGCAAGCTGTCCGAGTCCAGGATCGTGCTGCCGTCGAACTCCACCCTCGGCGGATGGGCAGGCCGGGAGCCTGAGGCGATGACGACGTTGCCTGCGCTCGCGCGCCGCTCCTCCGCGCCTGAGGCCCGCACGACGATCGTGTGCGGATCCTCGAAGCTCGCCGTCCCGGACAGGATCTCGACCCGGTTGCGAGTGAGCTGCGCCCGGACGATGTCGACCTCGCGCTCGATCACCCAGCGCGTGCGCACCGCCAGGTCCTCGACTGTGATCTCCTCCTTGACCCGGTAGCTCTGACCGTAGATGTCGCGCTGGCTCAGGCCGGTGAGGTAGACGACGGCCTCCCGCAACGTCTTGGAGGGAATCGTGCCCGTGTTCACCGAGACGCCGCCTATCTGCCCACGCTCTGCGACCCCGACCCGCTTGCCGAGCTTCGCGGCCTGGACTGCCGCCTTCTGGCCGGCCGGCCCCGAGCCGATCACGATCAGGTCGTAGTCGTAGCTCACAAGCCCGCACCCTAGACCTCACTGCCCGCTCACGCGACGCCGCGGCTTAGACTCCGCACATGCCGCGCGACCCCAAGCACGACGTTCTCTTCGAGCCCGTGAAGATCGGGCCGAAGACACTCAAGAACCGCTTCTACGGCGTTCCGCACTGCACCGGCTTCGGCACGGAGAAGCCGGGCTCCCAGGCGAGGTTCCGCGGCATGAAGGCCGAGGGTGGCTGGGCGGCCGTGTGCACGGAGTACGCGCCGGTGAGCGCAGACTCGGACGAGTCGCCGTACGTCTCCTCGCGGCTCTGGGACGAGGACGACACCAGGAATCTGGCCTTCATGTGCGATGAGGCCCACGAGCACGGCGCGCTCGCCGGCATCGAGCTGACGCACAGCGGCGGCCATGCTCACACCCGTCAGTCGCGCTGGCCGGGCATCGGGCCCTCGCAACTCGCGAGCGACTACGACCCGATCTACGTGCCCAAGGCGATGGAGAAGGCGGACATCAGGCGGGTCCAGGCCGACTGGGCCTTTGCCGCCAAGGAGTCGCGCACGGCGGGATTCGACATCGTCTACGTCTACGGCGGCCACAGCTACCTGCCGCTGCAGTTCCTCTCCCCCTTCTACAACAAGCGCACCGACGAGTACGGCGGCTCCCTGGAGAACCGAGCGCGGTTCTGGCTCGAGACGCTCGAGGTCGTCCGCGAAGCCGTCGGAGACGACTGCGTCGTCGCGGTGCGGACGTGCGTCGACGCACTCGGCCCGGCCGGCGTCGAGCTCGACGAAGGCCTCGAGTTCATCCGCCTCGCCGACCACCTGGTTGATCTCTGGGACGTGAACGTCGGCTCGATCGCCGAATGGTCGAAGGACTCCGGCGCCTCCCGATTCTTCCCGGAGGGGTACCAGCTGGAATGGACCGGCCGCGTTCGCGAGGCCACGGCCAAGCCCATCGTGGGTGTCGCGCGCCTGACGAACCCGGATCGCATGGCGGAGATCGTCAACTCGGGCGCGTGGGACCTGATCGGCGCGGCCCGCCCGTCGATCGCCGACCCCTTTCTCCCCGCCAAGGTCGAGGAGGGTCTCTACGGCGAGATCCGTGAGTGCATCGGCTGCAACATCTGCATCTCGAAGTCGGAGAGCGGGCATCACCTCGGCTGCACCCAGAATGCGACCGCGGGCGAGGAGTACCGGCGCGGCTGGCACCCGGAACGATTCGAGCCGGCAGCGAACGCCGACCGTGACGTGCTCGTGGTCGGGGCCGGCCCGGCCGGGATGGAATGCGCGATCGTGCTCGGCAAGCGCGGTTTCCGGCGGGTCCACCTGGTCGAGGCCGAGCGGGAAGTCGGAGGCATCATGCGCTGGATCCCGCAGTTACCGGGTCTCGGCGAGTGGGCGCGAGTCGTCAACTGGCGTCGCATCCAGCTCGAGAAGCTCCGGAACGTCGAGGTGATCGCCGGGACGCGGCTCTCGGCGGCCGAGGTGCGCGAGTACGGCGCGGAACTCGTCGTCTGCGCGACCGGGTCACACTGGGCGGCGGACGGCCTGAACGGAGTCACGCACGAGGCGATTCCCGGGGCCGACTCGTCGCTCCCACACGTGTTGACGCCGGAGCAAATCATGGTCGAGGGCAAGCGCCCGCCCGGAGACCGGGTCGTGGTGTGGGACGCAGAGGGCTACTTCATGGCGGCGGGGCTCGCGGAGAAGCTCGCCGCGGAGGGCCATTCCGTGGAGCTCGCGACGGTGCTCGACCAGGTGGCGCCCTATGCCGACCAGACGCTCGAAGGGCCGCTGCTTCGCCAGCATCTGCACGACGTCGGGATCGCCCAGCGGCGCGGCTTCCTCCTCGGCGGCATCGAGACCGGACGCCTGACGGGAGCGGACGAGTACGGCGAACCGTTGGAGCTGGAAGCCGATGCAATCGTGCTGGTAACCCAGCGGCTCTCGAGCGAGCAGCTCTACCTGGAGCTCCTCGCCGACCCCGACGGCCTGACCGAGAACGGCATCGAGGCCGTCTATCGGGTCGGAGACTGCGTCGCTCCGCGGATCGTCGCGGACGCGATCTTCGACGGCCACCGGCTCGCCCGGGAGATCGACTCCGAGGACCCGGCCGTGCCCCTCCCGTACCGGCGCGAGCGCCTCGTGCTCGAGCCGGCCGCACTCTAGACCGGCGCCGGCCGCGCCTCGGGTGCGCGGAGAAACGCGACGACCACCACGACCGCGGTAGCGAACGGGACGATCCCGACGGCTCCGAAACCAAGGACGTCGGCAATGCCACCCGCCGCCGCGGGTCCGATCAGGTAGCCGAAGGCCCAGAGCTGCGACCAGACGACCAGGGCAAGCACGATGCGGTCGGTACCGACGGTCTCGAGCAGGATCCCGATCGAGCCGGCCTCGCCGGCGCCGAGCCCGATGCCGACGACCGCGCTCGCCGCGAGCCACCAGGGAACGGTGCCTGTAATCCCTGCGAGCGCGATGCCGCTGACGAGGCAGACGACTCCGAGCACCAACGCACGTCGCGGCAGCAGGCGGCCGGCGAGCGTCGCGCTGAGCCCGACCATGAGCGACGTGGCCAGGTAGAGCAAGCCGATTTGGCTCTGGCTCAGAAGATCGTCGAAGTGAAGCGGCAGTGGGCCCTCCAGCGTCCCGAGGGAGAGCGCGACCAGGATGATGGAGGCCGACGCGAGTCTGAACCCCGGTGTCCGCAGTGCGGAGCGCTCGGACCCGAACGCCGGCCGCTCCTTCGGGGCTCCGAGGCGCCACACCACGAGCGCCCCGAGGCAGACCAGAGCGAGGTGCGCCAGGAACGGGCCCCGGATCCCGCCGATCGCACCGAGCGCCGGCCCGGCCACGGCGCCAATCGAATAGGCACCGAGAACCCCGGTCAGCCGCCGGTACTCCTCGCCCGGAAAGCGCTCGAGCACGCCGAAGACGACTCCGAGCCAGAGCCCGCCCGCCCCGATGCCCTGGAGCAGACGGGCCGGAAAGTACACCCAGAGCCCTTCGCCGAGCACGAACCCAAGATCGCCGACGGCCATGCAAAGGAGCGCGAGGCCGAGCACCCAGGCAGCCTGCCGCCGCTGAACCCCCTGCCCGGCCAGGGGATAGCCCAGCGCCTGGCCGATCGCGAAGAAGGAGACGAGGAGGCCGATCACCCAGGGGCCCGCTCCGGTCTCCTCCGAGATCGCCGGCACGACCGGAGCGATGACGCTATACCCGGCCGCGTCGAGGCCGCCCAGCGCGAGCAGCGCGACGTAGGCCGTCCGGCCGTGGAGGCGGGGCACGCCTGTCTGCTAGTCGAGCCCGCCGACGTCGAGGACGACGGTCTTCAGATCGGTCATGTCCAGCATCGTGTAACGGCCGCCGATTCGACCCCAGCCCGTCCGGGTCCCCGACGCGCCTCCGAAGGGCTCGTGCGCCTCCCAGTAGTCCGTCGAGTCGTTCACGACCACGTTTCCGACCTGGAGGTTGTCGAGATAACGGAACGCGCGCTTCAGGGAACTCGTGTAGACGGCTGCCTGGAGGCCGAGGTAGGAATCGTTCGCAACCGCGAGCGCCTCGTCGTCGGAGTCCACGGTGATCAGTGGAACGATGGGACCGAACGTCTCGTCGCGGTTGATCAGCGTGTCCACGCCGACCTTGTCGATCACGGTCGGCTGGTAGTAGAGGCCCGTCGGCCGGTCGCTGTCGCGCGAGCCGCCGACGACGATCTCGGCGCCCTTCTCGAGCGCGTCCTCGAGATGGGCGTCCATCTTCCGTGCGGTCGGCTCGTTGTTCATCGGCCCGACGAGCGTCGAGTCGTCGAAGGGGTCACCGAGGAGCCACGTCTCCGCTTCCTTCACGACCGCTGCGAGGAAGTCGTCGTGCACTCGCTTGTCGACGAGCACGCGCTCCGTCGCGCAGCAGACTTGCCCGGCGCAGAAGAAGCCTCCGAAGACAGCGCCCTTGGCGGCGAGCTCCAGGTCGGCGTCGGCGCAGACGACGACTGGCCCGTTGCCGCTCGCCTCGATCAGGCTCCGCTTCAGGCCGATCGCACGCACGATCTTCTCCGCCGTTCCGTGCGAGCCGACGAAGCCGACGCAGTCGACGTTCTCGTTCGTGACCAGGCTCTCGCCCACCGCACCGTCGCCGTAGACGACGTTCACGACACCTTCGGGAAGCCCGGCCTCCGCCATGATCTGCATGAAGTTCGCCATCGCGATCGGGGTCCACTCGGAAGGCTTCATCACGATCGTGTTCCCGGCGGCGATCCCGGGCGCGATCAGCTCGACCGGAATCAGCGTCGGGAAGTTCCAGGGCGTGATGCAGCCGTAGACGCCGTTCGGCTTGCGGAAGGTGAGGATCCGCTTGTTGACGTCCTGGGACGGGATGACCGCAGATTCCATCCGCTTCACGTCCTCGGCGGCGATACGGAAGTTCTCGGCCGTCTCCTCGATGTCGGGAATCGCCTCGGCCACGAAGGGCTTTCCTTGTTCGAGGGAGAGCTCGCGTGCGAAGTCTTCCTTCCGCTCCTCGATCAGGTCTGCAATCGCATGGCAGACCTTGGCCCGGTCCCACGCCGACAGCGCCGCCCAGCCCGGCTGCGCCTCCCGGGCCGCGCGAGCCGCGCGATCGACGTCGTCTGCACTCGCGTTGGGGGCATCGGCGAGCTTCTCGCCCGTAACGGGGGAGACGATCTCGCGCGCGGAGTCGCCCGTCGCCTCGACCCAGTCGCCGCCGATGAAGTTCTGAAGCGTCCGTACCGTCGTGGCCATGTCTCCTCCTAGATGGTTGGTCTGTATTGGCGCACCTAGGCTCTGACTGCGCCCATGACCTCGCGCTCCCAGGCCTCGTCCAGCACCTGCCGGAACACGCCCATGAACTCGTCCAGCTCCGCGGGGCCCGCGACGAGAGGCGGGGCGAACTGCGCGCAGGTCTCGGCGCGGTCGTCGAAACGCATGTAGACGCCCAACTCCCTGGCGCGCGGGGTCATCACGGTCTTGATCAGGTGGTCTCGCTCGGCCGGCGTGAAGGTCTCCTTCGTCTCCTTGTCCTTGACCAGCTCCAGGGAGTAGAAGAACCCGTCGCCGCGCACATTGCCGACCATCGGGTGCTCTTCGGCAAGCTGGTCGAAGGCCGCGCGGAAGTCGCCCTGATGGCGCTGCACGTGGCCGATCATGTCCTCGCGCTCGATGATCTCGAGGTTCGCGAGCGCGATCGCACACGAGACCGGGTGACCGCCGAAGGTGATCCCGTGGACGAACGTGCGCGTCGGCTCCGACTGGAAGGGCTCGATCACCTTCGAGCTCGCCACGAGCGCGCCCATGGGCGCATAGGCGGATGTGATCCCTTTGGCCAGCGTCATCATGTCCGGCTCGATCCCGTAGCGGGTGCAGCCGAACCAGTCGCCGACCCGCCCGAACCCGCAGATCACCTCGTCCGCCACGAGCAGGACCCCGTGCTCGTCGCAGATCTCGCGCACGCGGTCGAAGTAGCCCTCGGGGGGGACGATCGAACCGCCGGAGTTCTGGACCGGCTCGAGGATGACCGCGGCCACCGTCGACGCGTCCTCGTTTCGGATGATGCCGTCGATCTCGTCGGCGCACTGGAGCGTGCAGGCGGACGAATCCGCGCAGTAGGGGCACCGGTAGCGGTATGGCATCGGCGCGCGGAGGCAGCCGGGGAGCAAGGGCTCGAACTGGGAGCGAAGAGCCGGGCTACCGTTGATCGACAGTGCCCCCATCGTCGTTCCGTGGTACGCGCTGCGCCGCGACACGTACTTGTAACGGCCGGGCTCGCCACGCAGGCGGTGGTACTGGCGCGCGACCTTGAGTGCGGTCTCGTTGGCCTCCGAGCCGCCCGAGACGAAGAAGACCCGCCCGACGTCGATCGGGACGAGGTCGCTCACCCTCTCGGCCAGCTCGAGTGCCGGTGGTGTCGCGAAGCCGACCCAGTTCGTGAAGAACGGCAGCTTCCGGAGCTGTTCGGCCGCTGCGTCGGCGATCTCCGGCCAAGGGCCGTAGCCGATGTTCACGCAGTAGAGAGCTGCGAGAGCGTCCAGATACTCGCGCCCTTCGGTGTCCCAGATCCGGCAGCCTTCGCCGCGCTCGATCACGATCGGCGCATCGAGGTCTGCGGCACGGGTGAAGTGCCGCCACAGGTGGTCGTTCGTCATTGCCATCGAACCTCCGTGTCGAGAAGGGCGAGAAAGGCCTCCGGCTCGCTCACGGCATCTTCGGGCGGGTGAACGCCCGGTGCCGCGAGCCGGCCCTCGTGGATCTCGAGCGCAGCACGGGCGGCAGGCTCCGACGTGGAGCGGGCGCTACCGCCGCGCGTGACGGTCATGCCGGTGACCGTCTGCCCGTTGGTGGCGACGTCGACGATGTGGATCGCAACGGACTCCTCCGACTGTGTGTACGGCTCGGGCTCCTCACCGTCGGGGAGGTTCAGAAGCTTTTCGAGGAGACCGGGCGAGAGACAGAGGCGGAAGCTCGCCTCGGCCAGCCCGGGGAACCTTCCGGGAAGCGTCGCGATCTCCGAGTGGATCGTGTAGATGCCGGTGGCGGTGCCGACCGGCGGCGGAAACACCCGTTGCGCGGTCCCGGACAGAGGCTCGACCGCCTGCTCGCGCCCCTCGTGAACGATCATCGGCTCCATCCTGAGCTCGTCGAGAAGCGTTCGGACCGAGTAAGGAGCGGGGAAGGGGTGATCTGCTGCGGCCGGGTCGCGCGTGGCGGCCCAGATCTCGAGCCGCTCGGGCGTCGCGCCGAGCCGGTCCGCAGCGGCTCGGGCGAGGAGGTTCGTCTTTCCCGGCGCCGAGCCCATGCCGAGCACGGCCGTCAGGCCGGCCGACACGAACTCGTCGTGCAGCTCGAGCTGCTTCCGGGTTACATGGAAGAGTCCGCCGAGATCGACGTAGTGCGCCCCCGCCGCCAAAGAACCCCGCATCACGTCGAGGTTCAGCCGGTAGTCGAGGCAGTTGACGCAGACGTCGGCGCCCTCGAGGCTGGCGCGGAGCGACGCAGGATCACGGGCGTCGACGAACTCCTCGTCCGAGAGGCGGAAGTCCCTCCGGGCGACCGGCGCCCCCCACTCCTCGAGGAACCGTGCCACGTAACGGCCGATCGTGCCGGCGCCTCCGAGCACCGCAATCACGCGCCGTTTCCCCCCGCCCGCGCAGTCAGCGCCTGATTCGACTTGACCGCCAGCCAGAGCTCCATCCGCTCTTCCGGATCGTCGGGGTGCCGGCCGGTCTGCTCCCGGAGCCGGTCCATGCGGTAGCGAAGCGTGTGGCGATGGACACCGATCTGCTCGGCCGCGTCGCTCCAGCAGCACCCCGTATCGAGGAGGGCCGTCAGGGAGCTCATCAGCCACTCGTTGTCGGCAGTGGGACCCAGGACACGGTCGACGAATGCCTCGAGCGCCGCATCCGGGAGGGACAAGAGGAGCTCGAGCGACCCGAGGTCGTGGTAGGACGCGACCGGCGAGGAGACGGCGTCGAGCGCGGCCCGCGCCTCGAGCAGGCTCCGCCCCAGCGCGCGGCCGCGCGACGGGCGGCCGATCCCGACGCGCGCCCGGCCCTCTCCCTCGACGATCCTTCGCGCGAGTGCATGGACCTCGTCCTCGCTTGCGGCACCGACGAGAAAGGCCGCCCGCTCCGGTCGCGCGGTCGAGAGGTAGTTGACGGAGCACCGGTCGAGCTCCTCGGCGACGTTCCGGCGGAGCTGCTCGCCTGAGATATGTCCGTTTTGAGGGACAGCGAGGAGTGCCGCGTAGGTCCGCTCGGGCTCGAGGCCGAAGGCGGCGATCCTGCGCCCGATCTCGCGGTCGTCGAGCCGGGAGCTCTCGAGGTCGTCGAGCAGGTCGCCGGCGAGCCGGAGCTCGGCGGCGCTGACCGCGCGCCGCCGAGAGAGCTCGAAGGCAAGCGCCGTCTGGCCGTGGTGGAGGACGAGCCGGTCGTATTCGCCGAAGCTGCCCTCGGCCCGCACAGCCTTCAAGGTCGCGGTCTCGCTGTGTGCGTTCACCGGCAGCTCGAGCGCCTGGTCGAACGGAAGGTTGGCACCGGCATGACGCTCCGCCACGACACGTCCATTCTCGTCCACGAGCGCAAGCGAGCAGTCGAGCCGTGTGCAGACGATCGCGAGGAGCGCCGGGATTCCACGGCCCTCGAGCACGGCCTCGGCAAGCCGCTCGTGCACTTCGAGAGCCTCGCGGAGCTCGACGAGTTGCTCATTCGCCAGGTTCCTGGCGACCGCCTTCGTGATCGCCACGAACGGCACGTCGTAGGGAACGCTCAAGACCGGAAACGAAAGCCGGTCGGCCTCCTCGATCACGGCCACGGGCGTCTCCGGAAAGCCGAAGCCGACGCCGAAGCCCAGCCCTGCGACGCCGTGCTCGGCGAGCCGCCCTACGTACTCGCGTTGCTTCGCCTCCTGCTCCCCTACCCCGATCCCGGTCGTCAAGAGGAGCTCGCCACCCTCGAGGAACTCGGTCGGGTCGGCCAGCTCCGACACGTGCAGCCAGCTCACCTGGTTGCCGAGACCCTCGTCTCCGGCCGCGACGCTCAGGCCGAGCCCGGGGAGCGCGGCGATCTCCCGGACGGTCAACACGTCGCGCACTTCGACATCGAGGCCAAACCTACGCCCAGCCCTGTGCGGAAGCAAGCGCCATCCCCCTGGAGGGCGGCCACGGTTCTGGACAACGCGTCCACATCCTGCCCGCTTGCAAAGGTTCCGCGAAGGGAGTATCTCTCCCGGCTGCGCATCGGGTCCTCCGACCGGCCCCGTGCTCGTAAACGCCCGGGCTCTGCGGCGTCGGCGCCCGAACCGCTAGCCCGCGACCGCTAGCGGCCTTCGAGGACTTTGCCGGCCTTTGCGATCCCGCGCGAGATCATGTAGCCGAACGCGAGGGCGACCGTCGCCGTGACAAAGGAGTCAGGGCCGACGGAGTCGCTCGCCAGCGCGATGATCCCGACAACGGCCCACGCGAGCAGGAAGACGAGAAGCTCGCCGTTCAAGACTGGGAGTGGCGGCATCCCGGAGCCGTAATAAGGCCGGTCGTAGCCTGGCGGAGGTTGCTGGGGTGGAGGTGTTGTGGACATGGCTGCTCGGTTCGCCGGGCAGTTCGCGTCTCCTTGTGGCGCTACGATGGTCCTGCCCGGTGCAGCTTTTCCACTACCACCTGGTCACGAGCAAAGTCCGGCTGGTCGAGGCGCGTTACATCGGCAAGCTCGGCTTCTCACTCGTCGGCCGCTACGGCTGGGTGGGCGAGAACTCGCACTGGTTCGAGTCCGGTGTCTCCTGGGACGACCTCGACGCGAAGGGATTCCGGCTCCGCCTGATCGAGCTCGGCCGTGGCGCGGTCAACGTCGTGATCCAGCCCGGCCATTGGGACCGCCCCCGCGTCGATCATCTCGGGATCGCGCTCGACGAGGACGGGTACGCCTCGGCGCTCGAGCGCGCGGTCGAGCTCGAGCTGAAGATTCAGGACCACCCGGGCAAACGGACGTTCATCGCCACCGAGGCCGGCTACCGGCTCGAGGTTCACCCGCCGCGCGACTGGATCGAGGACGCACTCGAGCAGGCCGACGATCTGAGGCTCAGCGAGCTCCACCTGCGCGCCGAGGATCCGCACGACAAGGCACGTGCTATCGCCGAGATCCTCGAGGTCGAGCCATTCGGCTCCGACGTCGCGATCGGAGACACGATCGTCCGGTTTCTGCCGGGAGGCCCGGAGGGTCGCCCCGAGCTCGCCGCCGAGGTGCTCACATGACCGCAAGCTACGAGCAGGCGGGCGTGTCGCTTGCAAAGGCCCACGACGTCGTGGAGCGCATCCGCGCCGCGGTCGAATCCACACGAGGGGATCGGGTCGTAGGCGGCCTGGGCGGCTTCGCCGGGCTGTTCCGACTCGACGACGAGCGCCTGCTTGCCGCCACCACCGACTCGGTCGGCACGAAGCTGATCCTCGCCCGGCGGGCAGGTCGGCTGCGCGAGGCGGGAAGGGACCTTGCTGCCCACTGCGTGAACGACGTCGTCACGACCGGTGCCGAGCCGCTCTTCTTTCTGGACTACGTGGCCGCCGGGAACCTCGATCTCGACGAAGTCGCAGAGCTGGTCGAGGGCGCCGCCTCTGTCTGTCGGGAAGCCGGATGCGCAATCCTCGGAGGCGAGACCGCGGAGCTTCCCGGTATCTACCGGGAGGGCGAGCTCGACTTCGCCGGCACCTGCGTCGGCCTCGTCCGACACGACGAGCTCATCGACGGCTCCCGCTGCGAACCCGGGGACCTCGTCCTCGGGCTGCCGTCCGCCGGCCTGCACGCCAACGGGTTCACCCTCGTCCGAAGGGTGCTCGGAGAGGATGCGTTCGACCCCGACCTCGTGCTTGCCCCGACGCGGCTCTACCTGGACGACGTTCGCCGCCTGCGTACTTCCATCGACGTCCGTGGGCTCGCCCACATCACGGGCGGCGGCATCCCCGGGAACCTGGCGCGCGTGCTCCCAACCGGCTTGCGGGCTCGGATCGATCCGGCAAGCTGGGACCGGCATCCCGTCTACACGTGGCTTGACGAGCTGGGTATCGACGAGGACGAGCAGCGTCGTGTCTTCAACCTGGGAGTCGGCTTTTGCGCCGTCGTGCCGCCGAGCGACGGGCGCGACACGGGATTTCCCGTCATCGGGCAGCTCGAGGAGGGTGACCGCGGCGTGATCTGGGCAGACAGAGCGTGATCGGCGTCCTCGCCTCGGGCCGTGGCACCAACCTCCAGGCCCTGCTCGATCAGGACCTGCCCGTGAACGCGGTCGCCTCGAACGTCGACGGCGCACAGGCGCTGGAGCGCGCGGCCGCGCACGGCATCCCCTCGGCCGTCTTCCGACTGGCCGACTACGACTCGCGCCGCGAACGAGACGAGGCGATGGCGGACTGGCTGGCAGGCAACGGAGTCGAGCTCGTCGTGTGCGCCGGCTACATGCACCTGCTGACGGAGCCGTTCCTCGACCGTTTTCCGTGCCTGAACGTCCATCCGTCGCTCCTGCCTGAGTTCCCGGGGGCGCACGCCGTTGAGGACGCCCTCGCCGCCGGGGCCAGCGAGACGGGAGTGACCGTCCACTTCCTGGACGAGGGAGTCGACACGGGCCCCGTGATCGCCCAGGAACCCGTGCCGATTGATCCGAAGGACACGCCGGCGTCCCTCCACGCTCGCCTTCAGCGCGTCGAGCACCGGCTCCTCCCCGAAACCGTCCGGAGCTATCTGGCCGGCGCTCTACGCTCCATCTAGATGACCGCGAACGTGGAGCGCGCACTCGTATCGGTCTTCGACAAGACGGGCCTCGACGAGTTCGCGCGCGGACTCCATGAGCTCGGCATCGAGATCGTGGCGAGCGGGGGCACGGCCGGTTTCATCTCGGACCTCGGCATCCCTGTCACTCGTGTCGAGGAGCTAACAGATCTCCCGGAGATGCTCGGCGGCCGGGTGAAGACGCTTCACCCTCGAATTCACGCCGCCATCCTGGCCCGCCGCGACGTCCCCGAGGACCTGGAGGCGCTTCGCGACCACGGCATCAGGCCCTTCGACCTCGTCTGCGTCAACCTCTACCCGTTCCAGCTCGTGACGGCCAAGCGGAACGTGCGCGAGGAGGAGGCTGTCGAGATGATCGACGTCGGGGGCCCCGCGATGCTCCGCGCGGCGGCCAAGAACTTCGTCCACGTCGTGCCCGTATGCGAGCTCGGCCGGTACGAAAGCATCCTGGACGAGCTCCGGAAGACGGGCGGCCTTCGGCTCGACACGCGCCGGGAGCTGGCAGCGGAGGCGTTCTCCCACACGGCCGCCTACGAGGCGGCGATCGCGAACTGGTTCTCGGACCGGGAGACCTTCCCGGGCAGGCTCCTGGTCGCGCTCGAGAAGCAGGCCGACCTGCCCTACGGCGAGAACCCGCACCAACGGGGCGGGTACTACGTCGAGGCCGGAGCCCGGCGGCACCTCCTGTCGCGTGTCGAGCAGCTCTCGGGCGGCGACCTCTCGTTCAACAACCTGAACGACCTCGACGCGGCCCGCTCGACGCTCCGCGAGTTCACGGTCCCGGCCGCGGTCATCGTCAAGCACGCGAATCCATGCGGCTGCGCCCTGGCCTCCGGAATCGAGCAGGCGTACGAGCTCGCGCTGGCCGCGGATCCCGTCTCGGCCTACGGCGGGGTCGTCGCGCTCAACCGCCGGGTCGAGAAGCCGCTGGCCCAGCGACTCGCGACGCAGTTCGTGGAGGTTCTGATCGCGCCCGCCTACTCCGAGGACGCGCTCGAGGCGCTTCGGGCGAAGGGCTCGCTCCGGATCCTGGAAGACGGTGAGCGCCGCGGCGGCACCCCCGGCGAGCGGGACTATCGGCGCGTTCTCGGCGGCATGCTCGTCCAGGACGCCGACGCCGAGCTGGACGACCGCGACGGCATGAAGGTCGTGACGGTCCATGCCCCGAGCGAGACCGGGTGGGGCGATCTGATCTTCGCGTGGCGCGTCGCCAAGCACCTCACGTCGAACGCGATCGTGATCGCCAAGGATCTCCAGACGGTGGGAATCGGCGGCGGCCAGACGAGCCGGGTCGACGCCGTTCGGCTGGCGATCGACAAGGCGCGTGACCGCGGGCACGACCTGGAAGGGGCTGCCCTCGCCTCGGACGCATTCTTCCCGTTCGCGGACGGGGCCAGCCTGGCCCTCGAAGCCGGCGTCAGGGGAATCATCCAGCCCGGCGGCTCGAAGCGCGACTCGGAAGTCGCCGAGGCGGTCGAGCAGGCCGGCGCGACGATGGTCTTCACGTCCCGCCGCCACTTTCGCCACTGACCGACCGCGGCGCAGGCGGGTGAGGCCCGCCTCCCACCTACAATCCGCCCGTGGCCAGGGAGTACCCGACCGTGCTCGACCTCGTGGGCGGTACGCCGCTCGTCCGCTTGCAACGCCTCTCGCGCGGAGTCGAGCCGACGCTCCTCGCCAAGCTCGAGTACATGAACCCAGGTGGAAGCGTGAAGGACCGGATCGGCCTGCGGATGATCGAGCAAGCGGAGCGGGACGGAAAGCTCCGGCCAGGCGGGACGATCGTCGAGCCGACGAGCGGGAACACGGGCGTGGGCCTCGCGATCGCAGCGGCACTCAGGGGTTATCGCTGCGTGTTCGTGATGCCCGACAAGATCGCCGAAGAGAAGCGGGCGCTCCTGCGGGCCTACGGGGCCGAGGTGGTCATCTGCCCCACCGCGGTCGAGCCCGAGTCGCCCGAGAGCTACTACTCCGTCTCAGATCGGCTCGCGGAGGAGATACCGGGCGCGTACAAGCCGGATCAGTATTCGAACCCCGCCAATCCCGACGCCCACTACGAGACGACCGGCCCCGAGCTCTGGGAGCAGACTGGTGGCGAGATCGACGCGGTCGTGCTCTCCGTGGGCACGGGCGGAACGATCAGCGGGACGGCTCGGTACCTGAAGGAGCAGAAGCCCGACCTCCTCGTCGTCGGGGCGGACCCGGAAGGCTCGATCTACTCGAATCCCGATGACGTCCACCCGTACCTCGTGGAGGGAATCGGCGAGGACTTCTGGCCCCGGACCTACGACCCGTCGCTCGTCGACGAGCTGGTCACGGTGTCGGACCGCGACTCGTTCCGGACCGCGAGGCGCCTGGCGCGTGAGGAGGGAATGCTGGTCGGCGGCTCCGGCGGCACGGCCGTCTGGGCGATGCTCCAGGTCGCGCGCCGCTTCGGGGCGGACGCAACGATCGTGACGCTGATTCCCGACAGTGGCCGCGGCTATCTCTCCAAGGTTTATGACGACAACTGGCTCCTCGAGCATGGATTCCTGGAGCGCGCCGCCGCCCAGCCCACGATCGAGGAAGTGCTGGCGTTCAAGCAGGGCGAAGAGCGCGAATTGCCGGAGCTCGTGCTGATCGAGTCCCACGAGAACATCGGGCACGCGATCGAGTTGATGCAGCGGTATGGCATCTCCCAGATCCCCGTCGTCCGCCACGAGCCGGCCGAGTCCCTAGCGGACATCGTGGGCTCGATCCGGGAGCGAGGGCTGCTCGAGCGCGTGTTCCTGAACGAGGGCGCCATGAGCGAGGACGTTGCCGGCGCGATGGAGCCCCCTCTGCCCGCAGTCGAGATCCGAGATACCGTCGACACGGTTTTTGCCGACCTCTCGAGCGGAAGCCCGGCGGTCGTCGTCGCACGGGAAGGGCGCCCGGCTGGCGTCCTGACCCGGGCCGATCTCCTCGAGTACCTGGCGCACGAGCGGCGAAACGGGTAGCGCAAGCTAGGATCGGGCGATGGACTTCGAGACCCGCGCCATCCACGCCGGGCAGGAACCGGACCCGGCCACAGGCGCCGTGATCGTCCCGATCTTTCAGACCTCCACCTACGTCCAGGAGGAGGCGGGGCAGACCAAGGGCTACGAGTACTCGCGCACCGGCAACCCGACGCGGGCGGCCCTCGAGACCTGCCTCGCGTCCCTCGAGTCCGCCGAGCACGGCTTTGCATTCGCCTCGGGCATGGCCGCGACGACGACCGTGTTCCACCTGCTTTCCCCCGGCGACCGCGTCGTTTGCGTCAACGACGTCTATGGCGGCACGTATCGCGTCTTCACCAAGGTCTACGAGCCCAAGGGCTATCACTTCGAGTTCGTCTCGGCTGAGGACGCAAGCGAGCGCCTGTCCGACTTCCTGGACGAGCGCACGCGGATGATTTGGGTCGAGACGCCCACGAACCCGCTCATGAGCATCGTCGACTTGCGGGCGGTCGCTGCTGCGGCGCACGCCGCCGGCGCCTTTGTCGTCGTCGACAACACCTTCGCGACGCCCTATCTGCAGCGCCCACTCGAGCTCGGCGCGGATCTCGTCGTCCATTCGACGACGAAGTACCTCGGCGGGCACTCGGACGTCGTCGGCGGGTTCGCGGGCACGAGCGATCCGTCAATCGCGGAGCGGTTGGCCTTTCTCCAGAACTCGCTCGGAGCCATCCCGGGGCCACTCGACTCGTGGCTCGTCTTGCGCGGCCTGAAGACCCTGGCGATCCGGATGCGCCAGCATTCGGCCAACGCGCAGCGGATCGCCGAGCA
This sequence comes from uncultured Actinomycetes bacterium, assembly GCA_963722715.1. GTDB lineage: Bacteria > Actinomycetota > Thermoleophilia > Gaiellales > Gaiellaceae > DASQGA01. Next base: position 74,144 of record CAVROA010000008.1, on the reverse strand, counting down.
CCTGGAGATTCATCCGGCCGTCGAGCGGGTTCGCTATCCCGGGCTCGAGAGCCACCCCCAGCACGAGCTCGCCCGCTCCCAGATGGACGGCTTCGGCGGAATGATCTCCTTCGACGTCGCGGGCTCCGGCCAGGACGCCCTCGAGGTCGTTCGCTCGACATCGATCTGGCAGCTGGCCGAGTCGCTCGGAGGCGTCGAGAGCCTCATCGAGCATCCGGGGGTGATGACGCACGCGAGCCTCTCCGAGTCGCCCTACTCGATCCCGGAGAACCTGATCCGCCTGTCGGTCGGGATCGAATCGGTCGACGACCTGATCGCCGACCTCGACGCTGCCCTCGCACGCGTCCCTGTCGGAGCCAGCTCGGCCTGAAGAGGCCCGGGGCCGGTGGACCCAGCCTCCTCCCTCTTTCGACTCTAGTCCGCGAAGGCGCGCCGGTGGCGCACAAAATGCGCAGAAAGACGCACGAAACGCGTCGCGCTGCGATCAGCGTCGGGGAGCGACGAGCTCCGGGGCCGGCCTGTCTCGTCCGCCGGTGACGCCTTCGTACGCGGCGACGTAGTCGGCCACCATGCGGGCCGCAGAGAACTTCTCTTCGACGTAGCGCCGACAGTCCGCGGGGTCGATCTTCTCGGCCTCGGCGAGCGCTCGCACCATCTCCGAGTGATGCTCCACGATGATGCCGCCGCGCCCCTCGCCCACCACCTCGGGCACGGCCCCGCGCCGCGTGGCGATTACCGGCGTCCCGCAGGCCATCGACTCGATCATGACGAGACCGAACGGCTCCTCCCATTCGATCGGGAAGAGCGTCGCCCGCGCGTCCTGGAGCAGCTCGAGCTTCTCCGACTGGCTGACCTCACCGAGATACTCGATGTCACCCCCAAGCCCCTGGGCGACGTACTTGTCGAAGTATTCGCGCTCTTCGACATCCTGCTTCTTCCCCGCGAGCTTCAGCGGAAGCCCCGCGGCTCGCGCGACCTCGATCGCCCGGTGTGCCCCCTTTTCGGCACACATACGCCCGAGGAAGAGGAGGTAGCCCGCATCGTGGTCTCCGACCGAGTAGGCGTCGAGGTCGAGTGCGTTCGGACAGTTCGCGACCCACGGAAGATCTGGCTTCGGATTGCGCTGGTTCATCGAGATCGAGATGAGGTTGAGACGGTGCGAGGCGTTCGCGAGGAGCTGGTAGATCACCCCTGGCTCTCCGCCCAGCGGCCCGTGAACCGTGTGGACGACGGGCGTGTCTGTCGCGCAGCCGACCGCAGCTGCCAAGGGACCGGAGTGATCGTTGATGACGTCGAAATCGTCCGCACGCTCCAGGCAGGTGAGCGCATGCAGAAGGTCGGCCGAGGCCGTCCCGATCCGGCTCGAAGGAGCCTCCGCGAAGGCAGAGACGAGCTTCGCCGGGCTCTTCGAATCTCCGGAGGCAAAAAGCGTGACTTCGTGCCCGGCTTCGACCAGCCCGTCGGCCAGAAGCGACACGACCGCCTCGATGCCGCCGTAACGGGTCGGCGGAACGGGAAACCAGGCGGGACTCAGGATTGCGATTCGGATCGCACGCCTCCTTCCTCCCCCCGCACGACTATTTCCCCGTGCTCGAGCGAAGCATGCCAGACACTGTCGAAAGCGCGGATCCCAGAGAGCCGGATCCTTCCCGCCCATTCGGGTGGCGGCTCGGACCGAACGCCCTGAAGCTCACGCCGCTCGCGATCCGGCTCGAGGCCCAGGAGCACCTGGAGCAGGAGAATGGGCGTGCCCGCGGCCCACGCTTGCGGTCGGGCTGCCGTCGGGTACGCGATCGGGAACGGCGTCTCCGACCGGGGGAAGCCCGCGAAGACCTCGGGAAGCTGGTAGTCGAAGTACGCCGCCGCCTCCGTCATCCGCCGCACGATCCGGTCGGCCTCGTCCCGATGCCCGCACCGCGCCAGGCCAACTGCGATCAGCGAATTGTCGTGCGGCCAGACCGTGCCGTTGTGGTACATCAGAGGGCTGTAGCCGGCGTCAGCCGTGGACATCGTTCGAACGCCCCAGCCGGACCAGAGCTCCTCTTGCATGAGTCGGTCTGCAATGGCCGCCACCCGCTCCTCCGGGACGATGCCGCTCCAGAGCAGATGCCCGATGTTCGACGCCAGCGAGTCCACACGCTCCTTCCGGCCATCGAGCGCCAATGCGTAGTAGCCGCCTCTTGTCTCACACCAGAACGACTCGTCGAAGCGGCGCCGGAGATCGGCTGCCTCGCGCTCGAGGCGGGTCGCGAGCTCCTCGTCGCCCCAGGCGATCCGGGCGATCTCGGCCAGGCGAAGCTTCGCGTCGTAGACGTAGCCCTGAACCTCACAGGGCGCGATCGGAGCCTCTGCTCGGCGCCCATCGGAGAAGAGCTGGGAGTTTCCGGAGTCTTTCCACGATTGGTTCTCGAGCCCGTGAGGCGCCCGCCGCTCGTACTCCACGAAGCCGTCTCCGTCGGAGTCCCCGTAGCGATCGATCCAGCCGAGGGCCCTGAGCGCCGGCTCGCGGAAGCGACCGAGCAACTCGGCATCGTCGGTCCAGCGCCAGACCTCGGACAGGAGGACGAGGAAGAGCGGCGTCGCGTCCACCGAGCCGTAGTAGCGCGAGAACCAGTTCTTCGCAGCCCTGCCTTCGCGGACCTCGTGCACGATCTTTCCGGGCTCGGCATCCGTGGCCGGATCGTCCTCGGTCGCCTGGAGGTCGACGAGCGCCGCCAACGCGCTCTCGGCCAGCTCCGGGCCGAACAGGAGCGTCTGCAGGCACGTGATGATGGTGTCCCGCCCGAACACCGTCATGAACCACGGCATGCCCGCCGCCGGGAGCTGGCCCACGAGCCCGCGCCCGTGGCCCATGCGGAGCGACGCGAGGTCCGCCACGGACCGTTCGTACGTTCTCGCCACCGCCGGCCACGAAGCTTCGAGCTGGGGAACCCGGATCTGCCAGGCGGCCAGCGAGGCCTTCACCCGCGTGCGCTCCTGGCCGAACTGCAGCTCGGCCAGACGGGGGCCGGTGGCTCCTCCCGTCGCACTCGCGAGGACGTCGAGGCGAAGCCTCCACTGACCACCCGGGTCGAGGGCGATCCGGTAGCGGACACACCCCCCGTCGATCTCGCCGCGCTCCGAGAGGAAGACCTGTGTGGCGCCGTCGAAGCCGTCGGCGCCCCTGAGCACGAAGCCGTTCCGCTCCTCCTCGTACCGGGGCTCAACCGGCGGCGGGAGAGGCGGGGCATGGCGCGGATCTCCCATCGTGAAGTCGTGCTCCTTGACGGTGAGGATGTCCGCGAAGTCCGCCCCCACTTCGAGCCCGATTTCGAGCTCGACCCGGCGGTGGGCATGGTTTCGGACGATGACGTGGTCCTGCATCCCTTCCCCCACGAACCGTTCCCGCGCGATGGAGACCTCGTCCTGCCCCAGGTCCCCGGCGATCGGATTCCGCAGGTAGAACGCGGCCGAGTAGTACTCGACCTTTCCCGACGTGAGCAAGAGCGGCCTCGCCCCGTTGACGGTCAGGATCAAGCGTGAGAGGAAGCGCGTGTCGGACGCGAAGAACCCCATGCTCGGACCGTCGACGTCACCGCTCTCGTCGCAGACGCAGAACGTCGACCCTTCGAGGATCGTCAGCGGCATTTAGATGATCATTTACGGCGGACGATGGCGTCCTGGCTCGCCTGTTGGAGCGGCTTCACCACCATCTCGTCGACAACCATGTACGGCGGGCGGGTCACCACCCACAAGATGCACTCGGCGATGTCGTCGGGCGTCAGGTAATCGACTCCGGCGTAGACCGAGTTCTTCTTTTCGGCATCGCCGCCAAAGCGCACATCGGAGAACTCGGTGTCCCCGACCATGCCGGGATCGACCGTGGAGACCTTGATCCTGCCTACCAGCTCCTTCCGCATGACCTCGGTTAGTGCCTTGACAGCCGTCTTCGAGCCCACGTAGAGGCCGCCCATCGGGTAGGCCTCATGTCCGGCCCAAGAGCCCAAATTGACCACGTGGCCCGTCCCGTCCTCCATGTGCGGCAGAACGAGCCGCGTCATCCGGACGAGCCCGAGAACGTTGGTCTCGAGCATCGTGCGGTCATCCTGGTCGTTTCCGTCTTCGATCGTGACACGGCCGAGCGCAAGCCCGGCGTTGTTCACCAGGATGTCGATCCGGCCGAGAAAAGAAGACGCCCGCTCCACGAAGGCAGTCGCACTCCTGGCATCCGTCACGTCGAGCTCGCCCGCGAGATGGTCGCCGGGCAGCTCCGACGCCAACGCCTCCACCTTCTCGACCCGCCTCGCCCCGAGCGCGAGCCGCGCCCCGGCCTGCGCCAGCGCACGTGCCGTCGAGCTGCCGATCCCGCTCGAGGCGCCCGTAACGAGCGCAGTGCGTCCCTCGAGCCCGGCCATCGGGCGAGAGCTTATAGAGCAGCCTGGGTGTTTCTCACGAGTGGTGCGACGAGCGCCTGCTCGAGCGCCGACTCGAGCTCGCAGAGCGAGAAGGGCTTCAGCAGATGCACCACGCACCCCAGCGCGCGGACGTCCGGCGTTGGCGGGTAAATGCTGACGCAGACGATGGGCAGCTCGGGCCTTACGCTCCGCACCTCCTGCGCATAGCAAAGAGCCCGGAAAGGCCGGCTCCAGCAGGAGGGCATCGAAGCCGTGAAGCTCGTTCCTCTGAGCAGCCGTCCTCATGACGGGGGTGTGCCCGACCCTCGCAACCATGTGACAGAGGAGCCGTTGCACCTCGTCGTGCTCATCAGCGACCATGATCGTTGCCATGAGCACACCATCGTCGTTCCGCAGCCTCTTTAGAATGACTTTGCCAAGGTTTCCCATTGTCAGCAGACTCAAAAACCATTACCTGCCTCGTCGCGGACGATCACCCGGCGATGGTCGAGGCGATCTGCGAAATGCTCGAGTCGAACGGGATCGAGATCGCAGGCCGGGCACGAGACGGCGACGAGGCACTCGCCAAGCTGGAGCGGCGGCACCCGGCGGTGGCCGTCGTCGACTTGCGGATGCCCAAGCTCTCGGGTGTCGAGATCGCGCGACGCGCGGCCAACTCGAGCCCGGAGACCGCGGTGATCCTCTACACCGCCTACGGAGAGCGCGCGCTACTAATGGAGGCGATCGACGCGGGAGCCCGCGGCTTCCTGCTGAAGGAAGCCCCGCTCGACGACCTCGTGCGCGCAGTCGAGCTCGTCGCCGCTGGCGGGACGTACGTCGATCCGGTATTGGCCGGCGTCTTTGCGACACCGGCGGCGGCGGACGCCATGCCTGCGCTGACGAAGCGTGAGCGCGAGGTTCTGCGTTTGCTCGCCGACGGCAACTCGAACGAGGAGATTGGAAAGGCTCTCTTCATCTCTCCCGAGACCGTTCGGACCCACCTCCGCAAGGCGATGGGGAAGCTCGACGCAGACACCCGAACCCAGGCCGTCGCGACGGCACTGCGGCAGTCCCTGATCTCCTAACCGGCCCGCCTAAGCGGGCTTCGTGACGGCGTCGATCAGGTGGTCGAGCGCCGCGCCGTGGCGGCCGCGGGCGAGGCCGACCAGGTAGCAGACAAGGGGGGCGTTGATGCGCTCGCCGCTCTCGTGGGCAGCAACGCGCGCAAGCTCGAGGAGCTCGTCGATTTCTCTCTGCTCGAGGGTGTAGACCGCGGGCTCGTCCCCGCATTCGGACGCGAGGTTGTCCCGCGCCTGTTCCAGCCAGTCCTGCACGCCCAAGACCCTACCCGTGACTCACGAGCTTAGACTCCGCGGTCGATGAGGCTCGGAGTTCCTAGAGAGACGGCGCCGGGCGAGCGCCGCGTCGCCCTCGTTCCGGACATCGTCGGGCGCCTGGTCGCGAGCGGCAACGAAGTGCTTATCGAGACCGGGGCGGGGTTGGCCGCGGGCTTCACCGACGACGCGTATGCGGAGGCAGGCGCCTCGCTGGTCCAGACGGCCTCGGACGTCTACGGCAGCGCCGGGCTCGTGTGCAAAGTGCAGCGGCCCTCCGCCGAGGAGCTCGCTGCGCTCCGCAAGGACACCGTGCTCGTGGCGCTCCTCCAGCCACTCGTCGACCAGGAGCTTCCGAGCGGACTCGCCGAGCGTGGAGTCACGGCGTTCTCGATGGACGCGATCCCACGCATCACCCGCGCTCAACCGATGGACGCGCTCTCTTCCCAGAGCACCGTCGCCGGCTACAAGGCAGTCGTCGTCGCAGCCGCGACGCTCGGGAAGTTCTTTCCCATGCTCACGACCGCGGCCGGAACGATCGCGCCGGCGAGGGTGCTCGTCCTCGGCGCGGGCGTGGCGGGGCTCCAGGCAATAGCGACCGCCCGCCGGCTCGGTGCCGTCGTCTCCGCTTTCGACGTCCGCCCGGTCGTGAAGGAGCAGGTCGAGAGCCTCGGCGCCGCCTTCCTCGAGCTCGATGTCGAAGGCGCCGAGGGAACGGGGGGATACGCGGTCGCGCTCTCCGAGGACCAGCACGAGCGCGAGCAGGAGCTCATCGCTCGCCACGTCGGCGAATCCGATGCCGTCGTCTCCACGGCCCTGATCCCGGGCCGCCCGGCGCCGGTGCTCGTCACCGCGGCGGCGGCCCGTGGCATGCGCCCAGGGTCGGTCATCGTCGACCTCGCCGCCGAGATGGGCGGGAACTGCGAGCTGACAAAGCCTGGCGAGACGATCGAGGTGGGCGGAGTCACGATCGTGGGCGAGGTCAACATGCCGAGCACGATGCCTTTCCACGCGAGCCAGATGTACGCGCGGAACGTGCAGAGCTTCCTCGGCCTGCTGCTCGCGGACGGTGAGCTCGTGCTGGACTTCGAGGACGAGATCGTTCGCGAGACCTGCGTCGCGCACGAGGGGCGGGTCCTGAAGGAGATCGTGCCAGCGTGAGGCACGCTGAGCCAACCCCGACGCTTCGCGCGTTCCTCGGGCGCCGCTGGGGGTGCGGGGCCGGAGGGCACAATGTGAGTAATGCGGGCCCGGAGAGCCCCGCACCGCCAGCGGTTTCAGACGGGGGCGGAGCCGGGCTCCGCCCGGCGGCAGCCTCCGCCGGCGAGGGGCGCGCGTGAGACCAGAGCTGATCGCGAGCCTGACGATCTTCGCGCTCGCCGTCTTCCTCGGCATCGAGCTGATCTCCCGGGTCCCCACCCTCTTGCACACACCGCTCATGTCCGGAACGAACGCGATCCACGGCATCGTCCTCGTCGGAGCGATGCTGATCGCCGGCTCGGCCGACTCCACGCTCGAGCAGGTGCTCGCGTTCGTCGCGCTGGTCTTCGGCGCCGTCAACGTCGTCGGCGGATTCCTGGTCACAGACCGGATGCTCGACATGTTCAAGCGGAAGCCCGGGAAAGAACCCCAGTGACTCCCGTCCTGGCGCTCGGACAGAACATCATCAACCTCACCTACGCCGTCGCGGCGATCCTGCTGGTCCTCGGGATCAAGCGGCTCTCGCATCCGACCACCGCTCGATCGGGAAATCTCGTCGCAGCAGCGGGAATGGCCATCGCCGTCATCGTCACGCTCTTCTCGCCGGAGATCGACTCCTACTGGCTGATCGCAGCCGGCATCGCAGTCGGGTCGGTCATCGGCGCCGTCTCGGCGCGCCGCGTTCGGATGACGGCGATGCCGCAGATGGTCGCCCTCTTCAACGGAGTCGGCGGCGGCGCGGCGGCGCTGATCGCGGCAGCGGAGTTCCACCGCCTCGCACCCGCCGATGGAGCGCTGGCCGGAGACATCGTGGCGGCGATCATGTTCTCCGCCCTGGTCGGCTCGATCAGCTTCTCCGGCTCCATCGTCGCGTTCGCAAAGCTCCAGGAGCTCTTGCCCGGGCGACCCATGGTCTTTCCGGGACAGAACGTCGTCAATGCTCTGGTCTTCGTCGCTTCGATCGGTCTGGCGGTCGTCGCCGCTGCGACGGAGGCGCAGCTCTGGATCGTCCTGCTCTTGCTCGCCGCGCTTCTGTTCGGCGTCATGCTCGTACTACCGATCGGCGGCGCCGACATGCCGGTCGTCATCTCCTTCCTGAACGCGTTCACGGGCCTTGCGGCCGCGTCGGCCGGCTTCGTGCTCGACAACGTCGCGTTGATCATCGGCGGGACGCTCGTGGGAGCTTCGGGGACTCTGCTCACCGTGATGATGGGGCGCGCGATGAACCGGTCGCTCGCCAACGTGCTCTTCAGCGCCTTCGGATCGGCGGGAGGCGGGGGTGGAGCCGCAGCGGCCGGGCCGGATGCCGACGGGAAGATGGCCCGGGAGATCACGCCGGAGGACGCCGCCGTCATGCTGGCCTACGCGGAGCAGGTGATGGTCGTTCCCGGCTACGGCCTCGCGGTCGCGCAGGCCCAGCACGCCACGCGGGAGCTTGCCGACCTGCTCGAGGGACGGGGCGTTCGTGTTCGGTATGCCATTCACCCGGTCGCGGGCCGGATGCCGGGCCACATGAACGTCCTCCTCGCAGAGGCGAACGTGCCCTACCCGCAGCTCCTCGACATGGAGGATGCGAACCCGGAGTTCCAGCGGACCGACGTCGTTCTGGTCATCGGCGCGAACGACGTCACGAACCCGGCGGCGCGCACCGACCGGCAGAGCCCGCTCTTCGGCATGCCGATCCTCGACGTCGACGAAGCACGGAACGTGATCGTCCTGAAGCGGAGCATGAACACCGGCTTCGCCGGGGTCGACAACGACCTCTACTACAACCCGAAGACCACGATGCTCTTTGGAGACGCGAAGGCCTCCGTCGAGCGCCTCGTCAGCGGCGTCAAGGCCGCGTAGCGATTATCCGCCGAGAGCGGCGAGGGCGTTCACTTCGCCGTGCCCATAGAAGCCGTTCAGCTCGTCCGTGCCCTCACAGAAGGCGGGAGCACCCGTCGGGCGAATGTACGGGTTGGGCGGACAAGCGAGCACGGTGGCGGATCCCTCGAGGATCGCTCGCACAGTGCTCGGCATCATGCGGCCATTTCCCGGCGAGCTGTCTCCGAACATGCTGATCACGAGCGCTGCGACGCCGGTGACGTGCGGAGCAGCTGCGCTGGTCGACCCGCCCATGAAGCCATACGAATTGTTAGGCAGCGTCGAAAAGACGAGACCTGCCGTCGCGGGCGTCAGCTCGAACTGATCGCCGCCGGGGGCCGTGAGGTCGATCGCGCCCAATCCGTAGTTCGAGCTGAAGGTCTTCCGCTGAACGGAGCCGTCGGCCCGTACCGGCCCGACAGCACTGACGGCGATGACCCCCGGCAGGCCGCCAGGCATGCGGATGCAATCCTCGCCGGCCGGCGGACTCGTCAGGTCGACGTTCGAATTCCCGGCCGAGGCGACGAGGGAGACCCCGCGGCCCAGCGCATAACTCGCCGCGCGGCGCACGGCCTTGATCACGACCGCATCCGCCGGGTTCGAGCGGCAGAAGAAACCGACGCTCGCAGCCGGGACGTTCAGCTCGGTCCGATCGATCGCGAGGCTTGCGTTCATAACGTCGAACCCGTGCGTCGCCGCCCACATGAGCCCGCAGATCGCCGACTCGGGAAAGATCTTCGTCCTGCCGTCGCGGGCGTCGACGGAGGTCACCTTCACGGACGCGAGGCGCACGTTGGGCGCCACACCGACGATGCCGACGCCGTTGTCGTCCGCGACGATCTCTCCCGCCGTAAACGTTCCGTGGCCGTTCGTGTCGAAGAAGGGAAGCCGCCCCGTCGAGTCAGGCTCCTGGTTCGGAACCCCCCCGACACACGAGGCGCTGTTGGCGAGATCGACATTGTGCTGGAGATCGGGATGCGTGTAGTCGACTCCGCTGTCGAGGTGACCGACGAGGACTGAGGGGCTACCGCCCGTGATCGCGTGCGCCTCGATCGCTCCGATCTGGCGCAGATTCCACTGGCGGCTCGAGAATGGGTCGTTGTCCGTTGCCGGCTCGTTCGGGAGAAGTCCCATTCGCCGCTCGCTCGGGTTCGAGACGATTGCGTCGTCCACTTCGTCGTTCCCGGACGGTGCGACAGCCGCCACACCCTTGCGGCCGTCCAGCCGCGTGAGGAAGTTGGGATCGGAGGAGTCCGCGATCGCGACGCCGATTCGGCGATAGCGGTGGACCAGCGTGCCGCCCGCCCGGGCGATCGCTGTCTCCGCATTCGCGGGGACAAATCTCCCGTTGTAGAGCACGATGTAGCGCGCCGCGTCGGCCACGCCCGCACCGACGAGCGTCGAACCGACAACAACCGCTAGAACGATCGAGCGCCGCAGAACCCCTGACCGCAAGAGAACTCCTCTCTAGAAAAGCTACTTCCCAGACTGTGCCCCTGGATGCTGATTAACTAAATCCCTCCAAGGGGGGATACAGGAGTAAGCGCCCTCCCCGTGCGGTGACAGAATAGCCGGACCCGCCCGGAACTCTTGACTTACGCGATGTTTGCAAAGACGCGCTACCGTTCCGGCGTTTCTAGCATCGTCTTCGGAGGGGGTACATGCGTAGGATTCTCATCGCGGCGTTGCTCGCGCTCGCCGTCTCGGCGCTGCTCGTGCCGACGGCCGGCGCAGCGCGCAAACTGAAGCGGGAGTACGTCGTTCGCTACGACGACGGCGTCTCGCTCAAGGCGGCCAAGGCCGCAGTCAATCGGATCGGCGGCAAGGTCGTCCGGACGCAGAAGGCGCTCCGGATCATGCTCGTCACCACGAAGAACGTGAGGTTTGCGAAGGCCGCACGCAAGCAGGCCGCTCTTGCGGGCGTCGCCCGTAACCAGGTGATCGGGAGGGCGTATCCGAGCCTGAAGCGGAAGCAAACCCGCCGCATCGAGCGCGAGGGCCGCGCCGCAGGGGCCGGCATCGGCGGAGTCACCGTCGACGAGCCCACCACCGGTCTCGAGGAGCCCCTCTTCGCCGACTGGCAGTGGGACATGCGCATGATCGATGCGACACCCGACGGGTCCTACGCCGTTCAGCAGGGCTCGAAGGACGTCATCGTCGCCGTGATCGACACGGGCATCGACGGATCGCACCCCGACATCGCGCCGAACTTCAACCGGACGCTGAGCCGGAACTGGACGACCGACATCCCGCTCATCGACGGCAAGTGCGTCCAGGATCCCGATCATTCCTGTCAAGACCCGAACAACGTGGACGAGGACGGGCACGGCACGCACGTCGCCGGGACGATCGCCGCGCCGATCAACGGGCTGGGCATGGCCGGAGTCGCTCCGAACGTGACGCTCGTGAACGACCGGGCCGGTCAGGACTCGGGCTTCTTCTTCCTCTGGGAGACCGTGAACGCCCTCAAGTACGCCGGTGACATCGGCGCCGACGTGGCGAACATGAGCTTCTACACCGACCCATGGCAGTTCAACTGCCCGATGGATCATCCCGCTCTCGATCCCGGCACGACGACTGCCCTCCGACTCGCTGGCCGAGCGGGTGGAGCAGCAGACGGTCCTCGACACGATCGACGACGCGGTGGGCTACGCGCGCGCGCACGGTGTGACGCTCATCGCAGCCGCCGGCAACTACGCGACGGACATCGACAATCCGAAGCCGGACGTCACCAGCCCGGACTTCCCGCCCGGAACCGAGCGGGTGCGGGTCGTCTCCGACTTCTGCCGCGACATGCCGAACGAGGCGGACGACGCCGCCACCGCGACCGGCAACGACGTGCTCTCCGTGAGTGCGCTCGGCCCAAGCGAAGCAAAGGCCGACTACTCGAACTACGGAGCCGGCGACGCCGCGACCGGTGAGATCGACGTCTCCGCACCGGGCGGGTACTTCCGGGACTTCTTCGGCACCGACCAGTTCCGGGTGCCGGAGAACGAGATTCTCGGGCCGTACCCGACCGCAGTCGCCAGGGCGAACCATGAGCTGAACGGCGCCGGCAAGCCGACGTCCGAGTTCGTCGTCCGCGATTGCTCGGCAGAGAAGACGAACACGCAGGCGGATCCGTCGCCGCAACCGGCGCCGATCACGGACTGCGCGTACTACCAGCTGATCCAGGGCACGTCGATGGCGTCCCCGCATGCCGTCGGAGTGGCTGCCCTGATCGTGAGCGAGTTCGGTACCACCGACCTCGTGCACGGCGGGCTCACCATGGATCCGAACGCAGTCGCGGCCCGGCTCCGGTCGACCGCGACCGACCACGCGTGTCCGGTTCCGCCCACGGTCGACTACACGACCGTCGGTCGCCCGGCGGACTGGACTGCGACATGCGTGGGCACGACTGCCTACAACGGCTTCTACGGGGACGGAATCGTGAACGCGCTGGCCGCGGTCACGCCCTAGTAGACCGAAGCAACATCCGAAACGCAGAGAGGCCGCCCCCGGGCGGCCTCTCTGTTTCAGAGCTCCGTCGCCCTAGATCGTGCGAGCGGGCCGGCTTCGTCCCCCGACCAGCATCCGGTAGACCAGGAGCAAGAGGATCGAGCCGATGATGGCGCCGAGCCACGTGCTCAGGTCGAAGAACTCGTCGATCGGGTCTCCGAAGCCGAGTGCCTTGGCGATGAAGCCGCCGATGAAGGCACCCGCGATCCCGATCAGGATCGTGACGATGATGCCGCCCGGGTCGTCGCCGGGGAGGATCGCCTTCGCGATGACCCCTGCCACCAGGCCCAGCAGAATCCAACCAATGATGCCCATGGTGTCCTTTCTCGTCTGATTGACCTGTCCCCCCGCTGGCCGAAGCCTCCGGCAGGCCGAAGCGTTCCCCGAAAGGAAGCCGCCAAACCGCATTTCGACCTAAACGGCGGCTTGCCGGCGCGACAGGTCGACGACGACGTGCGTGATCGGGAGCCCGAAGACCTCCGAAGCCTGGACGACGTCCTTCTCGAGCCAGTTGGAGCGGCCCCGGGGATGGGTGGAGATCACGAGCTCGTCCGCCGGAAAGGTTCTGAGCGCGTCCTCGATCGCCTGGACCGGATCGGAATCGCCGATCTGCCCGCTCGCCCGAACGCCCTCTGCGGTCAGCGCGGCCAGCGAGGCGATCAGCCGGTCTGTCGCCTGCTCGCGCGCCCGGTCGACATCCGAGAGCCAGTGCTTGATCCTCCCGACGAGCGCTGGACAGACGACCATCACCTCGGTCTCCTCGCGACTCGCGCGTTCCACGACCGCCCGGCGGAGCTCCTCGCCCCCGACCGTTTCGTTCGCGACAACGAGTATTCGTCTCATCTCGCTCGGTACTACGTAGGGTAGACGCAAAGGGTTCCCCGTCGCCGCAGCCGGCCTTCGCGCTGCTAGAAACCTGGCATGGAGACGCGAGACAAGGACGGTCAGAGAGTCTCAGCACAGAGGCTGGTCCCACGCGTCGTGCGCCTCTTCAAGCCCTACCGGGGCCAGGTGGGGCTTGTCGCCCTCGCGATCCTCGTCTCCTCCGCGGTGGGCGTCGCCAACCCCCTGCTGATCAAGGTCGTTTTCGACGAGGCGCTCTTTCCGCCCGAAGGCCACCCGAACACGGGCCTCCTCTACGTCCTCGTCGGTCTCATGCTCGGTCTCGCAATTCTCGGCGGCGTGATCGGAATCGGCCAGACGTACCTGACGAGCGTCGTCGGCCAGAAGGTCATGCAGGACCTGCGAAACCAGCTCTACGCCCACCTCCAGCGCATGTCGCTCCGCTTCTTCACGGCCACGCGGACGGGGGAGATCCAGTCGCGCCTCCAGAACGACGTCGGGGGCGTCCAGACCGTCGTGACCACGACCGTGTCGAGCATCGTCTCGAACGTTGTCGTCGTCCTCTCGACGCTCGTGGCGATGCTCGTCCTCTCCTGGCAGCTGACCCTGCTCTCCCTCTGCGTCGTCCCGATCTTCATCTTCATGACCTACCGGGTCGGGAGGGCGCGCCGGCAGATCACCTCGTCGACGCAGAAGACGATTGCGAACCTCTCCGCCCTGACGGAGGAGACGCTCTCGGTCTCCGGAGTTCTGCTCTCCAAGGTCTTCGCGCGCGAGCAGACCGGGATCGACCAGTATCGGGAGGAGAATCGCCGGCTTGCGGACCTCCAGGTGCGCCAGCAGATGACAGGTCGCGGGTTCTTCGCGATCGTCCAGACCTTCTTCTCGGTCTCACCGGCACTCGTCTACCTGGTCTCCGGCCTCGTGATCGCGAATGGAGAGGGCGCGGAAATCAGCGCCGGCACGATCGTCGCCTTCACGGCACTTCAGACGAGGCTTCTCTTCCCGGTCGGCTCGCTCCTTCAGGTCTCGACGGAGATCCAGTCGTCGCTCGCGCTCTTCGAGCGGATCTTCCAGTACCTCGACCTCGAGCACGACATCGTCGACTCCCCCGATGCGGAGACCGTGTCCCGTGACCGGGTTCGTGGCGCGGTCCGCTTCGACCAGGTCTACTTCCGCTACGAGGAGCCGACGCTCCCGCCCGGCCTCGCGCCCGAAGAGGAGGCCGCGAACGGCGACGAGGGGCTGCTCCGGCCGACACGGCTCTGGACGCTCGAGGACGTATCACTCGAGATCGAGCCCGGGCAACTGGCCGCGATCGTCGGCCCGAGTGGTGCCGGCAAGACGACGATCTCCTATCTCGTACCGCGGCTGTACGACGTGACCGAAGGCTCGGTATCGATCGACGAGCGTGACGTCCGCGAGATCGCGCTCGCTTCGCTCGCCGAGATGATCGGCATGGTGACGCAGGAGACGTACCTGTTCCATGCGACCGTCCGCGAGAACCTCCTCTATGCCCGGCCGGACGCCACCGACGCTCAGCTCGAGTCCGCCGCGCACGCGGCGTTCATCCACGAGCGGATCGTCGACCTCTCCGACGGGTACGACACCGTCGTCGGCGAACGTGGCTACCGGATGTCCGGAGGCGAGAAGCAGCGGCTGGCGATCGCCCGGGTCCTCCTGAAGGATCCGAGCATCCTGATCCTGGACGAGGCAACATCGGCGCTCGACACCGCGAGCGAGCGGCTCGTCCAGGGAGCGCTCCAACCCCTTATGGCCGAGCGGACGACGATCGCGATCGCACATCGCCTGTCCACGATTCTCGCGGCCGACGTGATCTACGTCCTCGACCGTGGCCGCATCGTCGAGCGCGGGCCGCACGATGAGCTTGTCGAGCTCGGAGGGCTCTATGCCTCTCTCTACCGGGAGCAGTTCGGGGCCGGGCTCGTCGAGGCTCGCTGCGAGGACGGCCTCGTCCTCTCCTCCGGAGAGGTCCTCTCGACGACGTCCTGACCGTCTATCGGCGGACGACGGACGCCGGGCGCAACGGCGAGCCGAGTGCAAGCTCCAGGTCTGCTTGCTCGATCACCAGGGGGTCGTGCGTCGCGCACACGACGGCCGCCCCTGATTCCCGCGCGAGTCTCATGAGGAGGTTCCCCACCGCGAGGGCATTCGCCTGGTCGAGGCGCGCCGTTGGCTCGTCGGCGAGGAGGAGGCTCGGACGGGCCGCGACTGCTCGCGCGATCGCAACGCGCTCCCGCTCTCCAGTCGAGAGATCTCCGACGTGCTGGTCGCTCCGGTCGGCCAGCCCGAGGGTGGCCAGGGCGGCCTTGGCCCTGGCGGCGCCATCGTCAGGCTCGACGCCCCGCAGCGAGAGCACGAGCTCGATGTTCTCCCGGGAGGAGAGAAACGGGGTCAAACCCGGCTCCTGGCCGACGAGCGCAATCTGCTCCCGGCGGAGATCGGCGCGTTCCGTCCGGTCGAGAGTCGAAAGGCTTTCGCCGCAGACAACCACTTCGCCTTCGGATGCCAGGTCGAGCCCGGCGAGCAGATGGAGGAGAGTCGTCTTCCCGGATCCGGAAGGGCCGGTCACCGCGACGAGCCGGCCGGGCGCGAAGGACGCAGTCAGGTTCTCGAGCGCGGGCTGCGCGCCGAAGCGGCGTGTGACGCCTTTCACCTCGGCCACGGCGTCACCTGGGCGCGCGAGGGCTTCCTCCTCGACCGGGTCAGCGGCGAGGTCGCTGTCCTCGCCCGAGGCGGAGACGAGCACGCCCGCCTCCGTGAGCTGCGCGGTCGCGCGCTCCCGGATGCCGGCCCGACGCAGGAACTCGTCCGGCAGCCGGAGCCAGCCGCCCCGCCCGACGACGATCGCCTCGTCCCCGCCGGTTGCGATCGCAGCCTCGCCCGCAACACGCCCGTCCCGGACGCGCACGACACGGTCCGCGATCGCGGCCGACTCCGGATCGTGGCTCACGATCAGCGTGGTCGTCCCATGCTCGCGCGCCAGCTGGCCGATCAGTTCGTAGACGATCGCAGCGTTCGCGGCATCCAGCTCACCGGTGGGCTCGTCGGCGAGCAGGAGCCTGGGGCGGTGAGCAACGCGCAGCGCAGACCGCGATCCGCTGCTGCTCGCCTCCCGAGAGCTCGCGTGGATGGGCGTCGCGCCGGTCGAGGAGGCCGACGCGCTCCAGCAGCTCGTCCGAGCGCCGGTCCCTCTCCGCGGAGGAGGCGCCTGCGAGCCCGAGCTGGAGTCCCACGAGCTGTCGGGCCGTCAACTCGCCAGCCAGGGCTCGCCAGTAGTGCTGGTCGGCGTAGCCGAGTGACGCAGACCGGTACGCGGCGCGTTGTCGTGACCCGAGTGTCGTGAGGTCGAGCCCGAGCGCCCGCGCGGTTCCTGCCGAGGGCCGGTCGAGTCCCGCCAGGATGCGGAGCAGTGTCGTCTTCCCCGAGCCGCTCGGGCCGAGGACGACGCACACTTCCCCTTCCGGGACGGTCAGCGTCAGTCCCTGCAGGGCAGCGACGCCGCCACCAGCGCCCGCGTGCACGCGAAAGAGATCGCGCACCTCGATCGCCGGCGTCACGCCGCGACCTCCGGCGCGCGCCTGGGCACGGCGCTTGACCTGAACGCACTCCGAGTCGCGAGCGCGACGAGGAGTGCCGCCACCGCGGCATAGGCGCCGACGGCCAGGGCGACGAGCAGCCAGTCGATCGCAAGCCTGAGCGGAGGTTCCGGCTCCGTGGCGTTCGCAGTCAGCCGGACGAGCCCCACGACGACGCGGCTGAGGACGACGGCTGTCAGGAGCCCTCCGGCGATGCCGACGCCCGCCACGACGGCGGCCCGGATGCGCGCTTGGGTGCGGAGCAAAGCGGGCGTCGCGCCTTGCGCCTCCAGGTCGAAGAGCTCACCACGCTCGTCCCGGAGATCGCTCACGACGCCGAGCAGCAACCCGACGATGGCGAGCGCGAGTGCCACCAGCGCCGCTGCCACGAGGGTCAGAAGGGTGCCACGCGCCAGGGGGTCTGCACGCAGCGCCTGCTCCGTGGCCGCCTGGGACTGAAGGTCGAGCGCCGCGAACGGCCCGCTGCGGAGCGTCGCCTCGACCGCCGACGCTCCTTGCGGCGCGTTCAACCAGAGCTCGTTCACCGTGCCCGAGCCCGGCAGCGTCGAGTTGAGGGCGCTCTCGAGCAGACCCGCGTCCGCGACCGCGAAGTCACCGGTCACGCCGGGGAAACGTCGGGCCGTGCCGGCAACCAGAACGACGAGCTGTTGGTCGGCGATCTGAAGTGGCAGGCGCCCGTCGCGTCCGGCGGCCGCGGCGAGCCGTGGCGAGACGATCGCCTTCACCGGCTCCTCGTCACTCGGCTGTCGAGGACGGAAGCGGCTGACGGCGTCATTCGACAGTGTGTAGTCGAGCCTCGCCTTGCCCTGGGCTACCGAAGGCTGTACGTGGAAGACCCCGATCCATTCGGCGTAGTCGACCTGGAGCGGCGCCGTCTTTCCGGCCGCATCGATTGCCTCAGGTACCTCGAGCGCGATCGTCCCAGCCTCCACTCCCCTGCCCGTATCGTGATCGGCACGTTCGGCCTGCTGCGGCGGCGGGTTCAGCGTCAGCGCGACGATGCGGCCGCCCCGCGCAGCGGTCGGGATGTGTGCTCGCAAAGTCGTCTTCCCATCCACCACGCCCAGGTCGAGTACGAGGAATCCTCCGGCGGGGGTTCTGACGCTGGCCACGAGCGAGACTGGTCCTCCCGAAGCCTCGAGCCGGAGTTCCCGCGCGTCCTCCGGCAGGAGCGGCCCCCGCATCGCGGCCGGTTTGTCGGGCGCAATCTTCCCGGCGAGCGCATCGAGTGAGCTCCCGGAAAAGTCCCCGCGCCAGCCGTCTATGTCAGGCACCCGGGACGCGGGCAACCCAAGCACGTTCACCCCGCGCCCCGTGTTGAGCCCGGTGACGTTCCCTGAACGCCGGACGACCGCGACCGGATCGGTGCCTGTGTCCGCGAGCACTGCCGGCGTGGCCACATCCGTCAGTCGAACCGGCGATGCCGGATTCTCCCGGAGCACGTAATCCGCCGGAAATGCGAACTCAGCCTGGTCGGCCTGGCCGCGCACGAGCGTGGACCGGTAGGTCTCGGCGAAGAGCGCCAGGCCGAGCGAGACGACCAGGAATGCGGCTGCGACTCCCGCGTGTCCCGGATTGCGAGCCAGGGAGAGGAACGCAAGCCGGGCCGGAACGGATCGTCTCCGCACGAGCCGCTCGCCCAGGCGGAGGCCAGGTTCGAGGATTCGCACGAGCGCGACCGCCGCAATGAACGCAAGGAGACCCGGGAGCAGGAGGAGAAAGAGCCCCGTCCCACCGGCCGAGGCTGCGCTCCCCGGCTCCGCAGCTCCCCGCGCCACGCCGACGATCACGACGACCAGGGCACCGAGCGCGAGGACGTCGACCGGCCTGAGACCGGCCCGTCCCGAACGCACGCGGCCACTGCGAACGACTCCGAACAGCACCACCGCTGCTGCAGCCGCCAGGGCGAGGCCGAGCGCGAGGCCGCCGGCCGAAAGGGCCGAATGGCCGAGAACGTCGCTCGGGGGCGACCCAGCCCGGTGAGCCACCAGGGCACCGAGGCCGAGCCCGACAATCCACCCGATCGTCGCGCCGGCAAGCGCGAGCCCGGCCGTCTCGGCGGCGGTCTCCAGCTCGAGCTGCCAGCGGCGGGCGCCGAACCACGTCAGCCGCGTTCTCGCGGCGGCCACGTCGCGCCGGAGCCTCGTCGCCGCCAGGGCCGCGAAGGCGAGCAGGAGCGCAGCCGCCTCCCCGCCGATGAGGAGCAGCCGCCGGCCCGAGACGCTGGACTCCTCCCGGGCGGCCGCGAGCTCCTCGAGCGGTGCCTTCAACTCCCAGGAGCTGGCGATCGTGCTCGCCTGGAGCTCGGAACGTGCGGCTCTGACCCTGCGTTCGAGCTCCGTGACGTCCCACGGATGCACCACGTTGGGGTCGACCGGGAGGATCCAGGCGTAGCTGCGATAGACGGGACCAAGCTCCGGCAGCTCGACGAGCCCGTCCACGCCCTCCGCCACGAGCAGCGGAGGCAGAGGCTTGTCGCCGAAGCCCACGGCGCGGCGAACGAACGCGCTCGAGGGAGGCCCGAAGAAGTCCCCGAACAGAGCGGCCGAGGCAAGCCGGCCCGTTCCGACCCGGACCAGGGGGAGTCCGGAGACATTCGGAATCTCCCCCTGCCCACCGATCTGAAGCACCTCGCATCGGGAGGCTGTGCAACGCTTCGGGAGGCGACCCGAGGTGACGTCGACCCATCGGGAGAGGCCGTCGGCCCCGGCGAGCGCGATGAACGAGCCGCCAAGCGTCGACTGGCGGAACGTCACGGCCTCCGTTACACGCCCTGGGAGAACGCCGGCAAGTGCGCGGCGAGCTCGACGGTCGAGCACCGGCTCTTCCTCGTCGGGCAGCGTGGGGATGCCAAGCCAGCCGGCACGAACCTGCCGACCCAGGTCCGGAACAGCCGCGGTCGCGCGGGCGAGGCTTTGGTCCTGGGCGACGACGCTTCCAGCCAGCACTGCCGCTAGGGCTGCGGCTCCCGTCGCCACGCCGAAAACGACCAGGACGCCACGGCCGCTCCGTGCCCGGAGTCGCGACCCGGCGAGCCAGACCGGGAACAGGGCTCGGCGAAGTGACGTCATTAGTGTCCCTACGGTCGGGCGGAGCGGACGGCTGCAAGGAGCTGTTCCTCGTCGCCGTCCTGGACGCCCTGAGCCAGCGGCTTCCCGCCCACGAGGCCCGCGCGCGTCGAGAGGATCTCGAAGAGCCGCTCGTCATCCAATCCCCGCGCTCGCGCGGCCTCGATCACGCGCCGTACGACCGGCAGCGGCTGGCCCTCGCGATCGAACTGCCAGGCGGGGAAGTAGTAGTCCAGGGTCCCTGGAGCGCGGACCCCGAGGATCGATCCGTCTCGCCGGGCGACGTCGACCCGCTCGGGCGGGATCCCCAGGCGGGCCGCCAGCCAGCTCGTCGTGAAACCGTCGCGCCGAAGCCGGCCATAGGCGTCAGTGGGCGTTTTCGCAGCCATTCACCTTGAGCTTAATCACAGCGCACTACAGGCGTGCTGCCAGCCCGAGCACCGCGGCGACAAAGCGTCTCGTCTCCCGGTGGATGCCGCGCAGCCGCGCTCTCCCGGCTCTAGGTGGCGCCTGTTTCCATGGCGGGCTCCCGCTCGACGGGCGTCCGCTTGCGAGGCCAGAAACTGCGCTCGCCGAAGATGGAGATCAATGCCGGGATCAGGAGAGCGCGAACGACGAAAGCGTCGAGGAGCACGCCGACGCACATCGCGAACGCGAACTCGTGGAATTGCCGCAAGTCGATCAAAGCCAGCGCCGCGAACGAGAGCGCGAGCGCGAGTCCGGCGACGCCGATCGCCCGCGAGGCACGTGGGGCAGCAGTCGCGATCGCCTCGCGCAGCGGAAGGCCGCCCTCCGCGGCTTGCCAGATCCGCCCGACCACGAAGACGTTGTAGTCCGATCCAAGCGAGAGCAGGAGCACGGCCACGGCGAATGGCACGTGGTACGTCATCTCGTCGTGGCCCAGGAAGCCCTGGAAGAACAGGGTCGTCAGGCCGATGCTCGCAGCGAGGGCGAGCGCCGATGCGAGCACCAGATAGAGCGGCGCGACCAACGCCCGCAGGAAGATCGCGAGGAGGATGAAGTTGACGAGGAACGCGGCGATCCCGATCCGGATCAGGTCTTGGGTAATCGTTTCCACCGTCTCGCCCGCAAGCGCGGTGTCGCCTGCAAGACGAACTTCGACGCCGGACAGCCCAGCTTTTTCCGTGAGCGCCGGCAGTCGCTCTCGCAGCCGCTCGACGGTGTCGACCGCGGGCCCGCCCTGCGGCTCGTCGTCGAGCACGAGGAGGTACCTGGCAGCCGCATCGTTCTCCGCGAGCACGAATCCGGGGATGTCGCGCGCCGCCGGGGTCGCCGGGCCGATCGCGGTCGCGATGCCCGACTCCCGCTCGAGTGCGCGCTGTAGGCGCGCAAGGCCCGGCAGGTCGGCCGTTCCGCCCACCCCTTCGAGCAGCACAACAGTCGGCGAGAGGATGCCAGGCGCGAAGCCCTGCGCGGCCGCGTCCTGCGCACGCCTTTGCTCGGACGACTCGGGAAGCCCCTGGATCTGGGTGATCCCGAGGTTCGTGTCCAGCAGCCCCTTGCAGGCAACGACAAGTGCGACGCCGGCGACGAAGGCGATTGCGAACGCAGCGGGTCGCGCCGTGGCGAAATAGGCGAGGCGGCCGGCCCGGCCGGGCGCCCACTCGCGGCTCGACCGCCTGGGCCAGAAGATCCGTTGACCGAGGATCGCCATCAGAGCCGGGACGAGGGTGATCGCGATCCCAAGCGAGACGAGGACGGTCAGCGCCATCCCGGGCCCGAAGGCGCGGAAGAACTCGAGCTCGCCCGCGACGAGGGAGGCCGTGCCGCCGGCGACGATCAGGCCCGCGGTGACGACGATCGGCAGATACTCAGTCGTCGCCCTGTGGGCGGCGTCGAGCCGTTCGTCGCCCGCGTCGAGCCGCTCCCGCATTCCGTGCAGGAAGAACACCGCATAGTCCGTGACCACGCCGAGCAGGAGCACGACGAGAACCGGCTCGGCGTCGCGCGGGATGGTGACGCCCAGCCACTCGCCGAACCAGGCGACACTTCGAAGCGAGACGACGTAGGCGATCCCGGCAGCGGCGAGCGTCACGGCGGGCACGACGGGCGATCGGAAGTGCACGCCGAGGATCAGCGCGATCACGAGAACGGTTGCAAGGGTGACCCAGGGCAGACCCTCTTCGATCTCCCGCCACTCCTGCATTCGGGCCGGAACGGCCCCGGTGATCCCGACCAACGCGTCGTCCTCGGCGTTCACGTACTTCTCGGCGAAGCGCCGGGTCAGGTCGTCCTGGTCTTCGATGTCCGTCTGGGACGGGTCGAAGAACAGGTAGGTGATCGCCGTCGTGCCCGTTTCCCGAGAGGACGGGACGAGCCCCCGGACGTTCGCGATCGGCAGCGCGAACTTCACCTCCGCGAGCTCGGGGTCCCGCTCGTCTGCGATCAGCTTCGCCCGGCGGGCGACTCGGCCGAGCGCCTGCTCTGAGAGGCCTTCCGGGTTCCGCTGGACGACATGCGTGTGCGTGACGACCGGGACCGAGAAGAGCTTCGCGGAGCGGATCCCCGCCTCGATCGACTCCGCATGCTTGGGCACCAGGCCGACGAGGGATGTTTCCCTGCCGGCTTCCTGCAGGCTCGGAAGGTAGAGGACGACAGCGGCGGTCGCCGCCAGCCAGGCCAGCACGATCGGCCAGCGGAGCCGGACGATCAACCAGGCGGCGGCGCGGGAGAAACCGCTCATCGCCGCCTGAGCTGCTCCGCCACCAGCGGGCGGAGCACCAGGTAGAGGAGGATGATCGGGAGGGTGGGGGCCAACGCGACCGCAAGGCCGAGGACGATTGCGAGCGTCCCGGCGCTGTCTCGGGCTGTCGCCCCCGTGACCCTGGCATCGCGCCCGGTCTGGCGGACCCGGACGGCGAACTGCTCAACGTCGTCGGCAGTTTGCTCAACAGCCCGCCCGGGATTGCCGTTCACGAACGGCAGGCGCCCGACGGCCTCGAGAGCAGCTGCAGTCTCGTGGAGCCCCCGTCCCGCGCGGTCCAAGCCTGCGCTGGTCTGGCGAAGCCCCTGACCGGCGGAGATGACGGCGCGGCCACCGCTCTCGAGCTCCTTGAGCGACGAGTACGTGATCGCTGCCGCGATCAGCCAGGCAAGCGCCCACACGACGAGCGCCGCGTCGATTGCACGGATTCCGGGTCGCATCTAGCTCACTGGTTTCGGAGGTCTCCGCAGGCGACGTAGTTGTCGACGTTCTCCGGCGATTCGTGCACGTTGATCGCGTACTCGTCCACCGTGAGGTCAGCGACGTCGACGTCCACCGTCGTCTTCGAGCGCCCGTCCACAACGTCTTCGAGCGGGAAGGCAGGGTTCGGATCGAGGTCGGCGCAGCTCCCCTTGTGGATGTGCGCGGGGTGGGGCCCGCCATCGCTGCCGTCGAGTTCGATCTCTACCTCCACCTTGCCGTCCGAAGTCGGAGAGAGCTTCGCCGTTCCGGTGATCCCGGAATCGTTCTGCTCATCGAGGTCGAGTGTGATCTCGGCACCCTCGAGCGCGTCCTCGGCCTCGGTGACCGCGTCCTCCAGCGTCCCCGCAGCGCCTGCCGTGTCGGTGACGGCGGTGGCCGCGTCTTGGACGGCATCCTGGTCTTCGTCGCTCCCGCAGCCCGCGGCGATCAGAGCCACGGTAAGAAGGAGCAGAATTCGCTTGGGCATGGTTTCTCCTTTCGTCGCCGGGTGAGTTTCAGCTCAGCTTCGCCCGCCAGAGTCGGGCGAAAACCTCAGATGCCACGGCGGGAGCGGCCGTGCAGGTACGCCAGGCCGCCCCAGATGGGCCGTGCTGGACTCGAACCAGCGACCTTGGGATCAAAGTGGGCGGCTCGGGTCTCGGCATAATTCGGCTGCACTGGCTTTTTCCTGGTAATCAGGAGATTCGACCGAAGCCTTTGGGGATCGATTTCGAGCTGTCTCGGTATGTCTAGTTGCCCCTCTGTTGCCCCGGGTTCCGTAAGGGCACTCAACCTCTCTCAAGTCGAGTGCCGCGAACATTGAGCGCGCGGCTGACGTGGAGGGGTGTCGAGCTACGGTCTTAAGCCTTGTTTTGCGGGCTCTTCGTCGACGGCGCTCGTCGCGTCCTCAGCCCGGTGAAGCGCCTCGTGCTCGGTTCCGTGAGCACCAAGGTGCTGCACGAGGCGCCCTGCGACGTCCTAGTCGTGAAATGACCCGGCCGACTAGTAACCGCTGACTGCTTGCTGCTTCGGCAATCCTCCGCTGTCGCTCGGCTCTCTCGTCATCGCGCGTAACGCCGTCTAGATAGCCCAGGCTCACACCGTGTAGACGGTCGCTCCGTGCCCAGGGGTTCGGCATTACTGGGGTTTGCGAGCACTGTGGCGAGGGCCATCGAGACCGCCCCCGGGAGCGAGCTGGCATGATCGGCGCCTTGCGATGTCTCAGCGCCCATTTCGCAGTTCATACCGCAGATGCCCCTAGGCCGCGACGATGACAGCACACGCCAGCGAGCCCCAGCTCTTCGAACGCATCCTCTGCGGCGTCGACGGCACGCCCGCGAGCCTCGTAGCAGTCATGCAAACGCTGCGCCTCCAGGACGAGCACGGGAGAATCCTCCTCTTGGCAGTAGCGAACCTCGCGCGAGCGGCGCACGCCGGGATGGCCGCGCCCCACGCGGCCGAACTCCTGCAACACGAGGCCGAGGCGGCCCTTGCCGAGGCGCAGGTGATCGCGCCCTCCGCCAGCTCCAGGCTTCTCGACGGGCACCCGGTCGAGGTCATGCTCAGGCAGGCTGAGGCCGAGGGCGCGACGCTGATCGCCGTGGGATCGCACGGGCGCCGGCGCGCCGCAGGACTCCTGCTTGGCACAGTTGCGGCCCGGATGCTCCGCGACGCGACCTGCTCCGTGCTGATCGCCCGGGCGACGCGCGACTCCGAGGCGTGGCCCCAGACGGTCGTCGCAGGCGTGGACGGCTCGCTCGAATCCGCCGCCGCGTTCACCGTCGCGCGCTCGCTCGCCGCGCGGTTCGGCGGCAGCGTTCGGGCCGTGGCATCGTCCAGGGATCAGCTCGACCGCGAAGCGGCGCAAGCGATCTCGCCGGAGCTCGAGGAGCACGACGCGCCCGCGGTGGAGGTTCTCGTGGCCGCGCCCGAGTCGACCGACCTGATCGTCGTCGGAAGCCGAGGGCTGCACGGGGTGAAGGCGCTCGGGAGCGTAAGTGAGCGCGTCGCGCATCAGGCGCGCTCGTCCGTGCTCGTCGTACGTCCCGGGCAGACGTAAACGAGGCGGAGGTAGACGCGCTGCCGAGTATGAAGCCGGCACGCGTCCGCGCACGCGTTGGCGTCACTCGCGTCGAAGTGAGTGGGTTCCGGAGCGCGCGCGACGTCGCGTTTTCGCCAGCGCCGCTGTGCGCGCTGGTCGGTGAGGCAAACGCTGGCAAGTCGAACCTGCTCGCGGCGATCCGCGCCGTTCTCGATCCCGCTGCGGCTCCGCTCACGGCCACGGACATGACGGCAGGCGGCGAGGGAGAGGTCTCGATCCGTGTACGCCTCGCGGACGGCAGCGAGGCCACGCTCAAAGGGAGCCCCGGACGAACCGCCGTCACTGGAGACGCGACCGCACCACCCACGCTTTTCCTCCCCGCCGAAGAACGAGCCGGCGCCCTGCTCGCCGCCTGGACGCCGAGGAAGAAACGCCCCGCTGTGGAGCTCTTCGAGCGGGCGGTCGCGCAGCGGGCGCCGACGCTTTCAGCACGGGCGCTGGCTCTTCTGCAAGCCGTCGAGTCCTGTAACTCGCAACAGCTCGGCGGTCTCTTGCTCCTGATCGAGGAGCCGGAGCTCTATCTCCGCCCGCAGGCGCAGCGCTACCTCTACCGCCTCCTGCGCGACTTCTCCCTCGCTGGAAATCAGGTGATCTACTCGACGCAATCGCCGGCCTTCCTCAACGTCACGCGGATGGACGAGCTCGTCTTCGTCGAGCGACTTCCGGCCACCGGAACGCACGCCCTTCAGCCAGAGCCCGTGTCTGCAGACGACGACTTCCGTGTGATGACCGAGTTCGACGCCGCGCGCAGCGAGCTTTTTCTCGCCCACGCGGTGGTGCTCGTCGAAGGCCTGACCGAGAAGCTCGTGCTCCCGTTCGTGTTTGCGGCGCTCGGGCACGACGTCGACCGCGAGGCGATCTCGATCATCGAGTGCGGCGGCAAGCCGAACATCCCTCTCTTCGCGCGCATCTGCAAGGCCGCCGGGATCCCGTTCGTCGCCGTCCACGACAGCGACAGAAAGTCGAGCGGGAGACTCGCGCCGGCCGAGCAGGCGTTGAACGCGCTCATCGCCGAAGCTGCCGGCGAGGAACGAGTCATCGTGCTCAACCCTGATTTCGAGGCGGTGGCGGGACTGGCGGGGCGCCGCCACAAGCCTGAGCACGCCTGGAGGGACTTCGCCGAGCGCCCCGCGGACGAGATGCCCGGACAGCTCGTGCGCGTCGCCGAGCTCACGATGTCGTTTGTTCGTCCCGCCGCCGAGGCGCACTGAACGACCACACCGGTGCGTGAAGCAGGCGTGGGTTGAATACCTCGGCGAGCATCCCGACCAGTCAAACGACCGCGTCCAGTAACCGTCTGCGAGACTTATGAGAGCGACGATTTGCGTAAGCCTAATCGCGGGACTGTCGGGCTCGGAGAGGACTCTTCGAAATCGGATCTGACCGTCCCCCACGATTGGCTCAGCAGAGAAGACGGCTGCACCTTCGCTGACGGTGGGGCACCGATCAGGGGTCACGAACCTTCTACGCGGCCTCGTGGAGGGAACGGCGCTTTGTGATGATACCAGCGAGAAGTTCGTTGACCGAGACAACGAACTTCTCGATTCCCTCGCGCTCGAGTGTGGTGACAACGTCGTTGTAGTCAACGCCTGCGTCGGACAGCTGGTTGAACAAATGACCGTGCCTCGTCGAGCTCAATCTCGAGCCGAGATTCAACGCGGCCGTGATCTTGGAAGGCGCGGATCGTCTCCTCGGGCATGGTCGAGATCGTTTCGGGCCCGATCAGCTCCTCGACGTAGAGCGTGTCGCGGAGGGACGGGTCTTTCGTCGAGGTCGACGCCCACAGGCAGCGCTGCTTGGTCGCGCCGCGAGCGGCCAGCGCCTCCCAGCGCTCGCCCTGGAACAGTTCCTTGTACTGCTGGTAGGCGAGCTTGGCGTTGGCGATTCCAAGGCGCGTCTTAGGTCGTCGCGGTCGAGTTCGTCGAGGCGGCGGTCGGTTTCGGTGTCGACGCGGGAGACGAAGAAGCTCGCCACCGAGTGGACACGGCTCGCATCGCCCCCGGCGCCGATCAGTCGCTCGAGCCCGCTCAGGTAGGCGTCGATCACCTGGCGGTGCCGGGTCAGCGAGAAGATCAGAGTGACGTTGATTGAGCGGCCGCGGGCGGTCATCTCCTCGATTGCCCGTACGCCTGAATCGGTTGCTGGGATCTTGACGAGCAGGTTCGGCTTGGCGATCGCTGCGTGCAGCTGGGTCGCCTCCTCGACAGTGGCTTCGGTATCGTCGGCGAGGTTCGGATCGACCTCGATCGACACGTAGCCGTCGCGCCCTTCAGTCTGCTCCCAGACCGGCCGCAGCAGGTCGCAGGCGTTGGCGACGTCGCGCATCACCAGGGCGAGGAAGGCGCGCTTGGCGTCGTCGCCGCCGTTCGAGGCGAGCTGGGCATCGTAGTGATTGCCTTGCGCGAGTGCCTTGGCGAAGATGGTCGGGTTCGAGGTTACGCCGACGACGGCGTCGTCACGGACCGCCCGCGCGAGTGCTCCCGAATCGAGCAGGTCGCGCGAGAGGAAGTCGATCCAGACGCTCTGGCCGAGCTTTGACAGCTGTTCGAGCCGGCTCATGATGCGACCCCGCCCCCGACGAGGTTGTCGAGTAGCGCCCGCGTTGGTGCCCGCTCCGAAATCAGATCTTTCGCTAGCGCCTCGACATCCTCGCTCTGGCCGACCGTGAGCGCGCCGACGAGGCGGCCCTTCTCGCCGTAGCTGGCGAGCAGCCCCGACTCGAGCGTGCCATCGGCGGTCAGCTCGTCGAAGCGGCTGACATCGCCAAACACCTTGACGCCAACGCCGAAGACCTCGCTGAAGAACGACGAGACGTTGTCGTAACCGTCACCTCGGCCGGCGAGGATCTTGCCGACCTCGGTGCCCTGGTAGTTGGCGTTCGACCAGTGCTCGATCCGCCGCTGGCGGGCGAACAAGGGGTCGAAGAAGTTGGCCACGTCCCCAGCGGCGTAGAGGCCGGGAGCGGTCGTCTCGAAGCGCTCGTTGACAACAACGCCATTGTCGGGCTCGATGCCGCTCCCGTCGAGGAAATCGGTGTTCGGGATGACGCCGACGCCGACGACAGCGAAGTCGGCGGTGACGCAAACGCCGCTCTTGACTTCGACGTATTCCAGCCGGTCTTCGCCGCCGAATCCGGCGACCTCCTGCTTGAGCATGACGTCGACGCCGTGATCGCGGTAAAACGCAAGCAGCTGCTCGCTCAACTCGGGCGAACCGAGCAGGTCGAAGAGGCCCCGGCCCATATGGATCAGTGTCACCTCGAGGCCGAGCTGGCGCAGCGAGGCGGCGACCTCCATGCCGATGAAGCCGCCGCCGACGACGACAGCGCGTTCGGCCGAGCCGGCGGCGGCGCGGATGCGCTCGGAATCCTGAAGCGTCCGCAGGCTGAAGACGCCATCTAGGTCGGCGCCGGGTACGCGCAGGCGCCGCGGCGTGGCCCCGGTTGCGATCAGGAGCTTGTCGTAGTGGACCGGTCCGTCTTCGGTCGTCACGAGGCGGTTGCCGGGGTCGATCGAGGTGACCGGCGTCTCGAGCAGCACCTCAACCTCGTGGTCGCGGTAGAAGCTGGCGTCCTCGGCGAACGGCGCGTCGGTCGTCTCACCGCGCAGGAAGCGCTTCGAGAGGGCTGGGCGGTGGTAGGGCAGATTGGGCTCTTGGGCCAGCAGCGCGATCCGTCCGCCGCCGTCGGCCTCGCGGTAGGACTTGATCGCACGCACGGCGGTCAGGCCGCCGCCGGCAATCACTAGCTCGAAATTCCTCATCGCTCCTCCTCTTTGCGCGCTGACGCATCGGGCCTATTCCTTCGTTACTCATCTGTGTCGCGCGCGGCGCCGTTCTTACATCAGCCGGCGGCCGAGGGCGCCCGGCGGGATACCGGCTCCACCAGCTCTTCTGCCTCGTGCGTCGCCAGGCGCGCGGCTGTTGGGGCTAGACGCGCCCTGGAGAGGGCGAGGTAAGGACACGGCCCCGGCTCGCACTAAGTCCTCCGGCAACGCAAGAAAAGGAGGACCACATGCCCTGGGGAAGTTGGATCAACGATCTGCCGACCGAGTTCTTCCTGGTCGTGCACATCACCGCCTTTGCGCTCGGAGCCGGCTTCGCTTGGCTGGCGTTCAAGCGCGAGCTGGCGCTGCTCGGCTCGGCGTTCTCGCTCTTCGCCGCGGCCGAGCTCGTCTACATGACCTACCACCTCGACTGGACCGTGTTCCTATTCGCGCACACGATCGCCGAGGTGCTCGACCTGACCGCGTTCGTACTCGTGTTCGCCGCGGCCGTCCACGCGGCCGTACGGCGACCGGCGCTCAATGCCGTCGAGGCTGACCGCTGATGAGGAAGTTCCTCCTCCCGGCTGTCGCGGCCGCGGCCGTCTTCGCGGCGGGCTGCGGCGGTTCGGGCGAAAGCAGCCAGCCGGTGGCCACGAGCGAAGTGCAGATGGTCAAGAGCTACCGCTTCGACCCGAAGGTGATCGAGATCGAGGCCGGGCAGACGGTCACATGGACGAACGAGGACAATTTCACCCACACCGTCCAGGTCGACGGGCAGGAAGACCACAAGGTCGAACAAGGCGAGAGCGTAGAGATCACGTTCGACGAGCCCGGTAACTACGACTACGTCTGCACCCTCCACAGCCAGGACATGGACGGCGAGGTGATCGTCAAGTGAATCTCGCCGAGCTCAAGGGCGACGTCGTCATCCTCGCCTGCGCGATCAGCGCCGGCATCCACGGCGCGCTCGTCCCCGGCCACTTCGACGAAGGCACCGGAGCCGGCCTCGGCTTCGTCGCCGCGACCGTCGCGCTCGCCGGGCTGGTCGTCTGGCTCACCTGGCGGCCCGCGAATCCATCCGCCCTCGCGGCTGCGGCGGTCACGCTCGCCGGACTGCTCGCAAGCTACGCGCTTGCCACGACGACCGGCCTGCCCGTCCTCCACCCCGACCCTGAGCCGGTCGACGGCCTCGCCCTCGCCACCAAGGCGATCGAGGCCGCCGGCCTGCTCGCGGCGACGAGCCTGCTCAGGCGGCACGTCGCCGCCACCCTCCCGCAACCGAAAGGAAGATTGACATGAACACCCGTACCTACCGTCCCCTCCCTCTGGCGCTGACGATGCTGATCGCACTTTTCAGCGCCCTCGTCGCCCTCGCTGTCGCCGGCGGCCACGACGCCGCGGCGCACGACAACACGAGCCACGAAGCGACCACGCATGCGACTACCGCTGACAACTCGGCCCGGATCTCAAACAGCGAGTTCGTTCTCCGCCAGGAGATGCGCCGGCTCTGGGAAGACCACATCACCTGGACGCGCCTGGCGATCATCAGTCTCACGACCGACTCGCCGGATAGCGAGGCCACAGTCGGGCGGCTGCTCGAGAATCAGACCGACATCGGTGACGCAGTCAAGCCGTTCTACGGAGAAGCCGCCGGGAACGAGCTCACCCGTCAGTTGCGGCTGCACATCCTGATCGCCGCAGACGTGATCGCCGCCGCGAGGGCGGGCGATCAGGCCGAGCTCACCGACGCCCAGGCGCGCTGGCAGTCCAACGCCGACGACATCGCCGCAGTCCTGAACAGCGTCAATCCCAAGTACTGGGAGCTGGCGACGATGAAGGCCGAGATGCACAAGCACCTCGACCTGACGACGCAGGAGGCGGTCGCGAGACTCCAGGGCAACTGGAGCGCGGACGTCGCCGCCTACGACCAGATCCACGAGCACATCCTCCACATGTCCGACCTCTTGTCGAGCGGGCTCGTGAAGCAGTTCCCTCAGCGCTTCCGCTAACCGCCGAAGCGTCCCTACGCAGATCGTCCCGGAGCGGTTCGTCCGCTCCGGGACGATTCGTTGTGTGACCCGTGCCGCCGATCGGAGTCACGTCGCAATCGTCGAGCGGGTGCTCGAGACTGAGATCAAGGTCGACCCCTCAACCACCCCGGCTGGACGACTCTCCTAGAGGCGATCATTCTCGGTGGCGGCGACCGGCGCCGCACGAGGCCGTTCGCCCTTGCTAGTCGAAGCAATGCGAGACGTGAACGTCGAGCGGCCGGCGGGCGCAGAGGGCGACCACTACTCGAGAGGTAAGGACCGCGCCCGAGACGTCACCAACCAGACATGCAGACGAAGATGGCAAACGGGGCGCGGCATGAGGTCGTGCGCTGGCGACGCGAGCAGCTCACCGAGTCGGGCTTTCCGTGGTCAGTCGCAGTGCGCCTGGCCGAGGACGGGCGCTACGACCTGCACGCGCTAATCGAGCTGGTCGAGCGTGGCTGTCGGCCCGAGCTGGCCGTACGAATCGTCGCTCCACTGGACGAGGAAGTCGCCGCGTGAGCACCGTTGCCCCTACAGTCGCGGAGCGAATGAAGTCGACGACTAACCCGTCGGCCGCGGTTCCGACTCCGCCGCCCGCGCTCCTCGACGACGAGTCGCGGGTATGGCTGCGCGATCTGCGGTCTGAAGGCCGAAGAAAGGATGAGGCCGTCGCGCGGCTGCACGACCTGCTCCTGCGCGCTGCGCGGTTCGAGTGCGCCCGCCGTCGCCCGGCGCTTCCACACCTGCGCGGCAACGACCTCGACGACATTGCAAACCAGGCCGCCGACGACGCGCTCGTCAGCGTGCTCGCCCGCCTCGACGACTTTCGCGGCGCCAGCCGCTTCACAACGTGGGTGTATAAGTTCGCGCTGCTCGAGGCTGCGGTGAAGCTGCGGAAGCGCTCCTGGCAGGGGCGGGAGGTGCCGCTCGAGCCGGAGAGCTGGAGCCTGTTCGCGAGCGCAGCGATCGAGCCGGACGAGGAGGTCGAGCAAAGCGAATTGCTGGCGACGCTGCAAGAAGCGATCGCCGAGGTCTTGACGCCGCACCAGCGGCATGTCCTGGTTGCCCTGGCTCTGAACGGCGTTCCGATCGACGTGCTTGCCGAGCGGCTGGGCACCAACCGTGGCGCGCTCTACAAGACGCTGCACGACGCGCGGCGAAAGCTGCGCAGGCATCTCGACTCGCAAGGCCTGTCCGTTGATGCACTATTGGAGGAGGCGCACTGATGGAGCGACCGGAACTCAAGCAGGCGCTGGGCCGGCTCCTCGGACCGGCCGGGCCCGAAGTCGGCTGCGACGTCTGCTTCGACGAGCTCGACCGGTACGTGGAGCTCGAAGTGGCCGGCCATGAT
The DNA here is from genome assembly GCA_963722715.1 of uncultured Actinomycetes bacterium. Taxonomy (GTDB): domain Bacteria; phylum Actinomycetota; class Thermoleophilia; order Gaiellales; family Gaiellaceae; genus DASQGA01. Next base: position 41,906 of record CAVROA010000008.1, on the reverse strand, counting down.
GCCGACGCCGCCATCCCCGGTTTGCGTGCGCACCTGGAAGGGTGTCCCGCCTGCCGCGAGGAGCACGAGAGCCTTTACGCGCTCGTCAGCGGCGAGCAGGCTCTCTAACCTCAAGCACCGCGGCCTTCGGCCTGGGCGTTGCCCGCGGGGGGTACGCTCGGAGCAATCGGTCGGTTACGCCGCTGCCGTCAATCGAGGTCTGGAGCGGGCGACCATGACAGGCCGTCCCGCGGTTCGTATCACGCCTGTGGACACGCTCTGGCGGAGCTTGCGGCCGCGTGAGCCGACGACGACGAGCCGCGCGCCTCGATCGCGCGCGAACTCAGAGATCCGCCGCCTGGGCGAGCCCTCGAGTATCTCCCCCTCGGCCGGGGCTCCGGCGCTGTCGGCGACCGCGAGGGCCCTCTCGAGCACGCGCCGGGCGCGGACCATCTCCGTCGTCAGCCGCCGCTGGTAGACGGGCGTGCCGAAGACACCGGCAGGTCCGCGGCGGACGTAGACGAACACGATCGGCGCGGAGAGCTCGACGGCGAGGCTAACTGCTTCGCCGATCGCAGCGCGGCTGGCTGCCGAGCCGTCGACGGCGGCCACGATCGGCGCGACGTGCCGCTCCGAGGGCAGCAGGCGGGATTCGTCTCTTGCCAGCTTCGGGTGAGGACGGGTTGCAAGTGCACTCATCAGAAAACCTCCCTTGGTCTTCTCACGAGTCTGACCCGCGACCGATGTTCCAGCCATCGGGCCGAGAGCCCATTCGAAGCCGGGCGCGAGCTCATCTCGGGCACTGGGCGAGGCAGCGCTGCGATGAACCCAGGGCGCGTAGATGGCGGCGTCGCTCGCGCGAGATGGGTTGTCGACCTGATGGCGGCGGCGAGCCTGCGGAGCGAGCCTTCGACCAAGCGAATCGAAGGAGGATTTGATGCCAGGCTCGATCATCTGCGGTGTCGACGGCTCGGAGTCGGCAAAGGGGGCGGCGCGCGTCGCCCGCGGACTGAGTGCGCAGCTCGGCTCGCGCCTCGTCTTCGTACGCGTGGTTGACGGCGCCTCCCCTGGCCAAGAGATCAGCGTCGCGGCCGCGCGCCTGCAGCAGTTGGCCGAGTGCGCGACCGAGGTCGATTGCGGCGCCCACTGGCTGGTCGAGCTAGGCCATCCTGCCGACCGCCTCGTGGCCGTGGCGGAGAAGGAAGCAGCGAGCTTGATCGTCGTCGGATCGACCGGCCCGCGCTCGTCACTGCTCGGCAGCATCTCTGCGGATGTGTCGCGCCGTGCTCCGTGCCCGGTTGTGGTCGTCGCGCCCGGTGCCGACCGATCGCTCGCGAACGGGAACGGGAACGGACGGGTCAGCCCGCCGCCAGGCTTTCCCGGCCTTTTCGACGACGGCTACACCGGCGCCGGCGGTTTCGACGCCGCCTGGGTGGCCAGCGCCGCAAGCGGAGACCGCCCAGGGGACGACCCCGAGGCGCGCGACTTCGCCGGCGGCATCGTCCGCTTCACCTTCGGCGGCGGCAAGGGCTAGATCGCGGTGCCATGCGACGCGATCATGCGGTCGCAGAAAGCGACCGACCATGGGCGCGCGGTCGGCGGCCCGTGCACGATCGCTTCAACCGCCACCTCTCAGGCTGGCGCCGATCTGGGCGAGCGTCGCTGCCTGGCCGGGGTTGCGGCCCGATGAGCCAGACGGCCGTCTTCGAGCTCCTCGGGGTCGCGGGCATCTCGATCGGCGTGCTGGCCTACGTGCCCCAGGTGGTCCACCTCTGGCGCGAGCATTGCTCGGCTGGAGTAAGTGCTCGCGCCTGGGCGATGTGGCTAACGAGCAGTCTGCTCATCGGCGCGCTCGCTCTTCATCGCCAGGATCCGGTGTTCATCGGGCTTGAGGCCAGCAGCCTGGCTTCGGCCGCGATGATCGTGTTGCTGACCCACCGCTACCGCGGGATGACCTGTGAGGCTCACGCGCACGTGCGCGTGGACGGCGCCGCCGGGGGTAGCGCCGCCGATTCAGACGCCGCCGTTCCGGCTGCTACGCGACCATAAGCCCGCGTTCGCCGAGCTGTGCGCGCAGCTTCTGGCGGGCGTCGTGCAGGGTCTTGTAGAGAGCGCCGCGGGTAGTCTTGTAGCGCTCGGCGAGCACGTCGATCGGCACATCGTTGAACGCCAAGGCGACGAGCACGCGCCGCTGATGCGGCGTCAGTGTCTCGGCAATCGCGGTCTGCAGGGCTGCTATTAGCTCGCGCTGCTCGACCTGGGCATCGGGCTCTAGATCGAGGTTCGCGAACAGGCTCCAGGCTTCCGGTTCGACTGGCAGCTCGCGTGCCTGCCAGGCGCGTTTTCGCAGCTTGACCGCCGCCTCGAGCACGGCGAACTTGTAGACCCAGGTAGTGAAGCGGCTGTCGCCGCGAAAGTCATCGAGGCGCCGAAGCACGCTTACAAGGGCGTCATCGGCGGCCTCGTTTGCGATGTCGTCGAGCTCGTTCCCGCGCAGGTGCGGCAGGCCCGACCGGCGGCGCGCCACCTCAAACCGGGCCGCGCGCAAAAGAAGCGCGTGCAGACGCGCGACTGCCTCGTTGCGTGTCTCGCCGTCGGCCCGGAGGGAGCGCAGCCAGTCGCGTGAATCGAGGTCCGGCGAGCGCGCGATACGGAGCGCTGTGGCCGCTTGCTTCGAGTGATCGGTACCGCGATCGATCGAGGTCGACACGAGAATCACCTCCATTGCTGCTTTCAAGCATCGCCACCCAGGCAGCGACTAACCATCGGGTCAAGCACCCATGTCCGAACGCCTGCGACCCCAACAAGGGCTTGAGGACGCTTCTTTGGCCGACGTCCTCCTCGGTCGGCGCAGTTCCGAGCGCGCAGTGCCATCTGTCCTGCTAGTGGAGACGCCTCCTGGCCATGTCTCGCCCACCTCTGTCAGTGACTTAGAACTGTCCAAGCAGGACATCCGACCTCATCGTCCTGTCGCAAGCCGCCTCCAGGATGGGTGGGCGAAAGCCGTAATCTCAGGCGCCCTCTCCATTTCCAACACCGCAGCAGCCTACGAAGCTGATGCAAAACGCAAGGAAGGAGAGTCAGATGCACTCCGTACTGTGTGGAATCGATGAGTCGGGCTCGCACGAGGCCGTTGGTGCCGCAATCGAGTACTGCCGCGAGAACGGCGCCACGCTCGGGCTTGTGGGGATCGTGAAGGACAAGTTCAACGACACGACCAAAGGCGGGGCCGGCGAGCGCGTACGACGCTACAAGAAGGTGAAGAGTGAGCTGGAGCGCGCGGCCGAGTCTGCGCGGACGGCCGGCCTGCCGGTAACCACGACGATCCGCGCCGGCGAAGCGATACGCGAGCTGCTTCGAGAGGCCGACGCGACCGGCTCCAGTGAGCTCTTCTACGTCCGCTCACGCGGGTCAATCCGGGCGGCGTTCACCCGTCAGCCTCGTCGGGAGCTGGTCGTACAGGTGAGGACGGCCACAGCGAACGTCGGAAAGCTGGCCACGGCCGCTTAGGGACGGCCTAGATCTCAAAGAGAAGACCATGTTGCCCAAGCCAGTACCGACCCGAGCGCCATCGACGCCATAAGAACGTTTACGCGCCGCGACGACAGCAGAGTCAAGTAAAGCGCCGCGGACGGGCGCAGAAAGAAGGGAACGATGAAACGAGAAACCGAACGTGGTAATGGCCTGATCGTCGTCGGCGTCGACAGCTCGGACGGAGCCAAGGAAGCCCTCCGCTTCGCCATAAAAGAGGCGAAGCTTCGGCAGGCAGCGCTGAGAGTGGTCCATTCCTGGCAGTACGGCTACATAGGCACCGCCGGTGTCGAAGGTTGGGCCCCAGTCGTAGGCGCCGATCGTGACGACCTACAACACACCGCCGAAATCGTCCTCGACGCCACGGTGCAAGAGGTCGTGCCCAACGCGAACGGCGTCGAAATCGACCGCCGGGTCGTCGAGGGAACCCCAGCTTCGGTGCTGGTCGAGGAATCGCGTCACGCCGACTTGCTGGTCGTGGGGTCGCGTGGCCACGGTGGGTTTGCCGGGCTGTTGCTCGGATCGGTCAGCCAGCAATGTGCACACCATGCGGCCTGTCCGGTCGTGATCGTACGCGCCTCTTCAGCGAAGCCGGGCTGACAAGTCGTGGATGTGCGGCTCAAACGCGCCTACGAGCCGGCCGCAGCCGCGGACGGCTCCCGGGTGCTGATCGACCGGATCTGGCCGCGCGGAGTCTCGCGCGAGGAGGCGCACCTTGACGAGTGGGCACGCGAACTCGCACCGAGCGGCGAGCTCCGACGGTGGTTCAGCCACGACCCGGATCGCTTCGCCGAGTTCCGGCGTCGCTACCGGGCCGAGCTGACGGCGCAGGAGGCGAAGCTGCGGGAGCTTCGCCAGCGTGCGCGCCAAGGCACCCTGACGCTCGTATACGCGGCCCGCGACACCGAGCACAATGACGCCGTCGTACTCGCCGAACTCCTGCACAGAGGGCCCGATCCCAAGCGCGACGAGAAGGAGGAGTCATGGCCGAACACGTAAATCAAGGTCTAGCAACCGAGGAGCTGCAGGGGGAACTTCGTGACCTGCTGTGCCTCGCCGTCCTCGGTGACCATGTACGGTGGGTAGTCAGGGGCGACGCGTCCGGAGAGCTTGTCGACTGGCTGGCGAAAGCCACAGTCAAATGGCGTGCTTGGGCCGACCACGTTGCGAAGCACTTAGTGTCGCTGGGCGTTCCGCCGGACGCACGGGTGCGCTCCTTGGCGAAGGACATTTCGGTCAACTGGGTTCCCGACGGGTGGCTACGCCCGGATGAGGCTCGACGACTTCTTGCCTTCCGTTTGGCCAGCGCGGCTGCATCGGCCTGTTACCGGCGGTCGAACGCCACAGCCCCCGACACCGTGCGCCTGCTCAATGCCGTGTGCTCGGGCTTGGAAGCGCAGGCACGCGTGCGACGCGAGGTGGCGCTCGGCCATTCGGCAGGCGACCGGGGGGTCCCGGCAGCCAGGCATGCGGCGTAGAAGGAGTCCAGAGAGTGACAAATCACTCAGTTGGCGCCCTTTTCGTTGCCGCACGTTCGTGGCACGATCGACCGGCTCGGAGGCGCAATCAGAGGCTAGGGTTGGATCAGTCCGCGGCGGATTGCGTAGCGCGTCAGTTCGACACGGTCGCGCATGCCGAGCTTGTCCAGGATGTTTTGGCGGTGGCGCTCGACGGTCTTGATGCTGATGAAGAGCAGGTTGGCAATCTCCCTGGAAGTGTGCGCCTCGGCGATCAACTTGAGCACCTCAAGCTCGCGCGGGGTCAGCACGTCGAATTGGGCTTCGCCCCGGCCACCATGCTCGACGTAGTCGCGAACGAGCGTCGTTACCGCGGACGGATAGAGGAACGACTCGCCACGCATAGCCGCGCGGACCGCATCGACGATGTCGGTGTCGGCGCCCGACTTCAAGACGTACCCGGAGGCACCGGCCTTTAGCGCCTCGAACAAAAACTGCTCGCTGTCGTGCATCGACAGCATCACTATCCTCAGCTCCGGCTTGCGTTTCTGGAGCTCGGCGGCGGCCTGGATGCCGGTCATGCGCGGCATTGACACGTCGAGGACGGCCACATGGACGTCCTCTTTGAGCGCCTTTTCGACGGCGTCGGCACCGTCTTCAGCTTCGGCGACAACCTCCAGGTCGGCCTTGGCGTCAAGAACCTTCTTTAGGCCGGACCGGACGATCGCGTGATCGTCGGCGATCAGGATCCGGGTCACGAGCGGAATCGTCATCACGACACTCCTACGGGCCGTACGACCCCCACGGCAGGGACTTCGAGCCGCACTTCGACGCCGCCCTCCAGCGCCGGCTTGATCGCCAGCGCCGCCCCGATCAGGAGCGCGCGCTCGCGCATGCTGCGCAGTCCGCCGTGCTCCTCAGGCTCACCGGCGAAGCCGCGGCCGTCGTCGACGACGCGCAAGACAACGCTGTCCAAGCCAGGCTCGAGGACGACGATGACCCGTGTCGCCTGCGCGTGACGGGCGATGTTGGTCAAGCTCTCCTGCGCGATCCGGTAGACCGCGAGCTCGGCGTCGCGCTCGAGCATAGGCAAGGCCCGGTCAAACTGGCGCGTTACACGGATGCCCGATACGCGGCTGAACGTCGTTGTCAGCTCGGTCAGCGCGCTGACGAGCCCGAGCTGTTCAAGCATCTCCGGGCGTAGCTCGCTCGATATTCGGCGCACTTCGTTGAGCGCACGGCGCACCGCCTGCTTGGTGTCATCGATCTCAGGCCGATGAGCGGGCGCACTTTCGGCGATCGAGTCGAGGTGCAGCAGGACGCCGGTCAGCACCTGGCCGACCTCGTCGTGGAGATCACGCGCGATGCCGATCCGTTCGGCTTCTTGTGCGGCGAGGATACGGCGGCCGCTTTGCTGGCGTTCGCTCTCGAGCCGGTCGAGCATTCGATTGAAGGCGATGACGACGCGGCTGATCTCGTCCTTGCGAACGACCTGCAGACGCTGGCCAGGGCGGAGAAGGTCGACGGTCTCCATTCTTTGTGCCAGGCGCTCAAGCGGCGCCAGCGCTCGGCGCAGGAGGTACGCATTCGCGGCCAACGTCGCCAGCAGCCCCAAGACCACGATCAGCACCTGTATCGGCTTGATCGGAGCATCGATCTCGACGGGGCTGAACAAGAGCAGGGCAGCGAGAACGCCGAGAACGCCGGCGTTGACGGCGAAGACGCGCCAGAAGACGGAGAGAGGACGACCCATCAGCTCGACCTTAGCGCTGCCCTCCCTTCATGCGGCCATTCTCCCGCCCGGCCTCGCGGCGGCGCGATCAAGACCGGAACCGGCGTCTCGCTGCCAAGCTGGTCGGCGAGGCGGCTGTCGAGGCCGCGCCGAAGCCCACCGCGCGTTCCTGCCCCGACGACAATCAAGTCGGCCGCCTCCTCCGCGGCGATCTGAGCGATCACGGCCGCGGCGTCACCCCTCCCGACGCGCCGTTCGGCGCGATCGGCCACGCCGTGCTCGGCGGCCAGTTGCGCGAGCAGGCGCGCGACGCCTTCGCGAGCAGCGTTCATCAACACGGGCCCGGCGCCTTTTTCGGCGCTGTTGCCGGCGGCAGGCCCGTCGCTGGCGTAGGCGAGCACTAGACGCAATCCGAGCCGGTCGCTCAGCTCGACGCCCATTTCAAGCGCCGCACGACCGTGCTCGTTGTCATTGACCTCGCAGACGAGTGTTCCGTGCATTCGTCCTCCTCTAGCTCTTGGTAACCATCGCGCCGTTGGCGGCGGCCCGCCATCGGGCCAGGGCCTCATTAGCACTGCTTCCAAGTAGGTGTTGAAGCGAGTGGGGCTTTCGCCCGGTGGCCCGATCGCGATTCCGAGGGCAGGCTCGCCTGGCCGGACTTGGCAAATGCATTCCCTGACAGAGAGAGGATGAGCGCATTCCCCACCCCGATCGCGCGAAGACGGCGACCCAAACGATCCGACCTCTTCGACTAGCTCGAAGAGCACGCACAACGCGAGTGGCGTAAGACATGACCTCCGCCCGACACAGACGAGGTATGGGCGAAGTGACGTTCAACGGACTGAAGCTTCTGACCGCGCCAGGGGTGGTGATGACGCCACGCCCGACCAGTCAACAGCTAGTCGCAGCGGCCTGCGCACACGTAGGCGACGGCGAGGCTAGTGTCGTCGACGTCGGAACTGGGAGTGGTGCGATCGCCATCGCAATCGCGATCGCTTGCCCGAACGCGGAAGTCTGGGCCACAGACACGAGCCCGAGCGCGGTGCGACTCACGCGCGCCAATGTCCGTCGCCACCGGCTCGCGGGCCGGGTCTTTGTCCGCCGGGGGGACCTGCTCGCGCCGGTGCATGGACCCGCCGACGTCATCGTCGCCAACTTGCCCTACGTGCCGGCGTCGAGCGCGTCCGACCACCCCGAGCTCAAGGCCGAGCCCTTTGACGCGGTCTTCTCCGGGAACGACGGCCTCGACTCCTACCGCCGTCTCGTCGACAGCGCCATCACACGCCTCACCGACAGCGGCGTCCTGCTTCTGCAGCTCAACCGGCACATCGTCTCGGCCGATCGCAGCGAGCTGCCGGCGCTTGCTGCCGCTCTCGCCGTTCCTGGGTCGCGCGTCGCCGAGCCTGTCTTCGCCGAGGCGGCGTGAGGATGCTTGAGTACGCACCCCAGCGCCTGCAGTCGTGCGGCTCGATGGAAAACGGGCATTCAAGGAATCCTTGGCCGTTCCGCCGGCGAGTCGCCGGTCCCTGCTAATCGGCTATCCAGCCGAGAGCGCAGACGACCCGCACTGACGACGAAGAGTTCGCCGAGCCGTTCATTGGAGCGGAGCGCGGCGCGAAAGCCAGCCAAGCCGCGCGACCCAGACGGCCGCGACGCCGCACATCGGACACCGCACGGGCCGCGTCCGGCTAACGATGCCGTAGCCGCACATGCTGCAGCTGAGGTCAGTCTTTCGCACATCCCCTCAATAGAGAATCTCGCAATGGCAAGGGGAATAGGGAGATGGGCCGTGCTGGACTCGAACCAGCGACCTTGGGATTAAAAGTCCCCTGCTCTACCAGCTGAGCTAACGGCCCCGCGGCCGAGTATAGGCCGACCTCTCAGGAGTCTAGACTCGCCGCTATGCCGCTTCCCGTGCTCGAGCGCGTTGAGCGCCGGCGCGTTCGCTACTGGAGGCGCCGGGCCGCTGCCGCGACCCTGATTGGGCTCCTGGCCGCGGGGGGAGCGGTGGCCTGGCAGCTCCGCTCTGAAGAGCCGCCGGCGACCGCTGCGGGTTCCACGGGGCAGAGCTCGGCGACCAGCGTCTCGGCCCCGACCGCGACCGTCGAGGTGACACCGGCGGGGCCGACCGAGGCGCCGGCGCTCCTTGTCCGGCAGGGCCCGCTGGCGTCGCATGCCTTCTCTCCCCCGCTCGGCGCCGGCGGCGCGATACTCGTCGACGGCACGACCGGGACCGTCCTCTGGGGCCGAAATGCGCACGAACGGCTGCCGATCGCCTCGACGACGAAGATCATGACGGCCGTGCTCGCGCTCGAGAACCTGCGTCTCGACCACGAGGTGGTGATCCGGCGGGGGATCCGGCTTGTCGAGCCGTTCCGCGAGGGGCTGCGGCCGGGCGAGCGCGTCCCGGTGCGGAAGCTCCTCTACGGATTGCTCCTCTTCTCGGGAAACGACGACGCGATGGCACTCGGGCAGGAAGTCGGCGGCACAAATCGGGGGTTCGTCCGCCTGATGAACACGAAGGCGCGCGAGCTCGGGCTCGAGGACACACAGTTTTCGAACGCGAGCGGAGTGGTCGACGAGGGAAACTGGTCGAGCGCCTGGGATCTTGCCGCCCTGACGAGGCATGCCCTCGAGAAGCCACAGTTTCGGGCGATCGTGGCGACCCGGACCAAGCGCGTCACCTGGCCCGCCCCGACATACGCAAAGGTGTATGTCAACAAGAATCATCTGTTGGTGACATACGCGGGCGCCGACGGCGTGAAGACCGGCTGGACGACCAAGGCGAACCACTGCCTCGTCGCCTCGGCACGGCGGCACGGCATTCACCTGATCGCGGTGGTGCTCGGGTCGCCGGACGCGTATCGAGACGCCCGGCGCGTCCTCGATTTCGGCTTCAGGATCCGCGGATAGAAAGGAGTTTCGCGGGCGACTCCGCGGGACAATCGGCGCCGCCACACACAGACGTCCCGCCGCGGTTCAAGAAGCCGGCCTGCTGGGACGGCAACTCGTCGAGCAAGCGTTGCAGCGACCGTAATATCTGCTGGCGCGATCCGGAGTACAGCGACGTGAAGATTCGGCCAGGGCAACCAGAGGACGCGGAGGGCGTGGGCGACGTCTTCCTCGGTGCGCTCGCGGAGATGACCTACTTGCCCGTCCTCCACACTGAGGCGGAAACTCGGGCGTTCATCCGAGATGTCCTCCTGCCCAACAACGAAGTGTGGGTTGCAGAGGAGGACGGCCGGCTGATCGGATTCGCAGGCCTGGGCGACGATGTTCTAAGACATCTATGGGTACGACCCGAAGCGCAGAATCGAGGCGTTGGGAGCGCACTGCTCGCCCTAGCGAAGAAGCGTCGCCCAGGTGGATTGAGGCTCTGGGTCTTCCAGAGAAATGTCGGCGCACGCCGCTTCTATGAGCGGCACGGTTTCGAGCTCACGGAGCTTACCGACGGTCGTGGGAACGAGGAAAAAGAGCCCGATGCCCTCTACATGTGGCAGCCAAGCACCTAACACCGCGCCTACTGCAAATGCGTATCGCCAAACTCTTCCAGTTATGGTTGCTGTTTCCTGGACGACCTAATCACCAAGGCATGGAGGAAGAATGGCTCGTAAGACAATCCGCATTTCCGATCAAAGCGGCAGAGAGATCCCGGACGGAAAGGGTGCAAGCGTCCGTATCACTTTCAACGACGCCCGCAAGGGAGTCCGCGAGCTCGACCTAACCGATCAAGAGGCTGACGCCCTTGGTGGTCGCCCTGTCGCGCGCCGCGGCCGGCGGCCCGGGAGTCGGGCGAAGCCACAGCAGCGGTAACGACGCGGGCAGCGCCCGCGACCCCGAGGAATTTGGTGCCCTGAAGGGAGCCGTACACGGTTGCGTAGTGGACTTGCTGGGCTCAGCGAAGAACGGGTACGCGGCTCGTCAGTACTTCGCATCCCGAGTCGGTGATCAGGACGTTGTCCTCGAGCCGGATCCCGCCGAAGCCGAGCAACGCGTCCACGCGGCCCCAGTCGACTGCGTCTCTGAGTTCCGCTCGTTTCGTCTGATCGCTGAGTAATGCCGGGATGAAGTAGACCCCTGGCTCGATCGTCATCGTGTAGCCGGCCCGCAACGGCAGATCGACCCGGAGCGGAGGGAAGCCGGCGCCGGGCGCGTCACGGTCGCGCAGCACGCCGCCCGCGTCTCGTATGCCGAGGCCGACCATATGGCCGACCCCGTGCGGGAAAAAGAGCGAGACCGCGCCCCGCTCGAACAACGACTCGGTCGCACCGCGCAGGATTCCGAAAGCGACAAGACCGTCAGCAACAACGTATGCCGCCGTGCGGTGCACGTCGCGCCATTCGACATTTGGCTTGCAGGCTTGGGTCGCTGCGGCGAGAGCCTCCCGAACGACGGCGTAGAGCTCCGCCTGCTCAGGCGTGAACGCGCCAGAGACCGGATATGTCCGGGTGATGTCGCTGGCGTAGCCGCGGTATTCGCCGCCCGCGTCGACGAGCACGAGTTCGCCGGCAGCGAGCGGCCTCGCGGTCGGAGTGAAGTGGAGGACTGCGGAGCGGCTCCCGCCGGCCACGATCGTGTCGAACGCCAGAAAGTCGGCACCGCCGCGGAAGAACTGGGCTTCCAGCTCTACCTGGATCTGACGCTCGGTCTGTCCCTCAGCAATCAACCCGTCGAGTGCGAGAAAGCCCGAGCGCGTTGCCTCCTCTGCCGTGCGCATCCGGGCCAGTTCGACGTCGTCTTTGGCACGACGCACATGTGTAAGGGCGTAGCGGAGATCGTCTTCGAGGCGAGCGTCAGAGGAGACACCGGGGACAGCGGCGCCCAGGCAAGCGCCGCCACGGCCACCCCGCTCTCCGAGCCAGCGTGGCAGCTCCGAGACGTCATGGACGCCGTCTGGGACGCCCTCCCGGGCGCCTTCGGTACCGGACCAGACAAGTTCGTCGCGCGTTACGGGCGCCAGGAACTCGAACCAGCCCTCTTTCGGGTCGAACGCGAGGACGCCACCAGGCCGCTCGCGGTCAGTCAGGTAGAAGTACTCCGAATGGCTCCGGAACGGATACGTGTTGTCGTATCTCCCGGGAATCGCGAGCGGCTCGCCGGCGCCGATGACAACGAACCCGTCCGTGAGGTTCCACGCCGCTGCGGCAGCCTCACGGCGGCGGCTCAAGTGCTCAGCGTTGATCGACGTCTCACGATTGGACACTTGCCCACCTTGGCAGGCCGGAGGCATATCCGCAGGACCGGCACCGGCTCATCACCGGGTTATCAGCCGCAAACCGCTCCGATCGGCGTCAGTCCGGGTACTCGTCCTTCCGCCAAGAACGGGGCTCGGCGGCTGGGGCTTTCGGCGTTCGCTCGAGCAGGTAGCTGAAGTACGGCGCGACGAACGGGTCTGGCGCCATCACCGTGTAGGTGTGGTAGACGGTCCCGTTCTCGCGCGCGAAAGCGATCCAGCTCGGGCCTTCGCGCAGCCCGTCCTTGAGCTCGGCCCCGATCTGGCGGGACCACTCCTGGAGCCAGTCGGGCGGGTTGTCGATCATGTCCTTGACTTCGGGAATCTGCTGGGCTTGCTCTTCGGTCATCGCAAGGCCGAAGTCGAAGGCGAAGTCGGTGTTGTAGGTCGAGACGTAGGGGAACTGCCAGCCCATCCGCTCCTTGTAGGCAGTCAGCCGCTCGATCGGCGCCCGCGAGAAGCAGAGCAGCGTCACGTCCCGGTGGCTCATGTGGACGAGCGAGCCGTCGAGCCCGTCGCCCAGGTTGGTGCAGCCGGGGCAGGCGCCGAGCGTGTAGTCGGGGCCGAACATGATGTTGTAGGCGAGCAGCTGTGAGCGCCCGTCGAAGAGCTCGGCGAGGGTCTTCTTGCCGTCCTCGGTGTCGAACTCATACTCCTTCTCGACCGGGACCCAGGGGAGATCGAGACGCTTTTTCTTGATCTCCTCGTTTCGCTCCGCCTGCTCGGCCTCGAGCTTCGCGAGTTCGTCCCGGGCCGCCTGCCATTCTTCGCGGGTTCCGACCTTGTGTTCAGACATCCCATCTCCCTCCCTTGGACTGCGGGCTGATCCCATCGTCGGATCTGACGCTACCGGGATCACGAACTGAGACTCCCGGCGACCTGGAAACTCATCGGATCGAACACATAGATAGGCCTGATGGAAAGGTTTGGACAGCTCTGGCCGCGTCGATGATTGCTTCCACGGCAGCATGCCCCGCACAGGTCTACGATCGGCGCGTGGCACCCGACCTCTACGCCGGGATCTGCGTCAGCGACTACGCGGCGGCGAGACCATGGTACGAGCGCCTGCTCGGCTCCGAGCCGACCTTCCTCGCGCACGAGACCGAGGCCGTTTGGGACCTGGCCGAGGGTCGCTCGATCTTCGTGTTGGAAAACCCCGGCCACGCCGGACATGCGCTCCATACGATCTTCGTAGACGACCTCGACTCGCACGTGTCGGAGATCGCCTCCCGTGGCATCAGCCCCGCCGAGCGCGAGACCTACTCCAACGGAGTTCGCAAGGCCATCTACCGCGACGCCGACGGGAACGAGATCGGCTTCGGCGGCGCTCCCGCCTGAGCAGCTCTAGATCCGATCGTTGATTGCTAGTGGCGGTTCTCGTTGTGCTGTGCTGCGCCCTCGACCGGGGGAATCCATGCCTCCCGACGCTTCACCCAGACCTCGGTCTCGGGCTTCAGGCCAAACGGTGCGTCATCGAGCGTCCCGATCCGAACCTCGATGAGGCCATCCCCAGGCTCGGGCGGATCGAGAAGCCGAGAACCACAGCGCGGGCAAAAGCCGCGTCCCTCGTAGCTGACGATCTCACCCCTCACCTCGAACTGTTCAACCGGCCAATGGGCATAGATCGTGAACGCACTTCCGGATTCCCTCCTACAGTCGGTGCAGTGACACCGGCCGACATGCACCGGCTCGCCGCGAACGCTGTATCGCACAGCCCCACATAGACATCCACCCGTGCGCACGACTGGATCCATCCTTCGAGTCTACGCCGACCCGCCCAGGCCTGGGTTTCTGGTCCCTGACCATTTTCGACAGTGGCACGAAGCAAGCCCAATCCTTGCACCGCTGGTTGCAGGAACGCCCGCCTCCGCGGTGAGAGCTGGATTCGCCGTCAGCCCGTTGCGGAAGAGTCCCTCTGACCTCGTCGGTCCGCCCGCAGTAGCGCGACTCCGAACACGACCCACGCCAGCTCGAAGACGATCAAGCCGATGTCGTGAATGGGGTCTGCAGACACGACGATGCCCACGATCGCGCCACTGCCGCCACGAGCGGTGGGACCCAGGCTTGGCCCAACACACCGATGTGGCGAAGGCCGGGCGCGAACATGAGATGCCCGACAATTAGGAGCAGCAATCCGAGGCCGAAGAGGACGAAGACCTCAAGTAGATCGCCGGTGAGGACCACGCCAATCAGGATGATGACGGCGAAGAGGATGAGGAAGCCGACACCGACCAGCGAGAGCCAGAAACCGATGTTGATGAGTCGCTTGCTCGGGGCGACCTTCCTTAGTTCCCAGATCGCGAAGCCGAGCGCCAGGATCCCCGCGCCCACGAGGAGCACCTCAACTGCCTCAAGAAAGTTGGAATCATGGCCGACGACAAGCTCGCCGACAATACCGGCGAAGAGCAGAGTCCCCGCCAAAATCGCCGCGACCCCTACGCGCGCATAAGGCGAGGCCATTGTCCCGCAAGCCTAGGTCCTGCTCGTAACGGATGTAACGCGAGTGGAGCCTTGGCTCTCAGTTCGCGGCCCTCACTCCCCAACCCGCGGCGGGTGCCACTTCGCCACCGAACTAGTTGCCTGTTCGTGGACAGAGCCGGCTCGCGACGGTCTACCGACATCAGCGCGGGTGACACCGCGACGCTCGACGTCGAGGTGACCAAGGATTGGCCAGAACCGAGCGTGCCCCAGGATCTTGCGACAGCTCTGGCAGCTGCCCCGCAGAAGATCCAGGACCTGTGGAACGAGATCACCCCGATGGCGCGGTGGGAATGGGTGCGTTGGGTCAATGCCACGAAGAGCCCTGACACGCGCAGACGACGGGTCGACGTGAGCATCTCGAAGATGACGAGCGGGAAGAGACGGCCCTGCTGTTTCAACCTCGCCGCATGCACCGACCCGGACCTGTCGAAGAACGGCAGGCTCCTCGAGCCAGGGGACGACCGCCCCTGATCGACGATCCGGACTGACGCTCCACCTTATGCCACAGACGATGCTCCCACGACGATCAGCGCGGGCTGGCAGACGACCGCTCCGACGGGAGTACCAAAGCCGGCGACAGAATCGCCGCGCCGAGGTTTACTCGGCTTCGCCGGCCAAACCTGGATAGGGTCGGTCAACCCCGAGCACGGAGGATCGCGAATGAGCATCGTCGTCCGCTTCAGCCCCACAAACTTGACGGCCGAGAACTACGAGGAATCAATCCGGCGACATCAGGAGGCTGGGATCGCGCTTCCTCCGGACGGCATGGAGTTCCACGTTTGCTTCGGACCCGAGGGGAACATGCGAGTCAGCGAGATCTGGGACTCTCGGGAGCAGTTGGAGGCCTACGGCGAGAAGCTGATGCCCCTCCTGGCTGACGTCGGAATCGAGTTCTCCGGCGAGCCAGAGATCTTCGAGGTTCACAACATCATCAAGCGCTAGTCCTCGGGCGCTGACTCCATCTAGCCGGCTTCGAGGCGAAGGGCGAACTCTCGCCGGGAGCAGGCGGGGCAGTAGAGCACGATTTCTCCTCGCTCCGGGTCTCCGGGTCGCGGAGGAGAAAGCCGCCCAGCCAGAAGGCGTCCTCGTGGCTCGGCCTCCTGCTGCATTCGGCGCACTCGATAGGGCTGCGTACTTGCGCCATGAGTTCGCGCTACCCGAAACGCCCGCATCGCTAGGCGTCTCCACTTCCCACGTGCCGTACTCCTGGTGGCGCCGAACGTAACCAGGTGGCCGTTCGAGCAAGGCGAAGGGCAGCCCGCGTGGGGTCTAAACCCGTGACGGTCGCACTAACCTACTCCCCGCCGTGGGGGAGGCGGCAGGAGCTTGGTCTCGACGTCGGGATTCCGTACCCGCCAGGCCGTCAGGTAGATACCGAGCTCCATGCGAGCTTCCCGCTGAGTGGGAAGCGCAGGCATGAACACGTCCAGCGTATCCTCGCTCGCTTGCTCGGCTATGCAGCCGGCCTCCCGCAGGTAGCGAATGAGACTCTGGAGCCGCGCCCGGTCGCTGACTCTGACTCGCATCGGAGCAGCCCCATTCCCTGCCTCCAACTTTTTAGACCAGACTCTGACGGGGGCGGGTCCATTGGTGATCCCGAGAGCCTCGAGGCCCCACCTAAACCCGAACGGGGGGCGGCCACGACGCACGCCGCGCGCTATTACGAGCAGAATCGCGAGCGTCCGTTCAGCGTTACCAAGTTTTTTGCACGACCCAGTACCGAGAGTGCGTCTCAAGGAGGCGGTCGATCTCAGGAAAAATATGACTTCTCTGGGGAGCGACGACGAAGTGCTCAGGGACTTGTCGAACCCTGTCCCAGGCGTCCGAGCTCAACTTCACGTACTCCGTGCAGTCCTGGCGGGCGCATTCGCAGGCCAAGCACTCATCGAAGTCAGCCGCACCTACCTGCTCGACCGAATTGTTCAGGTCTCGAAGCCGCTCGTTCGCCTCACGGAAGACCGCCTGCATGTTCGCCGCACCGATCGCCTCCACGAGCTCTTCCTTCCAAGCTTGGACTATGGAGGCCGGGGATTCTGCGGCGAATCGCCTCGACCCACGGACGAGGGTAGAGGGTGGCGTTCCTCGAGGCCTCACCCAGATGGGTGACGTTTTCGCTCGTGCTCGCGGAGCTGGAACGAATGGGTTCACCCTGCGACGGCCGACGCCGGACCATCTCCGCCTAATCGAGGGCGGCAAGTCGCCTGCCAAAGTGTCCGCCGGCGGCAAGTTCGCCGTGAAGACTTCCACCGTCTTCTGCCGACTGCTTGATGCTCCGGGGCGGCGAGGGAAACCGGGGCCGCACCGACACCCTGCGGCGAGGAACGATGCGGCCCAGGGAACTCTTCGACCCTATTGGCCGCCGCCCTTCAGAACAAGACATGAATGGTTCTCTTTCCTTTCAGCATGGGAATAGTGTCGTCTTGCAGGGCGCGGCCCCCCTGCGGCGATGGGTCGCGCCCTGCTTGACGGGCGCTCCAGCCGTGTTGAAAACCCCTAGCCGAGTTCGACTGCCTCGACCCGGAGCTCCGCCCGCATCGGCTCGTCCTTCCGAACCTCGCTGATCGGCCCGTCGGCCGCCTCGCGCTCGAGGAAGAACTCCACGACCTTCTCGGTCTGGGCACTTACCACGCCGTAGAAGAGCACGGAAATCGTGTGCCCTAGAAACTACGTTCGTGTACGAGCATGCAGCGCGTCTGGAAGTTCTGATCGCGAGCTGGTGCGGCGGAGGGAATCTTCCGCCGCTTCTCGCCGCAGGCAAGCTGCTCGCCGCTCGCGACCACCGTGTCTGCGTTCTCACGTCGGCCGCCACGCGTCAGCCGGCCGTGGACGCCGGCTTCGGCGTTTTCAGCTACAGGCGCGCGGGCGACCCCGACATGGACACCGCCTTCGAAAAACAGGCCACCCAGCTCATGGCAGCCGCCGCCGGGCCGGAGATCGCCCTCGACGTGCGCGACGTCGTGAATGAGCTGAGGCCGAAGCTGATGATCGTCGACTGCATGCTGCCCGCCGGGATCGCGGCCGGCGAATCGACCGGCACGCCTACCGTCTCGCTCGTGCACTTCCCGTACGGGCTCGCAAGAACACGGATGCTGCGCGGCGCCGGCGCCTGGACCACCGATCGTGCTCAGCTCAACATCACGCGCAGAGGTCTCGGCTTGGAGCCCGCCAGAGACGACCTCGCCGCCTGGGAATCAGCCGGGCTGCTCTTGGTGACCGTCCCGAAGTGGTTCGATCTCGCCACGAACTATCCCGCCAACGTCGTTCACGCCGGCCCGCTTGGCGTGACCCGCACGGTGCCCGGAGGAAGCGCCCACGAGGGGCGACCGCTCGTCCTCCTCAGCTTCAGCACCACCGTGATGAGCGGCCAACTGGCCCTCATCCAGCGAGTCTGCGACGCGATCGCCGATCAGGCCGTAGATGCGATCCTCACGTTGGGACCGGCATTGAGCGCTGAGGCGATCCGCGTCCCACGCAACATCGAGACCAGTCTGTATGCCGATCACGATCGGCTGCTCCCACGCTGCGCAGCGGTCGTGACGCACGGCGGGCTCGGAACGACACTTAGGGCTCTCGCCCACGGCAAGCCTCTTCTGCTATTGCCGCTCGGACGCGACCAGGAATTCAACGCCGGGCGCGTGGCCGAGTTCGGTGCAGGCATCTGCTTGCCGGTCGAAGCATCGCCCGACGAAATTGCATCCGCGCTGTTTGAACTCCTCGCACGGCCCCAGTTCAGGGAGGCCGCAGCCGATGCCGCGGCAGCGATCGCGGCTGACCGGCCCGACGAGACCGCGATCGAGGCCCTATCTGCACTGCCCCACCGGAGCGTCGGAGGGACGGGGCACCCCCTCTCGCGCGGATGAGCCTGGCGCTGCTCGGTACCCCAGCCGCTCAAACCGCAGGCATGAACACGTCCAGCGTATCCTCGCTCGCTTGCTCGGCTATGCAGCCGGCCTCCCGCAGGTAGCGAATGAGACTCTGGAGCCGCGGCCCGGTCGCTGGCTCTGACTCGCATCGGAGCAGCCCCATTCCCTGCCTCCAACTTTTTAGACCAGACGCTGACGGAGGCGGGTCCATTGGTGATCCCGAAACCCTCGAGACCCCACGACGGCCGAGGTGCTGGTGCGGTGGGCGCACAGAACGTAGGCCCATAGCGCGGAACCCCCCCTTTCTGGCCTTGCGAGCTAGCGATAACTCGACCACACTCAGGAGGGTTCTCGGCGTCGGGAACCCACTGCGGCACATGCACATCCATCTCAGCGACCCGTCGCTCGTCGACGACCTGCTCGCGTTCCTGCGAACCCGGCAGTGCGTCGCCCTTACCGATCCTGCGGGCAGAATCACTGTCTCAATTCCCGAGTCGCCCCGCAAGGATGCGGCTCGACTCGAACTCGACCTGTACCTCCAGGTGTGGCGAGTCACCCATCCCGGCGTTGATGTCCTCCTTGCCCCAGATGGGAACGTCTAGCCGGTCTCAGCGGACGAGCCCCCCGGTCAGCCGGGCCGCTTCAGCCCGGGCGTAGTCTGTCCTTCCCGAACCTCGCGAATCATCGCCTCGGCCGCCTCCCGCTCGAGGAAGAACTCGACAACCTTCTCGGTCCTGGGCGCTGACGACGCCGTAGAAGAGCACGACGCCAGCATGAAATCGCTCGGCGGCCCGGGAACTAGGTCAGCCAGCCCTGTGTAATAGGTCCATCGCGACGTTCCGGCCTTCGAGTTTGGCTAGATCTTTGAGCCGTTCCTCGTCGGCACGAGCAGGCCCGACCCGGGTAGGAGCTAACGGATTAGGTCGCGCTCGCGCGACGGACGATTATCACGTCGAGGGGTTTCGCCCGGCCACGAATCTCCACCGTACGGCGCTCGAAGGTCGCCGAACCTGCAGCCTCGGCCGCTACGACACTGGCGAGCACCTCGCCCGGCCGCGCCGCCGATGCGAGTCGCGAGGTGGTGTTGACGACGTCGCCGAGCGCCGTGAAGTCCTCGATCGTACCGCCCGGCCCGGTCCCTCCTACGAACGCCTCGCCCGTGTGGACAGCGGTTCCCACAGGAATCGGTCCGGACGGGGTAGCGTCGGCGCGTGCCGCCCGCTCGGCCACGTCGATCGCAGCCGCGACGGCGGCTGCCGCGTGGTTGGGTCCGCTGATTCCCCCAAAGAAGAGCGCAACGATCTCGTCGCCGACGACTTTGTCGACGAGACCGTCGTGACCGACGATCGCTTCCGAGGCCAGCCGGTAGAAGTGGTCGAGGAAGGCGTGGAACTCGGTCGGGCTCATCTGTTCGGCCATCGCCGTCGAGCCGCGGACATCGGAGAACAGCAGCGTGACCGGGATCTCGACTCCGCTCAGGTTTCGCTTGCGCAGCTCGCCCAGGCACTTGGCGCAGAGAGCCGGATTGCCGGGCGAGCGCGCAAACCCGGCATGCCCGAGGACGAGACCGCCGATCCCCGCGAACGGCGCGGCGCACAGCTTGCAGCGCGGAGGGGAAGGCAGTCGTCGAAAGACACGCCGCCGCTCGAGCAAGCGAGCACTCTCCCCCATCAGAGCCGACCGGACCTCTTCTGCCGTCATCGCTCTGTCCGACATACGCCGAATCTACGCCCGCTTCCGGCGGCGGTCTAGCCCGGCAAGCCCCCTCGCGTCTTATCCGGCTCGTAAGAGCCCGACGACCGAATGAAAGGGCCAGGAGCCTCCTAGTCGCCGCCGTTTTGCGGCAACCGGGTGGATTACTGACCTAGCCGAGCCCGACCGCCTCGACCCGCAGATCTTCCGCCAGCGCCGGCTCGTCCTCCCGAACCTCACCGATCATCGCTTCGGCTGCCTCCCGCTCGAGGAAGAACTCGACAACCTTCTCGGTCTCGAGCAGTGAGGAGCTAGCCAGTCTCGAAGACAGCGACCTCGTACCGCTCGACGCGCGGCTCCTCGGTCGAGCCCAGCGCTTGTACGGCTGCGCGCCGCAGCTCTTTGGCTTGCTCTTCGCTGGTGAGCATGGCGGCTTCGTCCTCCCAGAGCGTGATTGCCATTCCCTCTCCGCTCTGGCGATCGATGAGCAGCATTGCCCCCCGGGCGCCGAGCTCCTTGACACCCGGGAGCGCGTTGTTTCTGAAGTCAGCGATGCCTTGGTCGGCCTGCTCAGGCGATCCACCAGTGACCATCGTTACGCGGGCGTACATGGTGACCTCCTCGGCTCGTGCTTCAGGTCCCGGAACCATAACCCGGCTCGAGGTGAGGGGAGTCCGCCTCGGCGGGTTCCCTCGTTCTTGCAACCCCTGTGCAACCCCGCCACGCGTCGAAGCACGATGTTGGGCGTGGCGGAGCGGTGAAGCAGGGAGACTGAATTCTCTGCTACTCGGGGTTATTCGGTGCGTTCGATTCCTTTCACCGTTACCTCGTATAGCCCTCGGCGAATGCCTCGGTTACCTCTTTACCGGCGCCTGGACGCTCCTGGTCGCCATCGCCATGCTGCAGTCCTCGTCTTTCGACGACTGGTTGGCCTGGCCGGGCACCCTCGTCGGTGCCTTGCTAATCGTCGGCTCACTTGAGTTCGTCGGTCGCTTCGAAGACCACGGCTGGAAGCTGGCCGGAACGATCGTGCCGATTGCCTACACAGCCTGGTCCCTTTGGCTCCTAGTAGCTGGGATCGTGCTCCTCGCCTGAAGCACGTCTAGGAAAGCCTGGTCGCTACGCTCGACGCCTTGAGGCGGGGCCTGCATGAATGTCGCCGCCGTCGCCGCCCGAGGCTTAGCCCGGAGCTGCCTGCGGGGACTGGAAAGGGCCTAACGCTCGGCGGTGCGACCGGACTCACGTGCCGCCCAGCCGAGGTCCGTCGACGTCGAATGGATCGGAGCGAATGGTGCGCTTACCGGCTTAAGCTAGTGTGATCGCAAATCGCTGACCCGCGCGCGGCATTCCTCGATGACGAGGAGCACCGAAGAAAGTAAGCAACTGCCGCGTCGGCTCGATAGCCGCTTAGACCGCCTCTGGCGCGAGTGACCTTTCGAGAACACGCGGACTGCGGCACCGCCCGGTGTCCAGAAGGCCGTTCGAGAGGAGTCACCATGGAAGGTCCGAGCACCGGCACCCCTTCGGCGTCGCCGTCGGGTCTCAATGATCATCTTCCCGCCCGCACAGGTCGACTGGCCCGTCTTGGCCATTTCACCACCCGCTATCGCTGGCCCGTAATCGGGACGTGGATCGCGCTGACGCTGTTCGGCGGCTACGCGGCCGGACAGCTCTCCTCACGGTGGTACCAGAGCCTCGCGGTTCCTGGGCAACCGGCCTATGAGGGCAGCCAAAGGACCCTTCAGGCACTCGGAGCGGGCGACCGGTCGCCAAACACCGTTGTCTTCCACTCCCCGCGGGCGGACCTCAGCAAGAACGCCGCTGTCCGGGCGGCGATGGCGCGGGTGGCGAAGGCAACTCCCGGCGCGCTAACTAGTTCGTACTTCTCGACCGGCAATCTCATGTACGTGTCTCGAGGACCGGCATACCACGTTTCTGCAGGTCTATATGCCCGGCCGGGCTGGGCTCGACGTGAAGAGCGGTGCAGAGAAAATTCGCGCCGCAGCGGCAGCCGGGCTTCCAGCCGGTGTCAGCGTCGACGTGACGGGGCGTGACGCGCTCGGAGAAGCAAGCGCCGAGGGCTCAAGCGCCGGGTCAAGCATCCTCTTGGAAGCGCTGATCGGTGGGCTCGGTGCACTCCTGATCCTCCTCTTCGTCTTCGGGACGCTCCCCGCGGTCCTAGCTCCCCTCGTCGTCGCGGTCGCCTCGATCCTGAACACGTTCTCGCTCGTCTGGGCTCTGACCTACATCACGGACGTCTCGATCATCGTCCAGTTCCTGATCGCGTTGGTCGGACTCGGCGTTGCCATCGACTACGCGTTACTGATGATCTTCCGTTTCCGAGACGAACTCCGGGAGGGGAACGACGTCGAGTCGGCGCTCGTCGAGACGATGACCCACGCAGGGCACGCGGTGATCATCTCCGGCACGACGGTAGCCGTCGGGCTCTTGGCGTTGGTCCTTTTGCCACTCCCCTTGCTCCGGTCGATGGGCCTCGGCGGCATGCTGATCCCCGTCGTCTCTGTGCTGGCGTCGCTCACCTTGCTTCCGGCGATGCTCGCCGTCCTCGGGCCACGGATCAACAGCGTTCGGGTGATGCCGCGTCGGTTCCTCGACCGCGGCCATCCCGAAGACGGCGCCTGGGGCCGCTGGGCACGCTTCGTGCTCCGGCGTCCGGTCGCGGTCGCGGCTGTCGGCCTGGTGATCGTGGCGGTGCTCGCGGGCCTCGGAACGAGGCTGAACCCGACCGAAGCGGAGCTGGGGAAGTTCCCTGGCACGGGCTCAGCGATCGCCGCTCGCGACCAACTCACCGCCGCAGGGATCAGCCCCGGAGTGATGAAGCCGCTCAACGTGCTTGTCGAGAACGGAGGCGACGCAAAGCAAGTTGCGGCAAAGCTGAGCGCGGTACCCGGAGTCGTCGGAGCGGCCGCCCCGCCGGGATGGCAGAAAGGGCCGAACTCGCTTGTCGAAGGCTTCGCCACGATCGACGGCTCCGCCCCCGGCATCCAAGCGACCATCGACCGCGCCAACACTAGCTTGGAGGGGACGAACGGCACGCTGACTGGCCTCGCCGCAGTCGACCGCGACTTCCTGCACGCCTTGTTCGGGAGCGTCCCGTACGTGCTCGCGCTCGTCCTGCTGCTGACGCTTGTCCTGCTGACGCGGGCGTTTCGCTCGATCGTGCTCGCGATCAAGGCCATTCTGCTGAACCTGCTCTCGCTCGCCGCCGCCTTCGGGATCGTGGTCTTCGTCTTCCAGCAGGGCCACGGCTCCGGGCTCTGGGATATCCCCGCGACCGGCTCGATCACAGCCTGGATCCCAGTGATGATCTTCGCCTTCCTGTTTGGGCTATCAATGGACTACGAGGTCTTCATGCTGTCGCGCATGCGGGAGGCTTACGACGAGACGGGCTCCACCGACAAGGCGATCGAGCTTGGGCTGGCGCGAACTGGCAAGCTTGTAACGAGCGCTGCGCTCGTCCTCATGTTCTCCTTCCTGGTGCTTTCGACGAGCCCCGGCTACGAGATCAAGCCGCTTGCAATCGGGCTCGCCGCAGGAATCATCTTCGACGCCACCGTGATCCGCGCCCTGCTCGTGCCAGCCCTAATGAAACTCCTCGGCGAGGCCAACTGGTGGATGCCGAGGTGGATGGGGATCGTGCTCCGCATCCCGCGCCGAGAGCCGACCCCGGAGATCGCTCCAGTTCCACCAGTTCCGGTGCCGACCTCACCATGATCCGCCGCGGAGCGAATGAACGGCTGTCGATGGAAAGCAGATAACGCATGCGTGGTAACGCGCGCATGCGCGTTCGTCTAACTACATAAGACGCGCGAGGAGGCGCGGTCGGAGCGATCTGTCTCAGCATGTGTAGCGCGGCGCACGAGGCCACAGACCGCCGGATCAACCCCCAAGCGCCCAGCCACCTGTGCTCGCTCGCCGTGGCCAGTCTGGTCGGCTTCGGCGGCAACCTAATCGACCGGAGGCTCGGGGGCCGTGAACCGGCCCCCAGGCGGCTGAAGCACGCCGGTCTTGCGGTCGCGAAAAACAGGGCCTTAGACAGCAAGCGCCGGGGCTGGTATCCCCCGGCGCTCGTTTGCTTCAGCGTTGAAGGTGGACGAAAGCCCGTCAGTTCAGACGGCGGTGTGCAGCCCGCTCGCGGGCGGAGAGCGCGGGCGCGGCGATGACGGCGGCCCGGCGAATGCCGAGGGCGGATCGGACGTGCGGCATTGATTAGGCGGCTGCTCCCGCCGGATCAGGTGTCAGCTCCGACGTGTAGGTCCGCCTGTAGCCGAGGAGCCGGCCGAGCGGCGCGCCGCCGGCTAGCGCCGCGCGTTGGAGCGGAGCAGGCGGGAACGGCAAGCGCACCGTGTCGAAGTGCGCCTGGGCGATGACGGCAAGCCGGAAAGGGTTCGGCATGCCCTTCTTGTTCGTCTTGCCCGCGGCTGCGAGCGCGAACATCGTCTCGATCAACGCCTCAAACCCAAGCGCCGGACGCAGCTCACAACGAAACACGAGCTCCCCCTCGCCGGCGTTCCACCACTTGTGTGCTTGCCCAGGCTCCACGACGAGGACGTCACCTGCCTGCGCCTCGATCTTCTTGTCGGCGACCTTGGCGCCGAGCGTACCCGACACGATCTCGAAGGTCTCAACCTGAGCCGGGTGGACGTGTGCTGCCGCGACGAACGCCTGCGGCTCTGCGTGAAGCTCGATCAGCACGCATTCGCCGTCGGTCTCCGCAGAGGTCCGGAGAAACGTCATCCGCTCACCCGTGACGGGGTTGACGAGGGTCTGGCCCTTACTGATCACTGCTGCCTCCTGGTTGTTCGCTTATGGGCGGCGGCACTGACCCCCAGCCCCCAGCTGCCTCAGTGCCGCACACGCGGCCGCAAGATATCCAACTTGCCTCTAAAGGTCAAGGAATCTTGCTAGATATGCGCAACTCCATCCACACAGACTCGTCAATCCAGATGTGCTGCGATAGCATCAGGGCGTGAACCCTCCCTCCGCCGATGATTTCGATCACCCCTGGGTGATTGAGAGGATTCCTGAGGAAGTCCTGGGTCGCTACCGAAAGGCGATGTTCCGCGTTCGGTCGAGCAACGAGCCGCTCGTGATTCTCGACTCGCTCGCGGAAATGCAGGAGATCTTGCAGCAGATTGAGCGTGCTGCGGTCGAGGAGGCTCGCTCGCAAGGCGCTACCTGGTCGCAGGTCGCAGAGGCCCTCAACCGGACGCGGCAGGCCGTCGAGCAGCGCTTCGGCTAGGAGGCACCCCTCCCCCTCGCAGAGGCTAGGCGGGGCCGATTGCTCCTCCGCCAGCCCCGGCTCGTCCTCCCGAACCTCGCCGATCATCGCGTCGGCCGCGTCGCAGCACTGGACTCCGATTGTTGTGCCTTCGTGAAGCCGTCGCGCGGGGGCATCCGAATCGGACCGGCGCGACGTTATCTCTTCCTGACTAGTGGACGCAGTACCGGCCGGGCCTGCTTCGTCGACACGAAGACAGGAGGCACCATGAAGATCAGAATGTTCGCGGTCACAGCGGCGGCACTCGCCGTCGGCGTCGCAGCCGCAGGCTGTGGCAGCGGCAGCAGCTCGAGCGCAGCGTCAGCGGGCACCGGGACGAGCGCTTCCGGCAGCACTTCCGCTAGATCGTCCGGCTATGGCTCCGGCGGCGGTAGCTCGGCTGCCGCGACCAGCGCGGTCACCCTCAAGGCGGCGAGCTCGATGCTCGGCAGGATCCTCGTCGACCAGGACGGCAAGACGCTCTACCTCTTCGAGGCGGACGCCATGAATAAGAGCAATTGCAGCGGTGGCTGCGCGACGGTCTGGCCGCCGATCACGATGAGCGGGACGGCGACCGCCGGTAGCGGCGTGTCGGCCAAGCTGATCGGCACGACCATGCGGCCGGACGGAAGCTCCCAGGTCACCTACGCGGGGCACCCGCTCTACTGGTACGAAGGCGACTCCAACCCCGGCGACACGAACGGTGAAGGGCTGACCGACTTCGGCGGCTCCTGGGACGCCGTTTCGCCTGGCGGCAAGGCGGTCGAGAGCGACAACTCGTAACGACCTCTGGGCGAGCTGGACGACGCCCTCGGAGGCTTCGTCCAGCTCGCCTTCAGGCTTTGCCCTGCTCCTCCTGGCGACCTCGCCCACATGCGAAGGCTCACTTGACTTCTACGTCTCTCGCGCCCACGCGACAAAATGCGGAGGAGAGCGGGACACGCCCGTCGGTCCGTGACTTTGCCGGGCGTGTCTCGCTGGAACTATGGCAGCGTAATCGTTCCCGAAAGCGTGGAGCGGGACGTGTCTCCCGCAGCTTTGAAGCTCGACGTACCGGAGCCCGTCGCCCCTTCAAAGACACCTGTGCCCTCGACAATCACGTACGACCCTGTGAAGAAGCCGGGATTCCCGAACGAAAGGAAGGAGCCGGGATTCCCGAATGTCACTCCAGGAAAACAAATCGTGCCAGTCTCCTCGGTCACGAGCGTGCTTCCGTCCGTCAGCGTGATCGTGCGCATGAGCGTCAGCGGAGAACAGCCGGTCTCGAAAGCCGTCTCGGGCTCGAAGTCGGTGATGACCCACTCTTCGGTGGCCGCCCCGAACCCCGCGATCGTGCCAGAGCCACAGACGAAGGCATCAACTGAGCAGGGATGCGCGGTGGCCCGTCCGAAACCCTCGTTGAAGGTCGCTGAGAATGATGTTGTAGCCGCGCTCGCAGTAGGCACGAGTGCAACCGCCGCCAACAGGCCGAGGAGCAAGAGTCGCCGCATGACTTTCCCCTTTCGCCGCAGGTATGAGCGGCCGACGCTATTGCGTCATTTCGCACATGTCAACTTGTGCGTCCTCCAGCCGACGCTCTTGGCGACCGGCACCAGGCCAATCATCCTCGGAACCCTGGAAACAAGGCACTTTTTACCCGGTCGCCGACGCGCAGGCGAGCGGACATCCGCGGGGAGCCCGCTCCGGCGGGTTCTCTCTTTTCTTGCGCCGTCTCGTTTAGTAGCTTTACCCACCGACGCCACGGAGGCGTCGATCCAAAACTGCGGAGGTAAACCATGGGCAAGAAGCGAATGCTCGCGGCTGCGCTGTGTGCAGCGGCCGTTGCGAGTCTGAGTGCTGGTCCCGCACTCGCCGGTGAGATCACCGGAAATGGCAAGTGGATCGCCGGCACGGAAGAGGCGCCGTTGAACGGTAAGTCGGAGTGCGCCTATTCCGGACGGAATGATGAGAACGTCCTTGGCGACACGTCTGCGCCTCGAGCGCAGTCCTGGGGACAGCTCGTCGCCGAGGTGGGCCCCATGGGTGGCGGTCCCGGCTTCGCGTGCAACCCGTCGGGGGCCCGCGGGTAGCTGAACGGCCTGGTTGGCCTCGACACTGGTGTCGGGGCCAACCTTCATCCCCAAGCTTGCCCGCCTAGCCGATCTCTGCGACCGGCGGGCGCTTTGCCTCGATCCGCGATACCACCGCGAGTCGGGATCGCGCGAGTCTCAACAGCTCATCTTCCGAGGCGCAGATCTCGCACCGCACGACATGGACGTCGCCCTCCGCGTCCTGCGCCACGATTACGTCGGCGGTCGGCCCGAAGGAGACGCTGGTCAGGCGGACGGCCGTGTCCGTCTGGAGCGTGGCACGGGTGCCCGTGGCGAGGTCGACGACGTTGATGGCGCCGTCGGACTTCGGCGCGGCCGCGAGTGCGCCATTCGAGGAGACGGCGCCGTCATCGAACGAGCCGGCGGCGGATGACACGAGCGTCCCGTCGGCCGCAGAGAACACCGCCGCTCGGTCAGAGAACGTCGCGAGCGCGAGGCTTCCGCCGTCGCCGAAGGCAAACTTGCCAACTTCCACGCCTTGGCGTCCGAGGATGGCGATCGGCTCGCCGGTTGTCGCGTCCCACAGGCGGACGTTTGAGCCCCAGCTCGTCAGCAGGCGCCGCCCGTCCGGGCTGAACAACGCCTCTGGGGGACCGAGGTCACGCGCGGCTCGCACAAGCGGCTCCGCGTCGCGAAGCATTGCCACCGTCTTGCGTGAGACCGTTTCCACCACCTCGAGCCTCCCGCCCCGGATGGCGAGCGTCACGGCGCCGCTCGGGCTGAGCGTGAACACCTCCCCCAGCCCCCGCAGGCGTTCGCCACCCGTGGTTCTCCACACCCCTCCTCCGACAGCGACCAGCCGCCCGTTCGTGTCGAGCATGACCGGCCCGTAGGAACGCACCTCGCGCAAGGGATTGCGCCCGTCCAGCCGCCAGACCGCAGCGCCGTGCGTCTCGTCAGCGGATTGGACACACCCGCTCGGGGTGCTCGCCGCGGCAACCCGTCGTCCCGTCGCCGCTGAAGGCCGCCCAGCCGACGTTCCGAGCCATCGCCGCCGGCCGCCCAGGCGGAGTAAGCGTCGCGATGCGGTCACCGGCGACGGACCAGACACCTGCCCCCGCGGCGGCATTCGCGAGCACGCGCTTCCCGTCGGAGCTCAGGAGCGGGTCGAAACCGGGAATGCAGCTGTCCGGCCGGAAGCCCGTGCGGAGCGGCACGCTCGTGGGCGACCGTGCGACCACGACCTCTCCGTTCCATGCCATCGACGCGAGCATGCCGCCCTGTGGCGCAAAGGCCAGTGCGTTCGCCCAGCCTGTGGAGACAGCCCCGACCTGCCTCCGTGCGGCGACGTCCCAGATCCGGACGTTGCCGTCGGCGTTCGCAAGCGCGACGAGGCTTCCGTCGTGGCTGAAGGCCGCGCCGGGCGAGAACTCGGTGAACAACGTTCCACGCCCGCTGCCAAGGCTGCCGAAGCCGGGGAAGGCGGCGATCTGGCTGCCGGTTGCCGTCCGCCAGACGCCGGCGCCGCCGTTGTCGCCGACGGCGAGCACGAGCGCGGCGTCGGAGCTGAAGACCACGCCGCCTGCAGGACCCAGGTCGGCTATCGGGGCGCGTGCCCCGGCGTTCCAGAGTGCCGCTGCTCCTCCCAGGTCGATCGTTGCGACAAACCGGCCGTCCGAACTGATCGCAGCCGAATCCACGATCGGCAGCCTCGCGAGCAGACGTCCGGAACGGGCGTCCCAGACTCGCGCACGCGTGCCCTCGGTGAACGTGAGCACGCGGTCCCCCTCCGGGCTGAGGAGCACCCGCGTGCCAAGCCGAGGGCGCAACTGGAGCGTGACCGGGTGGCCCGCCGCCGCCAACCCCTCGAGCACGATCGTGTGGCGGACGGCGACCGCCGCCTGTGGAACCCCGCGCGAGAAGCCGACGCCGATAACGCGCCGGCCGCGCGGCACGCGGAGCGTGTGGAGCACCGCCCCCGTGTGGAGGTCGAGGACGCGAGCCTCACGGCTCCGCGCGGCGATCAGGAGCCCGCCGTGCTGCGCGAACGTGCTGGCTCTCGTGGGAGCCGCCGCCTCACGGCCCGTGTTGCTCCGCCACACGTGTAGCACGCCTTCTGGCGTGAGCCCCGTAAGCAACCGCCCGTCGTCGCTGAAGACGAGGGCGTCGAGGCGCGCGCCGGTGCGCGTCTTCGCGTCGGAGCCAATGGCGTACGCGACCGGGTTGGCGAGGATCGCCCGCCGGAGCGCTACCCTCGCCTCGGGAGTCCGGTGCATTTCCATCGCGCGGACTGCGTCGGCGAGCGCGTCGGCCGGAGCCGAATCGAGCGCCCCGACGGCCTGTGCCGCGAACGCCTGCGAGCGTGCGACCTGCGCACGCTCGTTCGCCAGGTTGCGCTGGAGGAGCGCGACAATGCCGAGCAACACGGAGACGACGAGCGCAAGTGAGATGCTTCCGAGGACGACGCGCTGTCGCCTCGTCGAAGCCCGCCGGCCTGCAAGCAGGTACTCCCGCTGCAGCTCCGTCGGCACGGGCTCCTTTCCCGCGTTCGCAGCGATCTGCTGGAGTGCGCTTTCGAGATCGCGGCCGCGCAGGAGCAGGCTCGAGTCGCGCCGCGCGTCCCACTCCACCGCGCGAACGAGCAGCCGCGTGTGCACCTCAGCCCAGGCAAGGTCCGTGTCGAGGGCATCGAGGACCTTCGCGAATGCCGCCGAACGGTCGTCGTCGGGACGACACCAGATCCAGTTCAGCTGGCGGAGGCCCTCGGGCGCCTGCGCCGGGTCGGCTCCGTCGCAGGCGATCGGCACGATCCGCTTGCCGCGCTCTCCCGCATGGCGAAGCTCGTCCAGAGAGTACTTCGACGCGAGCGAGCTGCGGCTGATGACAAAGACGAAGCTTTCAGCTGCATCGATGCTGTCGTCGATGTCCTGCTCCCACTGAGCAGCGGGCGGGATGTCCTCCCAGTCGACCCAAACGTCTTTGCCGCGGTCGGTCAGGAATGCGTGCAGCTCGCGAACGAAGGCCCCGTCCGTGCGCGAATACGAGATGAACACGTCCGCCAAGACGTCAGCCTAAGCCGTCAGAAGTCGGATGCGGCGCGATGCCTGACTTAGAAGAGTCGCTCAGCCCTCGCGGCGGAGCCGCTCTCTGAGATTCCAATCTTGCCGGAGGAAGGGCACGCCCTGGACGGTCCACGCGATCCCGTACCACACGTCCGCGGTGCCGGACCAGCGGCGGATCTTGATCGTGTAGGTCTCTCCGGCACGCGCGTCGAACTCCGCAATCTCGTAGCTGTTGTCCCAGGAACCGCTGTAGCCGACCAGGGAGCCGCCGCTGTCGTAGATCTTCAGGTCGAGGTCGAGCTGCAGGGTGTCCCAGCCGACCTGGAGGAAGATGAGGTCCTGAATCGTCGCCAGGCTGTCCCACGCGAGCGCGACCTTCACCTTCGGCCAGAAGAAGAACGCGGGCACGACTACCTGGTAGGCGAACGTGGTCTCGCCGTTCGCGCCGATGTCGCTCGAACGAAGAGTGCCGACGTCCCAGCCCCGGCGGGTCGCGGCGGAGCCCCGAGAGCGGCGGTTCTGCGCGATCCGCACACCCTCCAATGCGTCGACGGCGCCGGCGCCGTCCGAGGCGTCAACCCCTGCGCTGCGGTCTGTCCACCAGGTCGCGCCGGTGACGTTCTTGCTCGCGCTCGCGAGCAGGATCGCCCGGCAGCCTTCGGGCCAGGACTTGAGGGTCGTGTTGGCTTGCTGCAGCAGTGCCGTGCAGCCGGCAGCGGCGGGCGCAGCCATGCTCGTGCCGCTGAACGTCAGACCGACCGTCGTCACCGCCATTCCATTCGCCGCGACCTCCGGCGATTCCCTGTCGCTGTGCGAGGAGGCTGGATTTCGGAAGACGGAGTCGCTGGCCATCCCGGAGGCCGCGTCGTTGTGACTTCCCACTGCGAAGGTGTTGAAGCCCTTGTGGTTGACGAACTCCGTGCTCGTTCCGTTCCCGGCCGCCTGGAGGATCGTCGGATACGGCCAGTGGAGCGCCAGCCAGTCCTTGTACATGTCGTCGAACGACAGTCCGGAGTCCGTCTGCTCGGCGTTGCGGTGGAAGCTCTGACTGATCACCGTGCAACCGCGGGTGTGCGCCGCCCACGTGATCGCCGCGAGCGCCATCGTGTTGGCCGAGTGCAGGTTGCACCCGGACGCGTGCCCGTGCGGCTTGTTGGCTTCGATGTTCTTGATGATCCCGTGGGTGTGACGCGAGTGTTGGTCCGTCGCCGGAGAGCCCGTGAAGGAGGCGGTAATTGAAAGGTTGGCGGTGCTGTCGGGGCCGTCCTCGTACACGGCCACGTTGACGCCGCTCCCGGTCAGGCTCAGGCTCGACTGGACCGTGTCGGATTGCGCGATCGCCATGGAGTTCGACAGGTCGACCTCTCCTTCCGTCTCGTGCAGGAAGAGCGCCGTGATCTCCTTGCGCTCCTGCAGCCGCCGGATGCTCTCGGCGGGCAGCTCGGCGTACACGACGGGTGCGTGCGGATCAGGGCGAGGATCCTCGCCACCGTGCTCGCGCAGGATCTCGGCGACCTGCTCGGCCACCTTGGCGTGGCGCCTGGCTCGTTCGGTCTCCGCGGGCGGCGGCTTGCCCGTAGCGCCCTTCTCGCGCTTGGCGTGAAGCTCTGCAGGGGGAACCTGGACCCAGACCGCAACCGGCAGGCGCTCGTCACGACGCTCCTTGATGGCCCGCTGCAGCGTTGGATGCAGCTTGCCGAACGTCTTCTGGCGATTGCGAACGATCTCGGCGAAGACGTCATCCGGGTTCACCCGCGCGCCGTCCTGGTCGAACGCGAGCTCGACCGGCTTCCCGGTGCTGCGGTCGACCGCCTTCATGATCTCGATGAACGAACCGTCGGGCCGCTTCGGCGCGGGCAGCCGGACCGTTCCCAGACGCTCGACGCGAAGGCGCACCAGGCTCTCGATCCGCAGCGACGACTTGACCTTGGCGCGCGAGTCGCTGACGAAGAACGGCAGCACGAGGCGATCGGTGAGGCGCTTCCCTTTGGTCGAGACGAGCTCCTCGACGATCAGGGTGTGAGGGCCGGGCGGCAGGTCGCCTTCCGGAACCGCCGTCGCTGTGAGCCCGTCGTCCGAGAGCGTGACGGTGGAGCGGTGGGCGCCGAGGCCAAGAGCTCCGCGGGCGGTCTCAGGGTCGAGCGGTGAGCGCGACTTGACCTCGAGGCGGGGAGATCCGAGCACGATCTCGTACGGGTCGACGCTGACGTCGATGAAGCGCCGGATTGGCATGGTGGCCTCCTGCGTTGACGGCAAAAGTCAGGGGCCGCAGCGGGACGACGATACACCCTCTCCTCGGGCTACTCAAGGGCTCCGCGTTGACTCTCAGCCCGTTCCTGCGTGCCACTCGAGAAACCGCCGTGCCGCCGGCGGGCTGCTGCTGATCCTCCGAGCTTTCTGGCGTTGGGCGTGCGCTGTCTCGCCGCGCGTGAAGGTCCATCCGAGCGTTGCCAACCGACGCGCCATCAGGAGCGTGGGGAGCTCCTGGACCTGCTCGTCCGGCAGGGAGCCGACTGCCCGATAGCCCGCGACCAGCGCCTTCTCCCGCCCCGCAAAGCCGGACTCGTCCTCGAACGGGTACAGGGCGCTGGCCAGCTCGTAGATGTACCAGCTCGGCCCACTGTCGTCGAAGTCGATGACGACCGTCGTCCCGTCGGACCGCACGAGCACATTCTCGAAACCCAGATCCGCGTGGATGAGCCCGTAGCGCTCCTCGCTTTGCCCCAGGGCATGCAGCCGCTCCCGCACCGCGTCACGGGTGGCCTGGAGGACACGCAGATCCTCCGCGCTCCAGACGTCGGGAGGGAACGGGTCGCCCCAGCGCGGACTATCCCCCACCAGCGCCTCGAGATCCCACGCGGGGCGGACGAAGCCCTGCGGCTTCCGCCAGCGCCGCCCGTGCTCGTGGACCTGGGCCATGATCTTGCCCAGCTGCTTCCACGCGCCCAAGCTGTCCACCTCGGGAAGCGGACGCCCCTCGACCCATGTGAATGCGACTGCGGCCCGCACGCTTCCGTCTCGGTGTGGAATGAGCTGGAGGATGTCGCCGTCACGGCCGGGTATCACGGCAGGCGTGGCTACCCCCGCCTCGTTCAGGCTCTGCATCCACCGGATCTCCGAACGAATCGCGTCGACCGACTGATAGCCGGGGCGCGCGAGCCGCAGCGCCCAATCGCCCTCCCCCCGCAAGACCCGGTACGTCGTGTTCTCACCGTGGCGGACGAATTCGAGGCGGGCGGACGCGTCCGCCTGATAGCGCGCCAGCGCTGCCGAGGCGAGCTCCGCTTCGGCTGCATCCCCTGAGCCGAGCGGCTGTCCGTCGGGCTTCAAGAGCTCGTGCTGGAGGTGATCCGGTGACGCCTCGGCACCGGGCGGTCGATGTCCTTGGCCCGAACGAGCGCCTCCTCGAGCCGCTCGAGCGCCGCGTCAGCCGACTGTTCGTCCAGTAGCAGACCCGGCTTGAACTGAAGAACCGACTGGTCGAAACCGGAAGCGATCGCCCACAGCCCCAGCGCGAAAAGCTCCTGCTGGAGATAGACGGCGCCGTTCGGATGCTCGACGCGTAGTCCGATCACGAGGCCGGTCTGGCGCACCTCGCTGAGGTAGGGCTCTCGCGCGCGAATCTCGGTCAAGGCGGAGTCGAACCGGTCGATCAGGGCGGTGACGGAGGCCTGCGTCTCCGGCCTCGTCGTGATCTCGAGGACCTTCTGCGCCACCCGGCAGCCGATCTCCGCGCCCCCGAACGTCGATACGTGGCCCCACCCGTACTCGTGCAGCCAGCCGGCCACCCGCTCGCTCATCACCGCTGCCGCAATCGGGTACATCCCTCCCGAGAGTCCCTTGGCCGTCACGAGGATGTCCGGCTGAACGCCGAAGCGCTCGACACCCCAGAGCGAACCGGTGCGCCCAAGGCCGGTCTGGACTTCGTCGGCGATCAGGAGTGTGCCGTGCTCGTCGCACAGAGCTCGCACAGCTGGGAGGTAACCCTCCGGCGGCACCGGGAAGCCGGAGGTCGCGGGGACGGTCTCGAGGATGACGGCAGCCACGTCGTCGCGCGCGAGCGCCGCAGCCATCGCGTCCGGGTCGGCGAAGGGCACCTTCGTGAAGTCGGGTGAGTCGGACAGGAAGTAGCGTGCGGCAGTGTCTTCTCCGGCTGCTCCGGCAAGGCCGGTGCGACCGTGGTAGCCGGTGGCGAGGCCGACCACCTGTCGCCGGCCGGTCGCGCGACGCGCCGTCTTGATCGCGACATCGTTGGCCTCACTGCCGCTCGGCACGAGCACGGAATACGTGAGGTCGCCGGGAGTCAGGCGGGCGAGCTGCTCAGCCAGCTCGGCGCGCGCCAGGCTGGCGAAATGGTGGTTGCCGATGTCCAGCTCCTGGACCGCGAGAGCGAGAGCCTCGACGATTTCCGGGTTCCGGTGCCCGAGGTTGAACGTGCCGCCGTTCAAGTGGAAGTCGAGGAGCTCCTGGCCTGACAGGTCCCAGAGGCGGTAGCCCTCGCGACGGCCGATGACCAGCTGTGTGCCGAAGTCATCCCAAACGTCCACGCGGTGGGGCGCAAGGAAACGGCGCGTGAGCTCGAGTACTCGATCCTTGTCGCCGCCGGCGGCCATCTGGGTGATGGTGCCACGGTTCGGATGCAATCCGGCGGGAGAATCCTTGACCGGCGATAGGCGCGCTCCCTATGTTGTGCCGTCCAGGGGCCCGCACAAGACCGAGGCGACGTGAGCCTGTCATGAGCACGATCCAGCTGTATGCCCTCCACTCCGGCGGAGATCTCATGACGATGGCTGCCTTCGACCCGTTCGATCCGGAACCGGGAAAGAAGGTCTACAACCCCTATTTCGTCTATGTGGTGAAGCACCCCTCGGGCACGCTCTTGTTCGACAGCGGCGCCCATCCGCAACTCGCCACCGATCCCGAGTCGCGTCTTGGTGAGGCGGCGGCCGATTTCGAGGTCAAGCTGGGCCCGGATGACCACATCGAGCGACGGCTTGCCGCCATCGGGCTGCGACCGGAGGACGTCGACCTGGTCGTCCAGTCGCACCTTCACTTCGATCACGCCGGCGGCCTCGAGTGGCTGAGGCACGCGCCTGTCCTCGTGCAGCGGGAGGAGCTGGCCTTCGCGATGGACCCGCCCGTCTATCAAGAGGAGATCTACGTGCGCGGCGACTACGACATCGGGTTGAACTGGCAGCAGCTCGACGGTGACCATGATGTTTTCGGCGACAGTCGCGTGACGATCATCTCGACTCCCGGGCACACGCGTGGACACCAGTCGCTACTCGTGCATCTGGACAGGCAGACGGTCTTCCTGCTCGCGGACGCCGCCTACCTGCTCGAGAAGATGCGCTCTCGCAAGTTGCCGGGCATTCTCTGGAGCCCGGACGCGACTGTCGCCACCTGGGATCGGATCGAGGAGATCGAGCGCAGCGAGAACGCCCACCTGATGACGACTCACGAGCTCGACTACGAGACCAGCGTCCGACTCGCGCCGGCCGACTGGTACGAGTAGCGAGGGACAAAGCAAGGGAGCCGGGGACCTACCCTCTCCAGGGGACCGAAGAGAGACCCCGGCTCCACCTGATGAGAACCCGAGAAGGGCCCGAGTCTTGCGGGCCCGGTACGAGCTCGTCTAGAGAAACGCCTGCGCGAACGTCGCCGCGCCGACAATCAGGAGCACGACTCCGATCGCGGTCAGGAGCTGCCGCTCGGACAGCCGTCCCGTGAGGCGCGAGCCGATCAGGGCACCGGGGATCGAGGCGACGGAGCCGACCAGGAGGAGGGTCCAGTCGACTCCGCTTGGCGCGTGGCCGACGACGCCCGCGAGGCCTAGCGCGAGACCGACGACGAGATTCGTGCCGACGGCCCGATGAGCCGTCTCGCCCACGTACCGAATCAGCGCCGGGACGCGAAGCGTGCCCAGGATGAGACCCACGAGGCCGCCCAGCAGGCCGATGCCGAAGCCGCTCGCCACCGCCGCCCGCAGGTTCAACGTCCCCGGTCCGGGCCGCTCAGCGGATGGGCGGCTGAGAAGCCGGATCCCGAAGAAGAAAAGCAGCGCGCCGATCAGGGCCAGCAGCACCTCGGACGGCAGTCTGCCCCCGACGTAGCCGCCGATGAGGGCGCCCACGATCGACGGCGGGGCCATCCACGCCACCAGGCGCCAGTTGACCCGTCCCGCACGAAGATGAGCGATCGAGGCGGCGGCGGCCGACACCGCCGAGATGCCGACGTTCGCCCCAGCGCCGGCCGCGGGAGACGACGCGACAAGCAAGAGGACGGGCAGGCGAATCGTGCCGAGAATCAGCCCGATGCTGCTGCCGAGCAACGCTACGAGAAAACACCAGGCCCCGACTACGACGAGAACGAGCTCACGGGCCATTGAGGCGAGTAGCGGTGCGCGGACCTAGAGGGACTCGCGGCCGTCGTACTGGGGCTGCGGCTTCGCCCCGATCACGATGAAGCGCAGCCCTTCCGGCCCGGCTACGGCCTGACGGGTCGACGCAGGTTCGACGCGGAGGTAATCGCCCTCCGTCACCCGGACATCCTCACCGTCGATCGTGAACGTCCCCTCTCCGGCGAGCACGACGTACACCTCATCGTGGCCAGTCGCGGTCTCGTCGTGCTCCGCTCCTGACGCGCCTGAAGGAAGTCGCACCTCGTTCAGGCCGAAGGCCGTCGTCCCGAGCGCCCGGCGCATCTTCAGGAAAACGCCGCGAAACGACTCGATCGACGAATCTCCCTCGTGGAGCAACTTAGTAGGCCACCGGGAGACGATACCGTCGCGCACCACCTGGGTTTCGCCTCATTCACGACCGGCACCCTCCATAAATCACCGACCGGAGCTAAGGGCGGCCTGGGCAGAATCGGCTCATCGTTGCGATCGTCCATGCGGCGAACGGATGACGATACCCTGAGCGCCCAGAACCGCATGGACAATTCGAAAGCACCGGTGGTCGTCCGACCCGGCGAGGGGCTTCGCTTCGGGAACGTGGAGTTCCTCGCGCTCAGCGAGGACACCTCGCGCTTCAACCTGGCGATCGTCACGATCGCCCCGGGACGATCGGGCCCGGAGGCGCACTCCCATCAGCACGAGGACGACGCCTTCTTCCTGTTGGAGGGCGAGCTGACGTTCACGGTCGAGGACGAGACGCTCGCGGCGGGACCCGGAACGCTTGTGCTCGTGCCGCCTGGCCTCGTCCACACCTTCGAGAACAAGGGCTCGGAGCCGGCCCGATTCCTGAATATCCACGCGCCGGCAGGGTTCGACAAACGCCTCTTGTCGGACGACTGAGCGGCAGCGGGGGTTTCGCTCCGCCTTCGGGCGGCAACCGTCCATGAATCATGAAGTGGCGACGCGGCGTAGGACGCGGTCAAGTTGAGGACCGCCGGGGAAGC
This sequence comes from uncultured Actinomycetes bacterium, assembly GCA_963722715.1. GTDB lineage: Bacteria > Actinomycetota > Thermoleophilia > Gaiellales > Gaiellaceae > DASQGA01. The sequence goes on along the minus strand of CAVROA010000008.1, from coordinate 4,164 downwards.
TCCATGGGCGGCATGGGCGGCATCCCGATACCGATCGGGGCCAAGGGCGGCCTCGGCGGAGTCGGCCTCATCATCGCGATCGTCGTGATCCTCCTCCAGAGCGGAATCCTCGGCGGCGGAGGCGGCGGCCTCAACGTGCCCAGCCTCCCGCCGATCGAGCAGATGCCCGGAGCGCAGGGAGGCGGGATCCCGGCGTCCGAAGATCCGGACAGAGACCTGGTGGAGTTCGTCCGCTTCGTGGTCGACGACGTTCAGGACTCCTGGGCGCGCGCCTTCGCGGCAGGAGGCCAGAAGTACGAGCCGACCACGCTCGTCCTCTTCAGCGGTGCCACCCAGACGGGCTGCGGGGCCGCCTCCTCGTCTACCGGCCCGTTCTACTGCCCGGCCGACCGGAAGGTGTATCTCGACCTCGAGTTCTTCCGGGAGCTGCGAGACAGGTTCGGCGCGCCGGGCGACTTCGCACAGGCCTACGTGATCGCGCACGAGTTCGGCCACCACGTCCAGAACCTGATCGGCGTCTCGGAGGATGTGCAGCGCGAGCAGCAGGCACACCCGGATCAGGCGAACGAGCTCTCGATTCGCCTCGAGCTTCAGGCGGACTGCCTCGCGGGCGTCTGGGCCCATTCCGCATTCGAGGAGAACCTCCTGGAGCCGGGCGACATCGAGGAAGGGCTCGCAGCGGCTGCAGCCGTGGGCGACGACCGGATCCAGAAGCAAGCCACGGGGCGGATCGACCGCGAGAGCTGGACGCACGGGTCCGCCGAGCAGCGCACGACGTGGTTCCGCAAGGGGTTCGACAGCGGCAGCTCGGGCGCCTGCGACACGTTCGAAGGCGACATCTAGCTCGGAAACGAGAAGAGCCGCCCCGGAGGACGGCTCTTCCCTGAGCGACGGTTCCGCGGTCGCTACTTCTGCTTGGAGGGGTCGAGCGCGACCCGGGAATAGGCAGCGGTTCCCGAGAACTGGTCGTACTCATATGCGGTCACCGCAGGCCCCAGCACGTCGACGTTCGTGGCGTCGAGGTAGGGGATCCACGGGACGATCTCCTCCGTCAGCTTCTTGTCGAGGTCCTCCCAGCACGTCAGCCGCTCGTCGTCGACGAGCTTGTTGCACTCGTCGATGTCGGCGTCGACGCTGGGAAGGTTCGCGACGTTGCCGCTGATCTTGTTCTTCTTCGCGTAGTCAGCCGTGAGCCCCGTCAAGGAGTAGTTCACGTTCCCCTGCGGGAGGATCGACCGGCTGTCGAAGAGCACCATGAAGGTCGAGGCATCCGCGTAGTCCTTGCCCCAGCCTGGGACAGCTGAGATCGGGACGTTGCGGGTCGCGTCCTGGATGATCGGGTACGCATCCTCGAACTCCCGTGTGTTGAGCTCGATGCCGATCTTGGCGAACGACTGCTCGATCACGGGCTCCATGTCCGTCCACGGCGGAACGTTCCTGTTCACGAAGAGGACACCCGAGCACTCGGGGGCGTCGCACTTCCCGTCCTGATCCGTGTCGTACTTCGACTGCTTCATCTCTTCCGCGGCCTTGGCGGGGTCGCCCGCACCGTTCTCGGTTGCATACGGCGCGTAGTCGTCGAGATCGCCGTTGAACATCGTGTCGGGCACGATGTGCTCCGCGATCTCACCGCGGATGGGGCCGCCCCAGGCGCGCTGGAGCCCGGCCTTGTCCATGATCAGGTTCGCCGCTTTCCGGACGTGGAGGTCGTCGAACGGCGGCTGGGTCAGGTTCATCGTGATGTACCAGGTGCGGTCTCCCGCCTCTGTGTGGAGCCGGTCCTTCAGCTCCGAGGTGGTCGAGTACTTGCGGAGCACGCGGGGCGGAGGCGACTCCTCCTCACCCTCGAGCTCACCCGCCTCGATCTTGTTGAAGATGTCGTTCGGGTTCGAGTTGATCGTGTACTCGAGCGCATCCATGTAGCTCGGCCGCGTCCCGTCGGTGGACGGGTCGTAGTTCGGGTTGCGGACGAACATCATCCTCCGGGTCGGGTCGTTCCCCGAGGCCGGCTTGATCGTCTCGCAGCTCGAGATGTCGACCTCGTCCGAGCCTTCCAGCATGTACGGGCCCGACGAGATGACGTTCCGGCCGTACTCTCCGGCCTTCGTGAAGCACTTGCCGACTTCCTCCGGAATCGGTCCTGCCGCCGGCATGCTCAGCCGGAAGAGGAAGTCGCCCGTCGGCTGCGTCAGCGTGAACTTGATCGTCTTGTCATCGGGCGTCTCGATGCCCGAGATCGTCTTGGCATCGCCGGCTGTGAACTCCGCCATGCCCTTGATGACCGTGTAGTAGAAGCCGTACTGGGCCACGAGTGCCTCGGTCCCGATCCGCTCGAAGGCATAGGCGACGTCCTTCGACGTCACTTCGCGGTTCACGGGCGGGGAAAACTTGACACCGTCCTTCAATGTGAACGTATAGGTGAGCCCGTCCTCGGAGACCTCGCCCATATCCGTGGCGAGGTCCGGAACGACCGCGTTCCCTGCCGCACCACTCTTGTGCTCGTAGCCGACGAGCGTCCTCACGAGCAGGTTGCTGAAGAGGCCGAGATCGGTGCCGAGATACTCACCGGTCGGGTCGAAGCTGCCCGTGTGGTTGAACTGCGTGGTCGAGATGCGGTACGTGCCACCCTTCGTCGGCTGGCCACCATCCGTGTCTCCTGTCGTGTCGCCGCCCCCGGACGGTTCGTCGTCTCCACCGCCGCATGCGGCGGCCACGAGGGCCAGAGCACAGGCAGCGAGGACGACCGCGAGCAATCTGCGTCGTTTCATCGACTCCTCCTGTCTTGTGGCATGGAAATTGAAGCCTTCGTCATGGCCGTCATTCACCGGTCCTTTCAGCCGCGGTAATCTCCGCGGAATTTCAGTGGGCGATCTCTGACCAATGACGAGGCGACCGCCACACGGTTAGCCTCGCGATGCTGTCGCTTCCTTATCGCGGCATTAACCGCTCTACTCCACGGGAAGGAGCGCGATCATTTCTCCGGTCTGACGCTCGAGGGAATCCGACACCTTGACGCAGACTTCCTGCGCGGCCTGGACGAAGGACTGCACCGAGGCGTTCACCGATCTCTCAGCGTGCCAGATGATCGAGACCCGTCGCACCGGGCCATCCGCGCCCAGCCCATAGAGCTCGGTCGCCGAGTCGGAGAGGTCGAGCGAGAGGCGCGGGATCAGAGCTGCACCGAGGCCTGCGGCCACGGCGCCCTGCAGGGTCTCGTTGTGGTCGGAGCTGAGGACGACGTTCGGCTCGAAGCCGCGCGACCTCAGGAAGTCGATGACGTCCCGCGTGGCGCCGCAGCTCCGGAAGCAGACGAGCGGCAGCTTGCGGCCCCCGTTCGTTCCGTTGCCGCGGAACGTGGCCGAGCCCCTGCCGGCAGGGATCACGAGCAGGAATGGATCTTCCAAGAGGAGCGCCGATCGGAGGGGGCCTTCCGGCAGCGGCTCGATCGCGAAGGCGAGATCGAGCTCTCCTCGCTCAACCTGGCCGACCAGGTCGAGATCCGTCACGGACTCGGTCAGCTCGATCTTGACGTCGGGATGGTCGTCGAGGAACCGGCGAAGCACCTCCGGGAGGATTCGTGCGCCGGCACTCTGGAAGCTCCCGATGCGGAGCGTTCCGATCGCACCCGTGGCAAGGGCGCCCATGTCTGCCTCCGCAGCGGCGATCCGTGACCCGATTGCGTGCGCGTGCCCGAGCAGCACCTGGCCGGCCTCCGTCAGGGACACCGCCTTCTGGCCGCCCGGACGCTGGACGAGCTGCTGTCCGACAATCCGCTCGAGCGCGGCGATCTGCTGGCTGACAGCGGATTGCGTGTAGCCGAGCGCGGTCGCAGCGCGGCTGAACGAAGAGCCAGTCGCAACAGCCTCGAGCGCCGCGAAATGCCGTAGCTCGATTCCATGCTTTAGCCATTCCCGGGTCGGAATTTTGAGCATACGCAACCGCTCCCACCTGCTCGGGGATTCGGAAAAACGACTCGGGCTTGCCTGCCCCGATCGGCCCTCAGGGTCGTAGCCGAAAGCCGCCTGTCATTGGGTGTGACGACGGATGGAGGTCTCCGGTTAGATCGACGATCGCATCACGTTGCTGCGCCCACCTCCGGCGGTTGGGATGCCGCACCTCGGATACGCCCATTCGCCGGGAAGAGCACGTCCCGAACGACCTCGT
>CAVROA010000007.1:0-135161 GCA_963722715.1 uncultured Actinomycetes bacterium | reverse complement strand
TAGAGCCAGCGCGCGATCGAAGGCCCCTTCAAGAGCACCGGCCGCGCCCCCGCTCGCCCGAGCGCCCCGAGGACGTCTACTGCGGCGGCATCGAGCGCCATGAGAACAGCCGTCGTCGTCTGCTCCGTCGAGGTACGCATCAGTACTGGTTGAGTGTGCCCGCTCTCCGCGTATGGTCGAGCGCCAATCGGAAGGCCACGAACGCCAGCGGAATTGTGACCGCTGCGAACACAATGAGGATGAGTGCCGAGGTAGCCCAGTCCTCGCCGAGAAAGATCGCGTTGCGAAGCCCCGAGAAGGCGTAGCTCGTCGGGAGAAGCCGACCGATCGCCTCGAGCCAGTCCGGAAGCACGGAGATCGGGAAGAAGGCGCCGCTCAGGGCCCCGAGGACGAAGATCAAGAGCCCGACGAGCGCGGTCCCCCTCTTGACCACGAGGACGAGTGCGCCGAGCAAGATGCCGAGCCCCGAGAAGGCGGCGGCCGCCGCCAGAAGCACGACGAGGAAGCCGATCCAGCTCGTCTCGCTGAAGCTGAGACCAAGCAGGCCTCCGCCGACAAGGATGTAGAACGCGGCCCGAAACGTCGCGAAGAGGAACGGATATGCCGCGAGCCCGGCGGCGAGCTCGGTCAATCTGATCGGCTGGACGACGAGCATCTCGAGCGTGCCGCTCAATTGCTCCTCTCGGAGCCGCTGGGCGAGACCCGCGCTGGCCGCACTGATCACAGCGGAAAGCGCAATCCCGACGGCCACGTACGCGAAATACGACGGGGCGCCTCCGAGCCGGTCGAGATCCTCGACCCCCTGGACCGTGCGTGAGATGAAGTAGAAGACGACGAGGTTCGCAAAGCCGAATGCGAAGTCGAGCGCGAACCCGAGCCGATACGTTCGGACCATCGCGTAGTCGCGACGGGCGAGGGCGAGCACGGCACGTGGCCACACCCGGCTAGCAGGGAAATACGATGCGCCAGTCACAGCGCTCCAGATCCTCCTTCAGGTGCGTCGCGATCAAGGTGGCGACCGCTGGGCGGCGTTGGAGCGCCGCCCAGAGGCGGTCGCGGGCATCCTCGTCGAGCGACCGCGTGGGCTCGTCGAGCAGGATGACTGCGGGATTGCCGAGAAGCGCCCGGGCAAGCCCGAGCTGCTGCACCATGCCCGTCGAGCAGCGGTCCATACGCTCGGCGGCGATGTCCTCGAGCTCGAGCTCCTCCTCGAGAGCGCGCACGCGACGTTCTGCTTCGCGCTCGGAAGCGGAGTGCAAGCGGGCGAAGAACAGCAGGTTCACGTGTCCGGTCAGCCGAAGGTAGAAGGACCGATCCTGCGCGAGCGAGGCACCGACAGCCCGGCGGGCCTCGAGCGTCCCGGCCGGAAAACCGTTCACGAGGACCCGGCCGCGTGAGGGAAAGAGCGTGCCCGCGATGCAACGGAGCACAGTGCTCTTGCCCGATCCGTTCGGTCCCCAGAAGGCGACGCGCTCGCCGGGCGCAAGCGACAGGTCGAGCGAGCGTACGACCTCGTGATCGCCAAATTTTCGTCCGAGCCCGCTGATCTCGACCACGGCGCGGGATTGCTGCACCGCCTTGTCGCGCGTGGAGGCCGACAGTTCTCCGGGGCGGGCAGCCGCCAACTCAGACCCCGTCAGAAGACCGGGGTCTCGCGCCATGTGCCCCATACCTCTCGGAGGGCGTCGCACATCTCGCCCATCGTGACGTAGGCCTTCGAGGCCTCGATGATCGCCGGCATGAGGTTCACATCGTCACGAGCGGCGTCGCGCTTGAGCCGAGCGAGCGCCTCCTCGGCGGCGCCGCTTTCGCGCCGCGCCCGGAGCGCGGTGACGCGCTCGATCTGCCTCTCCTCGAGCGCAGGATCGATGTGGAGGAGATCGATGTCCTCTTCGCCGGCGTCCTCGTAGCGGTTGACGCCCACGATCACCCGCTCCCCCGCCTCCACCTCGCGCTGAAACCGAAACGACGCCTCCGCGATCTCACGCTGGAAGAAATTCTCCTTGATCGCAGGGATGACTCCGCCGAGCTCACGGATGCGCTCGAAGTAGTCGAGAGCCTCCTGCTCGAGCCGGTTCGTCAACTCCTCGACGAAGTAGGAGCCGCCGAGCGGATCGATCGAGCTCGCCACTCCCGTCTCGTGCGCGATGACCTGTTGCGTGCGTAGCGCAATTTTGACGGCATGCTCGGTCGGCAGGGCAAGGGCCTCGTCGAAGGAGTTCGTGTGGAGGGACTGGCAGCCCCCCATGACGGCTGCGAGGGCCTCGAGGGCAGTTCGGACGATGTTCACCTGGGGCTGCTGCGCCGTCAGTGAGACGCCGGCGGTCTGCGCATGGAAGCGCATCAGCCACGAGCGAGGATTCTTGGCCCCGTAACGGTCGCGGAGCTCGCGCGCCCAGATCCGGCGGGCGGCACGGTACTTCGCGACCTCCTCGAAGAAGTCGATGTGGGCGTTGAAGAAGAAGGAGAGGCGCGGGGCGAAGTCGTCCACCTCGAGGCCGCGCTCCATCGCCGCCTCTACGTAGGCGAAGCCGTCGGCGAGCGTGAAGGCGAGCTCCTGGGCAGCGGACGAGCCGGCCTCACGGATGTGGTAGCCGGAGATGGAGATCGGATGCCACTGAGGCACCTCGCGGGCGCAGAACTCGATCATGTCGACGCAGAGGCGCATCGACGGCTCGGGCGGGAAGATCCACTCCTTCTGCGCGATGTACTCCTTGAGGATGTCCGTCTGGATCGTCCCGCGGAGGCGATCGTGCGGCACGCCCTGCTCGTCCGCGACGCAGACATAGAAGCCGAGGAGCATCGCGGCCGGCCCGTTGATGGTCATCGACGTGGAGACCTTGTCGAGCGGGATGCCGTCGAAGAGAAGCTCCATGTCTTCGAGCGAGTCGACGGCGACGCCCTCGCGACCGACCTCGCCGAGCGACTTCGGATGGTCGGAGTCGTAGCCCATGAGCGTCGGCATGTCGAAGGCCGTCGAGAGCCCTGTCTGCCCGTGCTCGAGGAGGTATCTGAAGCGGGCGTTGGTCTCCTCGGCCATGCCGAAGCCGGCGAACTGACGCATCGTCCAGAGACGACCGCGGTACATCGACGGATAGACCCCCCGCGTATACGGGAAAACGCCGGGAAAGCCGAGGTCACGGTCGTAGTCGATCACGGCGTTGTCGGGTGTGTACAGCGGTTCCACGGCGACGCCGGACATGGTCGAGAACAGCGCCTCCCGCTCGGGCTTCTCCTCGTAGAGCTCGCGTCGCCACTCGGCGGTCGCATCCGCCCGCCGACGGTCCTCGGTCGTCGCCATGGGCGGGATTGTACGCACGTCTTCCCCGGTGTCGAAACAGCGATGCCTAACTGTCGACCTGAGGTTGAGTCACTCCTTCGAGAACCGCGTAGACCCAGGAAAAAAGACGGCCCTGGTACGCGCCGTCACCCGGACCGTGTGGTCGCCCGTCACTCAATCGGGGGATCTTAGGGCCGCTTCTACGACTTTCAAGTGGTATTCCGTTCGAGTCCCGCGGCGGAAACACCGATCAAGCCTTTATCGCGCGCGCAAAGCCGTGCGAGGAGGCACATGACCAACTTTCCAAGACTGCGGCGTTCGGGAAGGCGCCCGGCTACGGCCGGCCGCCTGGCCTCTGCGTGGTCTCCCACGTCGGAAAGCGTGGTCGTTCTCCTCGCTCTGATCGCGGCGACATTCTTCGCTGCACTGCAGCTGACCGGATCGTCGGAGCGGGTCGCCAGTATCCCCGAGTTCCTGACCAGCGCTCTCGGCTCCCCGCAGGGAGAGACGGACGCGACGGTGCACAAGCCCGCACCCGGTGTCCAGGTTGACGTAGACCCGGCCGGCTACACGGTCCACCGGGCCGGTGCCTCGGTCTCGGTGACCGGCGAGGGCAGCGGAACGGCCGGCTGGACTGCGTTCGAGAACGGCGCCAGCAGGCGGACGCCCTTCGGGCACGAGACGATCACCGTTCAGCCGGACAAGACGGAGCTCTACCTCACGGTCGTTCGCCACCAGGGCGTTCGAAACTGGCGCTGGCGCCTGGATGCGGCGGGCCTCCGGCCGCGGCTCGAAGCGAGTGGTGGCGTCCGGTTCGTCGGCCTTCGCGGTCAGTCCGCAATCAGCATCCACCCGGTCGCGATCCTCGACGCTTCCGGGCGAGACATCACGCCGGCAGGACTCCGCTGGTCGCTCGTCCACGACCGCGAGGGCTGGTGGCTCGGGCTTCGGCTGGACGACAGCAAACTGCCTCTCCCCTACGTCATCGATCCCGCCGCCAACTACCCGACGCCGCTCGAGCTCCGGAACAGCGCGACGGGCGTCACCGGCTCGTGGGATCTTGATTCCGGCACGGGCACTGTCGACATCACGACGAACAACATCCCGGCGAGCGCAGCGGTCGGTTGGTATGCATGGGATCCGGCCCTCTCCGTCACCGCTCAGCAAACCACGCTCCCGACAACGACGGACGGAAAGGGCTGGCTCGTCGACCCCGCCGGTGGCGCAACCGGCTTCCCAGCGGGCACCTGGACCTTCACGGTTCAGACGGACATTCCGAATGCGACGCTGGTTGCCGGCACCGCAGTCCTGACCGTGGGGGTCTTCAAGGGCACGATCTCGGGCGGAGTCTTCACACCGACCGGGACGATCCTTACGCCTACCGACGACCCCCTCGCCCAGGACCTCCGAAGTGCCGTCACCCCGGTCACGACGAACGTGTCGTACACGCTCCCGAAGTTCTCGCTCGCTGCGGGCGAGACCCTCTTCGTCGACTACTGGCGCCATCAAACCGGCGGGATCACCGCACCGCAAGCCGCCCGACGCCAGCTCGACTTCCACGTCAACGACGGGGTCGCCCAGATCGCACACCCGGCTGCAGACGACACCGGCCCGACGCACACGAGCTTCACCGTCGCCGAGGGCACGAACCCCAGCCGGCAGTACTTCGACGGGACGAGCACCGTCTACTACAACCCCGCCACCGCGGGTGACTTCGTCGTCACCGACGCGATCACGCGACTCGGGCTCGGGCCCGTACTCGGTGGTCTTCCCCGCGGTCAGTCTCGACTCCGGCGCCTTCACCCACACCGTCAAGACGGACACGGCCGCCCCCTTCACCTCGAACACCTACGCCTGGACGACCTCGAGCACGACCGAGCCGGGCGGGCAGACGATCACCGAGGAAGACCTGGCGCAGCAGCAAACGCAGACGACCCTGACGATCAAGAAGGACACCGCAGCTCCGACGGGGCACTCGGTCACGCTCGGAGGGGCGGGCGCGCCGTATTACACGACCCTCTCAGTTCCGCTCACCCTCGTGGACGGAAACGACGGCACGGGCTCCGGGCTCGACACGAGCACGCGGCTGGTCGAGCGTGAATCCGGTGACCTCGCCGCCGACGCTTGCACGAACTGGTCCGGGTCGTGGTCGACGGTCACGCTCTCGGGCGGCGCCGACACTACGGTCGCCTCCGGCAAGTGCTACCGCTACCGCTACAAGATCTCGGACAACGTCGCCAACCAGTCGGCTGCCTCCGCCGACCTCAGCGGCCGCAAAGGTCGACACGTCGGCCCCGACTCCCGCTCCGAGCCTGACGCTTTCGGAGAACCCGGCGAGCGCGAACCAGCACGTCTCGGGCACGACTCTCTTCTACAAGGGCGGCGCGGCCGGTGGCTCCTTCAAGGTCACCGCGACCGGGATGGCAGACTCCGAGACCGGCCATCAAGCACCTCAGCTTCCCGAGCGTGGTCGGCCTCACCGGCGGGGGCACAAACGACACGGGCTCCCCCTACGAGGACACGTACTCGTGGTCGAACACGACGAGTGGCTCCCCGACCGGCTCGGTGACCGCCACGAACAACGCCAGCGTCGCCGGCTCGGGGACGAGCTTCACGCTCACGTCGGACACGGCCGCGCCTACCGGCCACTCCGTCTCGCTTGCAGGCGCGGGAGCGCCCTACTACGGCTCCCTGTCCGTTCCGCTGACCCTGGTTGACGGAGGTGACGGCGCCGGGTCCGGAGTCGACACCGCTTCGCGCGTCGTCGAGCGCGAGTCCGGCGACCTCGCGGCCGATGCCTGTACGAACTGGTCGGGCTCGTGGTCGACGGTCACCCTCTCGGGCGGCGCCGACACCACGGTTGCCTCCGGCAAGTGCTACCGCTACCGCTTCTCGATCTCCGACAACGTCGGCAACCAGTCGGCTGTCTCAGCGACCTCCGCCGACGCGAAGGTGGACACGGGCGACCCGAGCGTGTCGGTCAGCAGCCCGACCGAAGTCACCGGCCCCGCGGCGCAGTACTACGACGCGCCGACCAAGACCCACTTCTTCCGCCCCGGCGGTGCGGGGAGCTTCACGCTGAACGCAACGGCGAGCGACGTCGAGACCGCGGTTGCCGGAGTCGCGTTCCCGAACGTCTCGGCGGTATCGGGCTGGACCGGCTCGACGGGCGGCAACGACTCCTCGAGCCCCTACGCCTCGCCGGCCGACTACACGTGGACGGCCGGCGCGACCGCACCGGGCGCGCGGACGATCACCGCGACCGACAAGGCGGGCCGAACCGCGAACGACACCGTCACGATCGCAGCCGACTCCAGCGCGCCAACTGGCCACTCCGTCTCGCTCGCAGGCGCGGGAGCGCCCTACTACACGAGCCTCTCCGTACCGCTCACGCTCGTCGACGGCTCGGACACGGGCTCCGGAATCGACACCGCCACCAGGATCGTCGAGCGCGAGTCCGGCGACCTCGCCGCCGACGGCTGCACCAACTGGTCGGGCTCCTGGTCGACGGTCACGCTCTCGGGTGGCGCCGACACGACGGTCGCGACCGCCAAGTGCTACCGCTACCGCTACCTGCTCTCGGACAAGGTCGGAAACCAGTCCGCGGCATCCGCGGTCTCCGCGGCTGCCAAGGTCGACACTTCGAACCCGACCGCGCCCGCCCTCTCGCTCGCCGAGAGCCCCGCCGACCCCGACCAGTACGTCTCCGGCACGGACGTCTACTACCGCCCGGGCGCCAACGGCGGCTCGTTCACGGTCACGGCGACGGCCTCCGACACGGAGACCGACATCAAGCACGTCTCGTTCCCGGCGGTGGCCGGAGTCTCGGGCGGCGGCGGAAACGACGTGAGCTCCCCGTACTCGGACACCTATACGTGGACGAACTCGACCGCGGGCTCGCCTACAGGCTCCGTCACGGCAACGAACAACGCCAGCGCGACCGGCGGCGGAACGAGCTTCGGGCTCGTCCCCGACTCGGGCGCACCTTCGACAGGCGACGACACGGGCTCGATCGGCTCCGGTTGGAAGACATCCGCCCAAACGGTGACGCTGACACCGTCGGACGCCGGCGCTGGGGTTGCAACGACCTACTACACGACCGACGGCTCGACGCCTGACACGAGCTCAACGCAGGGCACCTCGATTCCGCTCAGCGCCGACGGCGTCTACACGATCAAGTATTTCTCGGTCGACCGGGTCGGCAACGCGGAAGCCGTGCAGACCGGTGCGTCTCAGATCCGGATCGACGCTACGAACCCGAGCTCCTCGACTCTCGACGTCCTCCCCGCGGCGATCCGGAACGGCCAGGTCCTCTCCGGGAGTGCCGCCGACGCGACCTCCGGTGTCGCGACCGTCGCCTACTACCGCTGCACCGGAACGTCGTGCAGCCCTTCGACGCTCGTCGGCTCGAGCTCCACCGGCCCCTCGTACTCGGTCACCTGGAACTCTCAGCCGGCGGACGGCGACTACCAGGTTCTCGCCCGCGCGACGGATGCTGCCGGCAACACGCTCGACTCGGCCAAGCAGACGATCAAGGTCGACAACAGCGACCCGACCGGCTCACTGACCTCGCCCGCCGGCGGCGCGTCGCTGTCCGGAACGGTCGCCGTCGCTTCGAACTCGGCCGACTCGGTCTCGGGCGTCGCCCAGGTCGTGTTCCAGCGCTCGCCCGCAGGAGCCGCGACGTGGACGACGATCGACACTGATCTCGAGCGCCCCGTACTCGGTCGACTGGGTGACCGGCGGAGTCACCGACGGCGACTATGACCTCCGCGCACAGACCACGGACGCGGCCGGCAACTCCTTCACCTCCGGAAGCATCACGGTCGAAGTCGACAACACGGCTCCGACTGCCTCCCTGGACGACCCGGGCGCCAATCTCCGCGGCACCGTCTCGCTGACCGGCTCCGGCTCCGATCCGGGCGGCAGCGGTGTGGCCTCGCTCACCTTCCAGCGCTCGCCCGCAAGCGGTGGCAGCTGGACGACAGTCGACACGGACACGAGCTCGCCCTATTCGGTTTCCTTCGACACGACCGGGGTCTCCGATGGGCTCTACGACCTGCGTGCGGTCGCAACCGACGTGGCCGGCAACACGACAATCTCGGCGCTCGTCACAAACCGCCGGGTCGACAACACGGCGCCGAACGCCTCGCTCGACGATCCGGGTGCCAACCTGCGCGCCACCGTGACGCTGACCTCGACCGCCTCCGACCCAGGTGGATCCGGAGTCGCCTCCCGCGCCTATGAGTATTCGCCCGCGGGAGCAGGGACTTGGAGCGCCACCCCGGCCGCCTTCGACACGACCGGCGTCACGGACGGCCTCTACGACCTGCGCGTCACGTCACCGATGTCGCCGGTAACTCGACCACCTCGGCCACGGTCACCAACCGCCGGGTCGACAACACCGCTCCGAGCGCCAGCCTGGACGATCCGGGCGCCAACCTGCGCGCCACCGTCACGCTCAGCTCGACCGCGAGCGACGCCGGCTCCGGGGTCGCCACCCGCACCTATCAGCACTCGCCCGCCGGCGCCGGCACCTGGACGACGACCCCGGCCGCCTTCGACACGACCGGCGTCACGGACGGGCTCTACGACCTGCGTGTGATCGTCACCGACAACGCCGGCAACTCGACCACCTCGGCCACGGTCACCAACCGGCGGGTCGACAACACCGCTCCCAGCGCCAGCCTGGACGATCCGGGCGCCAACCTGCGCGGCACCGTCACGCTCTCCTCGACCGCCACCGACGCGCGGCTCCGGTGTCGCCACCCGCACCTATCAGCACTCCCCTGCCGGCGCCGGCACCTGGACGACGACCCCGGCCGCCTTCGACACGACCGGCGTTACGGACGGGCTCTACGACCTGCGCGTGATCGTCACCGACAACGCCGGTAACTCGACCACCTCGGCCACGGTCGCCAACCGGCGGGTGGACAACACCAACCCGACCGGGTCCGTCACCGCGCCCGCCGGAGCCAGTGTCGTCAGCGGTCTGACCGCGGTCTCGTCGGACTCCGCCGATGCGGGATCAGGGGTTCAGCAGGTCATCTTCCAGCGTTCGCCTGCAGGCGCGGGGACGTGGACGGCGATCGACACCGATACGAGTGCTCCGTACTCGGTCGACTGGTCGACGGGCGCGCTCGCCGACGGCAGTTACGACCTGCGCGCGGTCACGGGCGACGTCGCCGGAAACACACAGACCTCCGCGATCGTGAACGTCCTTGTCGACAACAACGCTCCGAGCGTCACCATCACCGCCCCGGGTGCGTTCGTGAACGCGGCCGCACCGGATCCGTTCACGATCGCCGCTACTACCCCTGACACGGACATCGACAACGTCGAGTTCTTCCGCTGCTCGAACGCCTCCACGGGCTGCGGCTCGGGCTCGTGGATCTCGCTCGGGACGGACACGACCGTCCCCTACGAGGCGCAGTGGAACGTCGACGCCGACGGGAACCGCGCGCTTCGCGCTGTCGCCACCGATCTCGGCTCGAACACCGACGCGGACACGAACGACGTGACCATCGACCGGGCTGCGCCGACAGGCACTCAGGACGACCCCGGCGCCAACCTCCGCGGCACCGTCTCGCTGACCGGCTCCGGCTCCGATCCGGGCGGCAGCGGCGTGGCCTCGCTCGCTTTCCAGCGCTCGCCCGCCGGCGCCGGCACCTGGACGACAGTGGACACGGACACATCCGCTCCCTACAGCGCCTCCTTCGATACCACGGGCGTCACGGACGGGCTCTACGACCTGCGCGTGATCGTCACCGACAACGCCGGTAACTCGACCACCTCGGCCACGGTCACCAACCGCCGGGTCGACAACACGGCTCCCGCCGCCTCGCCTGGACGATCCGGGCGCCAACCTGCGCGGGACGGTCACGCTCAGCTCGACCGCGAGCGACGCGCGGCTCCGGGATCGCCTCGCGCGTCTATGCAGCTACTCGCCCGCGGGAGCAGGCACCTGGACGACGACCCCGGCCGCCTTCGACACGACCGGCGTCACGGACGGGCTCTACGACCTGCGTGTCACCGTCACCGATAACGCCGGTAACTCGACCACCTCGGCCACGGTCACCAACCGGCGGGTCGACAACACCGCTCCCAGCGCCAGCCTGGACGATCCGGGCGCCAACCTGCGCGGGACGGTCACGCTCAGCTCGACTGCGAGCGACGCCGGCTCCGGGATCGCCACCCGCACCTATCAGCACTCCCCTGCCGGCGCCGGCACCTGGACGACGACCCCGGCCGCCTTCGATACGACCGGCGTCACGGACGGGCTCTACGACCTGCGCGTCATCGGTCACCGATATCGCCGGTAACTCGACCACCTCGGCCACGGTCACCAACCGGCGGGTCGACAACACCGCTCCCAGCGCCAGCCTGGACGATCCGGGCGCCAACCTGCGTGCCACCGTCACGCTCAGCTCGACCGCGAGCGACGCCGGCTCCGGTGTCGCCACCCGCACCTATCAGCACTCTCCTGCCGGCGCCGGCACCTGGACGACGACTCCGGCCGCCTTCGACACGACCGGCGTCACGGACGGGCTCTACGACCTGCGCGTGATCGTCACCGACAACGCCGGTAACTCGACCACCTCGGCCACGGTCACCAACCGGCGGGTCGACAACACGGCTCCGAGTGCCTCCCTGACTGCCCCTGCCGACGGGAGCTTCGTCTCCGCAACGGTGGCCGTCTCTGCCAACAGCTCCGATCCGGGCGGCTCCGGTGTCGACTCCCTCCTCTTCGAGCGCCGCCCCGCCGGTGGCGGCTCCTGGACTGCGATCGACACCGACTCGAGCTCGCCCTACTCCGTCTCCTGGGACACGAGCGCACTCGCCGACGGGGACTACGAGCTTCGCGCGAGCGCGAGTGACCAGGCCGGAAACAGCCAGCTCTCGGCCCTTCGCACGGTCACGGTCGACAACACCGGCCCCGGCGCCTCGCTCGACGATCCCGGCACGCCGCTTCGCGGCACCGTCTCGCTGAGCGGCACCGCATCCGATCCGGGTGGAGCCGGCGTCGCCTCCGCGGCCTTCCAGCGCTCGCCCGCAAGCGGTGGCAGCTGGACGACCGTGGACACGGACACGAGCTCGCCCTACTCGGTCTCCTTCGACACGACCGCCGTCGCGGACGGGCTCTACGACTTCCGCCTGGTCGCAACCGACCAGGTCGGCAATACGACAACCTCGGCCCTCGTCACCAACCGCCGGGTCGACAACACCGCCCCCACCGCCTCGCTGGACGATCCGGGCGCCAACCTGCGCGCCACCGTCACCCTCAGCTCGACTGCGAGCGACGCCGGCTCCGGGATCGCCTCGCGCGTCTATGCCTACTCGCCCGCGGGAGCAGGGACCTGGACGACGACCCCGGCCGCCTTCGACACGACCGCCGTCACGGACGGGCTCTACGACCTGCGCGTCACGGTTACCGATGTCGCGGGCAACTCGACCATCTCGGCCACGGTCACGAACCGCCGGGTCGACAACACCGCTCCCGCCGCGAGATGACAACCCGGGCGCCAACCTGAGCGGCACGGTCACGCTCTCCTCGACCGCCTCCGACCCGGGCGGCTCCGGTGTCGCCACCGTCACCTATCAGCACTCCCCCGCCGGCGCCGGCACCTGGACGACGACCCCGGCCGCCTTCGACACGACCGGCGTTACGGACGGGCTCTATGACCTGCGCGTGATCGTCACCGACAACGCCGGTAACTCGACCACCTCGGCCACGGTCGTGAACCGGCGGGTGGACAACACCAACCCGACCGGCTCGCTGAGTGCGCCGTCGGACGGGGCGCTCGTCTCGGGGACCGTGGCGGTCTCCGGGACTGCTTCAGATCCGGGCGGCTCCGGTGTCGACTCCGTCCTCTTCGAGCGCCGCCCCGCCGGTGGCGGCGCCTGGACTGCGATCGACACCGACTCGAGCTCGCCCTACTCCGTCTCCTGGGACACGAGCGCTCTCGCTGACGGGGACTACGAGCTGCGAGCCGTCGTCACCGACGTGGCTGGAAACAGCCACACCCCGGCGACTCGGACCGTGACGGTCGACAACACGGCACCCTACCGCCTCCCAGGACGACCCCGGCGCCAACCTCCGCGGCACCGTCTCGCTGACCGGCTCCGGCTCCGATCCGGGCGGCACCGGCGTGGCCTCGCTCGCCTTCCAGCGCTCGCCCGCCGGCGCCGGCACCTGGACGACAGTGGACACGGACACATCCGCTCCCTACAGCGCCTCCTTCGATACCACCGGGCGTCACGGACGGGCTCTACGACCTGCGCGTGATCGTCACCGACAACGCCGGCAACTCGACCACCTCGGCCACGGTCATCAACCGCCGGGTCGACAACACGGCTCCCAGCGCCAGCCTGGACGATCCGGGCGCCAACCTGCGCGGGACGGTGACGCTCAGCTCGACCGCGAGCGACGCCGGCTCCGGGGTCGCCACCCGCGCCTATGCAGCACTCGCCCGCGGGAGCAGGCACCTGGACGACGACCCCGGCCGCCTTCGACACGACCGGCGTCACGGACGGGCTCTACGACCTGCGCGTCATCGTTACCGATATCGCCGGTAACTCGACCATCTCGGCCACGGTCACCAACCGCCGGGTCGACAACACCGCTCCCAGCGCCAGCCTGGACGATCCGGGCGCCAACCTGCGCGGGACGGTCACGCTCAGCTCGACCGCGAGCGACGCCGGCTCCGGTGTCGCCACCCGCACCTATCAGCACTCCCCTGCCGGCGCCGGCACCTGGACGACGACCCCGGCCGCCTTCGACACGACCGGCGTCACGGACGGGCTCTACGACCTGCGCGTGATCGTCACCGACAACGCCGGCAACTCGACCACCTCGGCCACGGTCACCAACCGCCGGGTCGACAACACGGCTCCGAGTGCCTCCCTGACTGCCCCTGCCGACGGGAGCTTCGTCTCCGCAACGGTGGCCGTCTCTGCCAACAGCTCCGATCCGGGCGGCTCCGGTGTCGACTCCCTCCTCTTCGAGCGCCGCCCCGCCGGTGGCGGCTCCTGGACTGCGATCGACACCGACTCGAGCTCGCCCTACTCCGTCTCCTGGGACACGAGCGCACTCGCCGACGGGGACTACGAGCTTCGCGCGAGCGCGACTGACCAGGCCGGAAACAGCCAGCTCTCGGCCCTTCGCACGGTCACGGTCGACAACACCGGCCCCGGCGCCTCGCTCGACGATCCCGGCACGCCGCTTCGCGGCACCGTCTCGCTGAGCGGCACCGCATCCGATCCGGGTGGAGCCGGCGTCGCCTCCGCTGCCTTCCAGCGCTCGCCCGCAAGCGGTGGCAGCTGGACGACCGTGGACACGGACACGAGCTCGCCCTACTCGGTCTCCTTCGACACGACCGCCGTGGCGGACGGGCTCTACGACTTCCGCCTGGTCGCAACCGACCAGGTCGGCAATACGACAACCTCGGCCCTCGTCACCAACCGCCGGGTCGACAACACCGCCCCCACCGCCTCGCTGGACGATCCGGGCGCCAACCTGCGTGCCACCGTCACGCTCAGCTCGACTGCGAGCGACGCCGGCTCCGGGATCGCCTCGCGCGTCTATGCCTACTCGCCCGCGGGAGCAGGGACCTGGACGACGACCCCGGCCGCTTTCGATACGACCGCCGTCACGGACGGGCTCTACGACCTGCGCGTCACGGTCACCGACAACGCCGGTAACTCGACCATCTCGGCCACGGTCACCAACCGCCGGGTCGACAACACCGCTCCCGCAGCGACGATGATCAACCCGGGCGCCCACCTGAGCGGCACGGTCACGCTCTCCTCGACCGCCTCCGACCCGGGCGGCTCCGGTGTCGCCACCGTCACCTATCAGCACTCTCCCGCCGGCGCCGGCACCTGGACGACGACCCCGGCCGCCTTCGACACGACCGGCGTTACGGACGGGCTCTACGACCTGCGCGTGATCGTCACCGACAACGCCGGTAACTCGACCACCTCGGCCACGGTCGTGAACCGGCGGGTGGACAACGACGCACCGACCATCTCCCTCACGGCGCCCTCGGGCTACGTCAACGCAGCCGCGCCGGATCCGTTCACCGTCACCGCCACGAGCCCCGACGGCGACATCAGCGAGGTCGAGTTCTTCCGCTGCTCGAACTCGAGCGTCAACTGCGGCTCCGGCTCCTGGGTCTCGCTCGGCACCGACTCCGCTGCGCCCTATTCCGCCTCGTGGAACGTCGATGCAGACGGAGCCAGAGCGCTCCGTGCCGTGGTTGAGGACGAGGCGAACAACACCGGCTTCGACATCGTCAACGTGACCATCGACCGGACAGCCCCCGCGGGCGGATCCGTCACGTACGCCAGCGGGTACGACCTCGACGGCTCGGTGTCGGTCGCGACCGACACCGGCACCGACTCCGGCTCCGGCATCGACCTGGCCTCGCGCACGCTCGAGCGCGACGCGATCGCCCTCGCTGCCGGTAGCTGCGGGGTGTTCACCGGCACGTGGACGAGCGTGTCCGCTCCTGACACCACGGTCGCGAGCGGCACCTGTTACCGCTATCGCTACCGGGTCGCCGACAACGCCGGAAACGTCACGACCTACACCTCTCTGAACGTGGTCAAGGTGGACACATCCACCCCAGTCACAACGGACGACGCGGCCGCAGGGTGGAGCTCGGCTCCGGTGCTCGTCACCCTCGCTCCGACAGACATCGGCGGCTCCGGCCTCGTTTCGACGGAGTACGACGTCGATGGAGGCAGCACGCAGACCGGAACCGCCGTCAACGTTGCAGCCCCGGCCGACGGCTCGAACGACGGCGCGCACACGATCTCCTACCGGTCGACGGACGGAGCGGGGAACGTCGAGTCCTGGCGCACCGCGACCGTTCGCATCGACGCGAGCGCGCCGGGCCTCACACCCGCCGACCCCGGCGATGACCTTCGCGGCACCGTGGCACTGTCCGCGACGGCGACCGACCCGTCGTCCGGCGTGGCATCCGTCAGCTTCCAGTCCGCCCCCGCGGGCAGTGGCACCTGGACGACGATCTCCACCGACTCGGCGGCGCCCTTCGCAGCGAGCTGGGACACCACCGGACTCTCGGACGGAGACTACGACCTACGGTTCGTGGCCACCGACAACGCTGCTAACGCGACCGCCTCAGTGCTCGCCGGAAAGACGGTCGACAACACCGACCCGACTGTTGCCCTGACGGCACCCGCCGACGGCGGCTCGGTCTCCGGCTCCGTCGTCCCCGTGGCGGCGAATGCGGGCGACCCGGGCTCCGGGATCGCGCTGGTCAGCTTCATGGTCCGTCCCGCGGGCGGCATCTACTCGACAATCTCGACCGACGCTTCGAGCCCGTTCACGGCGGCGTGGGACTCGACGGCCGGCGCTGACGGCTCCTACGAGCTCGTCGCCGTTGCAATCGACGTCGCAGGCGGCTCGGCCACGAGCGCCGTCGTGACGGTCACCGTCGACAACGACGCTCCGGTCGTCACGCTCGCAGACCCGGGCACCGATCTCAGAGGCACGGTCTCCCTCGGGTCGACCTCCTCGGGCGACACAGCGCAGGTGACGTTCGAGCGCCGCCCCTCCGGCGGAGGCGCGTGGACATCTCTCGGGACGGATGCCTCCTCGCCCTTCACGAACGACTTCGACACCACGGCCGTGGCGGACGGGCTCTACGAGCTCCGCGCGGTCGCCCTCGACGGCTCGGGTAACACGGGCACGAGCGCGGTTCGGAACGTCCGGGTCGACAACACCGCCCCGTCCGGGTCGATCACCGCGCCCGCCGCCGGCGCAACCGTAGGCGGCGACGTCTCCGTCCAGGCGAGCGCGTCCGACACAGGTGGCTCTGGTGTAGCTGGCGTCACGGTGGAGTTCCGAGTTGTCGGCGCTCCCGGCTGGACTGCACTCGCCGCGGACACATCGGCACCGTACGCAGCCTCCTGGAACACCGCCAGCCTGCCTGACGGCGACTACGAGCTGCGCGCCGGCATCGAGGACATCGCCGGCAACGCGAGCTTCACCGCGACCGTCACGGTGACCGTGGATAGCTCGGCGCCCGCAGTCACGCTCGTGGATCCAGGCGCCACCCTGAGCGGAACGGTTGAGCTGACCGCGACCTCCCCGGACGCCTCCGTCGTCGTCTTCGCCTACCGCACCGCGGGCGCGGGCCCCTGGACGACCATCGCGACGGACAGCACGGCCCCCTGGAGCGCGACCTTTGCCACCGGCAGCCTCACGAACGGAGCCTACGACCTGCGCGCGACCGCATCCGACTCGGTCGGGAACAGCGCTGCCGACGTCCGTGCGGGCGTTCTGATCGACAACACGACGCCATCCGGCCCGCCGCCCGACGTGCAGGCGCCGACCACTCCCCCCGGCTTCTCGGGCTCCCTCAAGAACGGCAAGCTGACGTTGCGCTGGGGCGCCGCTACCGACGGGAGCGGGATCGCACCGACCTACGCCCTTCGCGTCGCGGGCGCCCGGACCGCGTCCTACCCGGCGACAGCGCGGCAGACGATCGTGAACAGTGTCAAGGCCGGCGACCTTCGAGCCTTCCAGATCCAGGCCGAGGACCAAGCCGGCAACGCAAGCGTACCGAGCTATGCGCTGAAGGTCCTGCCGGTCGTCAAGAAGCTCACGGTCCAGGCCGCCAAGACCGCGCTTGTGAAGCGCGGCTTCAGGCAGGGCAAGTTGACGAAGAAGCGCTCGACGACGGTGCCTGCCGGCCGGGTGATCCGGGCAGCGGGTCCCACGGTCGCGCGGGTGGGCACAGCTGTTCCGCTCGTCGTTTCTACGGGAGGCGCTGCATCGAGGTCAGTCCTCGTCCTCCGCGTCACGAGCCTGCCGGTTCTGGGGCGATCGAGCCACCAGCTCATCCGGGTGAACGTCGACCTGTCGCACGCAGCCAGCGTGCGGACATCGCTCCTGGACGGCACCGACGAGGTCTTCGCCTGGCGCTCCGGGCTTGATGCCGGCACGACTCTCCTGAAGCTCGACATTCCGAACGAGGCGCTCCAGAAGAACCGCTACACGCTGCTCGTGACTGCAGTCGGGCCGGACGGAAAGACGGTGACGGCACGGGTTCCGATCGAGATCGAGAGCCAGGGCACGCCGACGCCGACCGCAGACACGGAGCAGAGCGGCTCACCGCCGCTCGGAGGATCCCTCTACGGTGACGGCGATCCGCCTGCACCGGAACCGACGACCAACTTTCCTCCGGCAGCCGAGACCTCCATCGATGGGGGCGGCGAGTCGCTCACCCCTTCCAGCCCGAAGGCGACCCAGAGTCCGTCCATCGTCCCCGTTGCCTCGCCCGTCGCTGTGAAGTCCGGAGACTCGAAGAAAACGGCCGGAACGATCCTTCTGCTCGCCATGCTCGGCCTCGGGGCCGCCGCTGCCGGTTACAAGGCGCGTTCGCTGCTCGCGTTCCTCCTCCGCGGCATCCGTGCCGGCAGCGCCCTGCACTAGGAGGGTTTAGCCGCCGGGCTGCCAGAGCGGCTCAGCCGAGCCTGCGTTCGCGTCCCGCGCGAGGATGAACAGGAGATCGGAGAGCCGGTTCAGGTAGGCGATCGCAAGCGGGTTCACAGGATCGAGCGCCGCGAGGCCGACCGCGCGGCGCTCCGCCCGGCGGCACACGGTTCGCGCGAGGTGAAGCCGCGCGGCACCGTCTGTCCCACCAGGCAGCACGAAGCTCCGGAGCGGCTCCAGGTCCGCGTTTGCACGGTCGCAAAGCTCCTCGAGCCGGTCGACCTGACCCTGCGTGATTCTCAGCCGCTCCTTCCTCTCGTCTCCGAAAGGAACCGACAGGTCGGCGCCCAGGTCGAAGAGCTCGTTCTGGATCCGCTCGAGCCAGGGCCGGGAGGCCTCCGGGAGATCACCTGCGAGCGCGAAGCCGATCGCGGAGTTCAGCTCGTCGACAGCGCCGTAGGCTTCGATCCGCGGATCGGTCTTCGCGACCCGGCTCCCGTCCCCGAGGCTCGTCTCGCCCCGGTCGCCGCCCCGCGTGTAGATCCGGTCGAGCCGGACCGGCTCCTCACGCTTGCGGGTCATGGGCCGACCTTTGGCCCATGAGGGTGAGGGTGTGGGGGAACCGGGAGGTTCCTCCACGTTGGACTGTAAGAAGGGGGCTCGCGGGGGAGACATGGTTTCCCCCGCGGGAGCGAGCCGGAGGCGAGGGACGGTCATGCTTTCACGGGCTCCGGGCGCTCGGCCAGCCCCAGGATCGAACGCGCGATGACGAGCCGCTGGATCTCGCTCGTGCCCTCGTAGATCTCCGTGATCTTCGCGTCGCGGTAATAGCGCTCGACGGGAAACTCGCGGGTGTACCCGTAGCCGCCGAGCACCTGGATCGCCTCACCGGTCTGTCGCCGGGCTACTCCCGACGCGAAGAGCTTCGCTTTCGCCCCCGCCTCACCGTGCGGCAGCCCGCGATCCCGAAGCGAGGCGGCCCGCCAGGTGAGGAGCCGGGCGGCGTCGATCTCGGTCGCCATGTCTGCGAGCTTCCACTGGATCGCCTGGAAGTCGGCGATCGGCTTCCCGAACTGGTGCCGCTCGAGCGCATACGCCTTCGCCACGTCGAACGCGGCCTGGGCGATCCCGACCGCCTGCGCCGCGATCCCGATGCGGCCGCCGTCGAGCGTTGCGAGGGCAATCGGCATGCCACGCCCTTCTTCGCCGAGGAGGCCTTGGTCCTCGACGCGAACTCCGTCGAGAACGAGATCCACGGTCGAGCTCGAGTGGAGCCCGAGCTTTTCAGCCTCGACGCTGACCTCGAGTCCCTCGGCGCCGCCGTCGACGAGGAAACACGAGACTCCGGCCTCGGTGCGCGCGAAAGCCAGGATCGTGCCCGCGTAGCCGCCGTTCGTCGTCCACTGCTTACGGCCGGTTAGGCGCCAGCCGTCCCCGTCGGGCTCCGCCCGAGTGCGCAGCGCCCCCGCGTCCGAGCCTGCCTCCGACTCGGTCAGCGCGAACGCTCCAAGCTTCTCACCGCTCGCGAGCGGTGGTACGAGCCGCTCTCGCTGCTCCTTGGTGCCGAACTTGACGATCGGGAGGGTCGCGGCGCTCGTATGGACCGCCACCGTCACCCCCACACCCGCGTCGGCACGGGAGAGCTCTTCGAGCACGAGGACGTAGGCCAGGAAGTCGGCGCCCGCTCCGCCCAGGTCTTCGGGGACGCAAACACCCATCAGCCCGAGGAGGGCGAGCTTCCCGAAGAGCTCGCGCGGAAAGCGGTGCTCGCGGTCCCATTCGGCCGCGTTCGGAGCGATTTCGGCCTCCGCGAACTCCCGCGCGAGCGCCTGGATCTCACGTTGCTCGGCTGACAGCTCGAAGTCCATGCGGAGGAGGATAGAGTCGCGGGCCCCGTGCACAGGAACGAGCACACGATCGAGATCGCGCGACCGCCCGCGGTCGTGTTCCCCTATCTGACCGAGCCCGAGCTGCTGAAGCGCTGGGTCGGCGGGCTGACCACCTTCGAGGCCGTGGACGGGGAAAGTGCCTCTGTTGGCGCCCAGTCCCGCCAGGTCATGGTCATCCGCGGCAGGGAGTGGAAGCTTGACGGCGAGCTGACAGCGCTCGAGCCGGACCGCTTCGTCCAGGCGCGGATGGAAGGGAAGGGCCTACTGGTGACGACCTCCTATGCCCTGGAGCCGATCGAGAGTGGAACCCGGCTGACGGCGACCGTGGAGAGCGACTTCTCGCTGCTCGTCGCACGGCTCTTCGGCGGCCTCGTGAGCCGTGAGGCGCAGAGGAAGCTCCACGCCGACCTGGCACGCCTCGAGGCGCTCGTCGAGTCCGAGCCGGCCTAGGAGGGTTTGACGAGACGCAGCAGTGCCGTCGGGCCGCGCGACGACGAGCGACGTTTCACCAATCCCTCCTAGACGGCGAACTCGCGCTGGATCTCGCGGAGCTCGCTCTCCCCGGCGCGGAAGGCGTCTACGACGTCCGGGTCGAACTGACGCTCCGACTGGGAGAGGATCTCGTCGCGCGCGGCCGACCACGGCTGCGCCGGCCGGTAGGGCCGGTCGCTCGTCATCGCGTCGAGGGAATCCGCGACCGCGAACACTCGAGCGCCGAGCGGGATCTCCCCGCCTGCCAGCTGATCCGGGTAGCCGCTGCCGTCCCAGCGCTCGTGGTGGTGGCGGACGACCCGGAGCCCCGTGCCCTTGAGGAAGGCGACGCCGCCGAGCATCTGCTCTCCGAGCGCGGCATGCGTCTGCATCAGGCGGCGCTCCTCCTCCGTCAGCGGCCCTGGCTTTCGGAGGATCTCATCTGGGATGCCGATCTTTCCGACGTCGTGCAGGAGGAATCCGTACGACGCGGTCTGGTCGGACGCCAGCGAGCCGTCGATCCCTGACGCAAGCGAGATGGCGTAACGCTGGACGCGCTGCGAATGCGCACGCGTGCCCGTGTCCTTCGTCTCGAGCGCGCTTGCGAGCGCCGTGACCGTCTCCTGGTAGGCGTTCTGGAGGAGGTGCCGCTGGCCCCGCTCGATCTCGAGCAGATGACGAAGGTCGCGTGCGTAAAGGAGCAGCTGCTCCTCCGGTGCTCGATTCTTCGTGGCCCTGAACGGCACGCCGTAGAGACCGCCCGCGAGGCGCTCGACGATCGCGAGCAGCTCGAGCGGGCTGAACGGCTTCAGGAGGAAGGCATCGGCGCCGCACGCTCGCCAGTCGATGTCACCGGAGCCGTCCGATCCGGTGAGGAGAACGATTTGGATATCGGAGGTGGCCGGGTTCTGCTTCAGCTCGCGACAGTAGGCGAGACCACCCTGGCCGGGCATCTTGACGTCGAGCACGACCACGTCCGGATGGTCGCGCTCCACGTGTGCCGCGGCCTCCTCGGCGCTCCCCGCCTCGGCGACCTCCATGTCGACGACCTCGAAGGTCGCCCTCAGGAGAGCCCGGAGTCCCGGATCGTCATCGACGAGCAAGAGGCGCAGTTCGTTACCCCGCCGTTGGAGTGGAATCCCGTTCGGGACGCATTTCGTGTGTGTTCATATTGAGTAGATCCCGAAAACCCTTTGAATCTTTCGCCTAAGAGGCGAAAAGTGGTTGGCAGGATCAGGTGTAGTCGTAGAAGCCGCGACCGCTCTTCCGGCCGAGCCGCCCTTCCCGGACGTACTGCCTGAGGAGCGGGCACGGTGCGTACTTCGGGTCGCCGAGGCCCTCTTCGAGAACCTCCATGATCGCCACGCACGTGTCGAGACCGATCAGGTCGGCCAGAGCCAGGGGCCCCATGGGATGGTTGAAGCCGAGCTTCGCGATCGTGTCGATCGCCTCGGCCTCGGCGACGCCGTCGTGGAGGGCGTAGGCGGCCTCGTTCACGAGCGGCATGAGGATCCGGTTCGATACGAAGCCGGGAAAGTCGCGCACCTCGGCCGGTGTCTTGCCGAGCTCGCGGGCGAGCGCCACGATCGCCTCGGTCGTCTCGTCGGAGGTCTCGCGCGCGCGCACCACCTCGACGAGCGCCATCACCGGTACCGGGTTGAAGAAATGCATCCCGATGACGCAGTCGGGACGGCTCGTGACTGCGGCGAGCGACCCGATCGGGATCGAGGAGGTGTTCGAGGCGAGAACGGCGGTCGCGGGCAGCACGCCGTCGGCACGCCGGAAGATGTCCTCTTTGACCGCGAGCTCCTCGACGACCGCTTCGATCATGAGCTCGGCTTCCACCAGGTCGTCGACCGGCTCGACTCTGGCCAGAATCTCGTCCGGGTCGAGCTCACCGTCCTTGCCCGCCAGCCGGTCCAGGCTCTTGCGGATCGCTGCGAGCCCGCGTTCGGTCGCGCCGGGCGCAGCGTCGTGCAGGAGTACGTGCCGGCCGGAGGCGGCCACCACTTGCGCGATCCCGCCACCCATCTGCCCTGCGCCGACGACGAGGACGCGCTCAAAGCTCATTGCCCGTCCAATCCGACCGAGTCAGCGCGTACATGATGTAGTCGTCTCGCCCGCCCTCTGCCGGGAAGAACGCTCTCAGCGTTCCCTCGTTGCCGAATCCCAGCTTTTCGAGCACTCGGCGCATGGGTGTATTCCAGTCTGCCGTCGTCGCCTGAACCCGTTCCGCTCCCTCCGTCGCGAAGAGATGATCGGTGACGAGCTTCGTGGCCTCAAGCCCGTAGCCGCGCCCGCGATCGGCGGCGTCGTAGAGGGTCACGCCGATCTCAAAGACGTCCGGCGGAAAAGCTCCGCGCGGCGCGCGCGCACCCGCATCCCCGACGAGACGGCCCTCGGCTTCGATGCCCAGGTCGAGCTTGCCGTTCCAGAGCGTTCCGGAGCGCTCGATCCGGCGGCGGAGCTGGGCGCGGGTCGGGGGTTTCGCGCCGCCGAGCGGGTAGTCCGCCGTCACGTAGGCATCGCTGACGATGTCGAGCTCATCGAGCCGGAGCGCCCGCAGCACGATGCGCTCACCCGGGGAGCACGATCATGAGCGGAATCTAGCGTTTACTCTCAGTCAGCAGATTCGATCCAAGACGGGAGCGGGCACGACGTCCAGGCTCTCGCTCGAATCGACGAAGAGACCGAAGACGCCGCTCACGTCACCGCTCGTCCGACCGTCGTCCGACTCGAAGTACGCGAAGGTCTCGAGCTCGTAGGGGCCCGGCGGCACCGCCACTTTCCAGCGCGTCGCCTTTCCGGGCTCGAGCGCGATCGTGTAGGCGACCAACTTCTCGCAGCCGAGGGGATGCACCTTGATCACACCGATGCAGTCCCGTTCGCGGCCACCACTGCAATCCTCGACACGGACGACCTGCGACTCCTCGAGCGAGATCGTAATCACCTCGCCGGGACGAACGACGCTTGCCTGCTGCGGCGGCCGGTAGCCGGTGTCGGAGCAAACCCCGACTCCCTCGCCGGAAATGCAGCTGCTCCCGGGAACGGCTGTCTGTGAGCCCGCGCTGCTCTCGAGGACGAGCTTCGGCGCGCGAGGAGAAGAGTCCGACAGGTTCTTCTGTTTCTGTGTAACCGTCGCTTCCGGCGCCGCACCGGAGTCAGAGGCCGTGGGCGACGCGCCGCCGCAGGCCACGGCGACGAGGACGAGCGGGAGGGCGAGGAGAAGTCCGGAGCGTCGCATCGTCACTAGGACGGATCGACAGCCGGAAAAGTTCCCTGAAGCTCCGCCTACACCTCGAGGAGGAGCGCGTCGCCCTGGCCGCCGCCGGAGCAGATCGCCGCCAGGCCGAGGCCGCCGCCGTTTCGCCTCAGCTCGTAGATCATCGTCGCGAGGATGCGCGCTCCCGAGGCGCCGATCGGGTGGCCGAGTGCGACGGCCCCGCCGTTCACGTTGACGCGGTCCGGATCGGTCCCGAGCATCGCCGTGGAGTTCAGGACGACCGACGAGAAGGCCTCGTTCAGCTCCACGCGCTCTACGTCGTCGATCGACTTTCCTGCCTTCTCGAGCGCCTGCAGGCCGGCGAGCGCAGGGGTTCTCGCAAGGTAGGCGAAGTCGTCTGCGACGTAGGCCTGGGAGACGATGGTGGCCAGGATCTCGAGGCCCCGCTCCCGGGCGAATTCCTCGCTCGTGACGACCAGGGCGCCTGCGCCGTCGTTGACGCCCGGAGCGTTCCCGGCGGTCGTCGTCCCTTCCGGGTCGAAGACGGGCTTCAGCTGGGAGAGCCGCTCGTAGGAGGTGTCCCGCCGAGGCCCCTCGTCGGTAGTCACCTCGCCCACGGGCACGATCTCCTCGTCGAACCGGCCGTTGTCGATGGCGTCCACAGCCCGCTGGTGAGAGCGGAGCGCCCAGCGATCCTGATCCTCCCGCGAGATCCCGAGCTCACGGGACACGAGCGACGCCTGGGCGACCATATGGAGCTCGTCGAACGTCGACGTGAGGCCGTCGAAGGTCATCGAGTCGATCAGGACGCCGTCGCCGAGTCGATAGCCGAACCGGGCCCTCTTCAGAAGGTACGGGGCGTTCGACATGGATTCCATGCCCCCGGCGACGATGACCGAGTGGTCTCCAGCCCTGATCATCTGGTCCGCCATCTCGACCGCCCGCACGCTCGAGGCACAGACCTTGTTGATGACGTCGGAGCCGATCTCCTTCGGCAGGCCCGCGCCGACGCTGGCCTGCCGAGCCGGCGCCTGGCCGGCGCCAGCCTGGAGTACCTGGCCCATGATCACGTACTCGACGTCCTGGTTCTCGATCCCGGCACGGTCGAGCGCTCCCCGGATCGCGACGGCGCCCAGCTCCGGCGCCTCGTAGTTCTTGAGGGCACCGCCGAGCTTTCCGAAGGGCGTGCGAACGGCGGAGACGATGACTGAGCGGGCCATTTCGGCCAGCCTAGCAATGCCCTCTATCGCTGCATCTAGGAGGGATTGGTGAAACGTCGCTCGTCGTCGGGGTGCGATGGTCGTTCCGAGGCAAGGACGCAGGGAGCGCCGATAGCAGCGCTATCGAAGCGACTGAGGACGCCGCATCGGGGCGAGCAGCGCGGCCGACGGCACTGCTGCGTTTCGTCAAACCCTCCTAGGGGGAGCCTTGACCGGCCCGAGCCTTCCAGGCCTCCGCCATCGCGATCCGCTGGATGAGCGTCGGGTGCGTCTGCATGAGCAGATACGACCAGGTCGGCGGGTCCGGATCCGCGAGGCTCGTCGTTCCCAGCCGCACGAAGAGGCGTTCCGCTGCCTCCGGGTCCCGGGCGGTCTCGAGCGCCACCCAGTCCGCCTCGGCCTCGAGATGGCGGGTGAAGCCGTACTGAAGGGGCAAGGCGAGAAGCTGAAGCACGACCAGCACGAAGAGAGCGAGGGGAATCGCCGCGGGCGCGTAGACGCCTCCCCGACGGCGAGTCGCCCGTGCGATGAGATAGGCGCCGGGCAGCGCAAAGAGCGCATACCAGCCGACGCTTTTCCAGATGTGGTTCCTGGAGAGATGCGCGATCTCGTGCGCCAGCACGACCCTCACCTCGTCGTCTGGGAAGCGGTCGAGCAGGGTGTCCCACAGGATCACGCGGCGGCTGGGACCGAGGCCGACGGCTTCCGCGTTCGGCGCACTCGTCAGCTCCCGCACGTCCTGCTCCTCGACGCGGACATCCTCCAACCCCTGCTGGGCGGCGAGCTGATCGGCCTCCGCCAGCAGAGCCTGGTCCCGCACCGGGTGGACGCTGGGAATGAGATACGGAAAGAGGAATGCGAAGAAGAGCGCAAGGCCGACGAAGACCGGCGCTCCTGCCAGCCACCACCAATCGCGCAAGGGTGCGGCAAGCGCCATGACGATCAGGATGGCGAGGCAGATGAAGAGAAACGCGCCGCCGAGGCCCAGCCAGTTCTCGAGCACCCATCGGCCGTAGCCCATGTGCGAGATACCGTGCCGCCGCTCCCACCAGAGCTGCGCAAGGCCGAACGGCAGCTGGACGAGCCAGAGGAACGCGAGCCCGATCATGCCGAGGAGCATCCCGGTGCCGATCCGACCTGCCGCGGACTCCCGCGCGAAGCGCGGCCCGAAGACGGCGTAGAGCCCCAGCACGACGATGAGGGCCACCTGCGAGAGGACGAAGTTGATCCGGACGAATAGTTGGTAGTCGCGCGCTTTCTCGAGCTCGGCGGCGCCGAAATACTCCCGAACGTCGGGGCTCGGAAGCCGGAGATCTCCGGGGATGCTCGACCGCCAGAGCAGGACGAACGCCACCGCGTAGATTCCGGCCAGGAAGGCGACAGCGACCGCCGCGACCAAGCGGCGCTGCGCGACCGTCACGCGGCTAGCGGCGTGGGCGCCAGAGGCTCCTCTGGCTCTTCCTCTGAGGGCGCAGGCAGCTGCGCTGGGCCGCTATAGGGGTAACGCCCGGTCAGAAGGAACAGGTACCCGTCGGTCTGAGCCGCGTAGCGAAGCGCATAGGCACCGAGGTTCCGGAGGCCGTTCGGCATCCTGCCGGTCGCAAGGGACACAAACCAGCCGCCGATGCCGACGAGTACGAGGGCGGAGTTGAACGAGCTCGTGACGAGAAGCGCCGGAAAGGCGAGGAAAAGGCGAAACGCCGCCGTCCAGCGGCTCTGGGGCTCAGGCGGCGCGATGACGACCTCGACCGGGTAGCTCCCGGCCGCTCCGGTAAAGCCCGGAAAGGGATTCGCGACGAGGAACAGGTACGCAAAGACGTGGATGTCGTAGCGCACGTACGCCGCCAGGAACCGGTGCAGCGCGTCGGGAGAGCGACCGGTGAAGACGACGGCGAACCAGTTGAGCACGGCCGCGAAGAAAGCGGCAATCGACCAGAGGATGAGCCACACGAAGTGTGGGAACGTGAGCAGGAGGCGGAAGAAGACGCTCACGCGCGAGCGACGGAGGTCGTCTCCATCGGGATGAAGCGTGATCGCGGGCGGGGCGGGCGCCGGCGCGGGCTCGGGCCACGACGGGTCCGAGTCCGGGTACCGGTCGGTCAGCAAGACGAGGTAGCCGTAGGTCTGGGCCGCGTAGCGCAGCGAGTAGGCCTCGAGGTCTCGGAAGCCCTGCGGCATCCGCCCCCGGGCCAGGCACACGAACCAGCCGAGAAAGGCGACGACGAACGCGAGCCCGAGCGCGGAGAGGCCGCCGGTCGAGCTCGCCGAGGAGGAAGCGTCGTAGCTGCCCTCGCCCGTCGCGTTCCAGGTCGCGGTACCGACGAGGACGGCGGTCAGGATGAGCGGCGGCAGCGCTAGGAAGAGCCTGAAAGCCGCGCCGAGGCGACCCTGGCTGGCCGGTGGATCGATCTGGACGTCGATCGGATATCCGGGGGAGCCGGTGAACCCAGGGTAGGGGTTCGCCGCCAGGAGCCCGTAGGCATAAACGTGGGTCGAATATCGCACGAGGGCCGACAGGAACCTGTGCAGGTCGACCGAAGGCTTTCCGGTGACGAGCACCACGACCCAGTTCGCTA
The DNA here is from genome assembly GCA_963722715.1 of uncultured Actinomycetes bacterium. Taxonomy (GTDB): domain Bacteria; phylum Actinomycetota; class Thermoleophilia; order Gaiellales; family Gaiellaceae; genus DASQGA01. The sequence continues at coordinate 108,038 of CAVROA010000007.1, read as the reverse complement.
TCGAGGCGAAGAAGGCCGCGACGCTCCAGAGCAAGAGCCAGATCGCATGCGGAATGAGCAGGAGGATCCGGAAGAAGACGGTCAGTCGAGAGCGCCTGAGGTCGTCAGTGACGATGAGACGGATCGGGTGCGGCTCCACGGGCCGGATTATGGGCCGTGCCGAGGACGACCGCCGTTTCACCCTCGAAGTTGACCGGGCCCGCCGGGTGGCCTACCCTGAGATCGATGACGACTTCCATCCGCACCTGGTGGGCTTGGCGCCGCGAGCGGAGCGGAAGCGTCGCCTGCTGACCCAGAGGCCCTCGACACCCGTTTCGCTCCCCTGACCTTCCGCCGGAAGGTCTTTTTGTTGCCATGACGATCGCAACCGACATCCACGCAGATCTGATCACCCCGCTCGGGGCCTACCTCCGCCTGCGGGCCGCCGGGACGGCCAGCTTCCTGCTCGAGTCGGTGGAGAAGGGCCGGCTCGGCCGCTACAGCCTGGTGGGCTCGGGCTCGCGACTCGTCTCCTTCGACGAGGCAGGCGCCGAGCTCGACGCAGGACGCCCCGTGGTCGGCTATCTGGGCTACGACCACGTCGCGAAGCTCGAGCCGACGGTGGTACTGCCTGCGGACGGCCCGGATCTTCCCGAGAGCCGCTTTGTCGTAGCCGACCGCCTCGTCCGCTTCGACCACGTCACGAGCATCGCGGAGGTCCTGGCCGGCGATCGCAACGAGATCGCAGCGCTCCTCGAAGGGCCTCCGCCCGCATCCGAGGCTCACAGCGAGGCCGCTCAGAAGCAAACGACCATGCGCTCTCCGAGCCGGGAGGTCTACGAGGACGGGGTGCGCGCCGCCAAAGAGCACATCCGGATCGGTGACGCGTTCCAGATCGTCCTGTCGCAGCGCGCCGAGAGGCCGACGCCTGCTTCCGCGCTCGCGCTCTACCGCTCGCTCCGCCGGATCAATCCCTCGCCCTACCTCTTCCTGCTCGAGCTGGGCGATCTCGCACTCGTGGGCTCCTCGCCGGAGACCCTGGTCAAGCTCGAGGGGACCCGTGCGAGCGTGAACCCGATCGCCGGCACGACGGATGCCGGAGAGGGAGATGCAGAGCGCTTGCTCGCATCGGAGAAGGATCGAGCGGAGCACGTGATGCTCGTCGACCTCGGCCGGAACGACCTCTCGCGGGTCTGCCTCCCCGGCTCGGTGCGCGTCGGTCGCTTCCTCGAGCCGGAGCGGTACTCGCACGTCACCCACCTCGTCTCCGAAGTTGCAGGCGAGCTGGCCCCTGGCCGGTCGGGCCTCGACCTCCTGCGGGCGTGCTTTCCGGCCGGAACGGTCTCCGGCGCCCCGAAAGTCCGAGCCATGCAGATCATCTTCGAGCTCGAGGGCCGCCGCCGCGGGCCCTACGCGGGTGCGGTCGGCTATGCGCTCCCGGACGGGGCGCTCGACACGTGTATCGCGATCCGGACGATCGTCCTCTCCGGCGGCATCGCACATCTGCAGGCCGGGGCGGGCATCGTCGCCGAGTCGGATCCGGCTGCGGAGCACCAGGAGTGCCTGAACAAGCTCGCGGCACTCGAGGCGGCCATCGAGGATGCGGAGCGCGCCCCATGATGCTCCTGATCGACAACTACGACTCCTTCACCTACAACCTCGCGCACCTCTTCCAGGAGCTCGGTGCCGAGGTGACGGTGCTTCGAAACGACGCCTTGGATGCTGACGAGGCCGAGCGGCTCGCACCGAGCCACCTGGTCGTCTCCCCCGGTCCCGGTCGCCCCGCGGACGCGGGCGCGACCATCGAGATCCTGAAACGGCTCGGCCCGCAGACTCCGACCCTCGGCGTCTGCCTCGGGCACCAGGCGATCGTCGAGGCCTTCGGCGGCGAGGTGGGCCAGGCGAAGCGCCTCGTGCACGGAAAGGCGGCAGCGGTCAGCCACGACGGACAAGGGCTTTTCGACGGCCTCCCGGACCCCTTCGAGGGCGGGCGCTACCACTCGCTCGCGGCGACGCGAATCCCTGACGTGCTCGAGGTCTGCGCCACGACCGCGGACGGCGAGGTCATGGCGGTTCGCCACCGCGAGCTGCCGATCGACGGGATCCAGTTTCACCCCGAGTCGGTGCTGACACCGACCGGTCCCGAGCTCGCGCGCAATTTCCTGGAGGGACGACGGTGATCCAGGCAGCGCTCGCCCGGCTCCTCGACGGACACGACCTGGCGCGGGACGAGGCCAGGGAGGTCATGAACGGCATCATGCGCGGCGAGGCGACGCCCGCCCAGATCGGCGGCTTCCTCGTCGCCCTCCGCCTGAAGGGCGAGACCGCGGACGAGATTGCCGGGTGCGCCGAGGCGATGCGCTCGCATGTTCTCGCGGTCGCGCCGGAGCGCCAGGACCTCGTCGACACGGCCGGGACCGGCGGTGACGGCGCCCGAACCTTCAACATCTCCACGACGGCGGCTCTTGTCGCAGCGGCGGCGGGAGCTGGTGTTGCGAAGCACGGGAATCGGGCCGTGTCCTCCGCGTCGGGGTCGGCGGACGTGCTCGAGGCGCTGGGTTTCTCGCTCGAGCTGGAACCGGAGCGGATCGCCCGCTCGATCGACGAGCTCGGGTTCGGGTTCCTCTTCGCGCCGTCGCACCATCCGGCCATGCGCCATGCCGCGCCGGTCCGGAAGGAGCTCGCAGCCCGGACGGTCTTCAATGTCCTCGGACCGCTCACGAACCCGGCCGGCGCGAGGGCACAGGTTGTCGGGGTCTACGCTCCCGAGCTCGTGCCGACGATCGCGGAGGTGCTCGCGCAGCTCGGCGCCCGCCGCGCCTTCGTCGTCCACGGAGCCGGCGGCATCGACGAGCTCTCGCCCGCCGGCCCGAACCTCGTCTGCGAGGTCGTGGGCGGCAAGGTGGTGGAGCGGCAGATCGACCCGGCCGATTTCGGCGTCCCGCGCTGCCGTCCCGAGGATCTCACCGGCGGCACCCCGGCCGAGAACGCGGCGACGGTGCGCGAGATCTTCCAGGGCGAGCGAGGGCCGAAGCGCGAAGCGGTGCTCCTGAACGCCGCGGGCGCGATCGCCGCCGGCGGCCACGCCGAGGATCTCGAGGAGGGCTACGGAATCGCTGCGGCGGCAATCGACTCCGGCGCCGCGGCAGCGCGACTCGACGAGCTCGTCGCCTTCTCCAGGGCCGAGGCGGTCGCCTGATGGGACGGTTCCGGGATGCGCTCGCGGCCCCGGGCCTCGGAGCGATTGCCGAGATCAAGCGGCGCTCCCCTTCTGCCGGCGACCTGCGTCCGGACGCCGATCCCCGGCTTCTCGCCCCCTCCTACGAGGCGGCCGGCGCGGCAGCAGTCTCGGTCCTGGTCGACGAGCGCTTCGGCGGGACGTGGGACGACCTGCGGGCAGCACGTGCCGCGAGCACCGTCCCACTTCTCGCCAAGGGCTTCTTCCGGAACCGTGACGACCTGGTCCAGGCAAAGGAAGCGGGCGCCGACGCGGCGCTCCTGCTCCTGCGCGACCTGGACGAGGTCGAGTCGGCTTCGTTTCTCGTTGCGGCCCACGATCTGGGCCTCGACGTCCTGGTCGAGGCGCACGATGCCGAGGAGCTCGAGCGTGCGATCGCGCTCGACGCCGAGATCCTCGGAGTGAACGCCCGCGACCTCTCGACGTTCGAGATCGACCGAGCACGTCAGCTCGAGCTGGTCTCCCGCGCGCCACGGGACCGCGTGGTGGTCGCCGAGAGCGGCATCTCCTCCCGCGCCCAGGGCGCCGCTGCCGAGTTGGCAGGAGCAGATGCCGTTCTGGTCGGGTCGGCGCTCATGCGCGCGACCGACCCGGGCGCCAAGCTCGCAGAGCTCCTGTCCCGGCCGCTGGTCAAGGTTTGCGGGCTGACGCGCGGGGAGGACGTTGCCGTCGCGGCCGAGGCCGGAGCGGACCTCGCGGGCTTCGTCCTCGCCGAAAGCCCTCGGCGAGCCCCGGCGCCTCTGCCCGTCCCGGAGACGATGCTCTCGGTCGCTGTCCTCGTCGGCGAGGTCGAAGCCACCCCCACGGATCTCGTCCAGCTCTACGAGTCGGAGGACGGCCACCGGGCGCGCGACGGAGTGCTGCTCCAGCGTGGAAGGACCGTCGCGCGGGTGCTGGATCTCCCGTGGCTGGACGAGGACGACGGCCACTGGGGCAGGGCCGCGAGCGTCGAGGGGCGTGTCCTCCTCGCAGGCGGGCTCGGCCCTGAGAACGTCAGCGCCGCCATCCAGGCGGTCGACCCCTGGTGCGTGGACGCGAGCCGAAGTCTCGAGGCCGCCCCGGGGGTCAAGGATCACGAGCGGGTCCGTGCCTTTGTGGAGGCAGCCCGGTGAACGTCCAGGAGCTCGGCTTCTACGGGCCCTACGGCGGTCGCTACGTTCCGGAGACGCTCGTGCCTGCGCTGGACGAGCTCGTCGCCGGCTGGGACGCGGCGCGCCAGGATCCTGCTTTTCGCGCCGAGCTCGACGAGCTCGGACGGACGTTCGTCGGGCGCCCGACGCCGCTCTACCGTACCGAGCGGCTCTGGGAGGACCGCCGCCTCTACTTGAAGCGTGAGGATCTCTGCCATACGGGAGCCCACAAGATCAACAACGCGGTCGGGCAGGCACTCCTCGCCGATCGCCTCGGCAAGAAGCGGATCGTGGCAGAGACCGGGGCCGGACAGCACGGCGTCGCGGCCGCGACTGTCTGCGCTCGGTTCGGCTTCGAATGCGTCGTCTACATGGGCGCCGAGGACATGGATCGCCAGCGCCCGAACGTGGAGCGGATGGGCCTCCTGGGTGCGGAGGTCCGATCGGTCGAGTTCGGGACGAAGACGCTGAAGGAGGCAACGAGCGAGGCAATTCGCGACTGGATCACGAACGTCGAGACGACGCACTACCTGATCGGCTCCTGCGTCGGGCCGCATCCCTATCCCGAGATCGTGCGAGAGCTTCAGGCGGTGATCGGACGCGAGGCGCGCACGCAGATGCTCGAGGAGGAGGGCCGCCTGCCCGACGCCGTCGTCGCCTGTGTCGGCGGCGGCTCGAACGCGATCGGCCTCTTCGCCGGCTTTCTCGACGATCCGTCGGTCCGCCTGATCGGTGTCGAGGCGGCAGGCGCGGCGAGTCTCGGCTCGGGCCGGGCCGGAGTCCTCCACGGCGCTCGCTCCTCGCTCCTCGCGGACGAGGACGGGCAGATCGCCGACGCACATTCGATCTCAGCCGGGCTCGACTATCCAGGCGTCGGGCCGGAGCACGCTTTTCTCCGCGACTCGGGGCGCGCGGAGTACGTGCCGGCCACCGACGAGGAGGCCCTCGCCGCCTTCCACCTTCTGTCCGAGCGCGAAGGCATCATCCCGGCGCTCGAGCCGGCGCATGCGCTCGCGCGCGCGCTCGAGCTGGACGAAGAGGTCGTGCTGGTCGGCCTCTCGGGGCGGGGCGACAAGGATCTCGCCACGGTGCTCTCGCGTTGAGGGCGCCGGGCAAGAAGCTCTCCATCTACCTGATGGCGATGCCGGACACGCCGGCGCTCGCAGCCGCGGCCGTCGAAGGCGGGGCCGACCTCCTCGAGATCGGTTTTCCCTTCTCCGACCCGCTCGCCGACGGCCCGGTGATCAGGCTTGCGGGAGAGCGGGCGCTCGCAGCGGGCATGCGGACCCAGGCGTGCCTCGAGTGCCTCCGCGACATTCGAGCCCGGGTGGGTGCGGACGTACCGCTGATCCCGATGACGTACTCCTCGATCCTCGAGGCCTACGGCTACGAGCGGTTCCAGGTTGACGCTCGAGGCGCCGGAGCAACCAGCCTCATCGTCGCCGACCTGCCCCTGGAAGCAGCGCCCGAGCTCGCTCGGGTCCAGCTCGTCGCGCCTACCTCCTCGCCGGAACGGATCCGGCTGGCAGGCGAAAGGACCGACGGGTGGCTCTACCTCGTCTCGCTGACCGGGACGACCGGGGCGCGAGAGTCACTCTCGGATCAGCTGGCGGACCTGGTCACGAGCGCCCGGCAGGTCACGGACGTTCCACTCCTGGCCGGCTTCGGCATCTCGACGCCCGAGCAGGCCACCCAGGCAGCCGGGCTCGCCGACGGGATCGTGGTCGGAAGCAGGGCGGTGGAGGTGGCCGAGGGTGGGCCTGAGGCTCTTCGGGCCTACGTCGAATCGTTACGGCGGGCGGTCGACGCCGCTCCGGCGTCACCAGCGGCGCCGTGAAATGCGACGCGGCCGGGTCTCGCCCGGCCGCGTCAAAACCCCCCGCCCGACACGCTCTAGCTCATTACGCGAACCCTTTCGCAGTTGAGGGTCGTATCGCCGGTCCGGATGACTGCGACGTCACTGTCGTCCGCGTCTTCACCGCAGTCGATCGTGTCGACGGCACCGTCGTCCGCGGCCGCGAAGAGATGGTCGTTGCCGCCGTCCCCACTCATCGTGTCGGCGCCCCAACCGCCCCACACCCAGTCGCGGCCGTCGCCACCCGTGAGGATGTCGTCGCCGGGCCCGCCCCAGACGAAGTCCCCCCCGCCCTCGCCGGCCACCGTGTCGTTCCCGAGGCCCCCGAAGAGGAAGTCGCTGGCGTCTCCGCCTGAGATCGTGTCGTTTCCGGCCTTCCCCCAGATGAAGTCGCGGTTCTCGGTGCCGACAAGCACGTTGTCGTTCGCATCCCCGCGGATGAAGCTTCCCCGTGGGCGTACACCCGAGATCGCCCTAACCCGCTCGCAGCCGATCGCGACGTCGCCGGTGCGGATGAGCGCAACGTCGAAGCCCGCGCCGCAGTCGACCGTGTCGACATCGCCGTCGTCGGCACCTGAAAAGAGATGGTCGTCACCAGGACCGCCTTCGAGCACGTCCGCGCCGCGCCCGGCATAGACCCAGTCAGCGCCGTTGGCACCATCGAGCGAATCGGCTCCCGGGCCGCCCCAGAGGAAGTCCCGGCCGTCATCGCCGGAGACCGTGTCGATTCCGCGGCCGCCGAACACCAGGTCAGTCCCTCCCGCCCCGGAAAGAGTGTCGTTTCCGGCCCTGCCGAAGATGAAATCGCGGTGATCCGTTCCGGTGATGACGTCGTTCCCGGGGGTTCCATTGAACGTCTGTGCGAGCGCGGCCGGGACGGCAACCAGCGCCGCGACGACCGCGAAGAGAACGAGGGCTCTGGACACGAGAGGGCTCCTTTTGAGATCAACCATTCGAGACGAATCACACCAGCCGATTGGAACCCCCTCATGCGGGTTTCGTAAATGCTCATGCGGGTTTCGTAAATCTCCCGTAAGTCCGGCGAGGCGCTGGAAACTCTTGCCCGGCTCCTGCGGCGGGTATAGCCTCGCCACGATTCGAGAGATTGGAGGCTTCAGTGCCGCAACAGAGGCTCGTCATCGTCATGGCATCAGACGGCAAGCCGTACGAGAGCGAATCAGTAGAGATCTCGGACGACGCCGAGCAGGGAGCTCAAGAAGACGATCGACCAGGCAAAGCCCCACGGAGGCCAAATCGCCTCGGTCGATCTGAAAAAGCGCTAGCCGTTAGCCGGCGCCTGCGGCCGAGAGGGCCGCGCGCGTCCGGCCTGCGGAAACCGTGTCGCCCTTCGCCTCGAAGAGTCTGAGGGCCTCTTCGAGAAGCGGCACGCTGCCGTCGGCCTCTCCCAGCCGGCGCACCTCCGCGAGGTCGGTGAGGGCGCGTGCACGGATGACGAGATCGTCGGTCACCTCAGCGAGCGCGAGGGCCTCCGAACCTATTCGTTCAGCCTCCTCGTGGCTCCCGCGCCGAGCGAGGACCCGTGCCCGGGTGACGCGCCACCAAACATGGGACGCGATGTCGTCGGACGTGGCCGCGTCTTCGCTCACATGCGTAAGGCGGTCGGCCTCGTCGTAGCGACCCTGGGCGTAGACCGCGTCCGCCAGGTACGCCGCCAGCGTCGAGAGAACTCCAAGCTCCCCCATGCGCTCGAGGATCACGTACCCGCGGCGAAGCTCGGCCTCGGCCGCCGCGGGCTCTCCGGCGAGCATTTCGATCCGGCCCGCCATGATCGTCGCAGCCGCGAGCGAGTACGGGAGACCGAGGTCCTCGTGCATGGACTGCTGCCGGGCATAGAGACCGCGCGCCTCGTCGAAGTTCCCGCGCATCGCCTCGAGCCCGGCAAGCGTGCCAACGAGAGCTGCCTCCACGGTCGGCCGCCGGCCGCCGATCTCGGCCAGTAGCTCCTCGCAGCGCTCGGTGCACTCGTCAACGGGCGTGGGCCCCCAGTACGGCGCGGTGCCCAGACCGATGAGAATCGCATCCTCACGCTCGTCGCCGGCACGGCGAGCGTGCTCCAGCGCCCGAGCCAGTGCCTCGGCCCGTAGCTCGTACCGGCACGCCATCAGATGAACCTGACCCAGGAGGTCCCAGGAGGAGGCGAGACCCGCCTCGTCTGCGAATTCCTCGAAGATGGGCAGCGAGGACTCGGCCACCCGGCGGGCCTCTTCGGTCGTTTCCGTCGGATCCGTCTTCAGCCGCAGATGTTGCTCCTCGACCCGAGCACGCAAGGCAAGTCTCCGGTCGCCCGCCGCCTCAGCCTCCTGGACCGCGTCGCGCAGCTTCGCCTCGGCCGCGTCCAGCTCGCCGATTTCGACGAGGGTTCGGGCGTGCGCCACGAGCAGCTCGATCCGGCGCGCGCCTTCGGCAGCGAGGTCGGTTGCGCGCGCGTAGAGGGTCGCGGCAGCCGGCATGTCGTTTTTGGCAACCGCGCGCTTGGCCGACCCGGCCAGGCGCTCGGCCGCTTCGTCGGCCAGGGCTCGGCCGCGCTCCCCGACCGGGCCGAGTTGTGCGCGCAACCTGTAGGCGCACTCGAGGTGATACGCCACGATCTCCTCGTACTCGAGACTTCGCGCCCCCGCCGCCTCGACGAGCCAGTCTGCGAACTGCTCGTGCAAATCGGCCCGCGTCTCCTTTGGAATCGACTCGTAGGCGGCATCGCGAATCAGGATGTGCCGGAATCGAAAGGCTTCCTCGCCCGGAAACGTGGAGCGTTCCGGACGAACGAGCTCCTTCCGAACGAGCGCGTGAACCAGGCGTGTTGAGCCGTCCTTTCCCTCTTGGAGCCCTCCCAAGGCGCCCGTGTGAAAGACCTGCCCCTCCACCGACGCTCTTTCGAGGACGGCGCGCTCAGCGGCCGGGAGCTTGTCGATCCTCGCGGCAAGAAGCGCCTGGATCGTGGGTGGGATGGGAACCTTTTCCAGGCCGGCGGCGGCCCAGTGACCGTCTTCGCGGGTGAGAAGGCCTTCTCCGACAAGCAACGCAACCGTCTCTTCGACAAAGAGGGGATTTCCTTCCGCGACCCGCATGATCTGGGCTCGAACGTCCTTTTCGAGCGTGCCTGGACCAAGATGAGAGGCGACGAGTAGGTCGAACTCCTCGTCGTTCAGCGGCTCGAGGAGCAACGAGGTGGAGTTGAGCTTCCCGCCGGCCCAGGCAGGCCGCTCGTCCAGGAGCTCGGGGCGGGCAAGGCATACGAGCAAGATCGGGGCGCCTCGGGACCACTCCGCGATGTGCTCGATGAGGTCGAGAAAGGTGGGCTCGCCCCAGTTCACGTCGTCCAGCACGACGACGAGTGGCCGATCTCGTGCCAACGCCTCCAAAAACTTCCGGACTGCCCAAAAGCTCTCCTCGCCTCCGCGGGCGTCGGCAAGCCCGACGAGCTCCGAGACCCGAGCGGCGACGAGAGTGGCATCGTCCTCGTCGGCGAGAAATGCGGCGATCCGGCCCCGCGCTTCCTCTGGTGGTCTCCTCGCCGTTCAGGGATGCGGCCTCGCGAACGACCTCGGCCACGGGCCAAAACGTGATGCCGTCCCCGTACGAGAGGCAGCGACCCCGAACCGCCGTCGCCTGTTCGGCCAGATCATCGAGGAATTCCGCCACGAGCCGCGACTTTCCAACCCCGGCCGGACCCATGAGGGTGAAGAGGTGACAGCCCTGCTCACGCTCAACCCGGGCGAAGGCATCGTGTAGGAGCCGAAGTTCGTTTTCGCGCCCCACGAGGGGCGTCTCGAGGCGCCGGGCCGTGCCCGGAGAATCGGGACGAATGGACACGAGACGCCGTGCAGCGACTTTCTCGCCGCGGCCGCGAAGGTCGAGGGAATCGACCTCCTCGGCCTCGACCGCGTCCCGGACCAGGCGAAAGGTGGTCTCGCCGACGAGGATCTCACCAGGATCTGCAGCCTGCTCGAGCCGGGCGGCGACGTTCACGGTGTCCCCGGTCGCAAAGGACTGCGCGGAAGCGGCGTCCCCTGCCACGACCTCGCCCGTGTTGACTCCGATCCGGATCGTGAGCTCAACCCCCCAGGACGCAGAGATGTCGGCGTTCAGCTCCTCGAGCGCCTCGCGCATCTCGAAACTGGCCCGCACAGCCCTGAGAGCATCATCCTCGTGCACGAACGGGATACCGAACACGGCCATCACCGCATCGCCGATGAACTTCTCGACCGTCGCCCCGTGCTTCTCGAGCACGAGCCGCATCGCGTCGAAGAAGCGGGCCTGCACGCGCCGGAGCGACTCGGGGTCGAGCCGCTCTCCGAATCCCGTCGAGCCGGCCAGGTCAGCGAAGATAACGGTGACGGTCTTCCGCACTTCGTGGGCCGCCGCGGCTCTACCCGCTAGCGGCGCACCGCATGACTGACAGAAGCGAGCTTCCTCCGGATTTCGCTGGCCACACTCGTCGCAAGCCGCCATGCCGAAAGGGTACGGCAGTCAGGCTTCTGGTTCCACGCGCGAGACGAGCGGGCCCTTCGGCCCGCTCGTCTGTCCCGTACTCGGGTTGTTTGAGGTTTACGCCTCTGCCAGCGACTTCTTGGACTGCCGGCTCGCTACGGCTGCGCCCAGTGCGAGGAGCAGGAAACCAAGCATGATCGCTGCGCCGATGCCGGCGTCGCCCCAGTTGAACGCCTGGCCGTCGGTTGCCGGAACCGCGACCACCGGGGTCTCGACGGCAGCGCCTGGATCGCGCCGGAGCACGAGTTCGTTGCCCGTGACAGCGGCGGGATCGCGCCAGAGATTGAGATTCTCGCTGCCAACGTTGGGCGAGAAGCGAGCAGCCCGGTCGTCGGGCCTGACAACTACGGTCACATCCGCCGACTGCGGCACACCGCGCGCTGCCCGGTCGTCGGGGCGAACGCTCGTGACCTGGTTGCCCTGACCGATGCCCGAGTCGTCCGCGATGCGAGCCTGGGCCGTCGGAGCTGCGATCGCCGCAAAGGCGAAAGACAGGGCGAGCCGGCGGATCCAACGATGACGACGATTCCTCATTTCGGTGCTCCTTTCGTGATCCGGTTGCATGCTCACCGGACGGAGGAGCGGAGATTTTTCTTCCCACTGGCCGCGAGACGGTCGTCGAGCTCGACAGGAAAACCGCCCCGCTACAGCGGAAACGGAGCGTGACGACCTCGAGGCTAAGCTCTTCGAGCCGCCGCTTACGATCGATCGAGACGGGCTCGAAGAGCCGCGACCGTGAGCGGATCCGGGACACACCCGGCTTCACGGATCGCAGCTTCGATGTCAGCCTCGATCGCGTGCCGGAAATCCTCGTCTGCGACCGCGCGCTCGACCAGGTGGTCGAGCTCACGGCGCGCGAGCGGAAGCTCCTTCGCGGCGGCGACCCAGGCATCCGGGGCAGGCGGAAGGGCTCCGAGGAGCTCCACCAGTCGTTGTTCGTCAAATGTCGCCATTGGGGTCACCGTTCACCAGACGGCTCGGAGGGCTCGGATCTTCCCTCGAGCTGAGCGCGGAGTTTCTTGAGGCAGCGGGAGATACGACTGGCGATCGTTCCCGGCGCGATCGCAAGCGCATCGCCGATCGTCTGATAGCTCTCGTCGCGCGCGAAGAAGCGATCCAGAATCTCCCGACAGTGCTCGGGCAGAGCCGAAAGGCCCTCGTGCACCGTGAGCGCGTCGTCGAGGCGCTCGAGAGTCTCGTCGACCACGGGGATGTCGAGAGCGTCGGAGTCGACTACTTCACGCGCAGAGCCACGAATCCGATCGATGGAGAGCCGGCGGGTGAGCTGTCCGATCCACGGCCGGATCGCCGTATCGTCACGAAGCCGGTCCAGGTGCTCGTAGGTGCGGGCGAAGACCTCCTGGAAGACCTCCTCTGCGTCGTCCGGCCCCAGTCTGTAGGCCTGCGTCGCGATTGCGTACACGTACCGGGAGAACCGATCGACGAGCTCAGCCCATGCGGCCTGCTCACCGGTTCGACAGCGGGCGACCAGACGAGCGTCAGTAAGGGAAGCAAGCGACATCTGTTGCACGAATCTTCGCGGAATTCTCGTGCTGAGGGAAGAACGTCTTCCTCTGGCTCGTCTGGTCGATGTGAAGCGAAATCAAACTCACGAGGGCGGAAGCCCGCTGGAAGCCGTCCGGTACGCCGACCTCTTGCGCCGCGCGCGCACCGGGGAACTGGCCTTCCAGATCGCTGCGAGCCGACGCCTCGAGTGGCGAGACCGATATCGCCGCCGGCTCCTCGCCGCCTCAGCGCTGGGCTAGGAGCTTTCCGCGAGCGCGCGCCGAGCGTGTGCTGCGCTCTCCGAGACCAACCGGTGTGCGCGTCTGAGGCGCTCGTCATCGGGCATGGTGGCGAGGTTGACCTGCACGAGGTTCGCAGCCGCGCGCGCTGCCGCCGCCGCGAGGACAGCTGCGACAGCTGCGTCGCCACGAATCTCGCCGGCTCCGTTCTCGGCAACATGAGCGGCAAGCGCGGTGACGTCGCAGGCTGTGCTCGCAATGAGAAGTGGGACCTCAGCTGCCTCGGCGAGCGCCTTGCGGATGGTCTCGTCGCGGCTCTCGGGCTCGAGCGTCGACCGCCGCCTCAATGTCTCGCGGGCATCGGCGTAGGCATCAGCGTCGGCTTGCGCAAGCGGTGCTGATCGCGAGCGCAACTCGTCCGCTTGGACGATCGCGCCGGCTGCCTCGTTCCATTCAGACGAGGCTCGGGCAGCCATCCCCACGAGAGCGGCGGCGATGCCGACGACGACCGCCGCTGCAGATCCGCCGCCGATGGGGTCGTTGGGGCTCGCAACGCGCGCCATGAATGACCCCAACGTGGAGTCGACCAGCTCCTCAGAAGCCCCGGTAGGCGCACTCACTCGGCAATCCTCCCACGCCGCCGCCGGGGAGGGAAGAACCGCGACCGGCCCACCGTCCTGTGGACACACGCGAAGAGGAGGAGCCGTGATCAGCCCGTCTATCCATCGAGAGCTCGCTCGCCAGAAGCAGGCGGATCTTCTGCGAGAGGCGGATGTGGCGCGCCTAGCCGCGAAGGTCGACCGCAACCGAAACCACGTGCCGACGAACATCACGTTCGCGAAGCCGGTTGAAATGCTCAAGGCGCTGTCCTTCCTGGGCCTCGCCGGGCGGAGACCGCAGCCGGCCTAACAGCATCTGCCGCGGAACGAAACGCCAAGGGCCCCGGGTACGGGGTCTTTGGCGTTCAGGCGTGAGCCTGGGCGGCGCGTCCCGTAGGCTTCCCGCCCGTGGCGATCCTCGATTCGCGCATCGACCGGGCAGCACCAGAGTTCGAGGCGAACCGGTCCCGGATGCAGGCGTTGGTCGCCGAGCTCCGCGCTCGCAGCGAGCAGGTCTCGCAGGGTGGCGGAGCCGAGTCCGTCGAGCGCCACCGGGCTCGGGGGAAGCTTGCAGCCAGGGAGCGGGTCGACCGCCTGCTCGACCCGGGTTCGTCGTTCCTCGAGCTGAACGCGCTCGCCGCGTGGGACCTCTACGACGGCGATGCTCCCGGCGCCGGAATCGTCTGCGGCATCGGGGCCGTCGAGGGTAGGGAGTGCGTGGTCGTCGCGAACGACGCCACCGTCAAGGGCGGAACCTATTACCCGCTCACCGTCAAGAAGCACCTGCGTGCCCAGGAGGTCGCGGAACAGAACTGCCTGCCCTGCATCTACCTCGTCGATTCTGGCGGCGCCTTTCTCCCACTCCAGGACGAGGTCTTCCCCGACCGCGACCACTTCGGCCGCATCTTCTTCAACCAGGCTCGCATGTCGGCCAAGGGAATCGCGCAGATCGCGGTGGTCATGGGATCGTGCACCGCCGGCGGCGCGTACGTGCCGGCGATGAGCGACGAGACCGTGATCGTCAAGGGCACCGGCACGATCTTCCTCGGCGGTCCGCCCCTCGTGAAGGCGGCCACGGGCGAGGAAGTGACCGCTGAGGAGCTGGGTGGTGCAGACGTCCACTCACGGGTCTCGGGCGTCACCGACCACTACGCCGCCGACGACGAGCACGCGCTCGCGATCGCCCGGTCAATCGTCGCGCACCTGGGCTACGGCCGGCCGGAGCCTCCCTGGACCCTCGCGAAGGCCGAAGCTCCCCTCTACGACCCCGGCGAGCTGCACGGGGTCGTGCCGGAGGACTACCGCGTTGGCTATGACGTCCGCGAGGTGATCGCCCGGCTGGTCGACGGCAGTCGTTTACATGAGTTCAAAGAGCTTTACGGCGAGACGCTCGTTTGCGGCTTCGCGCGGATCGAGGGGCTTCCCGTCGCGATTCTCGCCAACAACGGCGTTCTCTTCTCGGAGAGCGCGCTCAAGGGCGCCCACTTCGTTCAGCTCGCCTGCAAGCGCCGGATCCCGCTGGTCTTCCTCCAGAACATCACGGGGTTCATGGTTGGAAAGGAGTACGAGGCAGGCGGCATCGCGAAGGACGGGGCGAAGCTCGTCACGGCGGTCGCGTGCGCCCAGGTGCCAAAGTTCACGGTCATCATCGGGGGCTCGTTCGGCGCGGGGAACTACGGAATGTGCGGTCGGGCCTACTCCCCTCGCCAGCTCTGGATGTGGCCGAACGCCAGGATCAGCGTCATGGGCGGTGAGCAGGCGGCGACCGTGCTCTCCGCAGTCGGACGCTCGGATCCCGAGGAGATCCGGGAGAAGTACGAGCGCGAGGGGAGCCCGTACTACTCGACGGCGAGGCTGTGGGACGACGGCGTCATCGACCCGGCCGACACCCGCCGCGTGCTGGCCCTCGGGCTCTCGGCGAGCCTCAACGCCCCAATTCCCGAGACGACGTTCGGCATCTTCCGGATGTAAGCCAGTTACGGAAGGCTGGGGAGCTCGCCGGTCGTCACCGGCAGGTCAGGGAGGTCGACTTCGGGGACGGCATCCGTGACAAGCGTGGTCGAGAGCGGAGGCGTCGTCACGGACGGAACCGAGATCGCAGGTACCGAGACGACCGGAGTCGAGATCGCAGGTGTCGAAACGGGCGGAGTCGAGACCGCTGGAACGTTCGCGTCTACGGCCCCCAGCACTGAGCCTCCAACCGAGCTGGTCGCATCGCCTGTGACCGCCTGAAGTGCCGAGTCGACGTCCTTCGCGCCACCTTTCACGTCCGACCCACTGCCAAAGACCTGAACCAGATCCGTGGAGCCCCCGCCCGCCGCGTCTTGCGAGGGGTTCGCGGAGAACACGCTCGTGAACAACGTTGTATCGGCGGCCGACATCGTTGTCGTTTTCGGCATCGTGACCGCCTGCTGGCGCTCGCTTGCCGCTCCAAGCGGAACGACCGCAACCGTGACCCCCACACCCAGGATGACCGCAGCCGTCGCGGCCGCCGTCTTGAGCACGAGCCCCGAGCGCTCCGCCTCGAACGCCACCCTGTCCAGCTGGCGAAGCAGACCGGCCGGGAGGAACGCGAGCCCGGCAAGTCTCCGCCTTCGCGAGGCCACGGGCTGGGCGGCCGGGCGAATGCCCGCCACTTCGAGCCGCCCGCGCAGCGACCGTCGGGCGCGAAAGAGGAGGGTCTCGACCGCTGCGTGCGACAGATCCATTCTGTTTGCGATCTCTACATACGAAAGCCCTTCGATCTCACGAAGGAAGAGAGCCTGCTGGTGCGTGGGAGGCAGTGAGCGGACGGCATCCCGCAGCTCCTCGAGCTGCGGACGCTCCTCTGCCGCCACCGACTCGGCGAGCTCGTTCTCCAGCTCTACTTCGTGCGGCCGGCGAGAGAGCGTCCGATAGCGGCGGCGGGTGGCGTTCTTCGCAATGCCGAAGAGCCAGGCTCGTGGCTTCTCTGGCGTGTGGCCGCGCCCGAGAGCCCGGTAGGCATCGAGAAACGCATTCTGGGTGACCTCCTCCGCGTCCGCTCGGTTACCGACGTCGCGAAGGACGTAGCGGTAGACCTCGGGAAGATGCCGCCTGTAGAGGCGCTCGAACGAGCCATCGTCGAGACGCCGCCGCAGAGGCTCAACGCGGGGGCTCATGGGCGTTCAGTGCCCAAAAACCCAAAATTTCTCACCTTCATTGGGTACAGGTTACGGCTGCAGGCTTGCGGCACAAGTTTTTGAGTGCAAGTTTCGGGCGCCTACGCGGCTCTAATGGGTGAAGGACCCGGGTTAGCGTGGACGACGGCGGGGGGGAAAGAACCGGCCGAAGCCCACGCATCCCCCGGGTCCGACTGTCATGTTGTCATGGAAAGAACCCGCCAAGAGGACCCGCCTGCGCCTCGGCGCGCCAGAAGCGCAGCACATCCTCGAGGTCCGGGTCTCTGATGCATGTCTCCGGAGGAGCCTCCTCGCCTTTCTGGGGCGGACGTCGTACGCCGCCGAGGCTCGGGAGGACGGAGTTCTCGTGATCGACCCTCCCGGCGCCCTCGACCCGAAGATCGCACGAGCCGAGCTCGCGGTCTACCTGCGGATGTGGGAGCGCCTGACGCCCGGCGGAGCCGCCCACCTCGTGGGCGAAATCTAGAGGACGACCTCCTCCTCAAACCCCGTGCCGTCCGCGAGACGTTCCGGGCGGTACGGGGTGAGATCGAGCTGGGAGTTTCCGTTCAGGAGCTCCTCGGCGACGGCCCGACCCACCGCGGGAGACTGCATGAAGCCGTGTCCGGAGAAACCGCAAGCCGCGTACACGCCCTCGCCGACCCAGCCGATCACCGGATGCGCGTCCGGCGTCATGTCGTAGAGCCCTGCCCATGCCCTCGCGATCTCGACCTCGCCGGCGGCCGGAAACCGGGCCCTGAGGCGCTCGAGGCGATCTCCGAGCACCGATTCGTCAACGGTTTCCTCCTCGCCCCAGCGCGGTCGCGCGTCTGCCATGGCGAGGATCAGCCGGTCGCCCCGCCTCCGGAAGTGGAATCCCGTCTCGGTCTCCACAATCATGGGCAGGGCCTCGGGAAGCCCCGGGACAGGACCGGTCTCGATGAGTTGACGTCGGAGGGGCCTGATCGGGACCTCGGCCCCGAGTCGCTTCGCTGTCTCCCCCGATTGTGGCCCACACGCAACCACCGCGACATCGGCCTCGACCTCGTCCAGAGCGGTTCGCTCGAGCAAATCCACGCCGAGCTCGACGGCACGCCTCACAAGCTCCCGCGTGACGGCCGGTGGATCGGCAACGCCGTCCTCGGCGCAAAAAACGCCTCCGACGACATCGTCGACGGCCACGCCCGGCGCGGTCTCCGCGATCCCATCCGGATCGAGGCGCTCGACGGGGACACCCAGGTCGACCTGTACCTGACGGCGAGTCTCCAGCTCCGCGAGGCCTGCCTCGGTCGTGGCGAGAAACAGGTAGCCGACCTGGTCGAAGAACGGCGGCCCGAGCTCCTCGAAGAAGCGAATGCTCTCTTGCGCCAGCCGGACCTCCGCGGCCGTCGAGAACTGCTGGCGGACACCTCCCATCGCCTTGCTGGTGGCGCCGGAGCCGACCGTCTCTCGGTCCACGAGGACTATGTCCTCCGCTCCCGCCATTGCAAGGTGGTAGGCGATCGAGGCCCCGATCGCGCCCGCGCCCCCGATGACGATCCGCGGCATTAGAAACCCTCGCTGTCGAGGAACGCGTCGAGGTCGCGCCGCTCTACGTCTGTGAGGCCGCGAAGCGGTGCGCGGACATCCTCTTCGAGCCGGACGCCGCGGCGCGCAAGCGTCCGCTTCAGCGCCGCCTGGAAGGGCAGAGCCTGCAGCCTGTCCCGGACGGCCGTCACACGCTCGCCGGTCGAAGGATCCGGAGTGCGAACGAGGTCGCCGACGAGCTCCGGGAAGGCGCTCGCGAGGCCCGAGACGGCTCCGGCGGCGCCTGCTCGGAGGCCTTCCACGATCAGGGATTCCGGGCCCACGAAGACGTCGAGACCCTCGAGAAGATACGGCGAAAAACGGTCGAAGGGCGCATCCGAGATCTTGAGGCCCGCCAGGTTCGGCGCCTCGCCTCGCAACCTCTCGATGACGCTGACCGGGACGGCGTACCCGCTCCGATCGGCGAACTCGTAGAGGTAGAACGGGAGCGGGGCGCAGGCCGCCGCGGCCGCGCTGAAATGCGCCAGCAGAGCCTGTTCGTCGAGCGCGTAGTACGGAGGTCCGATCACGGCGACGGCAGCTGCGCCCGCCTCCGCGGCGTGTCGTGCAAGCTCGACAGTCTCGCGCGTCGTCTGCGCGCCGCAATGGACTGCCACATCGAATCGGTCACCGGCAGCTGCCACGAAGAGCCCGGCGGCGCGCCGGCGCTCGTCCGGGCCGAGCAGAATCCCCTCGCCGGTGGTGCCGAGCGCCAGGATCCCGTCGAGCCCCGCCGTGGCCAGAAACTCGACGTACTCGCCGAACGGACCTTCGTCGAGCGCCTCTCCTCCGCCCCGGAGCGGCGTCACGGCAGCTGCAAGCGCACCTTTGAGCACCAGTGGACTCTAAGCTGCCGCCGATGAGCGCGCTCCGGATCGAGCGGCAGGGGCACGCCCTCTGCATCACGCTTGCGCGCCCCGAGCGCCGGAATGCGTTCGACGCGGCTCTGATCGCGGAACTGACGCGGGCTTTCGCCGACGTCGGAGATGCGCGCGTGGTCCGGCTCGAGGGCGAGGGGGCGAGCTTTTGCGCCGGAGCCGACGTGGACTGGCAGCGTGCCGCGATCGACCTCGACTACGACGACAACGTCGAGGACGCAATGCGCCTCCACGCCATGTTCGAGGCGATCGACTCCTGTCCGGCGCCCGTCGTCGCTCGGGTTCAGGGCCATGCGCTCGGCGGCGGCTCGGGTCTCCTGGCCTGTGTCGACATTGCGATCGCGGCGGAGGACGCCGTCTTCGCGTTCTCCGAAGTCCGGCTCGGCATCGTGCCCGCCGTCATCTCGCCGTTCGTCCTGCCCCGGATCGGGCCCGGCGCGGCGCGGCGCTACTTCTTGACCGGGGAGCGATTCGATGCCGCGACCGCTCTCCGGATCGGCCTCGTCCATGAGGTCGCATCCGACCTCGACGAGGCTGTCGACCGCGTGGTCGGAGAGCTGCTCCAGGCAGGCCCGATCGCGGCTCGCGAGGCGAAGCGCCTCATCCGGGAGCGCCCTGACGTCCCGGAGGTGGCACACTGGGCCGCCGAGCGGCGCACGAGCGCCGAGGGCCAGGACGGGCTTCGCGCCTTCCTCGAGAAGCGGGCGCCCGGATGGAAATCCGAAAGCTCCTAGTCGCGAACCGCGGCGAGATTGCCGCCCGGATCTTTCGAACCTGCGACCGGCTCGGCATCCCGACGGTCGCCGTCGCGGCTCCCGACGACGCGGGTGCCCTGCATACGCGGCGGAGCGGCGAGCTGCAGCAGATCGCGAGCTACCTCGACCCGGATGAGCATGTTCGGGCGGCGGAGGAGAGCGGCGCCGACGCAATCCACCCGGGCTACGGCTTCCTGGCCGAGAGCGCCAGCTTCGCCGCCGCGGTGGAGGGCGCCGGGCTCACCTGGGTCGGGCCGCCCCAGGAGGTCCTCCGGGCCGCGGGCGACAAGCTGGAGGCGAAGCGCGCTGCCGTGCAGGCCGGTGTTCCCGTTCTCCCCTCCGGCCCGGCCGAGGAAGTCGGATTCCCTCTCCTCATCAAGGCCGCGGCCGGCGGAGGCGGGCGCGGAATGCGTGTTGTTCGCACGGCCGACGAGCTCGACGAGGCTCTGGACGCCGCACGCCGCGAGGCGAAAGCAGGCTTCGGAGACGAGACCGTCTTCCTCGAGCGCTACCTCGAACGCTCACGACACGTCGAGGTGCAGCTCCTGGCGGACAAGCACGGATCCATCGTCCACCTGGGCGAGCGCGACTGTTCCGTCCAGCGACGGCACCAGAAGGTGCTGGAGGAATCGCCGGCACCGGAGCTCGACGTCGCCATGCGCGACACCATGACCGCAGCGGCGGTCGAGCTCGCAGGAGCGCTCGGCTATGTCGGGGCCGGGACCGCCGAGTTCGTCGTCCAGGAGGATGAGTTCTTCTTCCTGGAGCTGAACGCGCGAATCCAGGTGGAGCACGCGGTGACCGAGGCCGTGACCGGCGTCGATCTCGTGGAGCAGCAGCTCCGCGTCGCGAGCGGGAAGCGGCTCGACCCCGGCAATCCCACGGTTACCGGACACGCGGTGGAGGTTCGGCTCTACGCCGAGGATCCGCGCACCTTCCTCCCGCAGGCAGGCCGTCTCGAGCGGCTGCAGCTCCCGGAGGGCGTCCGGGTCGACGCCGGGGTCGAAACGGGGGACGAGGTTCCCGTCGCCTATGACCCGATGATCGCCAAGCTGGTGGCGCACGCGGAGACGCGTGAAGAGGCGCTCGACCAGCTCGCCGCCGCACTCGACGAGACGACGGTCTCGGGGGTCACGACGAACCTGGCCTTCCTGCGGTGGCTCGTTTCCCATCCGGATGTGCGCGCGGGGCGCGCGACTACCGCCTTTCTCACCGAGAACCCACCGCTCTCGACCCCCGTCGACGTGCCTGAGGTTTGGGCGGGAGGATGGCGGCTGAACCGGGTCCGGGCAGCCGCAAGCCCACCCCCCCGAGTCGAGGAGGCCTCCCGGTCCGCTGAGACTGCCCCGGGAGGCCAGCATGCGGTGACCGCGCCCATGCCGGGAACCGTCATCCGCGTCCTGGTCGAGCCGGGTGCACAAGTCGTAGCTCGGCAGCCGCTGCTCGTGCTCGAGGCGATGAAGATGGAGACGCCGCTGGTCTCCCCCCACGACGGCGTCGTCGGCCGCGTGCACGTGGGCGAGGGCGACCGCGTCGGCAGGGGGCGAAGTCCTGATCGAGCTGGAAAGCTCGATCTCGTGCCTCACGAGGCCGGGCTTGATGACCATGTCGAGCACGATCAGGTAGAGGAGCACCAGCTCGATCCTGGAGACGAGAAAGATTCGCTGGATCCTGGCTCGCACCGCCGGGGAGTCCGGCCCCTCCGCGGCAAGGAGCTTCCCGATGCGCCCTGACTCGGGGCCGAGGAAGGCCGCCCCGGTCACGAAGGAAAGCCCGTAACCGATCAGCGCGAGAATGACCCACGTCTGGCCGAAGTCCCAGGGCCCGTCGATGGTCAGGATGATCCCGAGGACGAGCACGAGGAGCGAGCTCGGCAAGAAGATCCTCGTTCCGAACCACTCAGCGTCGTGCGCGATCGTGACCATGCGGGCCGGGTCGTCGGTCCGGTTGGCGCGAATGGCCAGCACCTGAATGGCAAGGGCACCGCCGAGCCAGACGACCGCGGCGGCGATGTGGAAGAAGAGAAGCCACTCGTAGCGATTCACGGTCGCGTATCTAAGCCGTTAGGCCTGATGAACGCAAGGTGCATGTTTAGCCGCAAGCCGCCGCGGTACGCGAAACAGGACGAACGATTCAAGGAGGTTCGCATGAGCAACGAGCTACAAGGCAAGAGAATCGCGTTTCTGACCGCTATGGAAGGCGTCGAGCAGGTCGAGCTGACCGAGCCCTGGAAGGCGCTTGAAAAGGCAGGAGCCGACCTCGAGCTCCTGTCGACAGAGAGCGGTGCGGTGCAGGCGTTCAACCACCTGGACAGGGCCGATACGTTCCCGGTGGACAGGATCGTCTCGGACGCCGACCCCACGGACTACGACGGTCTCGTCCTGCCGGGCGGGGTCGCGAATCCCGACCAGCTTCGAATGCACGAGGACGCTGTCCGCTTCGTGCGGACGTTCTTCGAGCAGGGAAAGCCGGTCGGGGCTATCTGCCATGCACCATGGACCCTCGTCGAGGCCGGCATCGTGAACGGACGGACGCTCACATCCTGGCCTTCGCTCCGGACCGACATCCGGAACGCCGGCGGCCAGTGGGTCGACCAGGAGGTCCAGGTCGATCGCGGACTCGTCACGAGCCGAAAGCCGGACGACCTGCCCTCGTTTTCGGCGAAGCTCATCGAGGAGTTCGCCGAGGGTGACCACCCCGAGCAGGCTGAGGCGACGCGCGAGGCCGTGCGGGCCTAACCCAGCCCCACTCGCAGGAACTCAACGGCCCGGCCTCTTGCCGGGCCGTCGACCCTAGGCGATGAGATCGCGGAGGCCGAGCGCGAGATCTGTTCGACCCTCGACCTTGATCTTCCCCGTCATGTAGGCGAGCGCCGGGCTCTGCTTCCCGCTCAGGATCCGGAGCAGCACGTCCTCAGTGGTCTCCACGACACAATCCGCTTCCGCGTCGCTCTCGGTGACGCTCACCTTGCCGTCTGCCAGCTCGAGGCGCCAGCTCCCGTCCCCACGGACGTCGAAGCGGTACGAGACCTCTTTTCCGGCAGCACGGGCCGGGTCGATCCTCTGCTCGAGCCCTTCGAAGAACTCTCGGGCGGAACCGGGCGCGCTCATAGGCTCGCGGCCACCGGCTCGAGGCGGCGCGCCGCGGATGGAGGCAGCGCCAGCGCCAGGACGAAGGCGAGCACGGGGCCGGCGACGGTCGCGAGCAGGGCCGTTTCGAGGTCGATGGCGTCGGCGATGCCGCCCATGACGACCGCGGCGATCCCTCCAAGGCCGATGGCGAAGCCGATCGAGAGACCCGACGCCATCCCGACCCGGCTTGGCATGTACTCCTGGCTCATGACGAGGCTGACGCCGAAGGTGCCGATCACCGCTGCCCCCGAGAGGATCAGCGCCGCCTCTCCGACGATCCCTCCCACAACGATGTACACGAGGATGAGTGGGGCCGCGACGACGAAGCTCCACCGGAGCACGGGCCGGCGGCCGAAGCGGTCGGCC
Source organism: uncultured Actinomycetes bacterium (assembly GCA_963722715.1). Taxonomy (GTDB): domain Bacteria; phylum Actinomycetota; class Thermoleophilia; order Gaiellales; family Gaiellaceae; genus DASQGA01. Next base: position 85,147 of record CAVROA010000007.1, on the reverse strand, counting down.
AGCCGCCCGCCGAAGATCGTCCCGACCGCGCCGGCAAGGAGGAAGAGCGACAGAAGGCGCGTTCCGTGCGCGGCACCATTCCCGAGCTCGACCTCCCAGAGCGGTACGAAGGTGAAGAGGCCCATGTGGGCGATGCTCCTGAGCGCGATCACCGCCAGGAGCAGCAAGAGCCCGCGCGGATTGTCCCCGGCGCCGGTCCTCCCGTCCCTCTGCACGCGGTCGGGCACGAATCGGCCGAGATGGGCGCGGACCGCGACGAGGAGGAATGCCACCGCGAGCCCCGGGAGCGCGAGCAGAAGACCGCCGTTCAGCCCGAGCGCGAGCACGATCGACGATGCGAGGAACGGCCCGAGCGCGAAGCCGAGGTTCCCGCCGACCGAGAAGAACGCCATGCCGCTTGCACGCAGGTCCCCGCTCACGTAGTTCGCGAACTTCGAGGCCTCCGGGTGGTAGGCGGCCACGCCCAACCCGGCGACGAGGACGGCGACGAGCACAAGCGGGTAGGAGGGCGCCACCGCCGCGAGGGCCATGCCGATTCCCGCTACGGCGACTCCGACCGGGAGGAGCCAGTAGCCGCCCTTCGCGTCAGAGACGAGCCCAAAAAGCGGCTGCACGATCGAAGAGCTGATCGTCGCGGCGAGGACCAGAGCGGCCGCCATCGCATAGGAAAGGTCGAACCGCTCGACGAGGAAGGGCAGGAGGGCAGCGAGCGAGCCCTGCGCCAGGTCGGTTGCCAGATGGCCCGTCGAGAGCGCCGCCATCCCCTTCCTGTCCACGCCGGATCTCACGCGGCGAGGATAGCCGCGCCAAACCGGGCTAACGAGCGGGCGCGTGGAGCGCGATCAGCGCGTGGGCGAGCTCCCACTGGACGCCGACGATCTTCTGTCGGTTCTCCTCCAGAGCCGCAGCCGAGCCACCGCCGCGAAGGCTCTCGCGCTCATGCAGAAGCCCCCCAAGAACATCTTGGAGGGCCTCTACTGGGAGAGGGTGCCCACCAGGGGAAGGGGTGGGCGGAGAGGGTAGTGCTGCGCTCATAGCGCATTCTCCGTATCGGCACGGCTGCGGGCAGCCTTTAGCCCCACTTTGAGGAAGGTACCGGGAGGTTCGGATAGCATCCGGCCGCCATGCTCGTGGAGACAGCGGAAGCGCCGCCGGAGGGGGTGCAGGCGGACGTTCTCGTCCTCCCCCTCTCCCACCCGGCCGGCCTTTCCGAGGCTGCACGGGTGCTCGACGACCGGCTGGGCGGGCGACTTGCGAAACTCCTGGCCGACGGCGAGTGGAGCGGCAAGGGCGGCCGGGTATCCCTGGCGCACTCGGACGGCGCACTCGGAGCTCCCCGACTCCTCGGGACAGGGCTCGGCGAGGCCCCCGATGCCGACGCCGTCACGAGCGCTGCCGCTGGTTCGGCGCGCGCGGCCAGAGAGCTCGGCGCCAAGACCGTCGCGTGGCTTCTCGAAGACCCAAACGATGCCCGTGCGGTCGTCGACGGCATGGTTCTCGGGCCTTACGACGCCGGGCGCTGGAAGACGGGGGACGACCGGCCAGGAGAGATCGATCGGCTCGTTCTCTGCGGGCCCGGCGCCGCCGCCGCTACCGAGGACGCGCGTCGGGCCGGTGTAGTCGCAGGCTGGACCAACCGCTGCCGGGATCTCGTGAACGCTCCTCCCAACGAAGTGACGCCAACGGCACTGGCGGCCTTCGCCGAGGAGCTCGCGGCCCGGTTTCCGAGCCTGAGCGTGGAAGTGCTCGGGCCGAAGGAGATCGAAGCCGCGGGGATGAACGCCTTCATGGCCGTGGCGCGCGGGAGCCACGAGGAGCCGCGACTCGTCACGCTTCGCTACGAGCCACCGCAGCCGACCGACGCGGGCCTTGTCCTCGGACTCGTGGGCAAGGGTCTCACGTTCGATTCGGGCGGGCTCGACCTGAAGCCGCCGGGGAAGATGGATGACCTCAAGTCCGATATGGGCGGAGCGGGCGCCGTGCTGGCCGGTCTCGGGGCGATCGCGGAGCTCGAGCTGCCTCTTCGCGTGTTGGGAGTCGTCGCTTCGTGCGAGAACATGATCAGCGATCGGTCCTACCGCCCCGGCGAAATACTCACGGCCTCGAACGGCAAGACGATCGAGGTGACGAATACGGATGCGGAGGGCCGGCTCGTCCTCGCGGATGCGCTCTGGCACGCGAGGAGCTCCGGCGCCACCCACCTGCTCGACCTCGCGACCTTGACCGGCGGCGTCGTCGTCGCGCTCGGGGACTTCTACGCGGGGCTCTTCGCAAACGACGCCGACTGGCTGGAGCAGGTGCGCGTGGCCGGTGAGGCGAGCGGAGACCACGCCTGGCCCCTCCCCCTCCACGACTCGTACAAGCGCTACATCGAGTCCTCGTTCGCGGACATGAAGAACTCGTCCACACTCCGCCAGGGGACGCCTCTCTATGCGGCCAACTTTCTGGCGGAGTTCGTCGGCGAGGGCCCCTGGGCGCACCTCGACATCGCCGGAACGGCCTACCTCGAGCGCGGGCGGGACGACTATTACGTTTCGGTCGGCGCGACCGGATTCGGCGTCCGCCTGCTCGGCGAGCTCGCGCAGCGGCTGGCGGCGTGAACTTCGACCTTTCGGAGGAGCACCAGCTCATCCGCGGGACGGTTCGCGAGCTCGCGACGGAGCGGATCGCCCCCGTCGCGGAGGAGCTCGACCGCGAGCACCGCTTCCCTTACGAGATCGTCGCCGAGCTTGCGGAGCTCGGGCTCATGGGCATCCTCGTCCCCGAGGAGTACGGCGGCTCCGGCGGGGACACGCTTTCCTACGCGATCGCGATCGAGGAGCTGAGCAGGGTCGACTCCTCGGTCGCCATCACGGTGGCCGCGCACACGTCGCTCGGGACGATGCCGATCCTCCTCTACGGGAGCGAGGAGCAGAAGCGCGAGTGGGTGCCCGACCTGGCCTCGGGCAAGCGGCTCGCCGCCTTCGGGCTCACCGAGCCTGGAGCCGGGACCGACGCCGGCGCGACGAAGACACATGCCGAGCTCCGCGACGGGCAGTGGGTCGTGAACGGGTCGAAGATCTTCATCACGAACGCCGGTACCGACATCACGAGCTGCGTGACGATCACCGCGCGCACCGGCGAGGACGAGATCTCGAACCTGATCGTCCCGAACGGCACGCCCGGCTACGAGATCTCCGCACCGATGCGCAAGCTGGGCTGGCATGCATCGGACACCCGCGAGCTCTCGTTTCAGGACTGCGCCGTGCCCGAAGGAAACCTGCTCGGTGAGCGGGGGGCCGGGTTCCGTCAGTTCCTCGAGATCCTGGACGGCGGGCGCATCTCGGTGGCGGCGATGGGCGTCGGGCTCGCACAGGGCGCCTACGACCTCGCCAGCGCCTATGCGAAGGAGCGCGAGCAGTTCGGGAAGCCGATCTCGGAGTTCCAGGCCGTCCGCTTCCGGCTCGCCGACATGGCCACCGAAATCGAGGCCGGGCGCCAGCTGGTCTACAAGGCGGCGTGGGTGAAGGATCAGGGCGGGCCCTTCGCAACCGAGGCCGCGATGGCGAAGCTCTTCACGGGTGAGCTCTCCAACCGCGTCGTCAATGCCGCCCTCGAGATCCACGGTGGCTACGGCTACACGGACGAGTATCCGATTTCACGCTTCTACCGCGACCAGAAGGTGCTCGAGATCGGCGAGGGCACGAACGACGTGCAGCGGATGGTCATCGCGAAGGCGCTGGGTCTCTAGCTCCTAGGCGGCACGGCCGCCGCCCAGTCCTCGCGGTCGAGGGCGTAGATCCGGACGCGGCACTCCGTGCCTTCGTGACGCTGTCGCGCTCGTAGCGCATCCCCAGCTTCTCCATGATCCGGCCGGACGCGCGGTTCCGTGGGTCGTAGCGACCGATGATCCGGTGCAGGCCGACGCGCTCGAAGGCCTCGTCCCGAACCGCTAGCGCACCCTCGGTGGCCAGCCCGCGGCCCCAGGCCTCCGGGAGAAGCCACCAGCCGATCTCAACGTCGTCCGGAGAGGAATCAACCGCGTCGCCGGGGACGTAGCTCAGCCCCAGGAAACCGAGCCAAGCACCGGATTCGCGGTCGAGGGCGGAGCGCCAGCCGAATCCATGTTCGTCCCAGTGGCGGAGGTTCCGGTCGAACACCTCGTCGGCCCGCTCCCTGCTCCAGATCTCGCCGTCGCCGATGTGGCGAACGACCTCGGGGATGGTTGCGAGGCGTGCCATGTCCTCCCGACGGCTCTCTTCCCAGGGCTCGAGGACGAGGCGCCCGGTAACGAGCGCGCTCAGCGGAGGCGATCGGTCGGGTAACCCCATTCGCGCATCTGCTCGAGAAGCTCTTCGCAGTGCTGGTGGTCACGCGTCGCCAGGGTCAGCTCGACCTCGGTAACCGCGAGCGGGATCTCCATTCCTTCGCGATGGTGCTCGACGGCGTGGACGTTCACGTGCTCCTCTGCGAGCTGCGTCAGCAGGGTCGCCAGCGCGCCTGGGCGGTCCCGGACCTGGGTTCGCACGACGAGGAAGCGGCCTCCTCTCGTGAGTCCGTAGCGGGCGACCTCCATGAGGAGGCTCGCATCGATGTTCCCGCCCGAGAGGAGTGCGCAGGCGGCGTCCTCGCCCCGCACCTTCCCCCCGAGGAGCGCCGCGACGGACGCGGCTCCGCCGCCTTCGACCACGAGCTTCACCCGCTCGAGCAGGAGGACGATCGCCTGTGCGATTTCGTCGTCGGTGACGGTCACGACGTCCTCGAGGAGGTCGTCGAGGATCGCGCTGGTCAACTCCCCCGGCTGCTTGACGGCGATGCCGTCGGCGATCGTGAAACCGACCTCGGTGCTCCCCGCGAGCGGGGCACAGTTCGCAGCCTGGACCCCGACGATACGGACGTCGGGCCGGCGTGCCTTGAGCGCGATCGCGATCCCGGACGCGAGCCCGCCGCCCCCGACCGGGACAACGAGGACTCCGAGCTCCGGCAGCTGGTCGGCGAGCTCGAGTCCGATCGTCCCCTGGCCGGCGATCACGATGTCGTCCTCGAACGCGTGGATCAGCGTCGAGCCGGCGTCCGCCCGCTCACGCGCCGCGGCTTGCGCGCCGTCGTAGCCCGCGCCGGCCAGCACGATCTCGGCCCCGTAGCTCCTGGTCGCCTCGATCTTCGCCATCGGAGCGTCCTCGGGCATGAAGATGGTCGCGTCGACCCCGGCCTCCCGGGCCGCCCAGGCCACCGCCTGCCCATGGTTGCCGGCGCTCGCGGTGACGACGCCCGCAGCCCGCTCCTCCGGCCCGAGCGTGGAGACCCGGTTGACCGCCCCGCGGATCTTGAAGGATCCTGTCCGCTGCAGGTTCTCGGCCTTCAGCCACACCGGTCGTCCCGAGAGCCGGCTGAGCGTCTCAGAGGAAGAGACGGGCGTGACGCGAGCGATGCCCTCGAGGCGCTGTTGCGCGGCCTCGATGTCTGCGAGCGTGGGTGCTGTTCGCGTCGCCATGCTGCCTTAGGACTCGATCCTGAACACCTGTTGCATGATCTCACGCACTGCGCTCAGGGGATCCAGCTCGCGGCGCTCCACCAGCTCGAGCAGGCGACGGAGCTCCTCGTCTCCTGCCACCGCCAGCTCCAGGTGTGCCTTGGCGCGGCCGCTCGCCAGCGCGTACACCTGACGGGCGAGGTTCGAGGCGCGGCGCTTCGCCAGAAGCCCTGTCTCCTCGAGGTGGTCCCGGTGGGATCCAACCGCTTCCCAGAGCTCCTCGACGCCCTCGCCGCTGACGGCGTCGGTCAGGACGATGGGGGTCTCCCACTCGCGCTCCGTGTCGAGAGCGAGGATCGAACGCACCTCACTCTCCATGGTCTTCGCGCCGGTGCGATCCTTCTTGTTGACCGCGATCACGTCCGGGATCTCCATGATCCCCGCTTTCAGCGCCTGGATCGAGTCGCCGGAGCCCGGCATGAGCACGAGCAGCGTCGTGTCGGCGATCCCGACGATCTCGACCTCGCTCTGGCCGGTCCCGACGGTCTCCAGAAAGAGCAGGTCCTTCCCGGCGGCGTCGAGGATGAGCGCGGCCTGAAGGGTCGCCTCGGCAAGCCCGCCGAGGTGCCCACGCGTCCCCATGGACCGGATGAAGACATCCGGGTCGAGGAAGTGGTCCGCAAGCCGGATGCGGTCGCCAAGGAGCGCACCCTGGGTGAAGGGGCTCGAAGGGTCGACGGTTACGACGCCAACTGTCTGCCCACCTGGGCGCACGTGACGGACGAGCGAGCTGACGAGAGACGACTTGCCGACTCCCGGCGGGCCGGTGATCCCGACCATGTATGCGTTACCTGTTTGGCCGTAGAGCTCCCGGATCACGTCCTCGGCGAGGGAATCCGCGCTTTCGACGAGGGTGATCGCACGAGCCAGCGCCCGGCGGTCGCCTGAACGGACGCCGGCAACGAGCTCCTCGAGGCTCCAGGTTCGTGCCATCAGAGTGTCTGGACGACCGGCGACTCTCGCTCCTCGACGCCGGAGAGGAGCACGAGAGCGAAGCAGGCTGCCACGGCACAGAGCACCGCCGAGACACCCCAAGCCGTCCGCGCGCCGAACCCATTCGTCAGCGGGCCGGCAATGATCATCCCCAGGCCAAAGAACGCGTAGCCGATGCTCATGACCACCGTGAAGGCACGGCCGCGCAGGCGGTCCGGCGCGCCGCGCTGGACGATCACGGCATTGCAGACGACGACCGCGCCGTTCCCGAGGCCCGACACGACCACGAAGACAGCCGCCACCCAGACGTTCGGGGACAGAGCCGCCGCCGCGAACCCGACTGCAAGGAGGAGAATCCCGGCGACGTAGGGGATGCGGATCCCGAAACGGCGTATGACTTCGCCGCCCGCGAGGCTCCCGATCGTCAGGCCGACCGCGGCCGTCGCCACGAGGACGCCGTAGCCGAAGTCGCCCGCATTGAACACGTCCTTGGCGAGGACGATCTCCGAGACGTTCCCGATCGCCTGGCCGAGCGTCACGATGCTCCAGGCCACGAGAATCGTCAAGAGAGCTCGCGACCGCGTCACCATCCGGAGGCCTTCGACGAGGTCGCGGCGGTGACCGGCGCTGGGGCTTCGTTCCCGTTCCTCGAGGCTCTGGCGAATCCCGAGGATGAAGAGCGCCGAGACGACGAATGTTCCCGCATTGAGCCAGTACGCGGCATCCGGGCCGGAGGCGGCGACCAGGGCGCCTCCCGCAAGAGCGCCGACCGCCCAGGCAAAATTCTCGGCCGACTGCAGGATCCCGTTTGCATGGCCGAGGTCGTCGTCGGCGACGAGGTTCGGGAGCCCCGCGAACACCGCCGGCCTGAAGAGGCTCGTCGCGACACCGATGACCAACGCGAGCCCGACGATCTGGGCGGCGCTGGTCGTGAAGGGAAGGATGCAGAAGACGCCTGCCCGCAGCACGTCCGCCGCCACCAGGATGTTGCGGCGCGGCAGGCGGTCGATCAGCGGCCCGAGCAGGATCCCGACGAGGACGATCGGCAGGAAATCGGCGACCAGGAGCGCACTGACCCAGTTGGCGTCCCCGGTGCGATCGTAGACGTCCACCACCAGGGCCACGAACGCGAGCCACGTGCCGATGCTCGACGCGAAGGTCGCGAGGAAGAGCCGCCTGAAGCTCGCCGCTTCCGCGATCAGCCCGAGTCCGGCGCCGCTGCGGCCCGACGTCACGCGCCGCAACCTAGCATCGCAAGGCCCTGGAGCCGCTCCCCGCCGAAGGTTCGAGCCGTTCTAGGCGACGGTCTGTGACGAAGCGGTGAGAACGCGGGCAAGCGCGGCCGTGAAGATCTCGTTCTCGTCCGGCGTCCCGACCGTCACGCGGATCGCGGTGGGAGCACCGAACGGTGCAAGTGGCCGAACGATCACTCCCTCGTGAAGCAGGGCGTCGAAGAGCTCACGCGTGTCCCGGCCGATGTCGAGGAAGAGGAAGTTCGCCACCGCCGGCTGGGCAACCTCCACGCCCAGGGACTCACACGCCTGCAGGAGCTCGGCCCGGCTTTCGGCGGTGACCTGCCGCCGGCGGGCCACCTCGGCGTCGTTGCCGAGACTGGCCAGCGCGGCATCCTGAGCGGGCTGATTGAGGTCGAACGCGTTCCGAACCTTGCCGATCGCCTGGACGACGTCGTCGGGGCCGACCCCGTACCCGACCCGAAGCCCCGCGAGCCCGTAGATCTTCGAGAACGTCCGGAGGACGAGCACCCGTCGGCCGTCCCGCTTCAGGTACTCCTCGATCCCATCGGGATACCCGGGCTCGTCGATGTACTCGAAGTACGCCTCGTCGAGAACCGTCAGGACGTGATCGGGCACGCGCTCGAAGTACGCATCGATGGCCGCCCTGATCGATCATCGTGCCGGTCGGGTTGTTCGGGTTGCAGAGGTAGACGAGCTTGGTTCGTGGCGTCACCGCGGCAAGCAACGCCTCCGGGTCATAACGGTGCTCGGTGAGTGGCACCCGCTTCGCGTCGGCTCCCATCTTGATCGCCCCGAGCACGTAGCTCGGAAACGACGGCCATCCGCAGACGATCTCGTCATCGGGATCGAGGACCGCGAGCGAGAGGTAGCCGATGATGCCGTCGGCGCCGGCCGCGAGCGCCACCTGGGCGAAATCGACGCCGTGACGCGCTGCCAGCGCTTCCCGCAAACGGTAGGCGCCGCCGTCCGGGTAGCGGTTCAGGTCCCGGGCCCCCCTGGCGAGCGCCTCGAGCGCGCTCGGGAAGGGCCCGAACTGGCCCTCGTTCGATGCGAGCTTCACGACGCGGTCGAGCCCGAGCTCCCGCTGGACCTCCTCGACGGGCTTGCCGGGCTCATACGGCACGAGGTCGGCGATGGCGGGACGAACGAGAGGATCCTGGGGCACGTGGAGAGCTTAGAAGGTCTCCGCTACTGAACCGTCGCGACTACGCTTTGCGGATGGACGAGATCGGTCTCTTCCCGCTCGAGCTGGTGCTCCTGCCGGGCGAGCAGCGCCCGCTCCACATCTTCGAGCCGCGGTATCGGGAGCTGATCGGCGAGTGCCTGGAGACGGGCGACCAGTTCGGCCTCGTGCTCGCCGACGAGGACGGCTTGCGGGAGATAGGGACGCGCGCTGCAGTCGTGGAGGTGCTGGAGCACTTCGACGACGGGCGGCTGAACGTCGTCATCGAAGGCGGAGAGCGCTTCCGCCTGCTCGAGCTGACCGAGGGGCACTCGTACGCGACGGCCGAGGTGGACGACCTCGAGGACGAGGGGGACAGCCCCACGGAAGACGAACGTGCGCGCGTGCTGGCCGCCTACGACAAGGTGGTCGAGGCCGCCCAGGCCGAGCTCGACGAGCTGGACCCCGCAACCGAGAGCCTGGCCTTCGAGATCGGAGCCCGGATCGAGCTCGGCAACGAGATCAAACAAGACCTCCTCGAGCTGCGCTCGGAGCGGGAGCGCGTCGTCCGTCTCGAGCCCATTCTCACGAGGGCGGCCGAAGCCGTCCTCCGCGAGCGGACCGTGCGCGAGCGGGCCTCAGGGAACGGCCGGGTCGAGCCGGTCCCGTAGCCGCTGCGGGACCGCCGAGGCGGTCGCTAGCGTACGAGTCCGCGTGACCGTCCAGAACCCCCTCATCGTCGCCTTAGCCGCGTTCGTGGTCTTCCTGCTGGCGCTTGCGTTCGCGCTCGTCGCGTACGTCGCGCTGGTCTAGCAGTACGGCGGCGAACGTCTAGGCCGAGCGGCGGATGCCGTGGACCGGCCGGCCCGCCGCTTCCCACGCGTAGTACGACGCGCTCGGGCCGAAGTTGCGCTCGTACGGGACGACCCTCGGATTTCGGCCCACCTCGACGGCCCGTTGGGCGTGGCGCAAGAGGTTCGGGTCGTCGCTCTCCTGCCAGACGAGGATGAGGTGCGCCGCGGTCATGAAGTTCGCGACGAACGTGCAGCCTGCGGCCGGACAGGGAAACGGATCGGTCCGCACGCAAAACCAGCCGTCGTAGTCGCCGCCGCCCTCGTCGGTCCAGAGCTCCTCGTCCTGAACGAGCTCCTGCTCCTCGAAGGTCAGCGTTCCCCGGCCGGTCTCCGGCAGCTCCGTCAAATGTCCCTCCTGATCTGCTTCGCCATCAGGATCGCGTCGACCAGGTCGCTCCCGCGGCGGTAGTGGCCGCGACGGAAGCCTTCCTGCTCGTAGCCGAGCTCGAGGTAGAGGGCCTTGGCCGCGTCGTTGTACGGGAAGACGTGTAACTCGATCTTCGTGACGCTTGCCGTGAGAGCCCATTCCTCGGCGGCCTCCATCAAGGCGCGGCCGATCCCGCGGCGACGATGCTCCAGCGCGACGAGGAGCCCGAGATCGGCAACATGCCGGCTGGCCGGATGGGTGTCCCGGGCAATCGACAGCCGGCCCACGAGCCCAGTCGAGTTCTCGGCCACGAAGACTGCCGCGTGAGCCGAGCGGCGGATTGCCCGAATGTAGCGTCGCTCGTCCGCGGCGCTCCGCCATTCGCCGCCGGTGATGAGCCAACCTTCGGGCTCGGCGCCGACCTCACTCGCCAGCTTGACCAGCTCGCCCGCGTCCCCCGGCTCTGCGTGCCGGACCTGAAAACTCACCCGACGACCACTCCGGCACCGCCGCGCCGCGGGTCACCCGCAGCTTCCAGGCCTCCATCGGCGCGATATGCGACCGCTGCCGCTCCGCCGAAGTAGAGGTTCAGTGCTCTCCAGCGGATCACGTCGTATCCGTCGGCCTCGAGCACGTCCGCCACCTCCGGATCGATCCCGCCCTCGAGATGGAGCCGCCCCTCCTCGAAATGGACGCGAGGCGCCGGCAGCGCTTCCTCGAGTGGGAGCCCGTGGTCGACCACGTTCCGGATGATTTGCACGATGGCACCGCGGAGGCGAGCCGACCCGGCACTGCCAAGCACGAGCCGTGCACGCCCGTCTTCGAGCAGGACGGACGGTGACATCATGCTCGTCAACCGCCTGCCCGGAGAGCCGGCCGTGCCGCCGGGGTTGAGGTCGACCTCCCCCAGCATGTTGTTCACGTGGATCGCGGTCCCCGGGACCACGACACCGGAGCCACACCCGGTTGACGCGGAGAGCGACGCAGCGTTCCCGTCCGCGTCAACGACGCTGATGTGGGTCGTAGACGGGAGCCCAACCGGCTCCGTGACACGACCCCGGAGCCCCTCGCGAACAGCGTCCGCAGCTCGCTGAACTGGCTCGTCCGCGAGGACGCGTGCCGCGATTCCCCCACGGTTCAACCCGCTGACGAAGCCCGTGCCACGTACCCCAGTCGCCTGGCGCATGACCTCGGCAAGAGTCGCGATCTCGCCGGCCCTTCCCGCCCGCTTCGCGTCGCCGAGCAGGTCGAGCACCCGGAGCGCGAACCCGACCAGCAGACCGCCCGCTGCGGGTGGCGGGTTCGACACGAATTCACCGCCGCGGTAGGCGGCCCGGACGGGCCGCCGCCGGACGACCCGATAGGTCGCCAGATCCTCACGCGTGAGGCTCCCGCCCTGCTCCTGCACCGTGCTCGCGAGCCGCTCGGCGAGGTCACCGCGGTAAAACGTAGCTTCCCCCTCCTCGGCAATCTGCTCGAGCGTCCCCGCGAGGTCTCCAAGGTGAAGCGTCTCACCCGAGGCGAGCCCGCAGGTCTCCCCGTAGATGGCACGCGCAGCCGAACTATGGCGGAGGATCGGGTCGAGCACGCCGTGCAGGAATCCCTGCGCCTCGTTCAGAAGCACGCCACGTCTCGCTAGCTCGATCGCCGGCTGGAGCAGGACCGACCAGGGCAGGCGCGCATAGAGGCGGTGGGCCTCCGCGAGCCCTGCGACGGCACCGGGTACCGCGCACGACGCGGCGCCGACCAGGAACGTCTGCGAGGTCGTTCCGTCGAAGGAGACTGCGACCTCCACCATGGGCGCTCGGCTCTCGCCCGGGAGACCTTTTCCGGGCACCCCAACGAAGAAGTCGAGCACCGTGTCGGGCCGGCCCCGACGCGCCGTGGCCCGATGCACGAGCAGGAAGCCCCCTCCCCCCGGGCCGGTCAGCGGGCTCTCCGCAACCCAGGAGACGCAGGCGGCTGCAATGCAGGCGTCGACCGCGTTCCCACCCTCCGCCAGGATGCGCGCGCCGGCCTCGGCGGTCAGGGGATGTCCGGCCGCAATTGCGCCCTTCATCGGAAAAGCGTAGATGCGATTACAGGTCGCGCAGGAAGCTCGGCGGCTCGAGAGGCTCTTCGCTCCCGCCTGGCTCCATGGTCGCGCGTGGCATCGGCCGCCTGCTCATCTTCCCGATTCCGGTGGCGACGACCGTGACCCAGACCTGGCCGGTGAGCCGGGGGTCGATGGTCGCGCCGAAGATAATGTTCGTCTCCTCGGTTGCGGCGCCCCGGATCTCCTCCGCGGCCGCGTTGACCTCCTGAAGGGTCAGATCTTCGCCGCCGGCGATCGACAGCAGGATGCCCTTCGCTCCGACGATCTCGGTGTCGATCAGCGGCGACTGCAACGCCCGGGTCGCGGCCTCGGTGCCACGGTTCTCGCCCGTTGCAAAGCCGATCCCCATGAGGGCCGACCCCGCGTCGCTCATGATCGTTCGAACGTCGGCGAAGTCGAGGTTGATGAGCCCCGGCGTCGTGATCAGGTCGCAGATTCCCTGGACGCCCTGCCTCAGGACGTCGTCGGCGATCCGGAACGCATCGAGCATCGAGGTCGAGCGGTCGAGCACCTCGAGCAGCCGGTCGTTCGGGATCACGATGACGGTGTCGCAGACGCGCCGGAGCTCGTCCACTCCCGCGTCCGCCTGCCCGCGCCGGCGCGTCCCCTCGAATCGAAACGGCATGGTGACGATCCCGACCGTGAGGGCGCCGAGCTCGCGAGAGATGCGCGCCACGACCGGAGCCGCGCCGGAGCCTGTGCCACCCCCCTCGCCTGCGGTCACGAAGACCATGTCGGAGCCGCGAAGGACGTGCTTGATCTGGTCGTATGCGTCCTCGGCGGACTTCCGGCCGACTTCGGGATCCGCGCCCGAGCCGAGACCCTGAGTCAGGTCCCGCCCGATGTGGAGCTTGACGGGCGCGTCCGAGCTCCGAAGCTGCTGGATGTCCGTGTTCACGCCCACGAACTCGACCTGGGAGATGCCGGCCTCGATCATGCGATTGACAGCGTTCAGCCCGCCGCCGCCGACACCGACCACGCGAATGACGGCCAGGTACGCAGACGAGTCGGGGCGCGGCGCCCTGTGGAGACGTTGCGGATCGGCCATCCGGGTCACGGGCGGCTCGAGCCAGTTGTGCTCCCTCTCCTCCCGCGGGGCCTCCGGCTCGGACGCAGGCGCGGCCTGGGCCGCCCCACCACGCGCGGCCGGCCGGAGCCTCAGCCGGGTCTGGAGCCGTGGCCTCGGGTCCGGCGTGCTCTGCGGTCGGGAAATCTTCGCCGGGTGGTTCGCGCGCGGGCTCCTCGCGGCCAGACTGCCGCTGGGCTGCTTCCGTTGCCTTGAAAAGCTCCGCGAGAGGGCCTTCACGCATGCTAACGCGGCGTCGAGCCATTGAGCACCTCCTGGGCGAGGTCGCGGTACGCCTTCGCGGCCGGGCCGGACGGGTCGTACTTGAGCACCGAGCTGCCCTGGACGGGCGCCTCGGCATAGCGGATGGTCTTCTTGATCTTCGTGTCGAACACGAGGTTGCCGAAGTTTTCCTTCAGCATCTCGACCGCCTCCTTCGCGTGGAGTGTCCTCCCATCAAACATGGTCGGGAGGATGCCCCTGATCTCCACCGATGGATTCAGGTTCTCGCGGATCATCTGAAGCGTTCCCTCGAGCTGCACGAGGCCGCGAAGAGACAGGTACTCGCACTGCACCGGAACGATCACGTGGTCCGACGCCGTCAACGCGTTGATGGTCAGAAGACCGAGCGACGGCGGCGTGTCGATCAAGATGTAGTCGTACTCGTTCCGGACCGGCAGCAGCGCCTTCTGAAGCGCGCGTTCCCGCCCGATCATGCTCGAGAGGGCGAGCTCGGCCCCTGCAAGATCGATCGACGAGACAGCGATGTCGACCTCCGCCTGATGGATGACGTCTTTGATCGGCAGCGAGTGCACGAGGACGTCGAACATGGAGCGGTCGACGGTGTCCGGATCCATCCCCTGGCTCATCGTGAGATTCCCCTGAGGATCGAGGTCGACGGCTAGAACCCGGTGACCGAGCTCCTGGAAGGCAACGCCGAGGTTGAGGGTGGTCGTGGTCTTGGCCACGCCGCCCTTCTGGTTCGCAAACGAGATGACCTGTCCCAGCGTCACTCCTTGAGAGGCGGGCGCTTGCTTGCGCGAGCGCGAGAGGGTGTTCAGTAGGCTCATCCGGAGCCTTCCTTTCGGGTCAGGCTAGCACAATCCTTCTGCGCCAAATGACCCGGATTCCCGCATGAAGTCAGGCGAGGGAACCGTTACAGGCCCCTCGCCTCTCCTGCTGGCAGGGGCTACCGCCGCAGCGCGAGCAGCGAGAGCATCTCGAAGCATGCGTTCGCCGCCACGAACGCCGTCTGCCCGGCCGGGTCGAAAGGCGGCGAGACCTCAACACAATCGAAGCCTCGAAAGTCGAGTCCTGCGAGCGAGCGCACGTAGGTCAGGGCTTCCCGGCTCGACGGCCCTCCTACCTCCGGGGTCCCGGTGCCGGGGGCATACGCCGGGTCGACGAAGTCGATGTCGAAGGACAGGAAGCACGGGGCGTCACCGATGCGATTCCGAACACGCTGCGAGAACCCTGCCGGTCCGATGGCCGCCAGCTCTTCGTAGGTGAGCGCGTCGATACCCAGCTCGGCCGGGTAACCAGCCTCCTCGGCCGAGCCGAGGGAGCCGCGCAGGCCCGCTTGTACTGACCGGGACGGATCGACGAGCCCCTCCTCGACCGCACGCCGGACGACGCTCCCGTGGAAGAGCTTCTGCCCGAAGTACTCATCCCAGAGGTCGTGGTGCGAGTCGAGCTGGATGAGCGCGAGCGGGCCGTGCCTCCGCGCCATAGCCCTCAGCTCGGCCAAGAGGACGGTGTGGTCCCCACCCAGGCACAGCGTCGTCACCCCCGCATCGATCACCTCGGCGAGCGAGCGCTCCGACCGCTCGAGGGAATCTGTCGTCGAGCCAGGCACCGTCGGAACGTCCCCATAGTCGACGAGCGACAGCCGCTCGACGACGTCGACTCCGAGCAACGGGTTGAAGTTGCGGAGCATGACCGAGGCCGACCGGATTCCCTCCGGGCCGAACCGCGCCCCCGACCGGTAGACGACCGCGCCGTCGGTCGGGATGCCCACGATCGCGACGTCCACTCCCTCCAGATCGCGCACGTGCGGCAAGCGCATAAAGGTGCGAGGGCCCGAGAACCGCGGCGTCTCGAAGGCGTCCGGCGGTCCGTACCTCGGCATGCGGGCCGATTCTATGCCACGGTCGCCTCAGTCCCTTCGTGCTCCTCGAGCGCCGCACGGCACCGGTCGAGTGCGCGCTCGGCGCCCTTCGTTCCGGCGCCCTCCGACCGGATCCAGGACTCCGCCTCGCAGAGAAGCCCGCGAACCTCACCGAGCAGCACCGGCGGGGCCGCCCCCGCTGCCCGCAGGGCATCGATCCGATCGAGGCGTTCGAGCACGCGTGCGGCTTCATCCATGCGCTGAAGGTAGTCCTGAAAAGCGCGCGAGTGGCGCGTGGAGTGAGCCACGTGTGTCGCGACTATGAAACGGAACGCCGTGTGTGCCCTACGCGTCCAGTCTCCGGCACTCACGCCAGTAGGTGAAGGCTACGAGCGCGATCCCGACCACGGCGACCGCGAGCGTAATCCAGCTCGGCTGGAGGATCGGCAAGAGAATCCCGAAGGCGCCAGCGAGCAGAAGGAGCCGACAGCGGCGGAGCCGGAGCAGCTCACCCCGGTTCATCCCGTCGCGACCACCATCGCCGCAGTCGTCTGCGGCCGTGGCCTCACGCCGAGCAGAGCCTCGTCGAGCGCCGCGACGAGGGCAGGCCGGGAGTCATGCAGGATCGTCTCGACGAGCGCCCGGCGGACGGCTTCCTCGGCCCGTGCACCCGGTCCGTCGCCGTCGACGAGCCCGCGCAGGCCTGCGAGGAGCTCGCCGCGCTCGCGGGCATTTTCCCCAAGCAGTACAGCGGCTCGCATCGCTGCGGCCCACGGGCCCTCGTCGCAGCCGAGGAGCGCCGTCAGCGCTTCGCGAAGCTCGTCCGCCCGGACTGGCCCTTGCTGGAAGAGAGCGAGCTCCCATCGGTCCAGCGCCTCGAGGATCTCCGAGTCGCTCGGCACCGCCGCGAGCCGCTCCTGCAGGCTGACCACAAGGCGCGCCCGGAAGGGATCGAGCCGGGTCGCCTCGCCTGGTGGCGTCTGGGCCGCGAGGGCAGGAACCGGCCGCACACCATACGGACGCCAGTCCAGGCGCTCGAAGATCACCGGACCGGCGGAGATTGCCCCCGGCGTTGCGAGTCGAAGCGCTGTGACCGCCCGAGACATCTCGAGCGGTGCGTCCGGCACGCGGCAGGCTGTGTTTTCCAGGTTGGCCTCGAGCTCGAGTACGAGCGTGCGGTCGACCTCACGCCCGAAGTCCCGAGGGAGCAGGCGATTGGCCTCAGGCCATGTCGAAGCGAGCTCGCCGGCTGCGACCGGTCGCACCGTCATCCCTCGACCAAGCTCGATCGCGCCCCCCGCCGTCAGGCCAACGAGCGGCGCCAGAGCGCCGTAGAGGCGGCGTTCGCCGAAGAGCGAGGCCTCCAGCTTGGCGTAGGCATGCTCGAAAGCGGAGTCCTCCCAGTTGAACCCGCCACATGCCTCCGCTGTCGTGACGAGCAACGGCACGAGAATGGTGCGGGTGAGGGCCTCGTCCTCGCCGACCCGATCGCCCGCGTGGGCTTGCGCGAAGATTCCGGCGGCCGGCTCGTCCTTCAGGGCCGTGAGCGCATCGCGGGCGTCGTCCCGGCGTGCCAGTCGTTCGGCGCGCGACTCCACGAACGCGCCGACGAGCGGCCGGTACTCGTAAAGCGTCGGCCGGTTCGGCGTTGCGTGCTCCTCGAGTGCGACCGGCACGTCGGCGCCCTGCTCGAGCTCGAGCCCCAAGTCGAAGAACGCGCCCAGGCAGAAGCCGCGAAGCGTGTGGAGCAGGGCAGGGGAGCGGGGAACGGACGTGGCCACCGCCCGGAGTTACGCGCTGGTCCTCCCCGTTCCTGCCTGGCAGCCCGGACACCAGTACGCAGTTCGCGCCGTTTCACCCTGGGGCCGAGAGCGGATCGGCACGCCACACCGCCGGCACGGCCGCCCCACCCGGCGGTAGATCGCGCGCCCGGCGCGAGGTGCCTGCATCATCCCCGCCGCCGCCTGGAGAAGGCCTCGGAGCTCGTCATCCGAGAGCGAGCGAAGAGGCGCCCAGGGGGAAAGCCCCACCAGCCAGAGGGCCTCCGCCTTCCACATGTTCCCGATCCCGGCGACCAGCCGCTGATCCAGGATCGCCTCGCCGATCTCCCGGCCCTGCTCGGTCGCTCGCAGCCGCTCCACCATCCCGTCCACATCGGGTGGGGCGTCCATGATGTCCGGGCCGAGCCGTCGAACGGGCACAGGCATCCTCGACCCGAGCTCGAGCACGGGGCCGTTCCACTGGACGGCCTTCCACTCGTCCCCCCGAAGGACGAGCCACGGCCGCCCGATTAGCTTCTCCTCCGCACGGCGGACGTGCCACCGCCCTTTCATCCGCAGGTGGCTTCGAAGGACAAGCCCGCCCTCGAACGTAAGGAGGAGGTTCTTGCCGATCGCCTCGACTCGCTCCAGGCGCTTTCCGTCCAGCCGGTCGGCGAGCCCCAGGAGCGCTGCCCGCGGGTGCGGCGTCTCGGCAGAGACGATCTGCCCTTCGAGGACGCGCATGCGGTCGGCGGCGCGATGAAGGCTGTCTCCCTCAGGCATCGCCCGGGAACGCTAGCGAGGCCGGGCCACGGCTCAGGCTCTGAGAACGGCGCGCCGCGGACCGGCGAGAAACCCCGCCTCGACGAGCAGCGACATGGCTTCGGTCTCGGCCACGGGGCGGCCGTCGAAGCGCTCGACCGCGAGCCGCTTCAGCCCTGTCTTCCGCGCGTGATCGACGAGCGCCGCAAGTGCGTCGCGAAGCCAATCCTCGTCAGGGTCTCGAAGCGGGACGATCGTCCGGCCGCCACGCTCGACGAAGAGCGCGGCTTCGCCTGCGAGCAGGACGACGTAGGCGCCGGCCACTCGGGCCGCGCGCGAGCCGGCACGCCGCGGCCATGGCACAGCCCCGCCATACGGCTGAGCCGGGTCGGCCGCAGCGAGTACGAGTGCGTCCGTTCCGGCGCTCGCGTCCCGGAGCCGCTCGACTGCGCCCGGGAGCGCGAACTGAGCTCCTCCCAGGCCCTCCACGAAGTACCCACGGCGGCAGACACCGAGTGTCTCGAGCTTCCGGAGCTCCTGATAGACGGCGCCGTAGCCGCCCGGCACTCCTTCGGCCCGCACGCCGTCGCGCGTGACCACGCCCTGTCGCTCGAGCAAGAGCTCTGCAAGCGCACGTGGGTCTGGCGCTCCGGGGAAGAGCCCGCCGGTCGTGGACCAGCGTCCCTGCGTCGCAGTGATGGCGTTCGCACGGTTTCGGGAAAACCGCCGGGGCCGTCGTTCCGCCCGGGGAGCCCGGAAGCGGCGCTCGGCCCGTAGGGGCTGCCAGGCGTCGTTCGTGATCTCTCCGGCCCAGACGAGATCCCAGAGCGCCGGCAGGGCGCTCTCCGCCTCGAGCCCGGCCTCACGGACCAGGTCGAACCAGAAGAGGGCGCCCCCGGCCAGAGCCGAGCGGATCGCATCGTGCGCCGGCTCCGTGGGCGGCGGCAGCGCGGCCGGGCGGCCGAGGACCGGGGCGTCCTCACGGAAGAAGACCGCCACCCGCTCGAGCCCAGCTCCGACCCACACCACCTCCCCCGACGCGCAGAGCTGGTCCAGGTGGGCAGCCTGGAAGCCCGGCACGCGGCGAGGAAGCACGTCGCGCTCCCAGAGCCCGAGCGGAAGCGAGAGGCCTTGCAGCGGCACGAGCGCTTCCCGAAGCGGCGCCCTTCGATCGACGCCCTGCCATGCGGGCAGAAAGCGGCCGAGTGCGGATTGGTCGGTCGGCTCGACCTGCTTCCGCAGCGCGGCCAGGCTTGCCCGGCGCAGCCGCCGGAGCACATCCGGGTCGCACCATTCGCGCTCGCTCCCACCCGGACGAAGCTCGCCCCGAACGAGGCGCCCTTCGCGTTCCAGACGGGTCAACTCCGCTTCGACGCGCTCGAGGGGAAGCGCAAATCGCGCCGCCGTCTCCGCACTGGTGAACGGGCCGCGACCGCGCGCGTAGCGGACGAGCAGGAAGCGGAGGGGGGCCTCGCCTGCTTCCAGGAAGGCATCCGGAAGCCCGGACGGCGGCATCGAGCCCAGCGCGTCTCGGTAGCGGCCTGCATCTTCCGCCGCAATCAGGCGCTCTTCGCCGCCCACACGCACTCTCACGACCCGCCGTTCCTCGACGAGGGGGAGTGCGAGCTCCTCCCGGAACTCCCCGGGGGCGACGTCGCCGCGGCGCAGGAGAAGGTCGTGGAGCTCGTCCGGCGATCGTGGTGAGCCGCGAAGCTCTGCCTCGACCTGCTCGAGCGCCTTCGGGTCGAGCAGGTCGCGTAGCTCCTCCTGCCCCAGAAGCTCCTTCAGGAGGTCGCGGTCCAGCGCGAGGGCCTGGGCGCGCCGCTCCGCAAGAGGGGTGTCGTCCTCGTACATGTAGGTCGCCACGTAATCGAAGAGGAGCGACGAGGCGAAGGGGGAGGCCCGTGGGGTCTCCACATCGACGATGTCGATCCGCCTCGACTGCAGCTCCCCGAGCACGGAGCGGAGCGAGGGCAAGTCGAAGACGTCCTGCAGGCACTCCCGGAAGGTCTCGAGGATGACCGGGAACTCGGCGTAGCGGCGAGCTACCTGGAGCAGCGCCTGAGCCTTGAGCCGCTGCTGCCACAGCGGCGTTCGCTGCCCCGGCCGGCGGCGCGGAATGAGAAGCGCCCGCGCGGCATTCTCCCGAAAGCGTGCTCCGAAGAGCGCTGTCCCCGCCAGCTCGGCGACGACGAGCTCTTCGAGCTCCTCCGGGTCGATCACGAGGTCGGAGGTTGCCGGCGGTGCGTCCGCGTCGGGGAGGTGCAGCGCGATGCCGTCGTCGGACCAGATCGAGTTCACCTCGAGCCCGAGCGTGTCACGCAAGCGGGCGGCCAGGGCGAGTGACCAGGGCGCGTGCACCCGGCCCCCAAAGGGAGTCAGGAGGCAGAGGCGCCAGTCTCCGATCTCGTCCCGGAACCGCTCGACGACGATCGTGCGATCGGACGGAAGGGCGCCCGTTGCGGCTTCCTGCTCGCGGAGGAACGTCAAGAGGTTCGCCGCGGCCCGGTCGTCGAGCGCGTGCTCGCCCGTGAGCCGCCCTGTCGCTTTCTCGTCGTCGAGGGCTACGAGCTCGCGAGCGGTGCGGCCGATCTCGCGCCCAAGCTCGAACGGCCGGCCGATGCCCTCTCCTTTCCAGAAAGGGACAATTCCTGGGATTCCCGGCGCCGGGGAGACAAGCACGCGGTCGCGCGTGATCTCCTCGATCCTCCAGGTCGACGCGCCGAGGAGAAACGTCTGCCCCTGGCGGGCTTCGTACACCATCTCCTCGTCGAGCTCGCCCACACGTCCACCCCCCTCGACGAGGTACACACCGAAGAGCCCTCGATCAGGGATCGTGCCGGCATTGGTCACTGCCAGTCGGCGCGCTCCCTCCCGGGCGCGGACGAGCCCGGCCACTCGGTCCCAGACGATCCGCGGGCGGAGCTCCGAGAACTCCTCCGACGGATAGCGCCCGGCCAGCATGTCGAGGACGTTCTCGAGCTGCTGGCGGGACAGGTCGCGGAACGGATACGCGGCCCGGACGAGGTCGTGGAGCTCGTCGACGGATATCTCTTCGCGGGCAGCGATGGCGACGATCTGCTGCGCCAGGACGTCCAGAGGGTTCCGAACGATGCGCGTCTCCTCGATCGCACCCTCGATCATGCGCCGGGCCACGACCGCGGCCTCGAGGAGATCGGCGCGGAACTTCGGGAAGATGCGTCCTTTTGACGGCTCCCCGAGGCTGTGTCCGGCCCGGCCGACGCGTTGCAAGCCGGTGGCGACGGACTTCGGCGACTCCACCTGGATGACGAGATCGACCGCCCCCATGTCGATCCCGAGCTCGAGCGAGGAGGTGGCGACCAGCGCCGGGATCTCGCCTTTCTTCAGGAGCTCCTCGACCTCGACCCGCTGCTCGCGCGCCAGCGAGCCGTGATGCGCCCGGGCGATCTCGCGCTCAGCAAGCTCGTTCAGTCGCAGGGCCAAGCGCTCGGCGAGGCGGCGGTTGTTCACGAACACGATCGTCGAACGGTGCGCCTCTACAAGCTCGAGCAGCGCCGGGTAGATCGAGGGCCAGATCGAATTGCCCTCGCCGGGCTCTCTCATGTCCTCCACCGGGACGACGACGCGCAGGTCGAGCTCCTTCCGCGTGCCAGCGTCCACGAGCTCGATCGGGCGACCTCCGGAGACGTAGCGACCGATCTCGTCGAGTGGGCGCTGCGTCGCCGAGAGGGCGATCCGCTGGACGGGCTCCACAACGAGTCGCTCGAGGCGCTCGACGCTCAGTGCGAGATGGGCCCCGCGTTTCGAACCGGCGACGGCGTGCACCTCGTCGAGGATCAAGAACCGGACCGTGCGAAGCATCTCGTGTGCCTGAGAGGTCAGCATGAGGAAGAGCGATTCCGGCGTCGTGATCAGAATGTCGGGGGGCTTGCGCAGCATCGCCGCCCGCTCCTTGGGCGGCGTGTCACCCGTGCGAACCGCGACCTCGAGCGGGGAGCCGATGCCCGCGAGCGGGCCCCGCAGGTTTCGCTCGACGTCGTAGTTGAGCGCCTTCAGAGGGCTCACGTAGAGCACTTGCACGCCCTCGCCGGGCTTTGCCTGGTCGATCGCCCAGAGGAACGCGGCGAGTGTCTTCCCGGAGCCCGTCGGTGCCTGGATCAGTGTGTGCGCTCCAGACGCGATCGCGGGCCATCCACGAGCCTGCGCCGGAGTAGGAGCGTCGAAGGTCTGCTCGAACCACGAGCGGACGGACGGGGAAAACTGAGCGAGTGGCTTCACGGAGCCAGATTACCCCTGTAGCCGCCGGCCGCGAAGCACTTGGAAGCGCCTCTCGCGAGCCCGATCACAGGGTTACTCGCGCGCGTCCAAAACAGGTGTACCCAGCCTCCTCCCCGGTCTCGAGCGTAGCCGGAAAAGGCGCGCACGTGGCCACGGACTGCGACGAGTCAGTCCCGGAGCGGTGACGATTCTGGATGCCCGTAGAATCAGGGAATGGCAACGACTCGACCCGAGCGCCTTCACTTCACGGAGAACGACGAAGCCGACGAGCTGCTCGCACGCGAGCCTCTGGCGCTCCTGATCGGTTTCGTCCTCGACCAGCAGGTGCCGGTGCAGAAGGCTTTCTCCTCTCCGCTCGTCCTTCAGTCACGGCTGGGCGGGCTCGACGCGCACGCGATCGCACGGATGGATCCGGCCGAGCTCGAGCGCGTGTTTCGCGAGCGGCCGGCACTACACCGGTTTCCCGGCTCGATGGCAGCGCGTACCCAGGAGCTCTGCGCGACGCTTGCCGACGATTACGACGGCGATCCGGAGCGCATCTGGGCCGACTTGCCCGACGCCGGCGAGCTCGAGCGCCGGCTTCTCGCCCTGCCGGGGATCGGTCCCATGAAGGTCAAGACGATCATCGCCGTTCTCGCGAAGCGGTTCGGTGTCCGGCCTCCGGGCTGGGAAGAGCGCGTGCCGGGGCACCCGACGCTCGGGGACGTGGACTCGACGGAGGCGCTCCTGGCCTTTCAGGCGCGCAAGCGGGCTTACAAGGCCGCACGTCGGGCTGAAGCCGCCGCTGCGCAATCCGAATCGCCTTCGGCGCACTAGTCCCGGGCAAGCGATACGGGAGGTTCCATGCCCAGAAGGTCGATAATCGCTGCGGCCACGGCTGTCCTTGCGCTCGGGCTCGTGGTTGCAGGCTGCGGTGGGAGTGACGGCGAGAGCTCCGGCAATACGACGGCGGGCTCCGGCGACAGCGGGGGGACGGTCACGGTGAAGCTCGACGAGCAGAACGGCTCCGGCGAGTCAGGGACCGCGACGCTGACCGCTGAGGGCGCGAGCACCAAGGTCGTGCTCGAGCTCGAGAACCCTGCCTCGCCCGACCCGCAACCTGCGCACATCCACAAGGGAACGTGCGCGGAGCTCGACCCGACACCCGCCTATCCGCTGACGAACGTCGAGGACGGGAAGTCGGAGACGACAGTGAACGTGGCGCTGGACGAGCTGAAGTCGGGCGAGTTCGCGATCAACGTCCACAAGTCGGAGCCGGAGATCAAGACCTACGTCTCCTGCGGCAACATCGGCGAGGGAGATGGCTCGGACAGCGGCTCCGGAGGTTCCGGTGGAGGCTCCGGCTACTAGAACACGGCTCGCAGGGCGGTCTCGGCCGCCCTGCGACCGCACATTCCGTGGACGCCGCCGCCGGGAGGCGTCGATGACGAGCAGAGAAAGAGCCCTGGGACCGGGGTCGAATACGGGCTGCGTCGCGCGGTCGGCCTGAAGACGAGCTGCGCGAGATCTTGCGCACCTCCGTTGATGTCGCCGCCCACATAGTTTCGATTCGAGGCTTCGAGGTCAGCAGGCGACTGGGCTCGCCGTGCGACCACGTGACTTCGGAACCCGGGCGCGAAGCGCTCGATCTGCGCCTCGATTGGCTCCGTCATGTCGAGGGCCGAGCCGTTCGGAACGTGGCAGTACGCCCAGGCCGTGTGCTTTCCCTGCGGGGCCCGAGAGGGATCGAAGAGACTCGGCTGGGCGAGGATGACGAACGGTCGCTCCGAAGCTCGCCCCGCCCAGGGCCCTCGCTCCGAGGACGCGATCTCGTCGAGCGTTCCGCCCAGATGGACGCAGGCCGACCGGGCACACGCCGGTGCCGCCCACGGGATCGGCGCGTCCAGGGCGTAGTCGATCTTGAAGACCCCCGGCCCGTACCGATACCGCCCCAAACGCTTGCGGTAGGCGCTGGGCAACTGGGTTCCGGCGAGCCTCGTGAGCTCCCGCGGAGTCACGTCGCAGATGATCGCGCGCGCCGCCAGCTCGCGGAGTGACTCCACAGGCGCACCAGTCTCGATCTCCCCGCCGAGCGAGCGCAGGTGCGAGGCGAGGGCGTCGGCGATCCGCTGCGCACCGCCGCGTGGCACCGGCCAGCCGACCGCGTGGGCGAGCACGAGGAGCACGAGGCCGAAGGAGGCCGACGCCGCGCGGCCGAGTGGCAGCATCGAGTGTGCCGCTCCTCCCGCCAGGAGCGCGCGGGCCCTCTCGCCGCGAAAGGCAAGGCGCGCCAGCGCCTCCGCCGGAAGGAGCGCGGGCAGCCCGAACCGGGCAAGCGCGATCGGATGCCGCGGCACGTGGAGGAGGGGTCCGAGGACCTCCCGCTCGAGCTTCGGCCAGTCGGCGGCATACAAACCGATGAGCCTTCGATAGGCGCCTGCGTCGCCACCGAGTCCCGCCGCAGTGGCCTCGACGGAGCGCTCGACGACGATCGCGGTGCCGTCGTCGAGCGGGTGGACGACCTCGGCGGGAGGAAAGATCCACTCGAGCCCGTGCTCCTCGAGCGGCAACGTACGGAAGAACGGGGAAGCCGCCCCGAGTGGATGAACCGCCGAGCAGAGGTCGTGGACGTAGCCCGGCAGCGTCAGCTCCGCCGAGCGCGCGCCGCCTCCGATCGTGCCGTTCGCCTCTCGGACCAAAACCGAGAGGCCCCGTTCGGCGAGCGTGATCGCGGCGGCAAGGCCGTTCGGCCCCGACCCGACCACAATCGCGTCGTGACGCTGCCTCAGGAGACTTCCGCGAGGAGCGAAGAGCGGTTCTCGCGCACCATCTCGCGGGCGATCACCAGGCGCTGGATCTCGCTCGTCCCCTCGTAGATCTGCGTGATTTTCGCGTCCCGCATCATCCGCTCGAGCGGGTACTCCCGCATGTATCCGTACCCGCCGAGAACCTGTACGGCCTCCGTCGTGACCTCCATCGCTGTATCGGCGCAGAAGAGCTTCGCCTCCGCGGACGCCTTCGTCAGCTCGGGGCCCTCGACCCCGTCGTCGATCAGAAGGCCGACCTTGTAGAGCAACCCGCGGGCCGCATTGCAGTGCGTCTCCATGTCGGCGAGCTTGGCCGCCACGAGCTGGTGCTCGACGATCGGCTTTCCCATGGTCTCGCGGCTCGTCGCATAGGCGAGCGCGTAGTCGGTCGCCCCCTGCGCGAGCCCGAGCGCCTGCGCGGCGATCCCGGGTCGCGACCGGTCGAGCACCCGCATCGCGATCCGGAAGCCCTCCCCCTCCGCGCCGAGCAGATTCGCGGCCGGAACGCGGCACTCGTCGAAGAAGATCTCGCCCGTCGTCGAGCCCTTGATGCCCATCTTCGGCTCGATGCGACCGACTGAGAAGCCCGGCGTTTCGGCCTCCACGAGAAATGCCGAGATGCCTGCGTGACCGCCTGAGGGATCGGTCTTCGCGAAAACCGTGTACAGACCGGCAACCCCGGCATTCGTGATGAAGCGCTTGGTGCCGTTCAGGACGTAGGAGTCGCCCTCCAGCCTCGCCTCGGTTCTCATGGCGGCCGCGTCCGAGCCCGAGCCTGGCTCGGTGAGCGCATAGGCGGCCAGCCACTCGCCGCTCGCAAGCCGCGAGAGGTAGCGCTCCTTCAGCTCGTCGGTACCCGCCAACTTGAGCGCCAGCGAGCCGAGCTCCTGGACGGCGAGGATGAGACCGGTAGTCGCACAGACCTTCGAAATCTCCTCGATCGCCACGAGCAGCATGAGCACCCCCGTGCCCGAGCCTCCATGCTGCTCGTCGAACGGAAGGCCGAACACGTCGTGCTCGCGAAAGAGCTCGACCATGTCCCACGGGAACTCGGCCGTTGCATCGATCTCGGCCGCGCGGGGCGCAATCCGCTCTCGCGCCAGCGTCCGCACGAGCTCGCGGATCTCACGCTGCTCGTCGGAAAGAGGATCCACTCGCACGGCGCGGATGTTAGCCGCGCCCCAAAGCCGCTAGTGCGGCAGAACCCAGCCCTGCACGCGCGGAAACTCGCCGCCCAGAGCTCCGGGATCGAACTCGGCGGCGATGTTTCCGACAGCCTCGATCCGCCTGACACCGCCAGGGATCTCGAGGAAGACCCACTGGTCGGCCGCGGGCCACGAGACCAGGAGCCATTTCGCATCGGGCGACCAGGTGAGGCCCGTCAGCCGACCCTGGCCGCTGAACCGGGAGATCGAGTTCCTCCGGTAGACGAAGACGGTGCTCTTCCCCAGCCCTTTCTCGAACACCGAGTAGGCGAACGATCGAGTGCCGGGCCTGAAGGCGGCAGCGAGGATTGTCGCCTGCCTGACGGGGACGCGGATCGAGGTCTCGAGCCTTCCCTCGGCTCCCCAGACGCGAATCTGACTCGGGCTCCAGGCGAGAAGCCACTTTCCGTCCGTCGACCACACGATCTCTCGAACCGGCCCGGCCCTACCGGTTCGCCATAACTCCCGCCGGTCGTCCGTCCGGACGACATGAATCCTGCCGGCCCGGTCGAGATAGGAGATCACGTGGCTCTCGACCGGCTGCCACGCGGGTGCCACCGGAGCCACCCCGTTCGCCACCAACTTGTCGCCATGTCCGTCGCCGGCGACCACGCGGAGGGTACGGCCGGTCCGGTAGGCGACGCGGAATCCCGTGCCCGGCATCCAGCGGGCATCGGTGATCGGCTGCGGCCGGGAGAGGGTCCAACGCACGGCTCCATCCGGAGTGACGGCGACCAGTTGGTGCCCCGCGGCCGCAGCCACGAACTTCCCGCGCGGCGACCACGACGCTTGCCGGTAGTCACCAAGCCGGCGCTTCGAGCCGTCCGAAGAGACGACCCAGAGGCCTTGCTCCGAGGCAACGAGCAGGTTTCCGGGCGCGGGCAACGAGTCGAGCGCGGGGCGTGCGTCGGGGCGCCCGGCGACGACATCCTTGATCCAACCACCGACCGCGCCTCCGGCCGGCGTGAGCGCCACGGCCCCGAGGATGGCGGCCGTGGCGAAGAGGGCTGCCGCCACAAGCCGCCGGCGGTGCCGATCGGCAGGCAAGGGCTCGCGTGCCTCCCAGGCGGCCCGAACGACCCTCCAGCTTCGCCGCTCCGCCTCGAGCTCGTCGGGCGGGTGGACGGAGAGGAGCTTCTGCCGGATGTCCGCGTGGTTCATTCCTGCTCCTCGTCGAAGCACTCCCGGAGTGCGTCGAGTGCCCGGCGCAGGCGGGAGTTGACGGTTCCGCGAGGAAGCTCGAGCACTCCGGCGATCTCGCCGGGCGTGTACTCGAGCAGGAAACGCAGGACGACGACGGCCCGGTGCTCGGGCGACAGCGTCGCCAGGGCACGGACCACGTCGTCGGACACGGCGGCCGTCCGATCCACAGTCGACGCCGGGTGCTCCCCCACCTGCTCGTCGCCCAACTCGCGCCGAAGCGAACGCGCGCGGGTCCAGTCGATCGCCCGGTTGACGACGATCCGATGGAGCCAGGGGCCAAACGGCCGGCGCGAATCGAAGCGCTCCAGCGACCTGACCGCGGCGAGGAAGGCCTCCTGCGCGATGTCCTCGGCGGCGGCCGCATCGTGGACGACGAGGTAGGCCGCCCGGTAGGCACGGGGCCAGTGCTCGCGGAACAACTGCTCGACATCCGGGACGGATCCGGACCGGGCGCGCCGGATCGAGGCCCCCTCCCCACGCCGGAAGCCCGCCATTCCCATCCGACTATACGAGGGCACCGCCGCGACGAGGTCCATCCAGTTGGATACGACCCACACGCCCCGGAAGGTCCACCGGCTTAGAGCTTAGAGTCCTCGCGATGATCCTCGAGAACGGCGCAATCAGGACGATGGAAGCGTCACTGCCGCTGGCGCGTGCGCTCGCGATCGCTGGAGACCGCATCGCGGGAGGGGTCGGCACCCACGAACGGGCCCTGGCGAGCCCGGAGCGCATCGATCTCGGGGGTCGCTGCGTCCTGCCTGGATTCACCGATTCCCACGTCCACTTCCCACAGTGGGCGCTCGCCCGGCGACAGGTGAGGCTCGAGGGCACTCGTACGCTCGAAGAGGCCGTTGCCCGCGTAGCCGAGGCCGCAAAGACGGCCACGCCGGGGCGCTGGCTCCGCGGCACCGGCTGGCGCAATGCCGAGTGGTCCCCGCCCGTTGAGCCGAGCCGGGCAGCTCTCGACGCCGTCACCGGGGAACTTCCGGTCGCCCTGACTGCAAAGGACGGCCACAGCCTGTGGCTGAACTCCGCCGCCCTGGCGCGCGCGAACGGCGACCTGGCCGTTCGGGGCGGCGTCGTCGAGGTCGACGAGCGCGGCGAGCCCACCGGCATCCTCCGGGAAGAGTCGGCCTGGCGATTCCGCGAACGCTGGGTCGAGACCCCTGCGGAGGAATGGCTCGAGGCGATGCGGGAAGGGATCGCACTCGCGTCGTCACGGGGAGTCACCGCCGTGCACGACAAGGACGGGGGCCTCGGCGCATTCGGATTCTTCCAGACGCTCCGCGACGAGGGCGCTCTTTCCTTTCGCGTGTGGCAGTCGCTTCCACACGAGCGCTACGAGGAGCTCGAAGAACTCGGAATCCGCTCCGGCTTCGGAGACGACCTCCTGCGGATCGGCTACCTCAAGATCTTCATGGACGGGACGCTCGGCTCACAGACGGCTCGGCTCCTCGACGGAAGCGGGATCGAGATCACGAGCGGGGCCGAGCTGGCCGAGATCGTCATCCGGAGCGCGCACGCGGGCTTTCCGGTCGCTGTGCACGCGATCGGAGATCTCGCGAACCGCGAAGCCCTGGACGCGTTCGAAGCCACCCAGGACGTCTGGCGACCGCTGGGCCTTCGCCACCGGATCGAGCACGCCCAGCTCCTCGCTGAGGAGGACCTTCCACGATTTGCAGCTCTTGGCGTGGCGGCGTCGATCCAGCTGACCCACGCACCGTCCGATCGGGACATCGCAGATCGCTTCTGGGCCGAGAGAGTCGATCGCGCCTACCCGTTCCGCTCCCTCGTCGAGAGCGGCGCACTCGTCGTAAACGGCTCCGACGCGCCGATCGAGGAGCTCGATCCCCTCCTGGGGGTCAGGGCCGGCGTTCTGCGGACCCTCGATGAGCGTGAGCCCTGGCACCCGGAGCAGGCACTCACCGTCGGGCAAGCGCTCGTGGCGACGACGGTCACGCCCGCCTGGCTCTCGGGGGACGAGCGCGTTCGGGGCAAGCTCCTACCCGGCTATCTGGCTGACCTGGTCGTGCTCGATCGGGACCCCTTCGCGTGCCCGCCCGAAGAGCTCGAAGAGATTCAGGTCGTCGCGACGATGCTCGGAGGCCGCTGGGTCTTCGGAGGCCCGCCGTTCGACTAGGAGGACTTAGCGGTGCTGGCGGTCCGCGACGTCGACGCCATGCGGTGCCACCGTGAAGACGGCGAGGTCTGCGGCCCGCTCGAAGACGTCCAGGGCCTCGTCCTCGCGGCCCTCGGCTCGCAGGAATTTCCCCCAGGAGCGGTAGGTCTCGGCGAGTTGTCTAGAGGCGCCCTGACCGGTGAGAACCTCAACCGCGGTGCGGTAGGACCGCTCGGCCAGATCGGTGTCTCCCAGGCGCTCGAACACCTCCGCGAGCGTGCGCCAGGCGTGACCCACGTCAACAGCCGCTCCGCCCTCGAGAAGCGAGAGAGCCTCGAGCGCGTACTCGCGCGCCGCGTGGGGCTGGTCGAGCTGGAGCTCGAGCCTGGCGCGTTCGGTGGCGAGAGCGCCGAGCTCACCCGGGCTCGCCTCATCCGAGAGTAGCTCCTCCGCCCGCTCGAGATGCTTGCGCGCCATCTGTCCGCTCTCCTGATCCAGGAGGATCACTGCACAGAGCTGGTGCGCACGTGAAAGGTGGAACGTGTCCTCGGTTGCCTCGAGGAGGGCGATCGCGCGCCGCACATAGTCGAGAGCCCTACCTGGCGGTCCCTCGACCGCATAGAAGCGGCCCAGCGACCAGTAGAGCCTGATCAGGGTGTAGCGATCGCTGACACCGTCGGCCCGCTCCAGGGCGTCGGCGAGCACTCGCTGGGCGGCGGCGGCGTCTCCCGCGTCCACGAGCGCGTAGCTCAGGTAGCTCGCGAAGCGGACGAACAGGATCGGGTCCGGGTCCTTGGATCTGCGAATCTCCTCGAGACAACGGCTGAAGAGCGCGATCGAGCGCGGATTCTCGCCGGCTGCCGCGTAGGCGCGACCGAGTAGCGCGTAGAGGTCGGGACGCTCGGCCACGGCGGGCCGGTCGCTCTCGAGATGCTCTTCGAGCATCTCGATCACATCCTCGTGGCGCCCCTCGCTCGCGAGGGAGAGCGCAAGAGCGATACGGGCCCGGCGCGCGATCGGGAGGTCGCCCGCTGCGTGCGCCTCGGCCAGAACCTCGCGAAGCTCCCCTTCCGCGTCGGAGGAGCCGTCGAGCCGGACCTGGAGTTCGGCATCCGTGACCCGGAGCTCGCGGTCTCCCGTCGGCGCGAGGTCGCGACCGGTCTCCAAGTACTCGGGCGAGACCCCGAGCTTGACGGCAAGCGCGCGAATCGCCTTTACGGACGGTTGGCGTTGCCCCGCCTCGATCCGCGAGACGTAGGTGAAGGAGACGCCGGTGGTCGCCAGCTCGCGCTGCGACAGTGAGCGCTCCCGCCGGAGGCGCGCGATTCGCTGGCCGATCGATTCGGTCACAGGACGTCCATCGGCCATCTGGCTCCCATGTTCGCCCCTCGAAGGGATGAGCGTCAAATCGTGGAAGTAGCAGAGCGACGGAGTTTCCCGTTGTCAACACAGAAGGAGGAGACGTGCCGACACGCTCTCTCGTCGCGCTGCTGGCGGCGCTCGGCGCCGCGGCGGTCATGGGTCGCTTCCCCTGGGGCCCGTAGCCATTTTGAAGGGGGAGCGCCTTGCGGGGCGTTCCCCCGCCCCCTGGGGCGTCCCCTACAATCCGGGTATGCGCACGATGAGACCGGTTCACGACGAGCAGTGCTCGGTCGCGTGCACGGCCGACATCATCGGCGCCAAGTGGACCGCTGTCCTCGTCCACGATCTTTCCGAGGGAGCGAGGCGTTTCTCCGAGCTGGAGAGGGCGTGTCCGGGCATCAGCCCGCGGACACTCTCCGAGCGGCTCCGCGTGCTCGAGGAGGAGGACTTCGTCGTCCGCAGGAGCTATGCGGAATCGCCGCCCCGAGTCGAGTACGAGCTGACCGAGAAGGGTAGGAGCCTCCTTCCAGTCATCGAGGAGATGCGCCGCTTCGGGCACGAATGGCTCGTGCCTGAGCATGGCCACAGTCACGACCTGCCGTCCGCCGAGCCCGTCGGCGCCTAGCCCGGTCGCGGCCTCTTAGGGGCGCAGTTCGGCGAAGGCGAGCAAGGTCTCCTGCGCAGCGGCGACCCCGAGCGGAACGTAGCGCGCGAGGAACCGCTCGTTCGGCGAGTGCATGTTCGCGCCCGGGAGCCCGAAACCGCTCAGGATCGTCGGAATCCCCTTGTCGACCAACGCCGGCACGACGGGCAGGGTCCCTCCTGACCTGAGGAGCAGCGGACGCCGGCCAAGCACGCGCTCGAACGCGTCCTGGGCCAGCTGAATTGCTTTCGAGTCCGGTGGGACGAGCCCGGCTGGACTGGTCGACCAGATCTCCACGTCCAGGTCGGCGCCCTCGGGAGCCGCCTCGCGGAGAAGCCGCTCGAAGGTCGAGCGAAGCTCCTCCAGGTCCTGACCCGGCGCGATCCGCATCGAGACGTTCGCCTCGGCCTCGACCGGGAGAACCGTCTTCTGAAGGAGGGGCGAGCCTCCCTGAATCCCGTTCACGTCGACGGCGGGCCCCGCGAACGTGCGGTCGTAGAACTCCTCGGCCGCGCTCGAGTCGAGCGGCCGCGCGCCCTCGTCTGCCAGGACCTCGGAGCCGGGGTCGAGCTCGGCCCAACTCGACCGCTCCTCGCCGGTAGCGGGTATGACGCCCCGCCGGAGCTCGTCCGGAACGGCAACGACCGCCGCGAGGGTTTTCATGAGCGCGTGCACGGCGTTCAGCGCCGCCCCGCCAAAGACGCCCGAGTGGAGGTCGCGATCCCCCGTTCGGAGCCGCACGTGCACGTAGAGCATGCCGCGCACTCCGAGCTCGAACGCGGGAACGTCGAGCGCCGGCATACCGGCATCGAAGATCATGCACGCGTCGGCCCCACGCTCGTCCTGCGCCAGGAACTTGACGATGGAGTCGCCGCCGATCTCCTCCTCACCGTCGAAGGCGATCCGGACGTTCACCGGCAGCCGGCCCTCGCTCGCAAGCTGCTGGGCGGCCTTCAGGAGGAGATAGGCGTTCCCCTTGTCATCGACCGCCCCGCGGCCGAAGATCCAGCCGTCGCGCATGACCGGCTCAAACGGCGGCGTGTCCCAGAGCTCGAGCGGATCCTCCGGCTGAACGTCGAAATGGCCGTAGAGGAGCACTGTCGGCGCGTCGCGGCCACCGCCCGAAGCGGGAATCTCACCGACGGCCAGCGGCTGCTGGTCCGTCTCGACCAGCGAGGCGTCGCCGCCAGCCTTGCGAACGAACTCACATAGCCACTCTCCGGCATCCCGAACGTCGGCAGCGTGAGCCGGATCGGCGCTGACACTAGGAATCCGGATCCATTCGAAAAGCTCGTCGAGCCAGGCAGGATCCGGCGAGTCGGCCACGGCGCGCATCTTACGGAGGGCCGGAAGTGAAGAGCGTGCCTAGCCGGCGCTTCCGCGCCGGCTAGTAGCGGCGAGAAGCAGTGGGGCTATCCAGCGCCCATTGCGGTCACGCAGCGACGTCCTTCAGCTTCTGCGACTCGGCCATCGCCTGGAGCTTCTTCAGGCTCTGGTTCTCGATCTGTCGCACGCGCTCACGCGTGACGTTGAACGTGCGGCCGACCTCGTCGAGCGTCCTCGGATGCTCGCCGCCCAGGCCGTACCGAAGCTCGAGCACGCGGCGCTCGCGGTGCGAGAGGCCCTGGAGGACACGCTTCAGCACTTCCTTCCTCAGGGTCTCTTCAGCGGCTCCGTCGGGCGCGATCGCGTTTTCGTCAGCGAGGAAGTGGCCGAACTCGGACTCTTCCTCGTCTCCCACAGGCTTCTCGAGCGAGATCGGCGTCTGGGCGCTCTTTCGGATCTGCTCCACCTCGTCGGACTCGAGATCGAGCTCCTCGGCGATCTCAACAACGGTGGGGTCGCGCCCCAGCTCCGAGAGGAGCTTCCGCTCGGCGCGGCCGATCTTGTTCAGCTTCTCGACCACGTGCACGGGCATCCGGATCGTGCGTGCCTTGTCGGCGAGAGCCCGCGCAACCGCCTGCCGGATCCACCACGTCGCGTAGGTGGAGAACTTGAAGCCCTTGCGGTGGTCGAACTTCTCGGCCGCGCGGACGAGGCCGATCGTCCCCTCCTGGATCAGATCGAGGAACGGCAGGCCCTGGTTTCGATAGTTCTTCGCGATCGAGACGACCAGGCGGAGGTTCGACTCCACCATCTTCTGCTTCGCGCGATGGTCGCCGCGCTCGATGCGCTTCGCGAGCTCGACCTCCTGCGGCGCCGTGAGGAGCGGCACGCGTCCGATGTCCTTCAAGAAAACCTGCAGCGCGTCCGTCGATACTTCTCGCGCCTCCTGAGCCGCGTCAGGGGCCTGCTCGGCCGGGGCCTCATCGAGGACCTCGATCTGCAGCTCGTCGAGCGTCGTATAGAACTCCTCGATCTCGGCGATGTCGAGGTCGAGCTCGTCCAGCGCCAGCGCCACCTCATCGTGGGTCAGGAAACCGGCCTCCTGACCGTGCTTCACGAGTGCCTTGGCTTCCTCGTGCTCGAC
This sequence comes from uncultured Actinomycetes bacterium, assembly GCA_963722715.1. GTDB lineage: Bacteria > Actinomycetota > Thermoleophilia > Gaiellales > Gaiellaceae > DASQGA01. The sequence continues at coordinate 51,225 of CAVROA010000007.1, read as the reverse complement.
GATCACGGTCGCTACTCCCCCCTCACTCCGAACTGCTCCCACTGAGACCCCCTCCTGACCGTAGGCGCGCCCCGGGGCTACGTCAACGGCCTATCTGTCACGACTTCAGCTCTCGGGTGGCGGCACTTTTGCACGGTTCCCGGACGGTCGCATAGGCCGTGCGGCCTATCTTGGTGGCTTGCAAGTCCTAATTTTGAGACAGGCGGGAGAGGAGCTCTTCGGCCTGACGTGCATAGAACTGGCCATTTCCTTGCGTTGCCAGCTCGAGCTGTTTCGTTGCTTCGTCAACAGCTTGTATCCAAAGTAACAATAGCCCGAGGTGGAACCTTAGCAGCGATGACTGCGCGTGGTTGCGGGTGAGGGGCCCGAGGCGGGAGAAGGCGTCCGCCGGGTCGTCCTTGTCGAAGCGCACGACGGCCGCAGCCGCTCGGGCCTCGAGGCTCTCGGGGGCCAGCTCGAGCGCTCGATCGTAGGCCTGCTGGGCGGAGATCGGCCTCTCGATCCGCTGCAGGAAGGTGCCCAGGACGAGCCAGTCGACGGCCCCACCACGCTCGGCTCTCCGCCTGAGAGCCGCCTCCTGCGCGGCCGTACCGAGCCTTTGCAGAGTCGCAGGTGGCTGCGCCGTGGTGATGAAGAAGGGCCGCCCCGGCGCCATGTTCGGATGGAGAAGCGACTCCGACTCGAGCGCCGCGGGGCTGTCGGGGTCGCGCGCCTCGGCCTCCCGCCACTCTTGCTCGGCTCCCGTCCGGTCGCCGGTTGCCTCGAGCGCGAGGCCGAGGTGGAGCCGTGCCACCCCGCTTCGAGGATGCGACTCGACGAGCGCCCGCAAGCGCTCGAGGCTTCCTTCCGGCCAGGCAGCGAGGGCCGCTCCGACTGCCGCCTCGATCGACGCCGGGTCCGCGCGGAGCACGGCTTCGAACTCCCGTAGGGCGGTCTCACGCCTGCCGCGCTCGTAGTCCCGCTCGGCGGAGATCAGCTCGCGTGCATGGGGCTCGCCCGGGAAAACGCCCAGGTGGAGGGGCGGTGCTGCGGACGGGGCTTTCGCTCCCGCGCCATCGCTCTGGAGGAGCGCGCCGGCCACCACGGCAGCCACGACGAGGACGGCTGCGGTCGTCACGACAGCTAGGACTCGGGCCCGCGGAGACACCATTCGAGCGTACCCCGCACCCTGACTCGCGCTGCCTTCGTGTCGCTATACTCAGTGAAGCAATGGCGACCTACCGCGAGCTTCTGCAGCAAGTCAAGGGGGAGATCGACGAGATCGACGCCGCTTCTGCCCGCGCTCTTTTCGAGTCGGAGAACCCGGTCCTTGTCGACGTCCGGGAGCGCGACGAGTGGGAGGAGGGGCACATCCCCGGTGCGGTCCACGTCCCTCGCGGGAATCTGGAGTCGCGCATCGAGGCCGCGGCGCCCGATCGTGCACGGCCGCTGGTCGTCTATTGCTCCGGTGGCAGCCGATCGGCCTTCGCCGCGAAGTCGCTCGAAGAGCTCGGCTATGAGAACGTCATGTCACTCGCGGGCGGGTTCACCGACTGGAAGCGAAACGGATTCCCCTTCGACGTGCCGCGCGCGCTCGCAGACGAGCAGCGCCGGCGCTACAGTCGGCATCTTCTGATCCCAGAGGTCGGCGAGGAGGGCCAGCAGAAGCTTCTGGACTCGCGGATGCTGCTGATCGGAGCCGGCGGGCTCGGGTCGCCCGCGGCGCTCTACCTGGCGGCCGCCGGGGTCGGCACGCTGGGGATCGTGGACGACGACGTCGTCGACGAGACGAACCTCCAGCGCCAGATCGTCCATTCCCAGGAACGCCTCGGCGACTCGAAGGCAGAGTCGGCCAAGCGCACCATCGAGGCGCTGAACCCCGACGTGACGGTCAAGGTCTTCAAGGAGCGCCTGACCTCCGAGAACATCGACCGGATCCTCGGCGAGGGCTGGGATGTGATCGTCGACGGAGCCGACAACTTCCCGACCCGCTACCTCCTGAACGACGCCTCGGTGTGGCACAAGATCCCCGTCGTCCACGGGTCGATCTACCGCTTCGAGGGCCAGACGACCGTGTTCAAGCCCTACGAGGGCCCGTGCTACCGGTGCCTCTTTCCGCAGCCGCCTCCGCCCGAGCTCGCCCCGAGCTGCGCCGAGGGCGGCGTGCTCGGCGTCCTCCCCGGCATCGTCGGCTCGCTCCAGGCGAGCGAGGCGCTCAAGCTCGCACTTGGGATCGGAGAGCCGCTCGTGGGCAGGCTCCTCCTCTTCGACGCCCTCGAGACGACGTTCACCGAGGTTTCCTTGCGCCGCGACCCCGCGTGTCCCGTCTGCGGAGAGAATCCGACCATCACCGATTACATCGACTACGTCGAGTTCTGCCAGGGCGGCAGGACACATGTGATCGCGTGACCCGCGTCAGGATCCCACCCACTCTGCGAGCCGAGGTCGGAGGCGCCCGCGAGGTCGAGGCCACCGGCCAGACTCTGCGCGACGTGCTCGGCGACCTGGCCGTTCGCTTCCCCGGGCTTGGAAGCCAGGTGCTCGAGGACGGGAACGAAATCGCACCGTTCGTGAACGTCTACGTCGACAACGAGGACGCCCGCACCCTCCAGGGCCTGGACACGCCGGTCGCCGAGGCATCTACGGTCATCCTCCTGCCGGCGATGGCAGGCGGCGAGCGAGTCCTCGCGCCCTCGATGCTCGACCTGATCGGGTCGACCCCGCTGATCGAGCTGCCGCGCCTCGCGCCTCACGAGGGGGTCACGCTCTACGCGAAGCTCGAGGGGCAGAATCCGACGGGCTCGACCAAGGACCGAGTCGCGAAGGCGATGATCGAGTCCGCCGAAGCCTCCGGTGAGCTCGAGCCCGGCCGCGAGCTCCTCGAGCCGACGAGCGGAAACACCGGCATCTCACTGGCCATGGTCGCCAAGCTCAAGGGCTACCCCCTCACCTGCGTCATCCCTGCGAACGCGACGACAGAGCGTGTGCGGCTGCTCGAGCTCTACGGCGCGAACGTCGTCTTCTCGTCGGCTGACGAGGGGTCGAACGGCGCCGTGCGGCTCGCTCTCCGGATGGCCGAGCGAGAGCCGCGGTACTTCATGCCGTTCCAGTACGCGAACGACGCCAACCCCCGCGCCCACTACGAGGGCACCGGCGCGGAGATCGTCGAAGCGCTCCCACAGGTCGACGGGCTCGTCGCCGGGCTCGGGACCGGTGGCACGCTCATGGGCGCCGGCGACCGGGTGCGCGAGGCCTTCCCCGACGTCGTCGTCGCCGCAGCGGAGCCGCTGCAAGGGGACCTGGTCTATGGGCTGCGCTCGCTTGCGGACGGCTACATACCGCCCATCCTCGACGTCTCGAAGCTCGACCGGAAAATCCTCGTCACGAACGAGGAGTCGGTTCGCGGGCTCAGGATGCTGCTCGACCAGGAAGGCGTCTTCGCGGGCGTCTCCTCCGGTGCGGTCATCCATGTCGCCCGTCAGCTTGCCGCGGAGCTGGACGAGGGAGTCGTAGTCGCCGTGCTTGCCGACGGCGGCTGGAAGTACCTCTCTGCGGACTTCTGGTCGGAGCCCGACGAAAACGTCGAGGAGTCGATGGAGAGCCGCCTCTGGTGGTGATCCCGCCCGAGGTGCGCTCGGCCCTCGTCGAGCATGCCGAGGCGGAGTCTCCGAACGAAGCCTGTGGTCTCCTCGCGCTCCGCGATTCCGTCGCCGAGCGGTACCTCCCCGGGACGAACGCGGCTGCAAGCCCGTACCGGTTCGAGCTCGAGTTTCCGCCGGAAGAGTGGATGGATCTCTGGGACGACGGATACGAGATCGCGATCTTCCACTCCCACCCCTCGAGCCCACCGACTCCGTCCAGGACGGACGTCGAGAACGTCGGGCAGTGGTCCGGGTATCCCTACGTGATCCTGAACACCCGGACGGGCGAGCTGGGCGCGTGGCGCATCGAAGACGGCTCCGTCGAGCCGCTGGAACTTTCCGCGGGCTGAGACCGTCGGAGGGTCATGAGGCTTGCACTCCTCGCTCTCGTGGTTCTCGGTCTTGCCGCTTGCGGTGACGGAGGGCGGGAAGGCGGCCCGATGTCCATCGAGGACGCGTTACGCGCCGACGGGCAGACGGTGGTCGTCGAAGGCGGCATCGTCGCGATGGACGGCGGGCCCGTACGCCTTTGCTACGCCCTCCTGGAGTCCTACCCGCCGCAATGCGGGCAGCCGGCGCTCGAGCTCCGGGGCCTCGACCTCGATGCCCTGGAGCTCGAGACCAGTGCGGGCGACCCGTCAGTGTCGCCCGCGCGCTGGTCGGATCGCCCCGTCCGAGTGCGTGGAACCGTGCAGAACGGCGTTCTCACGGTCGAGTCAGTTCTTTCCTAGACAACGGTGAAGCGGCCGTGCATGTCGAGGCGATGTGGGTCGCACCGGTAGCGGTACACACCGGGGACGAACCTGATCGTCCAGATCCTGAGGCCGGTGAAGGGCACAGTCGTGCGCCTGTTCACGTCGGGAGGCCCGAGCAAGTGGAAGTTGTGAAACACGGACGTGTCCCTGACCCGAATTGTGTGCGTTCCGCGTGGGATCCGCGTCACCTTGACGCCGCTCGCGTTCTTGACCGTGATCGTCATGCCTGGACCGACCTTCGCGTAGTAGGTCCTCGCTGCAGCCGTGCCGGTGAGGACGAGTGAGACAAGGGCGATCAGGGCCAACAGGACGAGCGCTCGGGTCATCAGCTGCTCCCGGGTGGGTGGGGTCGGTTCGCAACGTGATACGAATCCCCGTCGGGATCGGATTTGACCGACGCTGACTACCCAGAAGGTTGGAACGAGGTGCGGGGCGCGCTCCAGCGCGGCTTTCGCTTCGCCGACTTCCGCGAGGCGATCGCGTTCGTCAACCGCCTCGCGGAAATATCCGAGGCTGAGAATCACCACCCCGACATCAACGTGAGCTGGAACGCCGTCACGGTGCGCTGGTCAACCCACACGAAGCGGGCGATCACCGAGCGGGACGTCGAGCTGGCCACGCGCACGAACGAGCTGGCCACCACCGGCTGAGGGATGAAGGCAGCGCTCGTCGGCGCCGAGACCCTCTGCATGCGACGCGCGGCTCTCGTGACCACACTTGCACTCGCCGTCACGGCGGGGTCCGCAGCGGCGTACCCGTTGCCCGGCGCATCGCAGTGCCCGGTCTTTCCCGCCTCGAGCGTCTGGAACAAGCGCGTGGACGCACTGCCCGTCGCCGGCAACTCCTCGGCGATCGTCGGATCGATCGGGGCCGGTCTGAACCTCCATGCCGACTTCGGGTCGGGCCTCTGGGACGGCGGACCGATCGGCATCCCGATCACCGTCGTCGGCTCCTCAACGGCGAAGAGGGTCGTTCGGTTCGAGTATGCCGGCGAGAGCGACCCCGGCCCGTACCCCATCCCGAGCACTGTCAAGATCGAGGGCGGGAGACAGTCCGACGGCGACCGGCACGCGATCCTCGTCGACCGCTCGGCCTGCAAGCTCTACGAGCTCTTCGCCCTCTATCCACGCAGCGGCACGCCTCGCTGGCGCGCAGGCTCCGGCGCCATCTGGAACCTACGCTCGAACCGGCTCCGCCCTGCCGGCTGGACGTCCGCCGACGCGGCAGGGCTTCCGATCCTCCCCGGTCTCGCCCGCTACGACGAGATCGCGCGCGGGCGGATCAACCATGCTCTTCGCTTCACGGTCGAGCGCTCGCGGCGCGCCTACATCTACCCTGCCCGCCACTTCGCCTCCAGCCTCACCGACCGGGATCTGCCCCCGATGGGGCTCCGGCTCAGGCTCCGCGCGAACTACCCGGTCGCAGGCTTTCCGCGGCAGGCCCGGATCGTCCTGACGGCGCTGAAGCGCTACGGGATGATCGTGGCCGACAACGGCTCGAGCTGGTACGTCTCCGGCGCGCCCGACCACCGGTGGTCGAACGACCAGCTCCACACGCTCCACCGCGTCCACGGATCCGATTTCGTGGTCGTGAACACGAGCACGCTCAGGCCGTAGGAGCAGCCCCCATGTAGGCGTCCCAGTCCCGGAGCGGGATGCCTTCCCAGGCGGTGTCACCCGGCTGCTTCGCGGAGATGTGGCACATCGCCGAGTCGGGAGTCGCCCCGTGCCAGTGCCAGATTCCCGCAGGTACGACTACGACCTCGCCCGCGCGGAACTTCCGCCGGCCGCTCTCGTCAGCAATGACGCCCTCGCCCTCGAGGACGATCAGCGTCTGCTCGACGGGATGCGTATGGGGAAGCGTTCGCGCGCCGGCATCGAAGAACACCGCCACGAGCTCGACGCCGTCCGCAGGCGCGTCGAGGTTCAGGTCCTGCATCGCGACGCCGCCGTCGAAGTTCCCGCCCGCCTCCACGGGTTTCGCCTGCGACCGGTCTACAGCCACTTGCTTCACTCGCCGGAGACAGCCGCCTCCTGCGGCGACACTTCCTGGTCGCGGAACTCCACCTCGAGCCGCTCGATGCGCGGGCCGTCGACGTCCAGCACCTCGAAGCGCAGGCCATCGTGGACGACCTCGTCTCCGGGCTCTGCGACGCGGCCCAGCTGGCCGAAGACGTAACCCGCGACGGTGTGGTAGTCCTCGTGCGGGATCTCCTGGCCGAACTGCTCGTTGAAGTCGTCGATCGGGAACGTGCCGTCGATCCTGATCCGGCCGTCGTCCAGGCGCTCGACCGACTCGTCGGGGAGGTCGTACTCGTCCTCGATCTCACCCACGATCTCCTCCAGCAGGTCTTCGAGCGTCACGATCCCCTCGAAGGCGCCGTACTCGTCGACCACGACCGCCAGGTGCTGGTTGGCCTTGCGAAACTCGGCCAGGAGCGCGGCCAGGTCCTTGGTCTCGGGGACGAACATGACCGGCCGGACGAGGGACTCCACGTCGACGTTCTCGATCCCCCGGTCGTAGAGGGCCGAGAAGAGGTCGCGAACGTGCAGGATGCCGAGGACGTCGTCGAGCGAGCCGCGGTAGACCGGGTAGCGCGTATACGGGGAGTCGATGAGAGACGCGAGGCACTCGACGGGGGGAAGGTCAACCGAGAGAGCAACGACCTCGGGGCGGGGCACCATCACCTCGTGCGCCTCCTTGTCGGCAAAGTCGAAGACCTTGTAGAGCATCTCCTCCTCGGCTTCCTGGATCACGCCCGTGTCCTCGGCTTCGGCAACGATAAGGCGGATGTCCTCCTCCGTATGGGCGAGGACGCCCGCCGGCGCAGGTTCGACCCCGAAGAGGCGTGACACTGCATTCCCGGAGACCTGGAGAAGCCACACAAGCGGGTAAGTGACCCTGGCAAGCCAATCGAGCGGAATCGCGAGCAGGATGGCGACCGTCTCGGCTCGCTGCAGGGTCACGGTCTTCGGTACGAGCTCTCCCAGGACGACGCTCAGGTAGGTCAGGACGAGGAAGGCGATCAGGAAGGCGACCGAGCGCGGGAGGAACTCGAGGTAACGCGAAACGAGGGGCTCCCCGAGGGCACCCAGCATGATCCCGGAGATCGTGATCCCTACCTGTACGGTCGAGATGAACCGGGCCGGCGTGTCCATCAGCCGCAGCGCAGTCCGAGCCGCTCGGCTGCCCTCCCTGACACGTTCCTCGAGCCGCGCGCGACGCGCGGTGATCAACCCGTACTCGGCGGCGACGAAGATCGCGTTCGCGAGGATCAGAACGCCCACCGCGACGATCTCTAGAAAGACGGTCACGCCCGGCCTTCCCGGGCGCAGGTACTAGGCGGAATCTCGTCCACGAGCCTCAGCTGAGGATAGCGCACCGGTCCAGACGGTCTTCCCGTTGCACAGAGTCTCAACCGGCCGAAGCTGCTGGTCCAGGAGGGCGAGGTCGGCACGGAAACCGGGGGCCAGCCGGCTTCGATCCTCGAGACCGAGCAAACGCGCCGGCACGAAGCTGGCCATGCCTGCCGCCGCGGGCAACCCGAACCGGGCCATGCGGGCCACGAGCGCGGCTCCGGCCCGATCGCCGCCGAGGAGCTTGCCCTCCTCGGTCTGCGCGGACGTCACCAGGTCGCTCGTCAGTGCGATCCTCTCGTGGCCGGCCACGCGGACCGTCAGCTCCTCGATCCTCGGATGCAGATGCCGCCCGTCGGCGATCAGGCCGAGGACGACCCGCGGATCGAGGAGAAGCTCGGGAACCGCACCCGTCGACCGGGCTCTGACGGGACCGCAAGCGTTCCAGATATGCGTCGCAAAGCGGGCTCCGGCTCGGATGGCAGCCCGGGTCGTCGCAGCGTTCGCAAGCGTGTGGCCGACGGCGGCAACCGCGCCTGCGGCTGCGATCCGCTCGATCGCCTGCAGTGCACCGGGAAGCTCCGGCGAGAGCGTCATGAGACGAGCCCGGCCATCCGCGAGCCAGCCGTCAAGAGCGCGAAGGTCGACCGGACAGAGCTCGTCGACCGGGATCGCGCCCGCAGCCTCCGGATTGAGAAACGGGCCCTCGAGGTGGAGGCCGAGGCAACGCTCGTCCGGCAGGTCGACCGGGGCCCGCGTCGCCAGGAGATAGCTCGTGACACCGCTTCGCGCCAGGGGCTCCGGGTCGTAGACGTGGAGGTCGACGAAGCCCGGGAAGACGTGCAGTTCCCCTTCGGGCTCCGCCGTTCGCTCGACCGAGACGATGCGATCTGCCTCGATCCGGACCACGCCGGGGTAAACGCCGTCAAGGGGGTCAACCAGGAGCCCGGAAACCTCTCTCACGCTGGCAACTGTAAAGTTCGCCCCGCTTTCGCCCGACTATGAACCCGGGAGCTGTTGCCTGTGCCTGACGAGATCACCTGCTTGATCGCCGACGACCATGAGGTCGTCCGTGAAGGCCTGCGCCTCTCGCTCTCCCGGTCGCCCCACGTCCGTGTGATCGGGGAAGCCTCCGACGGGGCGAGCGCAATTGCGATCGCTGAGCGCCGCAAGCCGAACGTGATCATCATGGACGTCCGGATGCCCGGCATGGACGGGCTCGAGGCGACCAAGATCCTCAGCGAGCGCCTTCCGGCCACGAACGTGCTCATCTTCACGGCCTACGGCGAGCGAAGCCTCCTCGGCCGCGGCCTCGAATCCGGCGCGAAGGGCTACATCCTGAAGGAGGCGCCGCACTCCACCCTGCTCCGTGCGATCGAGAAGGTCGCCAGTGGCGAGGGCTACGTCGATCCGGCCCTGATGCCCGATTTCCTGACGCGCGAGCGTGAGGAGATGCTCACGGTGCGCGAGCGGGAGATCCTGCAGCTCCTGGCCGACGGGATGTCGAATGCCGACGTCGCGGCAAAGCTCTTCATCAGCCAGGAGACCGTGAAGAGCCACGTGCGCCACATCCTTGCCAAGCTCGAGGCCGACACCCGTACCCATGCAGTCGCGATCGCGCTTCGCGAAGCGATCATCGATTAGCGCCGCGTCGCGATCCCTCGCGCCGGCTCTCGTCGTCGCGACCGTCCTCGGCGCAGCTGCGGGGGCGATCGGCTTCGCCTTCAATCACAGGGCGCTCACCGGGGTCGGGCTCGTAGTCGGGATTGCGTTTGCGGGAGCGTTCGGAGCGACTCTCATCGTGCAGGAGCGGCGGCGCCACGGCGTGGCCGAGGACGAGCTCCAGGCGCAGGCGAGCTTCCTCGAGTCGCTGGTGGACTCGATCGCAGCCGTGTCCAGCTCGCACGAGCCGGACGAGATTCTCGAGCGGACGGCAGCCGAGGCCCGGCGGCTCTTCGACGCCGACACGGTCCGGGTGGCTGAAGGTGGCGAGGAGAGCGGCGAGCCGGCGCCCGGGGTGATGCGCGTCCGCCTCGCAGTGCGCGGCGAGCCGATCGCCGTGCTGGTGCTCGAGCGACGGGAGCCCTTTCGCCGCTGGGACGTTGTGCGCGCCTCGATGCTCGCCGACTTCGCCTCCCACGCCGTGGAGAACGCCCGACTGGTTGCCGAGGCCCAGGAGCGCGAAGCCGACCGGCTGCGACTGACCGACCGGCTGATCAACGCGGAGCAGGACGAGCGGCGACGTCTTTCCATCTGGCTGCACGACGGCCCGCTTTCGACCATGTCGGGAGTGGCGCTCATGCACGACGCTGCACTCGCTGCGATCGAGGATGGCCGCTACGAGGACGCCGCGAAGGTCGTCACGACCGCGCTCGCCCGCGAGCGCGAGACGATCCGCACACTTCGCGACCTCTCCTTTGCGCTCGAACCGCTCGTCCTCCGCGATCAGGGGTTCGAGGCGGCCGTCCAGGCCGTCGGCGATCAGATCGAGACATCGCAGCGAATCCGGGTCGCAGTCGACGTCCGGGACGGCGAGCGCCTGGCCGAGAAGGCCCAGGTCGAGCTCTACCAGATCATCCGCGAGTCGCTCGACCAGGCGGTTCAGCGGAGACCGAAGGAGATCAAGGTGACCGTCGCCGCCGTCGCTGCCGGCGGCTACCGCCTCGAGGTCACCGACGACGGGGTTGCAGAGCGACGACGCGGGTCGATTGAGGACATCGAAGAGCGTGTTCGTGTCCTGAACGCGCGTCTCAGCGTCGACCAGGGCGACGACGGAGGTACGCGGATCGTTGTCGACCTGCCTGCCTACGTGGCCGCGGCCACTGGGTAGTCTCTGCCCTCGATGGCCGACACCACGGGACATCTTCTCTTCCTCACGAAGCCGACCGGCTACGAGCTGGCGGAGCGGGACGGAGATCCGCCCGCGACCGGGTCGACGATCGAGCTCGACGACGCTGGCCGCTTCGAGGTCGTGAAGGTCGCCTCGTCGCCACTGCCAGGCGACAGCCGCCCCTGCGCGTACCTCCAACCCGCCGCCTAGGCGGGCTCCAGGTCGAGGGCCGCGTCGGCGGCCCGCCGTCCGAGGACGAGCGCTGCGGCGAGCCCGCTCGAGTAGCCGCCGGTGGAGATGCCGCCGGCGTCCGTGCCAGCGGCGAAGACGCTTCCGGCGATGTGGCCGCGTGTGTCCACTCTCAGCCCGCCGGTCGTCGTGGTGATGCCTGCGACAACGTCCACCTCGGTCACACCGTTCCGACGTCGAACAGGGCCGCCCACCGCTTCGGCGCGCGCAATCATCTCCCCGATTGTTCGGTCCCGGACGCGCTCGCCGAGCGCCGCATCCGGGACCGAATAGGTGGCGCGCGCGTTCGGCTGGCGGGCGGTCCACTGGACGGCGTCGATCTCGGACCACGTGCTGGTCTCGTACTCGTCTCCGGTCGCGCTCTTGACCTTCGCGAAGCGAGCGTAGAGCTGTGCCAGGCCGACGAACTCGCCGGGCACGATCCTGGCAGGAGGTGCCGGGAGGTTTCGCCCGTAGAACTCGTCCATCCCACCTGAGAGAACACCTCCGGCTTCGAGACCGAGCCGGAGGCCGTCGCCGGAGCTCCACGGGTTCGCGCGGAGAACAAGTGCGTCGGCCTCGGCGGTCACGTGACGGCGCACGAGCTCCCGGTCGCCCTGGAACCCGCCCGTCGCCAGCACGACCGGCGTGCCCTCGGGAAGCTCGCGAAGCGGTTCCCCGAGCCGCACCTCGCCGGCGCGCGGTGCCAGAAGCTCGGTGAGGGCGTGGGGATCGAAGCGGAGCCCGGTCGTCAGCGGGTTCGCGGTCTCGCGCTCGTCCACCGTCGCGCCCAGTGACTCGAGCCAGGCGAGGTCCTGGTCGAGCGTCGCCCAGACGAGCCGTTGCAGATCCGGGTCGCCGCCCGGGCACTCGGCCCGGAAGCACTCCCACTCTCGGTAGCGCCAGACAAAGCCACTCGAGAGCCGCATCGAGCCCCCGGCACGGTCGCCCTTCTCCAGGACGAGCACTGAGGCCCCTCGCTCGGTCGCCTGCACGGCGGCGACGAGCCCGGCCATGCCGGCTCCCGCCACCACGAGGTCGTAGCGGCGAGCCACGCCGCCCGGTCAGGCGAGCGAGAAGCTCGCCTTGTGCTCCACGTATTCGATCTTCACGCGCTCGGGGCCCCACACGAAGAGCGCGTACGTGTTCGCAGCATCGACGACGTCGGCGATCTCTAGACCGAGCTCGTTCGCCTCGCGAATGTGCTCCTCGGTCGAGTCGACGAGGACGGCGAGGTGGTTCAGGAGCGGTCGCTCGACCTCCTGGACCTGGCCGGGGTGGAACTCGACGAACGCACCGCCGGCCTCGACGCGCGGTGCGCCATTCGCGCCTGCGGCCGCAGGACGGAAGCCGAGCGTCTGGTAGGCGAGCGCGGTCTCCTCCGGCGCTCCGGAGAGCAGCGCCACGTGATCGAAGTCGTAATCGACCTCAGTCGGCGCCTCCACGAGCGCGATCCGAAGACCCTCCGAGATGTCGACGAAGACCGAGCCGTCGTCGGCGGTCTCCGCCTCGCCCGGGAGCGCCTCGGCGGCAGCCGAGAGGTCTCGCGACCCGTAAGGCCACGTGCTTGAGAGCCCCGCGCTCGCGCGGGCCCGTCTCCGCGAAGAGCGTCAGCTTGCCGCGGCGGGCGTCGGAGCCGATCAGGGTGAACTTCTCGGTCCGCTCGATCACGTGCATCCCGAGATGGCGCGTGGCGAAGTCCGCGATCAGATCGCGGTCCTCCACCCAGAGCGCGATGTGGTCGAGTGTCTTGACATCCATGGACGGAAAAACTACCCGCACGCATGGAACCCATGCACGGCGGGGAGAGTTTCTCCATGGGACGCCGCAAAATCCGCGTACTCGTGCTCGCCGCACGACAGCCCGGCTTCTCCGAGCTCCTGGAGCACGCGGGCTTCGACGTGGAAATGCGAACGCGGCCGCTCTCGGGCACGGAGCAGGTCGCCGCGGACGTCGCGGTCGTCTTCCGCGGGCGCCTGATCGGCCGAAATCAGGCCCCCGGGCTCGTCGAGCGCGCGATCCCGGTCATCGAAGTACTGACGGCCGAGCCGCAGAGCGCCTCCACCGCGGACTGGATCCGGCTCTCGAACCGAATCCCGAAGCCCGACCTCGCCCAGGTCGTGCGGGCAGTCGCAGACTGGACGCAGCTGCGCGAGCGCTCGGCCGAAGTCGCCGCGTAGCACCCTCGAGCTGAAAGGTAGGGATAACTCCCTGGTGGCGGGGCCTCACCGCAGGAATCTTTCCGGCACTCGCTCGTTAACCCGGGAAACCCGAAAAAAAGCTTGAGGAGGAACGTGCCATGACACCCGACCCGAAGCGATGGAAGGCGCTCGCCGTGCTCGGAATCGCCTACCTGATGGTCGTGCTGGACGTCTCGATCGTGAACGTCGCGCTGCCATCCATCCAGACAGATTTGAACTTCTCACCGGAGAACCTCCAGTGGGTCATCAGCGGCTACGCACTGACCTTCGGCGGCCTGCTCCTGCTCGGCGGCCGGATCGGTGACCTACTCGGACGCCGGAGGCTCTTCATGATCGGCCTCGGGCTCTTCGCCGCCACCTCTCTGCTGGCAGCCCTGTCGGTCTCGTCGGGGATGCTCATCGCCGCGCGGCTTCTGCAGGGGGCGGCGGGGGCGATCCTCTCCCCCTCGGTGTTTTCGATCACCTCGGTCACCTTCGAGGAAGGGGCCGAGCGGAACAAGGCACTCGGCATCCTGGGCGGCATCGCCGGATCCGGTGCCGCAATCGGCGTTCTCGCCGGCGGCGTCCTCACCGAGTACGCCGGCTGGGAGTGGATCTTCCTGGTCAACGTCCCGATCGGGCTCGCGACGCTCTTCTTCGTCCCGCGCTACGTCAGGGAGAGCCGCGCGACCAACCTCACCCGGCACTTCGACGCCGCCGGGGCGACGACCGTGACCGCCGGCCTCATGTTCCTCGTCTACGGCCTCACGCAGTCGACGAACAACGGCTGGACGTCAGGCAAGACGATCGGGGCACTCACCGCCGCGGCCGTCCTGATCGCCACGTTCGTCTTCATCGAGGCACGGTCGCGGTCACCCCTCGTGCCGCTCAGCTTCTTCCGGAAGCGGACGCGCACGGGCGCGAACATCATCGGCTTCGGGCTCGGGACGATGATCTTCGGCGCGTTCTTCATGCTCTCGCTCTACATGCAGCAGGTGCTCGGCTACTCGGCCATGCAGACCGGGGTCGGCTACCTCGCCGTCGCGCTGACAGCCGTTGTGGCCGCAGGCGCTTCGCAGGCGCTCGTGACGAAGCTCGGCGTGAAGCCGGTGCTCATGACCGGCATGGTGCTCCTCGGGCTCGGGCTCGCGTTCTTCAGCCAGGTCTCGGTGGGAGGCTCCTACGTGAGCGATCTCCTGCCCGGGTTCCTCCTGATCGGCGTCGGGATGGGCTTCTCCTTCGTCCCGATCTCGATCGCCGCGTTGGCCGGGATCACCAGCACCGAAGCCGGCCTGGCCTCGGGCCTCATCAATACGTCCCAGCAGATCGGCGGAGCGCTCGGGATCGCGATTCTCGCCACGGTCTCGACGACCCGGACCGACAACCTGCTGGCGAGCGGAGCTGAGCAGGCGGCAGCCCTGACCGGTGGGTTCGGCCTCGCCTTCTGGGTCGCTGCGGCCTTCGCAGTCGTCTCGCTCGTCGCGACGATCGTGCTCCTTCGCAGGGACGACCTGGCGGTCGTCGAAGCAGAACAGCAGCCGCTCCGCGCAGCAGCCTAGGCGGATAGCCATGACCACGGGCCCGTCGCCGCACGGGCCCGTGGTCTCCTGGCTCGCAAGCCTGGGCGCTGTTCAGTCCGCGCGCTGTACGTCTTCGAGCAGGCGCTCGAATCCAGGGCCGTCGAACTCGGCCACGGCCCGCACGTACTTCTCCATCCCCCACTCCCAGAAGTCGAAGTCGATCTCGGAGACGCCGTCCTGGATCGACGCCCAGAGCGTCCAGCCGTACTTCGACATGAGCCCCCAGAGCCGGGCTCGGGCCACCTTGTTGCGGCGCGGCCGCCCGTAGTAGTGGGCGACCAGCTCGTCGAGCTGCTCCAGCGACAGGTTCGACTCGCTCCAGACGTTTCCGAGCTCGAAGCAGGCGTCGTTGTTCCCCGAGTACTCGTAGTCGATCAGGCGGAAGGCGCCGCCGACGTCGATGAAGTTCTCGGCGAGCAGGTCGTTGTTGCACGGGACCGTGCCCTCGTCTCGGACCGCCATGGCTTCCTCGATCGCGCGTACCTGCGGCTCGAACTCGAGGTAGCGCTCCGGGAGTCGAAAGCCCCGCTCCTGCACGATTCCCAGGTAGCGGCGCTGGATGTCGAACATGTCGAAGTCGTCGCGAAACCGGCGCGCGCCATGGAGCTGCCGGCAAGCAGCGGCAGCGAGATCGAGCTTGTCGCCACGCCGGAGGTCCGCGGAGGTCTGCGTCGTGCCCTCGATGAATTCGAGCACGAGCACAGACTGCTCCGGCAGGTAGGCGACGACAGCGGCCCCCACCCCGGCCTCCGCCGCCGCGACCGAGTTCAGGTACTCGTTCTCACGGTCGATTGCGAGCAGGCCGGCGTCCTTCGACGAGACGCGTACCACGTAGGCGCCGGCGTCCGTCTCGACCTTGTAGTTCGTGTTCGTGAGACCGCCGACGAGCTCGGAAACGGAACGGCGGTTCCGGAGCTCGGGGACGGTCTCCAGGATCCCGGCGAGTGGTGCGTCTACGCTCACGCCTGCGTTTCTATCGCAGTCGGGAAGGGAGTGCGCGATCTTGGAGCGGGCTCAGGTCGTCGTGGTCGGCGGCGGGATCACAGGTTGCAGCGTCGCCTACCACCTTGCAAAGGAGGGCTGGAACGACGTCCTTCTGATCGAGAAGGACGAGCTCACGAGCGGGTCGACCTGCCATGCGGCAGGTCTCGTGACGCAGTTCAACCCCTCTCCGACGATGATGCGCTTTCGCCGCTACAGCGTCGAGCTCTACCGCGAGCTAGGTGTCTTCGAGACGGTCGGAAGCCTCCGCATCGCCTCGAGTCCCGAGAGCCTCAAGGAGCTCCAGCGAGGAGCCAGCAGAGCGCGCGGGATCGGCTTCGACGTCGAAGTACTGTCAGCAGAGGAAGCTGTCCGGCTGCTGCCGGCCGCCACGCCGGCAGACCTGTTCGGCGCCGTCTGGATCGCCGACGACGGATCCGTCGACCCCCATATCGCCACCTACGCCCTGGCGAAGGAGGCCCGCGACCTCGGGGTGAGGATCGAGACCGGCAGGCGCGTGACGGGGTTCGACCTCGGCCCGCGGCGCGAGGTCAAAGCGGTCCGGACGGAGTCAGGGGCGATCGAAACCGAACACGTCGTGAACGCCTGCGGGATGTGGGCGCCGCAGCTGGCCGCGATGGTCGGCGGCTTTGCGCCCTCGATCCCGGTCGACCACCAGCACATCGCGCTGGCAGCCGTCCCCGGCCACGAGCTCCCACGCGAGATGCCGTGCTTCCGGGACACGGACAACCTCGTCTACGGGAAGGCGGAGGCGGGCGGCATCCTGTTCGGCGGCTACGAGCCGAATCCGGCGGCGCGCTGGGCGGACGGCGTTCCCTGGGATCACGCCGGCCGAACCGTCCCGGCAAACGAGGAGCGCTTCGCCCAGCTGATGGACGGCGCCGTACGGCGCTTCCCGTTTCTCGACGGGGCCGGTGTCGTCGCGCTCATCTGCCACCCGGATGCGATGACGCCGGATGGAAATCCGCTGCTCGGGCCGATGCCCGGCGTGCCGGGCTTCTGGATGGCCGCCGGTCTTTCCCTGAACGGCTTCGGCGGCGCCGGTGGGATCGGCAAGGCGATCGCCGAGTGGATGACCACCGGCGACACCGAGCTCGACGTCAGCGGTTACCGCGCCTGGCGCTTCGGCCGCGTGTTCCGGGACACCGTCTATGCGACCGAGGCCGCCCGTGAGGCCTACAAGTACTACTACCGCCTCCGCTACCCGCTCGACGTCGACGAGTGGGGCAGGCCGAAGCGCGTTAGCCCTCTACACGGGCGCTTGCAGGAGCTCGGCGCGGTCTTCGGCGTCAAGAACGGCTGGGAGCGCGCGGACTACTTCGCTCCCGGGCAGCCGTCGCGGCGCGCCGGAGCCGACCAGCGGCGCTTCGGGTGGAGCAAGCCTCCCTATCTCGAACGCCTGGCCGAGGAGCACGTCGCCTTCCGCGAGCGCGTCGGGATCATCGACATGACTTCGTTCGGGAAGATCGAAGTGACCGGGCCGGGCGCGCTGGGGCTGCTTGAGCGGGTCACAGACAACCGGATCGACCGCCCGGTGGGAAGCCTGGTGTACACGCAGTTTCTGAACGCGCACGGCGGGATCGTCGCGGACGTCACTGTCACGCGGCTTGGCGAGGAGCACTTTCGCGTCGTGACCGGGGCCGGCACCGTCGACTCAGACCTCGGCTGGCTGCGACTGAGCATGCACGACGGGGACGCTCCCGTCGAGCTGCGCGAAGCCTCGGAGGAGCTGTCGGTCATCGGCATCTGGGGCCCGCGCGCACGCGACGTCCTCCAGTCATTGACGGAGGACGATGTTTCCGCGGAGGCGCTTCCTTTCCGTCGCGCCCGGAAGATCCGAGCCGGCGGCGCGGAGGTCCTCGCCCAGCGGATCACCTACGTGGGCGAGCTCGGGTTCGAGCTCTATGTGGAGCCCGAGTGGGCCGTCCAGCTCTGGGACCGCCTCCTCGAGGCCGGGGAACCGCATGGAATCACGCCGGGCGGCTACCGGGTGCTCGATTCGCTCAGGATGGAGAAGGGCTACCGCTATCTCGGGACCGACCTGACCGGCTCCGACACCCCGTTCGAGGCGGGCCTCGGTTTCTGCGTGGCGCTCGACAAGGGCGAGTTCAAGGGCCGCGCGGCGCTCGAGGAGAGGCGCCTGCCGGACCGCCGGCTCCGCACGCTTCTCGTCGGCGAGGAGGAGTACCTGCCCGTCTACGGCGGCGAGGCCGTGCACATGGGGGGCGACGTGGCCGGGCGCATACGGAGCGCCGCGTACGGATTCACCGTGGGGCGGAACGTCGCGTTCGCCTACCTCCCCTCAGAGGTATGCGAAGGAGACGAGGCACAGGTCGAGATCTTCGGTGACCTCGTCGCGGCGACCGTGGCTGCGAACGTTCTCTACGACCCGTCGAACGAGCGCATCCTGGCCTAGTCGGACGGAGGCCGCAGGTGCTCCACCCGGAGCCCGAACTCCGCCTGCAGGCGCTCCGCGACGAGCGAGCGGTGGCAGGCCTCAGGGTCGGCCTCGACGCACATGAGCACAGTTGCCCCATCGACCGGCATCGCCTCGACGATCGGCCGAAGCGCGACCCGGCCGAGAATCTCCCGAAGGTACCGCGCCCGGTACTCCGCGGCGAGCTCAACGCGCGAGCGCTTGCCGACCCCGCGCCTGTCGTCCTCCCGGTACTGGAGCTCTCGAAGCTCGGTGGTCGGTGCCAGCTCCTTGCGATGTCGATACTCGATTCCAGCCTCTGCCAGCGCCTCCTGGAGGCGCGTCGAGTTGGCCCAGGCATATCGACTGCCTCGAACGCCGCGACGCTGGCGAATATCGAGCACCTGACCGACTCTCGCTTCCCTCAGGGCACCGAGCCACTCCTCGAGCGTCCAGTCGTACACCCCGATCGTGGCCGCGCGGCGAGGCGTGCTTACACCGCGGAAACCGCAAGCTCAACGAACGCGGCGTCCGTCGACGGGAGCCCGGCCATCTCCCGCGCCACTCGCTGCGCAGCCTCTCGGAACGAGCCCTGATCGAGAAGATGCATGACTGCCGCCCGGATCGAGTCCGCGCGCGGCGCGACGGCGAGGCCCGCACCGACGGCCGCGACTCGCTCGGCGTTGTACGGCTGGTCGGCGAACAGCGGCACGACCACCTGGGGCAGGCCGGCAGCCAGCGTCCCCAGCACCGTCCCCGATCCCCCGTGACACACGACCACATCCGCGGCCGCCATGACGGTGGCGTGCGGCACCCAGCGCTCGACGTGGACATTCGGGGGCAACGGGTCGAACGCGGAGGGATCACCCCGCCGCCCCAGGGTCAAGAGCACCCGTGCCGGAAGTTCGGCGGCGGCCTCGATCGCAATCGGGAAGACCCGGGTGGCCAGAGGCATCGCAGCAGCCACGCTCCCGAGGGTGATGTAGACGAGCGGGCCCTCGCGTCCTGGCCACCAGTTCGGCAGCGGCTCCGATACTTCGCTCGCGTTCGGGTCCCGGAAGCGCAGCACTCGCGGGGGCGAGGCCTCCCCCGGGTGCTCGAACGACTCGGGGAACACCGTGAGATACGGCGACTGCCTGATCCGATCGCCCTCCCGATCTTCGGGCAGCCCGGCGGACGTTCGGAGGTCGTCCACGGTCTCCGCCGCGATGTCGAGGGCGCCTTCCTCGACGGCGGCGAGACCGATGCCGACCCGCGCATGGGGAACCCCGTACAGGTCGGCGGCCACCGCGGAGCTGTACTCGTTCGGCTCACGGAGAACGAGATCCGGCCGCCACTCCTCGAACGCCTCTCGGAGGCGAGGCAGCATCGCGCGGGCGTCGAAGCGGGCGAAGATCTCGCGGACGATGAGGACGTTGGCCTCCTCGAATGAAACCGCGGGCACACGGTCCCAGACCGGGCGGATGTCTTCCTCCAGCGGGTCCGCGCACTCCCAAAACGGGTAGTCCGTCTTCTCGGCCCTAGGCGTCAGCGCTGAGGGGCCGGCAACAAGGACCTCATGCCCTTGCCGAAGGGCCGCGTCGATGAACGGCACGAGCGGGTTGAAGTGGCCCGCTCCCTGGGTCGAGGCAAAGAGCACGCGCATGCCGTCATGTAAGCACGGTCGAGCGCCGAGCGGGCGCCGGCATCGGTAAAGATCCCGAGGCCAGGTATCACCGAGAGGGGGAGTGTGATGGACCGGAAGCGATTTCGGCTGAGCGGCGTCGCGGCGGTGCTTGCCGTGCTGACCTGTATGGCGGTCGCTCTAGCGGCGGCTGGAGTGAAGACGGCCAAGCCGCCCTACCTCGTGCCTACGGCCCCGGGAGTCCTGGTCGACCCCATTCTCTCGACGGGAGACATCGTCCCGGAGGGCCAAACCCCGCAGTACCAGATGTCCGGCATCCCTGACGGGCTCGGGGCGTACTCGAACAGAAGGCGCAACGACGGTCGCGAGCGTCGCCAGGGGCGTCAGAACCTCGCGAGCAGCTACACGGTGCTCATGAACCACGAGCTCGGCGTCACGTTCCCCGGACAGCCGGCTGGCGTCAATACGCGCATCTCGAAGCTGAAGATCGACCGCGCAACGAACAGCGTCCTTTCGGCGAAATACGTCTTCACGGGCACTGAGGGGTTCGAGCGCTTCTGCTCCGCGACGCTCAAGGTGATCCACGGTACGCCGTGGTACTTCACCGGCGAGGAGGCGATCGACGGCATTCCACCTGCGCCCCCGGCCGGCCACGACGGCAGCTCCATCGCCATGAACGCCAGGACCGGGCAGTGGTGGGAGACCGAGCACTTCGGCCACCTCCAGCACGAGAACATCGTCCCGACGAAGTTGTCCAAGTGGTTCTTCCTGACCACGGACGACGACTTCCGGGCGGGCCAAGACGCGTACCTCTATGCGTACATCGCGAAGTCCTTCAAGGCCGCAATCACGGGCAACCCTGCGAAGGGGAGCCTGTACGTGTGGAGGGCGGACGACGCGATCGACTCGACCCAGATCCACAAGGGTGAGACGCTGACCGGCGAATTCGTACCGATCAGCCAGGCCGAGAACGCCGATTCCGTCACCCTGAAGGCAGCGGCTGCGGCACGCGGCGCGTTCAAGTTCGACCGGCTCGAGGACGCAGCCGCCTACAGGGCGAAGAAGGGCCGCTTCTACTTCGCGGACACGGGTAAGGCCCCCCGCACCCTCCGCGGCCGCATCTATCAGTTCGACGTCAACCGGGCCGACCCCACGCAGGCTTCACTGCAGGTGATCCTCGACGGGGACGCGGGTGACGACATCTACAACCCGGACAACCTCGACACGTCCGCGCGGTCGATCGTGATCCAGGAGGACCGCGAGTCGCCGTTCCGAGGCGGTCCCGTACCCCCCAACCCACCCGTCGCCGACAGCGGGCACAATCGCGTGCTCGTCTACGACATCGAGACCGGAACACTTCAGTCCGTGGCACGGGTGGCCACGCCGGCGACGCTGCGTCCCGGCACCTGGGAGTCGTCAGGCGTCATAAACGCCTTCCGGATCCTCGGTGCGGGTTGGTGGTTAACCGACGTCCAGGCGCACAGCACGACCTCCTTGCAGCCCGGGCCGACGCTCGTCCCCGATTCCGGGACCGGCGAGGACGGACAGCTCCAGGCCGTCTATATCCCGCAAACGATCGGCCCAGCCCCAGGGGGCAAATAGCGCTTCGAACGCACAACCAAGCGAGGGGCGGCGCGCGCCCGCCCCTCGCTTGGTCAATGCCGCTTCCGTCTAGGAATAGACGGGCTGGCGCTCGGCCCGGCGGGCGCGCGCCTTCGCCGCTTCGACCTCACGGTCCTTGGGCGGCGCTGAGGTCACGAGCTCGCCAAGGAGTCGGCTCGAGGCATCAGCCACTGCCTCGACTGCGCGGTCGAAGGCCTCCTCGTTCGCCCGCGACGGCTTCGTGAAGCCGCTGATCTTGCGGACGTACTGGAGCGCTGCGGCGCGCACCTCTTCCTCGGTGGCCAGAGGCTCGAAGTTATAGAGCGTATGGATGGATCTGCACATGCCCGAGAGCCTACCGTCGCACGAAGGCGGCATCCAGCGCGTCGCCCGAAGGGCCGCCCGCGGCGTAGCTCGAGGTGCCGCCGGCGAGGAGCTCCTGCGCCCCGGCCAGCAACGCTCCGTAAGCCGAGCGTGCAAGCGCGCCCCCGGTAGAGACCCTCCGTACGCCAACGGAGGCCAGCTCAACCACGGTCGGCCCGTGCGGGAGAGCGAGGACGTTCAGCGGCACTCTGACCGCTTCGACCACGGCCATGATCTGGTCGAGGTCGGCGAGGCCTGGCGCGTACACGACGTCCGCGCCGGCATCGCGGTAGGCGGTCAGGCGGGCAATCGTGTCGTCGAGGTCCTGGACGCCGCGGATGTGGTTCTCGGCTCGTCCTGTCAGAACCATGGGGTCTGGCAGGCGGTGGGCCGCATCCGCGGCCACTCTTACTCGCGCAGCCGCCTCCTCGACGTCGTCGATCCTGCCGGTACTCGGGTTGTAGTCCTCGATCGAGAATCCCGCCGCCCCGGCCTCCGCAAGGAGCTCCACGGTTTTCGTCACTCCACCCGGGTCGTCCGGGTAGCAGCGCTCGCTGTCGACGTTCAGCGGCAGCGAGGTCGCAGCCGTGAGGCTCGCCACATGGGCGACCAGCTCATCTCGGGACACGCCCTGATCGGGCTTGCCGATCGACCAGGCGAACCCGGCGCTCGTCGTCGCAAGCGCCTCAAACCCGAGCGATTCGAGCAGCCGGGCGGAGCCGACATCCCAAGGATTCGGCATCACGAACAGCTCTTCTCGGTCATGAAGAGCCCGGAAGCGCGTGGGACGATCGCTGCTGGACTTGGTCACGAGCCCTTGGCCTCCCCGATCGCCGTCACCTCGTCCCCGAGGTGGAGGAAGAAGGATGCGAATGCACCCGCGATCCCTGTCACGAGACAGAGAGCGGTGAGCTCGAGGAAGATGTCAACGATCCGCCCGCCGGTCGTGACGGGGTTCCGCATCTGCGACGAGACCGTTAGCAGCTGGACTGTGGAAAAGAAGAATGCGTCCCAGAGGTTGTGGATCTCGCTGCGCTTCGCGTCGTCTTCGAAGAGGAAGATCAGCAGCGTTCCGGCAACGTCGACGATCCCGACGAGCACCATCGCCTCTTTGAACCGGCGGCGAAGGATCTGGTGCGGCCTCGGCGGATTTCGACGGAGCAGCAGCCGAAGGTGATGATGTGCCGGCACTCACCGAGGATCGCGGAGCGATCGGACGGTCAATGCATTCGCTGGCTCGCAAAGCCGCTGCGGCCTGCCTAATGATTGATCAGTGTCGACCCTCTTCGAGCGCCCAGTAGTCGCGGTGCTCGACGACGAGACCGTCGGGACGGAACCGCAGCAGGGTCGTCCCTGCCAAAGTCATCTCCTTGCCCTCGTAAACGAGGACGGCCCGGTACTCGACCGCCGCGCGGTCGGCATCCACTAGCGGCTCGCCGAAACGACACTCGGCCTCGCCCTGCTCCTCGGCGAAGGCGCGACGGACATACTCGCCGGCGTCCTCCGGCTCGCGGAAGGGGTGCGATCGGAAGTCGGCCTCGGGCGCGTAGAGCGCAGCGATCGCCTCGATGTCCTTCACCGGCCACGCCCGTGCCCACGTGTCCCTCCAGCGGCGCGCGGCCGCGCGCGTGTCGGGGTCGGTCGCTCGCGCGTCCATTGATCTGCAGTCTAGGTTCGGCTACGAGCTGGCCTGATCCGCTTGCGCCGGAGTTGCATCGTGCCGGGAGCGGGCTAAGATCGCTCGAGGCGAGCGAGGATCCTCTGCGGCACAGCGTGTAACTGGTCACCACGTCGGCCGGAGGTAGCAATGAAGATCAACCCGGATGAACTGAAGCGCCAGGTCGGGGTCGCCCGCACCCGTGGCTGGACGCCGATCCTGAAGCAGGCTGAGAGGCGTCACAAGCTGCCCGCCGGGCTCCTGATCGCAATCGCCTCCCGCGAGACGGACATGAACGACATCGTGGGCGACAACGGTCACGGCCGCGGGCTCTTCCAGATTGACGACCGCGCCCACGGCGACTGGCTCTCGCAGCACGGGGCCAAAGGAGCAGGCACGAAGCCATCGGTCACCGACGCGGCCGCATTCGCGGCGGCGCTCCTCGAGTCGAACCGCAGCTTCGGACAGAAGAACGGGATCGCGCCGAAGGATCTGCTCAAGTTCGCCTGCTCGGCTTACAACGCCGGGGCTGGAGGCGCGCTCTCCGGCGTCCAAAGCGGCGACTCCGACGCGCGTACCACCGGGCGGGATTACGGGCGCGACGTGCTGGAGCGCCTGGCGGCGATCCAGGGCGGAAACGGCGGTACCTCGCAACCGAGCGGGGACGGCATCCTCCGCAAGGGCGATCGTGGCGCAAAGGTGACGCGGCTCAAGCGTGACCTGCAGGCGTGGTTCGACAAGAATGCCCCGGCCGTCTGGGAGACGTTCAAAGTCGCGCCCGGGCCTGTGTTCGGCATCGCACTCGACCGCGCTGTCCGCGACTTCCAGCAGCGGAACGGGCTGACGATCGACGGCGAAGTCGGCGAGGAGACGCTCGGCACGCTCGGCTCGGGAGGTAAGGGCGGCTCACCTCCTCCGAAGCGTCAGCCGGTGTCCGACCTCGCGGATCTACGGCTTGACGCGCCGAAGAAGCGGGGCTCGAAGGGAGGGCGGGTAAAGCTCGTGCAGGCATGGCTCTGCCTGCACGACTTCAAGGTCGTCGTCGACGGGGACTTCGGAGCGGCGACGGCGTCGCAGGTCCGCAATTTCCAGGCCAAGCGGAAGCTTCCCGTTACCGGTGTCGTCGACGAAGCGACGTACAACGCGCTCGTCCGGCCGATCGTCGCTGCCCTTTCCCCGCTCTCGGGCCGCCGCGCGCTCGGTCCGCTGGTCGTGGCCTACGCTCGCCAGCACCTGAAGCAGCACCCGCTGGAGGTCGGGGGCCAGAACGCAGGGCCCTGGGTGCGGCTCTATACCGACGGGCTGGAGGGCTCCGCCTTCCCCTGGTGCGCGGGCTTCGCCACCTTCTGCCTCAAGCAGGCGAGCGACACCCGCGGACAGCCATCGCCCATCGGACGGACCCTCGCCTGTGACGAGATGGCGCGTCAGGCAGGCAACCGGCTTCTCAGGCAGCCGAAGCCGTCACAACGGGGGCGGATCAAGCCGGGAAGCTTCTTCCTCAAGCTCGCGACGCATGGCGAGCCGTTCAAATACGCCCACACGGGCATCGTCGTGCGCGCCGACAACGAGACGTTCGCGAGCATCGAGGGAAACACGAACGACGAAGGCTCGGCTGAGGGTTTCGAGGTCTGTGCCCGCACGAGGAGCTACACGGGAATGGACTTCATCCTGATCTGACCGGCCTAGGGACTTTCAGGGGTCGGTTCCTTCGCCTTCCCGACGGGTCCCCGGCGCGTCTCCTCGCCCTCGCCGCGGCGGACGGCGTCGCTCGCCGGTGGCGGTGCTCCCGTCGCGCGAACGCGAACGATCTTGCTCAGGAGATCGAACCAGAACGGCGCGCCGAGCTGGATGGCCCCGATGGTCAGGAGCAGGCCGACCAACTTCTCTACCCACCCAACCGCATCGTCGGGAAGCTGCGTCGCCGTGTCGCCGAAGCTCAGGTTCCAGCCGAGCGGCAAATCGAGCTTCTTCACTGCGTTTTCGAGCGCGACGTCGTCGAGCGTCCCCCTTGCTGTCTGGCTCGCCTCCCTCACGACGGCCGTCCGGACGGCGTCGTCGCGCCAGAGCACTCGTCCGGCCGCCAACGTGTCGGCATTCAGAACCACGACGACGACGGCTGCGATGACCGCGAGTAGCACATGGACGCGGCGCTTGTACCAGCCCGAGACACGCTCCATCGCATCGTCGAACCACTCCTCGGCCGCGTGCTGGAAACGCACCGCGTCGCCACCGGCCGAGCGATAGAGAGCGAGCAACGCCTCGGAAAGCTGTGCATTTGGGATCGACGCGAGGGCACGTTCGAGGCCCTCCTCCGCACGCTTTACTCGCTCCCGCGCCTTGTCGGCCTCATCCCCTTGTGCATCCTCGAGCGCGTCCTTTGCCTCGTTTGCGATGTCGCTGATCGCGGCCACGAATGTGCGCGATGGGACATACGACGGATAGGGCGGCTTTGCAAGGAGCCTCTTAAGCCGGCTCCAAGGCCCCCGTCGAGCGGCGGCGGCATCGGCCGCCGGGTGCGGCGCGCGCCTTGGCCGGGTCAGACCCTGGACCAGCGGATGCCCGTAGAACTTCTCGGCCGTGGCGATTCCGGCGGGCGTTTCGGACACGGCCCCGCTCAGCAGGTTCAACAGGCCCGTCTCGAGGTAGCGCGCGCGGAGCCCAATCGCCGTCGCAATCGCCTCGTTGGCGGTCGAACAGACCAGTGCCAGGACGACGTAGAGGAAGATCAGACCGATCGCGACATCGAACGCCGGAGAGTCGAGCATGGCCTCAGACGTTAAGCGGGCGACAGGACGACGTCGCAGCAGGTGCACTCTCGGCTCGGCCCTTATGCTCGGGCCGTGCCTGACGACCGAGACAAGCAGATCGACCAGCTCTACAGCGCGCCCCTGAACGAATTCGTCGAGCGCCGAAACGAGCTCGCCCGGTCGCTACGAAAGGACGGGGACCGCCGAGCGGCCGACGAGGTAAAACGGCTTCGCAAGCCGACCCTCCCCGCCTGGACGGTCAACCAGCTTGCGCGCCACGAAAAGATGCGCCTTCGCGGCCTGCTCACCGCCGGAGAGCGCCTGCGCAAGGCGCACGAGGAATTGCTCGTGGGTGGATCGCCCGAGGCGCTGCAACAGGGACGTGACGGGGAGCGAAGAGCAATTGCGGAGCTCACCGGTGCTGCTCGGGCGCTGCTCGAGGATGCTGGCCATCCAGCGAGCGAGGCGACGCTCGAGCGGGTCAGCGAGACGCTCCATGCCGCAGTCGTCGACGAGGGCCTCGGAGGACGCGTCCGCGAAGGCAGGCTGGACAAAGAGGAACAGGTGACCGGTTTTGGCTTTGGCAACCTGCAGGCCGTCCGAGCCGCGAAGCCGGCGGCGCGCGCGACCCGCAACCAGACGCGGAGGACGAAGCAGGATCAATCGGCGCAAGAGAAACGAGCCGAGGAGCGGAGGGCTCGCGAGCTCGAAGCGGCGCAGAAGAAGCACCGCCAGGCTGAGGAGAGCCTGCGCGCCGCTCGCCGTGGGGTGAAGGATGCTGAGCAAGCCGTGAAGAGCCAAGCACGCGAGCTCGAGCGCGCTGAACGTGCCTCTGCTCGAGTACAGCGTCGGGCTCGAGGCCCAGGCTCGAAAAGAGGTTCCATGTCGCCGGCTCGAGCGGAACCTCCCGGCCTTGCCACGCGCGTTTCCGCAGCTTGACGGCCGCCTCGAGGAGCGCGAACTTGTAGACCCAGGTTGTGAAGCGGCTGGCGCCGCGGAAGCTGTCGAGCCGAGCGAGCACGCTGACCATGGCGTCGTCAGCCGCCTCGAGAGCGATGTCGTCGAGTTCGTCCCCCCTTATGTGCGGCAGCCCTCGCCGACGTCGTGCGACCTCGAACCGCGCGGCCCCGAGCAGGAGCAGGTGCAGCCGCGCCACAGCCTCGTCGCGGGTCGCCCCATCCGCACGCAGCGAGCGCAGCCACTCACGCGACTCCGGGTCCAAGAGCCGCGACGGCGACGGCACCTTCGCCGCCGGCAGAGGGGTTACCCGCTCCACGACATCCAGCCGAACCGTAGCCGCCGCCATCGCACTCATGCCGGGATATCCCCTTTGGCCGACTCCCTCTGCATGTCAGCGGAAACGCTTCGGAAAGCGCTTGACGATTCCGGTCGAGAGCATGTCCGCCATTCCGAGCGCCTGTAGGTGAATCTGGTCGTAAGCGGCGACGTCGGCGGCCCAGTTCCCCTGTAGCCGGGCCAGGGCCTCGTCCGTCGTCAGCCGTAGGTGCTCGTGCAGCATCGTCTTCATCTCGGCGAGCTTCCAGGAGCGCGGGTTTGCGCTCGCGAGGAAACCGGCGATCTCGTCGGCGTTCGCCGCCCACCGTGACTGCGCCTGATCGACGGCAGCATTGTCACCCGCTTTCGCCGCTGCGATGAGGTCGGCGGCGATCAGGATGTGTGAGCGCAAGAGCCCGGTCAGCTCCTCGCCGGCCGCATCGCCGTAGAAGGGCTTGATCGCGTTTCCGATGTCCGTCTGGTTCGCGAGCAGCCGGCCGACGCTAGCCTCGGTGTCGGGTGCGTTCGTAGTGAGGCTGATGATGGCCAATCGGGTCCATGTGACGTGGTCCTCCCACAGGCGACGCATGTCGTTGCGGAAAGCCAATTCCTTCCGCGTGATGGTCGCGCCGTGGCTTCCTGACAGCGAGTGGCCGGCCGCGCGGTGGTCGCCGCTTCCGTGCGCAGCTGCGTTATGGCCGCCGGCGAGGGCCAGTGCGACCAGGGCGCTGAAAAGGGCGATGAGCACCGTCAGCGCTAGCGGGATCGGGCGGTACGTGCGGGTGGCGTTCATGTGAGCGTTCCTTCGCGTCGAGGGAGGGTCAAGGCGACGGCCGGGCGGCCGTGCCAGCTGAGGTGCAGGGCTGCGAACAGGCCGACGGCCTCGATCGCCTTGGTGGCGAGAGCAAGGCCCTCGACGGGCTCGGGATCGGGGTGCAGCAACGGGAGGCCCGTCGTGACCGCGAGCCAGTAGCTCGCAATCAGCCCGAACAGAACGGCAGCGGTGGCGCCAAGCAGTGTCGTGCTCGCGCGCCCGCGCGTAAGGGCGAGGACAAGGAGCGAGAGCACGGCCGTCGCAGCGAGAAAACCAAGCCCGGCGGCGCGGCTCTCCCCGAAGTGCTCGCGGACGAGCGCGCCGTGGATGCCGGCGCTGATGGCGCAAACGATAATGAGGACGTCACACTCGAGCTCTCGGCGGGTCACTTGACGACCACCTCGCCGTCCATGTCCTTGCTGTGGAGCGTGCAGACGTAGTGGTAGGTGCCAGCCTTGTCGAACGCGATCGCGACGCTCTCGCCCCTCTCGACCATGTGGTCTTCTTGGCCGTCAACCTGGACTGTGTGCGTGAAGTTGTCGTCGTTCGTCCAGGTGACGGTCTGACCGGCTTCGATCTCGATCGTCTTCGGGTCGAAGCGGTAGCTCTTCGCCATCGACACCCCTGTGGTAGCCACCGCCGCCGTGCTGGTCGAGTCGCCGCACCCAGCGGTCAGTAGAGCGCCTGCAGCCAGCACAACGATTGGGAGGAGGAATCGCTCCAACATCATCGGGAGCCAACGTCAAGCGCGGGGTGCTCAGCAGCAGGCGGGCGGATGTGGAGAAGGCAGAGGGCGAGGTCGCCCGGGCCCGCCAAGCGCTCGAACGTTGACGGGCTCGCTACGCAGCGATGGGCTACGAGGTCGCGGTGATCGTGATCCCGCCGCGCGCCTTCTGCTTGAGCGTCACCCGTACCTTGTCGGGAAGAAGGTCGACCGCCTCGGCAACGTCTTCCCGGATCTTGACCGCGAGCGCCTCGCAGAAGTGACCCTCGTTCCGGAACCCGCTCAGGTACAGCTTGAGTGACTTCGACTCGATACAGAGGGCCTGCGGCCAGAACTCGATCGTGGCCACGTACATGTCCGGCTGACCGGTGACGGGGCAGAGCGCTGTGAGCTCATCGCTCGTCATCTCCACACGGGATACCCCGGGGTTGGGGAAGGTCTCCAACCCGACGTACTGCTCGGAGCCCGGATGGCCGAGCGCGACGAAACCGGTCGACCGCGGACCTGCCTCCATAGCTCGTACTGTACGACGATGACCGCTGCCTCCGAAGCGTGACCGGCGTGAGGAGGGTCTATCTGGCCGGCCCGCCGCATGCGGACGAGTACCGGAGGCGCGCAGCGGCTCTCTTCCGCGAGGTCGGTTTGGAGGCCGTGGATCCGATGCGGCGTGACTACCGAGGTCGAACTGAAGGGAACGAGCCAGAGATCGTCCAAGGCGATCTCGCTGATATCGACTCGTGCGAAGCGGTTCTCGCTGCATTCACGTCCCCGGACGAGGGAACCGCCATGGAGGCTTGGTACGCCCACTCCCGTGGAAAGCCAGTCGTTGCGTATACCGGCGGAGCGCCGGCGCACCCGTGGACCGTCTATGTGGCTGTAGTCGTTTGCGACGACCTCGAACAGGCCGTGCGAGCGCTACTGCCCTGAGCTTGCCTCGCGGCGATGAGCTGAGGCGACCTGTAAACGTTCCGTCAAGACACGCAGCAACTTCCGCCAAAGTGCCGAAACTTGGAATGCGTGGAGCCGGGACTCCCCCGCCGCAGAGGGAAAGTGCGTTCTGTCCCGGGCGCGCTCCCGGCTCCACGCAACAAGGGCAGGCCTGCCGAGCCTGGGTAGTTGCGATCGGGTCCGCACTACCTCAAACAACCCCTCCGAGCTATTGCACCTCGCGGGGCGCTCGCCGATATTGAGGGCAACACCTGCGGCATGAGACTACGAACCGGCGATCCCAACCTGCTCGACGACCTGCGCGCTCATTTCGAGCGCTCGGGCTTCGCCGTTGAAAACACGGGCGACTCCGACCTCGACATAAGGCGGCACGACGCCCCGAGCGCCGCGCAGGAAGCTCGTGAGATCGAGCTCCACCTGAAGGTCTGGCGCGTCATGCAACCGAGCCTTCCGGTCGAACTGGTCGACCCGCTCGGAGCTTCCGGTTAGGCGAGACCGGTTTAGCCGGATTCGGCAAGCACCCGGTCTACGAGCGCCGTAGGACCGAGCTGACTGCTGGCACGCCGTGCGGCCTCCAGCCTCGAGGATCCGAGGTCAGACCGTGAGTAGCGGCGGGCCCCCACATACGCCGCGCCGTACCAGGACTCGGACAGGCGCGAGATCTTCACGACGTCACCGCTATGGGGCGAGTGAACGAAACGGCCGCGGCCGATGAAGATCCCCACGTGCCCGAGGCCGTCGAAGAAGACGACGTCTCCGGGCTCGAGATTGCCGCGCTGGACCGCACGCCCTTTCCTCCAGAGCATCGCCCCATTGTGCGGAAGCGCAATGCCGACCCTGCCGTAGGCGTACATGACCAAGCCGGAGCAATCGAAGCCCGCAGGGCTCGCTCCGCCCCATCGGTAGGGAAGACCCAGGTAGCGAAGTGCGATCGTGACGGCCTTCTGGCCGCGCCCAGCCGCTGCCGGGGCCGGTGGTCTGGCTCCCGGGCCGGCGGAAACGCGCGCAAGTACCTCAGGCGTGATCGTGTTCGCTACGCCTGGCTCTCGAGTGCCGGTGGAGGCGGTGGTCGCCGCGGCGCCCACCGAGGGGACGGCGAGCAGCAGGACCAGCACAACGAAGGTGAGGGATAGGTGAAAGCGCATGGCGAAGCAATGTCCCCGGGGTGAAGGGCCATGCTTCGGCCGGGTGCGAGCGAAGCTTTAGCTAGATCTAGCGATCAGGGACCAGAAGCGATTCGCCCGTCAGCGCGGCTCGCCGTCGGTTTCACCGCTCGGTAAGCGCGAGTCTTCCGGCGAGCGCGCCGAAGGCACCGCCGAAGACCCGGCGCATCCAGATCAACACGCGGGGACGGGAGATCACGTGGTTGCGAACCGTGGCGGCGAATACCCCGTAGGCGATGAAGACGACGAGCGTGACGAGCATGAAGACGACGCTCAGCTCCAACATTCGTAGGGAAGCGTGCGCCTCGTCGGTGCTCACAAACTGTGGCAGGAAGGCAAAGAAGAAAATCGTCAGCTTCGGATTGAGGACGTTGATCAGGACCCCGGAAACGATCACCCTCATCGCCGAGCGGGAAGCCTTCTCCTCCACCGTGAGCGAACCCTTGTCCCTGAAAGTGGTCCACGCCATGAAGAGCAGATAGGCCACGCCCAGGTATTTCAGAGTCTGGAACGCGAGTGCGCTCGTGTGCAGGAGTGCCGCGAGCCCGGTGATGGCCGCCAGCATGTGGGGAACGATCCCGAGAGTGCAGCCAACCGCCGCGACGATGCTCGCGCGGGCACCGTGCGAGAGGCCGGCCGCCAGCGTATAGAGGACGCCTGTGCCAGGTGTCACGACAACAATGAGCGTCGTCAACAGAAACTCGGTGCTCACGACCGCCTCCCTAGCACCCTGGGAGCGCCAGAGAGCGCCGCTAGCGTCGCCGCCCGTTGCGGTCGGAGCACGACCCTAGCCAACCACCTCGGCCACCAAGACCGTGGCCCCGAAGATGAAGGCGGCCGCGGCCGCCACGGCCACGAGTCGCGTCGGCGGCCCACCGTGGATGCCTGTCTCGTGAACGGCCGTGTGGCCCTTGCCCCGAGCGATCAGCCACCGATTCACCGGAAAGGCGAAAACGCCGGCGACAGCCAGGGCGAAGGCCAGCGAGCCCCAGAAGAGGATCGACCCAAGACCTGCATCCATGGCGCCGGGAACGAGCAGAATGATTGCGTTGTCCACGATCTCCATGACGGCAATGCTGAGCGTGTCCGACGCCAACGCGATCGGTAGTACGGCTGCGAGTGTGAGGCCGGCACGCAGTAGCGGCAGGCTGGTCAGGGCGTAGCCGAACAGGAATGCAAGCACCACGGCCAATGCGACCGTGGCCCAGTTCGAAAGGCCAGCTGCTGTGCCAATGATCATCCCGGCGACCTCCCCGAGCGCACACCCGGTCAGGCAGTGGAGCGTCGCGCTGAGCGCGACGGCGTCGAGCGCGCGGCCTGAGGTTGGCATCGCGTGGTCGTGGTGATCGTGGTCGACTTGCCTGGGCGCTTGCGGAGGTTGGCTCACCGATTCGGCCGTCCGCCCAACTCGCCGAACCGGAAACAGGAGACAACGTGGTCGTTCACGAGGCCGGTGGCCTGCATGAATGCGTAGCAAACCGTAGGACCGACGAAGCGGAAGCCGCGCCGCTTCAGGTCGCGGCTCATCGCGCGCGACTCGGCCGTCTCCGACGGTATCTCGCCAAGCGTGCTCCAGCGCCCAATGAGTGGCTCGCCGTCCACGAACCCCCAGAAATAGGCATCCAGGCTCCCGAGCTCCTCCTGAACGGCAAGGACGCAGCGGGCGTTGACGATCGTCGACTCGACCTTGAGCCGGTTGCGGACGATCCCCGGGTCGCCGAGTAGCCGCTCCACGTCGGCCGGCCCCAGGCGCGCAACCGCAGTGGCATCGAAGTTTGCGAACGCGCTGCGATAGCCCTCTCGCTTCCGCAGGATCGTCGCCCAGGAAAGCCCCGCTTGCGCGCCTTCCAGGGTCAGCATCTCGTAGAGGTGCCTGTCCTCGTGGGAGGGGACGCCCCACTCGTCGTCGTGATAGGCCGCGTAGAGCGGATCGCCCACGGGCACCCATTCGCAGCGGATCTGCACCCATGCGGAGGCTAACCGAGAAGAACTAGGTGAAGGATGATCGGATGCTTCGGACGGCGTTGAGAGCAAATGGGGCGGTACGATCGTCGTCGCGAAGTGGCGCGCGAAAAGAGAGCAGGAAGCAACCGGAAGCGGTACGTCGCCCTGTTACGCGGGATCAACCTCGGCGGGCATAACAGGGTGTCGATGCCCGACCTGCGAGCCCTTTTTGGCAGCCTCGGAGCCGAGGACGTAGCGACGCATGTGCAAAGCGGCAACGTCATCTTCAAAAGTGACAAAGGCGCCGGAAAACTGACCGAGGCGATCGAGAAGCGGATCCGCCGCGACCTCGGCCTCAGCGTTACCGTCCTGCTGCGGACCCAGCCACAGCTGGCAAAGGTGGTCGCCGGCAATCCGTTCGCCGAGGACGGGAAAGAGCCAACGAAACTTCACGTCACGTTCCTGGCTGAGAAGCCCGTTCTCGCCCGCGCCCGTGAGCTCGATCCCGAGCGCGCCGCGCCTGACGAGTTTCACGTCGTCGGACAAGAGATCTACCTCCACTGCCCGAACGGCTACGGCAGATCAAAGCTCACCAATGCTTATTTCGAGAAGCATCTGGGCGTCGCCGCGACCACGCGGAACTGGAGGACGGTCACGAAGCTCGCCGAGCTCGCGAGCTCCCGGCGTTCCTAAAGTCCTCGATCCTCCGGCGGTGCCCCTCAGCATGGCTCCCTTGATTTCTGCATCTGGCACTAGGATCGAAACGCTCGGCTGAGTCGAGCCCCGAACGAGGAGGCGCTCACGATGCGATCCCAAACCGACCCGGCGACGACCACCACGACCCGCGACACGGCGCCAGCCCAGGACGTTCTGCCGGACGCGTACCACCAAAGCCTCTTCCCGCCTGTGCCGGAGCCCTCCTTCGAGAACGCCGAGGAGCTCGAGCAGGGGTGGGGCGCGCGCTGGGGAGCGAACAGCGAGGTGGGACGGCTCCAATCGGTGCTGATGCGCAGCCCAGGTGCAGAGTTGGAGCGCATCAGTGCGGAGGGCTGGGACCCTGGGGTTCGGGCTCTCGTCGATCCGGAGGAGGGTTGGTACTGGGAGAGCGACTCGCCGCCCGATCTCTCGCTAGTCGGGGAGCAGTACGACGGGCTCGTGGCCGCCCTCGAGGCCGAGGGCGTCGAGGTTCACTTCGCCGAGCCGATCTCGGTCCGCTTCTCGAAGGCGATGTACATGCGCGATCCCCTGGTCACCGTTCCGGGCGGCGCCATCATCGGGAGGCTGGCGCCCCGGATGCGGCGCGGAGAGGAGCAGAGCGTCATGCGTGCGGTCGCCTCGCTCGGCATGCCGATTCTGCGAACGATCACGGGCACCGGGCTCGTGGAAGGTGGCTCCTTCGCCAAGTTGACGCCGAAGGTGGCGGCGTTCGGCACCACCATTCGTTGCAACGACGAGGGAGCGGGACAGCTCCAGGAGACGCTCCGCTGGCTGGGGATCGAGCTTGTCGTCGTCCCCCTGAGCGGCTTCTCCATTCACCTAGACGGCGCCTTCGGGATGGTGGACGTCGACAAGGCGCTCGTGCATGCACCCGGCCTTCCGTACTGGTTCTTGGAACGGGTCTCCGAGCTCGGCATCGAGCCCATCTGGTGCCACCCCGAGGAGCTCTGGGCGATCAACTCCCTCGCCCTCAGTCCCGGGCGCGTGCTGATGTGTGACCGCTATCCGTACACGGCCGAGCTTCTCGAACGGCGCGGAGTCGAGGTCGTCCGCATTCCCTACGACGAGATCCAAAAGAACGGCGGCGGCATCCACTGCTCAACGATGGAGCTGATCCGGGAGGACGTCTAGCGCTCAGGCGCCAGTCCTCTGGGTAGCGCCCCCTCTAGACCTGAACCTGAGCCGTGCCCGCGTGGGCGTCCGCCTTTATGCAAGCAGCTGCGAATTCTGCGTTCTTCGCGCAGCAACGAGTGAGTGTCGCGATGAAGCCGCGTTCGCTAGGCGTGAGGGGTCGCCGGGCGAGCCGCGCGATGCAAAGGCTGCGTTCGATCCTCGGCTTCCCGACCAGGCGGAAACTCGCAAGCTCCCCCCGCTCGATCTCCTCGGCGACCGCGTATCTCGAGAGGAACGCGACACCGAGCCCCTCGCGGGCGGCACGCTTGATCGCTTCGCTCGAGTCCAGCTCCCAGACGCGCGCCGGGCCTGTGCGGAGCTCGCGGAGCATGCGATGGGCAACCTGGCGTGTGCTCGAGCTGGCCTCGCGCACCAATAGCGTCTGCTCGGCGAGCGCGGTCTGCTTGAGCTTGCCATCCCGGATCGGGAGCAGGCCGGGTCTGGCGATGCCGACGATCTCGTCGGAAAGGAACGGCGTCAGGTTGATTCGATCGTCAACCTGGGTCTCCCCGACCAGGGCAAGCTGGACGCGCCCGGCCAATAGCCGCTCGATCATCTCCCCGGTCGAGGTGATCTCGACCTCGACGACGACGTTCGGGTGATCGCGCCTGAAGCAGCCGAGCGTGCCGGGTAAGAGGTAGACGCCCGGTGTGGTTGAGGCTCCGATGTGGATCGTGCCGGCCTCGAGACCTGCGAGCGCGCTCAGCTCCTCCTCGCCCGCAGCTAGTGCAGCCAGTGCTTCGCGTGCACGCGCTGTGAGGAGGCGGCCTGCCTCGGTGAGGCGGCTTCCGCGCCCGTTTCGCTCGACCAGCCGCTGACCCGCGGCCGCCTCGAGCAGGCGGAGGTGCTCGCTTGCGGTCGGTTGCCCGATTCCGACCGCTCTGGCCGCCGCTGAGAGACTGCCGCCCCGCTCGAGCTCGACGAGCAGACGGAGGCGTGTGGAGTCCCAGAGGAGCGCTAACGAGGTATCGGCCACGTCGATGGACAGTATCGGAAGATTCGCCTTGCCCCATGGTATGCGACGGCGTAGCTTGAGCCGGGCGATGGTCTTCCGGCCGTTCCTGTTCGAGCCGACCGCCTGCGCTAGCTACCTGTTCGGCTGCCTGACGCACCCCCAACTCGCCCTGGTCGACCCGCATGTGAAGCTTGTTGACCGCTACTTCGACGAGGCAGAGCGCCTCGGTGCGCCGATCGGCGCCGTCTTCGAGACTCATGTTCAGGCAGACCATGTGTCGGGACTGTCCGCGCTGGTCGAGGTGAGCGGCGCGACGGCCTACCTCCCGGCGGGCGCGGAAGTCGACTTCGACCATGTCGAACTCGGAGACGGCGACGTCGTCGAGCTCGGAAACACGCTCGTCTGCACAGTCGCAACGCCCGGCCACGCTCCCGCGCACAGCGCGTACGTCGTCGCCGATAGGCGACGTGGGACCGAGGAGCCATGGCTCGTCTTTACCGGCGACTCGCTTCTCGTCGGTGACGTGGGCCGCCCCGACCTGCACGCGGGCGGGAATCCTGAGCCGGCAGCCAGAGAGCTCTATCGCTCCCTGCACCGTCTGCTCGACCTACCTGATCACGTCCTCGTCTATCCGAGCCACTTCGGTGGCTCCGTCTGCGGGCGCGGCCTGTCCGGAAATCCGTTCTCGACTATTGGCTTCGAGCGCCGCCATAATGCGGCGCTCGCACACAGCGACGAGGCGAGCTTCGCGAACAGTGTGCTCACTGACCTGCCTCCGGCGCCCGCCGATCAGCAAGCGATAGTCGCGGCCAACCGACGCGGAAGCGCGCCGGCGCAGGTGTGACCCCCGAGTCGGCTCGGCTCGGACTTCGGGAGAACGCCGCTCAATTCTCCCTGCTCGTCGGCCTGAACGCCTTTGTCGGCGCGATGGTCGGACTCGAGCGGAGCGTCCTTCCGCTCGTCGGTGAGCGCGATTTCGGGCTCGAATCCAAGGGGGCGATCCTCTCCTTCGTCGTCGCCTTCGGAATCGCAAAGGCGCTCGCGAACCTGGCCGCGGGCGGCTTGGCCGACCGAGTCGGGCGCAAGCGCCTGCTCGTGCTCGGCTGGGCGTTGGCGCTGCCCGTTCCGGTTTTGATCGCGCTCGCGCCCAACTGGGGCTGGATCGTTGCTGCCAACCTGCTTCTGGGCGCAAACCAGGGTCTCGCCTGGTCGATGACCGTGGTCATGAAGATCGACCTCGTCGGGCCCGTCCGCCGGGGGCTCGCCCTCGGCCTGAACGAGTCGGCCGGCTATCTGGGCGTCGCAGCCGCCGCCTTCGCGACCGGAGCCCTCGCCGCCAGTTTCGCCCCACGCACGCTGGTCTGGGTCGGTGCGGCCGTCATCGCGGCTGTCGGCACGGCAATCTCGATCTTCTTCGTTCGCGACACGGGCGCGCACGTTGCGCGCGAGCAGCTGGCACACGGGCGAGCCGAGAGTCAGACGCTGCGAGCCGCCTTCGCGCGCGCGACCGTGCGCGAGCCAATGCTCCGCGCCTGTTCGCAGGCCGGCCTCGTCAACAATCTGAACGACGCGCTCGCCTGGGGACTCGCCCCGCTCTACCTCGCCGCACACGGCGCGAGCGCGACCGAAATCGGGATCGTCGCCGGGATCTACCCGGCCGTCTGGGGCGCCGGCCAGCTTCTGACCGGCTGGCTCTCGGACTACACCGGGCGAAAGCCGCTCATCACGACCGGAATGCTGGTGCAGGCGGGGGCGCTCGCGCTCTTGGTCGCAGGCGGCGGCACCTTCGCATCGGCGCTCATCGCCGCGGTCTTCCTCGGGGTCGGGACGGCGCTCGTCTACCCGACCTTGATCGCGGCCGTCTCCGACGGCGTGCAGCCGGTCGAGCGCGCGCAGGTCCTGGGCGTCTACCGCTTCTGGCGCGACTTCGGCTTCGTGGCCGGAGCGCTCCTCGCGGGGCTGGTCGCCGACGCCGCCGGGGCGGACACCGCAATCGTGATCGTCGCCGCCCTGACGGCGGGAAGCGGGCTCTGGGTCGGGCTGACGCGCTGGACCGAGCGCGACCGAACGGCGGATCGCCGCGCGGGCCGGCGAAACGTCGACGACCTGCTCGCCGACGCGCGCAGAAGGATCGAGCCGCGACTCGAGCCCGAGCAGGCACACGAGGCTCAGGTAGCCGGCGCACTCATCATCGACCTCCGCTCGAGCGACGAGCGCCGCCTGAGCGGAGTCATTCCCGGTTCGATCCACATTCCGAGATCGGTTCTCGAGTGGCGGGTCGATCCCGAATGCGAGCACCGCAACCCCGCTACCTGCGACCTCGACAGAGAGGTCATCCTCATGTGCGCGGACGGCTTTTCCTCCAGCCTGGCGGCCGCGTCTCTTCGAGACCTCGGATTCCGCCGCGCGACTGACCTGGTCGGCGGATTCAACGCGTGGAAGGTGGCCGGGCTTCCGGTCCGCCCGGCGCGAGAGCCAGAGAGCGACGGCCTGTTACCCGGCATGGGAGAAGCCGAGCCCGTGGACCTAGCAGTCACTTCCGTTCGAGGACGAGAGGCGGGGGGAGATAGCGACGGTCTCGGAGCCCAGGAAACCTCGGTCAGGCGGAAGATCAGGCCGCACGGTCGGGCTAGGTGGAGCTAGGTTTCAAGCGGTTTTGCGAGATTCGAGATCGGCTGGAATCTGTGTGGCACCTTGCCCCCATTTCTTGCCCCAGTGAAGCCGCCCAGGCCGGGTTGTTCAGGCCAGCTATCGCTTCGCGGGCAGCGAACAAGCGTAGGTCATGCCGAGTTCCACCCACTTGGCGAGCTGACGTTTGGTGCGAACATCGTTCGGGTCGACCCGTAGCCACCCCTGCATTCGCCGCCCGCGCATTTCCATGAAACGAGCGTTCGTCGTGGCGACGAGCGTGTCTGACTGCGCTGGGTCTACGCGAACCAAGACTCCACCCTGGCTGCTTGCTGCCACGGCCATGTTGCCGCCAATGAGAAACGCGAGCCCGCCAAACATCCTCTTCTCGACCAGATCGGACTCGCTGCCGACCAATTCGCGTATGCGATCCGCGAGTTCCTCGTCGTAGGCCACTGCGCCGATCGTACGGCAATGCGGTGAAAGTCGGCACGTCGAGCTCCGCGCAGGGCCTTGACTCGGCGCTACATACCTGGTATATATACTCAGTATGATCGACCTCAAAAACCTCTCATGAGCGTCCCGCATGCCCTACTCGCCCTGCTGAGCGAGAAGCCGAAGTACGGCCTGCGGTTGCAGAGCGAGTTCGAGGCACGAACGGGCGAGGTTTGGCCGCTCAATGTCGGACAGGTGTACTCGACGCTGCAGCGCCTCGAGCGGGACGGGCTCGTCGAGGCCGACAACGAGGGCGAGGGCGAGGGCGAACAGTCGCAGAAGCAGAAGCGCTTCCGGATCACCTCCGCCGGCGCCCGAGAGCTGGCCGACTGGCTGCGCACGCCACCCGAGCTCGTCCCTCCGCCGCGCGACGAGCTTGTGATCAAGGTGCTCGTCGCCCTCCAGGTTCCTGGGATCGATGTCCACGAGCTGCTGCAGGTCCACCGCCGGCAGGTGATCGAGGTCATGCAGCGCTACACGCGCATCAAGGCAGAGGCCGTGAAGGACGACGTGCCGCTCGCGCTCGTCGTCGACGCGGAGCTCTTCCGGCTCGAGGCGATCGTCCGTTGGCTCGACGCCGCAGACGTTCGCTTGAAGCAGCTGCCGGCGCCGGCGCCGGCCTCGGTGGTGGCCCCACTGGTGACCCAAGTTTCGGTCGAACCAACTCGCACGACGGAGGTCTCGAAATGACAAGCGCACTCGAACTGCGCCACGTATCGAAGGTCTATGGCTCAGGGCCGACCGAGGTCCACGCGCTCAGCGAGGTCGACCTGGTCGTCGAACGCGGCGAGCTCGTCGCGATCATGGGTCCGAGCGGCTCCGGCAAGAGCACGCTGTTGACCATCGCCGGCAGCCTCGAGGAGGCGAGCAGCGGCCAGGTGCTCGTGGACGGGGTCGACCTGGCGACGGTTTCTCGCTCGGATCGGGCGAAGATGCGCCGCCGCTCGATCGGTTACGTGTTCCAGGACTTCAACCTGCTTCCCGGGCTGACGGCGATCGAGAACGTCACGTTGCCGCTCGAGCTCGACGGCGTCCGGGCGAAAGCCGCCCGCGAATCGGGGCTGGAAGCGATGGAGGAGCTCGACGTCACGGATCGCGCCGATCGCTTCCCCGACGAGCTCTCCGGCGGTCAACGTCAGCGGGTCGCGATCGCACGGGCGATCGTCGGTGAGCGCGGCCTTCTGCTCGCCGACGAGCCGACCGGTGCGCTCGACTCGGTGAACGGCGAGGGCGTCATGCGCCTGCTGCGCGCGGCCACGCACCGCGGCGTCGCAGGCGTCGTCGTCACTCACGAGGCGCAGCTCGCCTCGTGGGCCGATCGCGTCATCTTCCTGCGCGACGGCCACGTCGTCGACCAGACGGTCGCGCCGCCCGGCCCGGAGTCGCTGCTCGCCGCGAGCGATCGACGATGAGCGCCATTCCGCATCCGTCTCCGCTCGCCGGACCACGAGACGGCGGCGTCACCGCCCGCCGCGCCGTGATCCGCTGGACCACGCGCATGTTCCGCCGCGAGTGGCGGCAGCAGCTCCTGGTGGTGACGCTCCTCACCGTGGCGGTCGCGGCCGCCGTCGGCAGCATCACCGTTGCCCATAACGCGAGCCCTGCCGACAACGCGGAGTTCGGTTCCGCAAACCGCTTCGTGACGATCGACGGCACCGACCCGCATGACTTCGCAGCCGCTCTCGACGCCACCCGCAAGGAGTTCGGGACGATCGACGTCGTCGGCCACCGCCCGGTGACAGTCCCGGGCAGCGTCGACCCGGTGGACTTCCGCGCGCAGGACCCGCGCGGTCCGTACGGCAGCGGACTCCTTTCGCTTCGGCATGGCATCTACCCCGCGCGACCCGGACAGGTTGCGGTCACCGACGGGGTCGCCGAGCTCCTGCGGGTCGACATCGGGTCCACCGTCGCCCTCGACGGGCAGCGGCGCTCCGTCGTCGGCATCGTCGAGAACCCCCGCAAGCTCAGCGACGAGTTCGCGCTTGTCGCACCTTCGTCCATGCGTGCGCCGCTCTACGTGAACGTTCTGGTCAACGACGCGGACGGGTCGATCGAGTCCATGATGCTCCCGGAGGACAACCAGTCCCTCCGGGGATACACGGGGCCGTCGAACAACCAGGAAACCGCGACGCTGGGGATGTTCTCGGTGGCGACGGTCTTCCTGCTCCTCGCCTCGCTGGTCGCGGCCGCGGGCTTCGCCGTGCTAGCGCAGCGCCGTGTGCGCCAGCTGGGCATGCTCGCGGCGATCGGCGCCACGCAGAAGCACATCCGGCTGGTGCTGCTCGCCAACGGCGCCCTCGTCGGGACGATCGCCGCGCTGCTCGGGGCAATTGTGGGCGTCGGGCTGTGGCTCGTCGCCGCCCCGATCCTCGAGTCCGCCACGGACCACCGGATCGATCGGTTCAGCCTTCCCTGGGAGCTGCTCGTCCTGGCCGTAATGCTGGCAGTCGTCGGAGCGGCCGCCGCCGCGTGGTGGCCCGGGCGAACGATCGCACGCCTGCCCGTCATGCTCGCGTTGTCCGGTCGACCGGCGAAGCCGAGGCCGGCGCGCCACTCGGCGCTTGCCGCTACTGCGCTGATCGTCGTCGGCGTCGGCTGTCTCGCGCTCTCCAACCGGGACAACGCAGTGCTGATCATGATCGGGATCACGGCGACGATCTTCGGCACCCTGCTGCTGGGACCGTTGGCGATCCGAGCCTTCTCGGGAGTCGCCGGGCACGTCCCGATCGCGCCGCGGCTGGCGCTCCGCGACCTCGTTCGCTATCAGGCGCGTTCGGGTGCAGCGCTCGCGGCGGTCACGCTCGCCCTCGGGATCGCCGCGGCGGTCGTCCTCGTCTTGTCGGCTGAGGAAGCGAGGCGAGCGGCTGAGTGGCACACCCTGTCCGACCGGCAGGTCCGCGTGTACCTCGGCCCAAAGGACGGCAGAGAGCTAACGCCGGTCGACGCGCCCGGTCGTCTCGGGCGTCTCACGGCGAGCGTCGGGCAACTTGCGGGGGCGCTCGACCACGCAACCGTTACTCCCCTTCAGAGCGTCTTTCGACCGGGAACCGCTCCGTTCGTGGTCGGCGATACCCGGGTCTTCGAGCCGGTGCTCCTCGCGAGGAGATCCGGCCGGAGTTACAGGGGCTCCTGGCTCTACGTCGCCACGCCGGCGGTGCTCCGGTATCTCGGCATCGACCCCACGACGATCGATCCGGCCGCCGACTTCCTGGTCGACCGCAGCGTCGGGACGCGCGGGCTCGTCATTCCCGGCGCCACTCCCGGCAACGAGCTACGGGTCGACAACGTACGGAAGATCGAGACCGGCCGGCACCTCTTCGGCGGAGACGACGCGCGGACGCCGCCGAAGTTCATCACGCTCAACGGTCTTCGCCGTCACGGCTGGAAGAAGATTCCGGCCGGCTGGCTCGTCGAATCTAGCCGGCCGTTGGCGGGTGACCAGGTCACGGACGCACGCGACATCGCAGCGGAAGCCGGGCTCAGGATCGAGGTAGATCAAGGCAACGTGTCGTTCGCGAACGTGAAGTCGATCGCCACGACCGCCGGCGCGATCCTCGCGCTCGCCATCCTCGCGATGACCGTCGGACTGATCCGTAGCGAAAGCGCCCGCGACCTCCGTACTCTGACCGCGACCGGAGCCACCCCTGGTATCCGCCGCACGCTGACGGCCACCACGGCCGGGGCGCTCGCACTGCTCGGCGCGCTGCTCGCGGTCGGCGGCGCCTACGCCGTCCTCGCGGCGATATACCTGGACGACCTCGGCTATCTCACCAACGTGCCGATCCTCCACCTCGCCCTCGGGATCGTCGGCGTGCCGCTAGCCGCTGCCGCGGCCGGCTGGCTCGTCGCCGGTCGTGAACCGTCCGCGATCGCCAGGCCGGTGATCGAATAAACGGCCGGATTCGAGGCGTGATTGGGCCGCGAGGCTGTAGTGCTGATGACGAAGAGCGGGCTACCGCCGATCCTCGAGCACAACGCACGCGCGACGGGCACCGACATCGCCGGTTACCTCACCGAAAGCCCTGGGTTCAGCATATTCGTACGCGACGACGACACCGTCTATCACGCTTTCGGGGTAGAGCGCTAGCGCCTAGCGACTTCTCGGGGTCACCTGGCAAGGGAGGCAAGCTTTGTCAGGCTCGCGACTTACGGCCGCTGGAACGCTGCCGCGCCGCTCCTGAAACGACTCAGCCGCCTGCCGCTTCGGGCCCGGCCTGAACACCGGCCAGCTGTTTGCGCTCGGGGTGGACGAGGCAGGCCGATGGACGACTCAGCCGAGTCGACGGTGGCCGCCCAGCTACCGAGGAGCCTGAGCGCCTCTTCAAGCGGCTTCTCAGAACGGGCGGCCTGGCTTGTGTTCCCGCACCGCGGCTTGTTGCTTCCCACGTCGTGAGCTAGAACGGCATGGAGTTCCTTGGTCGAGTTCCAGCTGAACGTCGCGACTCTGACGGCGATGACCTCCCCAGCCAAGCCAGCCGAGGCGACGCGACCGCGGGGTGGTGAGGTCGATTCGCCGAAGAGCTGAGGTCGCGGCGCACCCGGCATATGTCACCCTGTTCCAACCCATGGCCGACCTCGAGCTCACGCGCACACCTGGCGACCGCCGCCTCTACTCTCTTGAAGGTGTTGGCACGCTGCGCCTACAGGGCTTTGCCTCGCGCACGGCGACCGCCGAGGCCGGTGGCACAACCTGGCGGATCGCTCGCCACGGGTTCTGGCAGCGGCTCATCGAGGCCAGCGACGAGGCAGGCACGGCGGTGGGCGAGTTCGAACCGCGCAGCCTGCGCCGCGGGGGCACGCTGCGCTGGGCCGGCCATGAGTTCGTGTTGCGTCCGGCCAGTAGCTGGCGGGAACGCTATGCGCTCGCGGACGTCGATCATGAGATTGCGGTCCTAGACGGCAAAGGCTGGGGTCGACGACCGGTCATGGTCACTGTCGACGACTCTGAGTCGGTCGAGCCGGGCCTGCTGCTCTTCGCGGCCTTCGTCGTGCGCGGGCTAGCCGAAGACGCAGGGGGCGCCGCCGGAGCAGTTGCCGCAACAACGGCCAGTTCGGGCGGCTGACGACCGCGGTTCGAGGTCTCTATCGCTCGATCGTCGCCCACTACTGCCGGGCTGCCATCCCACTCCTCCGACCACGCCGTACCGAGCCCGCGCTCCCTTGACCTCGCGCCATGCTCCCACCAATGAAGGAGGACACAATGTTCACCCCAGTCCCCGACGTCGTCTCCCGCTACTTCGAGTTCGATGGAGATCGCGACATCGACTCCATCGTCAACCTCTTCACGGACGACGCCACCGTCGTCGACGAAGGCGAAGAACGTCACGGCACGACCGAGATCCGAGCCTGGCAGACTGGCCCAGCCGCGAAGTACGCCTATACGACCGAGATCATGGGCGCCGAAGCGCTCGGCCAAGATCGTTACCTCGTCACCGGTCGCCTTACCGGCAACTTCCCCGGCGGCAACGCCGACCTGAAGTGGGACTTCACCATCGTCGATGAACACATCACCCGACTGGTCATAGCGCCGTAAGTGGCATCTGAGCCGTCGGTGCAGCGGCGCGACTGGTGCTTCCCGACGGTCGCTTGACCCCACGGCGGCTGTGCGACGTTAGCGAATGGCCGCTGGCGCCAAGGCGGCGGCAGGTTCAGGATCCACGGCAGTGGATGTTCCGATTGAGCTGCGGCAGCTGCGCTATTTCGTCGCGGTTGCCGAGGAGTTGCATTTCGGACGCGCAGCCGAGCGTCTACACATGTCGCAGTCGCCGCTTTCGCGCGCGATCCGCGAGTTGGAGCGCGAGCTTGGGTTGGTGCTGTTCGTCCGGACCACACGGCGCGTCGAGCTGACAGCGGCGGGGTCAGCTCTCCTCGAGCATGCGCGGCGGGCGCTCAGCGAGGTGGACGCTGCGGTCGGCGAGGCGCGTCATGCGGCGGAGCCAGATCGCGGCATCCTGACGGTCGGCTATGGACCGTTCAGCCGCTCGTTAGCGACACGGATCGCCGAGGAAACGGTGGCGCAGCGTCCCGAGCTACGGGTTCGGCTCGATGAGGACGTGACGCCGGAGCTGCTGCGGCGGGTCGCGG
This sequence comes from uncultured Actinomycetes bacterium, assembly GCA_963722715.1. Taxonomy (GTDB): domain Bacteria; phylum Actinomycetota; class Thermoleophilia; order Gaiellales; family Gaiellaceae; genus DASQGA01. The sequence goes on along the minus strand of CAVROA010000007.1, from coordinate 6,345 downwards.
CCCGCGAGCTTGCGGGCGCGGTCGTGATGGAGACGCCGGCGGCGGCGCGTCGACACGGGGTTCGTCTCGACGCGCTGAGGGACGAGCCGCTGCTGGCCGCCCTACCGGCCTCGCACGCCTACGCGAGCGCGGACGCGATTCCCGTCGGTGTCTTCGCGGAGGAATGTGTGCTGCTGCCTCGCGAGCCGATGGGGCGGGCGTTCAACGCATGGCTGCGAGCGGTGGTCAGAGCTGCAGGCTCTGAGCTGGAACGAACTCGGGAGACTCTCAGCGCTCCGTGGGATCGGCGGATGCTGCCGGTTGCCGAGGGCGAGGTCGTCTCTGTCTTCGTCGGCGAGTGGGCGGAAGAGGCCATTGAGGGTGTCGCGGCTGTGCCGTTCGACCCTCCGCTTTGCTTCCCGATCGATTTTGCGTCGTCGTTGTCGCCCACCGAGGGCGTTGAGTTCTTGGTCGAGACCGCCCAGCGAATCTGCGATGCGGAAGGGTGGCTGACGCAGCGGCCGGCGCGAACGGACCTGCCGAGCGATTGAGTCGCAGCGGGACCGGGTCGGTGTCCCGATCGGACTTTCTCTTTCGGACGCCCGCCCCTTAGCGTCTTGGCGTCAACGAAGAGGAGGAGTCCAGTGGCAACGAATCGCACCGCTAACGACCGGATCCCGCTGATGCTGATCCACGGCGCCTGGCTCTCCGCGCGAAGCTGGGAGAATTTCGCCGACTACTTCGAGAAGCGCGGCTTCGCCGTCTCCGCTCCCGAGTGGCCGCGCAAGGAAGGGGACGTGGAGGAGCTGAGAAAGGAGGCGGAGGAGCTCAGAGGCCTCGGCATCACGGAGATCGTCGACCAATACGAGGAGCAGATTCGCGCCCTCGACGAGCCGCCGGTCCTGATCGGCCACTCCTTCGGCGGTCTTATCGTCGAGCTCTTGCTCGATCGTGGCCTCGGACGGGCCGGCGTGGCGATCAGCCCGGCTCCACCGAAAGGCATCCTCGTCCTCCCGTTCTCGTCGCTCAAGGCCGCGGCTCCTGCCCTCGCCCATCCGTCCAAGCGGAACGGCATCGTCACGCTGACGCTCGAGGAGTTCACCTACGGGTTCGTGAACACGTTCTCTCCCGAGGATGCCTCGGCGGCATACGAACGCTACGCCGTCCCGGAGACGGGCCGGATCTTCTACGAAGCCGGCCTCGCCAACTTCCACCTCAACCCGCCGACAGAGGTTCACTTCAAGAGCGGCGAGCGCGCGCCGCTCCTCATCGTCGGCTTGGGCAAGGACAACACCGTCCCGGCCTCGCTCTCCCGGAAGCAATACGAGAAGTACGAGCGCTCGCCGGCGGAGACGGAGTTCGTCGAGTTCGAGGGTCGGCCCCACTTGGCTATGGCTGCCCCCGGCTGGGACGAGATCGCCGGCTCGATCGACAGCTGGCTCGACGGCGTGCTCGAGGCTGTGCCCGTATCCAAAGGCGGCCTGTCCGCGTAGGCGGGGCGGAGCGGGCGCCAGAGCGGTCATAGACCTCGAGCTCGGCGCGGACAAGCTCGTCTTGGGGGGGAGACGCCGGTATCGATCTCGCTCTCCCTTCCCGTTGAAACGACCACGCCAGCCGGACTTGGCCTTGGTGTCGTCGAGCACTATCCTCGGAACCAGGAGTCCCTCCCGCTGACCAAAGCCATCCTCGCCAACCTGCTCGGTGATTTCTGGGCTTGGATCGCCGATGTCGCGGGTCACATCGCGGACGTCTCGGTCTACTGGCTGATCCTCGCGCTCGCGCTGAAGACCGCCGAGTCCGCATTGATTGGCCTCGCCTGGCGAAACATCCTTCGGGCGGCGTATCCGAGCAGCAACTTGTCCTTCAAGATCGCCTGGGGCGCCTCCCGGGCGATCAACGCCGTGTTGCCCGCCCAGGCCGGCACAGTGGCGATGATTGGCATCTTCCGGACGAGCATTCCCGGAGCGTCGGTCACAGGGGTGACATCGGCCACCGTGGTCGAGTCGCTCTTCTTCGCGACAGTGAGTGTGGTCACGATCCTCGTCGTGGCGATTTTCTTGCCGCGAACGGTGTCCGAAGGGTCGCCGTCGAACGAGATCGGCGACTTCTTTGCCGCCCACCCCGTTCTCATCGGCCTTGTGGTTGTCGCCGTGATCCTCATCGTCCACTTCATCTGGCCGCGCGCGAAGCGGCGAGTCGTCGAAGAGTGGAAGAAGGCCAAGCAGGGCGCGGCGATCTTCCGCGACCGGCGCCGCTACGCGCGCGAGGTCGCATTGCCTTCCGCGCTCTCGTACGCCTCCCGGATGGGTGTGACCGCGGTGTTCATGGCCGCATTCGACCTTCCCGTGACCTTCTTCACCGTTTTCCTCGTCGCCTCGTCCCACACGCTTTCGCAGCTCTTCGCGATCACGCCCGGAGGGGTGGGGCAAACTCAGGCGCTCGACCTCGTGACGCTGCGACGTTATGCATCGAGTGAGAGCATCGCCGCTTTTTCCGTCACCCAGGATTCGGTGATCACCGCCTGGAACATCGTTCTCGGCGTCGCCGTCATGCTTTGGGCCTTCGGCTACACGCAGACCAAGGCGATGCTCACGAAGAGCGGGCGGAAGCAGGCGGCGGCGGGCTAGGGTGATTCCGGCTGCAGCTTGGGACGTGGGGCCCCCGCCTCTTTTGCTTGAGACTGCGACCACTGCGCCGGCCGTCGCCCGCGCCGGACCACCTAACCTACGCGCCGTCTGGCGCACCACGCCTAGACTTTTCTGAGTCGATGGGGCGAATGCGGCGAGAGCCCGGAGAGTGCATCGGCGGCGGCGGTCTCCCGATGCCTCGAAGCGAGCAGTCCGAGACGGACGGCTCGACGACCGGCCAGTGTGCCGGCTGCAGTGAACGCTTGCAGCTTGACCCGGAAGGTTTCCTGCCCCGGCATCAGGGGCCAGACGCCCCGGTTGGTTGACCTAACTAGCTGGGTCCGCGAGCTCGACCCTGTTGCGCGGGCGCATGATCCGCCACATCATCACGTGCAGCTCAATCTCGCGAGCCTCCTGCTCGGGACTCGGAGCATCGAGCCGCCGCACGTCGAGGTCGTCGTCGCCAGTCGTCTCGACGGCGAAGCCTGAGCGCTCGAAGTGGGCGCGCAGAGCGCCGAGGAGAGTGAGGTCGCCGGTTCGTAGTCGCATGCCGCAGGTGTTCCTCGTCCATCATCGGCGCACACAAGCCCGCGAACAATGGCTCTGAGGGGGGATTCTGCGAGGTCGATGCGTTTGCATGACCTCGAGTGGCCGATGTTTTAGTCCTCCGCGTCTACCGTTCCGCCACCCCGGCCTGGTTCTGGCTTCCGGGGTTAAGGCCGAGACCGGGAAGCGCTCCATCATTGACGCTGTGCCTGCGTCGCGTGCGAGACTTCGGATCGTGAGGGAAGAGCTGAGAGCGTGATCGAGGCGAGCCGAGAGCATCTCGGTTGGGTTCTGGATCAGTCCGGGCCCGAGAGTGCCGATCACACGATCCTGCTGCTTCCCGGAGCGCTCGCCACGGCGGTCTTCTACGACGACCTGCTTGCCGAGCCGAGCCTGAGGGACGCGCCGATCCGGTTCGTCGCTACCACTCTGCCGGGTTTCGGCGCGTCTGCGCCTCCGGAAGATCTGAGCATGGAAGGCTACTCGAGGCACGCCGGGAGGCTGGCCGCCGATCTGGGCTGCGACGTTGTGGTCGGGCACAGCCTTGGCGCCAACGTCGCAATCGAGATGGCCTCCGCCGGTGAGTTCGCCGGGCCGCTGGTGCTTCTCTCACCCAGCTTCTCCCGCACGGACGAGTCCAAGTTTCCGCGCGCGCTCGATCGCCTGAGCCGTGTGTTTGGGCACCTGCCCTATTCGCTGATGTTGAAGATCGTCGGTCCGGCCATGAAAAGCGGCTTGCCGCCTGCCCGGCGCGAAGCGCTGATCGCGGAGTTGAAGAAGAACGACCCTCGCTTCCTCCGCCGCCAGACCCGTCTCTATCTCGAGTACCTCGACCACTACGGCTCGCTAGCACAGCGATTTTCCGATTCTGGCGTGCCGGCGTGGGTCGTGTTCGGCGAACGGGACGACATCGGACTGACCAACGAGGAGCGAGAGGTGCTCGAGAGGAGTCCTCATGTGACGCTTGTCGAGATCCCCGACACCGGACACTTCGCGCTGAACCAGAAGCCAGGTGAGATCGCCACGATCGTCCTCGAGGCGATAGACGCAACTGCCGGCCATCGAAGCGCACCGACCCCGGCCAGCTGACACCTGTTCGATTTCGAATCAAGTCCAGTCGTGTCTAACTAGACAACAGTGCTGACCGTACGACGAATGCGAGCCGTTACGCAACGGACTCTCCGGCCTATGATGCCGGAGGTTCCGGGTCGGAGCCCCGTCGCACCGGTTCGAGAAAACCCTCCAAATCGAGCGGTTCAGTCTTTGGAGACCTCTCCAGCTCCATCGTGAGCGGTTTGACCGCCTCGGCAAGGTCGCCGATGGGCTGGTCGCTCCGCCAAACGGCGAGCAAAGCTGGAAGCTGCGCGCGCGCGAAGGCGTCCTCGATCCGGTCGCGGGCCCGGTCTGCGACGGCGTCCACCACGAGCAGATACCCGTCCGGCCTGAACTTGGGCCGTGCCAGAACACGCTGGAGCGCTCGGGTGGGAGCGTCCTCATTTCGGACGTCGCGCATCACGTGGAAGAGGACAAGCATTTGGTCGTACTGAAGAAGCGCCCCGGCGTACCCGTTGCGCCCGGTCTCGACTACCACCCGAGCATTCGGCAGCACCTGCAGGAGCGCGTTCAGGACAGATTGTTCATACGACTTGGGAAGGCCGGCGAGGACGAGGCGGACGGCCTGGATGAGCGGCAGAATGACGAACGCCTTGAACACAAGCAGCAGCCATCCGCTGAGACTGTCCGAGTACTCGTAGGGCTTTGCCCAGCGGATCGTCTGGGGGATGTCGAGCAGCGGAACGCTATCGAGAAGGTGCCAGATGTAGAAATCGGCCGCGACGCCGAGCATCGCCGAGTCGGGCTCAACCCGCCGGCCCTGGAGCTCCAGCTGGCCGTGCTCGTTGAGCAGGGTGGTCAATCCCGCGAAGGTTCCGACAGCGAGACCGAGGACGAGGAGGGTTGCCGCCAACGGCTCGGCCCGGCCGAACCTGAGCCGCGTATGTACGTGCTCGGTTCCAAAAGCCCACCAGATACCGACTGCCGTCGCGACGGCGAGCGCGATCAGGCCGGCGATGTCCACGACGAGGAATCCAGGCCAGAACGCCGCAACCGTCACTGCACGCGCGACGCCGTACCCGAGGGCGAATGCCAAGAACAGGCCGATGCCCTTCACCACCCACTCGCGGGTGAACGGCGCCGCGAGCTTCACCCAGCTGCTCACGCGCCTTGAAATGGCAGCCAGCCGTCTCACCTGCGGCGTGGATTAGCGCGGCCGTCGACAAGCTCTCAGCTCCCGACGTTGGCGGTGAAAACCCGTCGCCGCAATCCTAGATGAGTAGGAGCACGAGTTCCGCCGTTAGCACGAGGTCTGAGAACCGGCACTCGGGCTTACGCGCCCTACTCCTGCTAGCACAAGAGTCGGCACCGACTGCGGCGAGCCGTGCGAAGAGAGGCTTCGGCCCCTTAGAGCGAGTAGGAAGGTGCTTGCAGGTCCAGGGAACGCCAAGAACGCGACCTCCGACCAGCCCCAGGACAATCGTCGCCACTCAGCGGCGTTCGCTACGCGGCCGAGTGACTCCGCCATCCGTATCGGGATGTTCCCCACTGCGAAAACCGGAGTTTCACTAGACCTTCCTAGCTTTGGCGAGGGGCATAAAAAGGGGTACAAATTCGAGGTTTGCGTCGCCCCCAGAACAAAAGGCCCCGCTGAGCAGGGCCTTTCAGTAGCGGGGGCAGGATTTGAACCTGCGACCTCCGGGTTATGAGCCCGGCGAGCTACCTGATCGCTCCACCCCGCGTCGCCGCCACCAGGATACCAAACGACGAACGCTACGATTGGCCTCGTGCCTTGGTGGACCTGGGTTTCTCTCACGCTCTTTCTCGGCGTGATCGCCGTCACGGCTGTCGTCGCCATCGTGCTCTCGCTTCGCACCTACCGGCTCCTCCGTCAGACACAGAAGGGCCTCCCGTCGCTCTCGAGCTCTCGCCAAGGACGCTGAGGCCGTCGAGCGCCGCTTCGAGCAGGCCTCGGAGAGGGCCGCGCAGCTCGAGGCACGGCTCGCCTCGCTCCAGCGCTCGGCGGAGAAGCTCGGCGTCCTCAAGTGGGCGATGAGCGACAGCATCGACGCGGTCAACCGGCTTCGCCACGTGGTCCCGCGCAAGCCACCCTGGTCGCCGTCGTCGACATCGGGACGAA
>CAVROA010000006.1:0-56278 GCA_963722715.1 uncultured Actinomycetes bacterium | reverse complement strand
ACGTCGACTCGATCCACCTGCTCTGGGCTGCAACCCAGGACGAGGTCGTTCAGCACGTGCTCAACCAGCTCGGGGCTGACCCTGCCGCCATCGCGGCGCAGATCGAGGAAGAGGCCGACGAACAGGAGCGCACGGATGTCGCGCCCTCGTTGTCACCTGACGCGAAGGCCGCGCTTCTGGCGGCCTACGAGGAGTCGCGCCAGATCGGGGCGTCCTATGTGGGGCCCGAGCACGTCCTGCTCGCGCTCGCGAGCGATACCGAGAACGAGGCGGGCGAGCTGCTCGAGCGGTTCGGGATCACGCATACGAAGCTGCGCGGCGCGGTCATCCGCGGCGTCGAGAGCGGCGAGGCCGGCGGCCGGCCGGCGAGCACGACAAAGACGCTCGACGAATACGGCCGCGACCTCACCGACGAGGCGCGGCAGGGCAAGCTCGACCCGGTGATCGGCCGCTCCGACCAGATCGAGCAGACGATCGAGATCCTCTCGCGGCGCACGAAGAACAATCCCGTGCTCCTCGGCGATCCCGGTGTCGGCAAGACCGCGATCGTCGAGGGAATCGCGCAGCGAATCGTGAACGACGATGTGCCGGAGACGCTCACGGGCAAGCGCCTGGTGGCGCTCGACATGGCCGGCATGATCGCCGGCACGAAGTACCGCGGCGAGTTCGAGGAGCGCCTCAAGGGCGTGATCGACGAGATCACCGAGAACGCCGACAGCCTGATCGTCTTCATCGACGAGATCCACACCGTCGTCGGCGCCGGCGCCGCAGAGGGATCGATGGACGCCGGCAACATGCTCAAGCCGGCGCTCGCGCGCGGAGAACTGCACATGATCGGCGCGACGACGCTCGACGAATACCGCAAGAACATCGAGAAGGATCCCGCGCTCGAGCGGCGCTTCCAGCCAGTGCTCGTCTCCGAGCCGACGGTGGAGGAGACGATCGAAATCCTCACGGGCCTCAAGGACCGCTACGAGGCGTTCCACCGCGTGCGCATCACCGAGGAGGCGATCGTCGCGGCGGCGGAGCTGTCCGACCGCTACATCCGTGACCGCTTCCTGCCCGGACAAGGCGATCGATCTGATCGACCAGGCGGGCGCTCGCGTTCGGCTCCGCTCGAAGGCGAAGCCGGAGGACACGCGGGCCGCCGAGGAGGAGCTCCGCCGGATCGGGCGTGAGCGCGACCAGGCGATCTCGGCCGAGGACTACCAGCGGGCGGACGAGCTGAAGGCGCAGATCGACGAGCACCGTGCCCAGCAGGACGGTCGGAAGGAAGCCCGCGCCCGCGCACCTGAGGTTACGGCGGAGGACATCGCCGAGATCGTGTCGCGGCGCACCGGAATCCCGGTCTCGCAGCTGACCCAGGAGGAACGTGACCGGCTCCTGAAGCTCGAGGAACGGCTGCACGAGCGCGTCGTCGGCCAGGACGAGGCTGTCGAAGCCGTTGCGGAGGCGGTTCGCCGGGCGCGCGCGGGGCTCGGCGATCCCAACCGCCCCGACGGGAGCTTCCTCTTCCTGGGACCGACCGGCGTCGGCAAGACCGAGCTCGCCCGGACGCTCGCGGACGCGCTCTTCGGCAGCGAGGACGTCATGGTCCGCCTCGACATGAGCGAGTACCAGGAACGGCACACGGTCAGCCGGCTCGTGGGCGCCCCGCCTGGCTACGTCGGGCACGAGGAGGCCGGCCAGCTCACCGAGGCCGTGCGCCGCAAGCCGTACGCCGTGCTCCTCTTCGACGAGATCGAGAAGGCACACGCGGACGTCTTCAACATCCTGCTCCAGATCCTGGACGACGGTCGCCTCACCGACTCGCAGGGCCGGACCGTCGACTTCAAGAACACGGTCGTGATCATGACCTCCAACCTCGGCGCAGACCGCATCCAGGCGTTCGCACGCAAGGAGTCGGGTTCGTTCGACGAGCTGAAGGACGAGTTGATGGAGGTCCTCCGTCACAGCTTCCGGCCGGAGTTCATCAACCGGATCGACGAGATCATCGTCTTCCAGGCGCTGACGCAGGAGCAGCTCGTTCAGATCACGAGCCTGATGCTCGACCGCGTCGCGCGGCGCCTGCGCGCCCAGCACATCGAAGTCGAGTTTTCGGACGCGGCGATCGAGCACCTGGCGGAGATCGGCTTCGATCCCGAGTTCGGTGCACGGCCGCTGCGCCGGGCGATCCAGCGAGAGCTCGAGAACGAGCTCTCGCGGCTCCTGCTCGGCGGCTCGATCGAGCCGGGCGATCACGTTCACGTCGACTACGACGACGTGCAACTCACGTTCGACGTCGAGCAGGGAGCCGCCGAGGCGGACGAAAAGGTAGACCAGCCCGAGCGACAGCCGGCGCACGTGTCGTAAGTAATGAAGGGGTCCGCGGTTCGAATCCGCGCGTCGGCTTTAGGCCGTGTGCAGGGAGTTTGTCCCCTTGGGCAACATCCGGCGCGGTTCTCGGGTACGAACGGGTACATCCGACGACCTCTTCTTAGGTGTGAAGCGGCCATGCTGGGAGAGATTGCGGCCATTTGCAGGGCATTCGTGCAGACCCGGTTGCCTTACGCCATGGAGCCGCCGGAAGCCGCGGCGGTTTCGAGACCGCTTCGCTCGTTTCCGGAGCGGGCTAGCTGTGAGGCCCTACTGTACGGCGCACGCCAACCCGAATCACTGCCAAGCGGCCAGGATCACGCCCATTGCGACCTGCATGAGCAGGAACGCCCCGGCGTTGACGAGCCACCATTCCCACGGCATGCGAGCGAAGATCGCCGGCCAACTGCCGAACGTTGCGCCGAAACCGACCCCGAGGACCAAGCCGAGCACGACGCCTTCACCCGCGGATTTGGCGCCTACCGCCTCGACAGTCATCCCCATAACCACGGCCGTCACGACAATGGAGCCGAGCCAGGTTGCAAGCGCCGATGACCGTGACGCTCCGCTGGTGATCTCACGCTCAGGTATGCCCGCGTAGCGGGCAACCTGCCTCGCCCAGAACCTGCCGAACAATGGCGGCGAGAACCACACGAGGCCGACCGAAAATGCGGCGGCGACCGAGGCTGCGACCGCGAGCCAGTTGATCTCGTCGATGAAGTCCAGAATCACTTTCGTCGCCCCAGCGCGTCTCAGCCGCGCGTCGCGTAGTCGGCGTCTTCCTCGCCGATGTCGACCGTGATGCACGGTTCGTCGCCGATGACTTCGGCATCGTGGCCGGACGGGATGGCGGCGACGTCACCAGGCCGCAGCTCGACCTCGCGGCCGTCGTCCATAATCACGCGCATCTGCCCGGAGACGACGTGCAGGAAGTGCGGGAACTCGCACGATTCGGTGCCGGCGATCGGTTTCACGTTCGTGCTCCATCGCCAGCCGGGCTCGAAGATCGCCTTGCCGATCTGCTTCCCAGCGACGTTGACGAGGACGACCTGCCCCTTGCCCTCGAATGGCCTCGCCTCGTCGGGCGAGTCGAAGTTGCGTACCTCGATAGCGGCCACGATGCCTCCTTCGGAATTGGTCGGCGTCACGCGCTCGAATCTAGGCAGCTCGGCCCAGGAACGCATGGGGCAACTGCCTTATCTTTGGGATCGGCAGCTACGCGTGAATGCGCGGCTCTGCATCCGACAGAAGCCCGTGTCTCATTGCGAACACGCTCGCCTGTGCCCGATTCGTCACGACTGCCTTCGCATAGATGTGCTCGACGTGGTTGCGCGCTGTCTTCGGCGAGATGACGAGGAGCGCCGCGATTTCCTTGGTGGAAAGACCGCGTGCCACGAGCCGGAGCACCTCGACCTCGCGCGCCGTCAGTCCGGCCGGCCATTCGCGCCGACGGACACTCCGGTGCCCGGCGGCGCCGAGCACGGCCTCTGCCGCAGCCCCGTCCAGCCGGCCCGCCCGCACCTCGCCACGAAGGACAGCGGCGGCGTCGTCGGGCGGGCGCGCCGGTCGGTGCGGACGCGGCTCGGTGAGTGCCGCATAAACATCCGCAACCGCGACGAGTCGCGCAGATGGAGTCAGCGACGAAGCCGTGAGCCCGTGCGGGTAACCGGAGCCGTCGAGACGCTCGTGATGCCGTGCCGCAACGGCGCCGATCGAAGCGAGCGCGTTTGAGGATGAGAGCATGCGATCTGTCAGGTACGGGTGGAGGCGAATTCGCTCCCACTCTGCCGCCGTGAGCGGCCCCTTCTTTTCCCAGATCGAGTTCGGGACGCCGAGGCGGCCGAGGTCGTGCAGATACCCGGCGTGGCGCGCGCGGTCGGCTTCGTTTGGCGGAAGACCTAGCGCCAGGGCGGCCGTTCCTGCGAGTTCGCCGACGCGGCGAGAGTGACCGAACGTAAACGGCGACTTGAGATCTGTGAAATCAGCGACCGCCGTGAGCGCGGCCTCGAACGCATCATCCGGAAGGCGGCGCTGGAGCTGCGGCTCCGAGGCGATGACCACGTCCCAGGTCGTCCCTTCGTCCAGACCGCCGAGAACTCGCGCCGCATCGTCGACGAGCACGGTCACGAGCGCCGGGTCGAACTGCGTGCCCGCGCGCGCCTGGGCCGCCGTGATCGCATGCTCAAGGCCGCCGATCCGGTGATAGACCTCAACGACGTCGGCGAGAGCGACGAGCCTGGCCGCTACCGCAATCTTCTCGCCGCGAAGCCTGTAGAGGCCCTTGCCGTCCCAGCGCTCGAAGACATGCTCGAGGCTTTCGCGTACGCGCTCGTCGAGGCCGAGCGCGAGTGCCAGAGTATTTGTTGCGCGAGAGTGGTTTTCGAACATCGCGTCGACGGCGCGCCGTCCCTCTCCGCTGAGGAACGCGAGGCCGAGACGGAGCCGCTCGAGCGGTGGCCTGCCGGCCCCGAGGTGGCCGACGAGAAATGTGACCTCCGACCTCGGGCCGTCGAAGTCCATGAGCGGAACATGCGCCTTCATCACGAGCTCATCGCCGAACCACCTGGACTGCTCGTGCGCATCTACGTGGCAGCCGACCCACGCGAGGAGGGCGGTGTAGTAGACGACGCCGCGTTCCTCCTCGTCGAGCCCGAGCCGCTCGCCGAGCCGCAGCGCGATCAGACACTGCCGCAAGACGTGTTCCATCGGCTGCCCAAGCCCGAGATCCGTACCCAGGGACAGCACTGCAACAAGCTCCGCGAGCCGCACCGCGGGCTTCGGCTGCTCAGCCATGAGCCAAATCTAACGTCGTCTCGCGCCAGCACCAGTCGGCGCTCATGCGGCGTGATCGGGTTTGGGTCAACGGGCGATGGCGAACGACGCCAAGGAACCGTCGAGCCGAGAGCGACCGCGGTCGGCCGCGCTGGCCTTCGCAGCGAGGATGGGATGAAAGTTGACGGCGGCGGACGGAAATCTACGAGCGCGCGCGCTCGAGCCGCTCGAGGCCAAGTTCGAGTGTCTCGTCGCTGACCGCGAGCCGGAACGCGGTCAGACCGGCGGCCACATCACCCCAGGCGCGGCCTAGACTTTTGTCAGTTGAAATTTGGGTTGACCATGAGCAAAATAAGGGTTCCCCGGACAAGGAGGAGGACCCGTGAAACGCGCCACCTGCACTCTTGTGGCTTTCTGCGTCGCGGCACTGGCATCGACTGCCTACGCGGCACATCCGAGCGTCGGCGACTACGTCGTCGCGCCCGGACAAACGATCACGTTCAGCAACATGACCCTCAATTCCTGCAACTCGGACATCGTGGGCGTCAACATCCTGCAGACGGGCGCCACCACGCAAAGCGTCGAGTTCGGAAACAACTTCGGGAGCGAGTGCGACGTGGTGACGCTCGATTCCCAGTCGTTCACCAACAACACGACAGCCGACCAGCGGTTCAGGGTCTGGCTCCAGGACACGGACTGCGGCGTCACGTACGACCCACTCGGCAACCATGCGAAGGTGACATCAAGGAATGCCGCTCTGAACGACGCCGGAATCAACGACGGCGGGTCCGATTGCACAAAGGCGACTTCCCCCAATATCCCAAAGGGACAGAACGTCAACTTCATCGCGACGGTCTCGGTCGGGTAAGTAGAGGAGTTTTCGGCGCGGGGCTTCGACACACCTAGCCCCGCGCCGTGATCGTCGTTCCACAAGCTCGGCGAGAACCAACGCAAGTTCATGGACTTCTAGTCCGCGAGGCCGTGCCGCTGGTCTAGGAGCGTTTTTGCGCTTTTGGAAGTAAATGGAACTTTGCCCCGCACGGCGGACGCGGAGATACTGCTTTGCGATGTCGCACGAGAACTACCTGCTGGCAGACCAACCCTCGGAGTTGGAGCGCCTGCAGCTGCAGTCGCGCGTCTGGGAACCCGCCGGCCGACAACTCCTCTCGAAGTTGGCCGGCGGCTCCGGCGGACGCGCCCTGGACGTCGGCTGCGGGGCATTGGGCTGGCTTCGGATCCTCAGCGATTGGGTCGGCGCCTCCGGCCAGATCATGGGCACCGACATAGACGAGACCCTGCTGAATGCCGCTCGTTCATTTCTGGAGGCCGAAGGGATCTCGAACGTAGAGCTCGTCGTCGATGACTTGTTCGAAAGCAAGCTGGAGCCGCAATCGTTCGATCTCGTCCACGCCCGCTACGTGATCGCTCCGCTCGGACGCGGCCGTGAGCAGGTGGCCTCGTTTCGGCGGTTGGTCAGGCCCGGTGGCTCGCTGGTTCTGGAGGAGTGGGACCTGGGCTCGTGGCACTTCAATCCCCCTGCCCCCACGGCCGAGCGACTCATCGGATTGCTCTCCGAGATCTTTGCCGGGCTGGGAGGCGAAGCCGGTCGCGGACTTCCGGCGTTGCTCAACGAAATCGGCATTGAGGAGCCGGGGATCGACGCACATGTGATTGCGCTCGAACCAGGCCACCCATATTTGCGCCTGCCACTTCAGTTCAGCGTCGCGCTTGAATCGCGCCTGCTGGAGACACTCAGTGAGGACGAGCTGGCCTCGCTGCGCCGCGAGGCCGAAGCCGAGCTGGCGGAGCCGGGCAGATGGGGCACGACCTTCACGCTGATCCAGAGCTGGGGCAGGCTCGAAGGCTGAGAGACCGCGGCGTCGACCGCCTTGCTGCTTGATAGCCGCTTAGGCTGGCGAACGGCGCCCGCGGCCCGGCAACCGCAGTCGGCGCCGCCGCCCGCCGTCGCCGATCACCGAGACGACGGTCTGCGCGAGGTGCGGGCAGCCGGTCGAGGGGAACGCATCCCGCCGGTGCCGGTGGAGAACGAGGAACAGGTCCCCGGGGGGCGCGTCCCGGTAGTGGCGGGCGAGGCGCAGGCGGTCGATCGCGGCGAGCGTCGGCGTGTAGATCGCGTCGTACCAGTTCGCCGCGATCTCCGCGTTCTCATGCACCCGTCCGCGTTCTCGCATCATGTGGTAGCCGTGCACCTGGATGTTCTCCAGCAGCTCGAGGTAGTGCGCGGGCCGGCTCACCGGGACGCGCGCGCCGGGGCGCGCCTCGGCTAGCCCGCTGTCCTCGAGGAAGATCCGCTCGAGCTGCCGGAGGACGACCTCGAGCATGTCCGCCCCGGCCGGGAGAGGGACGCGCGCGATGAGCTCGGTCACGTCGGCGTCGATCCACTCTGCGCCTCCTCGCCGCGCCAGGGCGGCGCGGTGGTGACCGTCGATCACGAAGTACGTCTCACCGAGCTTGACCGTAACGATCGGTGGGAAGGCGCCGTCGGCGAACGCGGCCTCGAGCGAGCGCAGCCGGTCGCGGCTGAAGGCGTGAAGCGGGCGGAAGTCGCGGGTGAACGAGCTGGCGCGGCCGTCTGTGCCGACGAGCGCGTCGAGCGGGATCTCGCGGACGCCCAGGTACCGGCGCCCGAACGGCTTCAGTCGCCGCTCGACCTCGTCGAGCTCGAGCAGGCGTTCGCGGCGGCGGGCCCCCAGTCCCTTCATCTCGAGGTCAAGCGTACAACGGGCGTGCGCGTCAGGATGGTGACCTAGGCGCGCCGTGTCGCTGGACGGAACGGTGGCCGGGGAGTATCCTCCGCGGCCGACGAACTCCATCGGCGTCACGGGCATCGCGGAGACGCGAGCCAGCGGCAGACGTGCGCCGGACCACCTTCGGCAGAAGGGGGAGGATATTTTGCGTACAGCGCGCGCCGTGACGGTCATCGCCGTGGCAGCGCTAACGCTTGCGGGCGCGTCTGTGGCCGCCGGTCAGGGGCGCAACGCGCTTCAGCTGCAGCAGTACACGTTGGAGGGCGAGGCCGAGGCGATCAGCGCGGCCACGGCCGGTGTCGAGCTGGCTGGCACCCGCCAGACGGCGGCCGGGATCAGGACGTACGCCGTGCTGACCCGCACCCAGGTCTCGAAGCTCCGCGCGAGCGGCGTCAGCGTGAAGCTGACCCGCAACGCCAAGGGGCAGACGGTGCAGGAGCAGGCCGCGCTCCAGCAAGCGGCCGGCTTCACCGTCTGGCGCTCCTGGGACGAGGAGGGCGGCATCCGCGACGAGCTCTTCAGCCTCGCGCGCCAGAATCCGCAGCTCGTGAAGCTCGAGGTACTCGGCCGGACCCACCAGGGTCGCGAGCTGATCGCGCTCAAGGTCACGCAGGGCGCGCGCGAGGTGCCGGACGGCTCGCGTCCGGCGGTGCTGTACTCGTCGACGCAGCACGCCCGCGAGTGGATCAGCACCGAGGTCAACCGGCGCCTGCTGCATCACTTCATCGACCGCTGGCGCGCGAACGACAAAGAGATCAAGAATCTTCTGAAGGGCGCCGAGCTGTGGTTCGTCCTGGTGGCGAACCCGGACGGCTACCAGTTCACGTTCGACCACGACCGCCTGTGGCGCAAGAACCTACGCGACAACAACGGCGACGGCCAGATCACAGTCGGCGACGGCGTCGACCCCAACCGCAACTTCGCGGAGCACTGGGGCTACGACGACGAGGGATCGTCGAACGACCCGGCGGACGAGACCTACCGCGGGCCGAGCGCGGGCTCGGAGCCCGAGACGAGATTCATGGCGGGCCTGATCGACCGGATCAAGCCGAAGTTCCAGTCGAACTTCCACTCGTTCGGGCAGTGGCTGCTGTACCCGCAGGGCTGGCAGATCGGGACGCTCGACGCGGACAACCCGATCTACGTCGCGCTCGGCGGCACCGACGCGATGCCGGCGATCCCCGGCTTCAACCCGGGCCAGTCGGCCGACACGCTGTACGTCACCAACGGCGAGACGACCGACTACGCGGACACCAGCGCCGGCACGATCGCCTACACACCCGAGCTCGGCGAGGGGGCACCGGGAGCCGGCTTCGTCTTCCCGGACGACGAGGCGCTGGTCCAGGCAGAGTTCGTCAAGACCCGCGCGTTCTCGCTCGGCCTGGCGAGGTCCGCGCGGCATCCGGCCGATCCGGCCTCACCGGTCGGCATCGACGTGAGGCCGTTCTACCTCGACCAGGACGACATCGATCCGCAGAACGGACAGCAGTCGCTGTTCGACTTCAAGTTCGCAGTGTCGTACGGCGACCCGCAGGAGGTGCGGGTGTTGGCCAAGCGCAGCCTCGGCGCCGTCATGCTGCAGTACCAGATCAACGACGACCCCGTACAGGGCATGCCCACGAGCGAGTGGGCCGGCGATGAACGCTACGGCCCCGGCAACGACGTCTACTACCACGTCGTCCGCGGTTCCGTCACTGGAACCGCACCCGGCGACAGCGTGAAGGTGTGGTTCACCGGCGGCGGCGCGACGAGCGAGTCGTTCACGTACACCGTCGAGTCGGACAGCGGCAGGCGGGTGCTGATCGTTGCGGCCGAGGACTACACGGGCGCGTCGCCCGTCTACGCGGATCAGAGTGGGCCCAACTACCTGTCGTTCTACACGGACGCCCTGACTGCGAACGGGGTGGCCTTCGATGTCTACGACGTCGACGCGCACGGCCGCACCGCGCCCGGACGCGCTCGGAGTGCTGAACCACTACGACGCCGTCGTCTGGTACACGGGCAACGACACCGTCACGCGGGAGCCCGGCTGGGGGCCCGGCAACGCGTCGCGGCTCGCGATGCAGGAGATTCTCGAGCTGCGCGACTTCGTCAATGCCGGCGGGCGCGTGCTCTACACGGGCCGGGCCGCAGGGCAGCAGTACACCCCGGCGCTCGGCGCCCAGTTGTACGACCCGTTCGAGAACAAGCAGTGCAGTGCGGACGCGGCCGTGCGGGCCCGCTGCCTCGCGTTGCTGGGCTCGGGCAACTCGCAAGGCGACCCGATCGAGTACATGCTCGGCGCGGCGATCACCTCGGCGGGCGGCGGCCTCGATCCGGACACCGGGGATCCGTTCGACGTCGACGGCATCGACGACGGCCCATTCGCGGGCCTGTCGTGGGGGTTCAACGGCGCCGACAGCGCGCAGAACCAGACTACGAACTCGTCGTTCATCGCGACCGGGGACTTCCTCAAGGTCACCGATCCGGAGGCCAGCTTCCCGCAGTTCGACAGCCGGCCGGCGGCCGAGTACCGGAGTGGGCTCGCCGGCCCGTTCGACCCGCATACGGGCTCGTCGTTCATGTGGTCGCAGCGCGCCGACGAGGCGTACAAGCGGCTGTCCCGGACGATCACCGTGCCGGCCGGCGGCGCGACGTTGTCGTTCTGGACGAGCTACAACCTCGAGCTCGACTTCGACTATCTGGTGGTCGAGGCCCACACCGTCGGCCAGGACGACTGGACGACGCTGCCGGACGCCAACGGCCACACATCGGACGACCTCAGCACCGACGAGTCCTGCACCGGCGGCTGGAGCAATCCAGCCGATGCCGAGAACGTGCTGCACCCGTTCTTGACCCACTACCAGACGTTCGATCCGGCGACGGGCAGTGCAGCAACACCGGGTCGAGCGGACAGTGGAATGCCGCGAACGGGAGCTCGGGCGGCTGGCAGCAGTTCGAGATCGACCTCTCGCAGTTCGCCGGTTCGCAGGTCGAGCTCTCGATCACCGCGCTGAGCGACTGGGGGCTCCAGCAGTTCCCGGGCGTGTTCATCGACGACATCGTCGTCTCCACGGGCGAGGGCAGCACGTCGTTCGAGGATGACGCCGACCCGACCGACGGCTGGTCCGTCCCCGGCGCCCCGCAGGACGAGGCGGGCGTCGAGGAGCCGAACCGCAACGACTGGACCCGCCGCGGCGGGCTCGGGATCAAGGAGGGCGCCGTCATCGCGACGCCCGACACGCTGTACATGGGGTTCGGCTTCGAAGGCGTCACGGACACCGCCACCCGCAACGAGGTGATGGGCCGGGCGCTCGACTACCTGCTCGGCTGAGATCGCAGGCGGGCCGGGGCACGACGCCTCGGCCCGCCGCGCGGCCCGTCTAGCCGTCCTGCCGGCGAGGTGGGAGCGCGGCTGATCGGTGATCGGCAGCCGAGCGGACGGCCTCCCAGAGCCACGCGAGTCAGAACAAACGGAAAGCCCCCGGGCCCGGGGGCTTTCCGAAGAGTAATTCGAGCTACCGGCCTAAGCCGGGCACGCCGTCGCCATGAACACCCCGTCGGAAATTCCCGACTTGACGTGCCCGTTGTGCGACGGGAAGGCGAAATGCCCGGACATCAGGTTGATGTGGCAGTGGGGTCCGCCGAAAGTCGACTGGAGGGCCCGGTGCTCGGACGGATGGCCCGACGCGACGGGCGCGAATGCGAGAATCCCAACAACCGTCAAGCCGACTACGATCTTGCGCATGCTCGTCCTCCCTTGACGTTGAGCGGTGGATGCCGGTCAATACGGGTGTCGACGCGAGACGGTTTGCGCGTGCGAGGTCGTTGGTGTTATGGCGTGAGCGATCTGACCCCACCGTAGTCAGGCCTCCGCTCGCCCGAGGATTAGCCCGAGCTGCCCACGCTTAGCTAGAGCTGTCCGAAGGGGGTCGGGGATGGAGGACGTAACTCGCACGGTCAATGCCTTGCGTCCTAGAACCTTGTGCCATAAGTCGCTAGGCTCCAGCCACGTTCCTAGGCCGCACAAGAAACGACTTCGAGAAGCGCTCGTGGACGGGAAGCTCGCCTCTGCGTGTGTCCGTCCTGATCGCGGTGGCGGGAGCGCTCTTTACCGCGCCGGTGGGAGCAGGGGCCATTCTCCCGCAACGTGGCATCGCGGGCGTGGAGCTCGGCATGACCCCGGCAGAGGTCCTCGCGGTTCTTGGTCCACCGGACCGATACGTGACCGTGCAGAACGACGCCATCATCACGTATCGGCGCTGGATCTATAGCTGGCACAAGCTCCGCGTTGGCGTCATCGGGATTACCGGGGGAAAGCGCAGGGTCCTGAACGTCACCACCCGTTCCCCGGAGGAGCAGACCGGGAGACGCGCCAGGGTCGGGATTACGGAGGCATCGCTGCTCCAGCGCCACTCCGGCGTCACGTGCACGAACTATCACCGGGTTCGAACCTGCACCCTCGGAAGCCCGGGTAAACGGCAGACGGGCTTCGTGATTCGCGGCGGCCGGGTGGAGAGAATCTTCGTGGCCGACGCGTTCGAGTCACATGAGAATGAAGAGCTGGGCGAGTGGTCTCCGGACGGAGAGGCGCTTCCGCAGGTTCAACTGGTGACCGTGCCTCAGGTGCCCCCAGATGCACCCAAGTTGCTGAACCTGCAAGTCGGGAACGGTGGGACCAGATTTGCAGGAGACCGCCGCCTGCTCGCCACCGTCAGCCCGAATCGCGACGGACTTCGCGATCGCGCGATCATCAGCTTCACCCTCGATCGAGCGGCGACGGTGCAGGCGGCTGCTTATCTCACCGGCAGCGGCCTGCAGAAGAAGGTCTGGGGTGCGAAGGCTAACTTGGGACCAGGGCCTCACCGGCTCGTCTGGCGCCCGGCGATCTTCCTCTCACCACGCAATTACCTCGTTCGCCTGACGGCCACCAGCTCGACCGGCAGCGCGCGCACCTACGGATGGACCCGGCCCTATTTCACCGGTTATCCGCAGGGCCCTGTCGTTCGCGTCCAGGGTGTCGATGCCGGTTTTACCCGTGCGGGCTACACGCCGGGAGCGACCGGCTCGTTGCGGGTCTCAACCGACGCTGACGCCCTCGCTATCCAGATCTTCCAGGCCGGGCCGGAGCTCAAGCCAACACAGGGAAACGACACCATGAACGGGGTGCCGGTGACGGCGCCTCAAACGATCGACTGGACGGAGAACCGCAGTGCGCCCCACACGATCTCGATCGGAATCGGTGACTGGCCGAGCGGCCTGTACTACGCGCGGCTCACGTCCAGTGACGGCCGGGTTGGATTCGCACCGTTCGTCCTACGCCCTGCCACGCTCGGGCGTGAATCACGTCGCCGTCGTGCTGCCCACGAACACCTGGCAGGCCTACAACTTCCGGGACACGGACGGAAACGGCTGGGGCAACACCTGGTACGTGGTTGCGCGCATCCGAAACGTCGACGTCACGCGCGCCCACCTGAATCGAGGGGTCCCGAGTCACTTTCGCTCGTCCGATCTGGGGTTCCTCCGCTGGCTCTACCGCACCGGCAAGGAGGTGGACTTTCTCTCGGACGAAGACTTCCAGCGCATTTCGGACGCCCGCCGGCTCGCTGACCGCTACAGCTTGATCGTGTTTCCGGGGCATGAGGAGTACGTGACGGGCCACGCTTACGATCTCGCGGAGCGCTATCGCGATCTCGGCGGCAACCTCGCCTTCCTGTCGGCGAACAACTTCTACCGGCGGATCGACCGCGTAGGGGACCACTTGCATCTGGTCGATCTCTGGCGCAATCTCGGCCGACCTGAAGCGAGCCTTGTCGGTGTTCAGTACATCGCCTGCTGCAACGGGTTTCCGTTCGGTCCGTACGAGGTCAAAGGACATGGGAAGGCTCCCTGGTTCTTCGCGCGAACCGGGCTCGTGAACGGAGCCACCTTCGGGCACGGCGGGATCGAGATCGATGCCCGCGGCAGCGCCTCGCCTCGCGACACGGTGCTCTTGGCGGACATTCCCGATCTCTACGGGCCGGGACGCTCGGCGGAGATGACGTATTACAGCAGCGACGCGGGCGCCAAGGTGTTCGCAGCCGGATCACTCAATTTCAGCGGATCTGCGCTCAATCCGATGACCACCATCCTTCTGGAAAACCTCTGGCGCCGCCTGGCCAAGCCCAGGCCCACCGCCGGGTCTGGGCCCATCGCCTCCGAGCCGGACCCCGAGCCAGATTTCCAGGACAACGTGCTCGCCCGGCTCGGACTGCTTGAGGCGACACAACGGATCGCCGATCGCCTTCGCGCCTTTTGGGAAGCTCTAGGCGACATGTCGGAGGACGATGGCTCGCAGTTGCCGCCGACCAGTGTCCAGATCCGAGCCGCAGGCACGCTCCTCGAGGATGGCCGGCTTGCGAAGGCGTCGGTTCAACAGCGCTCGAACGGACTCAGCCCCTGGCGCTGATTCGTCCCTTCAGAAAGGGGAGGCGCAGCCCCCTCGCCACTTGGCGGCGCCTCCCCCGGACCCCGGACGGCTGGCCCGTGTCCCGACGGCCAGCGCGTAGTCGGGAGACGAAGATAACCGGGTTCCGATCGAGCTAAACCAACTTTTCGGAAGATGGTCGACTGCCGACGGAACCATGTCCCCCCGGCTTGCGAAGGCGTCGGTTCAAGAGCGCTCGAACGGATTCAGCCCCTGGCGCTGATTCTCTCTGTCTATTCCGAGCGCTGCTCGGCCGCGGCGCTCAAGGAGAGATGCTGGAACGATGAGTTTTGCCGCGCCCGGCGGTCTTAGCAGGCATGAAGGTCCACACTAGAACGGAGATCGGGTTCGAGTGCACGCGCGTCGTCGCGGCGCCCGGCGTCACCCATCTCAAGTACTGCGTCGGGAAATGACCCCTCGCGAGACAGGCGTCGACGACGAGAACCTGGCCGAACTGCGGCGCTCGCTGGCCGGCTCCGTACTCGGGCCCGCCGACGCCGAATACGACGCGGCGCGCCGCTGTTTCAACGCTCTCGTCGACCGCCGGCCTGCGGTGATCGCGCGCTGTGCGGGGGCCGAAGATGTGGCGACCGCGTTCGATTTCGCACGGGCGCACGAGCTGGAGGTGGCCGTGCGCGGCGGCGGGCACAATCCCGCCGGACACTGCGTGTCTGACGGCGGACTTGTGATCGACCTCTCCTCGATGCGACGGGTCGAGGTGCAGGCTGACACGCGCGTCGCCCTCGCGGACGGCGGCGCGACCTGGCTCGACTTCGATGCCCCGGCGCAAGCGTTCGGTCTCGTTACTCCAGGGGGCGTCGTTGGGTCTACCGGGGTGTGCGGCCTCACCCTCGGCGGCGGCATCGGCCACCTGACCGCGCAGCACGGCCTGACCTGCGACAACCTCGTCGGAGCAGAGCTCGTCACTCCGGACGGGGCGGTGATCCGGGCGACGCAGGAGGAGAACGCAGAGCTGCTTTGGGGACTCCGGGGCGCAGGAGGTAACTTCGGCGTCGCGACGCGATTGGAGTTCCGCCTGCATCCGCTCGATCGGGTCGTCGGCGGTGCACTTACGTACGGCGGCAAGCACGTCCGCGAGGCCCTGCGCCGCTTCCGTGACGTCGCCGCAAGCTCTCCGCGCGACCTCAGCTGCCAGGCGACGCTGACCGTCGACGAGTTGCTGGCGCCCGTCTTGATCGTCGTGCCGTGCTCAACGAGCTCGGACGGAGATTCCCAAGAGCTGCGCGCGCTTCGCTCGGCACCGGGGCTCGTCGACGACGGCCTCCGCGCGCACACCTTCCTCGACCAGCAGCGCGTGATCGACTCGGCGTACGGCGAATACCGGCACTACTGGAAAGGCCATTTTGTGCGCGAGCTTTCGGACGAGCTGCTGGACGAGCTGCTCGAACGGATCGTCGCGCTGGGTCGGCCGCCGGGAGGAATCCTGATCGAATCCCTGCACGGGGCGCCGAAGGACGCCGACGCCTCCACGGGGGTGGTCGGCTTTCGGCAAGCAGCGTTCAACGTCAGCGCGCAGGCAGTCTGGCAGGGCGCCGAGCTCGACCAGGAATCCATCGAGTGGGCGCGCGACACGGCTGCGACCGTCGAGCCGTGGTCGTTCGGCGGCGGCTACGTCAACTACATGCAGGCCGACGAGCCGATCGAGCGGGTGCGTGCCGCCTTCGGCCCCGAGGCGTTCGAGCGACTTCAGGTCCTAAAGTTGCGATACGACCCGAACAACGTCCTGCACCGCAACCAGAACATCCCACCGCTCGCCGAGGGCGCAGTCGGGTCCGGCTGAGCCGACCATTACCGCCGGAGCGGCTGGCCTGCTCACGGAGAGCGTTGCACGGCCTCTCGGCGTACGGGAGGATGGGGGCGTGAGCCGCGAGAGCGTTCTCGAGAAGCGCGGCGCCGAGTGGCTCCGGACGATGGTGCGGATCCGACGCTTCGAGGAGACGCTGGCCGACCTGCACCGGAGCGGCGAGCTCGTGGGCGTCGTCCACCTCTCGATCGGCCAGGAGGCGACGGCCGTCGGCATTTGCTCGTCCCTCCGGGCGGGCGACCAGATCACGTCGACGCACCGCGGCCACCATCACATGCTCGCCCGTGGGCTCGAGCCACGGCGCATGTACGCCGAGATCCTCGGCCGGGCGGGCGGCTACTGCGGCGGCAAGGGCGGCTCCATGCACGTGAGCTCGTTCAGCGAGGGCGCGGTCGGCGCAAACGGGATCGTGGGCGGCGGCATTCGCGCACGCGGTCGGGCTCGCGCTCGCAGCGCAGAGGCTCGGGAAGGACTCGGTCGCGGTCGCATTCTTCGGGGACGGGGCCGCCAACCAGGGCGTGCTCTTCGAATCGCTGAACCTGGCGGCGCTGTGGCAGGTACCGGTCCTGTTCGTCTGCGAGAACAACGGCTACACGGAGTTCACGCCGACGGACGCGGTCACGGCGGGTGGAAGCATCTTCGCCCGCGCGGCCGTCTTCGGCCTGCCTGCCGAGGCGGTCGACGGAGACGATGTGGTCGCCGTGCACCGGGCCGCCGACGAGGCGCTGACCCGGGCGCGGAACGGCGGCGGCCCGGCGTTCATCGAGTGCCGAACGAACCGCTGGCGCGGGCACCACGAGGGGGAGGAGAGCTATGCGCGGCCCTACCGCGAGCAGCCGAGCCCTCCCGATCCCATCGACCGGCTCGAGCAGGCGATGGCCGCCGCGGGCCTGGATGCGGCCGGGCTCCGGAGCGAGATCGAGCTGGAGGAGCGTGCGCTCGTGGCGGAGTCGCTCGCTGCGGCGCGCGCAGAGCCTGAACCGGAGACGAGCCGCGCGTTCGAGGACGTGTTCGCGTGAGCGTCGTCGATGCTCCGTCGGAGGCGAAGCGGCTTGCGCCCGCGCTCGCCGACGCGATCGCGCAGTGCATGCGGGACGACCCGAGCGTCGTCGTCTGGGGCGAGGACGTACGCATCGGCGTCATGGGCCCGACCCGCGGGCTCGCGGACGAGTTCGGCCCGGAGCGGGTCGTGGACTGCCCCATCTCGGAGGCCGCGTTCGTGGGAGCTGCCGTGGGCGCTGCCGTGGGCGGCCTTCGCCCGGTCGTGGACATCATGTTTTCCAGCTTCGCCTACGTCGCCTTCGACCAGCTCGTGAACCAGGCCGGACGGCTCCGCTACATGACAGGCGGCCAACTCGCCGTCCCGCTCGTCGTCATCGGCTCGGCGGGCGCGGCGGGCTCGAACGCCGCCCAGCACTCGGAGGTTCCGTCGGCGCTCTTCCTTCAAGCCGGCGGGCTCCGCGTCGCCTTTCCGTCGACCCCGCACCAGGCTTTCTGGCTCATGCGCGCCGCCGTCGAGAGCGACGATCCGGTCGTCGTCCTCCACCACCCGGCCCTGGCGGCGACGCGTGGCAGCGTCTCCCCCGAGCCGCTCGGTCTCGGGGAAGCCCAGGTCGATCCTGTCGGGAGCGACGTCTCGGTCTTCGCCACCGGCATGATGGCCCACCGCGCCAGGGCGGCCGCCCGCAGTCTCGAAGCGGAGGGCATCTCGGTCGAGGTCGTCGACGTCTGCAGCCTGAGCCCGATGCCCTGGGACGCCATGCTCGCGTCGGTCGAGAAGACCGGGCGCGCCGTCGTCGTCGACGAGAGCCGGCTCACCTGCTCCGTCGCCTCCGAGATCGCCGCCGGGCTGGCCGAACGGGCTTTTGGGTCGCTCCGGACCGGCATCCGCCGACTCGCCGTCCCGGACGTGCCGATCCCGTTTGCTCCGAACCTGGAGCAGGCTGTCATCCCGGGTGAGGACGACATCGCAGCTGTGGTACGGGAGACGGTTCGTGGCTGACCCGACGCCGATCGTCCTCCCGAAGGAAGGAATGAACATGGTCGAGGCGACCGTCGTCGCCTGGCGCAAGTCGCCCGGGGAGCACGTCGAGAAGGGAGAGCCTGTCGTCGCGATCGAGACCGACAAGGTCGAGCTGGAGATCGAGGCGCCGGTCTCGGGCGTGCTCAAGGAGGTCCTTGTCGCCGTCGACGAGGACGCACCGGTCGGTGCCACCCTCGGCCTGATCGAGCCCGCCTCGTGACGCGACTGCTCGAGGGCAAGCGTGCCTTTCTGACCGGCGCGGCGCGGGGAATCGGAGAGGCGACGGCGCGCCGCTTCTGCGAGGAGGGTGCGCGGGTCGTACTCACCGACGTTGACGGCGGCGCCGTCGAGGTCGCGGCAGCGGCGCTGCGCGAGGCAGGTCACGACGCGCAGGGCGAGGCGCTGGACGTCACCGAGGAGGCATCCGTCGAGCGTTCCCTGGCCGCCGCCGCCGACCGGCTCGGTGGGCTCGACATCGCCCTGGCGAATGCGGGGGTCCTCACGGTCGGCTCCATCGACGAGCTGACCCTGGCCGAGGTCGAGCGCACGCTCCGCGTCAACGTCCTCGGCACCTTTGCGACGCTGAAGCACGCGGCGCCGCACCTGCGCGCGGCCGGTGGAGGCGTTCTCCTCTGCACCGCCTCGCAGGCAGGCGTGCACGGCTATCCCGAAATGAGCGCCTACTGTGCCTCGAAGTTCGCCCTCGTCGGGCTCGTCGAGTCGCTCGCGCAGGAGCTCGCCCCTGACGGGATCCGTGTCTGCGCCGTTGCCCCCGGCGTCACCGAGACGGAGATGTACCGCGAGCTCGTCCGGGAGCGGGCGAGGCTCTGGGGTGTGGACGAGGCGCAGGCCGACGAGCGGATCCAGGCCACCGTTCCCGTTCACCGGACCGCAGCGCCGGAAGACGTCGCGAACGCCTTCGTCTACCTCGCCTCCTCGCAGGCCGGCTACGTCTCCGGGGTGGCGCTGGTCCTGGACGGCGGTGAGCTCAGCGGATGAGCGGGCTCCTGGACGGCAAGATCGCCCTCATCACCGGTGCCGCCTCCGGCATCGGGCGGTCGACGGCGCTCCTCTTCGCCGACGAGGGGGCGACGCTCGTGCTCGCGGATGTCGACGAGGAGGGTGGGCCGGAGACCGAGCGGCTCGTCCGCGAGCGCGGTGGGACGGCCGTCTTCGTTCGCTGCGACGTGGCGGCGACCGACCAGGTGGCGGCGCTCGTCCGGGAGTGCGTCGAGCGGTTCGGCCGGCTCGATTGCGCCTACAACAACGCGGGCATCGGGGGCGCGAGCGCGCCGCTTGCGGACTACGACGAGGAGGCGTGGGATCGCGTGATCGCCGTCAACCTGACGGGCGTCTTCCTCTGCATGAAGCATGAGCTTCGCCAGATGGTCGCCCAGGGCTCGGGCGCGATCGTGAACGCAGCGTCGCTCGTCGGCGTGATCGGTTATCCGAACCTGACCGCTTACAACGCTGCGAAGCACGGGGTCGTCGGGCTGACGCGGACGGCGGCGCTCGAGTACGCGACCTACGGGATCCGGGTCAACGCGGTCTGCCCTGCCTGGATCGAGACGCCGATGGTGATGGACCAGGGCCCGTTGCCGGCGTCTGATCCGGCAGTGCGCGAGGCGCTGGCAAGCCAGGTTCCACTGAAGCGGCTCGGGCAGCCGAATGAGGTCGCGCAGGCTGTCACCTGGCTCTGCTCCGACGCTGCGAGCTTCGTCACCGGCCAGCCGCTCCTCGTCGACGGCGGTGTGACCGCGGGCCTCGAGCGGGCCGAGGGCGCCCTCTTGCCCGGCGGCGAGGGCTGAGGATCAGACGGTCCAGTCCTCGGTCGTGGCGGGAAAGATGTCCGCGATTTCGGGTGCGTCGCGCTTGAAGACCATGAACGAGCGGGTGAACTCGATCACGACCTCCCGGCGCTGGTTGATGCCGCGCGTCCGGATCTCGACGATCCCGCAAGAGGGCCGGCTCTTCGACTCGCGCGCGGCGAGGACCTCGCTCTCGGCCCACAGCGTGTCGCCGACGAACACGGGCTTCGGCAGCTTGATGTCGCTCCAGCCCAGGTTGGCGGCCGCGTTCTCGGACGTGTCCCTGACGGCAAGGCCGAGGACGAGCGCGAGTGTGAACGTGGAGACGACGAGCGGCTGCCCGAACTCCGTTCGCTCTGCCCAGACCCGGTTGAAGTGCATCTGGTTCGTGTTCATCGTCATGTTCGTGAACCAGACGTTGTCGGCCTCGGTGACGGTGCGGCCGAGCCAACTCCGGTAGACGTCTCCGGCTGTGAAGTCCTCGTAGAAGCGACCGCGCCACTCCTTGCTCATTTGGCCGCCTCGCCGAAGACGCCCAGTTTCCCCAGCTCCTCGATTCGGTCCTCCGAGTAGCCGCAGAGGTCGGTCAGGATCGGGGTTGTGTGCTCGCCGAGGAACGGCCCCCGCTCGAGTGGCGACTCGCTCGTGCTGAAGCGCAAGGGGGTGGCGACGGTCCGTACGTCGCCGAGCACCGGATGGTCGTAGCCGACGACGGCCTCGCGAGCGAGCGCCTGCGGGTCCGCGAGCGCCTCGGCGACGCCGTTCACCGGCGCGCACGGGACCCCGCGCGCTGTCAGCTGCTCGATCCACTCGGCGACGGGTCGCCGGGCGAACGCTGCCTCGAGCCTGGGGAGGAGGACGTCACGGTTCGCGTCGCGCGCCGCGAGCCCGGCGAAGCGCTCGTCGTCGGCGAGAGCGGTCTCGCCAAGCACGTCGCAGAGGGAGCGCCAGAGCGTCTCCTTCGGGCAGGCGACCACGAGCCACCCGTCCGCCGCCTCGAATGCCTGGAACGGCACCAGCGTCTGGTGGCTCGAGTTCTGCATCCGACGCGGCTCCCAGCCGCGCGAAGCGGACCAGGTCGCCATATAGGTCAGGAGGCCGAGCGCAGTCTCGAAGAGCGAGAGGTCGGCGTCGCAGCCCACGCCGTCACGACGCGCCTGCCAGACACCGCCGAGGATCGCGACGGTCGCCAGGTAGCCGGCGGAGAAGTCCACGAGCGAGAGCCCGCTCTTGGTCGGGGGCTCCGAAGGGCCGCCGGTCACCGCCATCCAGCCGGCGAGCCCCTGCACGGTTGCGTCGTACGCTCCCTCCGCGGCGCGAGGCCCAGTCGTGCCGAAGCCCGAGAGCGAGACGCAGACGATGCGTTCGTTGACGTGCTTCAGGTCGTCGTAGCGGAGGCCGAGCTTCGCCGGCCCGTCGCCTCGAAGGTTCGAGAAGACGGCGTCGGATTCGCGGGCGAGATCCTCGAAGACGGCACGGCCGGCCGCTTGCCGGAGGTCGAGCGCGATGCTGCGCTTGTTCCGGTTGAAGCTCTCGAAGAAGAGCGAGCTTCCGTCCTCCTGATATGGAGGCACGGCTCTACCGACGTCGCCGCCGACGGCCGGGTCCTCGATCTTGATCACGTCCGCTCCGAGATCAGCGAGCTGCATCGTTGCGAAGGGTCCGGCGCCGAACTGCTCCAGCGACAGGACACGGAGATCCGCGAGCGGCCTCACGAGACCTTCAGCCCCGCCGCGCGGGCGCGAGCGAGGACCGCCTCGGCGAGCCGCCTGGACGCCTCGTCGATCATGGCGTCGTCGTGAAGCGCGGCGCCCTCGCCGCTGCCGGCGGCTCCGTCGAGCGCCTCGAGCACGCCGAGTGCGTGCTCGAGCTCCCGGGACGTCGGCGAGAAGATTTCGTTGCAGGTCTCGATCTGGCTGGGGTGGACGACCCACTTGCCCATGAAGCCGAGCAGGCGGGCGCGGCGCGCCGAGTCGCGCAGGCCGTCGGGATCGCGGATCTCCCCGTACGGGCCGTCGATCGGCTGGAGGCCGAACGCATGCGCCGCCGCTGCGATTCTCGAGCGGGGGTAGTGCCACTGGTCGCCCGGGTAGGCGGGGTCGATCGCCCCGATCGAGGGCTGGGGAACGCCGAGCGAAGCCGCGTAGTCGCCCGGGCCGAACACGAGCGCCTCCAGGCGCTCGGAGGACCCCGCGATCCGTTCCACCTCGACCAGACCGCGCGCCGACTCGATCTGCACCTCGAGGCCGATTTGCCGGTCGAGCCGGTGCGTCGCCTCGAGGCTGGACAGAGCCTCGTCTACGAGCTGGACGTCCGCCAGCGCGCTCGACCTTCGGCACGACGACGCAGTCGAGGCGCGCCGCGGCGAGCTCCACGACGACCGTCAGGTCGGCCTCCCACCATTCGGTTGCGACCCCGTTCACGCGTACGGCAAGCGTGTTCGCCTGCCACCCTTGATCGGTGAGGGCCCGGGCCGCGCGCTCTCGAGTCTCGTCGTTCTTGGCGGCCGGCGGGACCGCGTCCTCGAGGTCGACGATGACCATGTCCGCGGCAAGCTCTGGCGCCTTCGCGAGGGCGCGCTCGTTGACGGCGGGGACCGTGAGGCAGGAGCGCCGAAGGCGGTTGGGAGAAGTCACGGGTGTGAGTATTGTCCGGCGCGGATGGACTTCGCAGCGCCAGCCGAGCTCACGGAGATTCGATCCGCGGTCCGCGAGCTCTGCTCCCGCTTCCCGGGCGAATATTGGCGAGAGCTCGAGCCCGACCGGTATCCGGAGGAGTTCGTTGCCGCCTTGACGGAGCACGGCTGGCTCGCGGCGCTCATCCCGGAGGCGTACGGCGGCGCCGGTCTCGACCTCACGGCGGCGAGCGTCATCCTCGAAGAGATCAACGCGTCCGGAGGCAACGCCGCCGTGTGCCATGCCCAGATGTACGTGATGGGCACGCTCCTCCGCCACGGGAGCGACGAGCAGAAGCAGCGCTTCCTGCCGGCAATCGCCTCCGGCGAGCTGAGGCTCCAGGCGTTCGGGATCACCGAGCCGACCGTGGGCTCCGATACGACGCAGATTCAGACGAGTGCCGAGCGAATTGCCGGTGGTTACCTGATCCGGGGTCAGAAGATCTGGACGTCGCGGGCCCTCCACTCCGACCTCATGCTCCTGCTCGCCCGCACGACTCCGCTCGACGAGGTCGAGAAGCGAACCGGGGGCCTCTCGGTCTTCCTGGTCGACATGAAGGCCGCGGGGGAAAAGCTCGAGATCCGTCCGATCAGGACGATGATGAACCACGCGACGACCGAGGTCTTCTTCGACGGCGTCGAGATCCCGGAGGACGCGCTCGTCGGCGAGGAGGGGCGGGGATTCCACTACATCCTGGATGCGATGAACGCCGAGCGGATCCTGATCGCGGCCGAATGCATCGGCGACGGGCGGTGGTTCGTGGACCGGGCCGCACGATACGCCTCGGCCCGTGTCGTCTTCGGGCGGCCGATCGGGGCCAACCAGGGCGTGCAGTTCCCGATCGCGCGAGCGCATGCTGCGATCGAGGCAGCCGACCTCGTCCGCCACAAGGCCGCGTGGCTCTTCGAGCGCGGCGAGCCGTGCGGCCCCGAGGCGAACATGGCGAAGCTGCTCGCCTCCGAGGCCTCCTGGCAGGCCGCCAACGCCTGTCTCGACACACACGGGGGATATGGCTTCGCGGCGGAGTACGACGTCGAGCGGAAGTTCCGCGAGACGCGCCTCTACTCGATCGCGCCGATCTCGAACAATCTCGTGCTCGCCTATCTCGGCCAGCACGTCCTGGGTATGCCCCGCTCCTACTAGGGCTCACTCGCCGGCGGAGGCGATGAACTCGACCACGAGGCGGTTGAACTCCTGGGGCTCCTCGAGCTGGACGAAGTGCCCGGCTTCCTCGAGGACGACCGTGCGAGTTCCCGGTGGGAACCATGGACGGACGAGCTCGACGGAGTCGAGCCCGATGCAGCCGTCGCGGGCGCCGTGGAGGTAGAGCAGCGGGACTTCGAGCCGGCGGAGCGATTCCTGCGCCGCCACGGCGTCTGCGGGAGACGGCACCCCGGTCGGCGAGTCCCGGTAGTAGCTGATCGCCGCGCGGAGGTGACCCGCGGGTCGGAGCGCTTCCTTCGCCCGGCGGATGTCCTCGGCGGCGTCGTAGCCGGGTGACCAGTCTGCCCAGAGCGAGTCGACGAGGGCCAGATCGTCCTGCGAGGCGAGCTGCTCGGGGACGGCCGGGTCCGGGAGCTGGAAGAGGAACGAGTACCAGCTCCGACGCAGCTGGGTGAGCGAGATCGCGTCGATCGAGTAGCCGCCGGCGGGCGGCACCGAGGCGGCGATCGCGCAACGCCAGAGCGCGGCGTTCCGGCGAAGGGCCGCATAGACGACCGCGGCGCCCCAGTCGTGTCCGACGACGACGCTCCGCCCGGCGCCGCGGAGCGCCTCCTCGAGCGCGAGCACGTCGTCGGCCAGCTCTGCGATCCCAAAACCCCCGGGAGGGAGCTCGGTCGGCGCGTACCCTCGTAGGAACGGCGCGACTGCGTGGAGCCCGTGGGCGCCTAGCTGCGGGAGGAGGTGCCGCCACGTCCACGCGGAGTCCGGGAACCCATGCAGGCAGAGCACGAGCGGACGGCCGGGCTCTCCGGCCTCGAGGGCGGCGAAGCGAAGTCCACCGGTTTCGACGGCGATCTCGCGAATCGCCTGGGAGGATTTGGGCGTCGCGGTCAGCCGACCGACTGCCAGAAGTCGTCGAGGAGGCGGTTGTAGTCCGCCGGAAACTCCTGGAAGGGCTGGTGGCCGGCTGAGGGGACGACGACGAGCCGCGCGCTCGGGATGCGCTCGACGAGCGCCTCCGAGAACCGAGGTGGGAGGACCAGGTCGAGCTCGCCGACGGTGACGAGCGTGGGTGCCGAGATGCCTTCGATCCGGTCGGCGGAGTCGTGGCCGATCAGCGCCTCCGCCGAGCGGCAGAAGGCGTCGACGGACTGCTGGTACGGGCTCTCTTCGGCGGCGGCCAGCCATTCGTCCATCGTCCCCTCGTTCCAGATCCGGGGCGCGAAGCACCAGAGATTGACGGTGACCAGGAAGTCGCGGATCGAGTCGGCCTTCTGGGCCGACCACATCCAGTTGCGGAAGATCTCGTGCAGGAACCGGTCGCCCCGGCACCAGGTGCCGTTCAGGACGATGCTGCGGACTCGCTCAGGGTGGGCGAGCGCGAGCTCCTGCGCGATCGCGCCGCCCATCGACGACCCGACGATGTGCGCTTGCTCTAGACCGAGCGCCTCCATGAGGGCGGCCGTGTCGGCCGCGAAGTCGGCGATCTGGAAGGGCCCGTCCGGAGTCGCCGAGCGGCCGACGCCGCGGTTGTCGAAGGTCGTGAGGCGGTAGCGGTCGCGCAAGCCGGCAACCTGGTCGACCCAGCAGGCGCCCTCGTCCGCGAGCCCCGAGATGAAGAGGACGTCGTCGCCCTCGCCGTCCTGCTCGACCCAGAGGTCGACGCCGTTCGCGTTGACGATCGCCACCGGCCGAGTCTAGAGCGGCGGCCGCCGCTCGGCCCACGGAAGCTCCCGCTCGACGGCGGCGCCGATTCGGAGCGCCTCGTCGTCGCGGAAGCGGCGCGCGACGATCTGGAGCCCGACGGGGAGACCTTCGTCGGTCCACCCGGCCGGAACGCTGAGCGCGGGGCACTGGCTCACGAAGTTGAACATGCTCGTCATGTCGAGGCCTTGGTAGCGGCCCTCCTCGTCGTCTCCCCACCAGACGAACTCGTCCTCGTCGACCGGCCGGGCCGTCTGCGACATCGTCGGGCAGAGCAGCGCATCGAAGCGTTCGAGCACCGGCGCGAGCTGCTTCCACGCTTTGGTGCGAACGAACTCGAGGCGCTTGAAGTCGACGGCGCTCATGCCGAGGCCTGCATCCATGAGCTTCACGACGCGCGGATCCATCTGCTCCCGGAATTCGCCGAGCTGGTCGCCGAAGATCGCCGCCAGGTAGACGCCCCAGTGATCCACCCACGCGTCGGCAACGTCCCGGCCCCAGCCGAGGTCGACCTCCTCGACGACCGCTCCTGCCCGGGCCAGCGCGTCCGCGGCTCCGCGGACCGAAGCCTCGACCGCGGGTGCGACCGCGAAGCAGCCGAGGTCGACGTCGAGAGCGAGGCGCATGCCTTCGACGGACGGGTCGAGCGGCCCCGAGAGGTCGAGCGGAGGCGAGAGCGACATGATGTCGCGCTCGTCAGGGCCCTGGCTGACGGCGAGGAAGAGGCGCGCGTCCTCCACGGTCCGTGCCAGCGGCCCGAGGTGCTGGATCGTGTCGAACTGGGTCGGGAGGAAGTCGAGCGGGATCCGCCCGAAGCTGGGCTTCAGTCCGACGATGCCGGACCAGGAGGCCGGGATCCGGACCGAGCCTCCCATGTCGCTGCCCTCAGCGAGGGGAACGCACCCCGACGCCACCGCGGCGGCCGAGCCTCCGGAAGACCCGCCCGGTGAGCGTGTCGGGTCCCACGGGTTCCGCGTCACACCCCACAGGGGGCTTTCGGTGAACCCCGAGTAGGCGAACTCGGGCGTCGTCGTCTTGCCGACCATGATCGCGCCGGCGCCGAGGAGCTTCTCGACGACCAGGGCGCTCTCGTCGGGAATCCAGTGCTCGAAGGCATACGAGCCCATCGTCGTCCGCTTGCCCTTGGTCGGCGTGAGATCCTTGATCGCGATCGGAACGCCGTGCAGCGGACCCACTGGCCGGCCGTCCGCGAGCGCTTGCTCGGCCGCGGCGGCTTGCTCCATCGCCTCGTCCGCGTAGACGAAGCAGAAGCAGTTCAGCTGTCGGGTTGACCTCCTCGATCCGCGCGAGGCTGGCGGCCACCGCGGCGACCGGCGAAAGCTCACGCGAGCGGATGCGCCGAGCAAGCTCGGATGCCGGGACGAAACAGAGGTCGAGGTCGGCCGTGGTCAGCGAACGACGAGGACGTCGCAGGGGGCATGGTGCACGACGTTCGTGCTGGTGGAGCCAAGGACGAGCCGTTTCGCCGCGTTCAGGCCCCTCGTCCCGACCACGATCAGGTCGGCGCCTGTGTCCTCGGCCTCCTGGACGATGACGTCCGTGGCGTTTCCGAGGCCCTCGACAAGCTTCGCTTCGATTCCCCGCTCCCCGAGGTAGCTTCGGGCCTCGGCGAGCGCGGCGGCGCGCGCCTCGACGTCCGCCGGATCGACGGGGGCTGCGCCTCCCGCAGGGTCGCGGTGAAGCCTGGCGATGTCTGCGGCGCAAACGACGCGAACCTCGGTGCCGTCGCCCGCGAGGTCGGCCGCCCGCGCGAGCGCCTTGCGGGCATGCTCGGAGCCGTCGAACCCGACCACGATCCGTTCCATGTGCGCTCCCTTCCTGAGTCTGCTGCCGCGCCCAGCCTGATACTCCGCGCCACGGAAATCAAGGGACCGGTGCGAATTTGCCCAGTCGGGCGCGACGACTGAGCTCAGGTGCGGGTGGCGACGCGCATCGCCGCCCCCGTGCCACCGTCGATCCGCAGTGTCGCCCCGGTCACGTGGGACGACTCGTCGGAGGCGAGCCACGCGACGAGCGCGGCGACGTCCTCAGCCTTGCCGAACCGGCCCGAAGGGGGCAGGACCCAGCCCGCGGGATCCTCAGCGTGCTGCTCGTGCCCGGCCGGCGTTGCCTGGACGCCGGGAACGATGTCGCCCGGGCACACGGCGTTCGAGCGGATGCCGTGCGGCGCCCCCTCGGCTCCGAGGAGCTCGGAGACCGCGATCACACCGGCCTTCGTGACCGAGTAGGCGGCGATCTCGTGCACCGCTCGGATGCCGGCGTCGGACGCGATGTGGATCATCGAGCCGCCGCCGCTGTCCCGCATGGGGCCGAAGCAGGCGCGCGCGATCCGGAAGAGCGAGGTCAGGTTCACCTCGACCAGCTCCCGTAGGGCGGCCTCGGGCGTCTCCTCGACGGAGCCCTGGAAGAGGATGCCCGCGTTCGCCACGAGCACGTCGAGCCGGCCGTCGCCGAGCTCGAGCGCCCTCTCGACGGCCTGGTCGGACGCCTCGCGATCCTGGTGATCGCACTGCACGAACGTCGCGCCCGTCTCGCCTGCGGCGGCGTTGCCGCGCTCGTCGCTGCGCCCGGTGAACACAACCTCCATGCCCTCGGCGCGCAGGCGCGCGACGCAGCCTCTCCCGATGCCGGAGGTTCCACCGGTGACGAGGGCGACCCTGCCTTCGAGCCCGAGGCCTGCTGTCATTCCGCCTCGGCCTGCGGCCGCTTCGAGTCGCTCGCGACGGCGCTCGCGTGAAGCGACGCTCGCATGCCGCCGTCGACCAGCAGGATCG
Organism: uncultured Actinomycetes bacterium; assembly: GCA_963722715.1. Taxonomy (GTDB): domain Bacteria; phylum Actinomycetota; class Thermoleophilia; order Gaiellales; family Gaiellaceae; genus DASQGA01. Next base: position 27,944 of record CAVROA010000006.1, on the reverse strand, counting down.
AGCCGTTGGTGAACGCCGCGTCAGGCGAGGCGAAGAAGGCGACCGCCGCTGCGACGTCCGCTCCCGTCGCGACGCGCCCGAGCGGGGGTAGGACCCAGCCGGACGTATCCCCCGGCTCGGTGCGACCGGCGACGTGCGTGGCCATCCCGGGAGCCGTGTCACCGGGGCAGACGGCGTTCACGCGGATTCCGCTCGGGCCCGCCTCGACCGCGAGCACCTGGACGAGCATGTTCAGCGCCCGCTTCGAGACGGAGTAGGCGCCGATCGTCGTCTCGCCCCAGACGCCGGCGTCCGACGAGATCATCGTGATCGATCCGCCGCCCGCGGCGCGGAGCTCGGGCAGGGAGGCGACCGCGTAGAGGGAGGGACCGAGCAGGTTCGTCTCGATGACTGTGTCCCAGGCCTCATCGCTCGTCTCGGAGAGTGCCGCCTCGTGGAGAACTCCTGCGTTGACGACGAGCGCATCGAGGCCCCCGAGCAAGCCAACTGCCTTCTGCACGGACGCCTGCACGTCTTCCGCGTCGCGGACGTCCGCCCGCACGAACGACGCGCCGGTCCGGGCCGCGACCTCCTGCCCCCTCGTCTCGTCTCGGCCGGTGAAGACGACGGTGGCCCCATCCGCGCGAAACCGGTCGACGATCGCTGCGCCGATGCCGGAGGTCCCTCCGGTGACGAGAGCGCGGATACCTCGGAGGGCCTCCATGGCGCGCCCGATCCTAGGGGATCGCCGACTGGCGAGTTGACGCGCGTGCGCCGAAGGGCCTTGAATCCCGGCCGCCCAACTCGTTACGCTGCGCCATCAGTCTCGTCTCGAAGGCGTGCGGCCCGGACGGGATCAACCCGAAAGGAGGTTGCATGGAGGCCACCAGCGCCCCGGCCCCGGCGGCCGGTTCTGGGATGACGGGTTCCAACGAGCTGGCCCGGAACGCCCTCGGGCTTCCCCAGGTCCTGTTCTTGATCGTCACGGGCTCCGCGCCCCTTGCGGCGATGATGTTCAACGACCCGCTGTCGGGCCTCGGCGTCGGGATCTCGGTTCCGGCTGCCTTCTGGCTGGCAACCGTCTCGTTCACGTTCTTCTCGGTTGGCTACATCGAGATGGCGCGGCGGGTGACCACCGCCGGCGGAATCTATTCGTACGTCTCGTACGGGTTCGGCCGGATCATCGGTCTCGGTGCCGCGATCGGAATCGCAGCTGCGTACATGCTGTTCACCGTCGGCGTCAACGGTGTCACGTCGTACTTCGCGCAGACGAGCATCCTCGACCTGTCCGGAGGGTTCGATCTGGACTGGCGCGTGTACTCCTTCTGCTTCCTCGCGCTCATGTTCCTGATCACGTACTTCCACGTGGAGATCGTCGCCAGGATCCTCGGGATCGCGCTCCTCGGCGAGATCGTCATCCTCATGATCTTCGCCTTCGCCGTGCTCTTCCAGGGCGGCGGCCCGGACGGCATCGTCTGGGGCGCTCTCAATCCTGCGGGGATCTTCGGCGGCGGCGAGGGTGTCGAGGGCGCAGCCAGGGTGTTCGGCGCCGGCGCTGCCGGAATCGGGTTCTTCGCCGCCTTCTGGTCGTGGGTGGGCTTCGAGATGGCGCCCAACTACGCCGAGGAAGCGCGGAACCCGAAGAAGATGATGGCCTACGCCATCTACATCTCCTGCATCGGGCTCGGTGTCTGCTACACGTTCTGGTCCTGGATGCTCGTCAGCGCGTACGGCGGCTCCAAGGATCAGTGGCCCTGGGCGGTTGCGGCGCAGTACTCGGGCGGCGTCGACGCGGCGGAGGTTCCTGCGGCCGTGGGGCTGCCGGACGGCAACTACGCCAGCGTCTTCTACCCGGTCGCACAGGAGTTCGCGGGAGGCGCCATCAAGGACCTCTTCCAGGTGCTCATCATCACCGGCTCCTTCGCGTGCTCGCTGGCGTTCTGGAACACATCCAACCGGTACCTCTTCGCGATGGGCCGGGAGCGCATCCTGCCGAGCATCCTCGGCCGGACGCACAGGACGCACAAGAGCCCGTACGTCGCGTCGGCGATCGTGTTCGTGTTCACCCTGGCGGTGACGTCGCTCTTCGCGTTCGACATCGCCGGAGGCGGCCAGCGGGAGAAGCTGGGGATCGACGAGTCGAGCCCGATCACGGCGCTGTTCCAGATCGGGACGTGGTTGCCATTCCAGGGAAACATGCTGCTCTTCCCGCTCATGGCGCTCGTCAGCATCGCGATCATCATCTTCTTCCTGCGACCCGAGAACCGCGACGGCTTCCACTGGTTCAAGACGCTCGTCGCGCCCATCCTCGGGGCCGGAAGCCTGGCGTTCGCCGTCTATCTGATGCTGCACAACCGGGGTGCGCTCACCACGGGCGAGAACACGGGCTGGACGTACGCCGTCCCGTTCTACGCCCTGGGGATCTTCCTCGGGGGCTGTCTGATCGGCGTCATCTACTACTTCTGGTCCAAGGACCGGTACGAGGCGGTGGGCAAGTTCGTCCACGAAGAGGCCTAGGCGGGCCTCATCCGGGAATGGCGGGGCGGCTCTTCTGGGCCGCCCCGCTCGTCTGAGGAGGAAACGTGGAGGAGGAACGTGGAGCGGTCGAGGTCGAGGGCGGAGCCATCCGCTACCGGATCCTCGGCGACGGCGACAGAACGCTCGTGCTCCTGCACGGTGGCCCGGGGGGCGGCAGTCTCTATTTGAAGCCGTTGGAGCGCCTGGCGGGCCCGGATCGGCGCGTCGTCCTCTACGACCAGCTCGGTTGCGGCGCGTCCGACCAACCGGATGATCCGTCTCTCTGGCGCGCCGACCGCTTCGTCGACGAGCTCGAGGCGCTGCGCGCCCACCTCGGGTTGGACGAATTCGATCTCTACGGCCACTCGTGGGGCGGCATGCTGGCGACCGATTACGCGCTCGCGTACCAGCCGCATCTGCGGAGCCTCGTCCTCGCCTCGACGATCGCCGACGCCGCTCTCCTGCGGCGCGAGATGGCTCGATTGCTCGAAGCCTTCCCCGAGGAGATCCGCGAGACGCTTCGCCGCCACGAGGAGGCGGGCACGACCGACTCGCCGGAGTACCAGGAGGCGATCATGGCCGTGTACCGGGTTCACCTCTGCCGTTGCGATCCGTGGCCGCCGGAGGTAGTGCAGACCTTCGAGGACTTCGCCATGGACGTCTACGTCCCGATGTGGGGGCCGAGCGAGTTCGCGTTCGACGGCAACCTGGCCGACTGGGACCGCGTCGACCGGATGCACGAGATCAACGTTCCCACGCTCATCACGGTCGGTCGCCATGACGAGCTGACGCCCGCCTGCAGCGAGCAGATCCACGCACGCATGCCGAACTCGCAGCTCGCCGTCTTCGCGGACGGCTCGCACATGACCTTCTGGGAGGAGACCGACCGCTACCTTGAGGTGGTGGACGCGTTCCTGCGGTCGGTCTAGGTCTAGGTGTCCCTCCGCACGGACATCCCCGATCAGCTTCAGTTTCGCGGCATCGAGCCGCCCCGCGGTGCGCGGGCTTTCACGATCGCGCTGGACACGGCGGAGCCACTTGGGGGAGGGCGGATCGAGGGGCGGGTCGAGCGAGCACGCAGCGACCAGGATGCGCGCCCGATCTCGGTCCAGGTTCGCTGCACCGCCAACTGGCTCGACGTCGCTCCCCAGCTCGTCGGCAAGAAGCGGATCCTCAGCCTGACGACGTGGTGGGACCTGCGCACGCGAGGCGTCCCCGTCTGGTTCGAGGAGGACTTCTTCACGGAGCAGCTCGAGGTCGGGGCGCTCACCGACGCCAACTGGCACGAGTTCGCGTTCCTTCTGCCCGAGGGTCTACCGCGCGCCCTCGAAGGCACTTTCGTTTCCTTCCGCTGGCGCGTTGAGGCACGCCGGCCGCGGCGCGTAGGCAGCGACACCGCCTCCGTCCCGCTCCTGATCCAGGAGCCGCAAACGGTTCCGATCGTCCGGATCGAGACGAGCCCGATCGGGACGTGGCGACTGCTCGAGTGGCAGTCGGAGGACGAAATCGGCGGCAGCGGCGGCCCCTGCGCCGTCGAGTACGAGCAAAGGCGCTCCGAGGACATGCCGCTTCCCGGTGAGACCCGCGAGGCCGAGCAGGCGCGGCTCACGCGTGGCTAGCCCGCGCAGCGCGAGGACCGGACGGCTCCTCGTGGCTGCCGCCGCCGTCGCGGCCGCGCTCGCCTGGCCGGCGCCGGAGTCGAAGGCGGCGACGTGTCCGAAGCAGACGTTCCTGAGCTTCGGCGGCTACGCCTACGTCGCACAGAAGCTCCCGGCCTCGGCCGGGATCAAAGCCGGCGCCGCGCTCGGGAGCGGAAGCCTCGACGAGCCGACGAGCGCGGATGGCTGCAAGCGGCGGCGCGAATCCGTCTCCGTCCGCAGGGCCGGCGGGATCGAATCGCGTGTCGCCGTCATGGCCTTCGGGTTCCGCAACATCTTCGTGCTCGGCTCCCGCTGCGACGGCTTCGAAGGCGACGAGCACTGGCGCTGCCTGCTGGAGCCGCTCGTCTTCGAGGGGCGGCGCTACACCGGTCTTCGCTATCCCCGCGCGCCCGGGCCACAGCGCACCGTGCCGCACGGCCGTCCGCTCGGACGCGCGGAGGCCGGTGGGAGTGCGGTGACCGTCGTCCGGATCCCTCGCGTCCCTGCCTCGATCGCGGTCGCTGTGGCGGGGCGTCCGAACGACGCGTACGTCGCCGCGGGGGTCTGTCCGTACGAGAGCTTCGAGAACGACCGCTCGCGTGACGACCTGCGGCGCTGCCTCGAGAGCCCCGTCTGGTTTGCCTTCGACCCGCCCGGCGCCGTCGCCGGGGACCGGATCGTCGGAGTCGCCGACCGGCCCTTACCACCGCAGCTCGACGGCGCGACGGTCAGCCTCGTGCGTCTCGCGGTCGCGACGGATTCGGTTCCGGCGAACCGCGCGGGCTCTGTCCCGGTCGGCCGCGTCCGGTCGAAGCTTCGCTTGACGGTTCCCGACCTCCCCGCCGGCCTCTACGAAGCGGTCGTGTCGTGCCCCGGCTGTGCGGACGCCTACGGTGGGAAGACGGTGTTTCCCGCCGGCTCCTTCCTCGTGGGCAAGCCGACCGAGGGATCGAGCGGCGTGGAAGCCGTCTCCGTCGGGCTCGCCGCCGGATTCCTCGTGCTCGCGGTTGCATCCGTGGTCGTCTGGAGGCGAGGCCGGCGGCGGCGCGCTACCGAACCCGAATCGGGAGGCTCTTGACCCCGTGAAAGAAGTTCGACCGGAGCCGCCGAGGCGGGCCGGCGAGCTCGATCCGGCCCAGGGTCGGCATCAGCTCCTGGAGCCAGATCCGAAGCTCGAGCCGTGCGAGATGAGCGCCGAGGCAGTAGTGCGGGCTGCCGAGGCCGAACGCGAGGTGGCGGTTCGGGTCGCGTCCGACGTCGAATTTGGACGGGTCGTCGAAGTGGAGCTCGTCCCGGTTGCCGGAGACGTACCAGAGCGCGACCTTGTCCCCCGCTCGGATCTGCTCTCCACGGAGCTCGACGTCCCGAGTCGCCGTGCGGCGGAAATGGAGTAGCGAGGGCGTCCAGCGGAGGATCTCCTCGACGGCCGTGGGGATGAGTTCGGGGTCGGCGAGCAGCCGGTCGCGCTCCCCGGGGTGCTCCAGGAGCGCCAGCAGGCCGTTCGACATCGCATGGCGCGTTGTCTCGTTCCCGGCGGTGACCAGCAGGAGAAAGAAGAGGTCGAACTCGTGCTCCGAAAGGCGGTCGCCGTCCGCTTCGGCCTGGAGGAGCCTCGTCGTCAGGTCGTCGCGCGGCGAGCGGCGGCGTTTCTCTGCGAGACGGTTCGCGTACGCGAACATCTCCGGTGCAGCCGGGCTCGAGAAGGGCAGGTGCGCATACGGCGAGAGGTCGGCCTGGTCGGCCACGAACTCGCCGGCCGTGTCGGGATCTGTGTTCCCGAGCATCCGGTTGCCGAGCTCGACGAGGTAGCGGCGGTCCTCGAGCGGCACGCCCATCAGCTCGCACAGGATTCGCATCGGCAGCTCGACTGCGACCGCGTCCACGAAATCGAGCTCGGGCTCCGCGAGCGCCTCGGCGAGGACATCGTGGAAGAGCGTCTGGATTCGACCTTCGTAGGCGTTGATGGCCTTTGGCGTGAAGGCCTTGTTGACGATCGCCCGGAGCCGGGTGTGTCCCGGCGGGTCGCTGTCGAGCATCGACTTCCGTGACTCGACGTGCTCCGGCGCGAGGTCCATGAGCGACGTACCGCCCGCCTCCGCCGAGAACGTCTGCCAGTCCTTCGAGGCGGCGAGGACGTCGTCGTATCGCGTCAACGACCAGAAGCCGCGCCCACGCGGCTCGTCCTGCCAGAAGACGGGCGCGTCGCGGCGGAGCAGCGCGAACCAGTCGTACGGGACGCCTTGCGCCCACCGGTCCAGGTCGGTCAGGTCGATGTCGGCCAGCTTCGGTTCCGCAGCGACGGCCATCAGTCGATTCTCACCTCCAGCTCGTCGCCTTGCACGCGCGTCTCGTAGACGCGCAGCGCCTCCTCGGCAGGTCCCTCGAGGACCTCGCCGGTGCGCGTGTCGAAGGCCGAGCTGTGGCAGTAACAGACGATCCGGTCCCCTTCGAGCTCGCCTTCTGCGAGCGGGCACTCCTCATGGGTGCAGGCGTTGTCGAATGCTGCCCAGGCACCGTCGTCGAGCAGCGCCACCGCGATCTCGACGCCGTCGACGAAGACAGCGCTGAGCTCGGCGCGCCCGGCGACCGGGCCGAGGCTCGTCCATCCGCTCACGGGCGAAGTGTAGAGTCGCGCGCGTGCCGCGTCCGCAAGCGACCGCCACGGTCCAGGTCGACAACGAGCGTGTCCGTGTGACCGAATGGCGCTTCGCGCCGGGCCAGGCGACCGGCTGGCACCGCCACGAGGTCGACTACGTCGTCGTCCCGGTGACCGCGGGCACGCTGCTCCTCGAGGACGGCGAAACGGCGCGGGAGAACGAGCTGGAGCCGGGCCGGGCGTACTTCCGCGCAGCCGGGGTCGAGCACGACGTCGTGAACGCGGGCGACACGGAGGTCGTCTTCGTCGAGGTCGAGCTCAAGAGCGCTAGCTAGGCGACGAGTAACTCTCCGCCGTCGGCGACGAAGGCATGGCCGGTCACGTAGGCGGCCTCCTCCGAGAGCAGGAAGCAGGCGAGGTGCGCGATCTCCTCCGGCGTCGAGATCCGCCCCAGCGGGACGAGCTTCGGGACGGATTCGAGGAACGCCTCACGACCGCCGTAGGCACGCCAGGCGGGCTCGTTGAACGGTGTGTCGACCCAGCCAGGGCACAACGCGTTCACACGGATGCGGTCTCCGGCGAAATCGCGCGCCACCTGGCGGGCGAGCGCGAGGGCGGCGGCCTTCGTGACCGCATACGGCAGCATCCCGGGCTCGGAGAGCAGGGCCGAGTTCGAGGCCGTGACGAGGATCGGCCCGCCGCCCGCGGCGCGAAGGTGCGGAACCGCGGCCCCGCACAGAACGGCATGCGCCCGCACGTTGATCGCCCAGGAGCGGTCGAGCTCCTCGACAGTCGCCGTCTCGGCCGTCGCCGCGATCTGGACGCCGACGTTCGACCAGACGGCGTCGAGGCCGCCGAGCGCCTCCGCGGCCTCGTCGGCGAACGCCCGGACCGCCTCGGGCTCGGCCGCGTCGAGAACCGTCGCCTCGGCCCCCAGCTCGGTCGCGAGCGCCCTGAGCGCGGGCTCGTTCACGTCCCCGAGCGCGAGCCGGTCGCCACGAGCGGCGAGGAGCCGTGCGCCGGCAGCGCCGATGCCGGTCGCACAGCCGAGTACGGCTATGCGTGCCACGCGCCTCGCACAAGACCGAGGAACGCGTCGAAGAGCCGCACCTGAAACGGGTGGGACTTCTCGATCCCGTGGCGGACGGTAGTACGGAGCGCGTCGACGTCGACGCCGGCCTCGCGCACCTCATCCGGGTGGCGCGAGATCCACGTTTCGAAGAGCTGGGCGTCGACCTCCGGATGGAACTGGATGCCCCAGGCGTTTGTGCCGTCTGCGCGGAATGCCTGGTTCGGGGCGAGCGGGCTGCTCGCCAGCCGCCGTGCACCCGGCGGGAGCTCGATCACGTCGTGGTGCCACTGGTAGACGCCGGTCGGAGCGGTCAGGTGGCCGAGGACCGGATCGGCGGCAGCGTCCTCCGTCGGAGCGATCTCGAGCCAGCCGATCTCGGGCTGCTCCGCCTCACGGACGTCGCCGCCGAGCGCCCGCGCGAGCAACTGTCCGCCGAGGCAGATCCCGAGCACCGGCACGCTCTTCCTCGACGGCATCGTGGAGCAGGTCGCGTTCTGCCTCGAGGAGCGGAACGCCCTCCTCCCACGCGTGCGCGTTTCCGCCCATCGCAATGATCGCGGAGAAGTCTCGTGCCTCGAGGTCGTCGAGCCGCTCGTCCCAGCCCCGGAGCTGGCGGTACGGTAGGCCGGAGGCGTCGAGCCGGTCGCCGAGGAGCCCCAAGCCCCGCAACGAGTGCTCCTGCTCGATGACGAGGACGGGCTGCATCCGTGAGAACGTAGTCGAAACGGCGCTGTAGAGTCGAGCCGAAACGCGAGCAGCGAAAGGAGAACGAAAGCTGATGGCGACGACAACGAGGACGCGTCCGTCCGTCCGCCCGGAGGCGCTGGAGGCGGCGTCCTCGTTCCCCGCGCTCGAGGCGATCTTCACGCGCCGCGCTCGCCGCTTCGCCCTGGGTGCCGAGCTCACCGGGCCGCTCGCGTATCGCTCCGACAAGGAGCCGGTGCCCCTCGCCTTCGAGGAAGAGGCGATCCTGGTCGCGGCCGCCACGGGCGTGACGGGGGTCGTCCGTGAGGAATGGCCGTTTCGAAGCGAGGGCGGCGAGGCGACTGGCGCCGACAAGCTCGCATCCTTCACCGGCCGCAGCTTCCCGAGCCCGCTCGCCATCCACGGCACCGAGCTCTTCTGGACGAACGACGACGGCGTCTTCGTGCTCCCGCAGCGAGACGTGAAGCCGGAGCGGTACCTAGAGCTTCAGACGCACGAGGAGCGGCACGAGCTCTACCGCAGCGCGGTCAAGCTCCAGGAAGGGCGCCTCGAGATCCCGCGTCGCCGGCCGAACCTCTTCAAGTTCAACGAGTGGGTCGTGAACATCGAGGGCGCGACTCTCTTCATCCCGGTCTCGGACGTGACGCGGCAGTGCATCTCGGCCATGCTCCTCTACTTCGACCGCCCGCACGGCTACTACGTCGTCGACAAGCAGCTCGGCAACGATCCCTTGCGCCCGTTCGTCGAGTCGGGCCTCCTCGGCTCGGAGCATCCGGTCGACCTCTGGGACTTCGAGCGCTGGCAGATGGTCGACATGAACGGCGTCGAGGAAGGCCTCATGATCCAGAACCTCATGAGCGCGACACAGGCGCTCGGGATCGGCGGGCATCCCTTCTCGGGCGGCAAGGGCCGGGTCACCATGGGCGGCGAGAAGCACTGGCACGGGATGGGCGGCGAAGGCCCCTGCGGCTCGCTGGGATTCACCTTCCACCAGGTTCCCGACGACGCTCCCGTCGGCGCCGGCGAGGAGATCCCTGTCGGGCTCGAGGGGATCTTCGAGGGCGCCTGTCCGCCCTTCCACCAAGACATGGACGCCGCGGTCGACTTCGTCCTCGACCTCCGTTGGGGGCCGACCGGGATCTTCTCGGCGCCCGAGGCGCAGCAGGTTCCGTGGCGGTCGTCCGGAGATCGCTCGCGCGGTGCCGCGCCCGTCCGAGGAGGCGATCGAGGCCACCAAGACGCTCTGCCGTTACATCTGGGACACGTACGGGCGCTTCCCGGCCACGATCGACCCGTTCCTCATGACCGTCTGGTACCAGGCCGTGCACCTCGACATCGACTTCTACGACCGCTACTACCCGCCGGATGCGTTGCCGGCGCACGTCCGCTCGCACATGCGCGACTGGCACGGCCTCTAGGGCAGCAGTGGCCGAAGACCACGTCCTCGCGCTCGGGGATCTCAGCCTCGAGCTCGGCGGCACGCTCTCAGGCGCCCGTCTGGCGTACCGAACGCACGGGACGCTCTCCCCGGCCCGGGACAACGCGATCCTGTTTCCGCACATGTACTCCGGGACGGAGGCCTCTCTGGATTCCTGGATCGGTCCAGGACGGGCGCTCGACTCCGACCGCTGGCTTGTGATCTGCCCCGGGCAGCTCGGCAACGGCAGCTCGACCTCGCCGAGCACGACCAGCGGCCCGTTCCCCGACTTGACGATCGGGGACGACGTCGCCGCGCAGCACCGCCTCGTCACGGAAGAGCTCGGGATCGAGAGCCTCGCGCTCATGCTTGGCTACTCGATGGGCGCCCAGCAGGCGTACGAGTGGGCCGTGCGATTCCCCGCGGCGGTGGAGAGGCTTGCGGTGTTCGCGGGCCTCGCCAGGACGACTCCGGGAAACGGCCTTCTCGTCGCCGCCTCCGAGGAGGCGCTTCGGACCGGCGGTACCGGCCAGCACGCGCACTTCTGGGCGGCGACGGGCCTTTCCGCGGAGCTCTACCGGCAGGAGGCGTGGCGCGACGCCGGGTACGAATCCGTTGACGACATGGTGCGACGACTCTTCGAGGACGACTACGCCTCGTGCGAGCCTGCCGACCTCCTCTGCCAGCTCGGCAAGTGGCGTCGCGCCGACGTCTCACGCCAGACCGGCGCCGGGCTTCCCGAGGCGCTCGGCCGGATCACGGCCCGGACCGTGGTCGCGCCCTTCTCGCACGACGCCTGGTTCCCGGTCGCCGACTGCGAGGTCGAGCAGCGGCTGATCTCCGGGAGCCGGCTCCGGGTCATCGAGAGCGTCTGGGGGCACTACGGCTGGGGGATCGGGCCAGGCGAGACGGCCCAGATCGAGCGCGTAGTTGCCGATCTCCTCGCTACATGACCTCGCGGTAGCGCTCGCGTTCCCAGTCGGTGACGTGGCGGCCGAAAAGCTCGAGCTCGTGGCGCAGCATCGTGAGGTAGACGTCGACGAAGGTCTCGCCGTAGACCCGGCGCGCGAACTCGCTTCCCTCGAGCTCCGGGACGGCTTCCGCGAGACTGGTCGGAAGGCGGCGGAGCGACTCGTCGACGTGCGGGTCGCCGGTCACGATCGGCGGCAGCTCGAGCTCCTGCTCGAGGCCGTCGGCACCCGCTGAGAGGCAGCCCGCGAGGACGAGGTACGGGTTCGCGTCGGCAGACGCCCAGCGCGCCTCTAGACGCGTCGCCTCGCCGTGGTCGGCGACGGAGCGGATCGACACGAGCCGGTTGTCGAGGCCCCAGCTCACCTGAGTCGGCGCGAACGAGTACGCCTCGACGCGCTTGTAGGAGTTGACCGTCGGGCAGTTGATCGCCTGGAGCTCGACCTGGTGGGCGAGGAGGCCCGTCAGGTACCGGCGCATCAGGACCGACCGCAGCGGCGGCTCGTCGTCGCCGCTTGCGAACGCGTTCTGCCCGTCCGAGCCGAGCAGGCTCTGATGGATGTGCAGGCCGTTGCCGGCCTCCGTGGCGTACGGCTTCGGCATGAACGTCGCCCGGAGCCCGTGTTTCACGGCCGTCTGCTTGACGACGTACTTGAACACCATGGTCGCATCGGCCACCTCGAGCGGCGGGCCGTGCCCGAGGTTCACCTCGACCTGCGCGGGCCCGTACTCGACGTTGCAGGCTTCGATGCTGATGCCGGAGTCCTGGAGGACGCGGCGGATGTCGCCGACGACGGGCTCGACCTCGGCGCCCTTCGCGATCGAGTAGCAGTGCGCGCCGCGATAGAACGGCTCCCAGTCGGGTGTGCAGAGGTGAAATTCGAGCTCGGTCGCCGCAACCGGCTCGTACCCGGCCTTGCGCAAGCGCTCGACTGCGCGGCGAAGGATGTGTCGCCCGTCGAGTGCGACCGGCTCGTGGGTCGGCTCGATCGTGTCGCAGATGCAGTACGCAGTTCCCTCGTTCCAGCCGGCCAGGCGAAGCGTCGAGAGGTCGGGCACGACGTGCAGGTCCGGGTAGCCGGTCGAGTCGTTTACGTACGAAGTCGGGAAGATGACGCCGTGCATGTCCCACGTGAAGGCGACGTTCGCCATCGCGAAGCCGGACCCGGCCGCCACCTTCAGGAAGTGGCTCGTCGGCAGGCGCTTGCCACGGGGGATCCCCCACGTGTCGGCGAACATGCACTCGACCGTGTGGACGTCGTGGCGTTCGAGGAGCTCTCGGGCCGCCTCGACGCTCGTCTCAGTTTCCGCGAGCGCCATTCACTCCCCTTTCTGGACGGACGGGAGGGCTATCCTACCGCCCGCCCGGTGGCCGGAGAGCCGTCTCCGGAGCGAGCCCGGTTTCGCGGCGCGCCGGTCAGGCGATAGGCTCACCCGCCGGGGATAACCGGACACGTTCTTCTCGACCGCGGAGGTCGTCGTGCGCGCAGTCGTTCTTCGCTCTTTCCAGGATCCGCTCGAGCTCGAGGAGCGGCCCGAACCGGAGGCCCGGGGTGACGACCAGGTGGTCGTCCGGATCCTCGGCTCGGGTGTCTGCCACTCCGACCTGCATGTCGCCGAGGGCTACTTCGGCTCGCCCCTCCCGCTCGTGCTCGGCCACGAGATCTCGGGCGAGGTCGAAGGGATGGGCAACGTCCTCGTCTACACGCCGTGGGGCTGCGGGGTATGCCGCTTCTGCCGCAGGACCGAGGAGATGATCTGCCCGGACGCCAAGGAGGCCGGGCTCTTCCAGGACGGTGGGTATGCGGAGTACGTCCTGGTTCCGTCCCGTCGCTACCTCTACCCGATCGGCGACCTCGACCCGGTCGAGGCGGCGCCCCTCGGCTGCGGCGGCCTGACCCCGTACCGCGCCGTGAAGCACGCGCGCCCCTGGCTGGGGCCGGGCTCGCGCGCGCTCGTGCTGGGCGCCGGCGGCCTGGGGCAGTTCGGAATTCAGTACCTCCGGCTCCTGACGGACGCTGTCGTCCACGTCGGCGACCCCTCGGAGCAGAAGCGTGCGCGCGCGCTCGAGCTCGGCGCCGAGGAGGCGGCCGACCCCGCGGAGCTCGAGGGGCCGTACGAAGCCGTCCTCGACTTCGTCGGGTCGGACGACTCGCTGTCGCAGGCCGCCCGGCTCGTCGACCGCCAGGGGGTGGCGATCGTGATCGGTCTCTTCGGCGGCGGCATCCAGTTCGGGCTCGGCGCGGTCCCGCACGAGGCGCACTTCCTCTCCAGCATCTGGGGATCCCGGGACGAGCTCGCCGAGCTGATCGCGCTCGCCCAGCGCGAGCGCCTCGAGTACACGATCGACACGATGCCGCTCGAGCGGGCGCAGGAGGCGCACGACCTCGTCCGCCGGGGCGAGGCGCGAGGCCGCATCGTGCTCGTCCCGTAGAGCAAAGGGACGCCTCCTGACTAGAACCCGGGCCTCCGGGCTCGTACCCTTCGCTCATGCAAGTCTGCGCCCTTTGCGGCCAAGAGAACCCGGAAGGCGCCCGCTTCTGCAACGAGTGCGCCGCGCCCCTCGCTGCCGAGCAGCCGACCGCTCGTGAAGAGCGCAAGGTCGTCACGATTCTCTTCGCCGATCTCGTCGGCTTCACCGGACGGGCCGAGCGGCTCGACCCCGAGGACGTGCGCGCCATGCTCTCGCCGTACTTCGCGCGCCTGCGTTCGGAGATCGAGCGGCTCGGCGGAACCGTGGAGAAGTTCATCGGCGACGCCGTCATGGCGGTCTTCGGGGCCCCCGTCTCCCACGAGGACGACCCCGAGCGCGCCGTCCGCGCTGCCCTCGCGATCCGCGACGCCATTCTCGAGCTGAACGAGGGTGACCCGAAGCTGGACCTGCACGTCCGCATCGCTGTCAATACGGGTGAGGCAGTCGTGGCGCTCGGAGCCCGTCCGTCCGAGGGCGAAGGAATGGTGGCCGGGGACGTCGTCAACACGACCGCGCGCCTCCAAGCCGCAGCCCCGGTAGACGGCATTCTGGTCGGCGAGACGACCTTCAGAGCCACCGAGAGGGCGATCGAGTACGGCGAGGGCGAGCCGGTGCGAGCGAAGGGCAAGTCCGAGCCGATCCCGGTCTGGGAGGCGCTCGCCGCACGGGCTCGCTTCGGAGTCGACGTGCAGCAGAGCGGCGGCGCCCCGCTCGTCGGCCGGCGCGAAGAGCTCGACCTCCTTTCGGACGCGCTGGGCCGTGCCCAACGCGAGCGGACGCCTCAGCTTCTCACGCTCGTCGGCGTTCCGGGCATCGGCAAGAGCAGATTGGTCTGGGAGCTCGCGCAGGCGGTGGATGCGGATCCGAGCCACATCGTCTTCTGGCGGCAAGGTCGCTCGCTGCCATACGGTGAGGGCGTCGCCTTCTGGGCCGTGGCGGAGATGATCAAGGCCCAGGCGGCGATCCTGGAGACCGACTCCGCCGAAGTGGCCGAGACCAAGCTTCTCGAGACTGTCGCGGACCTCGTCCCGGATCCAGCGGGCGCACGCTGGATCGAGAGTCATCTGCGCCCGCTTGTGGGCTTGGCCGCGGAGGGCGATGCGGGCGAGGACCGCCGCGACGAGGCCTTCGGTGCCTGGCGCCGCTTCTTCGAGGCGCTCGCCGAGCGGCGCCCCTTGGTGCTCGTCTTCGAGGATCTCCACTGGGCCGACGACAATCTGCTCGACTTCGTCGACTACCTCGTCGACTGGGTGACCGACTCGCCACTGCTGGTCATCGGGACCGCCCGCCCGGAGCTGCTCGAGCGCCGGCCTGGCTGGGGCGGAGGCAAGCCGAACGCGGCCACGGTCTCGCTCTCTCCGCTCTCCGACGAAGAGATCGCGCGGCTGCTGGCCAGCCTGCTCGAACAGACCGTCATGCCCGCCGAGCAGCAGGCTCCCCTACTCGCCCGGGCTGGGGGAAACCCGCTCTATGCCGAGGAGTACGCGCGCATGGTTTCCGAGCGGGGCGTCGCTCCGAGCGACGACTGCTGCACTGCCCGAGAACGTTCAGGGGATCGTCGCCGCGCGGCTGGACGCGCTCTCCGCCGAGGACAAGAAGCTCATCCAGGACGCCGCCGTGCTCGGGAAGGTGTTCTGGAGCGGTGCGCTCGCCGTCATGAACGGGCTCCAGCGCTGGACCGTGGAGGAGAGCTTGCACCGGCTCGAGCGCAAGGAGTTCGTGCGGCGGGAGCGGCGCTCGTCCGTCGCCACCGAGACGGAGTACGCGTTCCGGCACGTCCTCGTCCGGGACGTCGCCTACGGACAGGTTCCGCGCGCCCTTCGAGCCGAGAAGCACCGGCTCGCCGCCGAGTGGATCGAGGCGCTGAGCGCCGATCGCGAGGACCGCGCCGAGATGCTCGCTCACCACTATCTGAGTGCGCTCGAGTTTGCCCGCGCCGCGGGCCAGGAGGTCGAGCCGATCGCCGAGCGCGCCCGCGTCGCCCTGCGCGAGGCGGGCGACCGCGCCTACACGCTCAGCGCGTTCGCCGCCGCTGCAAGCTTCTACCGCGGAGCCGTCGAGCTCTGGCCTTTGGACGATCCGGAGCGCGGGCATCTGCTCCTCCGCTACGGCAGGTCGCTCTTTCTGTCGGACTGGAGGAGCGACGTGTCCGGCATCCTCGAGGAAGCCCGCGACCTCTTGCTCGGCTCCGGCGAGCCCGACGTGGCCTCTGAAGCCGAGGTCGCGCTTGGTCACGTCCACTGGTACAGGGCCGAAGGAGACCTCGCCATGCCCCATCTCGAGCACGCGGCCGTGCTGATCGAACAGGCGGCGCCCTCCCGCTCGAAGGCAACGGTGCTCAGCGAGCTTGCGCGGTTCGCGATGCTCGAGGACGAGGACGCCAAGGCGGTCGAGCTCGCACGGGAATCGCTCGCGATGGCCGAGGAGCTCGGATTCGACGAGCTTCGCGCGCTCGCTCTCAACACCCTCGGTGTCTCTCGCGTGAAGCTGGGCGACCTGAAGGGACTTGCGGATATCGAGCGCTGCCTCGAGATCACCGAGATCGGTTCGTACGGCCGGCTGCGCGCCTTCATCAACCTCGCCTCGACGGTTGGCGAGCTCGGAGAGCTCACGCGCAGCGCCGAGCTGCATGAAGAGGGCCTCCGCGAGGCGGAGCGTTTTGGCGGGGGCGGGCTCGGCGCGGTCCGCTGGTTGCGGGCTGAGCGCATTTGGGACGAGTACCTGACCGGCCGGTGGAACGAGGCTGTCGCTCACGCGGACGAGTTCATCGCCGACGTCGAGGGCGGCCAGCCTCACTACATGGAGGCTGCTGTGTGGGCGGTGCGCGCGATGATCCGACTTGGGCGCGGGGACGGGCCCGGAGCGCTCGCTGACTCCGAGCGCGCGCTCGCCCTCGGGAGGGCGACCCAGGATCCTCAGACTCTCTATCCGACCCTGGCCTTTCAGAGCCAGACCCTGCTCGCCCTTGGGCGCCGAGCGGAGGCCGTCGACGTCGTGGACGAGCTGCTCGCACTGCTTCCTTCGCGGAGGAGCGGCTTCGTGTCTCACTGGACGATCACCCTCGCGGTCGTCCTGACGGCGCTCGGGCGCCCCGGCGAGCTGGCGGCTCTCGTCGAGAAGGCGACCGTTTCGACCCGGTGGCTCGATGCCGCCCGCGCCTACGTCGCGGGAGAATTCGTGGAGGCCGCCGACATCCATGCGGAGATCGGCGCGCGCTCGGACGAGGCTTTCGCCCGCTTGCGAGCCGCAGAGGCGCTCGTCGATGCGGGCCGGCGGGCCGATGCCGACGCCCAGCTTCGTCAGGCACTCGCCTTTTACCGCTCCGTCGGCGCGACCGCCTACGTCCGCGAAGGAGAGGGCCTACTCGCCGCCTCGGCTTAGGAGTGAGGCCGCATCGTGCTCGTCCCGACAGCAGGGGGCGACCTGTTTCCAGCCGGGCAAGAACCTCAGGCGCGCGCGACGGCCTGCTAACCATTCGTCGTGGAAAAGGCAGCGGCAGAATCCGAGCGCTAGTTCCGGGCGCCCCCCGGAAGACCGCGGAGTTCGGGGCGCTACTTCCAGCGCCCTCTGAACGACCGCATACGATCGCGACGTGCTCTTCTACGGCGTCGTCAGCGCCCAGACCGAGAAGGTCGTCGAGTTCTTCCTCGAGCGCGAGTCCGCTGAGGGGGTGACCCGCGAGGTTCGGGAGGACGAGCGGGTGTTGGCCGAGGATCTGCGGGTCGAGGCGATCGGGCTCGACTAGGGGCGGGCGTCCCCTCTGGCCTTCTCCCCCGATGTAGGGAGGACGAATCCGGGCCGATCACGAATAGTGAGCCCGTAGCGACGGATGTGGGGGCCGCAGCCACCGTCCGTCACTGCCATGGGCGGCCTTCGGGCCGCCCTCCCTCTTTCAACGAGACGCTAGTGAGGCCAGGCGGCGGTAGCCCGGCCACTGGCCCCGACGAGCAGGGAGGGGGCCGTTCCCCGTCGGGCCGCCGCATGGCCTAGGACTCCCCTCCCTGCTCCTCGGTCGGGCGCTAACCGCCCGAGCGGGATGCCTCTCTCATTCGCATCCGTCCCCGATCTGGTTCAGATTGCAGCCGGGTGCCCATTCGCCTTGATCTGCTTCCAGACCGCGGCGTCCGCAAGCTCCTGCTCCCGCACCGCTGTCGAGATCCGCTGCCGCAGGGCGGCACGCTCCGCAGCGGTAAGTCGCTCTCTGACGGTCCGACCGTCGAGAGCCTTTGTGCCGGTGCCCGTCTCGTCCTTCCACGTAATCCCCATACCCGTCTCCCCCCAGCACATTGAGAGTGGTGGAGGGCAAAGCCGCATCCACCACTCTGAGATCAGGCGAGCCCCCGCCGCATCGGGGCCCGACCTTCCGAAGCTCGCGCTCTTTCGATCGCAGAGCCCGTTCCCGCTTCCCTCTTGCTGAGTATCGCGTGCCGAGGCGCAATTGACCCATCCCCCGCTTGGTGGTTCATCGGGTCGCTTCACCTGCACTCTTGGGCCCGAGAGCGCCTGATTACTCGTTCTAGTTTCGCCAGGTTCTCCTAGAAGGGTTGGCCGGGGAATCCCTTGAGGGCAGCAACCTCGTTTCGAGCCCGATGGAGGACGCTCTCCAAGTCGGCCCACAAAGTCCGAGTCCGCAGGGTTTCCGTTCGCCTCAAGCTCCTGAAGCGGCTTCTCGCCAGAGGCGATCAGAATTAGGAGCAAGGAGGATTTCCGGGTCTCCACAGCGATGCCCGCTCTTACCCGTCAAGCGACGAGGAAAACTAGCCGTGGCCGCCGCAACCTGTGTCGGTCCCACTGGGCCGCCAGCCCCGCTGCGCTGCGCCTGGGAGGAAAAGACGTAGCGCCAGAGCGGCTGATGTGCTGATGAGGTGGGCGGACCGTGGCTGACTAGCTGCGCGGGTCGAGCTCGGCGGCGACTTCTGCGGCGCCCGCCTTTTTGCGGACGACCAGGAAGGCGTCGTTTCGCTCCACCACTTCTTCGAGGTCGGGAACCTCATGCCCGGGCAGGACGGCAAAGTCAGTGGGAACGCTGCGCACGGTCTCGTACTCGGCCATGGTCATCTGAACCGTCTCCGTGCAGGTTTTGGTCGCACACTCGCAAAGGAACTCGGCGGTGTTCTCGCGCGTGACGTCGCTGATCCGCTCGTTGACCTCGCGGAAGACCGCCTCGTTCTTGCCGGCCCGTTCGGCCCGGGCATCCATGTGCTCGGATCTTACGCGGGTTGGCCGCGGCCTGAGCGCCCAGAGCCCGAGCCGTCTCGCCAGTGGTTTTCACCCCCGAAGCCGCGGGGACGCTGGGGAGGTGGATCGGGACACACGCCGAGAGGAAAACGAGAAGATGTTCAGGCACGGGAACGAGTCCCTGCACGATGCCGCCGTCGCTGCAGGGGAGACGGCACCCGTGCCCTTCTTGTGCGAGTGCGCGGACGTGGACTGTCTCGGCCGGGTGAACGTCACTACCCGTCAGTGGGAGTTGGTCGCCGGCGAGCCGAACCGTTACCTCATGATCGCCGCCCACCCGCGTAGTGAGGGGGAGGAGGTCGTCGGCTCCTTGGGCGAGTATGAGATCGCTGAAAAGCCGGGATTAAGGCCCGCATGAGCCCTAGCGGAACTCGATCGGCTCGACCCGCAGATCCTCTGCCAGCGTCGGCTCGTCCTCCCCAACCTCGTCGATCATCGCCTCGGCTGGCTCCCGCTCGAGGAAGAACTCGACGACCTTCTCGGTCTGGGCGCTGACGACGCCGTACAAGAGCACGGGCGGAGCTTAGAAGGGACTTTCCGCGGGCGTTGAAGCGCGATTTGGCACGCGATGTTTCGGTTTTTGAGCAGCGGCAAACAACGCTGCGTCCAGTTGTCGTCCAACTTTGGGAGGTCGTATGAAAATCGCTCTTATGCTGAGGAAGCTCGGGCTGACGAGCACGCTTCTGCACAGTGCCGGGCTGACGTCAATCCTCGCCTCGGTCTCGCTCTGGGGACGGTCGGCGAGCGTCTCCGACAAGAACTCGAAGGCGAGGGCGGAGCGTCTCGCCATCTTCGTCGGGCTCTGGCCGCCAACCTTCATCCTGCTCGGCAAGGTCCTTCAGGACCTGGAGGCCACCCCCGAGGAGCAGACAGAGCAAGCGCGGATGAAGGCCGTTGCGTAGGTCTTCGATCTTCGCTGAACGCCGCGTTGCTATTGGAGTCGCGGCGCCCGGCCCAAGCAGTGCCGTGGACCGGAATTCGCAGAATCCTCGGAAAGGTTTACGACCAGGAGGCGAGGGGATGCTCCGCCTCCACACAACTGAAAGGGGTCACAAGTGGCAACGAGAGAATTGCCGGATAGCGGTGTCCGTGAACGCTACGACACCGCGCCCGCGCAGCGCACGATCGTTCGCTTCTACGACGAAACGAAGGCTGCGATCAAGAGCACGGAGTTCTACGCCTACCTGGTCACGTTCGCGGGGATCCTGATCGCGGCTCAGGTGATCAGTGACGGCGACAGCGGCACAGGCGCGAGCGGCGATGCCTTCAACGCCAACCGCGCGTGGCTCTACCTGACGATCCTGACGGTCGGCTACATGGTCAGCCGCGGCCTCGCCAAGGCCGGCAGCGGCCATCCTGACCACGAGGACACGAGGCGCGGCAGCTCCGACTGACGCGTCGGTGCAGCGAACTCAGCCCCGGAGCCTGCATGGCTCCGGGGCTGTAAGTGGACAGTTCAAATCCGAGGAAGGGGAGCACGATGAATCAGTTCGACGACGGCAGTAGCTCTGTCACCGACCAGGCAAGGGGCCTCACAGAGCAGGCAAAAAGCCGTGCCTCGAGCACGGTTAAGGAGCAGCTGGACACTCGCTCCACACAAGCGGGGGAGCAAATGCAGAAGATCGCCGGGGCAATGCGGCAATCGAGTGATCAGCTTCGGGAGCAGGCTGGAGAAAGCCCAGCGAAGGTGAACGACGCGATCGCAGAAAAGGTTGAACAGCTTTCCAGCTATCTCACGAACGCGAATGCGGTGAAGATGCTCTCCGATTTCGAGAACGTCGGACGGCGGCGGCCGTGGATGGTGGCTGGGGCCGCGACGGTGCTCGGCTTCACGCTTTCCCGCTTTCCTGAAGGCGTCAAGCCGGACTCGCTACGAGCAGCAGTTCGGCTCGTCGAACCAGCGTCGGGACCTGCCCCCTGCTCGTCCCTTGTCCCCTGAGTCCACCGCTCGCGTCGATGAAATGAGCGCGATCGCTGGATCAGCTCCGGGCGCAGCGTAGGCAGGCGGCATGTCGACACGAAGCGAGCCACCGCAGGCCGTCGATCACAGTACGCCCGAACTCGTCAAGCAGCTCGCAGACGACTCGGCGACGCTCGTCCGACAGGAGATCGAGCTAGCCAAGTCGGAGATGAGCGGGAAGATCGATGAGCTGAAAGCGGAGGTCCGTTGGTCGCTGCAAGAGGGGCGGACGGTCACCTCCGAGAACCTCGATTCGGTCAAAGGGGAAGCGAGCGCCAGGGCGAAGATCATGGGAGCCGGCGCAGGTCTCTACGGGGCGGGTGGTGCGATCGCACTGCTCGGCCTCGGCGCCCTGACCGGCGCCTTGATCCTGGCACTCGATGGGGTCATGCCAAACTGGGCAGCTGCCGTGGTCGTTGGCGCTGTCTATCTCTTGATCGCGTACCTCCTGTACCGGTCGGGCAAGGAGCGGATGCGCAAGGCAACGCCCTTCCTCTCACCGAGCACGATTAGCCGCGTCAAGTCGAGTTACGAAGAGCTAGCCGAACGGCGCAAGGCGCGCGTTGTGGAGGCTCTGCCAGTTCCAGAACAGACAATTGAAACCTTGAAGGAGGACAAAGAATGGCTCAAGAGCCCGAAGCTATCCGGGAGGAGATAGAGGACACCCGTGATCGCATGAGCGAGACGGTGAACGCGCTCAGCTACAAGACGGACGTCAAGACCCGGATGAGGAACGCTGTCTCCTCACGAAAGGACCAGCTCATGGGAACCGTCTCGGACAAGACCCCGGATACGGGTCAGGTGAAAGAAAAGGCGAAGCAGGGCGTTGGGATCGTGAAGGAGAACCCGGCCGGGCTCGCTGTTGGTGGCCTTGCACTCGGCTTCCTCGCTGGCCTTCTTGCACCCTCCACGCGTATGGAAGACGAGAAGATGGGTGACGTTTCCGACAAGGTGACCGACACGATGAAAGAAACAGGTCAGGAGGCGATGGAGCGGGGCAAGTCGGTCGCCCAGGAGGCGGTAGGAGCCGCCCGAGAGTCCGGCAAGGAAGAGGCGCAGGAGCTAGGCGAGGGTCTGAAAGAGCGCGTCGGGGAAGCACAGACCGAAGCGTCGCAGCAGCAGTAGGGAGTTTCACCAGAGGGCGTGAGAACCTGCCGAGGGGAGGACTCGCGCCCTCTGCCCTTACTCGGCCATTACGCGTTCGCAATACGCGACTCGAAGCTCCGAAACCCTCACTGGCGCTGGTAAGGAGAGCGGAAAGCCCGGTATCCAGAGACAGCAGCCGCGATGAAGAAAAGCGCGGGAATGACGGCCAGCGCGGCCAGCCAAGCTTCCTGGACGGCCGTACCCACAAGCGCGAGGCCGAGAGCCGCCATGAGTCCGATGGCGAAGAAGGCGATCGCGGCGACGTACGTCGGCCGGTCGACCGGCCCCGCCTCCGAGCCAGGCAGAGAAGGCTGACGGAGTCCTGGCGGAAGCTCCGTCACCCGTTGCGCGTCCGCATCCCCGTCCTCGACCCCTTTGGCGGGGTCGAGCTCTAAGGCTCGTTCGAGCTCATCCAGCTCGACGCGGAGCGTGAGCGCGAGCGAGTCGTGATCGACCCTCTCGACTTCCTCCCAGGGGACGGCCCGCAGGTCATGTGAAAGGGGTGGATTGCCTCGCTCGACGACCAAATGAAGCTTCTCCCCCCGGCGTATGAGTGTTCGCACTTTCCCAACCTGCTCACCGGCACGAGTCTGGACCAGGTAGTCCTCGAGAGCCGCGTCGGATTCGCCACGCAGCCGGCACTTGATACGTCCATTCCGCCTTGGTCACGCACCGGGTTTACCCAGTGCCCACGGATGAAACCTTTTGTCTCCCCTCGGCCGGAATTTCACGGGCAAAGACCGACGATCTGACGACGCCGTAGAAACGGCCCTCGGGGCTGCAGTGGGCTAGGGCTGTCCCGCGGGGCGCGCTCGATCCGGTGAAGCGCCCGGCGAGCTGCTCGCACGACGCGCCAGCTATCGATTACCCGCGTACTTCGAGCGCGCCTTTGCCCGGGCAGACGACGATCTCGACGGCCGGATCGCGGACTACTCCAAGGCGCTTCGCCTCAACCCCCAATACGCGGAGGCGTTCAATAACCGGGGTGATGCCCGCCGCACCCAGGGTGATCTGGAGGGGGCAATTGCCGACGTTGAGCAGGGGGCTCGCATTGCCCCAGAGGACGATGACTTTCCGCGTCTGCTCGACGAGGTGAGGAAGCAGACATGAAACGCAAGAACCAGGGAGCAATTCCGAGCGCGGTCCAGAGGGGCTAACCGCCCCTCACGGTTCTCATACCGATCCGGCGAGCGGCGTATTCTGGCCCACGTGCCCTTCTACGGCGTCGTCGGCGCCCAGACCGAGAAGGTCGTCGAGTTCTTCCTCGACCGGGAGGCAGCCGAGGTTCAGGAAGACGAGGAACGCGATCGAGACTGGGTCCGGTCATCCGAAGCCCGGCTCACGATCCAGGCGAGCACGGCCGAATAGTCGCGCTTGCCCCATCCTGCCTCTTCGGCGTCGGTGAGGCGGCGTCGTTGCGCCTCGGCTGCCGGGAGCTCGACATCAGCGGCTGTCGCAGCCTCGCCGATCAGCTCGGCATCCTTGCGGGCCAGCGATAACGAGAAGCGCGGCGGGAACTCGCCGCTCTCGATCGAGGATCGGCGCCGCTCGGCCTGCGCCGCGACAGGCGAACTCGCCAGCACCTCGAACGCCGCTTCCTGCGTGAGCCCGAGCCCCTTGGCGAGGGCCAACGCCTCGCCGAGGACGCCCAAGACGCCGAAGAGGGTCGAGTTGACGACCAACTTGGCCGCCGCGCCAGCGCCAAGCGGGCCGACGTGAACCGGCGAACCTAGAGCGGCCAGAAGCGGCGTCCAGCGTGCGACCAGCGCTTCAGCGCCGCCGACGAAGATCGTCAGCGAGCCCGACTCGGCTTCGGACAGGCTGCCGAGCACGGGCGCGTCGAGCAGTCCGACTTCGGGCGGCAGCAGCGACGCCAGTTGAGACACCGCCGCCGGGCCGACGGTCGACATCTCAACGATCGTAACGCCGGGGCCGGCACCGGCCAAAACGCCGGTCAGCTCCTGCTGGGTCACCGCGCGAAGGGCCGGCGGGTCGGCGACCATCGTGATGACGACATCAGTGCGCCGGGCGGCGTCGGCCGGGGTTCGGGCAGCCGTCGCGCCGAGCGCTACCAGCGGTGTGACCTTCTCTCGCATCCTGTTCCAGACGGTGACTTCGTGGCCGGCGGAGATGAGGCGCCCGGCGATGCGGCTGCCCATGGCGCCAAGCCCAATGACCGCGACCTTGCTCACTCTTGGGAAGTTTCACACGCAACGGAGTGCAGCGGCGCGCGCAAGTAGGTCGGATCAGAAGCGGATTTCGGAGCACCTCCTCGTCTATCGGGTCACTACGAGGCGCGCATCCAAACCCCTGTCGGACTGGCTACCGTTGGGCTTGCATTCGTTACTTAGGGAGGAAGCGATGCCGAGCCCAGGGAGCGGTGGCTACCGGGGCGCGCAGATCCCGTCGGGAGGAAGGAGAGGTCATGAGCCCGGAAGTCTCCGAGGACGCGGCGCGCAGGAACCTCGCGAAGATCGACCACGTGATCGTGCTCATGATGGAGAACCGCTCGTTTGACCACGTACTCGGCTACCTGAAGCTCGAAGGGGTCCGTCCCGACGTGGACGGCCTCGAGGCCGGGATGGGGAACGAGGACGCGGCCGGGAAGTTCCATAGGGTGCGCCCGCTGGGGCGGCGGAGGATCGACCTCAATGCACTCGATCCTGGTCACGGACCCGCCGACGTCCGCGAGCAGATCAGTGGCGGGATGGCGGGCTTCCTCAGGAACTACGTTAAGGCCTTCGGGCGGAACTCGAATGACAATCCGCCGCCGTCGGGCTTCAAGTTCGACCCGACGCTCGTCCTCTCCTACCTGCGGGCCGACGACGTCCCGGTCTACGACTACCTCGCCCGCTCGTTCCAGGTCTGCGACCGCTGGTTTAGCTCCGTCCCCGGCCCGACCTGGCCGAACCGCCTCTACGCCGTGACCGGCGGGTCGAGCGGCACGACGGCGAACCGGAGGCCGCCCATCTACGAGCTCGCGGCGTTCGTCCGCAAGCTTGACGCCGAAAACGTCTCCTGGCGCTGGTACTCCCACGACCCGGGCACGCTGCGGGCGATCGACAAGCGCTACCGGCTCGAGCACGACGGCGAGTTCGCCTACTTCAGCCGTAAGACGCTGTTCGAACGCCGGACGTTCCTCGACGACGCGCGCGAAGGGAAGCTTCCAGCCGTCTCATGGATCGACCCGAACTTTGTCGACTTCCGCCTCTTCGGACCGCCGGGCTCGAACGACGACCACCCGCCCTCGCCGATGATGGCCGGGCAAGAGCTCGTGCTCACGCTGGTCGAAGCGGTCATGAGGTCGCCGGCTTGGAAGAAGTCGCTCCTCGTCATCGCATACGACGAGCACGGCGGCTTTTACGACCACGTTGACCCGCGGCAGTTCCCGGTCGCGGATGACCGGCCGGCGCTGCGCCGCTACGGCGTTCGGGTCCCGGCGCTCGTCGTCTCGCCGTACGTCGATCGGGGCGTCTCGAACGTCGTCTTCGACCACACCTCGATCATGAAGACGATCCTGCTGCGCTTCTGCACCCGCTCTGACTCGGCCGTGCGGTCCATGGGAGCCCGCGCCGCCGCCGCGAACCACCTCGGCTCATTGCTCATCCGCCCGGCCGACCGCCCGCGCGGACGCGCGTCGGACCAGCAGCTCGCAGCGCTCATCGAGAAGGTCGCGGCCTGGAGGCGCGCGACCTACCGGAGCACCACGCTCGGAGAGGTCGCGCCGGCGGAGGCGGCCGCGGCTCCTCCGGCGCTTACCGATCTCCAGGAAGAAGTCGTGGCCATGTCGAAGCGGCTGCGCGCCGCCGGCCTCCAGCCGGGAAAGCCCTGAAGTAATCGGCCATCAGCGATGCTGCGCGCGCGGCTACCGCAGGGCGTCGCTCGTCAATCAAGAATCGCCTGCGAAAACTGCCGCTCGAGCCCGGCTACCTGCCAGACGAGCGCGTGGTGGGCGAAAGTCTGGTGGAACCCTCGCTCGCCGAGAATCGCAAGCATCTCTGACGGTGGGTGGGCGAATGCCCGGAACTCCTTCCGGAGCAGCTTAAAGATGAGGTTCTGTACGCCTATGAAGAAACGCGAGACGGCATTACGCGGCGGATAACTGAAGACGATGAGGACCCGAGCGTGCTCTCCTGCTGAACGCAGCAGCCGTTCTGTAGTCCGGGTAGCAACAGACCACGCGGTGCATGACCACGATGTCGGCGGGCTCGATTACCTCTGGGCTGGCGGCAATGTCGTGGAGGCGCCAGTCGGCTCGCTCCTCGAGCCCAGCCTCGCGAAGCAGCCGCTGCGCCTCGTCCGCGTACGCCGGCGAGAGCTCCAGGTTGAGAGCGCGTTTGGCCCCGCGCTTCAGTAGCTCGATGTGGATCTCGCCCACGCCGCCGCCGATCTCGAGCACACTTGCGCCTTCGATACCCCGAGACTCGAGGAACTCGACCATTCGCCGGGCCGTCGTGCTTAGGCCTTTGTTCCGGTACCGTCTCGTCACGCGACGGGCGAAACGGGGCGTGAAGAACCCGTCACATCCACGTGGGTTACAGCAGCTCATCACGGCGAGAGCCTAGGCGCTGTCGTGGTTACTCGCTGCAAAGGCGCATCAGTAAAGAGCCTATCGGGTAGACGGGCCCAATGAGGCGCTCCGTAAGCTGTAGCTGCTCCTATGCTGGCGAGGTGCTCTTCTACGGCGTCGTCAGCGCCCAGACCGAGAAGGTCGTCGAGTTTTTCCTCGAGCATGAGGCGGCCGAGGCGATGATCGGGGAGGTTCGGAGGCGAGCCTGACCTGCATTTTGCAGCGTCGCCATGTAACGATGCGGCATGGCGGGCATTGGCCCGCGCCATACATCCTCAGACGAACTCAGAGGGGAGTTTTCATATGCGGAGGTTCATCGTGATGGCGCTTGTCGTCATCGTCGTCTCGGGCGTGGCCGTTGTTGCCTCAGCGGGTCAGGGCCCGCCACCGCTCGATCGCCAGCCATCGCCTGAGGCGGTAGTGGCGGAGCACATCGATGCTCTCAACAACTGCGACGTCGATCGGCTGATGGCGCAGTACCCTGAGACAGTCGCGATCCTTCTTCCGGGAGGCGTGACCAGTGAGGGACGGACGGAGGTTCGCGCTCTCTTCGAGGGGTTCTGCCAGCCGTATCCGGCGGGGCTCAACGGCCTTCAGTTCACCGAAGTCAAATCGTGGACGGTCGGGAAGACTGTCAATGTTCAGTGGGTGGCCAACGCTCCCTTCCTCGCGGAGCCCTATTACGGCGCGGATGCGTACGTGACGAAGAACGGCCTGATGGGGGCGCAGGTGACCACCTTCGACGGAGCCGAGCTTCAGTTCATTCCGTAAGAGTCAGGGTTGAGGTTCCAAACCGGCTGATGGTCAAATCTGCGTCGTTTGGGTCGGAGACCCCGCCTCCCTGCAAGGGGCGGGGTCTCCGTAGCAGAGACCGGCCTCGAAATGTCCTGAGCACTCGTGAGAGGAGCCGCAAGAAATTGCCTGCGTGAGGGAGTTATCGCGCCCGCGTACCACGGAGGTATATGGGGTCGAGCGCCCGGTTGTGCGCGAATACAAACCCGCTTAGAGCGCTTGCGAGGCGCGACTCGGAGTAAAGCTGCCTTCATTCATCGATAGCCCACCATTCGCCTGGCCCTCGACGTGTTCGCGGGGAGCCTCGCCGAAATTGGGCGCGCCGATGACGATGATCTCGAGGCCCTCCGGCCCGGCCTCGTAGCCTCGCCACGTACCGGGCGGGACGCGCACCGCGTCCCGTTCCTTGAGCTCGACGATCTCGTCGTCGAGCTTCATCCGCCCGCTCCCGCGCAAGACCACGTACACCTCCTCCTGCGTCCTACAACGAGGCGAAGGACGACTGCCGCTCACACTAAGGGCCGCCACCGGTGTGTGAGCATCGCGTGAGCAAATGGCGCGCAAATCCGCATGCTCACTAGAGGATGCGAAAAGCGACGGTTTTATCTATTATCGCGTCCGTCCGTGCGGAAAGGAGAGGCGACGTGACCACGTTTCCGGAGATCCGACCGGTCGAGACGCGCTTTCGAATCACCCCGGAGCTGACGGCAGGGGCGATTTATCGGAAGTACGAAAAGGCATCCCGGAAGATCTGGGACCCGAAGCAGCTCGACTACGAGCAGGACCGGGCCGACTGGGAGCGGATGACGGACGCCCAGCGCGAAGGCATCGTCACGATCACCGTCCGCTTCGAGGCCGGCGAGCAGGAGG
>CAVROA010000005.1:0-66525 GCA_963722715.1 uncultured Actinomycetes bacterium | reverse complement strand
GGATGTCGCGAACGGCTACCTGGAGCTCTACTTCGCCACCGGCGAGCTTCGCTGGCTCGAGGAGGCGCGGCTGCTCGTGGATCACGCTCGGGAAAGGTTCGGCGACCCGAAGCGTGGTGGCTTTTTCGTCGACGACCACGGGCTCGTGGCGCGGCGAAAGGAATTCGACGACCACCCCATTCCCTCCGGGAACTCGATGATGGCCTATGTGCTTCTCCGGCTCGCTCGGATCTACGGCGACGACGAGCTCGCCCGAGAGGCGGTCGGCGTCTTCCGGCTCGCGAGGTCGCTCCTGGAGCGCGCCCCGGCAGCGGTCGGGCACCTCCTCTGCGCCCTCGACCTCCACCTTTCGGCGCCGCAGGAGGTTGCCGTCGTGGGCTCCTCGGAAGAGCTCCGGCGTGCCGCCGTCGAGGGGTACCGGCCGAACACGGTCTACGCTTTCGCGGCGGGGCCGGACGATCCAGCACTCGAACGCGTGCCTCTCCTGGCCGGGAAGAGCCTCGTGGACGGCCGCGCTGCGGCGTACGTCTGCGAAAGCTTCGCCTGCCAGGCACCGGTCACGGAACCTGGCGAGCTCCGGGAGGCGCTTAGCGCGACTTGATCAGCTTCGCGACGGCTTTCAGGTCGCGAACGAAGTCCTGCATCGCCTCCTGCCGCGCCCCTTCGTCGGGCGCTCGAAGGATGGAAGACGGATGCACCGTCGCGACGACGCTCGGCGCCAGGTCCGACTCCACCGGAACGCCGCGCATCTTGGTGACGCGAAACTGGCGCCCGAGCAGCGACTGCGCTGCGGTCGCCCCGAGGCAGACGAGGACGTCCGGCTTGATCACTGCGAGCTCAGCCTCGAGCCAGGGACGACAGGCGGTCATCTCGGCCCAGTTCGGCTTCTGATGGATCCGTCGCTTGCCCCGCGGCTCCCATTTGAAGTGCTTGACGGCATTCGTCACGTAGACCTTAGAGCGATCGATGCCCGCGGCGGCAAGGCCCTCGTCCAGCACCCGACCGGCGGGCCCGACGAATGGCTTCCCGGTGAGATCCTCCTGGTCGCCGGGCTGCTCCCCGACGAAGACGACGTCGGCGTCCGCCGACCCTTCTCCAAAGACGGTCTGGGTCCCGAGCTTGTAGAGGTGGCAGGCCGTGCAGCCGGCTGCCGCGGCGCGGAGCTTCGGAAGCGTCGGTCGGTCAGGAACGAACAGCGCCGCGGTGTCGAGGCCGACTGCTCCTCACTCACTGGTGGCTCCCCTACGGCGGGAAGTCCTACGCAACCGGGCGGCGGCGCAGCGCGGCAGCGAGAATCGCCGAGCCAGTCACTAGCCCAAGGACTACGGCCAAGGCGGTCAAGTGCGAGTCTCCGCCTCCACCTTCGAGGACGGAAGCCACGCTGGAGAAGACGTTGTCATCACCCGAGTTGTTGGAGGAGCCGGGATCGTTCGCGGCTCGGGCCGCCAGCTTCGTCTGCGGCGCGCCGAACCGGGAAGAGGTCGCGACCTCCTCGAGGGTGGCCGCATTCTCCTGCCCGACCGCCTGCACTAGCTGTGTGCCCACCGGATCCGAGAGCCCTGGGCCGCTTCCTCCTCCCCCTCCCGAGCTTCCGCCCGAACCGCCGCTAGTGCCTGCCGCGGAGGGAACCTGCTCCACGTACTGGTCGAGGAGGGCGGCTTCGTCCGACGTCGGAGGAGCGTCCGCCGCCAATGCAGCGTTCACGCCGACGACACAGACGGCAAGACTAAGAAAGAGAACGACGGAGCGCCGAATCATCGCTCACCGAATTCTAGCGGCAAAACCCCTAACACTCGATTGCGCCCCCACAACCGATCGGGGCCACGGGGACATCTGCGGTCCGAAAGAGGAGGGTGAAGGGAAGCGAGTTCTGCCGTCTGGCGGCCCACCGCGCCCGCACAAGGCCCGTCCTCTTGCTGGTCGAGATTCTCCGACTGAAGATGCCGTGCGCATTTGGCGAGACCCTCGCCAAGCGAACCCAGCCACGGGAAGTCTTGCGCTGGATCACGATCGGGACTCTGGTGCTCATCGGTGTCC
This sequence comes from uncultured Actinomycetes bacterium, assembly GCA_963722715.1. Taxonomy (GTDB): domain Bacteria; phylum Actinomycetota; class Thermoleophilia; order Gaiellales; family Gaiellaceae; genus DASQGA01. Next base: position 64,488 of record CAVROA010000005.1, on the reverse strand, counting down.
GACCCCAGACTGTGATCCCGCCTCGGCGCGGGAAGGCGACAAAGGGGAAGCGGAACGCCCTCAGCGAGCGCTTCGGCTTGTTGAACAGGTCAGGGCCGGCTTCCCACCGGTAGAAGCCCCCCTGGTAGGCAAACGCCGGGAAGGGATAGTCGCGGAGCTGAGTCCACGTGACAAGGGTGACGCCGGAGAGCCACATGCGGTAAAGCGCTTCCGAGACCCACCGTCCGTGACGCACGGTGGGCACGCCCCTCGTGTCGGGCGGCTTCGTGTCCCAGGAGAACTCAGTCACCCAGAAGCGCACACTGCTTAGGCCGGTTTCGATTCGCCCGCCCCGTCGGGCCGCAAGGAGTGCTCGCCGCATGCGAGGCAGATCGCCAATCTGGACATCGTTGGGTCGAAAGGAGCGGTGGGTCGGGCCCCCCGAGGTGTAAGGGTGGTGAGCCCAGATGTCGAAGCGCGTCCTCTTGTTGCAAATGACCTTGTTCGTATTCGAGAGGCAGAGCAGCCTCCGCATGAAGACGAGCGGTGCAACCGTGCCCTCTCGTCCGAACGGCGAACTCCCGCCCGCGACGACCAGGTTGTCAGCGTGCACGCTCTTCACGCTCGCGGCCATGACGTTGACGAGTTCCCGGTAGAGATCGGGTGAGACCGGCCGGCTGCCCTCGAATTGAGGCCGGAAGTAGAACGAGTTGTTGGGCTCGTTCCACGCCTGAAAGAGGCGGACCCGTGGCCGGAGAACGCCGTCGTAGCGTGCGGCGACCGTTGCTGCGAAACCCCCGAAATCGGAGGGCCGGGGATTGTTTACCCCCGGGCGGTAGTTCTCCCCATAGCTTCCCTGCTCGGCCCACAGCGGGGCGCTCCGCAAGACGAGGAGCGGCTTCAGGTGATTGGCAACCGCAGTCGCCACTTGGCGGTCAAGCTCCTCCCAATTGTAGCTCCCCCTGTTCCATTCGATCCTCTCCCAGAAAACGGGGATGCGGACGACGCTTGCCCCCGCCCCGCGCGAGCGGCTGTAAGCGAGGCTCTCGCTTGCGTAGGCGATGCCTCCCGGTCCACCGGCTCCTGCGTTCGGGTCGTAGAAACCCGTTTCTAGGAGCGGCGGCGCGCCCTGCGCCGCGCTTGACCCCATGAGAGCGAGCACACCGAGCACGACGGCGACTCCGAGACGACGGGCGGGCCGACGAGGACGACGGTCGAAGTTAAATGGCATGGAAAAAATCATGACCCCCAATAATCAAGAAACTCTCAAGCGCCACGGAGCAGGCGCTCCAAGTCACAGCATCCCGTAGCTCTCAGGATAGACGGTTAGGCGGCGGTTATGGTGAGAAGGAGATGACTGCGGCGAGATCGGTTCTCGTTCGACATGGCCTGACGCTCGTCGTAGGGGGCTCGCTGTTTTGGCTTGCGTACGACGGCGGCACCTACGCGCTGACGAGTTGGGGTGCTGTCGCCATCGTCGTCTGGTGGGTTATCGCACTCGGCGTGGGACTCGGGTTCTGGCCGCGCTCCCCTGTGCCTACCCCGGCGCTCGCCACGGGCGGGCTCCTAGCCGCGTACGCAGTCCTCGCCGGTCTCTCAGCCTTGTGGGCCGACAGTGAGGAGCGAAGTTTCGAGGAGTTCGACCGCGCGGCCCTGTACCTCGGCATCTTCCTCTTGCCCGTGCTGGCTGCACCCCGCGGCCGAACTGCCCGGCGATGGGTATATGGGATGAGCGCGGCAATCGTCGCGATCGGGGTCGTGGCGCTCGCAAGCCGCCTCTTCCCTGAAGCGTTCGAGAACACGGTTGCGACTGATCTCCCGCGCCTCTTCCCCTCCGCGAAGGAGCGGCTCAGCTATCCGGTTAATTACTGGAACGGCCTTGCAACCTTCCTGGCCTTTGGACTCCCACTCCTGCTCTTCGCGGCGGTGACTATCAAGAACGCCGTTCTCCGCGGTCTCAGCCTTGCTCCGATCCCCGCCCTCGTCGCCGGGATATATCTCACCTCATCACGCGGCGGCGCGATCGTCAGCGTTGCCTCGGTGATCGTGTTCGTCGGGCTCTCAGGGAGAGTTTGGCGCTCGGCCGCTGCAACCCTTGTCGCCGCCGCAGGTGCCGCCGCCGGCATCGCCGTGGTCCACTCGAGGCCCGCCATCCTTCACAACACTCTCGCGACAAATAGCGTCGATGGGCGAAATGCAGCAATCCTGATCGCGCTCGCCTGCGTCGTTACCGGTCTCGCCTGGGGGCTTCTTTCGCTTCTCCCCGTGCGCATGCCGGCGCTGCCTCGGACTCTCCGCATCGCAGCCGGCGCCGCAGCGTTAGTAGCCCTGGCCGTCGGCGTTGTAGCGCTGAAGCCGGCTGAGCGTTTCGAGTCGTTCAAGGAAGTTCGGCCAGACCTCACCGGCGCAGGTGTCCAGGAGCATCTCCTCAGCGCCAACGGCTCCGGGCGGTGGCAGCTCTGGGAGTCAGCGGTGGACGAATTCCGTGACGCGCCACTCCTTGGCCACGGCGCCGGGTCGTACGAGGCCTGGTGGGCGCAGCACGGCGACCTTCCCGTGTTCGTCCGAGATGCTCACTCGCTGTACCTCGAGGTGCTCGCCGAACTTGGAGTGGTCGGACTCGTCGTCCTGGTTGGGTTCCTCGCACTCGGGTTCGTGACAAGTCTTCGTCGTCTTGCAGCGAGCCGCTCGGACGGACGAGCTCTGCTTGCCGCCCTGATCGCAGTGCTCGTCGCCTACTCGCTCGAAGCCGGAATCGACTGGCTCTGGGAACTTCCCGCCGTCTCAGCAGTGGCGTTCGTCTGCCTCGGCCTGCTCACCGGTCCGGCGACCTGCTTCAACCGCCTGGCGACCACCGAAAACCCCGACCCGCGAGCTCGGCGCCGTTCGCAAATAGCGGTCAGGGTTACAGCAGTACTCGCCGCTCTCGGCCTAATCGTGGCGCAGGGAATCCCGTTCCTCGCGCAAATCGGCGTCGAAAGGAGCCGCGACGCCGTTCTGGCCGGCGACGGGGACGCGGCACTCGAGTACGCGCAGGCGGCGACTCGGGTGCAACCGTGGGCGGAGACGCCGCTGCTGCAACTTGCCCTCGTCGAGGAGCACGCCGGCGACATCGACGCCGCCCTGGCAACGATCACGGAAGCCTGCGAGCGTGCTTCCAACGACTGGCGTGTTTGGCTCGTGCGCGCGAGGATCGAGACCAAAGCAGGGCGGCCCCTTGAGGCTCAGAGGAGCCTCAAGCGCGCAGTGGCGCTTAATCCACGTTCGAAGCTCTTTCGCGATCTCTAACAACACGGGAGCCGGCACCCAACTCCTGAGACTCAGCGCGCCGACTGGTCGCGATCACCCAGACGCCACTCGCAATCGTGTATGCCATCGGGTGTCGATCCAACCACCGGTCCGCGAACTTAACTGGCGCAGCGAGCCATCGCGTCACGATACGAGCAAGCCGGTATCCACTCGCGCTCCGCCCCGAGAGCAGGAGGGCCAAGAACTCGGTCGCAACCCACGCCATCGCGGACGCGGGCCCGACCGCGACCCCGCTCTCGACGACTGTGAAGCCATGGGCCTCAACGGCTGCCCGCAGTCCTTGCTCGGTATACCGACGATGGTCATTCGGTGCCGCGTGATATCCCTGCATAAATGGCACTTCAATCAGTATCGACCCGCCGGGCCGTAGGACTCGCGCGCACTCCGATAGAACAGCCTCAGCATCCTCGACGTGTTCCAAAACCGCTTGGAGGATGACACCGTCGTACGACCCGTCCGCAAATGGAAGGTTCTCGGCAGCCCCGACCACATCCACGTTCTCGAAATGGCCAATGTCCATGTTCACGGCGCGGGACCCAAAGTCACTCTCGCCAGATCCGACATTCAGCAGGAGCGCTTCGGCCGAAAACGACGAACGAAGCTCGGGATCAAGCGGGTCTTGCTGGGCGACTTGTAGGTCGATTCAGGCTGGCGGTCGCGGTACCAAGCTGCCGCTCGGCGCACGCGCGTCGGTGCGAGCTTGAGTGCGCCCGGATTCCAACGCTCGGCCTCAAGAGGGAGCACTCCACCGAGAATGAGTTCCGGCACCCGCTCGACGAGCGCATACGCCTGTCCGCATGAACTACAACGGACCTCGGTCTCGGTCCACTCAAGTCCCGACCCGCAGGCAGGACAGATTGCCACGGACTGAAGAAGGCCCATTCGGTCGCGACTGGTCACAAAGGATTAATCGTCTCTCGCCCAACTTCGGCATGTAGCTGATCAGCATCGGCGCTCTCCCCGATGAGCTCCGCCCAGCCGCGTGAGGGCGACTGAGAGCATCGTCAACGTTGGTTGCAGCCATGCTCGAGCGAGACGAGGGTGAAGAGCTTGAGCTCACGGTCGGCTACGCCGGAGCTGGGGTCGAGGAGGCGTGCGACGGCGGGGCGTTCGAATAGCCCGCGGTCGAGTGCTCTGCCGTCAAGCAAGAGTCGCCGGAGTAGGCGGTCCTGGTTGGCGAAAAGGGGCGACACAGGTACGGGGAAGCCAAACCGGGTCCGTGGAGAACCGATTCGGGGACTAGATCACGGACAGAGTCGCGCAGGATTGCTTTTCCCGACCGCAGGCCGGCCCGAACCGAGGAGGGGGCGGCCGAGACTCGTTCGACGACTCGACGGTCCAGAAGCGGCATTCGCCCCTCGACCGAGGCGGCCATGAGGATCTTGTCGCCTCGGAGGAGCACGTTATGAGGCAGATAGGTCTTGAGAGTCGCCGTGAGCAGCGCGATGCCTAGCATCTCGATACCGCGAAGGGCGCAAGCGCCTCAGCTAGCGGCAAGGCCAGCCAGCTCTCGGCTCGCGCGCTACCACGCAGTTCCGGCCCCAGCAGCTCGCGCAGTTCCGCAGGTGCAGGAGGAGCGAGGATCACCCGCTCACCGGAGCACTGCGCAGCCCCCTGCACGGCGAGGGTCTCGAACGCTCGGTCCAGGCGCCCGCGCTCCGTCGTCCCGCGGGCAGCCGCCCCGCGAGCAGTGAGAGCAGACGGCCCGGGGGATGAGGCCGGTTCGGAGGAGGCGTTCCGCTCGATACTTCGGGTAGCCGCCGAAAAGCTCGTCGCCCCCGTCGCCCCCTAGCACCACCTTGACGTGGCGTCCGCGAGGCCGCGAGGAAGAAGAGGCTTCTCTCGGAGGGCTCGGCGACCGGCTCGACCCGTAGACCAGGCGAGCCGTCGCGAATGCCTGCGAGTCAGGCGTGCCGGGTCGACGACGATCTCGTGACGGTCGTTCTCTAAGCGCCCCAGCCGCTCGCGCCATGCGACCGGTACGCTCGTCGAAGACCGGGACGTAGATCCGATCGTGAAGCGGGGCGAGCCGCTCGGCTCTGGCCTCCCGGGTGAGCCCGAGATCCGCGGCCGAGTCGACTCCGCCACTCAGGAGCACTCCGACCGCCACGTCACTCATGAGCCGAGCCCACCGCTTCCCGAGACAGCCGAAGCTCCTGCTGGCCGAGGGGCTCGGGTTCTCCGGGATCCAGCTCCAGTACGAGCGCTCGCCAGCCGCCCTCCATCGTAGACGACGAACGCCCGGACTCGAGGCGCCGCACGCCCCGGACGGAGTCGCGCGAGCCCGCGATATACCGCTGAGAACAGGACTCGGCGGCATGCGCGCGGGCTCGACCTCGGGGCGATCGCTCCCGCCGAGCTTGACGGCCGCGGGCATCGAAGCCGAACACCAACCCGGCGGCAGTCTCGGCTGACGTAGAGCGGTTTCTTCCCGACCGATCCCGGGCAAGGAAAGCCCTCGCGGCGAATCCCAGATCGCGAAGGCGAACATCCCGTTCGAGGCGCGAACCAGCCGCTCGCCCCACTCCTCGTAGCCTGGACGAGCACCTCGGTGTCGCACCTCGTGGCGAAGCGATGCCCAGCCCCGCGAGCTGTCTCCGCAGCTCGAGGTGGTTCTAGATCTCGCCGTTGAAGACCGCGAGAATCGAGCCGTCCTCGTCGCGCATGGGTCGGGAACCATGCGCAGGATCGACGATGTAGTGCGCGCCAACCGAGGACGCACCTGGCTTCGGCGTGTACTCCGTTCTGCTCCGGTCCCCGGCGGTGGTAGGGCTATCATCACCGCCGTGGATCTTATCCCCACCTTTGGGTCAACGCCGCCGGCATGAACGGCAACCGCAGCGACGATGCTTATTTAGAGGGGCGCGTAGACCGCCGGGCAATCGAGGACTTGTAGCAGCGCACCTGCCCGGGCCCCAACGCGTTCCAGCGCTGCCGCTCCCGTACGTGGAGCCAGGTATCTCGACGCCTTGACTCCCGGCACGCCCGAGGCGCGAAACCACTTCTGCCCTGGAAGCACGGCCCAAAGCCCAGCCAGATACCCGGCGCCACGATTGGGGTTATAAGGGTGGGTCACGTCGCTGTCTCGAGCCGTCGGTCAGTGTAGGCACGGTCGCATCGGCGGGCTCGTTCTCCGGACTCGGCATCCCTCGCGACCCCGAACTCCACAGCCATGGTTATTCAAATGCCTCGCAACGGGGTCCAGCAGTGACGGCGGCTCCGACTCGACAGTCACACTGAACCCGAAATCAACTCCGTTCCCACCTCCAGCTACTGGCCCATCTGCAAGACGAGGTCGATTCCATCGTTCTCGTCGCGGACAAGAACAACGTCTCCAGGTTTATGACTTTGCACCGTGGTTCCGCCTCGCCCTCTGGTGCGAGTTCTTGGGCGCGCCCTCGCCAAGCTCGTCATTTGTCCTTGGCGGCGCAGCGCGCCACCGGCCGGATCGTGGGGTGACGGCCTGACCTTGAACCGCATGGGCGCCACCCCCTATCATGGTAGCTTTCGGAGTGCGCGTACGTGAGCACGACCCAGCTGGCCGGGCCGTACGAGTGGACCGGAGGCGGATGGGAAGGAGAGAACCGTGTACTGCGCCGGCTTCCCGCTCCGGTTCCGGCGTCTCCAGGCGTCGCTGTCCACCGACTCACCATTTCAGATGTTCACCGGCGTTGGCGATGGGGGCGCCTCGGGGGATGCATGGCACTGACCAGTATGGGGTCGATCCCGCTGATTCGCCATTCTTCCCGGGCAGGCGTAGACCTGGATACGGTTTGTCCCGGCCCGGAGCAGGCTGCGCGCACGTACGCCTTGAACCGCGTCCGCCTTGATTCCGCGCAAGCGGGTCGAGGCGACCTTCGGACGGGCAATCCGCCGAACCGCCCAGCGGCACCCCAGGTTCGGGCTGCGATTGTGGGAACGGGACCCTGGGCGACAAGGACCTTCTGCAGGCGGCCAAGCGGCTCGGCCTGGAGGAAGCCCTGGCGACTTCCTCGGATTCCTGGCTCGACGTGGAAGCGCCTCCTCCTCGAATGCCTCGGTTTTCGTCTCGCATCGAGGAATGGAAGGCTTTCCGATTTGATCACCGAGGCAATGGCAAGGAGTTGCCGGTCGCGGCAACGGACGTCGGCGAGGCGAGGGAGCGAATCGACGAGGGGAAAACGGGTTTCCTCGTTCAATTCGGCGACATCGAATCGCTCTCAACCGCTCGTTTCTCTACGGATCGACAACAACGAGCTCGACTGGTACAGCGGGTGAAGGCCGTTGGGAACTGGATCGCTGCTCCGGCGGAGAGGCCTACCTCGGGAGACGCTCACCGCACCGCAAGGGCCCGCGACACGGGCGCGTTCCCGGCTCGACAAGAGCCCCTCCATCCATCACGGTCAACGTGATGGATGACCTCATCGTCGACGACTTGCAGGAGAGCCCAGGCGCTGCCAGCGCGGACGGTCACCCTCCGAGGCTCAGCCGAGTCGATCTCCTACTCCGGTCATCTGCGTCCAATGCGGTGGGTCCTCCTGGATGTCGTCTCCGCGGCTGGCCTCCTTCCCGCGATGGCGAGCGCGTTGCTTCGCGTCGCAGGCCCGGTCTCGCCGAGGGGCTCTCCTCGGCGAAGAGAATCCAGGAGATCTTCCATGCCTGGGCGCCCGACGAGCTTCACCCGATCACAGAGGTCGAGGGGGCAGAGCCGCGCGAGCACTCCTCGCCGGAACCGGGGGCATCAGGTTGCCTGCTTCTTTTCGGCGGGCGTCGATTCGTTCACTCCACGCCGAGACCACCAAGGCTCGACGCCCTCATTCTCGCGGACGGCTTCGATGTCGGGAGGAGCGATGAGATCTTCGGGACGCGTTCACCGCGGGCGTTCGAAACGCAGCTGCGGACAGCCGAGCAGTTGCTCGAAGTCGGAGACGAACTTCGTGCCTCCTCTTATCAGCAGGACATCCGCAAGCTCCTTCATGGCCCTGCCCTCGCGAGCGTCGCCCTCCTCCTTCAGAAGACGTTTCGGCGCGTTTGACGCTCTCCGCCACTCTGTCGTATCGGCAACTCATTCCGGCGGGTCACTCGCTCGCGGATCCCCTTTGGAACACACCGAGAGCCTCGAGAGCCTGCGCGTACACGACGGCGCCGAATCTAGTCGCTTCCAGAAGATGGAACAGCATCGTCGCATGCTGCAGGCCGCGCGCTGCGCTGTTTTCACGTCCTGCTGGAGAAATCCCGGGCGGAGCCCAGAACCGCGGCCGCTGTTCGAAGTGCATGCGAACAATGGCCTGCAGCCTCCAGGGACTCGCGGCGCTTTTGCGCAGCAAGACGTTCCCCGCCAAGGTCCATCGCCGGCACCCGAGGCGGACCTTCGTGCCCAGCGGGCCGATCCACCGCGGCGCTCTGGAACGACACGATCGCAGGCCTCGGGGAGCTCGGAGCCGATGCCGGGTTGCGCCGCGCCATGAAGCGCGCCGCAGGCCCGCATCCGCTGCCCGCATCGCGGTCGCGGCCCCCGCCGGCTCAAGCGCCGCATCACCGCCCAGGCGACCGGGTCTCCAGCAGCACCTTGTGACCTGCGCGGCACGATCGAGAAGACCCTCGGCGCCGTGATTCCACGCGATCGGCCCGTGGCGCCTCGTTCATTTTCCGATCTACAGGAGGCGTCGGCGACAGCGCGATCTGGCTCGGGGCGTGACTGGCTGGCAGACTTGTAAACATCGATGTCGCGTATACCGCTGACCGCACATCGTTCCGGCGAAGAACTCTCGAGCGTCGCGTCGGCCGAGGCCCCGACCCCCGGACGCAACGAAGGCGGGAACTTCGGGCATCTTGGCCAGGTCGCCAGACGTTTCGCGAAGAGCTTGTGAGCGGGTTCCCGAAGAATCCGATTGATCCAGGTTCCCAGTTGATCCACTCGCAGGGCAACAGTCGCCCAAAACCTCGAGCGGGTCCGCGCGGCGCTGCGGGGGCACGGGGACTTCGTGGTCCTCGTTAGAGACGTCGCAAGCCGGAAAACGGCTCAGGAGGAAGATCTCCAACTCGAAGCGTCGCTCTGTCCGCAGATGGGATTCGCTCTGCGCCCGGCCGGTCGATCGGGAACGCCCCGAGCGAGATATCCTCTGGCTCGGCCGGGGAGGACATTGAAGGGCTCCACCGCCCACAGGCGGAGTGGGACGTCGATATCGCCGACTGGCTCGAGGAGCCCGGATAGTGCGCTTCAGTCAGCCAATCACCTGCTAGTCCACTGGTACGGCGCTCACCGCGCGGCGTCGACCACTTGGTGACCAAGGCACTCGAAGCGCGCGCATCAACTGGATGGCTGAAGCGCAGCGCCTCGGCGTGGATGCGCGCTCGTCGCGGCTTCGGCGCAAGGGGTCGCTATAACCGACCGGCTACACGCCCACATTCTTTGCGTTCTGCCCGCCCCGGAGTCCCCCACGTTCTCCTGGACAACAGCTACGGGAAGGTCAGTGGCGTCTACGAGGCCTGGACCTCGGAGTGCAGCTTCGCCCGGTTCGCCGACTCTGCAGATGAGACGGTCATCGGTCCTCCAGCGCTTCTTGGCGAAGCAGCATCCGATGCGGCTCGAGCACCGAGCCGGCGAGACGTTCTCGAGCCGGTTCTCGCGAGGTGCAGCTCACGCGTCGAGACGTGAACGATCCGAGTCGCACGCCGCACCCCGTCCGGGAAAACCGCCCGGGCCACGACGACGAGGTTTCGCTGCCGAGCCATCCAGGCAGATATACGGTGGCATCGACCCTCCCTAGAGCTCCGGCTCACAGGCGCTTCCATCCGAACTCCGAGCGACCTCGGCCCGCGCGACGATGACCCTTGAGACTTTGCCGGAGCTTGCCCTTGCGAGCACGTGGATTCGGCGGCGAGGAGCAAAGGCGGCCCGAACCAGGCCATCGGCGCGCACAGTTGCCGGCAAGCGACCTCCCCACCGCTCCGGCGTCCCGCTGGCCGAGGCCTCGACGACACCTGCACCAGGCGTAGCGACATCGGCGAAGGACGTTCCGCGCCTGTTGCTCCGACAACACACTGCTGTCAGCCCCCACGCCCCCCCCTAGAGCCCCTGTTTCAAATAGACGCCCCTGCCTTCGGACCCCGCGGGTCTGTATGTAAGTGGGACTACGGGCGCTCCGTTCAGCCAGCAACCTCCACGAATCCCGCGTTATCGGGCGCCCAGCGCACGGCGGCAAACAGCGAAGTTGTACCACCTGTTCCGCTCGAGTCTGGCCAGCAGAAAGATCTGTCCTGTCCTCCTTGTTGACCTGGCCGCCGAACGTTCCGAGCTGGATTTTCCATGGTGGTGCACCGCGTATTGACCTCGAACATGGGATTCTTGCCGGCCCGCGCCGTCGGTGTTATGCCATTGGGTGAAAATGTTCCACCATGTGTTGGGATTGGGGTTGGAAACGCTGCCCCAGTACGAGCTCCATGCCCACCAGGACTCGTCGCCCTCGCGCTCGCCTGGACCGTGGAGAACCTCGCTCCGCTCGCCCCCGGTAGCGTTCGGATCGGGCGTTGAGCGGTATCTTCAACCGAGCGCCGTAGCGACCGTCGCGAACCTGCGTGCTTACGATCGTTGCAGGACCCTGAAGCGCCTGGGTTCCGAGCCATTGGCTAAACGAGCCCGTCTCGAAGTTTCCGCGCCAACTGATGGCAGCTCCGGCGCTCCCCGCGAAGCACGAGATGCAGGCGAGCATCACGACTGCGACGGCGGAGATCTGGGCAAAGGACGAACGATTGCGGCGTTCTGAGCGGGCCATAAATCCTTCCGAGCGGTAGCGGTTGCGGCACCGCTAAGATCGGAAGGCCGGGCGTCTTCGAGTGATCACTCCATCGAGGCATGGCCGCGCTAAAACCGACGAACCCTCGATCGAGGCATGCTCGGACGACAACGCTGCCCTTGCCAGGGCTTGCCGGAGCGTCTGTCGTACCTGAGTCCGGCCAAGTCCTCGCGCAGGGTTGCCTCGGCAGGTGTGTTGACTACGCTGTGAGTACGTGAGCGGCCTGCATTTGACTCACTCTCGGCGGCTCGCTCATAACAGCTTGCTGTCTCTAGGGACGAGCGCTGCGGTGCTCGGCCTAGGCGTCCTGCTGATCCCGATCATGATCCGGGAGTTTGGCCTGGAGCTTTTCGGAATCCTCACGATCACGTGGGTCTTGATAGCCAACCTTGCCTGGCTGGACCTCGGGCTCTCCCGGGCGGCCGCGCGCTACGTCGCCCGCGAGTTGGCGGTAGGAGACTCGAGGGCTGGTGCGGTCTGGGCCTGGACTGCGATCGGGACACAAGCGTGCTTCGGTGCCATAGGTGCCGTCTGCGTCTGGTTCCTCGCTCCGTTTCTCGTCGACGCTCTCGGGGTTAGCGAAGGGGTTCGAGACCTCGGGATTCTCTCGTTCCATCTCTTTGCCCTCGCACTCCCGATCGAGTTCGCGATTCGCTCGCAGTTCGGCGTGCTTGAAGCCGGCCAGCGGTTCGGGCTTGCAAGTGCGCTCGCCATATTCGGGAGCGCCGGGTTGTACCTCGTGGGAATCGTAATCGTCCTGCTCGGCCTGGACTTTGAGATCATCCTCTACGCGTTCTTCACCCTCCGGGTCCTCAGCTTTCTCGCCTCGTTTTTAGCTGCGAACACCGTCGTGCCGCTGTTTCAAAGCTTTTCGGCAGCCGAACTAATGACGCGGCGGTACCTGGAACGGGTACGGGAGATGATCCGATTCGGTGGCTGGGTCGCGCTCGGTCTTCTTCTCGGACCGATGCTCTTGTACTTCGACCAGTGGCTGATCGGCGTCATCTTGTCGGTCGCGACACTTACGTACTACACGGTCCCTTTCAACCTGCAGTCGCGGCTTTCCGTCTTCCCCGCGAGCGTGATCCGCCCGCTCTTTCCGGCTTTCAGCGCGCTCGAGGCGACCGATCAGAAGGACCGAATCGAGCACTACTACCTGCGGGCGCATCGCTATCTCTTCTTCGCCCTCGTACCCGTTTTTTTCGTCCTCTTCGTCTGGGCGTAGGAGATCCTGCACGCATGGATCGGCCTTTCTTTCGCCGCGCACGCGACCGAGACCATGCGGATACTCGCGCTCGGGTTCGTCATCGCTCTTCTCGCCCCGCTCTCCGGCGCCCTACTGAACGGGATCGGGAGGCCCGACATCGCCACGAAGCTCTACATCGTCGAGGTCCCTCTCAACATCGTCGCAGTCGTTGTCCTGACACACGAGTTCGGGCTGCCCGGTGCTGCCTGGAGCTTCGTCCTTCGCTGCCTCTTCGAGACTGGCCTTCTCTGGCTCTTTGTCGGACGTACGATCTCTTTCTCGCGCGAGAGCATCGCGTTCGCGCGCAAGCTGGCATCTCAGGGCGTCGCAATACTCGCAGCAATGGGTGGCACAGCGGTAGTTTTTCGCGACAGCCGCATCGACGATCCGATTTCGTGTGCGCTGACCATCTCTGTTCTGACGGCTTACGCGGTCTGGGTCCTGGCTTCATGCTCGACCGGGAAGACCGGCGTTTCCTGATGACGCTCGTCCGTCGAGAGCAACCTCACGGAGCATGAACGCCCTGCCGCCAGCCGACCCCTACTCTTCGCGCGCTGGCTGTGGCGGGGCCTGCGGCGGCGGTGGTTCTGGCTTCGTCGGGATCGGGATGCCAGCGCGGTCGACGCCAAAGTCTCCGGGTTCAGGATGAGGCTCCCCCCACGATTCGTCGATCCGTTCGTCTTCGATCGCTACGAGCCGGTGACTGACGCGCACCTGGCCGAGGCGCTTCGCCCGGGAATGGTAGTTCTCGATATCGGCGCGCATGTCGGCTACTACACGCTGGTCGCGGCGCGGGCTGTCGGACCGTCCGGAAAAGTGCATGCGTTCGAGCCCTGTGTCGAGACCCTCTCTCTCCTGCGGGCAAATGTAAGGGCGAACGGGTTCGCGAACGTGGAGACCCACCCGTTCGCCGCGGGTAGTGGGGACTCCAGGCGACCCTTGCACGTCACCGGTTCCAGCGACTCCCACGGGCTCTTTCCACACCCCCTAACTGAGACCGTTCGGACGACTGAAGTCAGGACCGTTGCCGTCGACCAGGTCGTCCAGGGCCCGGTTGACCTCGCGAAGATCGACGTGGAGGGCGCCGAGTTCGAGGCCCTCGACGGAATGGGTGACCTCGTCTCGGGCGGCGACCCCTCGGTTTTGATCGTCGAATGGAATCCAGCTTGCCTGCGAAACGCGGGGCGGGATCCGCTCGAGCTCCCACGTTACCTGGAGATCCTTGGTTTCAAAAACATCACCGTCCTCGACGATCGCCGGCGGCAGGTCCGGTCGGTCTCAGATGCCAAGGATGAGATCGCGGCGGGTCGCCGTCGTGGTGGTACGTCAACCTCTGGGCGACGCGCGCGTGAGGATCGCGTGGGTCTCGCATAGCGCGGAAAGCTCGGCGGGGCCGAACTCGCGATGCTGGAGTCTGTGGTGTGCCTCAGGGCGAGTGGAGTCGAGGTGGTCGCGGTCCTGCCGCACGCAGGGTCGCTCGGTGTTCGCTTCGAAGAAAATGGCATTTCGGTCGTCGAACAGACGAGCGCATGGTGGGCGTCCCCAGGGCGGCTCTCTCGAACGCAGCTTTGCCGGCGGGCAATCATTGCAGCAGGCCGAAACCTGACCGCTCTCGGGCCGATGAGCCGGCTCCTGCGCAGACTCCGGCCCGACATCGTCGTGACAAACACACTCACGATTCCGCTCGGCGCCCTTGGGGCAAGGGCGGCACGCCGACCTCACGTTTGGTATCGCCACGAGTTCGGTCGGCGGTCCCACGACTTTACGTTTCATCTCGGCGAGAATGCAGCCTTCGCTGCTATCGATCGTCTCTCAGACCGGGTGATTGTGAGTTCCCAGGTCCTCCTTGAAGACGCGGCGGGGGTGCGCTTCAGGGACAAGACGCGTCGCGTTGCCCCGGCCGTCCTGCTTCCGGAGAATGTCGCGGCGGATCCCCTCACGCGGTCAGGGCCGCTCCGACTCGTCCAGATCGGACGAATCACTCCCAGCAAAGGCCTCGAGGACGCCATCAAGGCGGCGGGCACGCTCCGTCGTCGCGGAATCGACGTGAACCTACGCTTCGTGGGTGGTACCCATTTGCCCAGCTACATAGACCAACTGCTGACCCTCGCCAGGGCTGAAGAGATCACAGACCTTGTCTCCCTCGCTGGCTTCCGAGACGACCCTGCGACAGAGGTCGTGCAGGCCGACGTCGCGCTCACATGCTCTCGACTGGAGGCCTTCGGGCGGACCACGGTGGAGGCCATGAAGCTCGGTCGGCCAGTTATCGGCGCACGCTCGAGTGGGACCGCCGAGCTCATTCGCGACGGCTTGAACGGGTTTACGTATGAGCCGCGGAATTCAGACGACTTAGCCGAGAAGATCGAACGCTTTCACCGGGACAGGTCGCTGATCCAAACCCTCGGTGCGCAGGCGAAGGCCTGGGCCACGGCGACATTCACGGCCGAGCGTCACGCTTCCGAGTTGATCGGGGTCTTCGAGGAGGTCCTGACCGAGCGCGCCGGTTCAGGCTCCCCGCAAGGACTTCGCGCGCAACGAGAACGATGAACCTCGTGTTCGTAACCAGATACCGGCGCCAGAGCCGGCGCGGCTCCTGCGCGACCCGCCAGGCCCATTCGAACCCGGTGACCTGAGCCCAGCGCGGGGCCCGGAAGACATTCCCGGCGATGACGTCGAGAGCCCCTCCAACACCCATTATCATGGGTACGCCGAGCGCTCGGCCGTGCTCGGCGAGCCAGTACTCCTTCCGTGGCGAGCTCATGGCGACGAAGAGGACGTCCGGGGCTGCCGCCCTGATCCGCTCGCAGATAACCCCGGATTCACCTTCGGAGAAGTAGCCGTGCTGCGACCCCGCGATTGAAAGATTCGGATGGCGTTCGAGCAGGCGCTCTATCGCTCTAGCGAGGGTGTCCGGAGTCGCTCCGAGGAGATAGATGCGATACCCCTCGCGCTCAGACAGCGCGAACAGCTCCTCCATCAGGTCAATTCCGGCAACACGCTCCGGCAGTGGATCGCGGAGAAGGCGCGAAGCCCAGACCAGGGTTGGCCGTCTGCGGTCACCAGCTCCGACCCCGCCACGGCCTCCCGGAGGCGGGAGTCGGCGCGTAGAGAGACGATCTTCGCCGCGTTGAGCGCCATGTGCTGCAGGAAGCTCTGCTGCTCCACGGCTGCTCGGCACAATGCGACCGCTTCGTTCATGCGAACACGGTCGATCTCACAGCCGAGCACGACCGCCCGATCTCGGTCGGCGCCGGTCACGTCGCCACAGCGAGATGCTTGGATCCGCCCGGTGTCACCGCGTGCGCCAGAATCGCGGCCGCCCGCTCGCCCGCATCACCATCCCATAGGTGGATCGGTGACGGTGCGGCACGTGGAGAGAGGCGGATGCTGGCGATCGCGCGCGGGTCGTCGCCGAGCAACATGTTCGTCCCCTGCGTAGCGTGATGGGCCGCTCGGTGTTCGCACGCAGCGTGTAACAGGCCACGCCGAGAGCGGACGTCTCCTCCTGGATCCCGCCCGAGTCGGTTAGCACAGCCCCGGCCGCCAGCTCGAGCGAAAGGAATTCGAGGTAACCGAGCGGATCGAGGCACCGGACCCCGGCGCTCGCAAGCCGGTCGGTCAGCCTTCGACATCGAGACGTTCCCGGGTACGGGGGTGAATTGGAAAGACCACCGCCATCCTGCTCGCAAGCTCGACCAGTGCATCGACGATCGCTCTCAGACTGACCGAGTCGTCGACGTTCGACGGTCGGTGCAGCGTGACGGGCACGAAGCGTCCCGGCTCTACCCCGATCGGCCCCCACGCCTCCTTTGCCCGTGCCGCGCCCTCGAATCGGCGCAGGGAGTCGATCATCGTGTTCCCGACGTAGTGGATGCGCCTCCCGTCGACGCCCTCCAGGGCCAGATTGTCGGCCGCCTCTGGACTGTGCGTGAAGAGAATCTGGGAAAGGCGGTCCATGAGGACCCTGTTTATCTCCTCAGGCATCGACCAGTCCCCGGACCGGAGCCCTGACTCTATGTGGGCTACTGGAATCGAAAGCTTGGCCGCGGCGAGGGCCGCGGCGAGTGTCGCATTGACATCGCCGCTCACTACGACGAGGTCCGGCCCGTCCTCGAGGAGTACTTGTTCGACCGCGATGAGCGTCTTTCCAGTCTGCTCCGCGTGCGTCCCGGAGCCGACACCGAGAAAGCGATCCGGAACAGGAAAGCCGAGGTCTTCGAGAACCTCTTCAGAGAGCGCAGGATCGTAATGCTGGCCCGTATGGACGACGATCTGGCGAACATTTTGGTCTCCCGCAAGCGCCTGGATGACGGGCGCCGCCTTCACGAAGTTGGGCCTGGCCCCGACGACGTAGAGGATCGTCTTCAGCGTCTTCACGGTCCGCTCGGAGAAAAGAGCTCGAGGTACGACTTCGCGGCACGGTCGATACCGAAGAGATCCTTGCACCGTGCTCGTCCCGGCCTCGCCGTGCCGACGTCGCCGGGGCCGTCCGAGGCATATGAGGCGAGCGCGTGCGCTAGCGCGCCCACGTCGCCCGGCGCGAAGACCTCACCTGTCCTCCCGGCGTCGACGACCTCGGTCAAACCGCCGTTCCGCGAGACGGCGACCGGGCGCCCGCAGGCCATCGCCTCGACTGCTGCCATCCCGAATGACTCCACGAACTGATGGGAGGGGACTACTGCGACGTCGCCGGCCGCCAGAACGACGGCACGTCGTCCATCCAGCCGGCGAACTCGACACGCGCCTCCAGGCCGAGCTCGAGCGCAAGCGCTTCGAGCGAGACCCGCTCCGGTCCATCGCCTGCAAGACGGAGTCGTGCGTCAAGGTCTTTCGGGAGGCTTGCGACCGCGCGGAGCAGATCGTCGACTCCTTTCCCTGGAATCATCCTGCCCCCCCAGGCGATGCGAAACGAGCCCGCGAAGCGACCTCGCTGCTGTCCGCGTCGTACTTCGAGAGGTCGAGCCCGTTGTAGATTCGCACGATCCGGCTCGCGCGAAACCGCTCCCGCTCTAGACGTCTCAGCATGTAGTCCGAAACCGTGACTTCCACGTCACTCGCCCAGCGGCCGCTCAGCATGTCTACCCGTCTCTTTGCTCGCTCCAGCCGAGGGAGGTTCGGAAGCTGAAGCAGGTGACCGTGGTTTACCGCCACGAGCCGGGGACGGTAGCCGCCGATGCGAAGGGCGGCCGTAAGGTAGCCCGGAGAGACCGTGATGGCTCCGTCCCTCCCGAGTCGGCCGACGGCATTGGCAATTGTGCGAGGATGGAGCACAATCCCCCTCCCGCTCGCAAAACCCAAGGCCGAGTACGGGATCCCGTCTTCGTCGAGGCGCGCGGCCAGGGGGTGAGGTGTCGTCACGAAGACCATTCCCGCGTCGACCCCTGCGCTCCGGAGCTCCTTGCAAAGGGATGCGGTGAACGTCTCTGCGCCGCCGGTCCCCCCGTTCCACAGCACCACTGCGATCTGCATCAGCGCACGCTGTCGGGCCTGCGGAAGCTCGGCCCGGGAGCCTCGAACGACGAGCAAGGTGCCGTACGGCGTCGGGACAGAACTCGTCTGAATGTTCCGCCGGGCGGCTGGTGACCTTGTCGATGAAGTCGAGCAGCATCCCGACTTCCGTCGCCTTCCGCGGGGCGCGCGGCACGCGGGCGGTGCGGGCCACGCGAAGCCCGAGAGCCAGCGTTTTGAGCGTGACCAGGGCGAGCCGGGCAGCGCGACCAGCGACACCGGGTCCGTGCCGGAGATGCAGATACTGGATCCAGCCGAGCAGCGCCCAGCCTTGGGGAACCACTCGGAAGTCCGCGGTGCGAGAGGAACCTCCCCTCGATGCTCGACCCGGATCGCGGCGGTCGAGCGGATCGGCAGGCCCGCGTCGCGGTAGCGTGCCGAAAGCTCCCGATCCTCGTAATACAGGAAGAAACGTGGGTCGAACCGGCCGAGTCGGTCGAACTCCTCACGCTCGGCGAGCACCACGGAGGCCGCAAGCCAGTACGCGTCCCGGCGGGCACGCCGGGTGCTGCGGGGGAGCTCCTTGGGCCGAAGCAGCCCGAACGTCTGGCTGACGTAGGCGAAGAGCCAGTGGCGCTCGGGTCGAAGCCCATCTCGGCCGGACTCTTGCGCGCCTCGCAGGACAGGAAGTAGGGGCCGACCAGCCCGAAGGGCCGCTCCAGAGCTCCTGGAACGCCTCGGATTCGACCGAGACGATCCGCGCGTCCGGGTTGACGAAGAGGAGATGCGTGCCGGTCGAATTGTCCGCACCGAGGTTGCACGCCCGCCCGAAACCGAGGTTCTCCCCGTGCCTGACGAGCCGGACCCCGGCGAACGCGCCGACGACTTCCCGGGTCGTGTCCTCCGAGGCATTGTCCACGACAACCAGCTCGGTGCCCGGCAGATGGCGGCGGACCGAAGTAAGCGCGCCCTCGATGCAGTCTTCAGAGTTGTGAGTGACGAGGACGGCGGAGAGGCCCGTCGTCATGCTCTCTCCAGTGGCAGCCGTTCCCGTGTCAGGGCGGGTGGCGATGGAGACAGCCGCGACCATGACCACAGCAGTAAGCACAAGGCCGTGGACCGTGAAAAGCGTCACGAGCGAGATGGAGGCGACCACGACACCGAAGAACCACCCTGCGGCCCCGAAAACGAAGCCATCCCAGTTGTCGAAGCCCCCGTCGTCGCCTGACCAGAAACACGATCGTCCCGAGGACGGGGAGGTAGAGCAGAACCGTGCCGATCGCCCCGATCGTCGTGACCCCGTTCAGGACTCCAACGTCGCTGTTCCGAATCGTCCCCTGTGGAAGGCTCCCGACGTAGCGAGAATCCGGGTGCCAAAAGCCGAGCCCGATCGGCCATCGATTGCCGACCAGGTCGAGCATGCGCGACTGGACATCGTACCGATAGCCGAATGTCCCGCTGCGTGCTTGGAATTCCTCGATCCCCGACTCGGCGCGTGGCAAACACCTGCGCCGCCGAACGGAGAGCCGGTCTGAGCTCGGATGAACGAGCGAGAGGACCGGAAAGAGCGCCACGACGAGCACAAATGCTGGGATCACGCGGCGAGCGACCGCGAGCGGGTCGGAAGCCCGCAGGAGCGCAGCACACGACGACAAGGAAGCCGGCCAGCAGAGCCGCGTAGGCCGCGCGCGAGAGCTGCGTCAGGGCGCAATCGTCAGGATCACGAAGAGACGGCGCCAACGACGCCATACCGCGAGCGAGCGACATCGCCACTCCTCCGGCCATGATCGCACCGAGGACAACGACGTCCCCCATGTAGGAGTAGACGCGCGTGACGCCCTCGAACTCGTTCGTAAAATTCTCGTTGATGAGAAGCGTGGGATCGAAGACCGCTGACACTGGGGGAACAGTGACGTGGCTGTCTGACCAAAGGCGAAAATCGTTGCCGCCAACGCGACCATTGCGACGAGCGCCACGAGATCGCTGCGACGGCGGAAGGCGACGGGCAAGACGACAGAGCAAACCGAAGTACAGGAAGTCACGGCCGAAGAGCGCCGCCTGGAGCGGCGGGATGTCGGAGAAGAGCACGCTGCGCACAAACGTCAAAAACCACCAGCCTACGAACATAAACGACCAGGCACGATCGCCGACCTGCCAGCGCCTGTCCACCGCATGTCTGTCGTGGTGTGTCAGATGCCAGAAAACGAGCGCGCCGACCAGAAAGGTGATGAGCAGGTCGTGGGGCGAAAAGATCCACGCAGCGCGAAGGACTCGAGATCGAGGCCGGGATCCCGTTTGACACTCCGAGAACGGTGAAGCCGACGAGGGCGCCCCGGCTTACAGCTGCGATCCCGACCAGGACCGCGAGTCCGACTGCCGGCAGGACCAGTACGCCCCAGCGCGGGTCGAGGACAGCCATGCCGGCGAGCATTGAAACGAAGAGGACGCCGAGCCCGAATGCGACTCCAGGCGATCTCCACGCTCGCCGGGAGGCGGTTCAGTGCGGGCTTGACCCCAGAAGCCCGGCGCCGAAGACTCCGCGGCCCCGCCGTCACGGCCCCCCCCGCGCGCGTTCGTCGACGACCTCTCGTAGATTTGAGCATGGCGCGCGCGTGCTCCGCCTCGCCGTATCGTTACGCGGCTCCGCGGCCCCGTCGCCCATCTCCCTGCGCCGGCCGGGCGCCTCGAGGAGCGAAGCGAGCGCGTCCGCGAGACCGTTCGGCGATCCATTCTCGACGACGAGCCCCGCCCCGTACGGCGCACCTCCACGGCCGCACCCGCCACGGCAGTCGTGATGACGGGCACGCCCGCTGCCATCGCTTCGATGACCGTCGTACCCCAGACGTCCTCGCGGGTAGGAAGGAGGAACACGTCTGCCTCTTCGAAGAAGCGATTCGGCTCGGACGTCACGCCGAGGAAATGGACGCGGTTCCCGGCCCCGAGGCGATCGGCCACCGCACGGAAGGGAAGCTCCTCGCCTCCCCCAACGACGGCGAGATGCGCGGCGGGCGACCGGGCGACCGCCTCGATCGCATCGTCGAGACCCTTCGCTTGAAGTCGTGGCCGACGAAGAGAACAAGCTAGTCGCGAGCACCGAGGCCCAGACGTCGGCGAAGCTTGACGGAGGGCGTGCCGGCAGGATCCGGAAGCTCGATCGGTGGGGCGACGACCTGGATCGCCCACCCAGGCACGCCGTGGACATGCTGCAGGTCTTGCCGAACCTCCTCGGTAACCGCAACCACCCTGGAGTAGTTCCCAGGCTTGAGCTGTAGCAACTGGGTCACCCGTGCCACGCCCAGGTGCGGGTGAAGGATGTGAGCAGCGCGCGCGCGGGCGCGGGCCGCGCGAAACGTCTTTCCTCCACGCTCCGGCCAACGCCGCTGCTCTGAGAGCAGGACCGCGTGCGCCCGAATGACGTCGTGCTCCCAGGCGGACGTTCCGGCAACGTCAATCACGTCATATCGGGCCCGGTGTTCACGCAGGAGCGCCGTAGCTTTCCGGGCGAACGTCCCGCACTCGACAGCATGCCCGACCCGTCCGGACGAGCGGCGCGTCGGTCGAACATCGTGGAACTGGACGCCTGCGGGCTCGACCCCGCGCGTGTCCGGGTTCGTATAGCAGTGCACCTCGACGCCCTCGTCGATAAGCCCGCGGGCCAGGAGGACACGCTCGCGCGGCAGGCTTCCTTCCAGGTGAAAATCGTGGAAGACCACCGCTACGCGCATCAGATGAGCCCCGGCTTCGGCTCTGGGTTCAGCCTACGTCGGCCGTCAAGGACCACTTTCGCCGAGCTGAGCCCTTGAACCGTACCCGAGGAATTCACGGCTTCCACCTCCCCGTGTGCTCCTTCAACGCCCCACCGACCATCGCAAGCCCATACGACATACCGAGCCGAGCGACGACTCGCTCCGACGAGTCGAAGCGAACGACTCCTAGGAAGAATCGGGCGCTGCTCCTCAGGAGCCGGACAAGGCCCCGTCGAAGGGCGTGGGGCTCCCTGGCGTCCTCTCGCGCATGGAGCCGCATCACGCGCCGGAAGTAGTCGACGGTCAAGCGCTCACGCCGGATGTGGTGCGAGACCTGGACGCTCGGCTCGTACCAGACCTCCAGGCCGCGAGCGACAAGTCGCTCCTGCAGCTCCTCCTCCTCGCCGCGTCCATGCGGCTCGTCCGGCCTTGCCCCACGGTCGGGGTCGAAGCCTCCCGCCTCGATGATCGCCGACTTGCGCATGCTCATGTTGCCTCCCCAGGCGAATCGAGGCTGAGGCCGATCGCCCAGCTTCCGGCCGAGGACGAGAGGCTGGTCTCCCAGGTCGAGCACACTCACAACTCCTGTGAGGTGGTCGTGGAGCCACGGCGGCCGCCCGCCGTTCCAGACAGGAAGCATGGGGCCGCCGACGACCGCGAGTCGCTCGGGAGCCGATGCCCAGACGCGGCGGTGCCCCTCCACCCAGCCCGGATGTGCTGTCTCGTCGTCGTCGAGGAAGCAGATGAACGGCGAGCGTGCGGCCTCGACGATCACATTGCGCGCCTCGGAAATGCCGCCGCGGTACTTCACGAGCACCTGGACCGAGGGGGCAATACTGGCCATGGTTTCCTCGAGGCGCCGCGGCGCGGACTCGTCGTCCCCGGTGTAGACCAGGAGGAACTCGTCACTTGGAGCAAGCTGGCCCGCCACTGACTCGACCGCGAGCCGTGCCTCGTCGCCGCCGGAGCGCGTTGCCATCCCGACAGAAAGAGGCGGACCGTCCTGGTCGAGCCTTGGCCTGAGGGGCCGTCGCCACGTCGCGCTCGCGAGCGTCCATGGGGCTCCTAGTACGCGGCGCGGCGCTTCAGAACCGCAGGGATCGTCCGGCCGATGAGCTTCAGGTCGCTGACGAGCGACCAGTTGGTCACGTAGAGATAATCGAGCTTCGTCATCTCCTCGAACGGAATCTCGCTCCTGCCGAGGACTTGCCACACGCCCGTCATCCCGGGTCGGAGGTTCAGGCGATTGCGCGCCCAGTCCTGCACGTGCACGTCCTCGACGAGGATGAGAGGCCGCGGGCCGACGAGCGACATCTCACCCCGGACGACGTTGATGAGCTGCGGGAACTCGTCGAGATCGAAACGCCGCAGGAACTGTCCGACTCTCGTGACGCGCGGATCCGCTGCGATCTTGAACATGCGCGGGTCACCGCCGCTCGTCGCGTGCTTGTTCAGGTGCGCGACCTCATGCTTTCTCTCGTCGGCGTCCGCGGTCATTGTCCTGAACTTCAGGATCCGGAACGTTCTTCCGCCGGTACCCATCCGCTCCTGCCGGAAGAAGACCGGCCCGGTCGATTCGAGCTTGATCGCGAGCGCGATGAGAGCGAATGCCGGCGCCAGGAGCATGAGCCCCAGTCCCGCCAGGCCCAGGTCCATCCCCCGCTTGAGCATCTGGGAGGAGGCAGACAGACGGAGCGGCCTAAGCCCCAGGAGGGGCAACCCTTCGACGGTGTGGATGCCGATCTCGGTGCCGACGATGTCGAAGAGCCGCGGAACGATGTCGATTTGGACATCGAGATCCTTGAGCGATCGGATCAGCCTGAGCGTCGCGTCGTGAGACTCGTTGGAGAACGCGATCAGCACGCGCTCGACGTCGAAGAGCCGAATGATCGTTGCGAGGCGCTCCGGCGGCCCGAGCAGCGTCAGGTGCTCCAGGTCGGGCCGGCGCTCCTTCGGCTCGGCGTCGACAAAGCCGACGAGGTTGATGCCGTACTCGGGATGCTGCAAGAGCTTCCGCCCGATCAGCTGGCCGACCTCCCCCGCACCGACGATGACGGCGTTCTGCAGGTACGTGATGCGGGTGCGGCAGAAGGTTCGCGCAGCCGCCCGGCCGAGCGTGATCAGGGCAATGGCGAACGCCCAGAACAGGGCGAGCTTGACGATGTCCGGGCTGCGCGAGGCCCGTCAGCCAGGCAGCCACGACGAGAACCCACGCGCCGACCGTGACCATGTGGAACACGTCCCGCATGTCGTCGACCGTGGAGTGGTCCGTGCGCTCCTCGTCGCGTTCGTAGAGGCCGTAGAGCTTTGCGACGACGATCCAGGCGGGCAGGGTTCCGAAGAAGAGGACCCACTCCATGGTCGCGTCGACGGGGTTCGGGGCATTCGGATTCGGGCCCAGGAGGAGCTGGGCAGCGATGAAGGCCACGGTGAGGCCGAGCAGATCCGCGGCGAGCAGCATGCGGCGTACGAGCCAGCCCCTCCGGTGCACCGTGGAGGTACTCCGCCGGCGCTCCAGGATCTCGAGCGTCCGGTCGTCCATCGCGGACGCGATCTGATCGTAGAACAGCGCTCCCTGAACGAGGGCTGAACGCTCCGTGGCGTTCACGAGGCCGCCCCTGCGGTCGTCGTGGCTACAGAGCTTTCGATGAAATCTCTCGTAGAGCCGTTCGGGTGCTCGGACCCGTTTCCCCCGTTCTCGAGGACAGGCTCTTCGTGCGGATACGCCGACCGGTAGAACGCAGCCGCCTCGATCCGCGACGGAAGAGCGAGCTTCCGGAGGATGTTCTGGACGTGGCGCTTGACCGTGAACTCGGAGATCTCGAGAGCGGCAGCCACCTGTCTGTTCCGCGCTCCACTCGCCACGAGACCGAGAACTTCGCGCTCACGCGCGGTGAGGATCGACGCCACCTCTCGATCCCCGCTTCCGCGGACGGCGCTGATCGCGGCGCCCGCGAGATCGCGAGCCAGTGGCGCCTCGCCCTGGGCAAGCGCGCGGAGGGTGCGGATCAGCCCCCCTGCGGGAATCTCCTTGTGCAGATAGCCGCTCGCACCGTGTCGAAGCGCCGAAAGAACGTTTTCCTGTGAGGGCTTGAAGCTCCACACGATCGCGTGCGTAGCCGAGTTGGCATGGAGGTCGGGGAGCACGGCAAGCGCCCCTCCGGGTGGGAGATCGAAGTCGACCAGCACCACGTCGCAGGCGGTGGCCGCTACCGACGCGAGCACCTCGTCACAATCCCCTGCCTCGCGCACGACGAAGTCCTCTTCGGCGAGCAGCACATCTCTCACGCCCGCGCGAAAGATCGGAACCGGATCGGCGATGAGAACGCAGGTGCGCGTCACCTGACGCGCTCCTGCTCGGTGCGAGGACTCGACGAACGGCTGTAATCGCCGTAGCCGTATCCGTACCCGTAGCCGTAGCCCTTCTCGACCTCGGCGCCGGTGACGACGAATCCGAGTGGCTTGGCACGGACGTTCGCGAGCAGGCGGTGAAGCTCCTTGAGGGTTCCCCGCCGCAGCACCTTGAGGCGCGTGACGAGAATGATGCCGTCGACCTTCGGGCTGAGAGCCATCGCGTCGCCGACATTCAGGAGCGGCGGAGCGTCGACGATGACGAAGTCGGCCCGATCGCGAAGGCTCTGAATGATGGCGCTAACGGCGTTGGTTCCTACGAACTCACCCGCATCCGGCGGGATCGGGCCGGACGGCAGCACCTCGAGGACTCCGGACACGCGCGCGTGTCCGTTCGTTCCGTTGGCACCGAGGGCCTCTCGTACGCGGGATGAATTGTCGCTCGGGTCGGTGATCGCAATCGTGGTGAGCGCCTCCTCGAGACCCACATGTCCGAGCGCAACCTGCGTCAGACCAGGCCTGCCGTTCAGATCAAAGAACCGGTCGAGGTAGGGTCGCCGGAGATCCAGGTCGGCGAGCGCGACGTGACGACCGGAGCGCGCGAGTGCGAGTGCGAGGTTCGAAGCAGTGGTGGACTTTCCCTCCGACTCGAGCGCGCTCGTGACCATGATCACCCGCGCTCCGTGCTCGAGGTTCGTGAACTCGAGGTTCGTCCGCAGCATCCGGAAAGCCTCGGCCTCCTTGCTCCGCGGGGCTTCGAGCATGACCAGACTGTCCTTGGAAGCAAGCCGCTTGGGCGGGGTCGGCAGCCGCGCGAGCAGCGTCATGTCGAGCGCCTCGGAAACCTCCTCGGCCGTCCGCACCCGTGTATCGAGCGCTTCGCGAAGGAACGCGAGTCCAAGGCCAAGGACGAGCCCGACCAGGAAGCCGAGCACACCTGCCCGGAACGGACGTGGCTGAACCTGTGCCGCGCCCCGCGCCGGCTGGACGACGAACGAGTTCGAAGCCTGCAGCGCCTGGATCGTGCGGAGCTGCTGCACCTTGTCCAGGAGACTGGTGTAATGGGCCGTTTCCTTCTGTCCCAGGTTCTCGAGGGTGCGCAGCTGACTTGAGGCCTCCGCGAGGGTCTTGCGCACGGCGGCGGTGTCGAGCTCGTTCTTGTAGATCGTGAACTCGCGCGCGAAAGCCGTGGCGAGCGTCACAGCGCGGGCCGGAATCGCGCTCGTGACGGTGAAGTCGAGAAGGTCTGCGTCGGCCCGGGGCTGAACAGAGACGGAGCCAAGCAGCTGGTACGGGCTCATGTCATCGATGCCGGCGGAGGCAAGAGCGCGCCGCGCGACCGTCGGGGTCGTGGCGAGATCCGCCTGTGTCTGTGCGATGCGCTCCGACGTCTGGAAGACGCTGCTGCCCGAGACCCCGGTCAGGCCCGCCGAGATGTCCTTGTTGGTGAGGAGGACCTCTGCTGTCGACTGGTAGAGCGCCGGCTGGCGCATCGACATCGCAACGGCCACCGCTGGAACCACGATGATCGCCGTCAGGATGATCCATTTGCGCCGCCGGAGCACGCGCAGGTAGTCATGAAGAGTCGCGCCGTCGCGACTAACACCCTCGATTCCCATACAGCCTCCCCTTGCGCCGCAGTGTCCCGTGCCGGGGCGCCCGATCTACCTACTCCCTAACCACTCCGGCAGATCGTCCGGCCCATTTCCCTTCCCGCATCGGATTCTCCCCAACCTGGGGAAAAAGTCAAGATGCAACGCGAGATAACCAAAGAGAGTGGTCCGAACGGAGTGAGTTTTCGTGGAGCTAGTCGGGCTCGAACGGGCGATCTCCGCCAGCGGGAGCCTCGTTTGTCCTCACGTTCACCGCCTGCAGCGAACGCGTAGCTCTACATTGGAGCGCATGGCTAACCCGCGGAGGTTCTGAGCCGTGGACTTCTCGTCTGCCGACAGCCTTGTCCTCGTCGGACTCCTGGCGGCCGCCGCCGCGCTCCTGGCGATCGCCGAGCTGATTCGGATTCCTTATCCGATCCCGCTCGTGCTGGGAGGCCTTGCGCTCGGCTTCGTTCCCGGCATGCCGCGCATCGAGCTGCCGCCGGACATCGTCCTCGTCGCAGTCCTCCCCCCGCTCCTCTACGGCGCTGCATTCTTCAGCCCGCTGCGCGAGCTGCGTGCGAACGTCCGTCCGATCGGGCTGCTTGCAATCGGGCTCGTTCTGACGACGACGGTCGCGGTCGCCGCCGTGGCGCACACCGCGATCCCGGGCCTGGGCTGGCCGACTGCGTTCGTCCTCGGTGCCATCGTCTCTCCGACCGACCCGACGGCGGCGACCGCGATCGCGCAGCGGGTCGGGCTTCCGCGCCGACTCATCGCCCTCGTCGAAGGCGAGAGCCTCGTCAACGACGGAACCGCGCTGGTCGCCTACCGGTTCGCCGTCGCTGCAGTCGTCACGGGCAGCTTCTCGCTTGCCGCTGCCTCCAGCCGCTTCTTGCTCAGCATCGCCGGGGGCATCGCGATGGGCCTCGCCGTCGGCTACGTCATCCGCGAGGTCCGGCGACGGCTCGACAACCCGCCGGTCGAGATCACGATCTCGATCATGAGCGGGTATTTCGCCTACCTGCCGGCCGAAGCGGTCGGGGTTTCCGGGGTTCTCTCCGCGGTCACGGTCGGGATCTACATGGGCTGGCACACGCCGGAGCTCACGACGGCCCAGACCCGTCTCCAGGGAGTCGCGGTCTGGGAGATCCTCTTCTTCCTCTTGAACGCGTTCCTATTCACGATGATCGGCCTGCAGCTGCCCGTGATCCTGGACGGTCTCGCGGGTTATTCGACGGCGACTCTCCTCTGGTACGCGGTACTCGTCGCCGCGACCGTCGTCGGGGCGCGCTTTGCATGGATCTTCGCGACGGCACAGCTGCCAAGCCTGCTCGGCCGCCGCAAGGCTCCGGCACCGTGGCAACCGAGCGTCGTCCTCGCCTGGTCGGGCATGCGCGGCGCGGTATCGCTCGCGGCTGCGCTCGCCCTCCCACTCACGACGGACGCGGGCACAGCGTTCCCGAACCGCGAGCTGATCGTGTTCCTGACCTTCAGTGTCATCTTGGTGACCGTCGTCGTTCAGGGCTTGTCCCTGCCGAAGCTGATCGACGTCCTCGAGCTCGAGGACGACAGCGGGCTCGAGGCGAAGGAGGACACGAAGGCGCGAATTCACGCAGCCGACGCCGCCCTGGCTCGCCTGGAGGAGCTCGTCGACGAAGAGTGGGTTCGCGAAGACACGGCCGACCGGCTACGCGGCCTGTATGGCTACCGCCGCTCTCGCTTCAAAGCCCGCTTCGATGAATCGGACGACGGGGCCATCGAGCAGCGCTCGACCGACTACCAGCGCCTGCTTCGCGAGCTAATCGAAGCGGAGCGCGTGGCGGTTCGAGCCCTCCGGCGCGAGCGAAGGATCAGCGACGAGGTGATGCGTCGGGTCGAACGTGAGCTCGACCTCGAAGAGGCGCGCCTGGAATAGGTGTAGCTCCTCGGACGCATGACACGGAGCGGGCAGACTCCTCGCGACTAGCGGGATGCAGCGGCGGCCGCTTCCCTCCCGAGAGTGCCGCACTAGAAGGGCGATCACCACCGGCGTACTCTTCATGCATGCCCGTCTGCCGTCGCTGCAGCCAGGCGAACCCAGAGGGTTTCCGTTTCTGCGGCACCTGTGGCGCTCCGCTCGTCGAGGAGAGCGCGAGCGACGAGCGCAAGGTTGCGACCGTGCTCTTCGCCGACCTCGTGGGATCGACGGAGCTCGGGGATTCGCAGGATCCGGAGCGGACGCGAATGCTTCTCGAGCGTTTCTACGAAGGGATGGCGGCCGAAATCGAGGACGCCGGCGGCACGCTCGAGAAGTTCGTCGGAGACGCAGTCATGGCCGCCTTCGGAGTCCCTGCCGCACAGGAAGACCATGCGGAGCGGGCGCTTCACGCCGCCCTCGGGCTTCGGCGGCGCCTGGAGGAACTCTTCGGGGACACACTCGCGCTACGGATCGGCGTCAACACCGGAGAGGTCGCCGTCGGCCGCGCGCGCGAGGGAAGCGCCTTCGTGACCGGCGACGCGGTGAACGTTGCTGCCCGTCTCGAGCAGGCCGCCGCGCCGGGCGAGATCCTCGTCGGCGAGCGAACAGCCGCCACCGCTCGCGGCGCTTTCGAGCTCGCGGAACCGATGACGGTCGAGGCCAAGGGCAAGGAAGGCGGCGTCGCCTGTCGGAGGCTCGTTCGCCCTCTCTCGCTCATGCGCCCGCGAGGGGTGGGTGGCCTCCAGCGCACATTCGTGGGGCGGGAGGACGAGCTCGAGCTGCTCCAAGCCGCCTATCGGCGCGTTGTCGGTCGCGAAGAGCCGGAGCTCTTCATGGTCATTGGCGACGCCGGCGTCGGCAAGACGCGGCTTGCGCGTGAGTTCTGGGAGTGGCTGGGCGCCGAATCGCCGCAGCCGCTGCGCAGAACAGGCCGCTGTCTGTCCTACGGGCACGGCATCACCTACTGGCCGTTCGGCGAGGTGCTCAAGGAGCAGTTTGCGATTCTTGAGAGCGACCCGCCTGAAACCCTTGTTCGCCGGCTGGGCGACCGGGAGATTCTCGCCCTCACGCTCGGCCTCGACGTCGCCGAAGATCTCCATCCGCTGGCCGCTCGCGAGCGCCTCGAAGAGGCCTGGGTCGAGCTGCTCAGGGAACTCGCCGCCGAACGACCTCTGGTCGTGCTGGTCGAGGATCTCCATTGGGCGGAGGAGCCGCTGCTCGATCTCCTTGACCGGCTCGTCCGCACCGTCGAAGGCCCCTTGCTGCTCCTCGCTACTGCGCGTCCCGACCTCGCCGAGCGTCGTTCGACGCGGGGTAGACGAGCGAACGTCTCGCACATCTGGCTCGAGGCGCTCACTCCCACCGACACCGCGCAAATGCTCGAGCAACTCCTCGCTGCCGAATTGCCCCCGGTCCTTCGCGACGTGGTGGTCGAACGAGCCGAGGGCAACCCCTTTTTCGTCGAGGAGCTCGTCGGCACGCTAATCGACCAAGGCGTGCTCGAGCGTGCCAACGGAAGCTGGACGGCACAGGAACTGCCCGCCGGCTTCGTGGTACCGGACACGGTTCAGGCGGTACTTGCCGCTCGCATCGATCTCCTCCAGCCGGCCGACAAGGCCGCGCTCCAGGCGGCCTCGGTGATCGGGCGCGTTTTCTGGTCGGGACCGGTGTACGAGCTGCTCGAAGGCCTCGAGCCCGACCTCAGACTGCTGGAGGAGCGCGACTTCATCCGCTCTCGCTCCGGGTCGTCGATGGCCGGCGAGCGCGAGTACGTGATCAAGCACGCACTCACCCGGGAAGTTGCCTACGGCAGCCTTCCGAAGGCCAAACGGGCGCATCTGCACGCCTCGTTCGCCGATTGGCTCGAGCGCATCGGCGAGTCGCGCGACGAGCATGCTTCTCTCCTTGCGCATCACTACGCCGAGGCGGTACGGAGTGAGGTCACCGACCTGGCGTGGGCCGGTGCTGAGGACGAGCTAGGTCGCCTTCGCGCGAAGGCGCTCTTCTGGCTTCGACGTGCCGCTGACCTAGCCGTCGGTCGCTACGCGATCGACGATGCGCTCGCACTGCTCGAGCGCGCGCGAGAGCTCGAAGTGAGCGAGCCGGGGCTGGCCGACCTTTGGGAAAAGATCGGACGCGCGAACATGCTCAAGTTCGACGGCGAGGCGTTCTGGACAGCGATGCAGGAAGCGATCGCGCTTTCCTCCGACCGGGGAGCCCAGGCCGACCTCTACAGCGCGCTCGCCTATGAGACAACGGCGCGTCCCGCAATGTGGAAGCAGCGGCCGGATCCGTCGCTCGTCAAGAGCTGGGTCGAGCGAGCACTCGAGCTTTCCGACCCCGGGACTCCTGCCCGCGTTAGCGCGCTTTTGGCCCTCGCCGAATTCGATCCAGCACGGGGAGCCGAACCGGCACTGGAGGCGAGTGAGCTTGCCAAGCGGCTCGGAGACGCCTATCTCCGGTCTGAGGCGGTGAGCGTCCGGGCCGAGCTGGCCCTCATGGAGGGCCGGTACGAGGAAGCACACGCTCTGGTCCTTCAGCGTTTTGACCTTTTGGCGGACTCGACCGATCCCGAAGCTCGCGTCCACTCGCACTGGTACGCCGTCTGCACAAACCTGGGTGCCGGCCGAATGGACGAAGCGCGCCGGCATGCGCGTCTTCTCGACGAGCTATCGCGGGAGCTCAGCTCGCACCACGCCGTCCACGGGATCAGCATGTATTTGATGGTCGAGGAGCTCGAGGCGCACTGGGACTCCGTACGCGCGCTAGCGACGCAGGCGGAGCAGACGATTGCCGACAACGCCGCAACACCGTGTCAGTTCAACGTCCGCTCCCTGCTCGTCTGCGCCGTCGCGAGCGCCTACGCAGGGGACGACGCGGAGGCCAGACGCCTCGAGGCGGAGGCCGACGCCATGGGGATCGAAGGGTACGGACTCACGAACGAAGCGCCGCGGATACGCCTCGCGCTCATTCGCGGCGAGCTGGACCGGGTCGAGCGGCTTCTCGCCGAGTTGCCCGAGGCGATGTACTTCGCCGAGGTAGCAGGCCGATCGACTCGGCTCGATGCCCTCGCCGCCCTTGGAGATCGGAAGGGTGTCGAGAACGAAGCGCTCCCGCTTCTGCGGCCGGATACGTTTCTCGAGCCGTTCGCGCTCCGCGCGCTGGGACTCGTTCGCGAGGACGCCGAGCTCGTCGCGAGGGCGATCGCTCGCTTCGACGCGATGGGACTCGACCGACACACCGAGGAGACGCGCGGGATGGTCTGACGTCGAGGCGCGGACGCGGGGTCGAGGAGCGGATGGAATAGCAGCCGCTATGGGCAGGAGGTGGCGGGCACGCCATCAACCCCGGCCAAGAAACGTGCCGAGAGCGCTGACATGGCCGAGGTCGAGCACCTGCACGATCTCTCCCAGGCCCGAGCGGCCGGGCCGGTTCGGGAACAGGTCGAGAGTCGGCGGATTTGACGAGTGCGCCCCGACCGCACCCGGCGCTGTGCTTGCGAACTGGGACGTCACCACTCCCCAGCAGTTCGCGTTTGCCGGAGCGCTCGCCATCGCAACCGCAGGAACTGCCAAAGCCGCTACAGCGATGACCGAGACGATGAGGATTCGAAGCCGCATGCCTCTCCTTTCCGCAGCCCGCCTGGCTGCAGACTGCTTCGTCGCGAAAATTACTCCCTTTGCCACCGCCTCTCTACCGGACGCACTCAGGGCGTTGTCCCGTCTTCGTGTTCTACGAGGTGCCGGCGGCGTAGAGGGCAACGGTCTCCGCGGCCACAGCCGCGATCCGCTCGCGTAGCGCTCGCGGAGCGAGCACCTCGGCCTGGGCGCCGTACGCGAGCAGGCTGTGGCAGGCATGGTCGAATCCGTCGAACTGCGCAACCACGATCGGCCGCTCCCCGTCCTCGACGACGCGGGTCGCGCGGAGGTAACGGACCTGGCTGCGGGGGACCCGCACCGTGACCTCAATCTGCCTGCGGCTCCGCTCAAAAGCCTCCGAGCGACGCACCCACGCGGCGGCGAGATCGAAGTCCGGGGAGCGAGTGCCGGGTTCCGCACGTTCCCTGGCGGAGGCGATCCGCGACACCCGGTAGACGCGCTCCTCCCCTCGGCGCTGCGCGAGCAAGTACCAGACGCCAGCCTTGAGGATGAGGCCGAGCGGGTCGAGGCGGCGCGAGACCACGGCCGAGCCCTCGCGATAGCGAATGTCGAGGCGCCGGCCGCGCCAAAGCGCTCCCGCGATCACCGGCAAATGTGGGACTCGGTCCTCTTCGCGAAACCAACCATGCGTGTCGACATGGAAGAGCCGTTCGGCGCGGCCGGCGCGCTCCTGCAGCTCCGCAGGCAGGGAGGCAAGAAGCTTCAGCCGAGCCGCGGCCAGCTCGCGGCCGAGCCCGAGCTCGGCTGCGGGCCCGACGAATAGCGCCTCCGCCTCTCCCGCGTCGAGCCCGGTCAGCTTCGTCCGGTAGCCGCGCTCGAGGCGGTAGCCGCCTGCCGGTCCCCGGACCGACACGATCGGGACGCCGGCCGCCCCGAGTGCCTGTGCGTCGCGCTGCACCGTTCGCTCGGAAACCTCGAGTCGCTCGGCGAGCTCCGCGGCAGTCAGCTGCCCCCGTGTCTGGAGCACGAGCAGAAACGAGACGAGACGGCTAGCGCGCACGATCCGAGCCTATTTCAGGAACACGACAGAAGGTGGCGGGAATGACCGCTAGGGTCGCGCAGAACGACGTGTCGCCCCCACGAAAAGGAGGAGAACCCATGGCAGTGAAGCCAATTCCGGAGGGGTACCACACCGTCACCCCGTACCTGGCCGTCGACGACGCGGCCGAGGCGATCGAGTACTACAAGAAGGCGTTCGGCGCGAAGGAGCGCGTGCGCATGGAGGCGCCGGAGGGCAGGATCGGGCATGCGGAGCTCGAGATCGGCGACTCCCTGGTGATGCTTTCCGATCCGTTCCCGCAAGCGACCACGAGGTCGCCGAAGGAGCTGGGCGGCACGAGCGCGAGCATCTTCCTTTACGTCGAGGATGTCGACGCGGTCGTGAAACAGGCTGTCGACACGGGTTCGACGATCACGATGGAGGTCGCCGACCAGTTCTGGGGCGACCGCTTCGGCTCCGTCCAGGATCCGTTCGGCCATCTCTGGTCGATCGCGACGCACGTCGAGGACGTCCCGCCAGAGGAGATGGCCGAGCGCGCGAAAGCGGCCATGGCCTCAATGAGCAGCTGAGACTCCGGAGGTAGGCCCCGTCGGCGCCCGCCCTGCGGGCCTACGGGGCCTCACATCTCCATCTGCATCGAGGGCGGCCGATCGGGCTCCGACGACCTCCTGGGTGCGATACAGAGGAGTGTCGACGATTGGCTTCGTGGTACGTCTGAACGGCGGTCACGACTCGTCAGAATGACGCCATCGCCTCTTACACACTCAATCAGCGCGCCGTAACACAGGCGAGACGACTCATCGACGCACACCAGTACGTGCTCGAAGGCGAGTGGAGCGACGCCCAACCGAGCGCCGACGACGAAAATTCCTTTCTGGAGTCGCATTCATGGGATGACTACGCCGCATGGCATCTGGGACTGACCGAGGGTGCCAACGACGAGACCAAGGCCCGATACGCATTCGTCTATGGGGACTTCCGACGCGTCCATCGAATGGGCCTAATCGCGTGTCAGTATCGGGCCGCCGAGTGGAGACACAAAGAGGTCGAGCTCGCTGCCCATGAGCTCTTGCAGCACCTCGACAACACACGAGCCTGAGCCTACTCGGCGATCGTCCGCTTCGCGAGCCGGGGCAGGCGCGCCCAGCCCAGGCCCTGCGGCGCTTCAGACCTGAAGGTGAGCAGGCTACGTCTCTTGCAGCACCGAGAGAACATGGCCGGCGGGGTCCTTGAACCACGCAATAGCTCTCGGGCCGGAGTCGCCTCTGAAAATGCCCTTCTCGTCGGTCTTGATGCCAGGCGTGTCGTAGTGCTCCATACGAACGCCTCGCTTGGCAAGCTCGTCCACCGCCTCTTCGATATCGCCGACCGGAAAGTTGAGGACAGTGTGCTTCGGCGCCGTGTACGTGTCCGAGGGATAGATGAATACGTAGGAGCCGCCGGCGATATGTAACACCAACCCTTCAGGGGTCTCGTCGACATCGAGGCCGAGGGTTTGGCCATAGAACTGTTTTGCTTCCTGCAAGTCATCTACTGAAAAACTGCTGAACGCCTTGGTGTCTTTGAACATGTCGCTCCATTCGGTCGCCGTTTGCAGATGCTCGCGCGCGCGAGCAGAGCCTTCCTTGTGACGGTCTCTTCTAGTACAGACTCCTGAAGCAGCAGAACTCATCGATGGCGGATCGAGACGCTCGGGTCAGGATCGAAGCCGCTCAATCGTTGATGCATCATGGTTGAACCAAGTCTCGGGCATCCAAGGAGCGACCCATGACCGAGCCTCGAACAGCAAGCGAGCAAATCACCGAGGAGGTCACCTCGTGGCCAGGCGTAGAGGCAGGCGCGGGCCGGCGTGGCGAGTTCTCCTTCAAAGTGGGCCGGCGGGAGATCGGTCACCTGCACGGCGACCGCGCCGCCCACTTCTTCTTCCCGAAGGCGGTTTGGGCCGACCTCTTCAATCAGGGTCGGGTGGCGCACCACCCCGTCTTCCCCGGTAAGCGAGGGCCGGCCGCGCGCAGGATCGAGGACGAGACTGACGTCCGCGACGTGATCCAGCTGCTGCGGCTCAATTACGACCGGGTGGTGACCCGCTATGGCCTGCCGGCGGAGTCGAGCAAGACCGAGCCACCAGCGTAGTAATGGAGCTAGCCGGGCTCGAACCGGCGACCTCCTGGGTGCGATCCACTCGCTCTTCCGAACGAGAAACCCTCTGTTTACGGCACTTTTCGAAAGAGCGCCTGGAGGGCCGCAACATCTCCCACAACATTTCTGCGCCTGACAGCGCGAGCGCGGGAGCACGCCCGACTGGTTCGGGATGCCGACGAACACCGGCGCGCTGCTCGAGGCGTACACCCTCACGGGCGTGCTCGGCCTCGCGCGACGCGACGGCAACCGTCGGTACTCCGACCTCCTCGAGCGACTGCTCCCGGCGAAGCTGCTGGATTGCTGCCCACGGAGTTCCACCGGATGATGACGCAGACCGTGTTGGCCGAGAACGCTTCCCGCTCGCGAGCGCCCACTGACACGAATGGCCCAGCCGACCAAGGAGGCAGAATGACGATGAGGGAGAAACAGGACGGGTCGGCGCTCGCCAACGAGCTGCTGCAACGGATCGGCCAGGCGGTCGGAAACAACGCGAACGTCTCAGCCGTCTTCGGCGAGCCGGTCGAACGCGACGGGATCACGGTGATCCCGGTGGCAAAGGCGCGGTTCGGGTTCGGCCGCGGCGCCAGTACAGGCGCACGCGAGAGCGAAGGCTCAGGCGGCGGAGGCGGCGGGGGAGCATCCGTGAGCCCGGTCGGCTACATCGAGGTCCACGACAAGACCGCACGGTTCGAGCGGATCCCGAACCCAGGCGACATGCTCGCGTTCGTCGCGGCGGCGTCGCTCGCAGCACTCGCCGTCAAGCGACTGCTGGCCGGATAGCCGCGGCTCTCTAGACGAGAGGATGGCTTCTCCTTCGATCGAAGAGTCGACCACCTGGAGGCGCACCAGCCCGATCCCGTGCCCCCGCCGTTCTCCGCACCCTGCGCGGGAACGGCCGCTGATCTTCGACCAGTTTCGAGAGGCGCCTAGCTCTAGCCGTCGCGCGGGCGTTCGCCGAGCTCGACCTCGACGGAGCTCCCGTCGGCGAGCTCGAGCGTCACCCGGTCGCCGGGCTCGTGCCCCGCGACCGCGTTGACGAGGTCCTCCGCGCCTGCAACCGCTTCGCCGTCGATGCCGACCACGACGTCGCCGGGCTCGAGCCCCGCCTCCTCGGCCGGGCTGCCCGGAACGACCTTGGCCAGGAGCGCGCCCTCGTCTCCGTCGGCCACCGCGGCGCCGAGCCACGCGCCCGGCTCCTCGGAAGGAGCGGTCTGCTCCGGCCCCGAGCCGCCGTCCTGGCCCTGCTCCGGATCGGTCGGCTCGCCTTCCTCGGGCGAGGCCTCCTCCTCGGACGAGCCGCCGGCGCCGCACGACGGGTTGTCGGCGATGATGTCCTTCGCGACCTCCATGGCGCCGTCGATCGCGATCGCGAAGCCGACGTTCTCGGCGAGCGCCGCCAGAGCGCCGGCCGAGTTGATGCCGATCAGCTTCCCCTCGCGGTCGACGAGCGGGCCGCCCGAGTTTCCGGGATTGATCGCGGCATCCGTCTGGATGAGGTTCTCGAGCGGCACGCCGCCGAGCGGCTCGATTTCGCGCCCGAGACCTGAGACGATGCCCCTGGTGACGGTCGGGCCGAGCCCGAGCGGGTAGCCGAGCGCGATGGCGTCGTCGCCGAGCCGGAGGTCGGCCGAGGAGCCGATCACCACCGGATCGAGGCCGCTTTCGTCGATACATACCACGGCGAGGTCGTTGTCGGGGGCGGTGCCGAGCACGCGCCCAGGGAACTTGCGCTCGTCGGTGAGGACGATCTCGACGCTCTCGGCGTCCTGAACGACGTGGTTGTTGGTGAGGATGATCCCCTTCGGGTCGATGATGACGCCGGAGCCCTGGCCCTCCCCGCCGCCGCCGAGCAGGTCTTCGAGGAGCCCGCCCGCGCCGCCCTTCTGGACGCGCACGTTAACCAGCGAGGGGAGCACGTCCTCGACCATGTCGGCGAGCTCGGGGCCGGCGGCCTGGGTCGCTGTGGCGGTCGCCTGTGCGGGGATCGCCTGCGTGGTCGACGCGGAATCGGAGTCGGCCCCCGCTCCGCAGCCGGCCGCCGCGAGGCCGAGGGCGAGCGCGGCGAGGGTTGTCGGGACAAGGGAACGCATGCTGTGTCCTCCTACGGAAGGCGGTTGAACCAAAGGGCTGAGAGCGAGCCGGCGAGAACGAGCAGCACGAGCCCGCCGGCTGCGAACCAGGCGGTCACCTCGCGCTTCTCCTCCTCATAGCCGATGCTCGTTCCCAGCCGTTCGTACACGGCCTCGAGGGCCTGGGGAGTCGGAGCCGAGAAGGTGGCGCCGCCGGTGATCCGAGCGATCTTCTCGAGGGTCTCGCGATCGGGCGGCACATCGATGGTCTCCGGGATCCCGAACTCGTTGGTGACCTCGATCGTGCCCCCGTCGGTCCCGAGGGCGATCGTGTACACGGGGACTCCGGCGGCTTTCGCCCGGTTGGCCGCTTCGACCGGGTCGAGGGTGCCCTCCGAAGGCGCGCCGTCGGAGAGGAGGAGGACGACGAGCGGCGGCTCGCCGTCTTCGTTGTCCTCCTGTCGTTTTCCAATCAGACGCTCCTTGCGGAGCTCGGTGGCTAGCGCAACGGCGTCGCCGATGGCAGTGCCGCCGTCAGCCTCGAGCCCGGACAACGCTTGCCGCACCAGCGTGTGGTCGTCGGTCGGGGGAACCGCGACCTGCGCTTCGCTCGAGAAGGTGATGAGCCCGACCCGGAACTTTTCGGGCACCTGCTCAAGGAAGCGCGCGGCCGCCGTCTCGGCGGCCTCGAGCCGCGTCGGCTCCACGTCCGTGGCCCGCATCGAGCCCGAGACGTCCATCGCGAGCACCACGGATGCCTGGTTGCGCGGCACCTTCGTGACCAGCTGGGGCCGTGCGGTCGCGAAGAGGAGCGTCCCGAGCGCGGCCAGAAACAGGACGGGCGGGACCCAGCGGCGCCAGCGCGGCGACTCGGCGACGACGTTCGCCAGCAGGTCGACGTTCGTGAAGCGGATCGCATACCGCGTCCGCCGCCGGGCCAGGGCGAGATACCCGAGCGCGAGCGCTGGGACGAGGAGGAGCGCCCAGAGGAGCTGGGGGGAAAGGAAGGTCATCGCCTCGCCTCCAGCCGTCGGAGGAACCCGGCGAGCGTGCGAAGCCAGTCACCCTCGGTCGAAAGGACGACGTGGTCCGCGCCGGCCGAGCGGAGGAGCTCGGCAAGCTCGGCGCGCTCGGCCGAGGCCCGCTCGGCGAAGCGCTCGCGCAGCTTCCTGCTCTTCGTGTCGGCGCGGACAAGGCGGCCCGTCTCCGGGTCGACGAGCCACAGCAGGCCGACGTCGACGAGCTCTTGCTCGCGCGGGTCGCGGATCTCGACCGCGATGACCCCGCACCGCGCGCCCAGCTTGGCCAGCTCGGCGCGGAAGTCGAGGCGGGAGCGGAAGTCGGAGACGAGGACGACGAGCGAGCCGCGCTTCGCCAGTCGGCCGACGCGCGCGAGCGTCTCGCGGAGGGAGGTCGCGCCGGCGCCCTCCTCGAGCGGTTCCTCGCGGAGCGTGGTCAGGAGTGTCGTGAGGCCCAGGCGGCCCTGCTTCGGGGGCAGCGCACGCAGGCGCGAGCCGCCAAACGTCACGATCCCGAGGCGGTTGCCGCGGCGGGTCGCCGCATTGCCGACCGCGCGGGCGACACCCTCGGCGACGTCGGCCTTTCGGCGGTCGGCCGTTCCGAACGTCATGGAGGGCGAGACGTCGAGGACGAGCCAGGTCGTCAGCGTCCGCTCAGCGACCTGGACGCGCACGTGCGGCTCGCCCGTCCGGGCGGTCGCGTTCCAGTCGATGAGGCGAACGTCGTCGCCCACGACGTAAGGGCGCAACTGGGCGAGCTCGGTCCCGAGCCCGAGGGTCGTCGCGCGGTGCTCGCCGGAGACGAGCGCGTCCACGCGCCGCCGCAGGGTCAGGTCGAGAGCGCGCAGGAGCGCCTCGGGCATGGGGCCCGGGCCGGGGCGGGCGGGCGTGCGAACCGGGGCGGAGCCCGTCATGCGGCGTTATCCCTGGCGAGGTCGATCTCGGGAACCTTGACCGCCTCGATCACGGCGTCGAGGATCTGGTCGGCCGTCACCTCGTCGGCCAGGGCCTCGTACGTGAGCACGAGCCGATGGCGGAGGACATCTTTCGCCAAGTCGCGGACGTCCTGAGGCAGCACGTACGCGCGGCCGCGCAGGAGCGCGAGCGCGCGGGCGCCGTGCACGAGGTTGATCGAGCCACGCGGGCTCGCCCCGTACGCGACGAAGCGCTCCAGGTCCGCAAGCTCGTGCTCGCCGGGGCGGCGCGTCGCAAGCGTGAGCGTGACGGCGTATGTCGCCACGTGCGGGTCGACGTAGACGCCGGCGGCCGTGCGCTGGAGATCGCGCAGCGAGTCGGCGGAGATGACCGAGCGAAGCTCCGGCGCCGCCGCGAGCGAGCGCTGGACGACGGTCAGCTCGTCGCCGAAGTCCGGGTAGTCGACGACCACCTTCATCATGAAGCGGTCGACCTGCGCCTCCGGGAGCGGGTACGTCCCCTCAGCCTCGATCGGGTTCTGCGTCGCGAGGACGAGGAACGGGTCGGGGACCGCGTGGGTGGTCGCACCGATCGTCACCTGGCGCTCTTGCATGACCTCGAGGAGCGCCGACTGCACCTTGGCGGGAGCGCGGTTGATCTCGTCGGCGAGGAGGAAGTTGCAGAACACGGGCCCGAGCTCGACGTCGAAGTCGCCCGTGCCGGGACGGTAAACGCGCGTGCCCACCAGGTCGGACGGCACGAGGTCGGGGGTGAACTGAATGCGGTGGAACGTGCCGTCGAGCACGTCGGCGAGGGTCTTGACTGTCAAGGTCTTCGCAAGGCCGGGGACGCCCTCGATGAGCAGATGCCCGCCGGCGAGCAGCCCGACGAGCACGCGCTCGAGCATCACCTCCTGGCCGACGATTACTCGCTTCATCTCGAAGAGGGCGGCCTCGAGGTCGTCCCTCACGCCGCCGACCGCGACCGGCGTCTTCTCGGTCTCTGTCACTGCCTGGCTCCTTGTGTCGCTGGACGGCGACCACTCAACCAGGCGGAGTTAAAGCCGAGTTAAACGACCCTAATCGCAGCTCAACATGGTTCTCGCTAGCGTTCCGCGGGGCCAAATGCGGGTCTTGGTGGCGGAAGACGAGAAAGATCTCGCGGATGCGATCGCGCTCGGTTTGCGGCGCGAAGGCTACGCGGTAGACGTCGCGTACGACGGCGACGAGGCCTTCGTCAAGGCGCGCGTCTATCCCTACGACCTCGTCTGCCTCGACCTGAACATGCCTGGCCTGGACGGGCGGGACGTCTGCCGCCGCCTGCGCGGCGACCGCGAGGCGCCTGACCCGCGGATCCTAATGCTGACGGCGCGCGACGGCGTCGCCGACCGGATCGGCGGCCTCGACGACGGCGCGGACGACTACCTCGTCAAGCCGTTCCACTTCGAGGAGCTGAAGGCGCGAATCCGCGCCCTTCTGCGCCGCGAGCCCGTTGGCTCCAGCACGGTCCTGCGCGTCGGCGGCCTCGAGCTCGACGTCGCCAGGCACGAAGCTCGCCGCGACGGGCGGCCGCTCGCGCTCACGCCGAAGCAACTCGCGCTGCTCCGCTACTTCATTTCACATCCCGGCCAAGTGCTCTCCGAGGGACGCCTTCTCACGCACGTCTGGGACGAGAACGCCGACCCGGCGACGCGGACCGTCCGCGTCACCGTCATGACCCTGCGGCGCAAGTTGGGCGAGCCGCAGCCGATCGAGACGGTCGTCGGGAGCGGTTACAGGCTGCGTGAGGACGCGTAGCCTCCTGCAGCTGGCCGGCGTCCGCCTGCCGCCGTGGATGGGATCGATCCGGTTCCGGATCGCCCTCCTGACCTCCGCATCGCTTTTCCTCGTGGCGACCCTGCTCGTCGTGTCGCTCTACCTGGGGCTCTCGCTGACGCTGAAGCGCGGGCCGGTGTCGGAGGAGGTCCTCTACGAGCCGGTCACGTTCGATCCGTTCGGGCTGTCGAGCGAGGAGGAGCCCGTCGTCCTCGCCGACGTCCGCGACCTCGAGCGGAGGATGAACGAGCACACGCTCGCGACGATGCGCAACATCTCCTTCGGCGCGCTGGGCGTCCTCTTCATCGCCAGCCTCGGAATCGGCTGGGTCGTGGCGGGGCGCACTCTTCGGCCTATCGACCGGATAACGGAGGTGGCACGGGAAATCCAGGCGACGAGCCTCTCTCGCCGGATCGCCCTCGAAGGGCCCGACGACGAGCTGAAGCGGCTGGCCGACACGTTCGACGCCATGCTCGGGCGGATCGACTCGGCGTTCTCGGCCCAGCGCCGCTTCATCGCCGACGCGTCCCACGAGCTCCGCAATCCAATCGCGATCATCGGGACGAACGTCGACGTCGCCCTCGCCGACCTCGAGGTGAGCGGGGGCGACCTTCGAAATCACCTGGTCGTCGTCCGCCGGGCCGCGGACCGGATGTCCGGGATCGTCCGCGACCTCCTGTCGCTCGCGCGCCTCGAGACTCCTGCCTACCTACAGACTCAGGCCGACCTCGCCGAGATCGCTGCCGAGGCCGGCGACGAGTTCGACGCCCTCGCCGAGCAGCGCGGCGTCAGGATCGCGCGTCGTCTCG
Source organism: uncultured Actinomycetes bacterium (assembly GCA_963722715.1). Lineage (GTDB taxonomy): Bacteria > Actinomycetota > Thermoleophilia > Gaiellales > Gaiellaceae > DASQGA01. The sequence continues at coordinate 22,655 of CAVROA010000005.1, read as the reverse complement.
AACCGCGCCTCATGATCGTCGGCGACCGGGATGCGCTCAAGCGCGCGATCTCGAATCTTCTCGACAACGCCGTGCGCCATGCCCCGGCCGGCTCGCGGATCCTGCTTGCCTCGACACGCGACCGCGACTGGGTCTCGGTCGCCGTCTGCGACGAGGGACCGGGCATCGCGCCCGAGGACCAGGCGCGCGTGTTCGACCGCTTCTGGCGCGCCGACCGCTCGCGGCCGGGAGGCGGGCTCGGGCTCGGGATCGTGAAGCAGACCGTCGAGTCCCACGGGGGCACGGTGCTCCTGAGCTCGGCGCCCGGCGCAGGCTCGACGTTCTCCGTCTGCCTCCCGGCTGCAGCCGTCCCCGCCGCGGCCTGAGAAGCCGATCCGGTCGCAGACGCGAGGCGCGCGCGGAGCCGGCCGAAGTCCTCACGCCGGCCGGTGATGAGCTCGCAGCCGAACCTGAGGTCGAGGCGGCTCCGGCGCACGACATCCGCCATCGTCGCGTCGAAGGTGACAAGCCCGCATAGCGGGAGCGCAAGCGCGAGCGTCTCGAGATCGACGCCGTCTCTGGGGCCTCTTGTCATGGAGCTAGCCGGACTCGAACCGGCGACCTCCTGGGTGCGATCCAGGCGCTGTCCAGCCAAGCCGTGGCCCCCGAGCCCCGAAGCGCCGGCTCAGGTCTCCTTCTCAAGGAACGCGCGGAGCAGGCGGCCGGTCGTCTCCGCCGCGGTCGCAGCTACGCGCATCGTCTGCTCGTGGCTCAGCCGCTCCTCGCTCATCCCGGCGGCGAAGTTCGTGATCACCGAGAGCGCGGCGACTTCGAGGCCGGCCTCGCGGGCGAGGATCACCTCAGGCACGGTCGACATGCCGACCGCCGTGCCTCCGAGGACTTTCGCGGCCCGGATCTCGGCGGGTGTCTCGAACTGCGGGCCTGAGAACCACACATAGACGCCCTCGCGCAGCTCAATGCCCAGGCGCGCGGCCAACTCTTGCAGCCGCTTCCGGAGCCGCAGCGAGTACGCATCAACCATGTCGACGAAGCGCTCGGTGCCGCTCTCGCCGAAGAGCGGCGAGACGCCGGTGAGGCCGATGTGGTCGGAGACGAGCATGACCGAGCCCGGCCCGATCTCGGGGTCGAGGCTGCCGGCGGCGTTTGTGAGCACGAGCGTCCGGCAGCCGATCTCCGCCAGCGTCCGCACGGCCGCCTTCATCCCGTCTGGACGGCCGTCTTCGTAGAGGTGCGACCGGCCCTGCATGAGCGCGACCGGAGTCGCACCGACACGCCCGAGCACGAGTCGGCCGGCGTGGCCGGCAACGCCCGCTTCCGGGAAGCCCGGCAGCTCGTCGTAGGGAATGACTACCGGCTCGGCCAGGTCGTCCGCGAGCGAGCCGAGCCCCGAGCCGAGCACGACGCCCACCCTGGGCACGAGCCCGCCGGCGCGCGCGCCGATCACGTCCGCGGCCGCCGAAGGCACCGGGCCTACGATAGTGGGAGAAAGGCACGGCTGCAGGGCCCTTCTCGGTATGGAGCTAGCCGGGCTCGAACCGGCGACCTCCTGGGTGCGATCCAGGCGCTCTCCCAACTGAGCTATAGCCCCGCGGGGAGACAGTCTAGCGCGGCCCTCCTGGCCAGAACGAAAGCGGGCGACCCGCTCGGAGTCGCCCGCTTCCCAGCCTTTTCCGGACCTCTCAGAGCGTCACCACCCCGCGGCATGTCTGCCCGGTCGCAAGCGCGGTCGCCGTCGCCACGATCCGGTCGGGGCCGGCGGCGTTGCCGAGGCGTCGCCGCACCTCGAACGAGCCGCTCGGCGCCATCGTCACGCGGATCCCGTCGAACGCGAGGACGCCGTTCCGGCGGATCTTGACGTGCCAGCGCTTGCCGACGCGGTTCTGGTCGACTTCGAACTCCGTCTCGATCCGGCCGTCGTCGAGCTTCGCCTTGAGCTTCCAGTTGGCAGCGCCCGAACACGACCCGCTCTTGATCGTGGGCTCGCTTCCCCCACCACTCGCTGACGCCGTTCCTGCAATGGACAGCGCCACAGCGGCCATGAGCGCAAGGCTGAGCGTAAAGAGCTTCTGCATGACGTTCCTTTCGTCGCTGACGAATCCGACGCTAGAGCGCTGCGAGCCAGGCGCTGACCTCGGTTCGCCCAGGATTTCCCCGCTCTCGGCAAAGACTCCGCTAAGACCGGCGTGCACCCGGCGGTAGAGCCCCGGTTGAGCGGGGTACCATGACGCGACCCGCGAAGAGGAGGATGCATTGCCTGGTCTCATGAACCGGGCCTCGACGGTCGTCAAGGCTCGGATCTCAAAGCTGCTCGATCGTGCCGAGGACCCGTCGATCACGCTCGACTATTCCTACGAGAAGCAGCGCGAGCTGCTCCAGAACGTCAAGCGCGGCGTCGCCGATGTCGTGACCGCGAAGAAGCGACTGGAGCTCCAGTCGCAGAAGCTCGAGCAGGAGATCGAGAAGCTCGAGACCCAGGCACGACAGGCTCTGTCGGCCGGGCGCGAGGACCTCGCCCGCGCTGCGCTCGAGCGCAAGGCGCTCGTGCAGCAGCAGCTCCAGAGTCTCGACCAACAGGGCACCGCGCTCGAGGCCCAGCAGGAGAAGCTGATCGAGGCCGAGAAGCGCCTGTCCGCGAAGGTCGAGGCGTTCAGGACGCAGAAGGAGACGATCAAGGCGACATACTCGGCCGCGGAGGCGCAGGTCAAGATCGGCGAGGCCGCCAGCGGGATCGGCGAGGAGATGGCTGACACCGGACTTGCAATCGAGCGGGCGCGCGACAAGACCGAGCAGATGCAGGCCCGCGCGGCGGCGGTCGAAGAGCTGACCGAAGCAGGGACGCTCGAGGACTTCACGGAGCAGGGCACGAGCCTCGACCGCGAGCTCGCTCAGATCTCAGCAGGCAGCCAGGTCGACGATGAGCTGGCGCGCATGAAGGGCGAGCTCGGATCCGGCGAGACGAAGAAGGAGATCGAGCAATGATCGCTCGCCTGATGGGAGACGGGCAGTACGAGATCGACGAGGCGCTCTGCACGCGGCTGAACGACCTCGACGACAAGGCCGTGGCGGCCCTCGAGGCAAATGACGAGGAGCAGCTCGATGCCTTCCTCGACCAGATGGCCGAGCTAGTCCGAAGCGAGGGAACCCGACTCGCGGACGACGACCTGTCCGCCTCTGAGATCGTGATCCCGCCGAGCGACCTGACCCTCGAGGAGACGCGACTGCTCTTTTCGGACCACGGCCTCGTCCCGGATTTGCCCGCTCCCGAGTAGGCGGCAACCTAGCGCACGGCGGCGAGCCACCGCGCGCACGCGACCACGTCCTCGTGGACCGAATCGCCGAGGCCCCAGGCAAGGGCGTGGACGATCCCCCACCCACGCATCCGCTCATGATCGAGCTCGAGCGCCTCGGACAAGAGATCGAGCCGGTGCGCGATCGTCCGCACGGGCCGCGGGTCGCGGGCTAGCTCGGGTCGCCGGTCGCGGAGGAGCGACGCCGCATCGAAGGCACGCTCCCCGACAAGCGGCTTCGGGTCGATCGCAAGCCAGGGCTCTCGCTCGGCTGCAAGCACGTTCCCGGCGTGGAGGTCCTGGTGCAGGATCACGGCCTCGGGCTGTGAGGAGCTGAGATCGCGCAGGGCAGCGAGCGCCAGATCGAGGAGTGAGCGCTCGAACGGACGTCCGAGGCGATCCCACGCGGCAGGGATGCTCTCTTCCCACCCGGCGGCAACATCGGTCAGGAGTCGAAACGGATGGTCTACGGCGGGTGTGCGCCAGAGCCGGCGAAGGATCTCCGCAGCAATTTCGTTCGCGCGCTCCTCGTCAGCCTCGGCCCAGAGCTGGCTCCCGGGAACACACCGCTCGACGAGTAGCGCCGAGCGTGCCTCGTCGCGCGCGAGGAGCCTGACGGCGCCGTGACCGTTCCAGGCCGCTAGCGCGTCTGCCTCCGTGGCGCTCTCGGGCTCCGCGAAGGCGAGTTTCAGGATCGCGGGCGAGCCGTCCGGGAGCGTTGCCGGAACGACCAGCGAGATAGTGGCCGGGTCGAAGGGGACGCCCAGCTGGAGCGTCCACTCTTCGGCACATTCCGACGCGAGGAGCGGCAGGCGGCCCAGCCAGTCGGTGCCTCCGGGTTGGTCGCGCCACCATTCGAGGCCCCGAGGCAGCTCGATCGGCACCTGGGCGGCTAGTCCAGTGGAGCGTCGAAGAGGCCGAGCCAGCGTTCGAGGTCCGGCTCGATCGGGAGCTCCTTCTCGAGCTCGTTCTTGAGTCGCATCTCCTCGGCGTTGTCCCGCTCTTTGTCGGAGCCGGTCGGGATGAAAGGCCAGAACGTCCCCCGCTTGAAGCCGTAGACGAGGTTGACCTTGCGGCCCTTCCCCTCGAAGGGGAACAGTGCGGCCAGGAGCTGCTCGCCGAACCCGCGGGCGTCAAGCTCGGAGCTGACGAGGTGGACGGTGGTGACAAGATCCTCGAAGTCAGGATCCCGGATCACGAGCCACTGGAACCCGTAACTGTCGGAGCGCCGCCGGACCTCGGACCCGGAGCTCTGCGCGGCGACACCGAGGAGCTCGTCGAGCTCCGTCTCCGCCCGTGCGAACTCACCCGCCGACAACGGCTTGAAGACCACGGCAGCGGCGCCGGAGCTCTTCAGCCCGAGCTCGGACTCGAGGGTGACCTGTGCGGTCGAGAGGGCGAAGAGCTTCTCGAGCTTCGCGCCCTTGAGCTTCTTCCGTCCGAAGAGGACGTCGCCGAGGCCCACCGTGCGCCTAGGAGACCGGGCGGCCCATCTCCTGGGCGATCGCAGCGAGGCGCGCCAGCCGCTTCTCGAGCGGCGGATGCGTCATGAACAGCTCTCCGAAAGCGCTCTTCACGCCGGTCGGGATGATGAAGAACGCGTTCATGCCGGCGACCTCGCGGAGGTCGCGCTGCGGAATGCGCGTCATCTGGCTCGCGATCTTCTGGAGCGCGCTCATGAGCTGCTCGGGCGCACCCGTGATGACGGCGGCGCCGCGGTCGGCCGCGTACTCGCGGTAGCGCGAGATCATCATGATCAGGACGTAGCTGATCACGTACGTCAGGAGCGAGACCGCGAACATGATCAGCCAGACCGGAGCCGAGTTGTTGTTGTCACGGCCCCCGCCGCCCCCGAGCATGCCTCCGTAGAGCCCGAAGCGCATGAGCATCGCGGCGACCATCGAGAAGAAGCTCGCGATTGTCATGATCGCGACGTCGCGATTGCCGATGTGCGAGAGCTCGTGGGCGAGCACGCCCTCGATCTCGCGCGCGTCGAGCCGGTCCCAGAGCCCGCGCGTCACGGCGACCACGGAGTGCTTCGGGCTTCTTCCGGTCGCGAAGGCGTTCGGAACGTCAGTCGGGATCACCGCCACCCTGGGCTTCGGGAGATCGGACATGGCGCAGAGACGCTCGACCATGTCGTGCAGGTCCGGCGCCTCCTCGCGCGTCACGACCTTCGCTCCCGACGCGGCGAGAGCGATCTTGTCCGAGGTGAAGTACTGGAGGAACGCAAGCCCTCCGATGATCAGGATGATCGCGAAGTACCCGAAGTTGAAGACGTTCAGGAGGACGACGAAGAAGACGACGTAGAGCGCGCCGAGCGCGAACATCGTCGAGAACATGCGGACCGAGAGGCCGACATCGCGGCCGAAAGCCTTGCGTTCCATGCTGGTTTCAGTGACTCCTAGAGAGGCTGCTGGGGATACGCGAATTGTACCCTCCGGACGGTGACCCGAGCCGCGATCCTGGCCGTGACGGCGCTTCTCGCGGTCTGTGGAGCGGCGAGCGCCCAGACCTTCCGAGTCGTCGTCGTCCCGGGCCTCGAGCTCTCGGACCTGCGCACACTCGAGAGCCGCGGCGCGGTGGGTCTCCTGGTCCCGGCCAACGGCCCGGTCACCGGGAGAGCGCAGGCACTGGCCGCTCTCGAGCGGGGAGCCGTGGAGAACTCGTACCTCGGGGGCATTCCGCCGGGTGCCGCTCGGATCGAGGTGGAGGAGGCAACACGAGTGCCGGCCTCGGGGAACGTGATCGTCCTCGGGCTGCCCGAGCAAGAGCGCCTGGACAACGACCGGCGCTACCCGATCGCCATTCTCGGCTCAGGGTTTCGCGGGCTCCTTCGTTCGGACTCGACTCGGATCCCGGGACTCGTCTCGATCGCGGACATCGCGCCGACAGCGCTCGGGCAAGACGGCGCCCTAACCTCGGAGGCGCGCGAGGACGCCGCAGCCGAGGCACTGTCGCTCGATGCCCGCATCGAAGGACATCGCGAGGCCCGCCTTCCTTCGAGCCTCGTCGCGGCGGCCGTGGCTCTGGCACTCACATTCTTCGTCCGCCGCGGCGGTGTCTACGCTTTCGCGGCCGCGCTCCTGGTGAACCTTGCGCTCGGGATCGGTGCGGTCGCCGACCCCTGGGTCGCCACTCTCGCCATCGGGCTCGGCACCGCTCTCGGGGCGCTGGGTCTTGCCGCCGTCGTCCGCTCGACCACGGCGCTGGGGGCTCTCCTCGCCCTCGTGCTCGCCGCCTATCTCGTCGCCATGGCCCTGGACCCGTCGACGGTGGCCCTCTCGCCCTGGGGTCCCGGCCAGGCAGGGCGGTTCTACGGCGTCACCAACCTGCTCGAGACGATGCTGCTCGTGCCCGCGTTGGCGGGAGCGGCCTACCTCTGGCCCCGGTTCGGCCCGATCGGTCTCGGGCTCGTGGCCGCACTCGCCTTCGTGACGATCGCGGGTAACCGTTTCGGTGCGGACGGAGGCGGGGCAATCGTCCTCGGAGTCGGCTATGCGGTCCTGGCCGTCGAACTGGTCGGCGGCGGGCGGCGGCGGCTCCTCGCTGCTCTCACGGCCGCGGCCGCGGCCGTCCTGATCGTCATGGGACTCGATGCCGCTACCGGTGGGTCGAGCCACGTGAGCCGGGCAGTCGGGGGCGGGCCGGGCGAGATCGTCGAGGACCTGTGGCGACGGCTGGAGATCTCCTGGGACACCGCGACGGCGACCTGGTACGCCGCTCTCGTGGTCGCGACGGCCGTCGCCGCGCTCCTCGTGCTCACCCTCCGCCTGGTTCGTAGCGACACCCCCCGAGCGAGCCGCGCGCTCCCGCTCTCCTTCGCCGCGGCGCTCCTCGCGTCCCTCCTCGTGAACGACGCGCCGCATGACGTCGCGGTTGCAGGGTTGATCGGTTATCTCGCCGTCTCAGTGGGTACACTCGCGCCCGATGCGCCGCTTCGTATCCCTGGCTCTGCTCCTCTGCGCGCTCGTGTTCGCCCTCGCCGCAGCGGGCTGCGGCGGCGAAGAGACGGTCACACCGACGCCTGACACGGTCATCGGAAGCGTGGCAGAGCAAACGGTGCCCGAGGGCGACGCCGAGGCAGGCAAGGGGGTCTTTGAAGACACGGGCTGCGGCAGCTGCCACACGTTCGAAGCAGCTGGAACGTCGGGAACGACCGGCCCGAATCTCGACGAGGCCCTCCAGGGGAAGGACGAGCTGTTCATCTACAACTCGATCGTGAACCCGGACGCCGAGATCGCCGAAGGCTTCCAGCCGGGGATCATGCCGAAGACGTACGGCGAGCAGCTCGATGACAAGCAGCTCGGCGACCTCGTCGCCTTCCTCAAGCCAAAGAGCTGAGCCTCCCACGCGGCTTTCCCTCGGAGGTCGAGGCATTCGCCTGCGACCTCGACCGGACGCTCCTGCCCGAGACGCTGGTGCTCGGCGAGCGCACGCGTGCCGCCATCCACGAGGCTCGCGCCGCCGGCATCCACGTGGTGATCGTGACAGGACGGATGTTCCAGTCCGTCCGCCCCTACGCACTCGAGCTAGGGATCGACGATCCCGTCGTCTGCTACCAGGGAGCCGTGGTCGCCGAGCCGGTAACCGGCCGGTTCCTGCGCCATATCCCCATTGCGCTCGAGCTTGCGCGGGAGACGATCGCGGCCGTCGAGGCTGAGGGCTTTCGCCTCAACTGCTACGTCGACGACGAGCTCTTTGTCGCCGACAAGACTCCGGCATCGGAGCGCTACTCCCGCTTTCAGAACCTCGTTGTCCACGAGGTCGGGGATCTGCTCGCGTGGCTCCAGAAGCCACCCACGAAGCTCGTCGTCGTCGATGACCCCGAGAAGCTCGACCGGCTCGAGGCGGAGATGAAGGAGCGCTTCGCCGGACGCCTTTACATCGCCAAGTCGCTCCCGTACTTCCTCGAGTTCGCAAGCCCTGAGGTGACGAAGGGATCGGGCCTTGCCTTCCTGGCCGAGCACCTCGGCTTCTCGGCCTCGAAAACCGTGGCGTTCGGCGACGGCGAGAACGACCTCGAGCTGCTCGAGTGGGCGGCCTTCGGGATCGCGGTCGAGGACGCGCACGAGCGCCTGCTCGCCATCGCAGACGCGACCTGCCCCCCGGCCGAGGCGGAGGGAGTCGCCGCAGTGATCGAGGCGTACCTCGCATCCCGCGACCCTCGGTAGGGGCCGGGCTTGACCGGCCCGCGTGCGTCATAGACTCTCCGCATGATCGACGTCAGGGCGGCGAGAAGCGACCCTGAGGCGTGGCGGGCGGCACTTGCGCGCAAAGGGGCCTCGGAGGACTTCGACGCGCTCATGGAGGCTGACCGGCGCTGGCTCGAGCTCGTTCCCAAGGTCGACGAGCTGCGATCGCGCACCAAGCTGAAGGGGAAGCCGACTCCAGAGCAGGTGGAGGAGCTGAAGGAAGTGAAGGCAGAGCTTCAGCGCCTCCAGGGGGAGCTGGGCGAGGCCGAGAGGCGGCGGCGCGAGCTCCTGGAGCGCGTGCCGAACCCGCCGGACCGGAGCGTGCCGGACGGCCAGACCGACGACGACGCGGAGGAGCTTCGCAGGGTCGGCGAGCCGCCGAAGTTCGACTTCGAGCCGCGCGACCACATGGACCTGGTCGGCGGGGAGCGCGGGATCGACATGGAGCGCGGCGCCCGGCTCTCGGGCTCCCGCTTCGCGTACCGGACCGGCGCCGTCGCACTGCTCGAGCTGTCGCTCTACCGCTTCGCCCTCGACCGGCTGACGGCGGAAGGCTTCGTGCCGGTGCTGCCGCCCGTGCTCGTGCGCGAGGAAGCGATGTACGGCACGGGCTTTCTCCCGACGGACGAGGTCAACATCTATCGCGTCGAGCGGGACGAGCTCTATTTGACGGGAACCTCGGAGGTCGCGCTGGCGGCGCTTCACATGGGGGAGATCCTGGAAGCCGAAGCGCTGCCACGTCGCTACGCGGGGTACTCGACCTGCTTCCGGCGGGAGGCGGGGGCGGCGGGGAAGGACACGCGCGGCATGTTCCGGGTCCACCAGTTCGACAAGGTCGAGATGTTCGTGTTCTGCCCACCGGAGGCCTCCGTGTCGGAGCACGAGCGGATCCTCGACATCGAGGAGGGCCTCGTCCAGGCGCTCGGCCTCCCCTACCGCGTCGTCAACATCGCGGCCGGCGACCTCGGGGGCGCGGCGACGAAGAAGTACGACATCGAGGCGTGGTACCCGGCCCAGGGGCGCTACCGGGAAATCACGTCGTGCTCGAACACGACGGACTACCAAGCGCGCCGCCTCGACGTGCGCTTTCGAGGCGGCCACGGGCCCGAGCTCGTGCACACCCTGAACGGAACTGCCGCAACGGCCCGGGCCATGCTGGCGATCCTCGAGAACTTCCAGGACGAGAGCGGGTCGGTCACCGTCCCCGAGGCTCTCCTCCCGTTCGGCGCGCCCGACCGTATCGCTGGCTAGCCGTTGAGCTCGCGGCCGATCGCCGCGAAGGCGTCCAACTCGAAGTCCCAGAGCGGGTCCTCGTCTGCCACCGGCCAGGTCGAGAGCTTCACGACCACGAGCTCGGCCTCCGGATCGATGTAGATCGTCTGCCCGTGGATCCCGAGCGCCGCGATCGTGCCGCGGTCGGAATCGAGCACCCACCATTTGCTCCGATAGGACCACCGGGGCCTCTTGGCCCCCTCGTCACTCCTGGCAAACGCCGACCGCGAGGCGTCGTCACCGCCGCGCCGTGCGTCCTCGATCCACTGCAGGGGCACGATCTGCTCGCCGCCCACGCGGCCGCCCTCGAGGATCATCTGCCCGAACCGGCCAAGATCGCGGAGTGACGCGCTCATGCCGCCGTCCGCAAGCGCGCATCCGTGCCGGTCGACGGTGATCTCCGCGTCCTGCTCGGCGCCGATGCGGCTCCAGAGCTCCCGCGAAACGAGATCCGCGTAGGGCACGCCGCCGACGCGCTCGAGGAGCCAGCCGAGGAGGTCGGTCAGGATCGAACGGTATTCGAAGGCCTCGCCGTGCGGGCTCTGGTTCTCGAGCGTGGCGATGTAGGCCCATGTGTCCGGCGCAACGAGCGGGCCGGTAGGTGGGCACCAGCCGATTACGGGCTCGTACAGGCGAACATCCGACCCGGGGTCGTCGTAGACCTCCGAGAAACGCGTGCCGGTGCGCATGTCGAGGAGGTGGCGGACGGTTGCTCCTTCGAAGCTCCCGCCGGCGAGCTCGGGCAGGTAGCGGACGACCTGCTCCTCGGGATCCAGCTCTCCGCGCCCGGCGAGGATGCCCGCGACCGACCCCGCTATCGACTTCGAGACGGACTGGAGCAGGTGGACGCCGGCCGGCGACATCCCGTTCTCGTAGAGCTCGGTGACGATCGCGCCGCGGTGCAGGACGAGGAACCCGTCGGTGAAGGTGTCGGCGAGCATGCCTCCGACCGTGCTCGCTTCGCCGTTCGACGAAAACTCGACTTCCAGCAGGTCGACCGGTCGCCGCTCGAGTGTCCCGGGCGGCCCGTCGCCGCGCGCGATCCGCGCGGTCGGGACGAGCTCGCGCACGTGCTGGAAGGCCCAGCGCAGGTGCGGCGGGCGTTGCCAGTTCTCGAGGGTGACCCGTTCGCGCACGCCGGGGCGACTCTACGCTCTCGCTTGCACTGCTGCTCCCCGCCAAGGGCCGTTAAACGGGGAGGGCTACAATCGGCTCCCGGCGGGGTGCCTGAGCGGCTGAAAGGGGCGGTCTTGAAAACCGTTAGGCCTCGAAAGGGGCCTCGTGGGTTCGAATCCCACCCCCGCCGCTAGCCGAGCCCGCACCGTTCCAGCCGCCACCTCATTTGGTTTTCGAGCCCTCCGCAGGTTAGGGTCGTTACTTGCTCGGGGACGGTCCCTTGTCCCGGGGGAACGGATGCGGGCTTTCAGCCTCTCCGCCCGTCCCCGGGCACATTCGTAAGCTGCGAGCATGGCGACTCCGATCCGCGTCGGCACCTGCTCCTGGGCAGACAAATCGCTCGTCGAGCACTGGTACCCGCGCGAGGTGAAGGGGGCGGAACCGCGGCTTCGGTACTACGCCGAGCATTTCAGCGCGGTCGAGGTGGACTCCACCTACTACCGTTTACCCGAGCCGGAGCTGGCCGCGCGCTGGGCCGAGCGTACCCCCGCAGGGTTCGTCTTCCACGTGAAGGCGTTCGGGGTCATGACCCGCCATCCCGTCAGGGCCGAGCAGCTTCCCCCCGACCTCCGCGACGCCGTTCAGACTGATGAACGTGGACGCATCGACCGGCCGCCGAAGGAGTTTCGCGCCGAGATCTTCACACGTTTTCTCTCCGGGCTCGAGCCCCTGCGTACGGCCGGCAAGCTCGGGGGGATCCTGCTCCAGTTCCCGTCCTACATCGTTTACCGTGAATCCTCTCTGGCCTATCTCGAATGGGCCCGCGAACAGCTCGAGGGCCATGACATGCTCGTCGAGTTCCGGCACCGGAGCTGGCTCGACGAGGAGCACCGCGCAGAAACGCTCGCGTTCCTCGAGAGCCTGGGAGCGAACCACGTGATCGTCGACGCGCCCAAGACCGAGGCGAAGAACCTCGTGCCTACAGTCATCGCGTTGACGAGCCCGACGGCCTACATCCGCTTTCACGGACGCAACGCCTCGACCTGGAACGTCCGCGGCAAGAGCGCCGCCGAACGATTCAACTACCTATACACAGAGGAGGAGCTCCGCGAATGGGCGGGCCCGCTCCGCATGATTGCAGGGAAAGCCGAGCAAGCGTTTGCGTTCTTCAACAACAACGGCCGAAGCCACACACCCGACGGGAGCGGCTGGACTGCCCAGGCTCCGGAAAATGCCCTTATGCTGAGAAAAGTACTTAAAGAAGAAGGGGTACCGGTCGATAGATCGTAATGAACTCTGCGGCCTGAACAATAGGAGCGTTAGCAGGTCAATGAGAAGGGCGATCGGAGCAGTTTTTTGGGGCCTCGCGGTAGGGGGCGTCTTCGCCGTGCTCCTGCTCGCCGCGAGGATCATCACCCAGGTGGACTTCAAGGCCGACCTCGGGACCCCGAGCGCTCGGAGCCAGGGAGAGACGCCGGTCATCGAGGTGCAGGGCGTCGAACAGACAAGCCCCTCGCAGGGTGAGAGCGCGAACGGGTCTTCAAGCTCGTCGTCACCCGTCGGCAGCAGCTCGGAGGCTCCCCTTGCGTCCTCGACCACGGGCCGTTTCCGAGTGATCTCCAGTCAGCCGGCAAGCGAGACCGGAACCGCAAATCCTTCGGTGCCGACCGAATCGACGTCGCCCCCGCCCACGTCCCCTACGGCGCTGGCGCCCTCAGGAACGGAGACCGCGTCTGACACGAAACATGCCAAGAAGAACAAGGGCGCGAAGTCAAAGGGCAAGGCCAAGGGTCACGGCCACAAGTCCGGCGACAAGAAGCAAGGCAAGGGTAGCGGCAAGGGCCACCAGGGCGGCGGCGGGAAATCGGCCACCGGCGGAAGTGATCGGCCCGCTACGGCCGGAGGCGGCAGTGGAAAGACCCATAAGGCCGCCGGCGGCAAGGGCCACAAGGGCGGCGGAAAGGCCCATAAGGGCGGCGGCGCCAAGAAGCACTCCGGCAAGCACGACAAGTAGCCCCAGCCCCGCTGCCTAGGCGCGCTAAGCTCCGGCCGGCGTGGATGCCGCAGGTCTCAGGTACCGGATCCGAGAGCCGGAGGGAGACCCTCGCGGGGCGCTCGTCCTCATGCACGGCCGCGGCGCCGAACGAGCTCGATCTCGAGCCGCTTCTCTCCGTCCTGGACCCGGAGGCACGCCTCGTCGGCGTCCTTCCCCGCGGGCCGCTCACGCTTCCACCTGGTGGAGCGCATTGGTACGCGGTCCAGCAGGTCGGCTACCCGGATCCGAACACGTTTTTCGCGACCTTCGAGCGGACGTCGACCTGGCTCGACGCGCTGCTTGAAGAGTTGGAGGTGCCACCCAAGCGCGCGGTGTTGGGAGGGTTCTCCCAGGGCGCGGTCATGTCGTACGCACTCGGGCTCGCCGCTTCCCGTCCCAAGCCCGCCGCGATCCTGGCGATGAGCGGTTTCATCCCGAGGGTCGAGGGCTTCGAGCTCGACCTCGCGTCCCGAGCCGGTCTACCGGTCTCGATCTCACATGGGATAACAGACCCGGTGATCACGGTCCAGTGGGGGCGGGATGCCCGCGACCGCCTCACCGCGGCCGGTCTCGCCGTCCGTTATCACGAGGATCCCGTCGACCATACGATCACGCCGCAGGCCATCGCCCAGGCGCGGGAGGTTCTCGAGGCGGCCCTGCCGCCGGTCTAGGAGGCTACGAGACTGCAGTCTCGCCGGGCCGAGGCTCGTCGAGGCCGGTCTCTGCCGCCCCAACCGGGACCGGCCGGAGCGGACGAAGGTAGAGGTACTGATAGAGGATCGCTGCCGCGGCCCCGCCGAGGAGCGGGCCGAGGTACCAAACCCATGCGTCCGCCCAGTAACCGCCGACCAGCTCGGGCCCGAAGGCCCGGGCAGGGTTCATCGCCGCGCCGGTGAGGGGGCCGGCGAAGAGGATGTCGAGCGTGATCGTGAAGCCGATCGCGAGCCCGGCGATGGCCTTGAAGGTACCGCGCTCGTCGGCAGCAGTTGCAAAGATCACCCAGACGAGGAAGAAGGTCAGGATGGCTTCGATCACGAGGCCGGCTCCTGCCCCGATCCCACCCGCGATGGCGGGCGCACCGAGGTTGACGGGATCGGTGAGCGAGTCCGGCAAGAGCCCGGTCAGGAACAGTGCCGCCAGGACTGCACCGGCAAACTGGGCGACCCAGTACACGATGGCAAGCGAAAGGGTCATGCGGCCGGTGACCAGGAAACCGAACGTCACAGCCGGATTGAAGTGGCCGCCCGAAATATGTCCGACCGCCGACGCCATCACGGCGATGACGAGCCCGTGTGCCAGCGCCACGCCGACCAGGTCGGCTCCGACGGTGATCGCGCCGACGCCGACGAATGTCAGGGCGAATGCTCCGATGAACTCGGCGACCCCCCGCCGCAGCCCGTCTCCGCTCATGGGTGCAAGCCTAGGAGCGTCGTCGGATGGAGTATCTGGGGCGGGCCTGGCGCGCCGGCTAGGTCTAGGCGCGCCAGTAGCTCCGCGTGAGCAGCACCACGATCGGGAGGAGCTCCAGCCGCCCCATCCACATGAGCATCGTCATGACCACGGTCGAGAAGTTGCTGAACGGCTCGAAAGAGCCCATCGGGCCGAGAAAACCGAAGCCCGGCCCAACGTTCCCGAGTGTCGTCGCAGCAGCCGAGATCGCCTCAAAGGCACCCACATCCACCCCGCCCCGCGCTCCGTCGATGACGAGGACCAGAGCACCGACTGCGAACGCGACCAGGTAGAGGAGGACGAAGACGGAGACGGCGCGCAGGGTTCGCTCGTCGATCACACGGCCGTTGAGCCGGATCGGGAGCACGGCCTCCTTGTGCACCGTCTGGTCGAGCTCGCGGCGCATGATCCGGGCGGTCAGGAGGATGCGCACCACCTTGATGGCGCCGGCCGTGGAGCCCGCCGACCCGCCGATGAACATGAGCAGCTACGAGCACCAGGGCGGTCATAGGCGGCCAGAGGTTGAAGTCCGTGCTCACGAGGCCGGTGGTGGTCATGATCGACGCGGTCTGGAAGGCCGCGTGCCGAAAGGCGGCCGCCCCCGCCTCGATGCCCTCGGCGGTCAGGTCGATGAAGATCACGAGCGTGGCTACTGCGAGGAAGGCCATGTACAGGCGCAGCTCCTCGTCGCGAACGGCCTTCCGAATGTGGCCCCTGACGAGCGCGTAGTAGAGAAGGGCGAAGTTCATGCCCGCGATGATCATGAACGCCGCGATCGCCCACTGGCTCGCAGCGCCGAACGCCTCGATCGACCGTGCCTGGGTCGAGAATCCCGCCGTCGGCATCGTCGAGAAGGCGTGCGCGACCGCCTCGTAGAAGCTCATTCGTGAATCGAGACCCGTCCAGGCGATCAGGGAGAGGACGAGGATCATGAGCAGGGTGATCCCGACGTACAGGAGCCAGAGGCGCCGCGCCGTGTCCCGAATCGACGTGGCGAGGGGCTCGAGCTCGGGCCCCGGCGCCTCGGACTCCATCAGTTGCCGGCCGCCGACGCGCAGCCGGGGAAGAACCGCGAGCGCGAGGACGATGATCCCCATGCCGCCCAGCCAGGCCGTGAACTGCCGCCACATCGCGATCGAGTGGCTGATCGCCGGTATGTCGGTGAGCATGCTGGACCCCGTGGTCGTCATCCCGGACATCGCCTCGAAGTAGGCGTTGAACGGGTTTTGCAGCTGCGGCTCGATGAAGAGGTAGGGCAGCGACATGAAAGAGCCCCGAAAAGCCACGTCAACGCAGACGACCAGAAATCCCTCCCGCGGGCCGATCGAGTGCGTCCCCTTCGTGAAGTACTCGAGCCCTTGGCCCCCGGCCGCAGTGATGGCTGCCGCCGCGAGGAAGGGCCAGGCCGGCTCGCCGTATCCGAGCGCGACTCCGAAAGGAAGGACAAAGGCGACGCTCAGGTACTTCACCAGCCCACCGACGAGATGGAGCGCGCCCCGGACGTCGACCCCCAAACGCGACCGCTTGGATCGGCGGCGCCTGAGCGCGGAAGAGCTCAAAGTGCGCGCTCGACCTGCTGCACCCGCGACGACTCGGCAAAGATGATCGCCCGGTCGCCGGCCCGGAGCTCATCCTCGCCGTGCGGGAAGATCGCCTCGCCGTCACGCACGATCGCGCCGATCAGGGAGCCCGTCATGGGCAGTTCCTTGAACGGGCGGCCACAGAGGGTGCTGTCGTCCCGCACCGTGATGTCGAGCACCTCGAAGCGATCGCCCTCGAGCATCGCCAGCTGTCTGATCCGAGGGTCGTGGGCGAAGCGCACGATCTCCTCCGCGGTCACCGAGCGCGGGTTGACAGCGACGTCGACGCCCGCCTGCTCGAAGACGTCTGCCGAGAGTGGGTCGTGGACGATCCCGATCGTGAAGGGAACGCCCTCCATCTTCGCGAGCGCCGCCGCATAGAGGTTCTTCGCATCCTCCGGCATCGCAAACACGGCCGCTCGCGCGGTGCCGATTTTCTCACGCTTCAGGAACTCCGGATCGGTACCGGTCGCATGGAAGACCCTGGCCTCAGGTAGCTCCTCCGCCACTTCCCTGGCCCGGGGCCCGAAGGCCTCGATCACGCGCACCTTGATTCCCTGTTCGATCAGAAGCCTGGCGATGGCAACCCCGGTCTGGCCCCCGCCGACGATGACGACGTCGTCGAGAACGCGGTCGCCCGAGACCATGAGCCGGCTCCACTCGAGCGCTGCGGCCGGAGATCCGATCACGATGATCCGGTCGCCCGGGAGGATCGACTCGTCCCCGCGCGGGACGATCATCCGGTCGCCCCGGATGATGCTCGCCACCTTGGAGTCGGCCGGGATGACTGCTTCCCGCAGCGGCACGCCGACAACCCTTTCGTCGGCTGCATCCGGGACGTCGAACTCGACCATCTGGACCTGGCCGTCGGCGAAGACGTCGGTCTGGCGGGCGGCCGGGACACCGATGATGCGCGAGACCGCGTGGGCCGTCTCGACCTCGGACGAGATGACGAAGTCCACGTCGAGCTCCCGCTCCTGCCAGAGGTCGAGGTACTCGACGTTGGTTGTCCGGACGATCGTCTTCGTCTCGGGCGAGAGCTTCTTGGCGAACATCGAGGCGACGATGTTCACCTCGTCACGGGAGGTCGCAGCGATCAGGAGATCGGCTTTGTCGATGCCCCCGTCGCGAAGGGTGCGGCGGCTTGCCCCGTTCCCCTCGATCGTCCCGATGTCGAACTTGTAGGAGAGCGTGCTGAGCCGGTCAGCGTCCAGATCGATGAGCGTCAGCTCGTGCTCGTGGTGCAAGGCTTCGACGACGGTCGAGCCGACCTGGCCTGCGCCGATGACGAAGATTCGCATGCGTCGGTGAATCTAGATGGTCGGTCGGCACTTGCCGTGCATACAGGGACCGGCCGTCTAGCCGAGCGGGGAGTTAGCCCACTCCGGCTCGGGCTCGACGCCGACCCCTTCGGCCACCCGGTTGATGTAGTTGAAGAACGCGATCACCTGGATCGCGTCGTGGATGCCCGCGTCGCTCAAGCCGTGACTTCGAAGGCCATCGATGTCAGTCGCCGAGACCGAGGCGGGCTCGTGCGTGAGCTTGACGGCAAAGTCGCACAGCGCCCGAACCCGCGGCTCGATGTCCGCTTGCCTGTAGTCGTGCGCGGCGTGTGCGGCAAGCTCGTCTGGGGCGCCCTCAGCACGGAGGTCGTCGGCATGCGCCTGGATTCAGTAATGGCAGTCGTTCATCCGGGAGACGACGACCGCGAGGAGCTCGCGGTCGGCGCGGGACAACTCGGAGCGGCCGAACATGACCTCCCGGTAGAGGTCCAGCATCGCGCGAAGGGCCCTGGGGCGCAGGCTGATCGCCTTGATGATGTTGAAGACCTTGCCTGCCCGTCCCCGGGCGGCGGCGTACTCGTCCGCGAGCTCGCCGGTCGCCTCGTCCTCCCCGATCAGGCGTATGTAGGGCACGGATTTGAATTCTGCCTTGTCGCAGGAGATCGAGTACTCTCGTGCGGCTGTGAGCGAACTCGTTCCGAACGAGCCGAGCTCCGTCGCAGCCGTCGGCGACCGGGTCAGCGAGATCCTCCAAGCGGCCGAGGAAGCTGCTGATCAGCTCCTCACGCAGGCGCGGGCAGAGGCACTCGACATTCGCGGCCGAGCTGAAGGTGATGCGGCAGCACGGGTTCGCGAGTTGTCGGCCGAGACCGAGCGACTGCGCGAAGAGGCTCTCGAGTACGCCCGCGACACGAGAATCGCCGTCGACTCGTACGCCGACCAGCACCGGCGCGGGGCGGAGCAGGAAGCCCGCGAGCTCCTCGGGGCCGCGGAGCTGGAAGCCGAGTCGGTACGGCGATCGGCCGAGGAGAGGGCGCGGGAGCTGGAAGAGCAAGATCGCGAGCGGACGCAGGGGCTGCGCGAGGAGACGCGTGCCCTCGAGGAGCGGCGCGATCGAACGCTCGCAGAGCTCCGCGAGATCGCCCTCGACCTCCGGGACATGATGGAGGACGGCGGCGCGCGTATCGGCGAGGAGTCGCTCGCGTCGGCGCTCGACATCCGCCGCCGCTCCTGACCGACGATCCGGCCGCGTTCCGCGCCGTCATGCGCGGCTTCCCGACCGGCGTCGCCGTGCTGACCATCGACCTGGAAGGCAAGCGGCTCGGCCTGACGGTCGGGTCGGCGCTCTGGCTTTCGACCGAGCCTCCGCTCGCCGGCGTCGCCGTCAGCCGCGCCGCCGCGATGCACGAGCTGTTAGCCGAGTCCGGCGCCTTCGCGCTCTCGCTCCTCTCCGGCGACCAGGAGGCGATCGCACAGCATTTCGCCCGCGGCGTGCCGCCGATTGCGATGTGGGAAGGCATCGAGTGGCGGCCGGGCACAACGGGCGCCCCGCTCCTGGAAGGATCGCTCGGCTGGGTCGAGTGCCGGGTCGCCGACCGCTGGCCCGCCGGGGACCACACCCTCTTCGTGGGTGACGTCGTCTCGTCGGAGCGGGGCCGGAGCGCGTCCGCCCTCGTCTACGTCGACGGTGGCTACCGAGTTTTGCCGTGATCCAGGCGGTGGTCTTCGACCTGGACGGCGTACTCGTCGACTCCGAGCACGTCTGGGACTCGGCCCGCGAGGAGCTTGCGCGGGAGCGCGGCGGGCGATGGCACGAAGGCGCCCAGCGGGACATGATGGGCATGAGCTCCCCCGAGTGGTCCCAGTACATGCACGAGGTGATCGGCGTGCCGGACCCGCCGGAGGAGATCTCGGCCGAGGTCGTCCGCCGCCTCGAGCGGATCTACCGTGAGGACCTGCCGTTGATCGACGGCGCCGCCGAAGCCGTCCAACGCCTGGCCGGCCGCTGGCCGCTGGCAGTCGCATCGTCGTCGAACCGTCCTATCATCGACCTGGTTCTCGAGCTCTCCGGACTGGCTCGGTTCTTCTCGGTGACCGTCTCGTCGGAAGAGGTCCCCCGCGGCAAGCCCGCTCCCGACGTCTACCTGGAGGCGGCGAGGCGTCTCGGAGTCGAACCGGCGGCTTGCGCAGCGGTCGAGGACTCGTACAACGGCATCCTGAGCGCGAAGGCCGCCGGGCTGAGGGTGATCGCGATCCCGAACCGGCTCTATCCGCCGGCCTCAGACGCCCTGTCCTCGGCGGACGCCGTGCTCGCCTCGATCAACGAGCTGACGCCCGCGACCGTCGAGATTCTCTAGAGCAGCCTTTCGACCGAGAGCCGCCTGTCAAGGCCGCGGTCGAGCCTGGCCCGGTCCCTGCCCAGACCGCCGTTGACGGTGTCTCTGACGCCGTCCCTGGCGAGGAGAAGGTCGGCGCCACCTTGGCCCTTAAGGATGTCTCTGCCGTTACTTCCAGCCAGGGCGTCGTTCCCGGATCCACCAAGGAGGGTGTCAGCCCGAGCTCCGCCGATGAGGGTGTCAGCACCGGCTCCGCCGACGAGGGTGTCGGCCCCGGCTCCGCCGATCAGCCTGTCGTTTCCGCCGGCGCCCTTCAGGGTGTCGTTTCCGCCGAGGCCCCTGATCGTGTCGCTTCCGCCCAGGCCGCAGATGACATCTGCGCCGACCGTCCCGACGAGCACGTCGTTTCCGGCTGTGCCGGCGATCGTGCAACCCGGCGGGAGAGCACCGGTGGCGGTGGCGGACTAACAGTTGTGAACGTCTGGTCGGCGCCGTTGACCCGCGTTGCCCCACGGACCGCCACGACGCGATAGTGGTAGGTGGTCGCTGCTGCCAGCCCTCCGATGGTCTGCGTCACCGCAATCGGGTCGCTGCCGGCGCCGACGCTCGCCGGGCCGGCGGGGGCGAATGATCCGTAGGCCGCCGTCGTCCCGAACTCGAACTGGTAGCTCGTTGCCGTGCCGTTCGGGTCGACCATGCCGTTCAGCGTGGCACCGCTGGTCGTCACGTTGCTGGCTGCCTGGGTAGCGGCGGTCGGCGCGAGCGTCGGGCCGCAGGTGTAGATCCGGATGTCGTCGATGAACCACCCGTAGTCGTCGGCGATAAAGTCGGTCCCGATCCGGAAGCGGATGCGGACGCTCTGACCGGCCAGCGAGCTGAGGTTCGCACGGCTGGACTTGTAGCCGTTGCTCTCCCGCACGAAGGCGTTGCGCCCTTCCAGCGGATTGTCGGAGCTCGTCGTGATCGTGCCGTTGTAGCCGCCGTCGGTCAGGAGCGGGCCAAGGTCGTTCCAGCTCGCGCCGTTGTTGGTGCTGTACTCCAGCACGCCGCCGTCGTAGGCATGGCCCGCGCCGTCTTCGAACCCGTACGCGTGGTTGAAGCGCAGGTAGGTGGTGAGCCCGGCGGGGATCGCCACGCTGCTGTTCATCGAGATCGAGTAGTCGCCGGTAGTCGGCCGGTCGTAACCCCACAGGTTCTGTGAGCCGCTGGTCGCGTACGTGGCATCGAAGTTGTAGGGATTCCCGCTCTGCGGGTAGTACCAGTCCGACTGAGCAGTCCAGTTCCCGCTGCCGGTGTTCTCGAGGTTGTCGAAGAACAGGTCGACCGGCACCGGGCCGCTCCCGCAGACCGGCGCCTCGGGGGCTAGTGCCGCCGGGGGATCGGTGCTCATCTCGACGGCGGCCACTGCGTCGGTGACCTCCACGCAGTCCCCCGTTGTGATCCCCGACGAGCCGACAAGGTTGTTGCAGGCCTGCTGGAGCGCGCTGGCGAGATCCGCGTAGTCGCTCGCCGATGTGAGCATGGTGGTCAGGGCCGCGTAGTAGATGCGAGAGACCTTGGGGATGCCGAGCCCCGTGACCGTGCGGCCGTTGAACGTCCCGCCGTCGGTCATCAGGAACGCGGCCTTGTTGTTGACACCGCTGTTCCGGTGGACGCCGCCGGCATCCTCCTCGGTCGGGTCGGCCGTGTAATGCGGGCTGGTCATCCTGTCCGGGTCGTTGAAAAGCGTGGGGTTCTCCATGTCGCGAATCGCCCCGAACAGGGGAATGTCCTCGCCGAGCTGCCAGCGCGTCGCGGCGGTGTCGGTGCCCGCGCCGTTCGTCAGGTCGACGAACTCGCCGAAGACGTCCGAGAGCGATTCGTTGATCGCCCCCGACTGGTAGTAGTAGAAGAGGCGGGCGCTGTGGTCCGTGACGCCGTGCGTCAGCTCGTGGCCGACCACGTCGTCTGCTGCCGCAAATCCCTGGCCGTAGACCATCTGCTCCCCGTCCCAGAAGGCATTCCCATAGGGACACTCTGCGGGCGTCGGGCAGTGGCGCACGGTTGACTTCAGCGTCATGCCGGCGCCGTCGAGGCTGTCGCGACCGAGCCCGAGGAAGAGGTCGTAGGTGTCGCCGGCGAAGTCGTAGGCGTCGTTCACGTCCTGGACGAGGTGCGGAGCGCCGCCCTCGCTGCGAACCGGCGCGGTGCACGGATACTGCGCGGCAGTATTGGCGCCGTCGCAGACCTGGCGGTTCTTCGCATGTTCGATCTGATCGATGCGGAGCGCCACCGAGCCGAGCTGGGCATCGACGAGGACCAGCTCGTCGATCGGCAGCCCCTCCGTGCTCCTGACGTCGAGTCGCCAGACCAGGGTCGGACGTTCGGGCCCGGGCCCGCCGAGGATTCCCGCGTCGTAGATCCACAGAGTCGGCTGGGTGGCCTCGAGACGGATCGGCGCTACCCGGCGAGCCTTCGCGACCGCCGCGACAGCGGCCTCGCGAGCGGCTGCGGATCCGATCCGCGGAGTCGCCGCCACGGCGGCGGCAGGCAGCGCCTCGCCGCTCACCGAGAGCACGTTGCGCGCGGCATCCAGGTTCACGACGAACTCCCCGCCGACGACCGGCACGTCATCGAGGAGCTGCTGGAAGCGGACCGCTGAGCGGCCTGCCGTTCCCGCCTGAGTGGCGGTCACGCGCAGCTCGCGCGCTTGATCGCGGATCCCGAAAACGGCGCCGTAGCTGACGAAGAACGCGCGTGCAACCTGCGCAGCCGTCGCCGAGGAGCTGAGGCCGAGCGGCCGGCTGATCGGCCTGCCCGGGACGGTCCCTACGAACCGCACCTTGCCGGTCTCGTCGTGGAACGAGACGCGCGCAACGCGCTCGAGTCGCTCGAGGGTGGACTGGTCGCCCTGCGTGTTCGTGGGCCCACCGGCTTCAGTGGCAGCCGGCGTCCAGGCCGCAACGACGAGACCAGTCGCGGCGAGTGCAAGGGCGAGGGTGCGCCTCAAAGGTCTCTCCGGGCCTGGGAGAGCGTGCCTCGGCATCGGTTAGACCGAAACGCCCGGTCGCCACGACGGCGAGCGCGGTGAACAGACCCTCTGAAATACCGCACGTCTTTCCC
>CAVROA010000004.1:0-219454 GCA_963722715.1 uncultured Actinomycetes bacterium | reverse complement strand
CGCACCTGGGATCGAACCAGGGACCTCCCGCGTGTGAAGCGGGCGCTCTCCCGCTGAGCTATGCGCCCCGAACCCGCCATTTCATGCGGGCGAGCGGCCAGAGTAGCGACGGAAGCCGTGGCGTGGCAAGCGTCGTAGAGGCGAGGCCATACGCGCAGCAAGCTGGTGGCCGCGATGGTCGAGACGGACCCGCCACCCACAGCAGTACGCCGTGGGAATGTCTACCCCAGGTACCGGGCCAGAGCGAACCTCCCGCCGCTGCCACCGGCTCTTCCCGCAGCCACGATCTTCCCGTCGGCCTGGATGGCCACTCCGTTAGCGAAGTCGTCCCCGAAACCGTCCTTCGTGGTGAAGTTCGTCACCACCTTGCCATTGCCACTGAACGTGGTGTCGAGACTGCCGTTGCGGTTGTAGCGGGCGAGCGCGAACCGGTGGAGGTTCGCGTGCCCGGCGGCGACGATCTTGCCGTCTGCCTGGATGGCCACTCCGTGAGCGGCGTCGAGACCGGAGGTGAAGTTGGTGGTCAGCTTGCCGTCGCCGCTGAAGGTGTTGTCCAGGGTGCCGTTGCGCATGAAGCGGGCCAGCGCAAAGCTGACGCCGCCAACATCGCCCCCGCCGGCGGCCACGATCCTCCCATTGGTCTGGATAGCCACTCCGAATGCGATGTCCTGCTCCCCCGGGGTGAAGTCGGTCGTTGCCTTGCCGTTGCCGCTGAAGGTGGTGTCCAGGGTGCCGTCGGGGTTGTAGCGGGCCAGGGCGAACTTGCCTGAAAATTCGGTGCTCCCCGCTGTTCCAGCGGCGACGATCTTCCCGTTCGCTGCGATGGCGACCCCGGTCGCGAGATCGGACGCTCGCGAGAAGTTGGTGGTGACCTTGCCATTGCCGCTGAAGGTGGTGTCCAGGGTGCCGTTGGCGTTGTAGCGGGCCAGGGCAAACCTGTCGAAACCCGCGTGGCCCGCAGCCACGATCTTCCCGTCGGCCTGAACGGCTACCCCGAATGCGTCGTCGAACGCCGAAGAAAAGTTCGTGGTCATCTTGCCGTCGCCGCTGAATGTCACATCGAGCTTCCCGTCGGAGTTGTAACGGGCCAGAGCGAACCTATCGCTCGAGTGGCCGGCGGCCACGATCTTCCCGTCGGCCTGGATGGCTACGCCGTTGGCGAAGTCATCCGCGATCGTGCTGAAGTTCGTGGTCACCTTGCCGTCGCCGCCGAAGCTGGTATCGAGCGTCCCGTTCGGGTTGTATCGGGCCAGGCCGAACTTGCCGCCGGCACCCCCGGCTCGCCCCGCGACCACGATCTTCCCGTCAGCCTGGATGGCCACAGCGTTGGCGAAGTCATTCCGGCTCGCAAAGTTCGTGGTTGCCTTGCCGTCGCCACTGAAGGCTGGGTCACGACCTCCGGGAGCGGCGAGGGCGAGAGCTGCCAGCGTCGCGCTGAAAGTGCAGCACAATGCGAGGACGAGAACAGCCTTGCGCCGGTGGAAAATCCGTAGGGACATCTTCAGGCCAAGCCGACGGTAAGCGCGCACGTGAGGCATGTCAACTGTGTGCTTGCGGATGCCGTTTACGGGCTCCAATGGCTGCTTGCGAGAGACGCATTCGACCCCAACGGAGACTGCTACCATCTCCCTCCCGGTCGCGCTAAGCGGGGAGCTAGCGGTTCCCTGAACCCGCAATCCGCTCTAGCGGGGCCGAAATCCTTCCCGAGGAGGAACGTTCGGAGGTAGGGCTTTCCGACGTAAGTGTTGACTGTCAGGTCCCGCGCACTGAGAGCCTGCGAACCGCGTCAGATCCGGGAGGAAGCAGCGCTAAGCAGCTTCTCTCAGGTGCCGCGGAGCAGCCTGGCACGAGCGAGCGTCGTACGCACCGCCCCCGAGCCGACTACGACGGAAGGTGCGCGACCGGGACCTCAACTCGAGGGAGCCGATGGTTCCCTCGAGGGCTTGGGGGCCGTGAGGTTCCCCTCACCCCCTCCTCCGTTTAGCATGGCTGCGTGACCGCGCTCTACCGAAAGTACCGGCCTCAGACCTTCGACGAGGTCGTCGGACAGGAGGCGGTCGTCCGCACGCTCCGTAACGCGATCGGACGCGATCAGATCCGGCAGGCATATCTCTTCGCGGGGCCGCGCGGAACCGGCAAGACGTCCCTCGCACGCATTCTGGCGAAGGCCCTGAACTGCGAGCATGGCCCCACGGTCGAGCCCGACGGCACGTGTAACTCGTGCCGCACGATCGCCTCCGGCACCTCGCTCGACGTGATCGAGATGGACGCGGCGAGCCAGCGGGGGATCGACGACATCCGCGAGATCCGGGACCGCGTCGTCCTGCAGCCGGTCGAGGGGCGCTACAAGGTCTACATCCTCGACGAGGCGCACCAGCTCACCGACGCTGCATTCAATGCACTGCTGAAGCTGATCGAGGAGCCCCCGCCCCACCTCGTGTTCGTGTTCTGCACGACCGAGCTCGGAAAGATGCTCCCGACCGTCCGCTCGCGCTGCCAGACGTTCATGTTCTCGCGCCCGCGACTACCCGAGCTGACGAAGCTCTTGCGGACCGTCGCGGACGGCGAGCAAATCGACGTCCCGGACGCAGCCCTCGCCCTCGTCGCCAGGAGCGCCCGCGGAAGCTTCCGCGACGCAGTGTCGACTCTCGATCAGCTTGCCGCCGCGACGGACGGCCAGATCACGGTGCAAGGGGTCCTGCAACTCCTCGGCGCCGTCGAGGAGGAGGCCCTCTTCCGAATCTGCGACCTGATCGTCGACCGCGACACCGGCGGCCTGCTCACGTTCGTCGAGGAGCTCGCCGACCAGGGCCAGGATCTGGCCCGCCTCGTCACCGAGCTGCTCGAGCACCTCCGCCACCTCCTGCTCGTCCAGCACATGGGCGAGGTGCCGGAGTCGATCCCGGTCACGGACGAGACCCGTGAGCGCCTGCGCTCACAGGCGAACCAACTCGGCGAACCGGAGGTGCTACGGCTCGTGGATCTCCTCGCTCTGGCGGTAGACGACGCTCGCCAGGGAGGCGACCCGCGCCTCCCGCTCGAGCTCGCGCTCGTCAAGGTCACACGTCCCGGAGCGGACCTCTCGCGCGAGTCGCTCTCCTACCGGCTGGAGCAGCTGGAGTCCCGCACGCGCGAGTCCCACCACACCACAGCCGAGGCTCCGGCGCCGGCCCCGTCTCCGGACCAAACCGAGGCCCTCGGCGCCTCTCCCGACCCCACCCCCGCCGAGGAGGAGCCGGACGACCGCCCGGCACTCGAGCTGGAGCAGCTGCAGCAGCTCTGGCAGCAGGCAATCCTGCCAGCGGTCGCCGAACGCTCCATCCCGGCGGGCTCGGTCCTGAACGAGGCCCGCCCGGTCGAGCTGGCCGGCGCGCGGCTCGTGATCGAGTTTCCCCCGGCCGCGTCCTTCCACCGGAACCTCGCCGAAGAGCCCAAGAACGCCACGCTCCTGGTGGACGCGATCCGGGAGGTGACCGGCCGACGCCTCGACCTCGCTTTCGTCGTCGGAGAGGGCAGCGGGGACGAAGAGGCAGACGAGCACGAGCGCGAGCCCGAGACCGAGGAGGAGTTCATCGCTCTTTTCAAGGACCGCTTCGACGCGCACGAGGTCGACGGGACCTGACCCCGCGTTTTCGCGCTCCACGACGTGGGGACGTTGGAAACGTGCTTCGAGACAGCCGTCGAGAGGAGAACCAGAAGCTCTTCAGGCGCGGCAACGAGTCGCTGCACGATGCCGCGCTCAACATCGGCCTGGCGACGACGCCGGTGCCGTTTCTCTGCGAGTGCGCAAACGAGGACTGCCGCGGCCAGGTTGAAGTCACCCCCGAGGAGTGGGAAAGCGTCTCCTCCAAGCCGAACCACTACCTCATGCTCCGAGGCCACCTACGGAGCAAAGGCGAAGAGGTCGTCGGGTCGATCCGGGAGTACGAGATCGCTCTGAAGCCCGCCTAGGGATCGGACGGCGGTCTCATATTCGCCGTGACGGCGCCACCGCTGACCTGACCTGGCGTAACCTGGCCTGAGCAAACAAGCCGGTCGGGGAGGCGCTCACATGAAGATGGACATGAACAAGATGCTGCAGCAGGTGCAGCAGATGCAGGCGGAGATGGCCAAGGCCCAGGAGGAGCTCGCCAAGGAGACCGTGGAAGCCTCGGTCGGAGGGGGAATGGTCAAGGTCAAGGCGACCGGCGGCGGCGAGATCGTCGAAGTTAAGATCGCCAAGGAGGCGATCGACCCGGACGACCCGGAGTCGCTCGAGGATCTCGTGGTCGCCGGCGTCAACGAGGCGCTCCGAAGCGCCCAGGATCTGATGCAGTCGAAACTCGGGGGCGCCATGGGTGGTCTCGGGGGACTGGGGCTTCCGGGCCTCTAACCCCCTAGGGCACAATGGCCTGGTGTTCAGCCCGGCCGTCGACAATCTGATTGCGCAGCTCTCGCGCCTGCCTGGCATCGGGACGCGGACGGCGCAACGGCTCTCGTTTCACATCCTCCGTCTCTCAAAGGAGGACGCGCTCGCGCTGGCGGACGCGATTCGCGAGGTCAAGGAGCGGATCCGCTTCTGCGCCGAGTGCGGAAACCTGACCGAAGAGGAGCTCTGCCTGATCTGCCGCGACGGCAGGCGCGACCGCTCGGTGATCTGCGTCGTGGAGCAGCCCGCTGACCTCATCTCCATGGAGCGGACGGCAGCGTTTCGGGGCGTCTACCACGTGCTCGGCGGCGCGCTCTCGCCTCTCGACGGCGTCGACCCCGAGCACCTGAAGATCGACGAGTTGCTTGCACGGGTGGAGCGAAACGGCGTCCAGGAGGTCGTCCTGGCGACCAATCCGAACATGACCGGGGAAGCAACCGCGTCCTTCCTCGCCGACCGCCTGCGCGACCGGACGCGCGTCACGCGCCTGGCAAGTGGGCTCCCCGTCGGGGGCGACCTCGAGTACGCCGACGAAGTGACCCTCGGGCGGGCGCTCGCCGGGCGCCGCGAGATGTAGTTCCCGAAGGTTTTTTCCGCTAACAGCGAACTTTTGTTTTTCGACCAGGTTGAATTCGGGCCCGGCGGGGATAAGATCGCCTAGCTGAACCGGAAGACCCTCGGGTCGACCGGTTCAGCGCTTTTAACGGCCGAAATCTCCGAGCCCGAGCCTACAATCGGCGGATGACCGATACCGCCTTCGAGACCGTCGCTCGGGTCGAGCCGGAACTGCCTGCCGCGAGCCTCGGCACGGTGGTCATGAAGTTCGGCGGAACGTCAGTCGCCGATCCCGCGAAAATTCGCAGGGTCGCCGAGCGTCTCGTCGCTGCACGCGGCCGGGGCCAGCGCGTCGTCGGTGTCGTCTCGGCCATGGGCCGGCACACCGACGAGCTCGTCGCGCTTGCCTACGACGTCTCGCCCCGCCCGAGGCCGCGGGAGCTCGACATGCTCATCTCCGTCGGGGAGCGGATCTCCTGCTCGCTCGTCGCTATGGCGATCTCCGACCTCGGGCTGGACGCGGTCTCACTCACCGGCTCGCAGGCGGGGATCGTCACCGACACCGTTCATGGCA
The DNA here is from genome assembly GCA_963722715.1 of uncultured Actinomycetes bacterium. GTDB lineage: Bacteria > Actinomycetota > Thermoleophilia > Gaiellales > Gaiellaceae > DASQGA01. The sequence continues at coordinate 213,917 of CAVROA010000004.1, read as the reverse complement.
AGGCCAAGATCGTCGAGGTGCGGGCCCGGCGGATCCACGAGGCGCTGGACGAGGACCGGATCGTCCTCGTAGCCGGGTTCCAGGGTGTCTCGACCACGTTCGACATCACGACGCTCGGCAGGGGTGGCTCCGACACGACCGCCGTCGCCCTCGCCGCGGCCCTCGGAGCCGACGCGTGCGAGATCTACACAGACGTCGACGGCGTCTTCACTGCCGACCCGCGTGTCGTCCCCGGGGCCCGAAAGCTCCACGCCGTCAGCTTCGAGGAAATGCTCGAGATGGCGGCCTCTGGTGCGCGGGTGCTTCAGCTACGCTCGGTCGAGTTCGCCCGGAACCATGGAGTCAGGCTCCACGTGCGTTCGACCTTCACCAGCGAGGACGGCACGTGGATCAGGGAGGAGGACGAGCGAATGCTCGAGAAGGCGATGATCTCGGGGGTAACCCACACGGTCGAGGAGGCGCTCTACCGCGTGGACGGAGCGCGGCGAGCCGCCCTCTTCCAGGCCCTCGCGGACGCGTCGGTGAACGTGGACACGATCATCCAGACCGGTGAGGAGATCGTCTTCTCCGCCCCGCTCGAAGACCGGACGGAGATCGCTTCCGCCCTGGAGCAGCTCGGAGCCAGTTGGTCCGAGACAGACGACCTGGGGAAGGTGAGCGTCGTCGGGGCGGGCATGAAGAGCCATCCCGGGATCGCGGCCAAGACGTTCGTGACGCTCGACGAGCTTGGTGTGGAACCGCGGTTCCTGACCACCTCGCCGATCAAGATCGCCTTCTACGTGCCCCACGAGGACGTCGAGCGGACGGTTGCTGCGCTGCACGACGCCTTCGAGCTCTCCTCCCCGGACGCCGAGCGGCAGCACGCATGACGCCGAGGATCGGAGTCGTCGGAGCAACCGGCGCCGTGGGCACGGTCACACTCGAGCTCCTCGCAGATCGCAAACTCGGCGACGTGAGAGCGTTCGCCTCGGCCCGATCGGCCGGTATGCGGATCCCGTTCGGAGGTGGTGAGCTGCTCGTCGAGGAGGCCACGGCCGAGACGCTCGCCGCCGGAGACCTCGACCTCGCTTTCTTCTCCGTCGGCACGGAGACCAGCCTTGAGCTCGTTCCTCCGGCGGCCGAGGGCGGCACGGTCTGCATCGACAAATCGGACGCCTACCGCCTCACCGACGGCATTCCCCTCGTCGTGGCCGGCGTCAACGACGAGGTGCTGAACGGCGACCGGATCGTCGCCAACCCCAACTGCTCGGCGATCCAGCTCGCGTGCGCACTCAAGCCTCTGCACGAGGCAGCGGGCCTCACGCGGGTCCGGCTCGCGACCTACCAGTCCATGTCGGGAGCGGGTGACGCAGGGATCGAGAAGCTCCGCGCGACCGCGCCGGCCGCAGGCGACCTGGCAATGGATTGGGATCTTGACGGAGACGAGCTTTCAGAGGAGTACAAGCTTCGTGCGGAGACGCGGAAGATCCTCGGCCTGCCCGAGCTCCCGCTCCAGGCGACGTGCGTGCGAGTCCCGGTCCTGGTCGGCCACGCGCAGGCAGTCTGGATCGAGACCGACAGAGAGCTCTCACCGGTGGAAGCCACCGAGGCCCTTGCGGGTGCGCCCAGCGTCGCATTGGCTGAGCTTCCTACGCCTGCCGACGCCGCCGGGCGGGACGAGGTGCTCGTAGGGCGCGTACGCCGCGACCCGACGGTGGAGCGTGGCCTCTGCCTCTGGGTCGTGAACGACAACCTCCGCAAGGGCGCCGCCCTGAACGCCGTCCAGATCGCCGAGCACCTCCTGTCGCGGAACCTCCTGGCGGCGTAGTCGCTTAAGGGCGCTGGGGGACCGGGGCCGGCGTAAAGGCCTCCTTCACGCGCCGGATCACGCTCGCTCGGCTGCCTTCCAGGACCGGCTGCAGCCCTCCCAGCTCGAGGCGCGCCAGCGCGACCGGTCCTTCCCAGCGAAGTGGGCGGAATCCGAAGTCGGCGAGGAAGTCGGTCGGAAAGATCGTGCGGTGGACGACGAAGCGCTCGTAGGCGTCGATGCCCTCCGGATAGCGGTAGCCGAACGTCTCGATCGCTTTCACGCCGCGATCACGCGCTTCGCCGATCGCAGAAAGGAAGAGGCTCTGCATCACCCACGGCGTCTGTAGGTCCACGAGGTAGGCGCACGTGATCAGGATCGCGTCCGGAGACGGGGGCCCGGCCGGAAGTTCCTGCGCCCGCGGGAAGTGCACCGAGGGAGCGAACTGCATCGCGCCGAGGAGCCTCTCGTCACCGTAGTAGAGCGTCCCCCACGCCCCCCACTCCTCCTCGACCCGGTCTGCCCATCTGCCCTTCGCAGCGGCGCGCCTGCCGCCGGACTGCCAGAAGACGCACCCCACGCACGGAGGCGGCGCGTGGGCCAGCGAGACCTGCGTCAGCGGGTGGAGCCTGTAGGCCATGACAAGGCTAGTGTGCCCGTTCGAGCCGCAACAGAGTCACCTCCGGGCGGGCAAGGAACCGGAAGGGCACGAAGCTCGTGCCGAGCCCGCGCGAGACGTACAGCTGTCCCGCCGCCGTCTGATGGAGCCCCTCCCAGTGCAGCGCCCGAAGGTGTTCGAGCCGCAATTTTCCCCGCGGCGTCGGAATGCAGATCTGCCCTCCGTGCAAGTGGCCGGCGAGGGTCAGGTCGAAGTCCCCCGGCTCGAGCCACCGGACGACGTCCGGAAAGTGGCACAACAGGATTCGGAGGTCGGCCTCCGGATCCACAAGTGCACCGGGCCGAACGCGGCGGCGAAACGACACGGGATCGACGCCAACGACCTGAAGTCGTGCCGAACCGACCTCGAGCGCACTCGCAGAGCCTGAGTAGAGAACTGCTCCGGCGCCTTCGACCGCGGCTGGATCGCCGGGCTGGTTGAAGGGGTCGCGAGTCCTCCCGAAGTCATGGTTCCCGAGCACGACGTGGACGCCGTGCGGGGCGGCGAGCGCGGTGAGTGCGCGATGAAGATCCGGTGCTCCGCGCGGCCTGGTGACCAGGTCACCGGTGACGGCCACGAGGTCGGGGTGTTGCTCCCGCCCCCACTCCACCGCTTTGCGAAGCGCCCGTCCGTTCAGCGAGAGCATGCCGAGGTGGAAGTCCGAGAGGTGGAGGATCCGGAAGCCGCGCAGGTCCTCGTGGAGGCCGGGAACGAGCACGTCGACCTCCAGCGTCTCCACCCATTGCGCCTCGTAGAGCGACCAAGCGGCCAGCACGCCGCTGACAGCAGCGCCCCCGCTCGCAACCCGGCTCAGGCGGCCGCGCAAGTTTCGACCCACAGCGGGCATCTCTCTCTCCGGAGGGGTACTGCCCGGCCCGGTTTCCCCAGGGAGGCCGGGCCGGTGTTTTCTCGGTGGTCTACGGCGCCTCGAGCTTCTCCAGGATGGGCGTCACCGGCACGACATGGCGCTTGAACTTGAGCTCCGAGTCCTCGAGCCCCGCCGCGACTCCGATCAGCTGCGAGAGGTGCAGGATCGGCATCTGGTAGCGCTTCCCAGTCGACGCCTCGAGCTTCTGCTGCCAGGCGTCGAGCGACAGGTGGCAGAGCGGGCACGGAGTCACCATCGCATCCGCACCGGCCTCGAGCGACTGCTCGATCGGCTGGATCAGCTCGCCGAGGGCCGTTTCCTCGCGCGCCTGAATGATCGGAAACCCGCAGCACTTGATCTTGGCCGGGTAGTCGATCGGCTCGCCGCCGCAGGCTTCGATGATCGCCTCGAGCGACCACGGCTTGTCGGGGTTCTCGAACCCCATGAGCTTCGAGGGGCGCAGGATCTGACAGCCGTAGAAGGGTGCGACCTTCAGGCCCTTGAGGCCCTTGTGCGCGACTTCCTTCAACCGGTCGTACCCGTCGCCCTGCGCGATCAGCCACAGGAAGTGCTTCACCTCGACCCCGCCCGAGTAGGGCGGCGCCCCGACGCGTTCGAGGTTCTCGCTGACCCGTTTCCGAAGCGCATCGTCGTTCTGAAGCATGAAGTTGGCCTGGCGGAGGTTGAGCGTGCAGACGTTGCAAATCGTCATGAGCGTCTCCGCGCCGGTGGCCTCTGCATAGGCAAGGATGCGCGCGTTCAGATGCAGGTAGTAGTCGGGCTCGGCCTCGTGGATGTCGCCGGCGCCACAGCAGGTGACCGAGTCGAGCTCCTCGAGCTCGATCCCGAGTTTCGGAGCGAGCGCCTGCGTTGAGGAATCGAGCTCCTTCGCCGAGAGCGAGGCGAGGCAGCCCTTGTAGTAGGCGACTTTCATCCTTCCGCCCTCAACGGAGGCTCACCAGGAGTCACCTCGGGAGCGTCACGGCTCACACCGCCGGATTCCGTGTGCTCGATCCTCGCGAGCGCGCGCTCCCCCTGGACATGCCCGAGGGCGCCGTCCCGGCCCTGCGTCTGGATCAGCTCACGCAACGCACGCGCCTCGGTGACTTCGCCTGCCACGTGCGGCAGGAGCGGGACCTTGCCGACCTTGAGGAGCGAGAGCGCGAACTTCGTCTGCTTGATCGCTTCGACGACACCCTGGGTCTTTGGGACCAGCTCGGTCTCGCGGAGCCAGCCCATGGTCTCGGCGGAGCGGATGAACCACTTCGCGTGCTTCGCGCCCATGTCCCGGTCGATTCCCTCCTTGATCGACTCGGCGCCGAGCTTCGCGATCGCATCACGCGGGTCGACCCCCTTCGGGCAGCGCTCGTTGCAGAAATAGCACCGGGTGCAGTCCCAGATCCCGTGCTCGTCGTTGTAGGACTCGAGGCGCTCCACCTTCGTGCGCTCGCGCGGGTCGCCCACGAACCGGAACCCCTTCGCAAGGGCCGCCGGGCCGAAGAACTCCGGATCCGCCTCCATCGAGTTGCACTCGGAGACGCAGCACCCGCACATGATGCAGAGCGCCTCCTTGTGGATCGGGTTCATCGCCTCCTGCGTGTGCTCGAACTCCCGCTCGGGAGGCTCCTCGTAGCCGGTGTCGAGCCACGGCTTCATGCGCTTGATCTTCGACCAGAAAGGATCCATGTCGACGACGAGGTCTTTGAGGACCGGCATGTTCCCCATCGCCGAGATGACCGGCACGTGGCCGCTCTCGACGATCGGCTTCATCCGCTCCTTGCAGGCGAGGATCGCGCGCCCATCCATGCGCATCCCGCAGGAGCCGCAGATCATCATCCGGCAGCTCTTGCGGTAGGCGAGCGTTCCGTCGACGCGGTCCTTGATCAGGTCGAGCACGTCGAGGAGGCACGACCATTCGGGCGCGTCGACCTCGTACTGCTTCAGCGCCCGCTCGCCCGACTCGGGGTCGTAGCGCCAGATCTTGAGCGCCACCTCCATCGTGGCGGTGGGCTTGAACGCCGTAGCTTCGGTGGCCATGTCTCTCAGTACGTCCTCTCCATCGGTTCCCATTTGGTCACGCGCACGGGCGCCCACGACAGCTCAGGACGGTCGTCGACCCAGCGAATCATCGTGTGCTTCATGTAGTTCTCGTCGTCCCGGTCCGGGTAGTCGTGGGGACGGGCGTGGGCGCCGCGGCTCTCCTTGCGCGCGAGCCCGGCCTCGACCATGCAGGCGCTCAGCTCGAGCAGGTATCCGAGCTCCAACGCCTGGGTGACGTCGTTGTTGAAGACCGTTCCCTTGTCGTCAACGACCACCTGCTCGAAGCGCTCGCGAAGCGCACCGACGATCTCCCCCTGGCGCTGCATCTGGTCTTCACGGCGAAAGACGCCGAAGTTCTCGTGCATCGTCTGCGCCATCTCGTCGCGGATCGCGTGCGGCCGCTCGCCCTGGGTGCGGTCGAGGATCCCGCCCAGCTCCCGCTCGGCATCCGAGACGGCTCCCTCCGGCACGGTGACGGTCGTGTTCGAGAGCGCCCAGTCGGCAGCAGCGCGCCCGGCGCGCTTGCCGTAGGTGATGGTCTCCATGAGGGCGTTCCCACCCAGGCGGTTCGCCCCGTGCACAGACACACACGCAACCTCGCCGGCCGCGTAGAGGCCCTCGAGCGAGGTCTTGCCGTCGAGATCCGTGTCGATGCCGCCCATGTGGTAGTGCGCTCCGGGCCGAACGGGAATCGGGTCATGGATCGGGTCGATCCCGGCGAAGACCATCGAGAGCTCGCGCGTACCGGGCAGGCGGTCGATGATTTTCTCCGCACCGAGATGGCGGAGGTCGAGGAGGACGTTGCCGTCCACCCCACGCCCCTCGTCGATCTCGGTCTGCTCCGCCCGCGAGATCACGTCGCGGCTCGCAAGCTCCATCGCGTTCGGCGCGTACTCCTTCAGGAAACGTTCGCCGTCGCCGTTCAGGAGATACGCCCCCTCGCCGCGGCACCCTTCGGTGATGAGGACGCCCGTCGGCGAGAGCGTGGTCGGGTGGAACTGCATCATCTCCATGTCCTTCAGAGGCACCCCGAGTCGCAGGGCCATCGCCATCCCGTCCCCGGTGCACGAGTACGCGTTCGTCGTCCCCTGATACAGCCGTCCCGCGCCGCCAGTCGCGAGGATGATCGTCTTACCGCCGAGCGTCTTCAGGCCGCCGCCGACGATGTCCCAGCAGATGACGCCCTGGCACCGGCCGTCGTCCTCGACCAGCTGCCAGGCGAAATACTCCTCGTAGACCTGGAGGTCCCGTTTCATGACCTGCTCGTACAGGACGTGGATCAGGACATGGCCGGTGATGTCGGCGGCATAGGCGGTTCGCGGCTCGCCTGCGGCCCCGAAGGGCCGCTGTGCGATCCGCCCGTCCTCGGTGCGCGAGAAGATCGCGCCCCAGTGCTCGAGCTGGTAGACGTCGTTCGGCGCCTCCATGCAGAGCACCTCGATCGCATCCTGGTCACCCAGGTAGTCGGAGCCCTTGACTGTGTCGAAGGCGTGTTTCTCCGGATTGTCGTCGGACGCGTTTCCAAGCGCCGCGTTGATTCCGCCTTCGGCGGCGCCCGAGTGGCTTCTCACCGGGTGGATCTTGGAGACGATCGCCACGTCCGCCCCGCCGTCGTGGGCTTCGATGGCGGCGCGCATGCCGGCACAGCCGGCGCCCACCACCAGCACGTCGTGCTTGGCCTCCACCGGGGACGGACGCTATCTGATCGGACGCGCGCAGCGGCCTCGTAACGACCGCTGCGAGCTGGAGGAGGGCCGGTTCTAGAGTCTCGGGCCCGCGTCCCGGAGGGCCGGGTCCACGTCCTCGAACTTCTCGAAGTTCTCGCGGAACTTCCCGGCCAGGTACCGGGCCTTCTCGTCGTAGGCCTCCGGGTCTCGCCACGTAGCTCGCGGATCGAGCAGGCGCGAATCCACCCCCGGCACCTCCAGCGGAACCTCGAACCCGAAGAGCTCGTCGGTCCGGTAGTCGCCCTCGTCGAGCTCGCCCGCGAGCGCGGCGCGAAGGAGCGCGCGGGTCGCGGCGATCGGCATGCGCTCCCCTTCGCCGAACGGGCCTCCTGTCCAGCCTGTGTTCACGAGCCAGACCGTCGAACCGTGCTCGTCGAGCTTCTCGCCGAGCAGGCGGGCGTAGACCGACGGGGGCTGGGGCAGGAAGGGAGCCCCGAAGCAGGCGGAGAAGGTCGGTTGAGGCTCGTCGACGCCGATCTCCGTGCCCGCGAGCTTGGCCGTGAACCCGGAGAGGAGGTAGAAAAGGGCCTGATCCCTCGAGAGGCGCGCGATCGGGGGCAGGATCCCGAAGGCGTCGGCCGTCAAGAACACCACCGAGCTCGGGTGGCCGGCCCGCCTGGCCGGGAGCGCGTGCTCGATCTGCTCGAGCTTGTAGGCCGCGCGCGTGTTCTCGGTCTTCGAATCGTCGTCGAGGTCGAGCACGCCCTCCTCGTCCACGATGACGTTTTCGAGCACCGTTCCGTACGTCCTCGTCATCCGGAAGATCTCGGGCTCGGCCTCCGCCGAGAGGCGAATCACCTTCGCGTAGCAGCCGTCCTCGATGTTGAAGACGCCCTGGTCGCCCCAACCGTGCTCGTCGTCGCCGATCAAGTACCGCTCAGCGTCGGCCGACAGCGTCGTCTTTCCGGTTCCCGACAGCCCGAAAAAGATCGCGACTTTGCCTTCGTGGTCGACGTTCGCCGAGCAGTGCATGGGCAGCACGCCTTCGAGCGGCAGCCGGTCGTTCATGAGCGAGAAGATCGATTTCTTGATCTCGCCGCCGTAGTACGTCCCCCCGATCACCACCTCGCTTCGCGAGGGGTGGAGAACGACGAACGTCTCCGTTCGCGTTCCGTCCTCTTCCGGGCTCGCCTCGACCCCCGGCGCGTGTAACACCAGCGCATCGGGCTCGAAGCCGGCCAGCTCGTCCGCGTCCGGCTCGATGAACATCGTCTTGGAGAAGAGTGCGTGGTAAGGGTGAGCGGTGACGACCCGCACGCCGATCCGATGTGCGGGATCCGCTCCGGCGTAGGCGTCCGTGACGTAGATCGTCTCCTGCTCCTCGAGGTAGGCGATCACCTTCTCGCGGAGCCCTTCGAACGACTCCTCTTCGATCGGCTGGTTGACGGCGCCCCAGCCGATCCTGTCCTCGGACTCGGGCTCCTTGACGATGAACTTGTCCTTCGGCGAGCGGCCCGTGAACCGGCCCGTGTCGACCACGATCGGGCCGCCTTCGGCCAGCTTCCCCTCCCCGTTCAGAAGGGAATGGGTGTAGAGGAGGGCGGTGGTCGGATTCCAGAAGACGCGGCCGCGCGGCGAAAAGCCGTGGTCCTCGAGCCCCGAGCCTTTGGGAGTCATGATCGCCACTTCGCCTCTCCTACCGTGGAGTTGTTGCCGACAAACCGCAACTATCCTACGCGCCCGGGCTCGCCGGCCGGCGCTCCCGCGGAGCGGTTAGCTTCCAGCCGGCGGGCGGGCACGTCGGTCTCAAAGGATGTTTCCGGCGCGTAGAGGAGCTCGGGCGCACCCCGGACGTCGAAGCCGAGTGCGAGGAGTACGTCGGTCTGCAGCACGCCAACGGGCTCGGCCCGCCGCCACGAGGCTGAATCCCTCTTGACACGTACTGCGCGGAGGCCTCCCGCCTCGAAGATGCCGAGCTCGTGGCGCCCCAGGGAGCCGGGCTCGGCGTTGCCTCGGAGCTCGTACCGCATGAAAAGGCCGAGGCCTGGGGCACTGACGAAGCCTTTCCGGAAGCGGAGCAGGCTGGGGCGGTACGGCGCTCCGAGGAACGCTCCGCCCATCCCGAGCGGCGTCACGTGCGCGCGGACGAAGAACACCGCCGGCTCACCGTGCCACGTGCAGTAGGTCCGCAGGTTCAGCTGCGAGAAGCGCGGGACCGGAAAGCGCCCGAGGCGACCGCCGCGAACTCGCATGCAGACCGCGGTGATGAGGAAGCGACCCTCGATGTCGGCGGGCTCGAGCTGGGGCGGAAGCGCCCGTTCCACCGACTCCCGGTCGGTTTCCCAGCTCGCCAGGAGGAGGTCCCGAATCTCCAGGCGAAGCCGCATCCGGCAGGAAGCCTATGGCGCGCCGGGAATTGCCTGCCGTGGAGACCAGCACGGCCATCGAGCGTTTCTTGTCGAGCCCGGCCCTTTCCGACGCGACACGCCGCGCCTACCGCGGCGACCTGAACGAGTTCTCGGAATGGCTTCGCGAGAGCCGGCTCGCGCTCGAGGAGGTCGATGCACGTGCACTCGCCCGCTACGCGGCCAAGGTGGGTGGCGACCGCCCCGGCCGCGAGCCCCGCAAGCTCGCCAGCACTACGGTCGCCCGCAAGCTCGCCGCCGTACGCGCGCTCCTGAGGGCCGTCCTCGGGCCCCAGCACGTCCCGGAGCTGGCGCTCGGAGGCAAGCGGCGCCGGCGGCTCCCCCGGTCGCCGACCGGTCCCGAGACGGAGGCGCTCCTGGAGGATCTCGAAGGCGACGGGCCCCTCGCCCTTCGAAACCGGGCGCTCTTCGAGCTCGTCTACTCGGCCGGTCTCCGCGCGCAGGAAGTGGCCGACCTGAACCTCGCCGACGTGGATTTCGAGCAGGAGCTGGTTCTCGTACGAGGGAAGGGCGAGAAGGAACGAGCCGTGCCTCTCGGAGAAGAGGCCGCCTTCCGGCTCGGGAGGTACCTGGAGCACGCCCGTCCTTCGCTCGCACGTGGCGCCGAGAACCGGCTCTTTCTCTCGGCGCGGGGGCGGCCGTTGGACACCTCGACCCTGCGTCGCGTCCTTCCGAACCCACATCAGCTTCGACACGCTTTCGCCACGCATCTGCTCGAAGGCGGCGCAGACCTTCGTACGATCCAGGAGCTCCTCGGGCACGCCTCGCTCTCCACGACGCAGATCTACAGCCATGTCGACGCGCGCCGCCTCCGCGCCGTGTACGACCACGCCCACCCCCGTGCCTGATCTCGACCCCCAGGTAGAGAGCTTCCTGGCCCTGCTCACGGCCCGGCGGGCTCCGCGCACCGTGGACGCCTACCGGCGCGACCTCGCCGATCTGACCACGTTCCTCGGCAAGTCACCGGTGCGCGCCGGCCAGGAGGAGATCGAGGGTTGGCTGGCCGATCTGCGAGGGCGTGGGCAAGCTGCCTCGTCGATTGCTCGGCGCGCGGCCGCCGCGCGGTCCTTCTACCGCCACCTGGCGCTTCTCGGCGTCCGGGCGGACAACCCGGCTGCTGACGTCGACCTCCCACGCCGCCGCCGGAAGCTGCCTCGCACGCTCTCGCCGGGAGAGGTGGAGCGCCTGATCACGGCCGCCGACGGGACGACTCCGCGCGCGCGGCGGGATCACGCACTAGTCGAGCTCCTGTACGGCGCTGGTCTGCGAGTCGGCGAGGCCGTCGGGCTCGAGCGGGGCGGCGTCGACCTCGAGAACCGGCTCGTCCGCTGTGTGGGGAAGGGCGACAAGGAGCGGATCGTCCCGATCGGGGGGCACGCGGTCGCTGCGCTTCGGCGGTACCTGGCCCACGGCAGACCGCACCTCGACCGCCGCCACAGACCGGAGCTCTTCCTGAACGCGCAGGGCGGGGCGCTGACCCGGGCAGGAGCGTTCTTCATCCTTCGCCGGGTCGCGTCGAAGGCGGGGTTGGAGCCCGGACGCGTGCACCCGCACCTGCTCCGCCACTCCTTCGCCACCCACCTGCTCGAGGGCGGCGCCGACCTGCGCAGCGTCCAGGAGATGCTGGGGCACGCCGACCTCGGCACCACCGAGATCTACACGCACGTTTCGGAACGCCGCCGACGAGACACCTACTTCAGTACACATCCGCACGCACGGCGGACGCGTCCCTGAAGGAGGCGCACATGGAAACCCTCGACCCCCAGATCCTCGGCCAGCTGACGATCGTCGGCGGCGTCGGGGTCGCGATGCTGTGGCTGGGAATGCGTTTGCACGCCCTCGAGCGGCGCCAGACAGACATGCGCTGCCCCTCGTGCCGCAGGTTCGTGGAACGCGGCCGGGTCTGTCCCTGCTCGCACTAGCTGCCGGGCTGGCTCGCCCGGCCCCTACTTGGCCGCGGCCTTCTGCTTCAGAGCGCGGAGCACAGCCGCGGCGGCACGGGCGACCTCCTGATCCTCGTCCCCTTCGGCGATGTGCGAGAGGAGAGTCATGGTGTCCTGGGTCGCCGACCCGTTCTTCAGACAGAGCACAGCTAGACGGCGAACCGCTCCGTTCGGATCGCCGTTTGCGAGCGTATGCAGCCGGGGGCGAACGCCGTTGACCGGCCCTGGATGAGTCCGGGATAGAAGCTCCAGGGAGAGCAGGGCTGAGCCCCGGCACGCGGGACTGTCATCGTCGAGGCCGCGACGGAGCATCTCGGTCTTCTGCGCGAAGCGAAGCTGGCCGATGGCGCGAAAGGCGATCGCGCGCTCGCGGAAGTCCAGGCTGTGGACCGCCTCGTCGATCTCGTCGTCGACGTCTCGGCGGAGGTCTGCGAGTGTGCGCTCGTCACTAATGCTCGCGGCGCGCTGGACGGCCGCTGCGAGGACCGCAGACAATTAGCCGACCGAAGCGATCGAGCGCTGCCCGGGTCCGACGTACTGCGCCGAGGGCCGGATCAACCTTCCGGTGCGCTTCTCCTCGAGGATGTGAGCGGCCCAGCCGGCGACCCGGGAGCAGGCGAACATGGCCGGCGTCAGGTCGGGTGGAACCTCGGCCAGGTCGAGGACGACGGCCGAATAGAACTCGACGTTCGTGGCGATTACGTAATCGGGCTTTCGTTGGCGCAGCTCGGCGAGTGCAGCCTCTTCGAGTGCCTCGGCGACCTCGAACCGGGGCGACCCGAGCTCCTGTGCCGTCCGCTTCAAAATGCGAGAGCGCGGGTCCTCCGCCCGGTAGATGCGATGGCCGAAGCCCATGATCTTCCCGTGGCTGTCGAGGATCCTCTTGACATAGGCCTCCGGGTCCCCCGTCCGCGCCACCTCGTCGAGCATCGGCAGCACGCGAGCCGGCGCGCCGCCGTGAAGCGGCCCGCTGAGCGCCCCGACGGCCGCGGACATCGCGGCACCGCAGTCAGCCCCGGTCGACGCGGTGATCCGCGCAGTGAACGTGGAGGCGTTCAGCCCGTGCTCGGCGGTGCAGATCCAGTAGGTGTCGATGGCTTTCACGTGGTCCGGGTCTGCCTCACCCCGCCAGCGCAGGAGAAACTTCTCCGCCGCGGAGTCGCCGGCGGCGACGACGTCGTCGGGGGCGGGCTCACGACCTTCGGCCACCGCAGCCGACTTCGCCACGATCGACATCATCTGCGCCGAAAGGCGGGCCAGGTCGTCCCGCGCTTGGGACTCGTCGATGTCGACGATCTTGCCGAGCCCCCACTCGCTGGAGAGATGCGCCGTCTCGGCCTGGAGGTCGGAGGGAGCGTTGCCGCTCAGTCCCTTCGGCTCGTACGGCTCCGGATCCGGCATGCCCGGCTCGAAGCTCTCGTCGACGAGCAGGCCCCAGACCTTCTCGTAGGGCACATGGCCGACGAGCTCCTCGATGTCGACTCCGCGGTAGCGAAGCGCACCGCCCTCCTTATCCGGCTCGGCGATCTCGGTCTGGATGGCGACCACGCCCTCGAGGCCGGGTTTGAACTCGCTCATCTGCTCCCTCTCATCTCAGCGGGCACGGTACCTGAGCGTTGTACCCGGACGGCCCGCATACAATCAGGCCCCGATGCCTCACCGAGTGACCCTGATTCCGGGGGACGGCACGGGACCGGAGATCGCAGAGGCAACGCGACGCGTGATCGACGCGAGCGGTGCCGCGATCGATTGGGACGTGCAGCACGCCGGCGCCGACGTCATGGACGAAAACGGCGGCAACCCGCTTCCCGACCATGTCCTCGACTCGATTCGGGGGAACGGCGTCGCCATCAAGGGACCGATCACGACTCCCGTCGGAGTGGGGTTCCGCTCCGTCAACGTCGCGCTCCGCAAGGCCCTCGATCTCTACGGCCAGGTTCGCCCCTGTAAGAGCTATCCGGGCGTCCGCTCTCGATACGACGCCGTCGACCTCATCATCGTGCGCGAGAACACCGAGGATCTCTACGCCGGCATCGAGTTCGAGCAGGGCGCCGACGAGACCCGCGAGCTGATCGCGTGGATCGCGGAGCGCGGAGGCTCGGTCAAGCCCGACTCAGGCATCTCGATCAAGCCGATCTCGGTGTCGGGAGCGCGCCGCATCGTCGAGTTCGCGTTCGACTACGCGCGGCGAAACGGCCGGGGCAAGGTGACTGCCGTCCACAAGGCCAACATCATGAAGTTCACCGACGGCCTCTACTTGCAGGTCGCCCGCGAGGTGGCAAGCGAGAACGGCGACATCGAGTTCGAGGACCGGATCGTCGACAACCTCTCGATGCAACTCGTGCAGCGCCCCGAGGAGTACGACGTTCTCGTCCTCCCGAACCTCTACGGCGACATCGTCTCCGATCTCGCCGCGGGCCTGATCGGAGGCCTCGGACTCGCGCCGGGTGGAAACTTCGGCACGCACGCGGCGGTCTTCGAGCCCACGCACGGGTCGGCACCGAAGTACAAGGGTCAGAACAGGGTCAACCCGATGGCGATGATGCTTTCGGGCGTCATGATGCTGCGCCACCTGGAGGAGACCGAGGCCGCCGACCGGCTCGAGTCGGCGATCGCCGCGGTCATCGCCGAGGGCCGAAGCGTCACCTACGACATGAAAGAGCGCCGCGACGATCCGACCGCAGTCGGGACGAGCGAGGTCGCGGACGCCGTCATCGACAAGATGGGAGTCAGGGTTTGAGACGGAAGATCACGGTGGTGGGGGCCGGCAACGTCGGTGCCACGGTCGCGCAGGAGATCGCCCGGCGGGACTACGCGGAGGTCGTCCTCGTCGACATCAAGGAGGGCCTGCCGCAGGGCAAGGCTCTTGACATCGACCAGGCCGCCGCCGTGCTCGGCTACGAGCCGAGTGTCCTCGGAACGAACGGCTACGAAGAGACCGCGGGCTCGGAGGTCGTCGTCGTGACTGCGGGCGTCCCCCGGACGGGCGACATGAGCCGAGACGATCTCGTGACCACGAACGAGAAGATTGTCGGGTCCGTTGCCGAGGCAGCGGCGGCGCAATCGCCGGACGCGATCCTGATCGTCGTCTCGAACCCACTCGACGCGATGTGCCATGTCGCCCACAAGGTCACCGGCTGGCCGAAGGAACGGGTCTTCGGCATGGCCGGGATCCTCGACACCGCTCGCTTCTCGACCTTCATCGCGTGGGAAACCGGTGCGTCGGTCAAGGACGTGACCGCGATGGTGCTGGGCGGGCACGGCGACCAGATGGTGCCGGTGGTCTCGGCGACCACGGTCGGCGGCGTCCCGCTCACACAGCTTGTCTCCGACGACCGCATCGAGGCGATGGTGGAGCGGACGCGCAAGGGCGGCGGCGAGATCGTGAAGCTGCTCGGAACCTCAGCCTGGTATGCGCCTGGCGCCGCGGTCGCGCAGATGGTCGACTCGATCGTGCTCGACCAGAAGCGCGTGCTCCCGTGCACCGCCTTCCTCGAGGGCGAGTATGGAATCGACGGCCTCTACATCGGTGTGCCGGTGAAGCTCGGCGCCGACGGAGTCGAGGAGATCGTCCTGCTCGAGCTCAGCGAAGCCGAACAGGAGGAGCTCGCCGGCTCCGCAGGCGCAGTGCGCGAGGTGGTGGGAGTGCTCACGGGCTGACCGGCGCTCGGGTCCGCGGCGCCCGGCTACGATCGCTCGGTGCCAAGGCTTCTCCGCGGATGGCGCTCGCCTGTGGTGGTGCTCGCCGTCGTCGCCGCGGTGGCGGGCGCGCTGTACGTCATCCCGTCTGACCACTACCTCGTCCTGCCCGACCGGGCGCGCCCGGCCGATCCGCTCGTCCGGGTTCCGGGTGAGAAGAAGAAGGACGACAGCGCCGGCGGCATCTACATGGTCGACGTCCTCGTCCGGAAAGCATCCATCCTCGAGCGCATCTTCCCCGGGATCGAAGAAGGGTCGAGCCTCGTGCCCGCCGAGCAGGTGAACCCGGTCGGCGTCAGCGACGAGCAACGGCGAGAGAGCAGTCTCAACGAAATGTCGCGTTCCCAGCAGGTCGCGGCCGCGGTGGCGCTTCGAAGCCTCGGAAGGAAGGTCGAGATCAAGCCGAACGGCGTCGAGGTCACGTTGATCCGGCCGGGCTTTCCCGCGGACGGAAAGCTCGAGATCGGCGACGTGATCGTGCGGGCGGACGGCTCCCAGATCCGCACGTTCGAGGACCTCCAGAACGCCATGCGTGAAGGTCGAGCCCGGAGAGGACGTGCAGCTCGTGGTCGACCGGGGCAACACGAGGAAAGAGGTCACCGTCGGCACGAGAGCCAATCCCGAAGATCCGGAGCGAGCCGTCTTCGGCGTTCAGATCGCGCCGAGCGCGGACATCGAGCTGCCCGTTGCCGTGAAGATCGAGGCGGGGAACATCGGCGGCCCCTCCGCAGGCCTTGCCTTCGCGCTCGACATCGTGGACGAGCTCGGGCGCGATCTCGACCATGGGAAGACGGTGGTAGCAACCGGTGCGATTCAACTCGACGGAAAGGTGGACCCGATCGGGGGCATCGAGCAGAAGACCATCGGGGCCCGACAGGCCGGGGCCGACCTGTTCCTGGTGCCCGACGCAAACGCGGCCGAGGCGAGGCGCTATGCCGACGGCCTGCGCATCGTGGCCGTCTCGAACTTCAAGGAAGCGTTGGCGACGCTGGCAACAGGAGCGTAGCCTGATGAGACAACGGTTTCGTTGTCCTTCCTGAAAATCCCCGCAAATTGCGGTGTTCTCCGTTCTAGCAACGCCTCCTGTACGTCCCGCAGACCCTAGTATTCCCTCCTTCGGGATGGCAGACAGGCGGGCACTCAGCTGCGACGATTGCTTCTTCAGGCGGGCTGAGTTGTGTGCGATTGCCGGGAACACCCCCTGCCCGACCTTCCGGCACGCACAGGCGGGAAAGCTCGATCCGCCGCGGCAGCCGACACTCGTCGCCCGGCCCGTCCAGGCCGACCAGCGCGTCTACGCAGCGGCCTAGCGGCTAGTAGCTAAGCAGCGACGGCAAGGCGCTCGCGGACGAGCAGGCCGAGCTTTGCGATGCCGTCTCGGATCTCATCGGGCGTTGCGAAGCTGAAGGCGAGACGCGCGGAATCCTCCCCGCCCTCGCCGAGGAAGAAGTCGGCCCCCTTCACGAAGGTGACCCCCGCCTCGGTCGCCTGCTCGAGGAGAGCAGCCGAGTCGACGCCGGCCGGGAAGTCGACCCACAGGAAGTACCCACCCTCCGGCCGGTTCCAGGTCGAGCCCTCGGGGAGCTCTTGCTCGAGCGCCTCGATCATCGCATCCCGGCGTTCCCGCAGACCGTCACGCACGCGCGCGAGAGCCGTGTCGAATCCGCCCGAGGCGACGAACTCGTAGAGCGCGCCCTGGACGAAGATCGACGGCGAGATGTATGTCTCGGCGGCGATCGCCTCGACGGGCTTGACGAGCTCCTCGGGGAGTACGGCATAGCCGACCCGGATCCCGGGGGCGACCGTCTTCGAGAACGAGGACGAGTAGATGATGCCGACGCCGTCCGTCAGCTCGAACAGCGTCGGAAGGTGCTCCCCTTCGAAGCGCACGCCGCCGTACGGATCGTCTTCGTAGACGAGCAGCTCGTGCTCGCCGACGAGCCCGGCCAGCGTGCGGCGGTTCTCCAAGGACAGGGTGCGGCCGCTCGGGTTCTGGAACGTGGGAATCGTGTAGACGACGCGCGGCGGACCGTGGCGCGCAAGGGAGTTGGAGAGTGCGCCGACATCGAGGCCGTCGTCCCGAAGGGGAAGCGCTTCGACCTCCGCGCCCAGGGCGCGGAGCGTCAGCAGCGTCCGGTCGTAGCTCGGCGCCTCCACGATCGCGCGGCCGCCCTCACCGAGCAACCGCCGCATCACGAAGTTGAAGCCCTGCAGCGATCCGTTCGTCACGAGGACGCGGGAAGGCTCGACGTCGTGGCGATCGGCGATCCACTCCCGGAGCGGGCCGTAGCCGCCCGGCGGGCCGTAGTTCAGGATCGTCCGGCCGTCGCGCTCCACTGCTGCCCTCGCAGCCTCTCCGAAGCCGTCGACGGGCAAGAGATCTGGTCCAGGGATTCCACGCGCGAACGACACCAGACCCATGCGGGTCAGTTTACTCAGCCGATCCGCCGGCGCTAGAGCTGCGGGCGGGAGCGGCCGAGACCCCCGCCCGTACCACTTCAGACGCACACGCAGCGAGGTAGTCGAAGGGGCGCGGTCAGGCCAGGGAGCCGGCACGCTCGGCGACCAGCTGCGCCACCTCGGTCGGGTTCGTCCCGACCTGGACCCCGTGGGCCTCGAGGGCCTCCTTCTTCGCCTGGGCCGTTCCCGCCGACCCGGAGATGATGGCGCCCGCGTGCCCCATCGTCTTCCCTGGCGGCGCCGTGAAGCCGGCGATGTAGGCGATGACGGGCTTCGTCATTTCTGCCTCGATGAAGGCCGCCGCCTTCTCCTCTTCGGCGCCTCCGATCTCCCCCACCATCACGACGATCTCCGTCTCCGGGTCGTCCTGGAAGCGGCCGAGGACGTCGATGAACGACGACCCGACGACGGGGTCCCCCCCGATTCCAACGATAGTCGACTGCCCCACACCGAGCTGTGTCAGCTCGTGGCCGATCTGGTACGTCAGCGTGCCGGATCTGCTCACGAGCCCGACGTTCCCCTCGCTGAAGATCTCGGCGGGAATGATCCCCACGTTCGCCTTCCCGGGAGAGAGCGCTCCCGGGCAGTTCGGGCCGATCAGGGTGATCCCGAGCGGCCGCACGTGGTTGTAAACACGCAGCATGTCGTGGGCCGGGATCCCCTCGGTGATGCAGATGACCGTGGCGATGCCCGCGTCGACCGCCTCGAACATCGCGTCCGCGGCGAAGCGCGCGGGTACGAAGACCATGGCGGTGTTGGCGCCGGTCTGCGAGACCGCGTCCTGCACCGTGTCGAAGACGGGGATCCCCTCGACGTCCTCACCGCCCTTCCCAGGCGTCACCCCGGCGACGACCTTCGTCCCGTAGGCCTTGTTCCGGGTCGCGTGGAAGGAGCCCTCGCGCCCGGTGATCCCCTGGACGACGAGGCGCGTCTCTCCGTCGACGATGATCGCCACTACGTCCCAGACCCCCGCAGCGCGATCCGGTCGAGCCGGATCCAGTCGCCGTCGATCCGGTCGGCCAGGAGCGAGCGAACGCGCTCGGCTTCCTCGCCCGCACACCCGGCCCGCTCGAGCCAGGGCGCCAACTCGATCGGCTTGTCGAAGTGCCTGACCTCGTCGACCCGAAGGCCCGCCGCCTCGAAGAAGCCACGCCATTCGGCCTCGGTGTAGTTGCGGACGTGCGAAGCGTCCCGGACGCGATCGGCTTCCTCGGCGTCGTCGCTCATGAACAGGTTGTCGACGACGAGGACTCGGTCAGCCGCCACACGGGCCATCTCCCGGATCGCCGCGCCGACGTCGTCGAAGTGATGGGCCGCGACCCGGCAGGCGACAACGTCGAAGCTCCCGTCCGCAAAAGGCAGGTCCTCGGCCGGGCAGAGGACGTCGGGCTCCATGCCGGGGGAGCGGTCGGTGGTGACCACGTCGAGCCCGGCCTCTCGAAGGCGCCGGGCGACGTGTCCGCCGCCGGTCGCGACATCGAGGGCGGTGCGCGCGCCCGCGGCCCAGTCGACCACGAGATCGAGGTCGGGCCCCTCCCGGTGCGCCTCGCTCTCCCGGTAGGCCTGCGCCCGGTCGTCCCAGACGGAGCTCATGACCGCGAGAGCTCCACCGCGCGCTTCGCGGCCTCCAGCATCGTGGCCTCGACGTAGAGGTTCTTCGGAGCGGCCTCGACCAGCAGACGGCGCCCTTCCTCCGCATTCGTGCCGTCCAGGCGGACGACGATCGGCTCCTCGATGGTCAGCCGCTCGAGGGCAGCGAGGATTCCCCGCGCCACCTCGTCACAGCGCGTGATGCCGCCGAAGATGTTGAAGAGGATCGACCGCACCTGGCTGTCGCTCGTGATCACCTCGAGGGCGTCTACGACGCCCTCCGCATCGCCGCCGCCGCCCAGGTCGCAGAAGTTCGCCGGCCGTCCGCCGGCCTGGGCGATCACGTCGAGAGTGGACATGACGAGCCCGGCGCCGTTCCCGAGGATCCCGACCTCGCCGTCGAGCTTCACGTAGGTGACCTCTTTCTCGCGCGCGAGGCGCTCCTGCGGATCCGCCGCGCCGTGGTCGCGCATCTCCGCGATGTCCGGATGGCGGTACAGGGCGTTGTCGTCGACCGTGAACTTCGAGTCGAGGGCGCGCACCTCGCCCTCCGGCGTCACGATCAGCGGGTTGATCTCGCAGAGCATCGCGTCGCACTCGACGAAGACCCGGTAGAGCTTCTCGATGATCGAGGCGACCTGCTTCTGCTCGCCCGGATCGTCGATCCCCGCGGCGAAGAAGAGTCGACGGGCGTGGAAGGGCTGGAAGCCGACGAGCGGCTCGACGTGGAGGCGGGCGAGAGCATCGGGGCTTTGCTCTGCGACCTCCTCGATGTCCACGCCGCCCTGGGTGGTCAGCATGAAGAGCGGCTTCTTCTCGCCCCGGTCGAACGTGACCGAGAGGTAGTACTCCTTGGCGATCTCGGACGCCCGCTCGACCCAGAGCTTCTCGACGACGTGCCCTCTGATGTCGAGACCAAGGATCTGCTCGGCCGCCTCACCGGCTTCGAAAGGCTTCTGCGCAAGCTTGATCCCGCCGGCCTTTCCCCTCCCACCGGTGAGCACCTGGGCCTTGACGACCACCTGCCCGCCCAGCTCCTCAGCTGCGGCGCGGGCCTGCTCGGGGGACCTCGCAAGCCGCCCCTCGCTCACCGGGATCCCAAAGCGGCCGAAGAGCTCCTTGCCCTGGTACTCGTACAGATCCACGGCCGGGAGCCTAGATGCTCGCTGCTCGACCTCGCCCAGGCGTTCGCGACCGGGCGTTTCTGGGCAGAGAAAGAGACGCTGTAGGCTGGCGACGCTACGCCGACGAAGGAGGCCAGGATGACGAGCTTGAACGACGACGAGATTCAGACCGGCACATTCGCGCAGGGTGGCGCCGCTGCTGCCGATGCGGACGGGGACGACCAGGACGCCGACTCCGACGACACCGACACGGGTGACACCGATTCGACCGACTCCAGTGACTCCACTGACGACTCGGACGCGATCGACCCGGACACCGGCCCGGCTGACTCCGCCGGCTGAGCAAACCGAGCTCGAGCGGATCGTCGCTCCCAAGAGCGCGGACGAGTTTCTCGCCGAGTTCTGGGAGCGACAACCGCTCGCCGTGTCCCGAAGCGAGGAGGGCCGCTTCGACGACCTCCTCTCTGAGCAAAACGTCGAGCGCCTCGTCTGCGATACGGGCCTCAGGTACCCGGCGTTCCGCCTCGTCAAGGCCGGAGAGCAGATCGCGCTCGGCGACTACACGACCGACATCCCCTGGAGCCCCCAGCCGTTCTCGCGATCGGCGGACGTCCATCGCGTCCTCGCGGAGTTCGAGGCCGGGGCGACGATCGTCCTCCAGGGCCTTCACTACAACTGGAGGCCGCTCGCCGAGTTCTGCCGCGGCCTCGAGGCGGCCCTCGGCCACCCGGTTCAGGCGAACGCCTACTACACGCCGCGCGGCTCACAGGGCCTGCCCGTCCACCACGACACACACGACGTCTTCGTGCTCCAGGTCGCGGGCCACAAGCGCTGGCTCGTCTACGACCCCGTGCTCGAGCTCCCGCTCCGCAACCAGCGCTACAAGGCCGAGCTTGGAGCCCCGGGCGACCCTGTCCACGACCTGACCCTGGCGGCCGGCGACGTTCTGTACCTGCCTCGCGGCTGGATGCACGAGGCGCTGACCTCCGACGCGGACTCGCTCCACATCACGGTCGGGGTGAACGTCTACAGCTGGATCGACGCCGTGCGCGCCGCCGTCGACTCGTGTGCGGACGACATCGATTTCCGCCGGAGCGTCCCGGTCGAGGGCGAGCAGTCGGTCGATCTCCTGGAGCGGGTCCGCGAGCGACTCGCCGCCGAGAGCGTGGCCCGCAGGATGCGGTCGCGGCTCGTCCGGAGCCGCCGGCCGATCCTCGGAGGACAGCTCGGCCAGCTCCGCGCCCTCGACGACCTGACGGCCGACACCGAGCTCAGGCGGCGCCCGACGGTGATCGCCGACCTGGAGCACTCCGGGGATGGAGCCTCTCTGGTCTTCGAGGGAAAGCGGGTCTCCTTCCCGGCTCAGGCCGAGGAGGCGATTGCCTTCGTTGCGACGGCCGACGGCATCTTCAGTGCGGCCGACCTGCCCGGCGAGCTCGACGAGGCGGGGCGACTGGTGCTCGTGCGCCGCTTGGTGCGCGAGGGCTTCCTGCTCGTCAACGCGACACCACCCGATGCGCCAGGGGGACAAACCGGCGCGGACGGGACGGGCTAACCGCGTCGCAGGTCAGGTAGGTGGGCTCGCCGAGCTCGGCGGCGACAACGACTTCGTGCACCTCGCCCGACACCTCGAAGCGCACGAGCCAGCCGTCCGCCTCTGCCTCCGAGGAGACGAGCGCCAGGTCGTCAGGCGCGGTCGCACCTGTCGCCTCCCTCACCGCCCGCTCGGCCGCCTGCTCGGCGAACGAGTAGCAGGAACGCCCCCGGTAGTGCTCGAGGGGGATGCGGCCTGCGAGCACCTCGTCGAGAAGCGCCCAGACCCCGGAGCGCTCCACTCGGCCGAAATAGAGGCCCTCGGGGCAGCGAGACCAGGTTCCCGGCAAACCGGTCGCCGCCGACGTGTGAGGCCTGCCAGACCGTGTCCTCCTCGGCCTGCTCGCGGACTGCGTCGTAGAGCGGGCGCCCGAACTTGGCACAGCAGCGGTCCCTCTTCCCGTGCGTGCAGACGACGAGAAACGGTCCCTCGACCGGGTGCGCCCACCCTGCGGAGCCGGTGTCGAGCGCGCCGGCGAGGTCCAGATCGAGCAGGTCGCTGTAACCGCCGAGCTCGGCTCCGAGCATGATGCTGCCGCGCTCGGCGGTCCGGGCGACGTAAAACGCGTACTCGGGGTGCTGACGGCGCTCCGGGCGCCGGATGAACAGGAGCCTCGAGCGCGGCAGCACGGCGAGCTGCTCGCGCAGGTAGGCCTTCACCTGGTCCGACAGACCCGACCCGGCGACGATGTCCCTGCTCCAGAGCCCGCGGTACTCGAGGAGGATCCAGTTCTCGATGCGGCTCGCCGTCGCCGCCAGAGGCTCGGCGCTCTCGCGGGACACCTCGGCGCAGAGCGGCCTACGCTCGTCCACGCGCCTCCAGGTCGGTCGTCACGCAGCCAGCGTATCGGCCGGTCAGTCGCCCTCCTGCGCCACCACGCAGACCACCTGGCCGGTGCTGACCGCCTCGCCGGGCTCGACCGAGAGGCCTCTGACCCTGCCGTCCCGGTGAGCCGTGATCTCGTTCTCCATCTTCATCGCCTCGACGACGCAGATCACGGAGCCGGCGGTGACCTCGTCGCCGTCGGCAACCTCGACCGCCAGGACCGTTCCCTGCATGGGGCTGACCACCTCTTCCTCACCCGCGAGGTGGTGGGCCGCGCGTGAACGCTCCCGTCGTACCCGCGCGAGCTCGACATGCGGCGGCTCGGGCTGAAGGACGGTGACTCCGTAGCGCCGGCCGTCCAGCTCCACGTCGACGATCTGGGGCCGGGAGCGCGGCGCACCATCCCGGGCCGCTCCTGTGGAATCCGGGGTCAACTCAGCGGCCTGCGCCGCAAGCTCCTTGCTCTCGGCGATGCCGTGACAGGTTTCTCCCGCCGCGAAGCAGGGATGCGCGAGGAGCGCCCGGTGGAAGCCGACGAGCGTCGGCACGCCCTCGATCGTGAATTCGTCGAGCGCTCGCAGCATCCGGCGCCGCGCGCGCTCACGATCCGTATCCCAGACACAGAGCTTCGCGATCATCGGGTCGTAGAGCGCGAGGATCTCCGACCCCACGGTCACCCCGGAGTCCACCCGGACACCGGGCCCCGCGGGCTCACGGTAGGCGGTGATGGTGCCGGGCGCCGGGAGGAAGCCGCTCCCCACGTCCTCCGCGTTGATCCGGCACTCGATCGCGTGGCCCGAGAAGCGGATGTTCTCCTGCGCGAACGAGAGCGCGTGGCCGGCCGCCACGAAGATCTGCTCCCGGATCAGATCGATTCCGGTCACGAGCTCGGTGACCGTGTGCTCGACCTGGATCCGCGTGTTCATTTCGAGGAACCAGTAGTTCCCATCGCGATCGAGCAAGCCCTCGAGCGTGCCCGCGCTCCGGTAGCCGACCGCCCTGGCCGCGTCCACAGCGATGCCCCCGATCCGGTCGCGCAGCTCGGCGGACACCGCCGGCGAGGGCGTCTCCTCGACGAGCTTCTGGTGCCGCCGCTGGATCGTGCAGTCCCGCTCCCCGAGGTGGACGACGTTGCCGTGGTCGTCCGCGAGCACCTGCACCTCGACGTGCCGGGGATCCTCGAGGTACTTCTCGACGTACACGGTCGGGTCCGAGAAGTAGGCCTCGCCCTCGCGCCGCGCCGTGGCGAGAGCCCGCTCGGCCTCGTCCGCAGAGCGAATCACCTTGAGCCCCTTGCCGCCGCCGCCGGCCGACGCCTTCACGGCGAGCGGCCACCCGTACTCCTCCCCCAGCCGAACGAGCTCCTCCGCCGACTCGACCGGTTCCGTGGTGCCGGGAATGACCGGGACGCCCGCTGCTGTCATGCGCCTGCGCGCCTCGACCTTCGAGCCCATGATCTCGATCGCCTCCGGCGGCGGCCCGATCCACGCGATGCCCGCCTCCGCGCACGCGCGCGCGAGCTCGGCCTTCTCTGCCAGGAAGCCGTACCCGGGATGGATCGCGTCGGCGCCCGCCCGGCGGGCGGTCTCGACGATGCGCCCGACGTTCAAGTAGCTCTCGGCGGGCGGCCCGGCCCCGAGCAGGTAGGCCTCGTCGGCCTTCGTGACGTGCAGGCTTCCGCGGTCAGGCTCCGAGTAAACGGCCACCGACTCGATCCCGAGCTCGCGCAGCGTTCGAAAGATACGGATGGCGATCTCGCCCCGATTGGCGACGAGCACCTTCCGGAACGGCGGAGCCTCGACGTTCATCGCCCGTATTCTGTCCGTCAGTGGGCTTCGCAGACCAGCTAACCCTGGGCCGCGCAGTCGCGGTGCCGGTGGTCGTGGTCCTGTTCGCCTGGAACTTCCCGAACCACGACTACTACGCGACCGTGGTCTTCGCCATCGCGATGGCGACGGACTACCTCGACGGCTGGTGGGCGCGCCGAAGCGAGCAGACGTCGAATCTCGGCCGCCTGCTCGATCCGATCGCAGACAAGATCCTCATCCTGGCGACCCTGATCATGCTCGTGGACCGCGTGCTCCCGGCCTGGATGGTGGCGGCGATCGTGGCGCGGGAGTTCCTGGTCTCGGGACTTCGCCTGGCGGCGCTCGAGCGCGGCGTCGTCATGAGCGCGCGCGATCTCGCCAAGGTGAAGACGACCTCACAGGCCGTGGCGGCAGCTCTGGCCGGGCTTGCGGCGGGAGGGGCCATCTCGGACGACATCGCCTGGTGGGCCCTCCTCCTCGCAGTCGCACTCACGTGGCTCTCCGGCCTCGACTACGCCCGAATGGCGCCGAGCCTCCTCCGCAGCGGACGCGCCCCGGCCTCGTAGAAGCAGGGCCTAGCGGTCTGCCACGCTTCTGCGGCGACCCCTCTGAGGGGTACAGCGCACTTGGGACTATGGCGGCGGCGGTGGCTCGGTCTTAGCCCCGGCGCAACGGTCGCAGACGAATTTGTGCTCGCCAAACAGGACGCGCACCTTCTCGGGCGGGTCCATTTCTCCGGTGCCGCCGCACTTCTTGCATGGCTCAGGTGGAGTCTCGACAGAGTCAGGTGGCATATGTCAGGAAATACTAAAGGCGACCTCAAATCGCTAGAGATCGCCTTAGTACGTCAGTTCAAGGGGACAAGAAACTCGTTACACCGTCTTGCTACTTCTCTCGGCATCAAACGATGCGCCTATATCCCTCGTTCGAGGGAAATGCGCTAGCAGGCTGCTACACAACACCCCACCGGCACGCCGTAGGCTCGGTCGTGACCCAGTCCGCTGCGGAGCGCTACCTCCGGCTGGGGCTGCAGCTCGGCCGGCACGCCGAAGGGATCGTCGACGCCTACTACGGCCCTCCGGAGTTGGCGGCCGCCGTCGACGCGGAGCCGCCGGTCGAACCGCGAACACTCGTCGCAGCTGCAGAAGCCCTGCTCGACGAGCTCGAGGACGGCTGGCTGCGCGACCAGGTGGTGGGCGTGCGCACCTGCGCCGGCGCGCTGGCAGGCGAGTCCGGCTCGTACGCCGACGAGGTGGAGGGCTGCTACGGCGTGCGGCCGACCTACACCGACGAAGCCGTCTTCACAGCCGCGCACGAGCAGCTCGAGGAGCTGCTCCCCGGCGATGGGCCGCTGGCCGAGCGTCACGAGCGCTGGCGAAACTCGATGCTCGTGCCCGCCGAGCAGATCGAGCGCACGATCGCGGCGGTCATCGAGGAGGCGCGCACGTGGACGCGCGACCTGGTCGAGCTGCCGGCCGGCGAAGGAGTGGTCCTCGAGATCGTGCGCGACAAGCCCTGGTGGGCGGACTGCGCCTACCTCGGCGACCTGCGCAGCCGGATCTCCGTCAACGTCGACCTTCCGATCTCAGCCTTGGAGCTGCTCCGGCTCACCATGCACGAGACGTATCCCGGCCACCACACGGAGAGCTGCAGCAAGGAGCACCTGCTCGTACGCGGTCGAGGGCTGCTCGAGGAGACGCTGGTGCTCGTGCCCACGCCGCAGTCGCTCGTTTCGGAGGGGATCGCCGAGCGCGCGCCGAACGTGCTGCTCGAGGGCGACGGCGGGGCGGCGCTCGCCGCGGTCATACACGACACCGGAATCGAGTTCGATCTGACCCACGCCCTCGCCGTCGAGCGGGCCCTCGAACCGTGCGCGTGGGCGGACGTCAACGCGGCGTTGATGCTGCACGACGACGGAACGAGCGAGGCCGAGGTGCAGGCATATCTCGAGCGCTGGGGTCTCATCACCCCGAAGCTCGCGGCCCACTTGATCCGCTTCATCACCGAGCCGGTCCAGCGCACCTACATACACACCTACTCGACCGGAAGAGAGCTCTGCCGCTCGTACGTGGCGGGCGAGCCCGAGCGCTTCCGCCGCCTGCTGACCGAGCAGGTGCGCGTCCGCGACCTACTCGAGGCACGCGCAGGCGCGCCCATATCGCCCGGCCGGTAACTCGACTAGCGCCGGCGCAGCGAGCTCGTTCGCTCGCAGCCGGCCGCGCCGCCCTCCGGAGTAGCATCGCGCCGTGCCCGACGCACTCGTCCTTGCGATCGACCAGGGCACCACCGGGACGGTGTGCATCGTCTTCGACGAGGAGCTCCACCGCCGCGGGCGCGGCTATGCGGAGGTGGCGCAGCACTTTCCCCGCCCGGCCTGGGTCGAGCACGACCCGGAGGAGATCTGGATCTCGGTGCTGACCGCCGCCGAGGCGGCCCTTGCCGAGGCGGGCGTGGGCCCCGGAGATCTCGCCGCGATCGGGATCACGAACCAGCGCGAGACCACGGTGCTCTGGGAGCGCTCGACGGGTCGTCCGGTGCACCGCGCGATCGTCTGGCAGGACCGGCGGACTGCCTGGCGCTGCGAGGAGCTCCCGCGGGACCTCATCCGGGAGCGCACCGGCCTCGTCCCGGATCCCTATTTCTCCGCGACGAAGCTCGAGTGGCTCCTCAACGAGACGGGCGGAAACCCGGCCGACCTCGCCTTCGGCACCGTCGACTCCTGGCTCCTCTGGCAGCTGACCGGCGGCGCGGTTCACGCCACCGACGTCTCGAACGCCTCCCGCACGATGCTCCTCGGCCTCGAGAGCCTCGAGTGGGACGACGAGCTGCTCGAGCTCTTCGGTGTGCCGCGCGAGATCCTGCCGGAGGTCGTCGACTCGAGCGGCCCGATCGCCGAGGCCGAGCTTTTCGGCGCTCGGGTCCCCGTCACGGGAATAGCCGGCGACCAGCAGGCAGCGCTCTTCGGCCAGGGGTGCCACGAGCCCGGGCAGGTCAAGGCGACGTACGGAACCGGCAGCTTCGTCCTCGCCAACGCCGGCGGCGACGCAGCGGTCGGCACCCGAAGGCCTCCTGAGGACCGCGGCCTGGCGGCTACACGGCGAGCAGGCCGTCTACGCGCTCGAGGGCTCGATCTTCGTCACCGGGGCGGCGATCCAGTGGCTCCGCGACTCCCTCGGCCTCCTCGACGACGCGGCGGAGAGCGAGGCGCTGGCGCAGTCGGTCGAGGGAAACGACGGCGTCTACTTCGTGCCGGCACTGGCGGGCCTCGGCTCGCCGCACTGGGCGCCGGAGGCCCGTGGCCTCATCACGGGCCTGACCCGCGGCACGGACCGGGCGCACCTCGTCCGCGCGGCGCTCGAGGCGGCCGCCTACCAGACGACCGACGTGCTCGACGCGATGGCAACCGGCGTCGAGCTCCTGAGAGCCGACGGCGGCATGAGCGAGAACGCGTTCCTGATGCAGCTCCAGGCCGACCTCGCCCGGATCCCGGTCGAGGTGCCCGCCGAGCGGGAGAGCACCGCTCTCGGCGCAGCCGCGCTCGCCGGCCTCGGCGTTGGGGTCTGGAAGACGCCGGCCGAGATCGCCGCCCTCGGCCGGATCGAGCAGCGGTACGAGCCGGAGCTACCGGAAGACGAAGCCGAGCGCCTACTCGCCGGCTGGCGAGAGGCTCTCGCCCGCACCCTCCTCTAGGTTCTCGATCACGCCGGCACGCCACCAGTCGTCGCGACTGTCGGCCTCGGCTCGCGCCTTTTCGAGCGCCGCGACGATGGCGTCCCGTTCGTCACTGGAGGGCTGGGGGACGATGTCCAAGTGCACGCGCCGAGCCCATTTTAGACCGAAGGGTGTAGACGCAGAGATACGCCCGATGGCCAATAGCGCGGCCTAACTACACGCGCGAGTATGCGGGCCATGCTGAGACTCGATCGCGAGACACGATTTACCGTTCGGCAGCGCCAGGTCGTGCACCTGCTCGCGCAGGGCTACTCGAATGTCGAGATCGCCGACCGACTCGGGATCTCGCCGCGAACAGCGAAGGCTCACGCCGACGTTCTGCGGATGAAGCTCTCCGTTGACCGCCGTCGCCAGATACCTGCGGCGTTTCGCGAGCTGACCGGCGAGGACCCTCACGAGCCCACGAGCCTGGAGTCGGATGTCGGTATGCGCGAGCGACTCCCGCATTCCGGCGTGTCCGGCCTCGGGGGATGACGGCACCGCGCCCGCGACAGATGTTGCGGGCGCGGACATCCTCGTTCGGCGAATAGGAGTTCACCGCGCTTCCCGTTAACCTCGGCTATCCCCCTGGAGGGAGACATGGAGCCGAAGGGAAAACGAGTACCGACCCCACTCTTCCGCCGCCATGTGCGACGCCCGAGGCTGACGGCGCTCCTGGACGAAAGCGCAGCCCAGGCAATACTCCTCGTCGCGCCAGCCGGCTACGGCAAGACCAGCCTTGTGACCGAGTGGGTCGAGAACCGTGAGTCGGTTGCCTGGTACCGCGCGACAGAATCATCGGAGGACCTCGCTGCGTTCTCCGTGGGCGTCGCCGAGGCCATCGAGGCAATCGTGCCTGACGCAGCCACGTCGTTGCACCAGCGAGTACGGGTGGCCGAGCAGCCGGAAAAGCTCGCCCGTCTCCTTGCAGAACTCCTCGCCGAGAAGCTGGTGGACTGGCCAAAAGAAGCATGGCTCGTCCTCGACGACTACCAGCTTGTCAGCGATTCGCCCGCGGTCGAAGAATTTGTCGATTGGCTGCTCACGCTTTCGTCTGTACGTCTCGTCGTGACCAGTCGGCGTCGCCCGCGATGGGCTTCAGCGCGGCGCGTTCTGTACGGAGAGATCACCGAGGTCACACGGGCCGAGCTCGCGATGACACAGGAGGAGGCAGGCTTGGTTCTTGGAACCGAGTCAGACGCTTCCGTCGAAGCCTTGGTGGAGGGCGCAGAAGGCTGGCCGGCGGTGATCGGCCTCGCTGCTCTGTCCACGACACGTGAGATGCCGTCGGAGCGCGTATCCGACGCCCTGTTCCGCTACTTCGCCGAGGAGGTTCTCAAGCGCGAGCCTCCTGAGATCCGCCAGATCCTGATGGCGGCGTCAATCCTGCCGAGTACTCCGACCGAAATGCTTCGAAGCCTCGTTCCCTCACTATTGACTGAGGAAGCGCTTCAGCATCTCTCGGACGACGGTCTAGTTCAGCGAGTCCCGGATGACGCCGTGCGACTGCATCCCTTGATGCGCGACTTCTTCCACGGCTATGTCGGCGCCCAGGAGCCCGCGGAGAGGCACCGCCTGCAGCAGGCAGTGATCGAAGCCGCGCTTGACCGAGGGCGTTGGGAAGACGCGCTTACCGCCGCCTTCGAGGCCAACCAGACGCAAACGATTGCCGAGATTCTCGGCCGCGCAGCGCCTGAACTCATTGCCTCAGGGCGCGTCGAGACGGTTGAGAAGTGGCTTGAGCGATGCGGTGATGACGGCCTGTCGACCCCAAGCGCAGTCCTGGCTCGATCCGAGGCGGCAATGTGGCGTGGCCAGTTCAGCCATGCGCGCCTCCTGGCGGAGCGGACGCTCAAAGCTATCGGCGGGGACGCTACGTACGGATCCCGAGCTGCTCGGCTTGCCAGCCAGGCGGCCTATTGGCTCAATGACGATGAAGCGGCCCTTTCTCACGGCCTTAGCGCTGTGGAATGGGCGGAAACACCTTCGGATGAGCGGGCGGCGCTTTGGACTGCCTACCTTGCGGCGCTGGCGCAGTCCAGTGAGGAAGCTGAAGAGCTCCTTCATTCGCTATCCCAGCGGGCGGGGACCGATGTCGATTCGGCGCTTCGCGTCGCCATCGGACGCGTCGCCTACGCGTCGCGCAGAGGGAGTTTCAAGGGTGCATGGCCCATCCTAGAACCACTCCTTCCGCTTGCGGAAACCACGCGAGATCCAGCTGTTGCCACAAGTTTCCTTACTCAATGCGCGATCGTGCGAGACATGGCTGCCGAGTACGTTCACGGTCTGAGCCCTGGTGACCATGGCGCTTGAAAGAAGCGAAATGCTCGGCCTTACGGTCGCCATTCCTCAGTGTTTGTTTTGGAAGGCGCTAGCGGAGATCGGTCTGCGACGAATGGAACAGGCGAAGGATTCTGCGGAACGTCTCCACAGTCTTGTCGTCGACCCCTACACAGAGCTCATCAATCTCCAGTTGAAGCTTCGGCTTCAACTGGCTCTGGGAGGAGCATGCCAATGGAATCTCTACGAGCGTGATTTCCCTTCCGAACTACAGCGTGTCTCAGTAGGAGACTTTTACGGGGTGGTCGGGCTCGGGCTCACAGCCGCTGATATGCCAGAAGCCCCGCGATTCGTAGAGCTAGCTCGCTCGCTCTCGTCAAGTGCGGAGGCTCGCTATTTTGTTGAGTTCGCGGACCTAATAGCCGCCTTTCATCGCAAAGAGGCAGATGCCGCAGAACCGCGCATCGTCGCTAGCTTGCGCTGCTCATGCCGATGGCATGGCTGATGCATGGGTCACGACCTACAGGCTTTGCCCGGAAGTACTGACGTCTGTAGCCAACTCCGACCACTGGCCCACGTTACGGGTAGTCGTAGAGCGAGCGAACGACGCTGCCCTTGCTCGTGGGCTCGGATTGAGTGATTTTGGCGAGCACTCAGCGGTTACCTCGGAGTCCATCCTGACTCCACGTGAAGTCGAAGTACTCGAACTCATTCGTAACGGACTCTCAAACGCTGAGATTGCGAAGCGGCTTGTGATCAGCCTCAGCACTACAAAGGTCCACGTCCACCACATACTTGAGAAGCTCGGGGTCGAGAGCCGCCTCCAAGCCGCGTTGGCTCCGAACCGTGAAAGCGACGATACGCCTGACTAGGCGGTCTGAGCGACGGCCAAAGGCCGCATGGACGGCTGGCGCTGGACTTCGACTCCGAAATCCGCGCTTAGGCCTGAGAGGTAGCTCTCCTTCGACCCAGCCAAAATCGCCTCAAATGCAGCGACGACGGTGGTGTCGAACTGCGTCGAAGCAGCCTGCGCCAGACGGAAGCGCGCGACTCGGGTTGGCATAGCGTCTCTGTACGGCCGCCCCGACGTCATCGCGTTGTAGGCGTCCGCCACTGCGATGATTCGCGAAATGAGCGGGATCTCATCCCCGGGGATGGCGTCCGGGTAGCCGTTGCCGTCCATCCGTTCGTGATGGTGGCGCACGATCTTCGCGATCTCTGCATAGTCGTCTACGTTCGCAAGGATTCGCTCGCCGATCACGGAGTGCTCCTCCATGATCCGCCGCTCCTCGAGCGTCAGCGCGCCGGGCTTCTCGAGGATCCCGGGCGGAAGTCCCACCTTCCCGATGTCGTGAACGAGGCCACACAGGTGGGCCAGCTGCTGCTGTTCCTCGCTCAACTGAAGCCTTGCTGCGATGTCCCGCGCATAGACGGCTACCGCGGCAGAGTGACCCGCCGTATAACGGTCTCGTGCGTCGAGGGCGGCGACGAGTGCACTCGCGAAGGAGATGTTGGCGCGCTCGAGTCTGGCGTTCACATTTGTGAGTTCGCCAGTAGCCTCCTGTTGCTCTCGATAGAGGCGGTACAGCGTGTGTGCAGCAAACGCCGGCCCGAAAAAGAGCAAGAGACTCCAGGGCGAAACCTCGCGATATGAGTACACCAGCAGTACTACCACCGGTGTGTAGAAAGGCACACTCGAAAAGACGACCGGTCGAACGAGAAGAAGAAAGTCCCTGCAAGAACCGGACCCGCGCACCGCAACCGTGAGCGATGCAAGTATCGCATCGACGATTGCCTCAGTGACCGTTGCAGCCAGAACGGCGGCAGCAAGCACTCCGAAAGACTTCGAATCGCCGAGAACCAGCATCGCAGCCCCACCAGCGAGTCCAGCAGCGATCGCGCGCATCGAAGTCCAGATCACCCACCGTGTATACGGAGCTCCGAAGTCGGCTACTAGGCCGACGGCGCCGACCACCATAGCGGCGAGTGGCCCGAAGGCCACGGCCGCAAAGAGAATAGGGAGCACCGAAACGGCAACCTCGGTGTTCTTGCTGATCCGAACTGGCTGCTTCTCTGCGCAGGCGGCCACGATCGAAAGCACCATGAGCGCCCAAACGGGGGCTTCAAGAATGGCCCCCGCCTGTGCAAAGACGGCGGCAAGAACTAGGGCGATCGTGGCAAGTGCTACGGCATACCACTGGATCGGGGTGGGACGCAATTCCTGAACGATCTTGTTGAAACTTGTCAAAGCCTCTTGAATATCCCCTGAACGGGGTATAGCATCGCTCTTGCCGTCGTCCCCGATCGAGGAGTCAAGATGCTTCACTGGAATACCCGCCTAGTCGCGTTGATGTCATCTCTGCTAGCGCTCGCCTCACTGACCGGCGCTCTCAGGCCCTGGTAGCAAGACTGCCGAAGTCTCAATCTTTCTCCACCCTCTAGCATCCCTCTGATGAGGGATTTGTCCACAGGGTGTTGAAAGTTGACCTCTAGGTAGAGCTGAACTACCTGATCGTCTAGCTAGGCGATCAGGCTACGGCGAAAGCCGATTGCGACGGCATGGGCCCTGCTGCGGGCCTGAAGCTTGGCGAGCAGATGACGCACGTGACTCTTCACGGTTTCCTCTGAGAGGAAGAGCCGGACGCCGATCTCCCGGTTCACGAGACCGTCGGAGATGAGCTGCAATACCTCGATCTCGCGCATGGTTGGTTCCTGCTCGAGCTCGCGGAGCGGCGCCGTGAAGGGGATCACGTCGGCGTCGGTCGTGTTTCCGTTGGACCGTCGGGCCGCGACTTCCTCGAAGCGGCGTGAATGGTCCAGGTAACGACTCAGGATGTCTTTACGCTGGGCGGCGTCCATGTGAACCCTGAATCGGCGCTCCAGCACGGTGCCTTGAGTAAAAGAACCCTAAATCGAGGGAGTCAGCCCTAAAGCGCGCTCAAGGCGCCCCAAAAGGGTGACGGGCGGGTGAAACCCGCCCGTCTGCGTACTTCGAACGGAGGCAAGCCTCCGTCGTGCGCTTAGGCCGCTGCGACCGAGGACAGATCGCGGATCGCGGAGAGCCGCGACAGTGCCTGGCCCTCGAGCTGGCGCACACGCTCGCGCGTGAGACCAAGCTCGTGGCCGATCGCCTCGAGCGTCCAGGGCTCGCCCTCGAAGCCGAAGCGAAGCTCGAGGATCCGGCGCTCGCGCTCCGGCAGCGCATCGAGTGCCCGACGGACGCCCTGCTTGCGCAGAGACTCCTCGGCCTCCTCGAACGGATCCGCTGCCTCGCGGTCGGCGAACAGGTCTCCGAGCTCACCCTCGTCGTCGGCCCCCACGCTCTGGTTCAGCGAGACGGAAGCCTGGGCGGCTCCGAGTGCCTCTTCGACGTGCTGCAGCGGCAGTCCGGTGGCGTCGGCCAGCTCCTGCTTCGTGGCCTCGCGGCCGAGCTCGACCTCGAGCCGGCGGGCGGCACGACCGAGCTTCTGCTGGCGCTCGACGACGTGAACCGGCACGCGGATCGTGCGGGCGTTGTTTGCCACGGCGCGCTGCACCGACTGGCGGATCCACCAGGTCGCGTAGGTCGAGAACTTGAACCCGCGCCGCCAGTCGAACTTCTCGACAGCGCGGTTGAGCCCGAGAGTCCCCTCCTGGATGAGATCGAGGAACGGGACGCCGAGGCCGCGGTAGCCCTTGGCGATCGACACGACGAGCCGGAGGTTCGACTCGATCATGCGCCGCTTGGCCAGGGGATCGCCCTTCTCGATGCGCTTCGCGAGCACGATCTCGTCTGCGGCGGTCAGAAGCTTGTGGCGGCCGACATCGGCGAGGAAAAGCTGCAGGCTGTCGCCGGCGCCAAGCTGTACGGGCGCCGGAGCCGCAACGGGAGCCTCCTCGGGCTCCTCTTCGCGGGGCGCGCCGATGTCGAGGCCGATGGCCTCGAGCTCCTGCGTCACGTCGGCAACGTCTTGATCGCCCAGATCCAGCTCGAGCGCAAGCGCCTCGAGCTCGGCAGGCTCGACGTAGCCACGTTCCTCGGCGGTCTCGACGAGGGTGCGACCTTGAAGTGTCTCTAGGACTTCATGCACGGGATTCGGTGTCAAAGTGTTCGTACTGTCCTTTCGTTGAAAGTGCCCGTTCGGATCGGGTTTCTTGCAGGGTTAGACGTCTCCAATGGCTTAAACGTTCGCAGCCTAAGATGGATTCCCTGGCGGGGCCAAGGATTTAGACACATCTTAACTGGCCGTTAACCCAACGGACTCGCCCGGCCGGGCTATTCCCCGGCTGCGGTCGCGGTTACTTCGCGCTCCGCTTCATCCTCCCTGGGTTGTGTGGCCCAATCCTCGTCGAATTCTACCCGCCACTTGCCTTCTTCGCCCTGCTCGAGCTTCAGCTTGGCCTTGAACGACCGCCCCGAGCGCCCCTTGAACCCTGTGACGGGCTTCTCGGTCTTGCCCGTCGCCATCAGCTCCTTGACCACGGAGACAGGCAGGATCTTGCCCGCCTTCTTCTTCCAGATCACGAAGCCGCAGCCCGGATCGTCCTTCGACCAGCATGAATAGCCCTTGCGGTTCTCGATCACGTCGCGCCCGCAGACGGGGCACGGCCCGAGGTTGGCGCGCTCGATCTTTACTTCCTTCAGCTTGTCGAGCTCCTGCACGGTGTCGGCCGTGAACTTGACGATGTCGGACATGAACGCCTGGCGGGTGTCGCTCCCTTGCTCGATCAGGCCGAGCCGGTGCTCCCAGTCTCCGGTCAGCTCCGGCGAAGTCAGTGGGTGGCTTCCGAGGAGCGAGATCACCTGGATCCCCTTCTCGGTGGCATGCAGCGCCCGCCCCTCCCGATCGATGTAGCCGACCTGGATCAGCCGCTCGATGATGGACGCGCGGGTTGCCGGCGTGCCGATCCCCGAGTCCTTCATCGCCTCGCGGAGGTCGGCGTCCGAGATGTCCTTGCCCGCCGTCTCCATCGCCCCGAGGAGGGATGCCTCCGTGAAGCGCCGCGGGGGCTGGGTCTCCTTCTCCAGGGCCTCGACGGAGCGCGTCTCGACCTCCTCCCCCTGCTCCACCGCGGGAAGGGTCTGATCGCCGCCGGAGTCGTCTTCCGAGCCCTCCGAGTCCCGGCCGAGCTCGCCGTACACCTCTTTCCACCCGGCCTGGAGCAAGACGCGGCCGCTCGTGCGGAAGACACGCTCTTCCACAGTGGTCTCGATCCTCGTCCGCTCGTAGACGGCCTCGGGGTGGAAGACGGAGAGGAACCGCTTCGCAACGAGGTCGTAGATCTTCAGCTCGTCGTCGCCCATCTTCCCGAGGTCGTGCTCGGATTTCGTCGGGATGATCGCGTGGTGGTCCGAAACCTTCTTGTCATTGACCACGCGGCCGAGAGGCAGTTTGTCCAGCCGCGTCACGTAGGAAGCGGCCTTCGAGTACTCCCGGTTTCGGCCGACGAGATCTGCGGTCGGCTTGATCTCCGCGATCATGTCACCCGGCAGGAAGCGGGAGCTCGTGCGTGGATAGGTAAGGGCCTTGCGCTCCTCGTAGAGCTTCTGCGCGGCGGCGAGCGTCCGCCGAGCCGAGAACCCGAAGAGCGTGTTTGCGTGCCGCTGGAGCGAGGTCAGGTCGTAGAGGAGCTGCGGGCGCTCGCGCTCTTCCTTCTTCTCCAGCTTCGTGATCTCGCCGCGCTTGCCTGAGCAGGCCGCGACGATCTCCTCTGCTTCCTCCTTGGCGATCCGCTTGCCGCCCAGGTAGCGCCCGCTGTACGAGCGATCGCCTGACGCTGCGAAGAGAGCCTCGACGAGCCAGTACGGCTCGGGCTTGAAAGCCTTGATCTCGACCTCGCGACGCGCGACGAGAGCAAGGGTGGGCGTCTGCACCCGGCCGAGAGAGACGGCGCCGTCAAAGGCCGACCGCAGCCGGATTGAGGCGGCTCGCGTCGCGTTCATGCCGACGAGCCAGTCGGCCTCGGAGCGCGAGCGGGCAGCGTCCTCGAGGAGGTGCATCTCCGCGCCGGGACGAAGGTGCCCGAAGGCCTCCTCGATCGCCTTCTTGGTCATCGAGTTGAGCCAGAGCCGCTCGACGGGCTTTTTCTCGCCCGAGGTCTCGTAGAGGTACGCGAAGATGAGCTCACCCTCGCGGCCGGCGTCGCAGGCGTTCACGATCAGGTCGACCTCGGGGTCCTTGATGAGCTTGTGGACGGCTCGGAGCTGCTTCTTGGCCCGCTCGTCGTTCGGGACGAGCTTGAACTTGTCCGGCACGATCGGGAGGTCTGCGAAGCGCCACTTCTTGAGCTTGTCGTCGTACGCGTCGGGCGCTGCCAGGCCGACGAGGTGACCCACCGCCCACGTGACTACATAGTCGCTTCCGACGAGCGCGGACTTGTCCTCCGTCTGCTTGAAGGCACCGGGCAACGCGCCGGCCAGGTCACGGCCGACGGAGGGCTTCTCAGCAACGACGAGTGTCTTTCCCATCTCGAAACAGGTTAGCGACAGGGGACAATGGCACTAGATGCCTGATCGACAATTGCCACAGTCCCCGCGGGCACGCCGATTGCCGACCAACCATCTAGTGGCCGGAACGGACTCATCCTCGAAGCCCCCGCTGCTCTACCGCGTGATCGCGCGCGCAAGCTCGCCCCTCGTCCATGGACTGTTCCGGCTTCGAACGGAGGGACGTGAGCACCTGCCGGCGCAGGGTTTCGTGCTGGCGGCCAGCCACCTGTCGAACTTCGACCCGTGGCCGCTCGGGCTTGCCGTCTATCCTCGACAGGTTCGATTCATGGCCAAGGCCGAGCTCTACAAACCCGTGCTCGGGGCGATCCTCGAAGCGTGCGGCGCCTTCCCAGTCCGTCGCGGCGAGCGCGATCCCGAGGCGTACAGGACCGCGGTTCGCCTGGCGCAGAACGGGGAAATCGTGGCGATGTTCCCCGAAGGGACTCGGCGCGCGAAGGGCGCAAGGAAGAAGTGGATTGCCCGCCCCCATCCGGGAGCTGCGCGGATCGCGCTCGCGGCAGGCGTGCCGCTGGTGCCAGCCGCTCTCAACGGCGGCGACCGCCTCGCTCGGCTCGGCCCGTTGCGAGTCCGGTTCGGACCTCCGATCGAGACGGCGGATCTCGTCGGGATCCCGCGCAGGGAAGCGGCCGAGCGGGCAACCGAGCGGCTGATGAAACGGATCGCGGAGCTCGAGGGCGGATCATGAGCACCCGCCCGCTGCTCGCGGTCGACGGCGACTCGCTCGCGCACCGGGCCTTCCACGCTCTGCCGAGCTCCATCAAGGACGGCGCCGGCCAGCCCGCGAACATGATCGTGGGCTTTGCGCGCATGCTCCTCTCGGTTTGGGAGTCGGAGCAACCGCGAGCGGTTTTCGTGGGCTGGGACACACTGACCCAGCCGACTTACCGGCACGAGCTCCTCCCCGGCTACCAGGCTGGGCGCGACTTCCCCCCAGAGTTGACCGGGCAACTCGATCGGCTCCCGGAGCTGGTCGAGGCAATCGGCTTCGTCTGGGCGAAGGAGCCGGGGTACGAAGCGGACGACTTCCTTGCGGCGGCCGTCAAGGCGGAGGAAAAGCACGAACGCGAGACCCTCGTCCTGACGAGCGATCGCGATCTCTTCCAGCTCGCAAGCGAGCGAACGACCCTCCTCATGCCGAAACGAGGCGTCAGCGAGCTTCTCCGAGTCGGCCCCGCGGAGGTGCGGGAGCGCTACGGAGTCGACCCCGCGCAGGTAGCGGACTTCATC
This sequence comes from uncultured Actinomycetes bacterium, assembly GCA_963722715.1. GTDB lineage: Bacteria > Actinomycetota > Thermoleophilia > Gaiellales > Gaiellaceae > DASQGA01. Next base: position 175,721 of record CAVROA010000004.1, on the reverse strand, counting down.
GCCCTGCGAGGCGACCCGTCGGACCGGCTTCCCGGTGCGAAGGGGGTCGGGCCACAGCGTGCCGCGGCGCTCCTCAAGAAGCACGGGACGCTCGATGCGGCGCTCGAGGAGGGCGGCTTTCCCGACCAGGCCGAGCAGCTGCGAACCTACCTCAAGATCGCTCGCTTGCAGTACGAGGCGCCGATCTCGGAGATTCCGGATGCCGAGCCGGACTTTCTTCACGGCGCCGAGCTTGCGGCCCGCTGGGGCCTCAAGGGAATCGAAGAGCGTCTGCGCAGCCTGGCAGGCGGCTAGCGTCACCATCGTGCTGCCGTTGATCAGCCATCCCAGCTTCGGGCGGCTGCATCCGACGGGCAGCCATCCGGAGCGGCCCGAGCGCCTCGCCGGCTTGCTTCGCGCCTTTCCGGACTTCGTGGAGGCTCGCCCCGCGACGCTCCCCGAGCTGGAGCTCGTACACGATGCCGACTACGTCGAGTTGGTGCGGAGCACATCGGAGCTCGGCCAGACCGTCCTCCTGGATCCGGACACGATCTGCACTGCCTCGAGCTTCGAGGTGGCGCAACTCGCGGCGGGGGCCGCGATTCAGGCCGTCGAGCAGTCGGGCTTCGCCCTCGTGCGGCCCCCCGGCCACCATGCCCTCCGCGATCGCTCCATGGGCTTCTGCCTCTTCAACAACATCGCGGTGGCGGCCCGATTTGCACAGCGGGAGCTGGGCATAGGCCGGCTCGCGATCCTCGACTGGGACGTGCACCACGGGAATGGGACCCAGGACGAGTTCTGGGACGATGACGGTGTCCTTTTCGTCTCGATCCACCAATGGCCGTTTTATCCGGGTAGCGGCGGCCCCGGCGAGGGAAACGCGACCACTCTGAACGTGCCGCTCCCCGCTGGTACCGGCGACGAGGAGTACGCGGAGCACATGGAAACGATCGTGGAGCCCGCCATCCGCGCCTTCGAGCCCGAGCTGCTGCTCGTTTCGGCCGGTTTCGACGCGGCGGCAAGCGACCCGATCGGCGGGATGAGGGTCAGCGAGGATGGCTTTCGCGAGCTTGGCCGGCGTTCGGCTGGCCTGGCAGAGCGTTTCGCGCTTGTTCTCGAGGGCGGTTACGACGTCGAGTCGCTTCCCCGTCTCGTGGGCGCGTGTCTGGAGGGGCTAGGCGAGGCGCATTCCGGCGCGATGTAGGCACAGACACGGTCGAAAAGGCCGTAGTTAAGTGCGCTTCACCGGCGTAGTCTGGACTGGAAGATCGAGCCCGCGACCGTGTGGTCGGGAAGGAGGTGTGACATGAACGATGAGCATGCGAACATCTGGGTGCGCGACGTGCGCAGCTCTTCTCTTCCTCCTCGCCGCGGGCCCGGCAGGCGCCGAGGGACAGACACCGGAGGCCGAGCCGATCCCTGAGAGCTCGACGTCGCTGACAGCAGCGGCCGAGGCTGTGGAGACAAGCGCGGAGACAGAGTTGGTAGACCCTGAGGTCGACATTGCCGCAGGCCCTGTTGCGGAGGTTGTCCACCGCGACACGCTGGGCCGGACGATCTCGACGTACTACTGCCGGACGGTCGGCGTCGCGCGGGTCCATCGGACCTTCCTGGGCTTCGTCGCGTTCAAGTTCTGGCAGCGGAAGCGCTGGTGCTGGAACTACCCGCGCATCCTCTCCAGGGAAGTGACCACCTATGTCACCAACGTGGATCCGAACTATCAGTACTACGGAGTGGTCTCGTCGTGGGGATCCTGGTACATCTGGTGCTGCGGGACCACGTACAGCGGCCATACCTCTTTCCGCCAGGCCCGGTTCACGAACTGCGTCCTCAAGATCGGATGCGTGGGCGAGTACTACCCGTGGGTGCGGATCAACTCGCGCGCCAACGGCTCGTTCTCCTACTCCACGGGCAAGTGACTAGGAGGGATAAGGGCGAGAGCATGCCGAACGACGGAGTGAACCCGACCGCACGATGGCTCGCACGCGGGATCTGGAAATTCCTGTTCGTTCTGGTCGCGACCCTCTTGGTCCTCGGGCTCGTCGGGCTCGCGGTGCGGGCGGCCTTCGGGGCCACCTGAGACGACGCCTCGATCCCGCCGGTATGAACAATCCGGGGCGCCGCCCGCGGCGCCCCGGCTCCTTTACAAGCGTGCCCTAGCGGTCGGTGGCGGGATAGGAGCCGAATACAGCCAGCCAGAGAGTGAGACTGGTCACCTCGGCAAGTGTCTCCCGAACGACTGGATCGAGCGGATGCCCGGCCAGCACCGCGTCGAAGCGATAGCGCCAGGGCGAATGCGGAATCGGTCGCGAGACCAACTGGACGAGATCCAGGCGATGGCGGCCGAATGGCTCGATCGCAGCGTGCAGGGCGCCCGGTTGGTGGTCGGTTACGAACGAGAACGCCGTTCGCCACGTCTCGCTCTCCCGGTCAAGCCTCGTGTACGGGGCGACCGAGACGAACCTCGTGTACGCCTCGGAATGGTCGCCGACGTCGCCTGCAATGACAGTCAGCCCGTACATCTTCGCCGCCCGCTCGCTTGCGATCGCGGCCTCCGTCGGATCCTGCCGCTGCGACACTTCGGAGGCTGCATCGGCAGTCGTGGCAGCAGCGATCGCGGTCGCCCAGGGCATGCCGGCGAGGAGCCGGCGACATTGGTCGAGCGCGGCCGGGTGTGATCGAACGATCTTGATCTGTTCGACGGGAACCAACTCCGGGCCGACAAGGCAGTGTCGGATCGGCAAGATCGTCTCGTTCGTGATCGACAGAGACGAGTCGTGGAGGATGTCGTGGGTCTCGGCGACCGGGCCCGAGAGCGAGCTCTCGATTGGGAGCACGCCGAACTCGACGTCACCGGCGATTGCGGCCTGGGCGACAGCGGCGAAGCTGGGCAGCGGAACGAGGTCGGCTCCGTTCGGAAACAGTCGATCGCAGGCGGCGGCGCTATGGGCTCCGTCGCGCCCTGGATAGGCAACGCTCACCGACATTGACTGACCGTGGCTCGGTGCCTACCGAAGCTCGGCCGGCAGCCTGAAGAAGACGTCCTCGCGCGCGATCTCGACCTCTTCGTTCTCGCCATACCCGAGCTCGGCAAGCCGGTCGGCCACGCGTCGTACGAGTACCTCGGGCGACGAGGCGCCAGCGGTGAGCCCCACGACCTCATGGCCTTCGAGCCAGGCCGGGTCGAGGTCCGATTCGTCGTCGATCAAATGGGCATCGACACCTCGGTCCCGTGCGACCTCGACGAGACGGTTCGCATTCGAGCTGGTGCTGGAGCCGACAACGAGCACGACCGTGGCCTGCTCACAGATCGCCTTGACCGCGTCCTGCCGATTCTGGGTGGCGTAACAGATGTCTGCCGAGGGAGGACCGACGAGATTGGGGAAGCGCTCTCGGAGCGCACCGACAACGCGAGACGTGTCGTCGAGCGACAGCGTCGTCTGAGTGAGGTAGGCAACCTCCTGTCCGTCCTCGATCTCGAGGCGGCGCACGTCGTCCTCGTCCTCGACGAGGAGCATCGAGTCGGGCGCCTCGCCCATCGTTCCCTCCACCTCGACGTGACCCGCATGGCCGACCAGGGCGATCTTGAGACCCCGCCCCGCGTACCGGCGCGCCTCTGCATGAACCTTCGAAACGAGCGGACAGACGGCGTCCACGACCTGGAGCTTGCGTTCCTCACACTTCTTGTAGACGTCTGGAGCTACTCCGTGCGCGGAGAGAACGACCAGGGCGCCTTCGGGCACGTCCTCCTCGCTGTCGACGAAAATCGCCCCGCGCGCTTCCAGGTCGCGGACGACATGCACGTTGTGGACGATCTCGTGTCGGACGTAGACCGGAGGGCCGTGTGTCTCGAGCAGCTTCTCGACGATGTCGATCGCGCGGACGACTCCCGCACAGAAGCTCCGGGGAGCCGCGATCAGGACCCGCTTGCTCACGATGGCCTGACCCGGAACGAGCCGGCCGCGAGCTCGAGCGCAGCCAGGGCACGGCGAGCGTCGCGGGCAGCGCGCATCGCGGTCCTCGGTTCGGTGACGAAGGACTGAAGCACCACTCCCCAGCGTACGCGCCCGTCCCCCGTGCTGGCGCGGGCGAGCCGGCCCACTGGACGCCCCGGGGTGTCGGAGATCGCCCTGACGACGCCGGCGAGCCGACTGCTGGCGGCCAGACGGCCGCTCTCCAGGTCGACGGCGTCCGCGCCGGTCCGGGCCGCAAGCCCGGCACGCTCGAGGTCACCGTCAACGACCTGCGTAGCGGCACAGATGACCGCGGGACGTGCCCCGGGCACCGACAGCGGCTCTCCCTCCCAAAGGGTCGCGCCTGCCTCGTCGACGATGCGCGTCGCTGTGACGACGGTCCCGGGCTCGAGGCCGTCCACGAGTGCCCCTGCGAGGCCGAACCCGGCCATGCGCCCCTCGGGAAGCGCCAAACCGGCGCCGAGCCCCACCCGAGCCGCCCGGGCACCACCCTTCTTCGCCGCCCGCTCCTCGGACGCGAGAGCACAGGCGAGCGTTATCTGGCCTTCCCCTGGGTGGCCTAGGAGGGTTTGGCGAAACGCAGGCGCTCAGTGCCGTCGGGCGGCGTTTCCTACCGCACATACCCCTCCTAGCGCAGCGTCCACGCGAGGCTCCGCAGGCTCTCCTTCACGCTCGATGTCGCGGCGATCGTCGCCGCGGGCTCGAAGCCCGAGTGGATCCCGCAGTGCTCGCACCGGTGGTCGTTGCCCGGACCGTAGCGCTCCCATTCGATCCCGTCGAGGAGCGCCTCGTAGGTCGGAAAGATCCCGTCCGTGAGGAGGTAACAGGGGCCTTTCCAGCCGTATGGGTTCCGCGTTACCGATCCCCAGGGAGCGCAGGGAAGCTTCTTGTCGCCCGTGAGGAAGTCCTGGTACACAGGGCTCGCAAGCCACTTGTAGTTGTTCTTGCGAACGCCCGCACGGATGGCGCGGAACTTCTCCTCGTGCTCGTCCCGGGTCATCGTCATGCTCGGGTCGATCTGCGAGTACTGGTATCCGGGCGCGACGAGCATGCCGTCGATCCCGGCGTTCGTCAGGTAGTCCATCATCTGGAGGACGTCGTCAACCTGCGTCTCCTTGAAGATGGTGGTGTTCGTCGAGACACGGAAACCTCGGCTCCGCGCTTCCTTGATGGCTCCCACCGCGACGTCCCAGAGTCCCGGGTAATCGCAGATGTAGTCGTGAATCTCTTGCATACCGTCGAGGTGGACGACGAACGTAAGCCGCGGGTTCGGCTCGAACCGATCCAACATGTCCACGAGTCGGAGCGCGTTCGTGCAGAGCTGAATGTTCCGCTTCATCTCGAGGAAGCCGGCGACCACGTCCTCGATCCCCTTGAAGATCAGCGGCTCGCCGCCGCAGATCGAGATCACCGGCGCGGGACATTCCTCGGCGGCGCGCAGGCACTCGTCGACCGTCAGCCGCGCCTTGTTCGATTCGTACTCACGGATCTTCCCGCAGCCGATACACGCGATGTTGCAGCCCAGCGTGGGCTCGAGCATGATCACCAGCGGGTATCGATCGTTGCCCCGCTGAGCGGTGACGTATCGGCCAATCTGGACGGTGCTCCGTAGCGGGAACTTCATGCCTCTCCCTTCCGGTTCGGACTCAGCGCCTCCTCGACTGCGTCAGCCAATGCAGACGCTACCGGTCCGGGTGCGTAACCGAGCCTATCTTGTGCCTTTTTCGATGAGAAATACATGGGCAACCTGGCGAGGCTGACCTCGTCCTTGTTCGCGAGGCCCACCGCCGCGGCCGCGCGGGCCAGTACGTACGGGATTCGAAGTCGCGGCCTGGGACGCCCTGCGAGGTCGGCGATCGCACCGAAGAGCTCTTCGAGCGGAACATTCGCGCCCCCGAGCAGATACCGCTCGCCCGATTTCCCCCGCTCGAGAGCGAGGGCGTGGCCCCGGGCCACGTCGCGCACGTCGACCACATTCAGCCCCGTGGTAGCCACGTAGGCGCGGATGCGTCCGCGCGCGACGCCGGCGATCATGCGACCGGTCGGCGTCGGCTTCCTGTCACCGGGGCCGATCGGTGTCGTGGGATTCACGACCACCGCGTCGAGGCCGTCTCTCGCTGCCTGGATCACCAGCCGCTCGGCGGCGAGCTTGGTCCGCTTGTAGGGGATGCTCAGCTCCCAGGTCGGGGGGCTGTCGGTCTCCGTAGCCTCACGCCCGGGCACGGGTCCGCAGGTTCCCGCGGTGCTCGTGTGTATGAGTCGGCGAACTCCTTTGCTCCGGCACGCCTCGATGACGTTGGCGGTGCCTTCGACATTGATCCGCTGGAAGTCTCGCTCCGGAGCGTCGTAGCTGTAAAGCGCAGCGCTGTGGATCACCGCATCGCAGTCGGCCATGATCCGCTCCAGCCCTCCGCGGTCGAGCAGATCGACACGCTCGTCCCTGACCTCGGCTCCGCCGGAACGCAGCTCCGCCGCCACGTGGCCACCGACGAATCCTGTCGCGCCCGTCACGTATGCCCTCATCCCGCGTAAGCGCGACGCAGACGCCCCAGTGCCAGTACCGGCCAGACGATGCGGTACAGGTGATACCGAATCAGGAAGTCGCGTGGAAATCCCGTGCCCGTGAAGTGCTCCTCGTCCCAGTCGCCGTCATCACGTTGGTGCTCCACCAGCCACCGGGCCGCCGCGGCGGCCGAATCGGAGTACTCCTCGCCCGCGGCGACGAGACCGATCAGCGCCCAGGCCGTCTGGGAGGGCGTCGACACGCCGCGTCCCCGCCACGGAAGCCCGACCTCACCGTTCTCGTATGACCGGCAATCCTCTCCGAAGCCACCGTCCTCGTTCTGAACCGAGGCAAGCCAGGCAACGGCGCGGCGGATCGCGGGGTGCATGCCGGAAACGCCGGCGGCCGCGAGGGCGGGCAGCGCCGCGCCCGTCCCGTAGACGTAGTTGACCCCCCAGCGCCCGAACCACGAGCCGTCGGGCTCCTGTTTCGCGAGCAGATACTGCACGCCCCGCCGCACGACATCCTCATAGCCAGGCCTCCGCGCTAGAAGCTCGACGACATGAGCGGTCACGTCGACACTCGGTGGGTCGATCACCGCGCCGAAGTCGCAGAAGGGGATCCGGTAGAGCCAGTACGCCGTGTTGTCCACGTCGAAGGCGCCCCACCCGTCGTCGGATGACTGCATCGCGGCGAGCCAGCGGCAGGCGCGGTCGAGGGCGCCGCTGCCGTTCCCGAGCTCATGGAGCGCGAGGCCCAACACGGCCACGTCGTCAACGTCCGGGTAGAGATCGTTGTCGTATTCGAAGGCCCACCCGGCAGGCTCTACCCCGGGCAGACGGACGGACCAGTCCCCCCGCTCCCGGATCTCCTCCTGAAGCACCCATTCCACCCCCTGCCGGATGCCCGGGTGGTCGGCCGAGGCGCCGGCCGCTTCGGCGCCAAGAAGGGCGAGGGCGGTATCCCAGACCGGTGACTGGCAGGCTTCAGGCCGAAGGCGGACGCCGTCTTCCACCAGGAAGCGCTTCCAGCCCGCGAGCCCACGGCTCAGGTAGGGCGAGTCGTGCCCATGCCCGCGGCAAGCGAGCGCGATGAGCGACCACACCCATGGGGGTTGGATGCCGCCCCATGAGCCGTCGAGCTCCTGTCGGTCGATGATCCACTGCTCCGCCACGGCGAGGGCGCGCTCGCGGCCCGGCTGAAACGGCTGTCCCGCGTAAGCCGCAAGCAGGCGGTCGCTGACCTTCCCGAATGTGTTCTTCCGCGGAACGACCCCCAGATCGATCTCGTGGCAGGCGCGCTCCGGCGACAACGCCCGAACCGGCCGGTAATGCATGACCACGGTGAGCGGAACGACGGTTTGGCGTGCCCAGCACGAGAAGTGGTAGACGGAGAAAGGCATCCACGAGCGAAGGAGGACCAGCTCCGGGGGCAGTAGCTGGATCTCCTCCCAGGGCCAGAGCCCGAAGAGCGCGAGCCAGATGCGCGTGAAGACCCGCGCCGCGCCGATCCCGCCACGGGACTCGATGAAGCGCCGCGCGTCTGCGAGCCGAGGATCGTCGGCGCTCAAGCCCACCATCCGCAAGGCGGCGTACGCCTCGACGGTGGCGGCCAGATCTGGCTCTCCATCCCAGTAGATCGCCCAGGTACCGTCCTCGCGTTGGCGGGCGAGGAGCTCGTTCACACAGCGCCGGGTTGTGTCCTCGTCGCGAAGCCCGAGGAACTCCAGCAGGAAGAGGTACTGCGCAGTCATGGTCACGTTCGACTCGAGCTCGCCGCACCACCAGCCGCCGGGCGCCTGCAGCTCGAAGAGCCGCTCGACGGCCGCCTCGAGACATTCATCGACGCTCCGGGTGACCGGCCGGGCTTCGACGACGCTCACGCGACCTCCTTTCGAAGCGCTCCAAGAGCGCCCCCCTGGGATGTCGCATTCCCGGAACGAAGACGTGTGACACACGCGCGAATTTGCGCGATAGGCTGATCGCGGGGGAGTTGCATGGGGGGTTCCCCCGGGGGCAACTCGGTGGTGTGGCTCGGCGCGGTTCGGCTCACTCGTCAAACCATCTCACGCCTAGCGGACTGTGTTAAGTCCGATGCCCTGTGGCCGCTTCTGATCGCCCCCTCCATGGTGGCCGGCCAGCCCGTGTTCGTCCACGCTCCCGCTCGAACGACGTTCGGCCGGCCGGTGTCCGCGCCCGCTCTCAGCCTTGCGGTTCCGGGTCTTCCCGCGAACGTCGCAGCGGGCTCTCTGCTGACGCGTGACCACAGAAGCCCGGCGTGCCCCAGGCGGTCGGTCAGCTCCTTGGCCATGAGGTCGACAAGCTCCCGGCCACGAACGGCCACGAGCTCGGGCACGCCGCTTGCGACGACGGTCAGGTACTGGCCGCGCTCGGGCTCGTTCCCGGTCAGCCGCCCCCGGTCGAATACCCAGTGTGCCGGGCTCCCGACGAGGGCGGCGAGCCGGGGGCCGAGCAGGCGACGGTCGAAGAGAAGATGGACGCTCACGATCGGCGAGTCCTCCAGTTCCGGCGCCGGCTCGCCGAGCAGGGCGGCGGACTCTTCAGGCGGAAGCGCGACGACGAAGGCATCGCCTGCGACGCGCTCACCGTCGGAAAGCACCGCGGCGTCCGGATCGAGGCCGGTTACGCGCGCGCGGGTGCGCACCTCCGCGCCCGCCTCCGCGAGTGCTCGCCCTGCCGCGTCTCCATGGATCGCCCCGAGCGGCTCGATCGGAAGCACGAGATCGCTGGCACCGCGCCCGCCGAAGAGCGCCGTCTGCACGGTGAAGAGCGCGAGCGCAGCGCTTGCCTCCTCGCTCTCGATGTTCAGGGCCGGCCGGATGAAGACGTCCCAGAAGCGGTCGATGGCCGTCTGCGACTGGCCGAGGCGGCGCAGGAGGGTCGCCGAACGACTCGCCATCGTGGTCGTCCGGATCGAGCTTGGCCAGCCGCCGTGAGACGCGAGCCACGGCCAATCGGTCCCCCAGGCTCAGGTGCCGATAGCGGAGCAGGCCCATGAGGCCCGGACGGATGGCCGACTGGACACCCCGCTCGTCGATGACCGTGAGCTCGAGCGACTCCCTGCTGACGCCTGCGGCCGAGCCGACCCGGTCGAGGAACGCGAGGTAGGCGGAGCAGCAGCCCAGTGAGATGTGCTGCCCGTTGTCCGGGGGCGGCGGAGGGTCTCCCTCCCGCTCCGGAAGAGTTTGGACCGCACCTCCAAGGGTCGGCCGCGCCTCGAGGAGGGTCACCGCCTCTCCCGCGTCGACGAGATCGAGCGCAGCGGTGAGCCCGGCAAGGCCGCCCCCGACGACCACGACTCTCACCGCGAGACGACCGCCCGCACCTTCTCCGCCGTCGAGAGTCTGGGAGGAACGTCGAACACCTCGTACCCGGAGGCGCGCATCTGCTCCAGGAGCGCGCGGTACGTTCCAGCGAAGGACCGAACCCCGAGGGCGCTCCGCGGGTCGAGGTGGCGCAAGAGCTGCAGCCCTTCGGCGAGGAGCTGCTCGGCCCGCAACGCCTGGTGCTCCATGAGCTCGCGCCATTCCGGGCCCGTACGCCCCGCCTCGATGTCAGCCTCGGTGACGCCGAAGCGCTCGAGCTCGTCCTGCGGCAGGTAGACGCGGCCAAGCCGCCAGTCCTCGCCCACGTCCCGGATGATGTTGATCTGCTGGAGGGCGAGTCCGAGGGCTTCGGCATAGCGCATCGCCTTTTCCGGCTCGCTCGGCCCGTACACCGCGGCGCACGCGATCCCGACGGCCCCGGCCACCCGGCGGCAGTACTCACGGAGCTCCTCCCAGGTCGCGTAGCGCGTCCTGTCGACGTCCATGAGACCGCCCTCGACCAGATCCAGGAGCGCCTGCCGGGGAATCTCGTAGCGGACCATGGCGTCCGCGAGCGCGACCAGAACGAGGTCGCCGTCCGGGCTTTCGGGGAGCCCTTCGACGGCCGCACGGCAGGACTCGAGCCGGCTACGCCTCTCCTCGGCAGCGAGGCTGCCGTCGTCGGCGATGTCGTCGACTCGCCTCGCAAAGGCGTAGAGGGCGGCAACCGCACGGCGCTTCGACCGCGGCAAGAGCCGGATTCCCCACGCGAAGCTCCGGGCCTCACGCCGGGTGATCCGAAGCGCTTGGGCATACGCGTTTGCAGTCTCCGACGGGCGCGACAGCTCCTCGAGCGCCACGCGCCCGAGCGCGAAAGCCGACGGAGACGGTCGACGTGTGAAGACGTCGTACTCGGCCCGCTCGAGTGCCTCGAGCGCGGCGAGCCCGCCGCGCGCAAAGAGCGCCACCGAGCGCCCGGGCCGCCCACCCAGCGCGCGTGCGAGCGGAAAACCCCGGCTGAGGAGCTCGCGGGCCCGCTCCGACTCGAACCGTGCCAGCGACCGGAAGCGCTCCGAGCCCGGGCCGGCGAGCTCCGCCTCTGCGACCGCGAAGCGCCTGAGATCCTCCTGCGGCAGGTAGACACGGCCGAGCTCGAGGTCTCGTGGCGGGTCCTGGAGGAAGTTCACGAGCTGAAGACCCGTGCAGACCGCGTCGCTCATCTCCACGAGCGCGGGCTCGTCCAGGCGCCCGTAGACGCCGAGCACGAGCCGCCCCACCGGATCGGCCGAGTAGGTGCAGTACTCCCGAACCTCGTCCCAGGTCTCGTAGCGGGCTTTGCGCTGGTCGATCCGGTTCGCCTCGATCAGTCGCCGGAACGGCTCCAGCGGCAGAGATCGAGCCTCGATCGTCATGTGCAGGCGGCGCATCACCTCTGTCTCGGGTGGGCCGTCTAGTTCCCGCTCGAGCTCGTCGAGGAGCGCCAGCCGGTCGCCTGGGGCCTCGTCGCCGAGCGTGTCGACGAGCCGCGCGAACCCGTAGATCGCCCGGAGGTGCGGCCTCGCCCACCCCGGGGCGAGGAGTGACGCGACGGGGAAGTTCTCGCCACGCGCACGCGCATCGATCCGGGCCGCCGCAAGCTCGGGCGCGGCGAGGGAGGCCCTCTTCGGCATGCCGCAAACTAGCATCCAGCCAGGGATGGAGAAAAGGCGCTTCGGACGTTCCGGGCTCGAGTTGCCGGTGATCGGCCTCGGGACCTGGCTCACCCTCGACCTTGCACCCGAGCAGGAAGCGCAGGCGACGCACGTCGTGGACGAAGCGTTCTCGGCCGGAGTTAGGGTCGTCGACTCCTCGCCCATGTACGGCCGGGCTGAGGGCGTCCTCGGCCGAGCGCTCGGCCAACGGCGGCACGAGGCCTTCGTCGCCACCAAGATCTGGACGCCCTCGGCCGCCGAGGCCCGGCGCCAGCTAGAGGCACAGCTCGGCTGGTTCGCCGGGTGGGTCGACCTGGAGCAGGTGCACAACCTGGTCGCCTGGGAGGAGCGACTGGATTGGCTCGAGGGCGAGCGGGAAGCGGGCCACGTTCGGCTGCTCGGAGCAACGCACTACCAATCCTCGGCATTCGGCGAGCTCGAGCGGGTGATGCGAACCGGCCGGATCGACTCGATCCAGGTGCCCTACAACCCCGTCGAGCGCGAGGCGGAGGAGCGGATCCTGCCCCTGGCCGCCGAGCTCGATCTCGGCGTGATCGCCATGCGGCCGCTGGGCGGTCCGGGAGCCTTGCTGCCCGGCCCCGATCCGAAGGAGGTCGAGCCGCTCGGGGTCGACACGTGGGCGCAGGCGCTCCTCAAGTGGGCGCTCTCCGACCCGCGTCTCCACGTTGTCATCCCCGCCACGTCGAATCCCATCCACGCGCGCGAGAATGCGGCCGCCGGCGCCCCGCCCTGGTTCGGGCCCGCGGAGCGAGAGCTGGTGCAAGAATTGGCGACCCGATGATCGACGGCTGGACGGCTTCCTGATCGTCGAAGACGGATTCATCGACGATGTCAGCCGGGCGGCTTGAGACCGAGCTCGGCGAGGACCTCCTCGGTGTGTTCCCCGAGAGCCGGCACGTCTCCAGGGTCCGGCCGAACGCCGTCAAGGAGGAAAGGGACCCCGATCGTGGGGATGCTGCCGACGGGGGAGCCGACCTCCGTCACGAGCCCGTTGTGCGCGAGCTGCGGGTGCTCCATCACCTCTGCAAGGCCGTTCACGCGCCCGCACGGAATGCGCGCCGCTTCGAGGAGCTGCACCCACTCGCCGGCCGGGCGCGCCGCGAACGCGCGCTCGAGCGTCGGCTCCAGGTCCCCCCGGTTCGCGACCCGGCCCTCGTTCGTCGCATAGCGCTCCTCCTCCAGGAGCCGGGGCAGGGCGAGGACCTCGATACAAAGAGCGCGCCAGTGCTCGGGCGAGAGCACCGCGAAGCCGAAAAGGTCACCGCCCCGAGCCGGATAGGGGCCGTAGGGGCAGAAGTGCGGATGCCGGAGCCCGGTTCGGGCCGGCTCCTCCCCACGGTGCCACCAGAGGTGCGGGAAGTATCCGAGCCAGTCGACCATCGTGTCGAAGAGTGAGACGGAGATTCGGTCTCCCTCGCCGGTCGCGCCCCGCCGCACGAGCGCAGCGAGGGTCGCTACCGCCGCGTAGCTCGCGGCCCCCACGTCGCAGGCCGAGATACCTACCCGCGCCGGTGCCTCTGGCGTGCCCGTAACCGCGATCAGCCCGGTCTCCCCCTGCATGACCAGGTCGTAAGCGTTCTTTCCCGCATACGGGCCGTCCGGCCCGTAGCCGGAGATCTCCGTATAGACCACGTCGGGCCTGAGCATGCGGACACTCGGCTCGTCGAGCGAGACTCGGGTCGCCCAGCCCGGCGTGAAGTTCTGCAGGAACACGTCCGCGGTCGCGACGAGCGCCTCGACGGCCGGCCGCGCGGCGGGGTCCTTCAGGTCGAGCTCAACGCTTCTCTTGCCGCGGTTGACCCAGACGAAGCCGGTCGAGAGACCGTTCGCAGCCGTGTCCCACCCGCGCGTGACGTCGCCCGTCCCGGGTCGCTCGACCTTGACCACGTCCGCGCCCAGGTCGGCAAGGAGGCGTGTGGCGAGCGGCCCGGCGAGTCCGTTCTCGCAGGCGACGACGCGGATGCCGGTGAGCGGCAGCACCCGCGCATCGTAAGCCGGAGACGGGCGCTAGCCCTCGACGAGTCCGACCATATGGCCCTCGGGGTCGGCGAAGAACGCCATCGTGACCACGTCACCCATCTCGGTGCGGGGCATGATCGTCTTGCCGCCCAGTCCCTCCGCCTTCTCGAGGGCGGAGTTGATGTCCGGGACCGATACGTAGAAGGTCACGTGGCCGTTACCGCCATCCGGAACCTCGCCGATGCCGCCGTTGATGCCGTCGCCGGCGTTATCCACGATCCCGTAGTTGTTGGGATTGTCCGCGTCGATCTTCCAGTCGAAGAGCGCGCCGTAGAACGTCTGCAGCTTCGCCGCATCCTTCCCACTGACCTCGAAATGCACGACCGGGTTACCCATGTGCTTCCTCCTTGTCGACGGGTCTCGTCATCATCTCCCCTTCGCATGCTCGCAAAGGAAATCTCAAGCGGCTGCTGCGACCGCCTCGGCGAGCATGGGCAGGAAGCGATCCCAGCCCTGGCCGTGGATCTCCCGCTCCGAGGCAGGAAGGTCGCGGTGTGTCAGGCGGACGATCGTCGCACCGCCGTCCGGCACGAGGTCGATCTCGACCGTCGAGCTGCCCGGGGGAACGTTGTGTCCTTCACCCTCCCAGCCCCATGTGAAGGCGACCCGGCTGTAAGGGACGACCTCCACGTACTCGCCCCGAGCCACGTGCTCGCCGCCCACCAGCACACGGTAGACGCCGCCCGGCCGCGGGTCGAGCGTTGCCTCGGTCCCCTTCCAACGAACCATCCGCTCGGGATCGGTGAAGTATGGGAACACCGTCTCGGGGCTCGCTTCAACGCGAATCTCCCTCTGCACGACGTCGGTTTTAGTTTCGGGGGTTGCCACGGATCGCACTCCTCTCATCGGATTCGACAGCCTTCTTCAGCGCCAGCAAGCTCTCGTCCCAGAAGGACTCGAGGTAAGCCCGAACCTCGGCGAACGCCTCCGGGCGTACGCGGTAGAGGCGTCGCGTGCCTTCGCGGCGCTCGTCGAGCAAGCCGGCGTTTCGGAGGATCGTCAGGTGCTGCGAGATGGCCGGCCGCGTTACGTCGAAGCGCGCGGCGATCTCTCCCGCAGTCAACTCGTCACCGCTCACGAGCCGGAGAATCTCCCGGCGGCGCGGTTCCGCGATCGCCTTCAGCACGGCTTCCATGGCGTTAGTTAAGCAGTCTCTAACGTAAGAGTCAACTAACGCTCAGCACGCGTTCCACGCCAGCCCGTTTCTGGTAGACGAGAGCACACCGATCAAGGGAGGACGAGATGGCAGAAGTGACGGAGAAAGCTCGGCAGCGAGGTTGAGCCTCCTCTATCTCACGCGCGAGCAGGTCGCCCGGCTCCTCCCGGAGATTCCGGCGCAGCTCGACCTCGTCGAGGAGACCTACGCAGCGCTCGCCGCAGGACGCGTCGAGCTCCCGCCGAAGCCGGGCGTGCATCCGCGGGAGAACTCATTCATCCACGCGATGCCCGCATACCTCGCGGACCAGGACGTGGCGGCGCTCAAGTGGGTCTCCGGATACCCGGGTAACAAAGCGCGCGGGCTCCCCTACATCTCGGGGCTCCTCGTCCTGAACGACGCGGAGACGGGGCTCCCGCTCGCCGTCATGGACGCGGCCGAGATCACGGCCGCTCGCACCGCTGCCGCCAGCGGTGTCTGCATCCGGCGATGGGCGCCGGACGGATGGTCGTCCGCGGCGATCCTCGGCTGCGGCGAGCAGGGGAAGTTCCATGCGCGGCTGCTGAACGAGCTGAACCCGGACGTCACGATCCGCGCCTTCGACCCACATCCGGAGAGGAGCGCCTCGCTCGAGGGCCGGATCGAGCAGGCGCCCGACATCCCGACGGCCGTTCAGGAAGCGGAGGTCGTGGTGAGCGCGGCGCCGATCGTCGAGAACCCGGATCCGCCCATCTCAACCGACTGGCTGGGCGAGCGCTACCTGGCTCTCCCGATCGACTTCGATGCCCTCTTCCAGCCCGGTCCAATCAAGGACGCGGAGCTCTTCCTCGTCGACGACATCGGCCAATTCGAGTACTACCGGAGCCTGGGGCACTTCCAGGACTGGCCTGAGCCAGCGGGGAGCGTTGGCAGTGCGCTCGCCTCGGATGGCTCCCCCGCCCGCGTCGCGTGCGTCAACCTCGGGATCGGAGCGCTGGACGCCGCCTTCGGAAAGGTTGTCTACGACCGGGCGCTAGAGGAAGGCATCGGGACGGACCTTCCGCTCTGACATGTCGGCTGCCCTGCTCGCCCAGCTCGAGGAAGCCCTGACCGACGATTCGGACGAGAGCCTCCCGACCGCTCTCGTCGTCCTCGCCGCGCTCGCGGGCAAGGAGATCCCGCTCGACGAGTCCGAGCTACATGGGGCCGCCCGGCGCGCGCTCCTACTGCTCGCCGCGGGAGGCGACCCGGAGCGGGGCCTCGACCTGAACGGGCGGGCTGTCGGATCGCTTGCGGACGACCTTCGTACGGTCGACCGCCAGCTCGCGCTCGAGCGCGGGATCGGAGAGCTGAAAATCCAGGCGCGAGACCTGCCTCACGTGCTCGAGGCTGTCAAGGCACTGGGCGCCACGCCGGATGTGGCGTGGCGCGCCTATGCCTGTTCTCTCCTCGCCGAAGAGCTCGCCGGCGAGGAGTAGCGCTTACTTCCCGGCCCGAGCCGGAGCCGCCCCAGGTCGACCTTCGCGTGCGGCGACCTCTTCGTCGCTCATGCGAACCGGGCCCTTGAACCAGTTCTTGGCCGAGAGGACCCACCAGCCGCCGAAGATGAGACCGATGCCCAGGAACCAGAGGACCGTGTAGTTGGTGAGCTCCCAGGTGAAGTCATCCGCCCAGGGAAGTCCGGCCCTGTAGAGCGGGAAGATGAACAGGATCGTGATGATCCCGACCCAGATCAGGGAGACCAGGTCGATCCACTTGTAGTGCCGTCCCAGGCTCCAGGCCCTCGGCTCGTTCCAGCTGTCGCCCTTGCGGAAACGCAGGTAGACAGGGATCACGAAGGCGATGTAGAGGCCGATCACCGCGATCGCCGTCCCTGCGAAGTAGCCGACGAGGTAGTTCCAGACCGCCGGGACCATCAGGGCGGACGAGAAGATGCCGATTCCGGCCACCGACCACACTGGGGATGCGGTTCTTCGCCACGCGCCGCCAGAGCGAATGGCCCGGGACGGCACGGTCGCGCGAGAAGGCGAACATCATCCTCGAGGCCGACGTGACCGACGCGGTCAGGCAGAAGAACTGCGCCACGACGCAGATGAAGAGCAGGAACTCGGCCCAGGTCTGGCTCATCGACTCGGCCCAGATCCAGGGGACGACGACGCCGATGTTCTCGAGCGCCCCCTCGGTGCTCGGGATCGCAAACGTCACCGCGAGCAGAAGGATCCAGCCGAAGATGACCGACGCTACGACGGACGTCCACATGCCCGTTGCCGCCATGCGAGACGCTCTGTTCGTCTCCTCCGCCGTGTGCGCCGATGCATCGAAGCCCGTAATCGTGTACTGAGCGAGCAGGAGGCCAAGGCCCCAGACGAACCAGAACGTGGGACTCCCGACGTCAGTGGTGCCACCGCCAAAACCCGAGTTGTTCACGGTCTCCGTGAAGACGTAGGAGAGCGACTGGTGCTGGTCGGGGACGATGATCAGGACGAAGACGATGATCGCGACGCCGACCATGTGCCAGTACGCGGAGATCGTGTTCAGGCCTGCGGTAACCCGGATGTTGAAGATGTTGATGAGGCACGCGCAGAGCATGAAGAACGCGTAGAGCAGATAGATCGAGGCATTGGCCGACGCTCCGAAGATGTCGTCCATTTGCGCGAAGTAGCCGAACCAGAAATCGAGCAGCACGGCGCCGAAGGTGGCGAGTCCGTAGCCGATCGCAGCGGTGACGGCCACCTGGCCGATCAGGTTGAACCAGCCGGTCGCCCAGCCCCAGCCGGGGCTACCGAGCTTGGAGGCCCAGTAGTAGAGGCCGCCCGCGGTCGGATACGCGGAGGCAATCTCGGCCATCGAGAGCGAGATGATCGTCGACATGAGGCCGACGAGGAGCCAGCCCCAGATGATCGACGACGGGCCGCCGTGCTCCATGCCGACTGCGTACGAGGTCAGACACCCCGCGAGGATCGAGATGATCGTGAAGCTGATCGCGAAGTTCTGAAATCCGCCCATGCCCCGGAGGAGCTCCTGGGCATAGCCCATCCTGTGGAGAAGGCTCTCGTCGCTCTCCCCGCGTTGTCGATCCTCGGGAACGCCTGCTTGGGTGGTCATCCGCCGTCCTCTCGTCGCAGAAGAACGTTGACCGCGGCTGCTGCCGCGCTGCGGTATTTAGGCCACTCACGTCGGACGGTGTCAAGGATGCGAGCCGCGCCGCCGCCTCGCGGGGACGGCATAGACTCACGGCCCCGACCCCCGAGAGAGGCCCGATGCTGACGCCGGAGGAGCTGAAGAGCGCCGTCGAAGACGGTTCGATCGACACGGTGATCGTCGCGTTCACCGACATGCAGGGCCGCCTGATGGGCAAGCGGCTTGATGGGGGAGTTCTTCATCGAGGAGAACGTGGCCGAGCACGGCGTCGAGGGATGCAACTACCTGCTCGCGCTCGACATGGAGATGGATCCGAAGCCCGGCTACCAGATCGCAAGCTGGGAGCGGGGCTACGGCGACTTCGGGCTCGTTCCGGACATGGCGACGCTTCGCCGCACGCCCTGGCTCGAAGCGACAGCGCTCGTCCTCTGCGACGTCGTGTGGCACGACGGGACGCCGGTTGCCCCGTCGCCGCGCCAAGTCCTCAAGCGCCAGGTCGACCGCGCGGCGATGCTCGGCTTCACGCCGATGTTCGGCTCCGAGCTCGAGTTCTATCTCCTGCAGGAGACGTACGCGGAGGCGCACGCCAAGCACTACCTCGACCTGACTCCATCAGTCCCGTACATCCTCGACTACCACATCCTCGCGTCCACCTACGACGAGCCCTTCATCCGCCAGGTCCGGAACGCGATGCAGGGCGCCGGCATGCGCGTGGAGACCTCGAAGGGCGAGGCCTGGCCGGGGCAGCACGAGATCAACTTTCGCTACGCAGAGGCGCTGACGATGGCCGACAACCACACGATCTACAAGAACGGCGCCAAGGAGATTGCCTTCGAGAACGGCTGCTCGGTCACCTTCATGGCAAAGCCGGACCACACCTGGATCGGGAACTCCTGCCACATCCACTCGAGCCTCTGGCGCGGCGACGAGAGCGCCTTCGAAGGGGAGTCGGACACCTTCAAGCACTACCTCGCCGGGCAGATCGCCTGCCTCAAGGAGCTCGCCATGTTCGTGGCTCCGACGATCAACTCCTACAAGCGGTTCGCAGCCGGAAGCTGGGCGCCGACCACGCTCGCCTGGGGCCACGACAACCGCACCGTCGGCTTCCGGATCGTCGGGCACGGCCCCGCGATGCGAACCGAGACGCGGATCCCCGGCGGCGACGCGAACCCGTACCTGGCCTTCGCCGCACTCCTCGCGGCCGGCCTCTACGGGATCGAGCACGAGCTCGAGCTGCCGCCCCCGCTGGAGGGGAACGCCTACGAGTCGGACGCCGAGCGGTTTCCCCACTCCCTGCTGGAGGCCATCGAAGCGCTCGAGGCCGGCACCATGGCCCGCGTCGCCTTTGGTGACGACGTCATCGACCACTACCTGAACTACGCCCGCACGGAGCAGCAGCTCTTCGACCAGGTCGTGACGAACTACGAGCGTGAACGACTCTACGAACGGGGATAGGAGATCGATGAGGCGGCCGGTGATCGGGATCACGACGTATCTGACCCCGGCTCGGTTCGGCCACTGGGAGCTCGACTCGGCACTTGTTCCGGCGGCGTACGTGCAGGCGGTCCAGGCCGCAGGCGGGCGGCCCCTCCTGATCCCTCCCGAGGACGACGGGATCGACGAGACGCTCGACGCGCTCGACGGACTCCTCTTCTCGGGCGGCTCCGATCTTGATCCCGAGCTCTACGGGCAGGAGGCGCACGACGAGACGCAGGGGATCGCGCCGGATCGCGACCGCGCCGAGCTGGCCCTCCTCTCCGCGGCGCTCGAGCGCGACATGCCGGTGCTCGCCGTCTGCCGCGGCTCCCAGGTCCTGAACGTCGCGCGCGGAGGAGACCTCGTGCAGCATCTCCCCGACGTCGTCGGGGACGAGAAGCACAAGCACACGCCCGGCGTCTTCTCCGACCACGACGTCGACGTCGAGCCCGAGAGCCGCCTGGGCGAGATCCTCGGCGACCGCGCGCCGGTCAAGTCGCACCACCACCAGGGCTTCGGGAAACTCGGAGAGGGTCTCCGCAAGACGGCGTGGGCCGAGGACGGCACGATCGAAGGCCTCGAAGACCCGTCACGACGATTCGCGCTCGGAGTGCTGTGGCATCCGGAAGCCGGCGAGGATTTCGCCCTGTTCCACGCACTCGTCAAGGAAGCGGGCGAGTACAGGGAGCACAAGCGCACCCGTTGACGAGGCGCGAGCGAGCCCGGGAGCTAGCAGGCGGCAGGCCGCTGCTCAGCGGCGACCTCGCGACGGTGACGTGGCTGACCGGGCTCGCGACGGACATCGAGTATGGCCCGAGCCCTTTCACGGTGGCACCGCTCGTGATCCTCGATTCGGACGGCTCCCTGCTCGCGGTCGTGAGCGAGGACGAGGCCGGCGGCGTGGGCGAGGGAGTCGAGACGCGCACATTTCCCGGGTTCGCAGTCGAAGACGTGGATCGGTCCGCGCTGGCGGCGCGGCTGGCTCTTGAGGCACTCACAGGTGCCCGTGAAGTCGCCGCAGACGCAGCGTCCTTGCCTGGCGCGCTCGTGGCCGCGCTCCTCGGTGACGGCGTCGCGATCGTGGATGTGAGCACCGAACTTCCGGCCGCCAGGGCGGTCAAGGACGCCGACGAAATCGAGGCGATCCGCGCGTCCACGGGCATCGCCGATGCCGGCCAGAAGGCAGCCCGCGAAGCGGCCGCCGCAGGGCGCACGGAGCTCGACGTGTGGTCGGAGGCCCGCGCGGCAATGGAACGCGCCGCGGGAGGCCGGGTGCCGCTCCTCGCCGACCTCGTTTCGGGCGAGCGGACAGCGGAGGTGGGCGGACCACCGAGCGACCGCGTGCTGCACGACGGCGACCTCGTGCTCGTCGACCTGGTGCCGCGGTTCGGCGCCTACTGGTCCGACTCGTGCGCCACAGTCTCAGTGGGCGAAGCGCTTCCCGAGATGCGACGAGCGCACGATGTCGCTCGGGCCGCGCTCGAGCAGGCCGTGGCGATGTGTAGGCCCGGCACCTCCGCCGCCAACGTCGATGCGGCTGCGCGAGAAGTGATTGCGAAAGGCGGTGGCACGTACCCACACCACACGGGTCACGGCATCGGTACGTCGTTCCACGAGGAGCCCCGGGTGATCCCCGACACCGCCCGCGTGCTCGAAGAGGGAATGGTCGTGGCCCTCGAGCCGGGCTCCTACGGCGATCGGTGGGGGCTCCGCGTCGAGCAGGTCCTCCTGGTGACTGACGGAGAGCCGGAGATCCTTTCCGGCCACGACCTGAGTCTCTAAGTCACGTAGCCGAACGCGGTCCAGCCGCCGTCGACGACCAGGAAGTGTCCGGTGACGAAGCTCGAGTCCTCCTCGGACGCCAGAAAAAGGGCGGCCTTGGCGATTTCCTCGGGCTTGCCGAGCCTCTTCATGGGCGTCCGCTCCACGTAGGCGCGCTCGTCGATGAAGCCGTCCTTGATCGCCTTGTCGACGAGCGCCGTCCGGGTCACGCCGGGCCCGATCGCGTTCACTCGAATTCCATGCTCTGCCCACTCGATCGCGAGCACCTCGGTCATCTGGACGACTGCCGCTTTCGCTGCGTTGTAGGCGAGGCGCATGGGGAACGCAACCGTGGCGTTCATGGAGGCGATGTTCACGATCGAGCCGCCGCCAGACCCGACCATCTGCGCGCCGAAGACCTGGCAGCAGAAGAAGACACCGGTCGTCATGACGTCGAGCGAGCGGCGCCACTGGTCCTCGGGGAAGTCCAGAGACGGGCCCATGAGAGCGATCCCCGCGTTGTTCACGAGCACGTCGCAGGGACCAAGGTCGGCCGCGACCGCGCGTGCGGCTTCCTCGACGGACGACTTCTCCGAGACGTCGCAGGGATAGGCGCGGGCATCGGCGCCGGTGCCGCGAAGCTCCTCGGCGTAGGCTTCCGCAGCCTCGAGGTTCAGCTCGAGGATGGCCGGGCGGGCCCCCTGACGGACGAACTCGTCGACGATCGCACGACCGATGCCCTGCGCGGCGCCCGTGACCACGCACACCTTGCCGTCGAGCTTCATTTCGGCTCCGCGGGTCGCTGGAAGAGCTCGAGCGTGATGCCGTCCGGATCGCGCAGGTAGACGCCGATCCCGCCCGCGTTCGCGCCCGTGTCCACCGCCACCGGCTCCGAGTAGAACTCGATTCCGGCCTCGCGCAGCCGGGCGTGCAGTGCGTCGACGTCCGGCACGAGCAGACAAACGTGGGTGATCCCGACGTCCCGCGGCTCGCCCGGTGCGCCCCGGGGCTCGGGCCGGAGGTACTGGAAGAGCTCGAGGCGCGCAGGATCGCCGGGAAAGGCGAGATGCACCATGCGGACGTGTGCGTCGTCGTATCCCACGATCCGCGCGAGGTACCCCCCTTCCTTCTCCTGCTCGATGACCACTTCCATGCCGAGCAGGTCCCGGTAGAACGCGAGCGAGCGGTCGAGGTCGCGAACCGTGAGGCCGGTGTGGAGGAGCGACGGCATCAGAAGGTGACCGTGACGCCGCCGTCCACCCTCACCACCTGCCCGGTCAGGTACGTGTTCTCGTCCGAGCAGAGCCAGGCGGCGTGTGCGGCGATCTCGGGCGGCTCGGCGGGCCTTCGGAGCGGCAGCTTCCTGTTCTCCAGGTACACCGTCTTGAACCACTCCGATTCCAACTCGTCCTGCCCCTCGACCACGGACATCCGAGTGCGCACGAAGCCGGGGGCGAGCGCGTTCACGAGGACGCCCTGAGGGCCGAGCTCGATCGCAAGCGTGCGCGTCGCACCGTTCAGCCCCGCCTTCGAGGCGTCGTACGAAAGCGAGAGCTCTTCCCCGAACTCACCATGGATGGAGGTGACCGAGAGGATGCGGCCGTATCCACGCTCCGCCATGCCGCGGCCACAACGCTGTGCGAGCATGATCGGCGCGTCGAGGTTGACTGCGAGAACGCGGCGGTAGGAGTCGAGCGTCATCTCGACTGCGCGCGCCGGCTCGAAGACGCCCGCGACCGAGACGAGCACCTCAACCGGCCCGTTCTGCGCCTCGACCCCGTCGACGAGCCCAGCGAGACCAGCGGTATCCGTCAGGTCGAACTGGAACTCCACGCCCTCCTCACGGTCGACGCCGGAGACGACCGCGCCCTCGGCGCGAAACCGCTCCACGACGGCCCGCCCGATCCCATTCGCGGCCCCGGTGACAAGCGCGTGGCGGCCGGCCAGAAGGCTCACCGCAAGTCCTCCAGGACCTCGCCGTAGACGAGCGTGAAGTCGGCGACCCAGTGAAAGGCCTCCACCACCTCGACGACCGGCAGCAGGTGCACGGGCGCCTGCGCGTTCGGGCGAAGCTCCAGTGTCCCGGGCCCGCGCCACACCTCGTGGACGACGACGTCGGCAAGCGTTCGTGCGGTCAACTCACGGACGGCCGCCCCGGAGCCGTCTGTCGCCGGGACGACCTTCAGGTTGACGTTGGTTCGAAAGCCCGCATGCCGCTCGAGATCGTCTGCGGTTCCCGGTGTCTGCTTATAGGGCGTCGTCGCGGTGAGGACGTCGATCCCGTTTCGCCGCACGCGTCCCACAAGGAGGTCTCCGTCGGAGGCGATCTCGATGGTGCCACTCTTCTTCGGCTGTCCGTAGATCTCGCGCCCGGCCGCCACCGCACCGTCCGACTCGACGAAGAGAAGGGGCGAATAGGCCCCCTCCGTGCCGCTGCCGGGGTGCCGCACCGGGATCTGGATCGCGGACTCGCCGTAGCGCCCGAACCAATCGGCATCGTGCATGCGATAGAGGTGGACGAGCACGAGCTCCCCGAGCAGTTCGAGCGGGGCGGGGACCATCCGGTCGGCCGCGGCAGCCTCGGTGCGATAGACGACGGTCAGGATCTCCGTGTTTCGCATCCGGAGAGGGAGCCGCGGCACGAGCGGGGCTCCCCACGGGCTCTCGGAGATGGAGCGCGGGTCGAAGGTCATTGAGTAGTGAACCCTCCGTCGACGACGAGCGACTGACCGGTCATCCAGGCGGACTCGTCGCTCGCCAGGAAGACGGCTGGACCGGTCATGTCTTCCGGCTCGCCGATCCTCCGCAGCGGAATCGTCTGAGCGACCCTTTCACGCATCGCCGCGAAGTCGCGACCGATGTAGGCCATATCCGTTTCGACGACCCCCGGGGAGAGCGCGTTCACCCGCACGCCCTCGGGCCCCAGATCGAGCGCCAGCGCCCGGACGAGGCCGAGGGCGGCGTGCTTCGTCGCCGTGTAAGTCGCGTAGCCCGGTGCCGAGATGTGCGCAAGCTGGCTCGCGACGAGCACGATCGTGCCCCGCGTGTCCTTGAGATGCGGGATCGCAAACCGGCACACCTGGAACGTGCCGGTCACGTTCACGTCCACGTCGTGGCGCCATTCCTCCTCTGTCGTCTCCTCGAGGCGCTCGTTCCGCCGGAGAATGCCCGCTGCGTGGAAGAGGACGTCGAGCCCGCCATGACGATCGACGACTGCCTCGACCATTCCGCGCGCGTCTTCAGTCTGGGAGGCATCGCCGGCAAAGACGCTGATCGAGGGCACACCCGCGGCGGTCTCCTCGAGAGCATCGGCGCGGCGGCCCGAGACGACCACGAGCGCGCCCTCCGCGGCGAAGCGCCGGGCGACCGCCCTGCCGATCCCGCTGCCACCACCCGTGACGAGGCAACGCTTGTCCTCGAGGCGGCCGCTCACGCTGCATCCTCATTTGCGCGGCTCGCGAATGCTGCCTCGACGTGCTCGAGGTGCGCGGCCATGGCGGCTCCGGCGGCCTCGGCCGACCCGCTCCGGAGAGCCGCCACGATCCTCGCGTGGTCGGCGAGGCTGGTGGCCGCGACTCCGGGGAGGCCCACCGTCTTCGCCCGGCCGGCGAGAGCAAGCGCCCCGACGCCGCTCATGATCCTGATCAGAAGCGGGTTCCGGGTCGCTCGTACGATCGCGGCGTGGAGCTCGACGTCGCGATCCAGCAGCTCCTCGGGATCGTCTCGCGCAGCCTCGCTGTCCTGGAGGATGCGGTCGAGCTCTTCGATCTCGCCGTCGACGATGCGCGAGGCGGCGAGCCGTGCGCACTCCGTCTCGAGCACCATCCTGACCTCGAAGAGGTGCAGGAGCGCCTCGTCCGAGATCGAGATGATGAACTGGAATGGCTCGGCGAGAAGCTCGGGCTCGAGGGAAGAGACGTACGTGCCGTCCCCGTGCCGCGAGACGAGGATGTTCATGACGACGAGAGCCCGGATTGCCTCGCGGAGCGTGGAGCGCGAGACGCCGAGCTGACGGGCAAGCTCACGCTCTGGAGGAAGGCGCTCGCCCGGCGCGAGCTCGCCGCCCTGGACGAGGTCCTGGATGCGACGGACCGCCTGCTCGGCCGCGGCGCTCCGCTTGATCGCCTGTGTGCTCACCGGCTCGCCAGCGCGATCGCCGTCTCGACAGCCTTGCGGCGAAGCTCGACCACAGCCTTCTCCGAGTACCAGGCAACGTGCGGCGTCAGGACCGCGCCGGGCGCAGTGCGAAGGGGATGCGCCGCGTTCGGAGGCTCCTCCGCGAGCACGTCGATGCCGGCACCACGGAGTCGACCGGAAACGAGAGCCTCCGCCAGCGCGACCTCGTCGACCAGTCCGCCACGGGCCGTGTTCAGGACGATCGCCCCCTCGGGAAGCAGCTCGAGCTCCGACCGCCCGATGAGGCCACGCGTTTCCTCGGTCAGGGGCACATGGAGGGAGAGCACGTCCGAGCGTCGTAGAAGGTCCTCGAAGGCCAAGGGCTCGACCCCCTGCTCCCGCATTTCGTGTGGCTCGACGCCAGGGTCGTGCGCGGCGAGGCGCATGCCGAAGGCAGCCCCTCGCATGCCTACCGCCCTGGCGATTTGACCGAATCCGACGAGGCCGAGCCGGAGGTCGGCCACCCGCCGTGTCGGCCTTGCGGCGTGCCACTCCCATCGTCCCGCCCGTGTCTGGACCGCCAGCTCGACGATCCGCCGCTCGACGGCGAGGAGCAGCGCGATCGTGTGCTCGGCCACCTCCTCGACGCAATAGTCCGGAACGCGACCGACCGCGATGCCGCGAGCTTCGGCGACGTCCACCGCGATGTTGTCGACTCCGACTCCGTAGCGGACGATTGCAGCGAGGCCGTTTGCGTCGGAGAGAGCGCGCGCGCCGACCGGCGCGAACTGCACCAGCAGGGCGTCGGGCCGGTGGCGTTCTAGCGCTTCGGCAACGTCCTCTTCTGTGCGGCAGTCGGCCACGACCAGCTCCCAGCCGCCCTGCTTGGCCAGCTCGCGCTCCACGCGGGCGCCGTCGCCGAAATTCTGATCAGAGATGAGGATCCGCATCGGCGAAAGGCCCGACCACCTGCCCCTGCGACGCTAAACGGCTGCTCGTGCGGCCGTCAAGTGCGGCCTGCGAGCATGGTTTGACAGCCTTCCGCCGAGAGGCTTAGGGTCGGCGTATTGGTTTGACCAGTCGTTCACGTTGCTATCTGGAGGTCCGAAGGTGAATCAGTTCGAGCGGCCACTCTCACGACGTCAGCTTTTGCGTTACACGGCGGGAGGCCTCGCCGCAGCGGGCTTCGCCCCATTCGCCGCCGCCTGTGGGGGCGACGACGAGGAGAGCACTGGGGCCGGTGACACGGGCACGGGCGCGGCGACGCCCGGCAACCTCAAGATGTGGTGGTGGGGCGAGCAGGAAGCCGTCGGGATCAAGAAGTGGGTCGACGACACGGTCGCCAAGTTCAAGGAGCAGCAGGGCTCGACCGTGAAGGCGACCCTTCTCGACACGGACGCGGTCATCCCCCAGTTCACTGAGGCTGCAGCCGCCGGAAACGTGCCGGACGTCCAGTTCCTCTTCAACGGGATCTACCACATGGAAAACGTCTGGCTCGGCTATCTCGACCCGTTGAACGACCTCGTCGACGCCGACGTGCTCGAGAACTCCAACGCGACGCAGCTCTCCGTCTTCGAGGGCAAGCAATACCGGGTCGGCTTCTATCCGGTCGGATTCGGGCTCTCGTACAACAGGGACATCTTCGAGCAGGCTGGCCTCGACCCGGACTCGCCGCCGGAGGACTGGGACAGCTTCGTGGACGCCTGCGACAAGCTGAAGGCCAAGGGCGTCATCCCGATCGGCGGCGGTGTCAAGGACGGATACCTCGGCGAGTGGTACCTCGTCAACACGCTGACGCAGAACCTCGACTCGGCCCAGGACGCGCTCAGCCTTTTCATCGGCGACCTCGACTGGCGTGACCCCAAGTATCACGAGCACTGGGTCAAGCTCGAAGAGCTGAAGAAGGCCGGCTACTTCAACGACGACATCGGCTCGGTCGAGCTCTACCAGGGCATTCAGCTCTACGACACGGGCAAAGCCGCGATGTGCTTCAACACGACTCCTTCGATCCCGAACTCCCAGAAGCAGCTCGGCGCCGAGAAGGTCGGCTACATGGTCATGCCGACGTTCGGCACCGGCTCGATGGCGGGGATCCCGATCACCGACACGCAGGGCTTCGGAATTCCGTCCAAGGCGGCGGACAAGGCCAACGCCGCAGCCTTCCTCGAGTTCATGCACTCGGACGAGCGCGTGAACGCGATGTGGGAGCTCTCGACGCAGATTCCGGCCAACAAGACGTTCGACGCGAGCGCAATCGAGGATCCGCTGCTCAAGACGATCGACGAGAAGTGGGTGGCCGGCGACACGAACGTTTACATCGCCGACCTGATGCCGACCCTCTTCTGGACCGACGCGATGTTCGTCAACTCGCAGAAGATCCTGAACGGCGAGTCGACCGGGGAGCAGGCGGGCGAGGTAGCCGCCGAGGTGACTGCCAAGTGGAAGAAGCAGAACCCCGACCTGCTCGAGAACTACGAGAAGTGGGGTGCGGATCTGGCCGAGGCGTAGGCCGGTCGCGCACGAGCTCGAATGCTGAGGACGCGCCCATGGGTGCCATACGCCTACCTCGCGCCGGCGGTGGCACTCATTGGGCTCGTCTTCGCCTACCCGGTGGCGCGGGTGATCGACTTCTCGATGCGCCTCATCCGAGGCGACAGCGGGCCCTTCGTCGGACGACTCAACTACGAGCTGGTACTCGAAGACCCGACCTTCCACGCGGCCCTGAAACACAGCGCGATCCTGCTCCTGACGGTGCCGGTGCTCGTCGCGATCGCACTCCTAGTCTCCGTGCTCCTCTACGACCAGATGCGCGGCTGGCGCGTGTACCGAAGCGTCTTCTTTCTTCCCTACATCCTCGCGGTCCCGGTCGTCGGCATCGTCGCCAGCTACATCTTCACGCGGAACGGCGCGCTCAACGACATCCTTCGACAGGTCGGCCTCGAGCGGCTCGCAGTCGACTGGATCGGAAGCTCGCGCTACGCCCTCCTCACACTCATGATCGTGATCGTCTGGCGCGAGGTCGGCTTCGGGATCATCGTCTTCCTGGCGCGCCTGCAGACCATGAACGAGGAGGCGATCGAAGCGGCGCGGATCGACGGGGCCGGGTGGTGGGCGCGCCTTCGCTACATCATCATCCCGGAGCTCCGGGGCACGATGGAGTTCTACGCGGTCGTCGCCGGCATCACGATGCTCGCCTGGGTCTTCGCCTACGTGTTCACGCTGACGAAGGGCGGGCCCGGCACCGCAACGACCGTGATCGAGCTCTACATCTACAACCAGGGGCTCCGTAACTCCCTGCCGGGAATGGCCTCGGCAGCCGCCGTCATCCTCCTCGCCTTCACCACGGTCCTGATCACGATCCTCTTCTGGCTCCGCGCCCGAGCCCGCGAGGAGGAAGTCGCATGAGTCGCGTCGAGGCTCCCGCACTGCCCGCCGGACGACGGCCGAGGAGGCTGCGTTTTCGCCTCGGCAAGATCCTCCGCCAGCTGGTACTTGCGATTGCCGGGCTCACCGCCCTCTATCCGATCGTGTTCATGGCGTCCACGGCTTTCAAGGACCGCGCCCAGTACCTCGAGAACCAGTACGACCTGCCATGGCCGCTGTACTTCGGGAACTTCTCTGCAGCCTTGCGCGGGGGGACGTTCTTTCTCTGGTTCAAGAACAGCGTCATCCTCACGACCGGCTCCGTCGTCCTCTGCACGGTCTGCGCTGCCCTCGCCGCCTTCGCGGTGGCCCGCATGCGGTTCCGCGGCCGTGACGTGTTCTTCTCCCTGAACGTAGCGCTCATGGTCGTCCCTCCGGTGGTGATGCTGATCCCGCTCTTCGTCCTCTTCGTCGACCTCGGCCTCGTGAGCACGTACCAGGGAACGATCCTGATCTACGCAGGCTTGACGATCCCGTTCTCGATCTTCCTGCTCACCAACTTCTTCCGCGCGATCCCGCGCGAGCTGATCGAATCCGCCCTCACCGACGGCGCCACCAACCTGCGCGTGCTCGTGCAGATCATCCTCCCCCTCTCCGCCCCCGCGCTCGTGACGCTCGTGGTCGTGAACGCGCTCTGGGTGTGGAACGAGCTCTTGATCGCGCTCGTCTTCCTCCCCGAGGACGAGCTGAAAACGCTCATGGTGGGAATCACGGTGTTCCGCTCGCGCTACAACCTCGACGTGCCGATCACGATGGCCGGGATGCTCCTGGCGTCGATCCCGATGATCCTCCTCTACATCTTCGGCCAGCGCTTCTTCATCCGTGGCCTGACCGCCGGGGCGGTGAAGGGATAGCCGTGGCCGGGCGCTTCGACGGAAAGGGCGTCATCGTTACCGGCGCGGGCCGGGGGATCGGACGGGCGATCGCGCAGCGCTTTGCCTCGGAGGGCGCCGACGTCATGTGCGTAGGTCGCACGGTCGAGCCGCTGGAAGAGACCGTCACGCTCTGCGGAAGTGGTTTCGCGCACGCGGCGGACGTGTCCGTGAGCGCCGACGTCGGCGGGCTGGTCGACGCCGCACTCGCCCGCTGGGACCGGATCGACGTGCTCGTCAACAACGCCGGCATCGACGACGAGACGCCGTTTCTCGACATGGAGGAGGAGAACTGGGACGCGGTGATCGCGACGAACCTGAAAGGGCCCTTCGTCGTCTCCCAGCTCGTCGCCCGCGCCATGGCCAAGCAGGGCGGTGGCGTCATCCTCCACAACGCCTCGATCGACGCCTCGGGCGGGGACGGGCCGTTCGCGAGCTACAACGCATCGAAGGCCGGCATCCTCGGGCTCAACCGCACGATGGCCGTCGAGCTCGCTCCCCACGGTATTCGCGTGAACGCGGTCAGCCCCGGCTTCACCCACACCGACATGACCGAGCGGGCCGTAGGCCCCAAGCTGATGGAGTACCTCCTGCACGACTTCGACCGCGTTCCCATGCGCCGGCTCGTGAAGCCCGAGGAGATCGCAGCCGCGTTCGCGTTCCTCGCTTCCGATGACGCCTCGGGGATCACGGGCATCAACCTGACGGTGGACTGTGGCCTGACTGCCAACTGGTACATCCTCGAGACACTGCCCACCGAGTGAGGAGCGGCTGGCGGGAGCTGCCGCTCGAGAACGAGATGCTTCGGGTAGTCGTCCTCCCCGACCGGGGCGCGGAGATCGTCGAGCTTCTCCACCGGCCGTCCGGAATCGATCCGCTCTTCCACGCCCCTTGGGGCTTGGAGCCGCCCGGCTCGCCCGCTCGTGAGGGAAGCGACGGCCATGCGTTTCTGGAGGTCTACGCGGGAGGCTGGCAAGAGCTCTTCCCGAGCGTCAACGATCCGTGCACTTACCGGGGCCGTCCGATCCCCTTCCACGGCGAAGTGGCGACGCTGCCATGGGACTGCCAGCACGACGGCGACTCGCTCCGGTGCAGCGTGCGCTGCCGCGAGACGCCCTTCCTGCTGGAGCGCGTGATGCGGCTCGAGGGCGGCTCGCTCGTCCTCGAGGAACGAGTCCGGAACGAGGGCGACGAGCCGGCGCATTTCGTCTGGGGCCACCACTGCGTCCTCGGGCCTCCGTTCCTGGAGGCGGGCTGCCGCCTCCGCGTACCGGCCCGG
The DNA here is from genome assembly GCA_963722715.1 of uncultured Actinomycetes bacterium. Taxonomy (GTDB): domain Bacteria; phylum Actinomycetota; class Thermoleophilia; order Gaiellales; family Gaiellaceae; genus DASQGA01. The sequence continues at coordinate 145,006 of CAVROA010000004.1, read as the reverse complement.
ACGATCGAGACGATTCCCGAGATGTGGGAGGAGACCGCACGGCTCGAGCCGGGCCAGCGGGAGCCGTGGCCGCAGGCCCGCCTGAGACGGGGCGGGACGGCCGATCTCACGGTCGTGCCGGGCCCGGAGGAGGAGAGCCACGACGACGTCTACCTGACCGACCTCGATGATGGCTGGGCCTCGGTCGAGAATCCGAGGCTCGGGCTCACGTTCCGGCTCGACTGGGATCCCGCCGTCTTCCACTGGGTGATCTCCTGGCAGCCCTACGGCGGCGCGCGTGCAATGCCGCTCGCCGGCTCCTATGCGCTCGGCGTCGAGCCGTGGGTGACCAGGCTGAACCTCGAGCAGGCCGTCGAGACCGGCGAGGCGATCGAGCTCGAACCGGGGGCCGAGTTCGCGACAACGCTCCGTGCGGAGATCCAGGAGAGTACGAGGTAGATGGCACCGGTCACGTTCAGCTCCGTTGGCAAGGTCTACGGCGACGGCACGCGAGCAGTCGACAACTTCGACCTCGAGGTGGCCGACGGCGAGTTCGTCGTCTTCGTGGGCCCCTCCGGCTGTGGGAAGACCACGGCCCTCCGGATGGTCGCTGGGCTCGAGGAGATCTCGGAAGGGGAGATCCGGATCGGCGACCGGGTCGTGAACGACCTCGAGCCCCGTGAGCGGGACGTGGCGATGGTCTTCCAGAACTACGCCCTTTATCCGCACATGTCGGTCTACGACAACATCTCGTTCGGCCTGCGGATGCAGAAGGTCAAGAAAGGCAAGATCCACGAGCGCGTCACGGAGATCAGCCGCGTGCTCGGGCTCGACGAGCTCCTGCAGCGGAAGCCACGTCAGCTCTCGGGAGGACAGCGCCAGCGAGTTGCGATGGGACGCGCGATCGTGCGTGACCCGAGCGTCTTCCTGATGGACGAGCCCCTCTCGAACCTGGACGCGCGGCTTCGGGTCCAAATGCGGGCCGAGATCGCGCGAATCCAGCGCGAGCTGAGCGCGACGACCATCTATGTCACGCACGACCAGGTCGAGGCGATGACGATGGGCGACCGTGTGGCCGTCCTCCGCAAGGGCGTGCTCCAGCAGACGGACGAGCCGCAGGTCCTCTACGACCGGCCGGTCAACCTCTTCGTCGCGAGCTTCATCGGCAGCCCGTCCATGAACCTCCTGCAGGCATCGCTCGAGCGGCGGAACGGCTCCCTGGCCGCACGAATCGGACCTCAGGAGCTGGCCGTGCCGTCCGAGGTCGCGTCTGCACGGCCCGGTCTGGCCGCGTACGAGGGGAAGACCGTGGGCATCGGGATCCGGCCCGAGCACGTGGAGGACGCGAGCATCGGCCCGGCTGGAGCCCCGCGCCTCCGCGGCAAGGTGCTCGTCATGGAGGCGCTCGGCTCCGAGCGGCTCGCTCATCTGGAGCTGGACGCGCGACCCGTTGTCACGGAGGAAGTGCTCGAGATCGCTGCGGACGCCGACGCGGCCGTAGCTGCGGACCTGCAGTCGCGGGTCGAGCGCGCCGCGTTCGTAGCGCGGTTCGACGCTGCGTCCACCGCCCGAGGCGACCAGGAGGTCGAGATGACCGTGAAGCCTGAGCGGCTGCATTTCTTCGACCTGGACACCGGCCAGGCGATCTACTGACGCGGCCTCAGGCGGCCGAGCGAGAGCGCGCCACCGTTCCAAGCTCCGCCGGGAAGCGCTCGAGGATCCAGCCGGGACCGAGTCGGTCGCGCCGGTACGGCCGGCCGTTCACGAGCGCGTAGTCGCGCCGACGGACGTCCATCGGCAGGCGCGACTCGATCGGAAAAAACCGGTTGTGGCGCTCGATCAGATCGTTGACCGCGCCGAAGTCCCAGCGGGACGCCCGGCGGCGCCAGCGGCGTTCGAATGCCTCGGCATCGCCGGCGCACGCCTCGGCCAGCTCCCGCCAGGACGTGTCCAGCGCCTCCTCGTGCGCGCGGGTCTCGGCCTCGATCTCGCGAAGGCGAACCATGTAGGGCAGCGGCCCGCCCCGGGAGAGTGCGTAGCCCTCCGCAGACGGGCGGAAGTGGTTCGGCCGCGGACGGACGCGACGGTTCCGAAACGGCTCGCCCTCGAGCTCCCGTTCCAGGAGCTCGCGCTCGGCACGCTCGCGTCCGTCCTCATCGCGGACGCCCCACTGACCCAGGATCCGCTTTCGCTCCCATCTGTCCACACGCTCATTCTGCCGCGGATGGATGCAGTTGCGTCACGACGCGACTCTGATGCCTAGCACTGGATAGCCTGCCCGCGAAAACCTGCCAACTGCAACCCGGGAGGATTCATGTACGAGCCCTGGGACGCTCTCGAGGCTCCAAGGTTCACAGGCCCGCGTACCTACGCCCGCCTGCCCCATGTCAAGACGTTCGCGGATGTCGAAGCCGCCGTCTTCGGCATGCCGTGGGACGGCGGCACCTCGTTCCGGTCCGGCGCGCGGTTCGGCCCCGAGGCGGTCCGCTCGGCATCCGCGATGCTCCGAACGTACAACGCCGTCCAGAAGGTGCAGGTCTTCGGAGCCCTCTCGACGATCGACTACGGAGATGCCCCCACAGTCCCCGGTTACATCGAGGACACACTCGCCTCGATCCAGACATTCGTCGCGCCAATCGTCGAAGCCGGTGTGGTGCCTCTTGGGATCGGTGGCGACCATTCAGTGACGCTTGCCGAGCTACGAGCCGTCGCCGCGGTGCATGGGCCGCTCGGGCTCGTTCACCTCGACTCGCATACGGACCTCTTGGATCTCTACAACGGGCGCCCATACAGCCATGGATCGATGTTCAGACGGGCGATTGAAGAAGGAATCGTCGATCCGGCTCGGACAATCCAGGCCGGCATGCGGGGGCCCCTCTACGGCGAAGCCGACGAGCAGATTCCGGCGGAGCTGGGGGTCATGACGATCCCATGGACCGATCTCGTCGAGCTCGGGCCTCAGCGCTTCGCCGAACAAGCGGGGCAACGCATCGGGAAGGGCGCCACGTTTTTGACGTTTGACGTCGACTTCGTGGACGCCGCGTTTTGCCCCGGAACCGGGACGCCCGAAGTCGGCGGACCCACCAGCTTCCAGGCGCTCGAGTTCCTGCGCGCGCTCGTCGGCATCCCGTTCGTGGGCTTCGACGTCGTGGAAGTCGCCCCGCAGTACGACGGCCCAGGACAGGTCACTGGTCTCTTCGCGGCGAACGCGCTCTTCGAGATGCTTTCGCTCGTTGCCCTCACACGGCGGGAGGGACGGGTCGCCATTTCAGGCTAGGCGCAGGCCCGCGCCCGGGTCACGTGGGCCCGGGTCACTGCAGCAGGGGATTGGCATCCACAGAGAGCAAGGGCCACCTCTAGCTCGGCCCGGAGCAGCTCGAGAACGTGGACGATCCCGTCCTCCCCACCCACCGCGAGCCCCCACAGCGCCGGGCGACCTACGAGCACGGCCCGGGCACCGAGCGCGAGCGCACGCACGATGTCCGTCCCCCGTCGAATTCCCCCGTCCACCAGGACCTCGATCCGGCCCGCAACCGCATCGACCACTTCTTCGAGAACGTCGGCGGTTGCTGCGACTCCGTCGAGTTGGCGACCGCCGTGGTTCGAAACGACCACGGCAGCGGCGCCGTGGTCGCACGCGAGAAGCGCGTCTTCCGCCGTGAGGAGCCCCTTGACAACCACGGGGAGCCCGGCCGTCGCACAGAGACGCTCGAGATCGGTCCAGGTCACGCCCGGGCTGACGGCGGCGAAGAGATCTTCCGTCCTGCCGGCGACCCGGCCGCCGAGAGCGGCCGCGAGGCTCGGAACATAGGTGTCAGGCGTGATACTGAAGCCGCTACGTAGATCGCGCTCGCGCTTGGCGACGACGGGTGCATCGACAGTGAGCACGATCGCCGAAAAGCCGCTCGCAGACGCTTCTTCGACGAGCGAGCGCGTGACGCTCCTCGTCTCGGTAACAGTAAAGCTGGAACCACCGCGACACCTCCGGGACGTCCTCGGCCAGTTCGTCGGGTGAGACGTTTGCAAGCGTCGAGAGGCACGTGACGGTTCCGGAGCGGGCCGCGGCACGCGCGGCCGCCCGTTCGCCTCCCGGATGGGCGAGCCCCTGCAGTGCCAGCGGCGCGAGCAGGACGGGCAAGGCCACTGGAGTCCCTAGGACAGTCGTGTCCGTGCGAACCTCGGTGACGTCGACGAGCACACGCGGGCGAAGCTGCCAACGTGGCCAGGCGCGGATGTTCTCGCGCATCGTGTGCTCGTCCTCCGCACCGCCGGCGTAGTAGGCGAAGAGGCCAGGCTCGAGAACGTCCTCCGCCAGGCCTTCGTACTCTCGGACGTTGAAAGGCTCCACGCCGGACAGTATCCGTCGCTCTAGGCTGTGCCCGTGCCGGCACCGCGTCACACAGGGTCGGGCTTCGAGCCGTACGTCTGGGCAACTCCGCTCGAGGAGGTGGCCAGGCGCCATGGCCTCTCGCCGTCACACGTCCTTCGTTTTGACTCGAACCTCCCCGCGTTCCCGGCCCCCCTGCCGCCAGGTGCACGGGCCGCGCTCTCGGAGCGGGCCGATTATCCAGAGGGCACGTACCGAGAGCTGCGCGAGGCGGCAGCCGCCTATGCGGGTTGCGATTCGGACGAGATCGCCATCGATGCAGGCGCAGACGGCCTGATCGGCCTCGTCGCGCGCACGTTCCTCTCCGCCGGACGCCACGCGGTGGTGGAAGAGCCCACCTATCCCGTGTACGCGATCGCGAGCCGGATCGAGGGAGCCGAAGTTGTCGCTGTGCCTCGCGACCTCGGGACACTTGCCGAAGCGGCGCACCACGCGCACGTCCTCTGGATCTGCAACCCGGGCAATCCGAACGGCGAACTCTTCGGAGCGGAGGACGTGGCGAGAGTCGCCGACGCTCTACCGCAAACGGTCGTGTGTGTGGACGAGGCCTACTTCGAGTACGCCGGCGAGACGACGGCGTCCCACGCCCGTGAGCGGCCCAACCTCGTCTGCGTGCGCACGCTCTCAAAGGCTTTCGGTCTAGCCGGCCTTCGCGTGGGCTACGCAATTGCGTCGCGGTCAACCGCGAGCGAGCTGACGAACCGCCGGGCGCCGGGCCCGATTTCGAACTTCGCCGCCGCGCTCGGCGCAAGTGTCCTTCGCCACCCGTCGTTCGCCGAGGCGGAGGCGGAGGCGGTGCGCGCGGAGCGCGAACGCTTTCGCGGGGCGTTTCTCACCGCCGGGTGGGATGCTCCCGAGTCGCACGCGAGCTTCGTGGTCGTTCGGACGCCGGAGGCGCCAGCGCTCGCCGTGGAACTCGAATCCCGAGGACTGGTCGTTCGGTCTTACCCCGATGCGCTCCGGATCAGCGTGCGCTCGCCGTCCGACGACGATCTCGTTCTGAACGCGCTCGGGATCGATCCCCCGGTGGCGTCACGCCGGTCCGGCACCGTGTTCGCCCCAGGCGTAAGGGTCTCGCTTGTGCTCGACGGGACAGGCCGTGTCTCCAGCCGGACCGGGGACGACGACGCAGACCGCAGGATCGAGGAGCAGGCCTCGGCCAGTGGGTGGGACCTCGAGGTCGTCGCAGACGCGGATTCCCGACGCGACGCCGTTGATGACGCGCTGGCGGAGGCGGAGGCGCGTGCCCACTCGTACGAAGTAGTTTCGCGAGCCTAGGCGGCCGAGGCGGACTCCGCAGAAGCGTCTAGGTCCTCGAAGATGAGCGAGAGGATGTGGTGCTTGAGCTCGGCAAAACGCGGTGTTCCGATGTCGTCGAGCGAGCGCGGGCGTGAGATGTCGACCCGCACCACCTCGCGAATCCGGCCGGGCCTCCGGCTCATCACGTAGACGGTATCGCCCAGGTAGATCGCCTCGTCGATGTCGTGCGTGACGAATGCGATCGTACGGCGGTGCTGCTCCCAGATTTCGGTGAGGAAGCGTTGCGCTCCTGCTCTTGTGAGCGCATCGAGCGCCCCGAAAGGCTCGTCCATGAGCAGCACTTCCGGGTCGTTGGCCAGAGCGCGCGCGATCGCCACTCGCTGCTTCATGCCACCGGAGAGCTCACGTGGGTATGCGCGCGCGAACTCGACCAGTCCCATCTCCTCGAGCAGGCGATCGGCCGTTCGCCGCCGCTCCGCCTTGGAGGCGCCCTTGAGCGCCGGGCCGAACTCAACGTTCTCGCGCACCCGCAGCCACGGGAAGAGCGTGTAGCTCTGGAACACCATGCCACGGTCCGCGCCGGGACCCTCCACTGGGCGTTCGCCGACCTCGATCGTGCCCGCGGTCGGTCGGATAAGTCCGGCCATGATGTTCAGGAGCGTCGACTTGCCGCACCCGGACGCGCCGACGATGCACGCGAAGTGCGCGTCGGCGATCTCCACGGTCACGTCGTCGAGCGCCCGCACTTCGCCGTTCCGTGTCTCGAACACCATCGACACCCCGCGAGCAACGATGGAGCTCACCGGCCCACCCGCTCCGCATACGGGAACAGGACGCGGTAGAGCCAGCGGAAGAATGCGTCAGTCAGGAGGCCGAGTGCACCGATCGTGATGATTCCGGCGATGATCTTCTCTGTCTGTAGGAATCGGCTCGCCGTCAAGATCACGTGGCCGATCCCCGTCGACGCCGCGACGAGCTCGGCGACGATCAGGTACGTCCAGGCCCAGCCCAGCCCAATCCTCAAGTTGTCGAGGACTCCCGGCCAGGACGCCGGCAGGAGGACACGCGGAAGACCTGCCAGCGCGACGCGCCCAGGGTGTAGGCGATGTTCAGGAGCTCCTTGGGGATGTTCGCGGAGACATCCGCGACCATGAGCGTGAGCGGGAAGAAGACCCCGATGTAGATGACGGCGATCTTCTCCGTGTTCGCGATTCCGAACCAGATGATCAGGAGCGGGATGAACGCCGAAGCCGGCATGTAGCGGACTGCGGCGATGATGGGCTCGAAGAAAGCCTGGATGGCCCGGAACGAGCCGATCGCGATCCCAAGCGGGATCCCGATGGCCGCCGAGATCAGAAAGCCAACGCCGATTCGGTAGAAGCTCGCCCAGACGTCGTGGGCAAAGCCCTCGTCCGCGAACATGGTGTAGAGCGTCGTCAGGACCTTGCCCGGGCCGGGCAGGAAGAAGGGGGTCACGAAGCCCCCGTACGAGAGGATCGACCAGATTCCGATCACGAAGACGAAGCTCGAGACGGCGAGCCCCGCCGCCACCTTCCGGGGGATGGGCTCCTTCGGCGTCAGATAGCGAGCCATGAAGCCCGGGCGCCGCCAGCTCCCGCCCCCGCTCGATCAGCGGGGGCGGGAGCCTTGACGTCACGGCGCTCGGCAGTGTTCAACCCGAGAAGTCCTGAAGGAAGCTCGGATCGATCGCCTCGGACGGGTCGGTGACGCTCTGTGTCTCGCCGAGCTCCTGCCAGAACTCGCCCGATTTCGTGAAGATGTCGTAGATGGGGCCGGGGCTGTCAGCGTTCCGAAGAACTTCTTGCTTTCCTCGATCGACCAGATCGGCACCGTCTCCATCGTCGCCTTCACGTCCTCGGGGCTCTGCCCGAGATACTCCGTCACGTCCGCGATGGCCTCGTCCGGGCTCGATTCCAGGAAGTCGACCGCCATCGCGTAGCCCTTGATGAAGGCCCGGACCGAGTCGGGGTTCTCCTTGATGAAGTCCGGTGAGAACGCGACCTCGTCGGTGATGATGTCCGGGTACTCCTTCGTCGAGGCGAGAACGTGCCCGTCCGGGTTTTCCTCGGCCTTGGAGAGCCAAGGTTCCCACGTCACCGCCACCGGCACGCTTCCCGCGACGAAGGCTGCGCCCGCATCGCCGGACGTCAGGTCGGTCTGCTTGACGTCGTCGAGCGACAAGCCGTGCTGGTCGAGCACGTAGGCAAGGAGCCACTGGCTGGTCGAGCCCTGGCTCACCGCAACGTCTGGCCCTTGAGCTGCTCGACGCTCGTGATGTCCTTCTTCGCGACGATGCCGTCGCCGCCGACCGATGCGTCGAGCCCGAGCACCATGACCGAGGCAACCCCGTTGGCATTCGTGCGTGAGAACGTGTCGACCGTCGTCGCGATCGCGTTCAAGCTGCCGGCCTTGAACGCGTTGAACCGCTGAACGGGATCTTCGACAACCGTGTACTCGACGTCCACGCCTGCCTCTTCGAAGAACCCTTCCTTTACGCCGATGACGAGTCCGATGTAGCCGTTCCAGGTCGAGAACGCCAGCTTGATCGGAGCGGCCTTGGCGCTCGCCCCGGATGTGCCCGTCGACCCGCCACTCGATTCATCATCCCCCCCGCCGCAGCCGGCAGCCACAAGCGCGACGGCCAGCGAGGCGAGAAGGACCAGGAGCGCCGTGCGAGATCTCCTCATGATGTTCCTCCTTGCTCTCGGAGCACGGATGGTCACATCGTGCCGGACCCGCTGTCAATCAGCCGGAAAGACCTGTACGTGTCAGAGTTCGGCGAAAGTCGTGGACGGGCGTTTCGACGGAGGCGCCCACCGGCGGGAGTACGAAGGAGGACGCAAGTGATACGCACCGGCGACGAGTACCGTGACTCGCTCCGCGACGCACGCGAAGTCTGGATCGACGGCGAGCGAGTCGGCGATGTGACCACCCATCCGGCGTTCAAGCCGATCGTCGACGTCCGCGCCCGGATCTACGACATGGCGCACGAGGCGCGGACACAGGACGTGATGTCCTACGTCGATCCTTCGACCGGCGAGCGCTGTGCCGTCGGCCCCAAGCTGCCGCGTCTCGAAGGAGGACTGGCAGGCGAAACGCCGCGGCCGTCGACACCGTGCTCGACGACATCGGCGGTGTCGTGACCCGCGTCGGCGACGAGACCGTCGGGGAGATGTGGTCGCTCTACGACGGCCAGGACGTGCTGAACGAGATCAACCCGCGCCTTCGCGGAGAACATCCGCCACCACGTCCACCGCGCCGCCGCGCTCGATCCCTTTCACGTCTCGGCCAACACCGACCCCAAAGGCGACCGCTCGAAGCGCCCGCAGGAGCAGGACCCGGACGTGCTCCTCCACGTCGTCCGCGAGACGGACAACGGCATCGTCGTTCGCGGCGCCAAGTTCGAGACCGCGGCCGCCTATGCGAACCAGGCCTTCGTGAAGCCGACCATCGGCGACTGGGGCCACGAGGAGCTTTCGGACTACGCGGTCGGCTTCGTCGCCGAGATGGACGCTCCCGGAATCAAGCACATCTGCCGCTCCGGCTTCGCCGGCCAGAAGCCCGCTGGAGGACTATCCGCTCACCAACCGCTTCGACGAGATCGACACCTTGATCGTCTTCGACGACGTCGAGATCCCGTGGGAGAACATCTTCTTTTACCGGGACACGCGCGCGGCAAGCTTCATCCGCTCAACCCTTCACCGCTACAGCCAGTTTGCTTTCGTGCAGAGGCATCCTGCGGTACGCCGACCTGCTCGTCGGAACCGCGCTATGCAAGCGTCACGCCAGACAGGCGTGAAGATCCACCAGTCGGTCCGGGAGAGGCTTGCGCAGCTCGTCGTGCTACCGCGAGGGCATCAATGCGCATCTGACGGCCGCAGTCGAGCACGCCGAGCCGAGTCCCAGTGGCCTCCTGATGCCGAATCAAGCGCTCCTCTACACAGGTCGCGTGTTCGCCGGTTCGCGAGCTGCCGGCGATGATTCACCTGGCTCGAGATCTCTGCGGAGGCCAGATCTGCGTCACGCCTGCCGCGGCCGCCTTCAGAAACGCCGGAGACCGGACCCTGGCTCGACAAGTACTACCGCGATCGGAGATTGGGAAGCAGAGGACCGCCGTAAGCTCCTTGCGTTCGCCCGCGATCTCCTGAACTCCGACTACGCCGGGCATCGCCTGACCTTTCAGCTCTTCGCCCAATCGCCCCCATTTGCTCACCTTCTCGCCGTGTACAACAACTACGACTTCTCAGGTCCGATGGAGCTCGCCATGCGGTCAGCGGGCATGTCCGCGGACAGCGCCCCCCAGACCGAGCCGGCGGCAGTCGCGAGCGAGCAAGCGATGACCCACACGCGGATCCGCAAATTCAACACACGCGATACCTATCCGGAGCAGAGCCTCGACAACGACCTTTGCCAGGCGGTCGTAGCGGGCAATCTCGTCTTCCTGCGAGGCCAGGTCGGACAGGATCTGGAGACGAACGAGTCGGTCGGAATCGGCGACGCTGCGGCGCAGGCAGACCAGGCGATGGCCAACGTGAAACAGCTCCTCGAGGAAGCCGGCGCTCGGCTCGAGGACATTTGCAAGATCACCGTCTACCTCACGGATTCCGAATACCGCGAGGAGGTCTATCGCACCATTGGTCGGCGGCTGCAGGGTGTCTTTCCCGTCTCCACGGGCCTAGTCGTCAAGGGCCTAGCTCGGCCCGAGTGGGTCGTCGAGATCGACGTCGTGGCCGTCATCCCAGAGGAAGCGCGGGCGGACGCGTGACGTTTTCCCTGCTCGGGCGGTGTGCCGAGACCGGGATGGTCGGATGCGTCGTGTCCTCATCGAGCCAGGCCGTCGGGGCCCGCTGCCTGTTCGTGCGCGCCGGAGTCGGCGCCGCCGCCTCCCAGAACATCACCGACCCGCGTCTCGGGCCACGGCTCCTCGATCTCCTGGCCGCGGGCAGTTCCCCACGCGAAGCGATCGACCGGCTCGTCGCGGACGAGCCGAACGTCGAGTACCGCCAGCTCGCCGCCGTCGACCTGGACGGTCGAACCGCAGCGTTCTCCGGTGCGAACACGCTCGGCCGATACGGCGTAGCCGAGGGCGACGGCGCAGTCGCTGCGGGAAATCTCCTCGCCGATACGGGAGTCGTCGAGGCGATGGTCGAGGCCTTCGAAGGCTCGGCCGGCGATCACCTCGGCGACCGGCTCGTCGCTGCGCTGACTGCAGGGCTCGAAGCAGGCGGCGAAGAAGGACCGGTTCGCGCAGCGGGGCTCCTCATCGCCGGCGAAGTCCCGTGGCCCGTGGCGGACCTGCGGGTCGACTGGAACGACGACCCGATCGGCGAGCTCACCGCCCTCTGGCGCCTCTGGAAGCCGGAGATGAGCACGTATGTCACGCGCGCCCTCGAACCCAGCAGCGCGCCGAGCTTCGGTGTTCCAGGCGATCGGTAGCGCCCCGTGAACGTCTAAAGGGCGCTAAGACGTCAGGCCAGCGCGCGCTCGACGAGGCGCTGGAAGTGCTGGATCAGGTGCTCGCTGGAGAGCAGGAGCCGTCCTTCGTCGAGGCCGCCCGAGGCGGCAGCGCGCTGAATCGACTCGACCAGGCCCTGGTCCTCGAGTCCGACCTGGTTTCCGAACTCGATCACCTCTCTGATCTCCTCCTCGGTCGCCTCCTCGCCGAAGAAGTAGTCGGTGACGGCGAGGGTTCGGCCCGGCTCGAGCGGGACGAAGGCAAACACGACGATGTTCGGCGGCCCGGGTGTGACGTTCAAGGTGAAGGTCGGCCAGACGTAGTGGAAGTGCGCCTGGCTCGAGCCTCCGCGCGGGCGGTAGGGAGGATCGCCCTTCCCGTCCAGCACGTTGGCCCGGACCGAGCTGACCTGGCTCGAGAACCACTCGTCCGAAGTGAGGCTGGTACGCGTCCGGGTCGACGTCGATCAGCTTCGAGAAGCCCGGGTGCGCGGTCGGGCAGTGGTAGCACTCGAGGTAGTTCTCGACGACAACCTTCCAGTTCGCAGCCATCTCCCACTCGTTCCGCTCCCGGTAGCGCAGCCCGTCGAAGGTCACCCCGGCGTCAGCAAGGAGGTTCGGAAGCCGTCCGAGGAGCTCGGCCAGAGGCATCGGATCGGGATCCCGGTTCACGAAGACCAGAGGGCCCCAGGTGTCGACCGAGACCGGAAGCAGCCCGTATTCCGACGCGTCGAAGTCCGGCTCCCGTTCGGAGCGCGGCGCGTTCCGCAGGCTGCCGTCCAGGTCGTAGGTCCAGGCGTGATACGGGCACTGGAGCGTCTCGCGCTTCCCTCGTCCGCTCGCGACCTCCGTGGAGCGGTGCCGGCAGATGTTCACGAACCCACGGATCTCGTCGTCGTGCCCGCGCACGACGACCACGGGCACGAGGCCGGCGTGGCAGGTGAAGTACTGGCCCGGCTCGGCGACCCAGTCCGTGATCCCCGCGTACTGCCACGTGCTCGCAAAGATGCGCTCCTGCTCCTCACGGAAAATCGTGGGATCCGCGAACCAGGAGAACGGGAGCGTGATTCCCTGGTCGAGTTTCGATCCGAGCTCGGTGGCCATCGCGGCGCTGAGCATAGTCCGCCTCGTGTGCCCTTGGGAAGGCCGCGGTCACACGGGTGCAGTGTAAGACGCCGGGCCACCGGGAGCGATGCCCCGGTGGCCCGTGACTCGGACTCCGCTCAGCGAAGCGAGACTGCGACCTGCTCCAGGAGGTCCATCGCGTCCTGCATGCCGTCCTCCATACCGGAGTTGATGTGCGCGTCGCGGCCTTCCTTGGTCGGATGCTCTACGAGGATCGTGAGGGTCGTCCGCCCGTCCACCTCGGTGAGCGTGAGGGTGTTCGAGTGCCGCGTGCTCTTCGGCGTCGGGAATGCCCTCGTAGACCTCGGTCGAGACGATCCGCTCGTTCGGGACGATCTCCCGGTAGACGCCGTGGAAGCCGACCTCCATCCCGCCGTCCGCGATCATCACGTAGCGCCACATGCCGCCGACCCGGAGGTCGATCTCGGCGATCGTCACCTCGCCGCGGTTGGCGCTCCACCAGCGCTTGACCAGCTCGGGCGTCGTCCACGCCTTGTAGACCAGGTGCTTGGGCGCGTCGAACTCCCGCGTGATCAGGATCTGCTCATCCGTGGGGAGCGTCACCGTCGCCGTTCCGCTACTCGTCACTGCCATCTCCTTCCTCCTTCTCTTTGAGTTCCTCCAACACGACATCCAGCCGGTCGAACCGCTCCGACCATGAGTCCTCGTAGTCCTTCACCCAGTCATGGATGGGCTTGAGCGCGTGGCCGTTCAGCTGGTACACCCGCTGCCGTCCTTCGTTACGCACGTCGACCGCTCCCACTTCTCGGAGCACCCGCAGGTGCTTGGACACCTGTGGCTGAGCCCAGCCCGAGCAGACGCACCAGGTCGTTCACGGGGCGCTCGCCGCCGGCGAGGACGTCCAGGATCTGCCGCCGCCGGGGCTCGGCCACTGCGTTGAACGCATCTGCCGTCGTCGCTGCTCGTGCCATGTCAAGATTTATATACCTATATCGGCATATGTCAACTGAAGGACTCATCCAGGAAAAATGAAAGCCCCCGCCGAGGCGGGGGCTTTGGTAGCAGGCCTGTAAGCCGGATTCTGTCGAGGGTGACCATCCATCTAGGGCACCGGTTCCCCGGTGCCTCGAGCGACGCACCCGGCTCCTCGGCGGGCCGCCTCGAGCGGAGCCTGTTCGTCTTGCACCGGACGGGGTTTGGCTAGCCGTCGTGTCGCCACGACGCTGGTGGGCTCTTACCCCACCCTTTCACCCTTACCGCCGGCGTCTCCGGAGAGAAACGCATTCGCCGGTGGCGGTCTCCTTTCTGTGCCACTTTCCGTCGGCTTTCGCCGCCTGGGATTTCCCCAGCGTCCTGCCCTTTGGTGTCCGGACTTTCCTCGGACCGCCGAAGCGGCCCGCGATCACCCGGCCTGCACCTCGAATTGTACCCGCCGTCACAGCCCGTCGGCCCTCACGGATCGGGCGCGCGAGCTCTTAGCCCGCCTCCGTATGCACCTCCAGGCCGGAAGCCTCCGAGAGTGCGAGCTGCGAGCCGCACTCCGGGCAGGCGATCCCCCGGGGAGTACGCATGACGAACTCCCCGCACGCCAGGCACTCGAGGCTGGCGCCCCGCGTGAGCGCGTGGAGCTCCTGGTCGAGCGTCCTGTTGAGTGAGAGAACTTCCATCAGACGGTCCTGAACACTCCCGTGACCTTTCCGAGGATCTGAACGTGATCCGGGAAGAGCGGCTCCATGGTCTGGTTCTCCGGTTGGAGACGGATCTGGCTCCCGTCGCGGAAGAAGCGCTTGACGGTCGCCTCGTCGGTCGCCTCGTCGTCGCCTGCGAGCGCCACGACGATGTCGCCGTTCTTGGCTGTCTGCTGACGGCGGACGACGATGTAATCGTCCGGCATGATCCCCGCCTCGATCATGCTCTCGCCGCGGATCCGCAGGAGAAACTCCTCCCCGGAACCGGATGAGAGAGGCTCAGGGACCGCCAGATGATCCTCGACGTTCTGCTCCGCGAGGAGGGGACCGCCCGCTGCGACCTGCCCGACGAGTGGCAGAACGCGCACGCGTGCCGCCTCGCCCAGGGAGCCGTCGGAGGCCGGACGTTCCCGGCCCAGGAGCTCGAGTGCCCGCGGCTTCGTCGGGTCGCGACGGATGTATCCCGCCCGTTCGAGGTTGGCCAGGTGCGCGTGGACGGTGGACGGCGAAGCAAGCCCCACCTCTTCGCCGATCTCACGCACCGTGGGTGGATATCCGTGCTCGTCGACGTAGGCCACCACATAGTCATAGATCTCGCGCTGACGGTCTGTGAGCATCGCTTCCCTCCGCTTAGGACGAACGTATGTTCGGAAGAGTAGCGAGGCGCGCGGACGGCGTCAACCGGCCGGTACAATCCCCCTCCGCGCGCTGGTGGCGGAATTGGTAGACGCGCAAGGTTGAGGGCCTTGTGCCCCGAACGGGGCGTGGAGGTTCAAGTCCTCTCCAGCGCATAGAGGCGTCTCCGGCTCGCGGCCAGGGGCGCCTTCTTCGTTCCTCGGCCGGCAGGTCGGCCTCTAACTAATGTATCCCCGTGCGCGAGCTCTGCGGGACTGCCGTCGACGCGGCGCTGGCTGCCGGCGCCGACTACGCCGACGCCCGCGCGATCCTCAGGCGCACCCAGGACATCGCGACGAAGAACGGTGAGGTCGAGTCGATCGCCGACGGCGAGTCGGAGGGGATCGGAGTGCGCGTCCTGGTCGGAGGCGCCTGGGGGTTCGCCTGCGACCGCCGCCTCTCGGACTCCGGCGCCAAGGAAGCCGCCGCGCGTGCGACCGAGTTCGCCCGGGCCAGCGCGTCACGCACGAGGCGTCCGGTCGTCCTCGCTCCGGTGAGCGCCGAGCCGGGCGAGTACCGGACACCGTTCGAGCGCGATCCGATCGACGTTCCGCTCGAGGAGAAGATCGAGCTCCTCCTGCGAGCGGATGCCTCCCTCCGCCATGCCGACGTGACGATCACGCAGGCCGCTGCGCGCGCGAGCCGCGAGCAGCGCGCGTTCCGGTCGTCAGAAGGCGCCGATGTCTTCCAGGAGTTCGTGGAGTGCGGCGCCGGAGTCGAGGCGCTCGCGACCACGGACGGAGCCGTCCAGGTCCGGAGCTATCCGAGCGCGCACGGCGGTTCGAGCGCCCAGGCCGGCTGGGAGTACGTGGAAGGCCTGGCGCTCGACGAGCACGGTCCTCGGATCGCCGAGGAGGCCGCCGCGCTGCTCCAGGCGGACCCGTGCCCCCAGAAGGTCACGACCGTCGTGATCGACTCGGAGCAGATGCAGCTCCAGGTGCACGAGTCCGTCGGCCACCCGACCGAGCTCGACCGGATCTACGGAACCGAGGCGGCCTACGCCGGCACGAGCTTCCTGAAGCCGGACGACCTCGGGTCCCTTCGCTACGGCTCCGAGCTCATGAACATCACGGCCGACTCCACGACGCCGCGCGGCCTCGGCACGTTCGGCTACGACGACGAGGGCGTCCCCGCGCGCCGCGAGCCGATCGTGAACGCAGGCATCCTCGAGGGCTTCCTGGACTCCCGCGAGACCGCGTCGCTCCTCGGAGGGGGTGGCGGCGGGTCGATGCGGGCCGACGGCTGGAGCCGGATGCCGCTGGTTCGGATGACGAACCTCCACCTGGAGCCCGGCGAGGGAACACTCGACGACCTCCTCGCAGACGTCGACGACGGGATCCTCCTCGGCACCAACAAGAGCTGGTCGATCGACGACAAGCGCCTGAACTTCCAGTTCGGAACACAGGTTGCGTGGGAGATCAAGAAGGGCAAGCGCGGCCGGCTCCTCCGCGATGCGACCTACATGGGCGTCACGCCCGAGTTCTGGGGCTCGCTGGACGCGCTCGCGGGCAAGGAGGAGTGGACGATGGGGGGTCTCACGAACTGTGGGAAAGGGCAGCCGGGACAGAGCGCGCACGTCTCCCACGGCGCCCCACCCGCGCGATTTCGCCAGGTCAGGGTCGGCATCCGGTCGTGAGCGACTCGTCGAGGGCGCTCGATCTCGCCGAGCGCGCATGCCGTGGAGCCGAGGGGGACGAGGCCGATGCGCTGGTCCAGTCACAGCGGTCCGGCTTCGCGCGCTTCGCCGACTCGGTCGTCCACCAGCCGACTCTGATCGTCGACGAGTCGGTGACCCTCCGCGTGGCGCGCGATGGACGGGTGGGATGCGCCACCACGAACCGCACGGACGACGAAGGCCTCACGGAGGCAGCTCGGCGTGCCGCGGAGATCGCCGACCGCGCGCCTCCCGACCCCGGCTTCCCGGGGCTCCAGCCGCCGGTCGAGGCGCCGGCCGTGGACGGGTTCGACGAGGCGACGGGCGCCGAGGGCCCCGCCGACCAGGCCGAGCGGGCGTGGTCGGCGATCGAGGCGGCCGGCGATTTCGGCCTCTACGGCTACTACACGAGCGGAGTCACCGAGCTCGGCGTGGCCTCGACAACCGGGCTTTCGGTCTCGCAGGCCATGACGGATGCGACAGTCCTGGCCCTCGCTGCTTCCGAGAACTGCTCCGGCTATGCCGAAGCCACCTCCTGGAAGGCCGGCGAGATCGATCCCGCCGTGGTGGCGCACGAGGCGGCGGAGAAGGCCACCCGAACCGCGGGCGCCCACGACCTCGAGCCGGGGACATACCGCGCCGTGCTCGAGCCTTACGCCTTTGCGGAGCTCCTCTGGTATTTCGCGTACAGCTCGCTGGGAGCTCTCGCGCTCCTGGAGGGGAGGAGCTTTCTCTCCGGTCGCATCGGCGAGACGCTCTTCCACCCCACTTTCTCGCTCTACGACGACGGCGGCGACCGGCGCGGCCTCCCGAAGGCCTTCGACTTCGAAGGAGTGCCGAAGCAGCGTGTCCCGATCGTGGAAGGCGGAGTTGCGAAGGACGTCGTCTGGGACCGGCGTACGGCGGCGCAGGCTGGTCGCGAGTCGACCGGCCACGCGCTAGCTGCGCCGGCCCAGTCCTTCGGTCCTCTCCCCTTCAACCTCTCCGTGCCCGGCGGTGACGCGGACCTGGAGGAGCTCGCCGAGCTGGTCGACGACGGCATCTACGTGACGCGGCTCCACTACGTGAACCTCGTCGACCCCCGCGAGGGTTTGATCACGGGCATGACTCGAGACGGGACGTTCCGGATCGAAGGCGGCCGCGTGACGGAGCCGCTCGCCAACTTGCGCTTCACGACGTCGTTTCCCGCGCTCGCCGCGTCCGTGCTGGGGCTCGGGCGGGACGTGACGCTCGTGAACGGAAGTGACTTCTACGGAGAGCGGTATCCGTTCGGTTCCTTGGTGCCCCCGGTCGCGACGGAGACCTTCACGGTCGTCGGCACCGGCTCCGGGCCGGGCCTCTAGAGCATGTAGAACAATGCGATCGTCGTGATGGTGAAGACCACCGCGACCACGACCGTCAGGCGCGTCAGGTTGCGCTCGACGATGTGCTGACCGCCCTGCGAGGCCGGTGTGTAGCCAAGGCCTCCGAAGCCGGCGTCTCGCCCCGAGTGCATGAGGACGAGCACGACCATGAAGATCGAGACGAGAACGTGAAAGGCTGCAACGACTCCGAGCACGGGGTCAGGATAGCGAGAACCCTCTAGCCGTCCGACCCGGCCGCTCCACGGATCGCCTCCACGAGCTCGGCCGCAATCTTGTCCTTGCTGATGTAGCCGCTGGCCCCTGCCTCGCGCGCCCGCTCAAGGTCCTCCTCGGCGTTCGAGCCTGTGACGAAGAGGACGCGCGTGCCCGGAGCACGCTCCCGGATCGCACGCGTGGCCTCGAACCCGTCGAGCACCGGCATGCTGACGTCCATCAAGACCACCTCGGGCTCCAGCTCGACAGCGCGTTCGACCGCCTCGAGGCCGTTCGGCGCCGTCGCGACGACGTCGATCCCCTGCTCTGTCTCGAGCAGCGCCCGCAGCGCGTCGACGAAAAGCTCGTGATCGTCCGCGATCAGGACTCGAACCGTTGCGGCGGCCATTAACGTTGACATTAGCGTAGAAAGACGTTGATTTCGATAGATTCAGTCGGGGCGGGCCCGGCGCGTGATCTCGAGACCGCTTTGCACACCGACGTGCTCGACCTGAAGGGTCGTGTGGTCGAGTCCAAACCGCTCGCGGAGCAGGCTCTCGAGCTCGAGCCGGATCCGGTGACAGTCCCCGCCCGGCTCCACCAAGACATGGGCGGACAGGGCCGGAAAGCCACTCGTGACCGTCCAGACGTGCAGGTCGTGGGTCTCCACCACGCCGGGGTGCTCCGCGATCGCCCGCCCCACGTCCGCGGGTGGGGCAGACTCCGGCGCCGCCTCGAGGAAGATGCGGCCCGACTCCTTCAGCAGCGTGTAGCTGGCCAGGAACATGAGACAGGCCACGAGCAGCGAGGCGACAGGGTCGAACCGATCCCAGCCGGTGAGGAGAATGAGCCCGCCGGCGAGGGCCGTCCCGGCGAACGCTGCCAGGTCGGTGGCGATGTGGAGGTAGGCGCCCCGGACGTTCAGGCTGTCCCTCCGGGCACGTGAGAGGAGTGCGAGCACCGCGAGGTTGACCGCGATCCCAATCAGGGCGACGATCGAGACGATCCCGCCACGCACCTCCGGGGGGTCGATCAGGCGACGGGTGCCCTCGAAGAGGATCCAGACTCCGATCAGAGCGAGCGTGATCCCGTTCGTCTGCGCCGCGAGGATCTCGGCCCGGCCGAAGCCGAACGTCCAGCGGCCCCGCGCCGGCAGCTTCGCCGCCCAGGCCGCGAGAAGTGCCAGCCCCAACGCGGCCGCGTCGGTCAGCATGTGCCCGGCGTCGGCCAGCAGGGCAAGAGAGTTCGCGGCGAGCGCGAAGACGACCTCCACCACCATGAAGGCGATGATCAGCGCCAGCGAGACGGCGAGTAGGCGCCGATCGTCGTCGACCCCGGGCCCGTGATCGTGGCTATGCATTGGAGCTATTTTGCCGCCGCCCGCTCCAGCACCGCCTCGACCCGCTCGGCCTGAAGCCGTACGTCGTGCGCCGAAGCGGCCGCGCGCGCGGCACGATTCGGCCGCGGAAGCTCAGCGGCCCGGCGAAGCCCATCGGCGATCGCCGCGACGCTCAGCGGGTCGACCAGGACGCCTGACTCGGCGCTCACGAACTCCGGTGGCCCTCCGACCTCGGTCGCGACGACGGAGCGCTCGCTCGCCATCGCCTCGAGCAGTGCCTGCCCGAACGGCTCCACCAGGCTCGGCTGGCAAAGGACGTCGCAGGCGGAGATCCAGGTGGCGACTTCGTCATGCGGAACGCGCCCGACCAGCCGTACTCCCGGCCGGCCCTCGAGGGCCGGCCGCAAAGGACCGTCGCCGACGAAGGCGAGGCTCCCCCGACCCAGACGCTCGAAGGCCTCGGCGAGGCGAAGGACGTTCTTCCGCTCGTCGAGCCGTCCAACGAAGAGGTAGAACGGCTCCTCTCCCTGCCACCCGACCTGTTCGCGAGCCTCCGCGGCGTCGCGCCCGCGGAAGCGGTCCAGGTCGACACCGCTGTCGATCACCTCGACCCGATCTTCGAGGCCGGGCAGCTTCTGGAGCAGCTCGCGACGCAGGTAGTCGGAGACAGCGACAACCGTGTTCGCCCGTCCGACGGCAAGTGCCGTCAGCCTTCGCACACCCCTGATCGCGTCCACGTTTCTGACGTCGCGTCCGTGAGCGGTCAGCACCAGGCCGGTACCGGCGAGCCGCGCCGCGCCGGCGGCGGCAACCCCCGCCGGAACGAGGTAGTGCGCGTAGACGACGTCCGGCCGAAAGCCGCGCGCCGCCCGCAATGCGCTACCCGCCAGACGAACGTGCTTTCCCAGCGCCCCCGATCTGCGATCGGAGACGGCGTAAGAGATCTCATGCCCGCGGGCCTCGAGTGCGTCCGCGATTTGCTTCACAAAGACGCCGTAGTCCGGGTCCTCCCGGCCAGGAAACATCGATGAAACAAGAAGAATCCGCATCACTTTGACTCTTGTCAGGGATAGCCCGAACGGGGGTCGCCGCACTTCACCAGTCGCGCTACACCTAGTTCATGAGCGCAACTCTTTCAGGAAGCATCGACGTCGCCGCTGTCGAGGCGCACCTGAGCCGCTACGTGGTCTCCTGTCCGCTCTGTCGAGCCGTCGACCGCATGAGCGTTGCCAAGCACCTCTGCGGACTCGAGGCATGCGATGGATCCGACGACGAGGTGCCCGTGGTACTCGTGGTTTGCCGACGCTGTGGCTACCTGATGCCGCTTGCCGCCGAGCGCATCGCCGGCGCCGATCCGCTCGCCGCCTAGCGGCGCTCGATCGGCCACCGCCGATTCAATCGGTCCTACGAGGTCGCCGTCGAGGTGAACGACGGGCGACTCGACGTCGCCGGCGCAGAGCTCGCCGGGCGCCGTCACGCCGATGCGGCACCGATGCGCTAAGCAGCGCGGATGTAGCGCCGCTCGGACTCACGGTCGAGCCGGTCTTCTGCCCGGGCGCGAGCGATGATCTCGTCGGCAGGGCCGAAACGTGCGTGAACCTGGGCACGTCGCAGCTCGGTCCAGAGCTCCTCGATCAGCTCGGAGAGCTCGGCCGCCTGCGCCGACTTGACAGCGTCGTGCTGTTCGGACAGGTCTTCCCAGATCTCGGCCCGGCGCTCTGTGGCCTGGTCGAGATCGTTACGGATGTCAGTTGGCGTTCTCATTACTCTTGAGAACGAATCGGGCACTTCTGACATTCCCGTCAGCGGCCCGTCGCGGAGAAGTGCTGGTAGTCCTTCGGGGACGTCCAATACCCGCCCCAGCGCCAGCCGATCGCGGCGAAGGCGCGGACGACCGCGTCGCCTGCATGAATCATGCCCTTGGCACGTCTCGAGCGGTCGACGTAGGCCGCTCCGCTCGGCGGCGAGACGTGTCCGCTCGAAGACACGTAGGGGTTCTGAACGGGATTGATGTCGATCGCCCGGCCGTACGCATGCTCGGACCACCGAGTCGTGCCCGCCACGAAGCGGCAGTTGAACGCGGAGGTGTTGTTCGCGGCGAGCGAACGATCGTCGCTCGATCCATAGGCGTCGATGAGCCACATGCGCCGGAATGGATACCGCACCGCATACAGACGACGCATAACCCGGACGACCGGCCACGCCTGCCATCGGTTGACGATCAGACGACCCCGGTGCACGTCCCCGTCGTAGCCCCAGTGACTGACGCGCAGCAGCCGGAGATTCCGGATGTGAACCGGGCACCCCGGCCGCCATGAGCTCATCCGGCTTTTGAGCTCGGGCGAGATTCGCTGCACGGTTCCGCTGAACTCGGGCGCCGCCGAGCCTGCCGGGACGAAAACGGCGAAAGCCGCCAAGACGAGAGCCAGTCGTTTCACAGAGCCGGAGGCGGGATTCGAACCCGCGACATCGCGCTTACAAGGCGCGCGCTCTGGCCAGCTGAGCTACTCCGGCGGTACGGAAAGCGTATCGAGGAAGGCGGGCGGCTCTACGAGAGGACCTGGCGGCTCTGCTGGTGCGTGAGCACCTTCCGCTTCACGCGCTGGAGAGCGTTGTCGATCGTCTTCGTGTCACAACCGAGCTCGACTGCCATCTCCTCGTACGAGAGCCCTTCCATGTAGCAGCGAAGCGCATCGCTCTCGAGCGACGACAAGCCGGTTCCGAGGCAGAAGACGAGGCTCTGGAGCTCCTCGGTGGAGATGACGCAGATGGCGGGATCCTCGACACCCGGCCCCGGGAGGGCGTCGCCCAGGGTGCAATCGGAGTCGTCCTGGCCCGCGGGTGTTTGGCTGAACGACACATACTGGTTCAGCGGCACATGCTTGAAGCGCGTGGCGGCCTTGATGGCCGTGATGATCTGCCGCGTGATGCAGAGCTCCGCAAAGCTTCGAAACGACGTGTCCTTGTCGGAGCGGAAGTCGCGAACGGCCTTGTAGAGGCCGATCAGACCCTCCTGGATCAGGTCGTCGGACTCGCCACCCGCGATGAAATAGGAGCTCGCCTTGAGCCGGACGAAGCCCGTGTACCGACGGATCAGCGAGTCGAGGGCGACATCGTCCCCGTTGCGCGCGCGGATGACGAGTCGGACGTCATCTTGTTCGCGCTGGAGCCTTTCTGGCGACCGAGCGGTGGCGAACTGGGGACGCGGCATTTCTCCTCCTGGGGCAGGGCGGAGGGAAGAGCGGCTTCACTTCGCAACTCTAACCCTCAGGTTGAGGTTGCTTGAGGCTAGCAGCCGCCTGTGGATAATTCAAGTGCGGCGGCGACGCCACTCTTCGAGGCGGCGCCTGGTCTCTCCTCCCACCGAGTCCCCCAGCTTCGATCCCGGGGACGGCCGCCTGGCCGGACGTCTCGCGCCCGAGGTCATTCATGAAGTCCGCAGATCCGACCTTCCTGACGTCCTGCCCTGCGGTCTCCCTGATCGCCCGATCGCTCGAGACGAGGAGCACACGCTCGGTCCGCCGGTGCTCCGCAGCCAGGCGCTCCAGCAGCTGGTCTGCCGGCTGCGCGAACCGGACCGCCAGGCTTCCGTACGAGTGGTCCTCGCCCACACCGTCGAACACCACCACGCCACGCGCACCCCGCAGGGCAACGAAGGAGGCGAGACGGTCGACGAGCTCCTGCCGCTCTGCGTACTCACCGGCGTGGAGCAGGTTGTAGCCGTCGAACAGGTAGAGCGTCGGGTCAGGCACGGCGCTGACGGGCGGCCTCGAACAGGGCGATGCCCGCGGCGACGCTCACGTTCAGCGACTCGACCTGACCGGCCAGCGGGATCGCGAACGCATCGTCGCAGGCCCGGCGGACACCAGGCCGGACGCCCTTGCCCTCGGAGCCGAAGACGAGAACGGTGCCTGCCGCGAGGTCGGCCGACCAGACGGGCGTCTCGGCATCCCCGGCGGCCGCCCAGGCCCAGACATCGTCCCGCTTCACCTCGTCGATGTAGCGCGAGAGGTTGACCACGACTCCCACCGGCAAGTGCTCGACCGCGCCTGCGGAGGCGTGGCAGACGGCCGCCGTGACGCGGGCAGAGCTGCGCTCCGGGACGACGACGCCGTTCGCTCCCGCGCCTTCGGCGCTCCTGCAGACCGCGCCGAGGTTATGAGGATCGGTGACCTGGTCGAGACAGACGACCAGTGGGCGCTCGCCCGCTGCGAGCTCATAGGCATCCGCGTAGCGATAAGGCTCCACCCACGCTACGACACCCTGGTGGTCGCGCGTGCCCGCCGCCGCCGTGAGCGCCGATTCGGGCCGCACCTGGACGCGGAGGCCGGACTCGTCGCGGAGCCACTGCTCTGCCTTGAGTGCCCGCTCCGTCGCCAGGATCTCGAGCACTTGCCGCTTCCCGGCACGCACGACCTCCCGAACCGGGCGGCGCCCGTAGACGAGCTCACGGGCACTCATCGTTCGACCAGGACAAAGCCCTTGGCCGCGTCGCGGACCTCCCACCCTCGAGCTTCGATCTCTGTTCGCAGGCGGTCGGCCTCGCCGAAGTCCCCACGCGCACGTGCTTCCTGACGGCGCTCGGCCAGCGTCCGAAGCTCCGCGGGAGCCTCACGTGCAGCGGTGAGGGACTTCAGCCCGAACAAGTCGAGCCCCCGCCGTAGAAGCTCCGGCTCGCCCCGCGCCCGCCAGTCGTGCAGGAGCGCCAGGGCATCCGGCGTGTTGAAGTCGTCATCGAGGATCTCCGCCAGCCGGGGCCACTCGTGATTCGATCCGCCCCCGTCGGCGAGCCCGACGAAGTAGTTCTTGAACGTCTCCGCCTGCGCTTGCGCGGCGGCCATCGCGTCGTCGGAGAAGTCGAGAGGGCTGCGGTAGTGCGCGCTGAGAAAGAGAAGCAGCACGGCCTCGCGGCCCCAGCGGTCGAGCACGTCCTTGAGCGACACGATGTTCCCGACCGACTTCGACATCTTCTCAGCGTCCATCTGCAGCAACCCGTTGTGTGCCCAGATCCGGGCGAACTCGCGGCCGGCTCCGCGCGACTGCGCAAGCTCGTTCTCGTGGTGAGGGAAGCGCAGGTCGAGGCCGCCGCCATGGATGTCGAAGGCGGCGCCGAGATGCTTCTCGGCCATCGCCGAGCACTCGATGTGCCACCCCGGTCGCCCTCGGCCCCACGGCGAGTCCCAGGAGGTGTCCTCGTTCGGTTTCGTCGCCTTCCAGAGGGCGAAGTCGCGCTGGTCCTCCTTCAGGTCGCTGGGCTCCTGCGCGACCATGTCGTCGAGCTTCGCGCCCGACAGCTCACCGTAGCTCGGCCACTTCGCCACCCGGAAGTACACGTCGCCGCCGGACTCGTACGCGAGCTCCCGCTCGACGAGCTCCGCGATCAGAGCGACGATCTCCGGGATCGTCTCCGTCGCGAGCGGCTCAACGTCGGGGCGCCCCAAGCCGAGTCGGTCGGTGTCCTCCACGTACCATCGCGCAGCCTCGGCCGCGAGCTCGGCGCTCGGCCGGCCCTGCTTCGTCGCCGCGTCGTAGATCTTGTCGTTCACGTCCGTGATGTTCTCAACGAGCTTCACCTGATAGCCCGTCTCCTCGAGCCAGCGCTTGAGCCAGAGCGAGACGACGTAGGGCCTCGCGTTGCCGATGTGAATCCGCTGGTAGACAGTCGGCCCGCAGACGTACATCCCGACCGAGCCTGGCGGCGCCGGCAGCTCCTCGAGCGTTCGCGAAAGCGTGTTCTGCAGTCTCATCGTCGTGTCTCGGCGGGCCGGCGCCACGGTCGCACCGTTCGCCTGACCCGGTGTCATGATGAACGAGCTTATGGCAGAGGTCGCCGCACAGACGCGCACGCACGCACGGCGCGAGCGTCTTAGCTTCCCGAGTCTGCTCCTGGGAGGGGCACACCTGGCCGTGCTCTCAGCGTTCGCGTTGGCGCAGCCGCTCTTCGACCTCTTCTCGAAGAACGCCGAATTCTTCGCGGTCCGGCGCTCTTCGCCGCTCGAGATCGTCAGCTTCGCGCTGGCAGTCACATTTCTGCCACCACTCGCGATGCTTGCCGTCGAGGCACTGGCGGAGCTCGTCTCCCCCGTCCTTCGCCGCGCGCTCCACCTCGTCTTCGTAGCCGGCCTCACGGGCCTGATCGCGATCCAGCTCGTCAAGCGCGCCGGAGACCATTCGAGCGCGCTCGTGATCGGGCTCGCCGCCGCGGTGGGCATCGCGGTCGCGCTGCTCTACCTCCGCGTGCCGCAGGCCAGGAGCTTCCTGACGATTCTCACGCCGTCGCCGTTCGTCTTCCTGGCGCTCTTCCTACTGACGTCACCGATCGAGAAGCTCGTCATGCCGGAGGACGTCAATGCGGCCGTCACGGATGTCTCCGCGCGAACTCCGGTCGTCATGATCGTCTTCGACGAGTTCCCCGAATTTTCGCTCATGAACCGGAGTAAGAAGATCGACGCCGACCGCTTCCCCAACTTCGCGCGGCTCGCTCGAAACGCCACCTGGTTCCGGAACGCGACGACCGTCAGCCACTCGACGACCAAGGCTGTGCCGGCGATCATGACGGGGATCCGCCCGCAGCCGAACAAGCTGCCGATCTTCGCCGACCACCCCGACAACATCTTCACCCTCCTCGGCGGCAGCTACCGGATGAACGTCGTCGAGTCGCAGACCTCCCTCTGCCCGCGGCAGCTCTGCGGGGACGACCGCCCGCGCTTGACGAGTACCGGAACCAAGCCCAAAGAGGCCTCGCTCTACTCGGACGCGTCGTACGTCTACCTGCACCTGATCGCGCCGCCCCGCCTCGAGGAGAGGCTCCCGTCGGTCTCGACGGCGTGGGAGAACTTCGGCAACGAAGGCGGCACCCAAACGAGTATCAGCCTCAGCGGCGACACAGCCGGGCACCGACAGGGCATCCCGAGGTATGGGACGACCGTGGCGGCGCGGCGCGAGCGTTCTTCTCGTCCATCCGGGTCACGTCGGAGCCGACGCTCAACTTCGCTCACATCCTGCTCCCGCACGGCCCGTACCAGTACCTCCCGTCCGGGCGGCAGTACGTGCTCGGAAGCCTGGTTGCTCTCGGACGAGACGGCGACAGCTGGGGACCCCAGACCCACCTGGTCATCCAGGCCTACGAGCGCTACCTCTACCAACTCGAGTACACGGACCGGCTGCTGGGCCGGCTGCTGGGCCGGCTGAAGGGGATCGGTCTCTACGACAAGGCGCTGATCGTCGTGACAGCCGACCACGGGGTGAGCTTCCGACCGGGAGATCGCCGCCGAGGCCCGACCAGGACGAACATCCAGGACGTCGCGTACGTTCCCCTGTTCCTGAAGCGGCCGGACCAGCGCGAGCCGGTGATCGTCGACGACCACGTCGAGACGATCGACATCCTCCCGACGATCGCGGACGTGCTCGGGATCTCGATCCCGTGGGAGGCTGACGGCCGCTCGGGCTTCGGGGACGAGCACACCACTCGCGTCAACGTCTCGGGGTTCGTGAGACCGGTCGCGTCCGTTCTCGACGCCCGGGACAAGGCGCTCCTGCGCCAGATCAGGCTCTTCGGGACCGGTGCGACGACCCCGGTGCTCTTTGGGGTCGGGCCGGCACCGAGCATCCTCGGGCGCTCCCTGACCCGCCTGCGGGTGGTCGGAGCCGGACCGGCGAGCGCTCAGATCGACGCGAAGCCGCTCGCCCTGCTCCGCTCGCTCCCCAGGGGATCCCGGTTCTATCCCTCCCAGGTGACTGGCACCGTCAGCGGTCTGGGCGCAGGGCGGCCGGTGGCGATCGCAGTGAACGGGCGCATTGCAGGCACCTCGACGACGATCGACTCCGCCGGCGCGATCCGGTTCTCGATCCTCGTCCCGGAAGAGCTACTCCACGTGGGCCGGAATCCCGTGCGAGTCTTTGCCGTGAGCAGGACCGCGACCGGCATCACACTCACGCCGCTCTTCGCCGGTTAGCTCTAGAGGGCAGCCGAGACGCGGCGCAAAGCCTCGTCGCGGGAGAGCGCCGCGAGCACCGCCCAAAGCTCGGGCCCGCGCTCGGCGCCCGTCAGGACGCGGCGGAGCGTCCGCAGGTCGCCGCCGACGGCCTTCAGCTCCCGGAGGATCGCCTTCGCCTGGGTCGGATCGAGCTCCTCCGGCGCCCCGCCGCGGAGCTCCACGAAGCGCTCGAGGGTGGGGCGCTCGTCCTCGGTCGCCACCGACGGCTCGGGGGCCTGCTCGAGCGACCTTGCGGTCAGACGGGCCTCGGCCAGCGTCCGCGACCCGCGGAGGGCGGGCACCAGGGCCAACGGCGCTTCGGCCTCCGCGGCAAGCTCCTCGTCCGACATCGCCGCGATCGCCTCGACAGCAAGCCGCCGCAGCCGCCCGAGGTCGAACCGAACATCGGATCGCGGCAGCGCGAGCTCACGCAGGTAGCCCCGGACCGCCGCTGCAGGGATGCCTTCCGCGCGGAGGTCGGCCAGCGTCGCCCCTTCCGAGCGCTTCGAGAGCTTGCCGCCGTCGGGGGAGAGGATGAGACCATGGTGGAGGTACTCCGGAGGCTTGGCGCCGAGGGCTTCCGCGAGGGCGCGGTGGAGAGCCTCGTTCGGAAGGTGATCCTTCCCGCGGATGACGTGCGTGATCCCGAGGTCGATGTCGTCGACGACGGACGCCAGGTGGTAGGTGGCGCTGCCATCCGCACGCAGGAGCGTCGGCTCGTGCTCCCCTCGGAAGCGGACCGCGCCCTCGTCGTCGTAAGCGGCCCCGCTCTCGACCAATCGGTCGGCAGCCGCGCGGTAGAGCTCGTTCCGTTCGCTCTGGCGAACGGGCCCCTCGTCGAAGGGGACACCGAGCCAGTCCAGGTCCCGCAGGATCCCTGCTTCCGAGCCCTCCTCGGTCCGCGAGGCGTCCGTGTCGTCGATCCGCAGAACGAGAACCCCGTTCTGCTCATCCGCGAAAGTCCGGTTCGCAACCGCTGTGAGCGCACCGCCGAGGTGAAGAGAACCGGTCGGGCTCGGAGCGAAACGAACCCTCACCATGAGCTCAATCTACGGCCCCAACCTTGGTGGCTGGCCCGCAATCATCACACCCTCGGATGGCCACCCACTTTGTGCAGAGTGCGTTCGCATGGAACGAAGCGCTTCGCGGTCACGGTGCTCGCCGCCGCATCGATCGCTGCCGCGGGCCTCCGGGCCGACGAGGAGACCGGGCTGGCCGCCCTCTACATCGTTGTCGCGAGCGTACTCGTCTGGCTGCCGGTCGGCCTTTGCATGCTCTTTGGGAGCCGAGCCGAGAGCTGGATACTCCGCTCGGAAGCGTGGCTCGAGGCGAACGGCTCTGTCCTAGCTGCCTGGATCTCGCTCGTCTTCGGCCCTCTCCTCTGCGCCGACGCGCTCGTCCGGCTTCTCTGAGGGTTAGTTTTCTCGCCGGGAGCGGCGGCGCTCGGCAAGGGCGGGGCGCCAGTCTCGGCATCTACCTTTCTCTCCTGCTCCTGCACGGATGAGATCACGATCGCGCCGAGGAGGGCCAGCGCGAGCCCGCCGACCCCGACGACGGCGTGCCAGGGCGGATTCTTGTTGAACGCCTCCTGCAAGACGAGCGCGCCGAGCATGACGCTGACGACCGGGTTGGCGACCGAGACAGTCGCCACGGACGCCACCAGCCTCCCTGTCGAGAGTGAGAGCTGTTGGACGAGGAAGCCCACGATCCCAGCCACGGCCATCACCCACAGCTCCCATTCGGAGAGCACCGCCCCGAACCCCTCCGTATGCAGATTTTCGACCACCGGCTTCATCAAGGTCGCCGAGGTCCGTAGAGGACACCGGCCAGCGTCCCGAGGGTGGCGGCTCTGGCAGTCAGGCTGCCGCGGTTCGCGAACAGGAGCAGCGCGACGCAGACCGCGCCGATCACGATTATAGACATGACCCAGTCGGTCCCCGGAGCGTCGTTACACCTGCCGCTGGATCGGCAAAGGAGGCGAAGACTGCCAGGCCGACGACAATGATCTCGGCGCCAGCACAACGCGCCGAGTGATCTCCTGGCCGTCAGGAAATACCCGAGCGGGATGGCGAAGATACCGTCGTGACGAGGAGCGGCTGGATGATCGAACGCGACCCCGGTCCAGCGCGGCCGCCTGCAGGCACACGCCGGCGATCTGCGCTCCGAGTCCGCCAGCCACACCCACTGCGTCAAGCACCAAACACTTCGCCTTTCATCGAACCCTCGCCGAGTTCAGCAGACCTTCTGCCAGAGCGTCGCCGCCAGCGAAAGCAGCGCAGAAGCGCAAGAGCAGCATTTCTCCATTACCCGCCACCGTCTGCGGCTTCCGGCCCTCGGCCCTTCCCGCCGATTCGCGGCCTTTCCGCGTCCTCGGCGTGGTACCCGGCAGCAGCCCCTTCTCCTCCTCGTGCCTCGGATAGAAGAAAGACAGCACGGCGCCAGCAGAATCGCGACGACGCCGCTGTGTACGCCCACTCATCGCCCTCGAGGAAGACATCTTCGCCGCGCCCTGATCTCGCTCGCGTACTGCGGGTCTTGCTCGGCAGTTCTCGCGCTGGCGAACGAGAGCTGAGCTCGCTCTGGGTGCTGTCGGTGACCTTGTCGGCGTTCGGGACGCTGCGATCGCGCACCCATCGCCGAGGCGTAGCCGCGGCGAGAGCGCTCCGAAGATCGACGTCAGCAGGCACCGCCGAGGTCGCGTTGCAGGTCAGCCGTCCCCAGCCATCCCGCCGCTCGACCGGACCACCCGGGAGCGAGTACACGCCGGCGTCCTGCAAGCCCGACGCCGATCCCGATGAAGACGTATGCGAGCGCGACCTGCCAGTCGGAGATGTCCTCCTTCCAGCGCATGAGCATCCAGAGGAACGCGAGCAGAAGGAAGACGTAGCCAAACAGCAGGTGAACCGCGCTCCTCGCGCCCCGACCAGCTTCGCCGAGCGCGGCGCAACAGGATCATGAACACGATCGCCGGCAGATCGCTGCTCCGCCTCGAGGTCGAGTAGCCGAGCACGTTCTGCAGGTACTGCTGACTCACGAACGCCGCCGCCATCAAGCGAGCCGAACACGATGATCCCGGCGCACGCAGCGACCCAGAAGTGCGGCGTCCCGCACGCGAGGTCGTAGAGCGGGTTTTGCGACGACGCTGGCGGATGAGAAGGCGATCGCCGCAGCACCGCCACGACCATCAATCCGACGCCAGCGCTCCCTCGTTCGGCACCGGCGCGAAGTTGATACCCAGGATCAGCGCGCCCACCAGCAAGACCGACAGGATGCCGCCGAGGTTGTCGACAGGATCCGTCGTCTCCTTGACGTGGCTCGGCACGAAAACCATCGCCATCAGCAGCGCGACACCGACGAGCGGCAAGCGTGACCAGGAAGACCGATCCCCACCAGAAGTCCTCGAGAGCCGCCGGCGACGAGCGTACCGAGAGCGGCGATGCCGCCGCCGATCGCCGACCACAGCGCGATCCACTTCGTACCGCCCGGCCCCGACCACAGCGCCGTGATCAGTGCGAGCGTCGTCTGGTAGGCTATCCCCGCCGAGACCCCGCCCACGAGCCGGGCCACAACAGGATCTCGTCCGACGCGTAGGCCGCCACGAGACAGGCCGGATGGAGAGCACCATGCCCAGACGAGCATCAGTTTGCGCCCATAGCGTCGCCGAGCGCGCCGAGCCAGAGCACTGACGCGGCCAGGCCGAGCGAGTACGCGACCGCGACCAGTTCAGCGTCGTTTGCGAAGAGTCAAACGCCGCGCCAATGTCCGGCAAGGCGACGTTAGCTACAGACATATTCAGTTAGCGACCGCCGCCACCAGATCAACGACACCAGCACGAGCCCCACCGAGCGGGAACCGTCGAGGAGGCGTGTCCGCAACAGCGCCGGAGCCGCGCGTTCGCTCACGCGCGGATTATCTCATGCCTGCCGGTTTGGATATCGTCCCATGTGATGAAGAGGCGCGGTGCCTGCGCGCTCCAGCGAACAGCAGGATCCCGTCGTAGTCTTCGTCAAGACCCATAGCCCGACATCTCGCGAGCGATACCGAGCACTCGCCACGCTCGCGCGTACTCGCGTTCCCATCCGTCGACCGAGATCTCGTCGTCGTCCTCGATCGTGCAGCTGTTCGCAGCACGATCCTCGCTTCTCGTTCTCTTCACTAGAGTCCTCGTGTAGTGGAGGCGGCTCTCCTGTCGTGGTTCGACGAGCACGGTCGCGACCTCCCGTGGCGGCGAACTCGCGACCCTTACGCCATCCTCGTCTCGGAGGTGATGCTCCAGCAGACGCAGGTGGATCGGGTCGTCCCCCGCTACCGTGCCTGGCTCGTCCTCTGGCCGACCGCGAACGCGCTCGCGGCTGCGAGTCTCGCCGAGGTCATCCAGGCCTGGCAGGGCCTCGGCTATAACCGGCGCGCAGTCAGCCTGCACCGCGCCGCCCGGCGTATCGCCGAGCGCGGCTGGCCGGACGACCTGACCGAGCTCCCCGGAGTCGGCCCTTACACGGCGGCCGCCGTCTCGAGCTTCGCGCTCGGCCGACCGGTGCTGCCCGTCGACACCAACGTCGCCCGCGTCCAGGAGCGAACCGGCGAGACGTTCTCGCACCGCTCCGGCCAGGCCTTGATGGATCTCGGCGCCACGATCTGCCTGGCGCGGATACCGCGCTGCGAGATCTGCCCACTCGCCTTCGGTTGTCCCTCGCGCGGCCGCCGGTACGAGCCGCGGCGAAAGCAGAGCCGGTTCGAAGGGTCGTTCCGGCAGCGTCGGGCGAGCACCTTGCGGCGGGTGGCGGAGGAGCCCCGCCCCTCTCCGAGCTGGACGGAGAGGCAGTGGAGGCGCTGGAGCGGGACGGCCTCGTGCACCGGAGCGGCGCGCTCGTCTCACTCCCGGACGGGTCAGACGTCGCGGAGCCAATCCGGCAGCCGGCTGTCTGAAACCCGGTAGCTCGCGGGCTGACTCAGCCAGAAGCCGAGCGCCGCCCCGCCTCCGAGGAGGAAGAGGATCGCCAGCCAGAAGCCGTAGCGGTGATCGGGAAAGGGCGGATGGAAGGGCGAGCTCGTTCCCTGGAAGACGGCGAAGAGCGTGAAGACGCCGAGAACGCACATGCACACGGCTGCGACCCAGCACGCCCGCGATGGAAGCAGCGCGAGGACGAGGGCCAGAAGCGCGAACGCGAAGGACGGGATCGCCCAGAAGCGCCCGTTTCGGACCAGGGTCTCGACGTCGCCTTCATAGGAAGCGTGCAGATATACCCCGCTGTACGACGCCGAGTCGGTGACGAGCTGGATCCCGGTCGCGCTGGCGCGACGCGGCTCGAAGTCGACCACAAGGAACGGAAGGAAGAAGCAGCCAACCGCCCCCACGAGGAGTGCGAGCGCCAGGAGCCTGGGCCAGCGCTGAGACAGGGTGCGCATCGCGATCCGAGGGCTACGCACGGCGAAGAAGCGCGACGGCGTGAGCTGCGAGGCCCTCGCCTCGTCCCGTGAAACCGAGCCCGTCGGTGGTGGTTGCGCGAACCGTGACGCGATCCGGCTCCGTACCCATGGCTCCGGCCAGCCGAGCCCGCATCTCGGCTCGAACGGTCGCGATCCTGGGCCGCTCCCCCACCAGGACGCAGTCCGCGTTCACAAGCTCGAAGCCTGCTTCGCGGACGACCTGGCACGTGTGCTGGAGGAGGCTGATCGACGAGGCTCCGTGCCAGGCAGGCGTTCCCGGGGGAAGAGCTCGCCGATGTCTCCGAGCCCCGCTGCCCCGAGCAGCGCGTCGATCAACGCATGCGAGATGACGTCCCCGTCGGAGTGCCCGACGAGCCCCGGCTCTGCCGGAAACTCGACCCCTGCGAGCACCAACGGCACACCTTCGCTCAGGGCGTGTGCGTCGACGCCGATCCCGACCCGCAGATCGCTCATCCGAGCGGCTCCTGCCTGGCCCGGCGTCCGTCGAACACCGTGATCGTCTCGTACCCCGCTTGCCGCAGGTGCTCGACGGCGCGGTCAAGGTCCCTGCCGACGTTCTGGGAGAGGTGCGCGTCCGAGGCCGTGGTGGCGGCGACCCCGTGCTCCCCGCAGAGGGCGAGAAATTCGGGCGCGGGATAGATCTCCCCCACGGGCCGGTGCAGGCCGGCGCTCGAGACCTCTACCGCGACCTCACACTCGTCAAGAACGTCCACGGTCTCCTCGTACTGCGCTCTCGCCTGCTCGGGCGTCGGACGGCGTCCGAAGATCTTCACGAGGTCCGGGTGCGCGAGCACGTCGACGAGCCGGCTGCGGGCCAGAGCGCGCAACTGATCGAAGTAGCGACGCCAGACGTCGCCGACCGACCGGTGCTCCCACGCCCCCGGCTCGAGGTCGATCGCCTCTCCGTCGACGATGTGCACCGAGCCGACCAGGTAGTCCCATGGATAAGGCTCGAGTGCCTCCGCGAGCTCCTCTTCCCGCCCCTGGAACCAGTCGACCTCGAGCGCGAGCTTCACCGGCAGGCCCCGGCTCTT
Source organism: uncultured Actinomycetes bacterium (assembly GCA_963722715.1). Lineage (GTDB taxonomy): Bacteria > Actinomycetota > Thermoleophilia > Gaiellales > Gaiellaceae > DASQGA01. The sequence continues at coordinate 111,449 of CAVROA010000004.1, read as the reverse complement.
CGATTCGACCACAGCGTCGACGTAGGTCTCGAGATCGTGTCCCATGCGGTCTCGCTGGTATGGATGCGTGACGAGGCTCTCGAACTGGCGGAAGTAGTAGAGGTGCTCGGTGAAGCCGATCTCGTCGACGCCATGCGCAGCGGCCGCGTCGACATAAGCCTCGACCGCGGCTGCTGTGTGCTCGACCGGGCCCTCTTCCGGCCCTGCAGCCGGGCCACGGAGGTGCATGTGGTAGTCGACGATCACCGGCTGAGCAGCGCCTCGACGAGCTCGAGGTCCTCCGCGGTCGTCACTTTGACCAGACGCCTGTCCCCCTCGACGATCCTGACGCGGCCGCCGCTTGCCTCGACGAACCCCGCGCAGTCGGTGAGCGATCCCATCGAGCCGGCCAGAGCCCGGCGGAAGGTCTCGGCGACGAACGCCTGCGGCGTCTGAACTCCGTAGAGCCCCTCACGCTCGACGGTCTCGATGACCGCGCCGTCGGCCCTGGCCCGTTTCAGCGTGTCGGCCACCTCGAGGGCCGGCACGACTCCGTCCCAGCCCTCCCCGAGCGCCTGGAGCACTCGGTCGATCACCTCGGGCGGCAGGAAGGGCCTCGCGGCGTCGTGCACGAGGACAACCGCCGCCTCATTCGGAACCTCGCCCATTCCGAGGCGCACGGAGTCTGCCCTCGTCTCACCGCCCGGCACGCACGCGTTCACCTTGCCCGCGCCCAGCTCCTCGGCGAGGAGGATCGCAGGCTCGACCCAGTCCTCGTGCACGACGACGACGATCGCCTCGATCCACTCGGAATCCTCCAGCCGCTCGAGGCTCTCGGCCAGCAGGGGCCGATCGCCCAGCTTCGCAAACGCCTTCGGGCGCTCACCGCCCAGGCGCTCACCGCGCCCAGCTGCAACAAGGATCGCCCAGACGCCGGTATCGGACACCGCTGTAGCATGCCGCGCCGCGCCGGTCCGAGGTCGAGCAGGCGCGCCTCCTGGGCCCCACCCCTTGCCCTAGTAGGAGGGATCGGTGGAACGCCGCTCGTCGTCGGGGTGCGATGGTCGTTCCGAGGCAGGACGCAGGGAGCCTGCGCCGACGGCACTGCTGCGTTTCGGCGAGCCCTCCTGCTAGGTGGTTGCCAGGGCAGACTTGCCGACCGCGCTGAGCTCCTCGTCGAGCCAGGCGGTTGCGCCGTCCTCGTCGAAGCCCTTCGCGTACATCAGCTCGCTGGCAAGGATCTTCTTCGCCTTCACGAACATCTGCTTCTCGCCCGTGGAGAGGCCCTTCTCGCTATCTCGCAGGGAGAGGTTTCGGACGACCTCGGCCAGCTCGAAGATGTCGCCGGTCTTCATCTTGTCCCGGTTGTACTTGAAGCGGCGATTCCAGTTCTTCGGCATCTTCGTGCCGTCGCCGTGCAGGACGTCGAGCACCCGCTCGATGTGCTCCTCGTCGATCACGCTCCGGAGTCCGACCCGCTCTGCATTCTCTGCGGGCACGTTCACGGTCATGTCGTTGTGCTCGATCTTGATGGTCAGGTACACCCGTTCTTCACCCAGGACGGTGCGAGTTTCCTTCTTTACGACCGTGCCCGCGCCGTGGTGGGGGTAGACGACCTTGTCGCCGACTTTGTACAAGCCCTCTCCTCCTCTACCTGAAATGAAGCAGTCCGGGACGCCTTGGGAACGAGGCCCATTCTAGCAGAAGAATTGCGAAAACCGCGACGTTTCCAGGGATTTTGCGGCCGAGAACTCGTGGACGTCGGCGCCATGTCCGCAACGTGCAGGGGTTTTACATCTGGAGGTAGCGGTCCACGAGGTTGTGCTCCTGCAGCCGCCGAAGCCCTTCGCGGATCTCGCGCGCCCGGACCGAGCCGACTCCGTCGACGGCCTCGAGATCGCGATGGCTCGCCCGGATGACGGCGTCCAGAGACTCGAAGTCGTTGACCACGTGGCGGATGACGGAGTCCGGAAGACGAGGGATATGCGACAGCACCCGGTAGCCGCGGGGCGCCACCGTCTGGTCGAGCGGGTTCGAGTTGCGCGGATAACCGAGCAGCTCGGTGAGCTCCTCGACCTCGAGGAGCTTCTGGTACGAAAGCTCCGCGAGTGCCTCGAGGACGGCTGCAGCACGGGCCGAATCGCCGCTGGCCTCGTAGTCGAACACCACGGCCGCCTTCTCGTTCGGGACCGCCTCCATGAGCTCGTCGAGATGCATGCGGATCAGACGGCCTTCCTCGCCGAGCTCGATGCAGTTGCGCTCGACCTCCTCCGCCATCCGCGTCGTCATCTCGGCACGCTGTGCGACGACGAGAACGTCGTCGAGGGTGACGGCGCTCTGGAACTCGAGCGCCGTGAGCCGAGTCAGACCCTGATCGAGCCGTTGCCGGTAGGTCTCGAGGGTCGCGAGCACCTGGTTGGTTCTCGCGAGCACGTCAGAGATCTCCCCCAGCTGGTACCGAAGGTCACCGAGAAACACGGTCACGGTTTCTCGCTGCTGCGAGATCGAGACCACGAGCGCGTCGGTTTGCTTGGCCACGCGCTCTGCGGTGCGGTGGCGCGTTCCAGTCTCCGAGGAAGCGATCGCGGGGTCGGGCATGAGCTGCACGTTCGCGTAGACGAGCTTCGAGATGTCGGAGTTGACGATGATCGCCCCGTCCATCTTGGCCAGCTCGTAGAGGAGCTGGGCCGTGAAGGGGAGGTCGAGCCGCATCCCTCCCGAGAAGAGGAAGGCGATGTCGTTGGGCTCGTCGATGACGATGAGCGCGCCGTGTTCCGACCTGATGATGTCGTCGATGCCTGCGCGGAACGCGGTTCCCGGAGCCACCAGGCCGAGAGCCGAAATGAGCTTCTTATCCTTCCTCGGGTCTGCCCTCATCCAGCGCTACTCCGATCGCCTGCCGAATCGTCGCCGCCGACTGCAGCGTGATTCTGCCATGCGGCTTCGTCCCTTCCGAGACGACGGCCTCGGAAAGCCCGAGCTTGGCGGTCTCGGCGAGGCGCCGCTCGGCCTGGGCGACCGGGCGCAGCCGGCCGGTCAGGCCGACCTCGGCAAAGCAGGCGAGACCAGGGCGGACGGGTTTCCCACGTGCAGCCGACGCGATCGCGACCGCGACCGCTAGATCGGCGCCAGGCTCGTCGATTCGAACCCCGCCGGCGACGTTCACGAACACGTCCGCCTGACCGAGAGAGACACCCGCATGGCGGCCGAGGACGGCGACGATCATGGAGAGGCGCTTGGGGTCGACGCCGGTTCCGACTCTCCTCGGCATGGCCAGATCGGTCGGCGAGACGAGCGCCTGGATCTCGAGCAGGATCGGCCGCGTCCCTTCCAGGGCACATGCGACGGCGGAACCGACTTCTCCCTCCGACCGTCCGAAGAGCTCGGAGGGATCGGCGACTCCGGCGAGGCCCGTGGACGTCATCTCGAAGACTCCGAGCTCGTTCGTAGAGCCGAAGCGGTTCTTCACGGCGCGAAGCACGCGGTGAGAGCGGTAGCGGTCGCCTTCGAACTGGAGCACGCAGTCGACGAGGTGCTCGAGGACGCGAGGGCCGGCGACCGCGCCCTCCTTCGTCACGTGCCCGACCAGGAAGGTGGCGATCCCGTGCTCCTTGGCCAGCCGGAGCAGGCGACCTGCGGCTTCCCGGACCTGCGCCACCGATCCCGGCGCCGAGCCGAGCTCCGGATCGTAGAGCGTCTGCACCGAGTCGATGACGCAGACTTCCGGCCGCTCGCGCTCCAGCGTCGCGCAGATCTCGGGCAGGCTCGTCTCGGCAAGGATCTGTACTCCGGCGCCGCCCCCGAGTCGATCGGCGCGAAGCCGGACCTGGGCCGAAGACTCCTCTCCGGTGACCAGGACGACCTCATGCCGCTCCGACATGTCCCGCAGCGCCATCAGGAGAAGCGTCGACTTGCCAATACCCGGGTCACCGCTGACGAGTACGAGCGAGGCGGGAACGAGGCCCCCACCGAGAACGCGGTCGAGCTCGGGAACACCGGTTGGGAGGCGCTCCGCGTCCGAGGCCTCGACGTCCACGAGCCGAAGGAGAGGTCGAGCCGGCGCCGCAAGCTTGCCCTTCGCCGCCGCAACGCGCTCCTCGACGAGGGTGCCCCAGCTCTCGCACTCAGGACAGCGGCCAAGCCACCGCCCGGTCGTGTAACCGCATTCGGAGCATGCGTGCTGGAGAGCTGCCTTCGCCACCCGTCCAGTCTAGGAGCCGGTCCCGACGCCGCCTGCTTTCGTCCGAGTCGGATGTGCGCCAACTTCGACACGATCGCGCGCCCCGGAGGCGGGCGCCCGAACAACGGCGATCGAAGCTAATCTGTCGCCGTGCTCGAAGGCCCGGCTGGGCCGTCGGCAGAGGACTTGAAGCCCCTACTGCGCGGCGTCCTCCATCAGTGTGCGTTCTTCCTCTCGCTCGTAGTCGGCGCCGTCCTCGTCGCAACGGCGTCCACGGCCCTCGCCCGTTGGTCCGGGCTCGTCTTCGCCGCCTCGGTGACGGCGATGTTCGGAGCGAGTGCGCTTTACCACCGTGGCTCGTGGGCGCCTCGCAAGCGCCAATGGCTGCGCCGCCTCGACCACGCAATGATCTTCCTGCTGATTGCCGGGACTTACACGCCGGTCGGCCTCCACATCCTCTCGGGCCCCTGGCAGGTGATCGTCCTCACGGTCGTCTGGATCGGGGCTGCAGTGGCGATCGCCCTCAGGCTCCTCTGGACGGACGGGCCGCGCTGGATCCCGGTCGCGATCGCCGTGGCGCTCGGCTGGGTCGCGGTGCTCGTCCTGCCACAGCTCGTGCGCGGGATCGCGCCTGCGGGAGTCGTTCTGCTCCTAACAGGCGGCCTGTTGTACACGCTTGGCTCGGTGGTCTATGCCCGTAAGTGGCCGAATCCGCTACCGACGGTCTATGGATTTCACGAGGTCTTCCACACGCTCGTGATCGCCGCCGCCGCGTGTCAGTACGTCGCGATCGCGTTCTTCGTGCTGACGGAGTAAACGGGGCCGGAGAAGCAGAGAGGCGGCTCTCGCCGCCTCTCGCTCAGGCTTCGTCTACCTCGACGTCCTCGGCCTCGTCGGCCGGCGGCTCGGGCGGCACCGTGACCTTCTCGCGCTCCTTCTCCGGCGGCGGGCCTTCGACGACGTGGATGTCGACCTCTTCTTCTGCGCCTTCCTTGCGATCGACGACGATCGTCGAGCCGGGCTTGAGTGAGCGGCCGAGGACGTAGTCGGCGAGCGGGTCCTCGATGAAGCGCTGGATCGCGCGACGTAGGGGCCGAGCGCCCATCGCAGGGTCGTAACCCTTGTCGACAAGAAGCTCTTTTGCGCCCTCCGTCAGCTCGATCGCGGCCTCGTGCTCGACCATCTGCTCCCGCAGCCGGTTCATCATCAGGTCGACGATGACCTTGATCTCGTCCTTCGACAGCTTGTGGAAGACGATGACCTCGTCGATCCGGTTCAGGAGCTCCGGCCGGAAGACCTTCTTGAGCTCTCCCATGATTCGGCCCTTCATCTCGTCGTACGAGAGGCCGGACTCGTCTCCGACGGAGAATCCGAACGACTGGTTCTTCGAGATCGTGGCGGCGCCGATGTTCGAGGTCATGATCACGATCGTGTTCCGGAAGTCGACCTTCCGACCCTGGGCGTCGGTCAGCTTCCCGTCCTCGAGGATCTGGAGCAGGATGTTGAAGACATCCGGGTGAGCCTTCTCGACCTCGTCGAGGAGGACGACCGAGTACGGCTTCCGGCGCACGGACTCGGTGAGCTGCCCGCCCTCGTCGTAGCCGATGTAGCCGGGCGGCGAGCCGACGAGCCGGGACACGGAATGCTTCTCCATGTACTCCGACATGTCGACCTGGATCATCGCGTCCTCGTCGCCGAACAGGAACTCGGCGAGCGTGCGGGCCAGCTCGGTCTTCCCGACCCCCGAGGGGCCGAGGAAGATGAACGAGCCGGTCGGCCGCTTCGGGTCCTTGATGCCCGCGCGGGCGCGACGGATCGACTTTGAGACGGCGACGATGGCCTCTTCCTGCCCGATCACGCGCTTGTGGAGCTCTTCCTCCATCCGGATCAGCTTCTGCGACTCGGCCTCGGTCAGCTTGAAGACCGGAATTCCCGTCCACATGGAGACGATGTCCGCGATCTCCTCCTCACCGATCTCCGGCTGCTCGACCGTCTCCGAGCTCCGCCATTTCTCCTCGAGCTCGCGGCGCTTCTGGGTCAGCTTGCGCTCCTTGTCGCGCAGATTCGCGGCCTTCTCGAACTCCTGCGACTCGATCGCCGCCTCCTTCTCCTGGCGGACGTTGTCGATCTCGTCCTCGAGCTCGCGGTAGCGGGGCGGGGCGGTCATCGTCTTGATGCGCATCCGTGACGCGGCCTCGTCGACCAGGTCGATCGCCTTGTCGGGCAGATGTCGGTCCTGGATGTAGCGGCTCGCGAGCACAGCCGAAGCCTGGAGCGCCTCGTCAGTGATCGTGCAGCGGTGGTGGGCCTCGTAGCGGTCGCGCAGGCCTCTCAGGATGAGCACCGTGTCCTCGACGGAGGGCTCCTCCACCTTGATCTGCTGGAAGCGGCGCTCGAGCGCGGCGTCCCGCTCGAGGTACTTGCGGTACTCGTCGAGCGTCGTCGCACCGATCGTCTGGAGCTCGCCTCTGGCCAGCGCCGGCTTCAGGATCGAGGCCGCGTCGATCGCGCCCTCGGCCGCGCCGGCTCCGACCAGGTTGTGGAGCTCGTCGATGAACAGGATGATGTCGCCGCGCTGGGTGATCTCCTTCATCACCTTCTTCAGGCGCTCCTCGAACTCGCCGCGGTACTTCGAGCCCGCGACCAGCGCAGCCAGGTCGAGTGTGTAGATCTGCTTGTTCTTCAGGAGCTCGGGCACCTGATTGGAGGAGATGCGGGCGGCGAGGCCCTCGACGACGGCCGTCTTGCCGACGCCCGGCTCGCCGATCAGGACCGGGTTGTTCTTCGTACGCCGCGAGAGGATCTGCATGACGCGCTCGATCTCGGTCTGGCGACCGACGACTGGGTCGAGCTTGCCCTCGGCAGCGAGCTTGGTGAGATTGCGCCCGAACTGGTCGAGGAGCTTCGAGCTCTTCGACTTCTCCGGCGTGCCGCCCCCGCCCTGCTGGCGGCGACCGGGGCCGGAGAGCATCCGGATGATCTCGTTGCGAATCTTCTCGGCGTCCGCGTCGAAGTCGAGCAGGATGCGCGCGGCAACCCCCTCGTTCTCGCGCACGAGCCCGAGCAGGATGTGCTCGGTGCCGATGTAGTTGTGCCCGAGCGAGAGCGCTTCGCGAAGCGCCAGCTCGAGGACCTTCTTGGCGCGAGGCGTGAAGGGGATCTGGCCCGTCGTCACCTCGTCGCCCTGGCCGACGATCCGGGCGACCTGCGCGCGGACCTCCTCGACCGTGATGTCGAGCGACTCGAGAACGCGAGCGGCCAGGCCTTCCTCCTCGCGGAGGAGGCCGAGGAGAATGTGCTCGGTCCCGATGTAGTTGTGCTTGAGCGCACGGGCCTCGTCCTGGGCGAGGACGACAACCTGTCTTGCTCGTTCAGTGAAGCGTTCGAACAACCCTCGCGTCCTTTCCGTCTACTGCTGAGTCCATGCTACCGAACCGGTCGGGAGGTACTTCTGTGCTGCCTGTAGTGCGTATCGGCTCGAAGCGCCATCCTCTACAGACCTTTCTCGTCGGTTGCTCCGGACTGGCCGATAAGGTCGCCTCGTGGTGCTCGAGACCGACCTTAGGCCATGTCCTCCCTACTCGCTTGCACTCTCCGCACGGCTCAAGAGCGACGCAACGCGTACCTACCGGGGCGGCGTACTGACGGCCGTCTTCGAAGCGGCAGGCCCCGCCCTCGCCCGTGTGCGCCAGAGACCGGACGGGACACTGGCCGTTCGGCTCGAGAGCCGCGAGCCGGACGCCGCAATGGAGATCCTGCGGTTCGTGCTCGCCGCGGACGATGACCACTCCGAGTTTCTCCGTCGGTTCCGAGACGATTCACTGCTCGGACCCAGGATCAGAACCCTCCGCGGCATGCGCCCGTTGCGGGTCGCCACGGTCACGCACGCGCTCCTGAAGGCGGTCTGTGGGCAGCTGATCCAAGCCCGGGCGGCACGGCTCCTCGAGGCAAAGCTGATCCGTATCGCCTCCGAGGAGCATGAGGGGCTCCGGCTGCCACCGACTCGCGCCACCTTCGCGAGCTTCGCGCCGGCCGAGCTGGCCAGGGTCGGATTGGTCAGCCGCAAGGCGACCGCGCTTGTCCGGCTCTCTCGTGAGCTCGACCTGGAGCGCCTGCACGGGATCCCGACTGCTCAAGCGCGTGCCCGAATCGAGCGCGAGCGTGGCCTCGGTCCCTGGTCGGCCGGCGTCATCTGCCTGTACGGTCTCGGACGCTTCGAGCATGGCCTCGTCGGCGACCTGGGTCTGATCAAGCTGTGCGCGGCGCTCAAGCGGCCGCTGGGCCGACGAGGAGGACACCCGGAAGCTCCTGGCGCCGTACGGCGAGTGGGCCGGGTTGGCGAGCGTGTACCTCCTGGCGGGCGGCGGTGCCGGGCTCGGCACTTCCCGCCCCTTCATGTAGGCAAGCCTAAGACGACCGCTCTCGCAGCGTCGGGAAGAGGATCACGTCCCGGATCGTGTCTCTCCCCGTGAGGACCATCGCCAGGCGGTCGATCCCGAGGCCGAGTCCCCCGGTCGGGGGCATGCCGTACGAGAGCGCCTCGACGTAGTCCGGATCGCCCGGCTCGGCAGTCGCGTCTCCCGTCTCTGACGCCGCCTCCTGGTCGCGAAAACGCTGTTCCTGCTCGGCCGCGTCGTTCAGCTCGGTGAACGCATTCCCGAGCTCCATGCCGCCGACGAAGTATTCGAACCGCTCCACGATCGTCGGATCCTCGTCGGTCGCCCGGGCGAACGGGGAGAGCTCGATCGGATAGTCGTGCAGGATCGTCGGCTGGACCAGCGCCGGCTCGACGTACGCCGAGAGAGCATGGTCGACGAGCTGCGCCCAGGTGCGGTCGGCCCCTGTCTCAGTCCCGCGCTCCTCGAGGCGACGCCGGAGCTCCCCCTCCTCCCGGCTCCAGAGCCCCTGCTCCTCGAGCGCATCGACGAGCTTGACCCGCTGCCAGGGGGGCGCCAGCTCGATCTCGTGACCCCGGAACGAGATCTTCGTCCCACCCGTGGTCTCGCGGGCGACCCGCTCGACCAGATGCTCGATGCGCTCCATCGTGTCGCGGTAGTCGGCGTAGGCCTCGTACCACTCGAGCATCGTGAACTCGGGCTGGTGCTTGTAGGAGACGCCCTCGTTTCGGAAATCCTTGCCGATCTCGTAGACCCGCTCGAGCCCCCCGACGATCAGCCGCTTCAGATAGAGCTCGGAAGCGATTCGCAGATACAGGTCCACGTTCAGCTCGTTGTGATGTGTGACGAAGGGCTTTGCGAAGGCGCCGCCGTACGTTGGCTGCAGGATCGGTGTCTCAACCTCCACGAAGCCGTCTTCGTCGAGCCCGCTGCGGATCGAAGAGACCAGCTGGCTTCGAAGCAGGAAGTCGCGCCGGGTCTCCTGGTTGACCAGCAGGTCGAGGTAGCGCTTCCGGTAGCGCGTCTCCGCATCCACCAGCCCGTGGAAGGTGTCCGGTAGCGGCCTGGCGGTCTTCGCAAGCAGGATGAGCTCGTCGACGGCGACCGAGGGCTCACCGCGCTTGGTCTTGGTGGGCCGGCCTTCCACCCCGACGATGTCTCCCAGGTCGAGGTCCACGGGCCCGACCCGTTCGGCGCTCAACAAGAGCTGAATCTGCCCGGATCGATCGACGAGGTCGGCGAAGACCAGCTTTCCGTGCCCCCGCTGGCCGAGCACGCGCCCGGCCAGCCGTCTCGGCGCAGGGCCCTCCTGGCCTGGCTCGAGCAGCTCCGCCTCCTCCCGGACCGCGGCGGCGTCCACTCGGCCTGGAAAGCGCTTCGGAAGCGAGCTCATAGAGGCCGCGAGCCTACCGTCTCCGTGAAACGGTGCCCCGGATCACAATTTCTCATCTGTCTCTCATCGTTGCGTCCACAATGTGGCCATGCGGGTGCTGATCGTCGAGGACGAGCTGAAGATGGCGAGCCTCCTCCGGCGGGGGCTGCTCGAAGACGGGCACGCCGCCGACGTTGCGGCAAGAGGCGAGGACGCCCTCTGGATGGCTCGGGCAACGAACTACGACGCGATCGTGCTCGACGTGATGCTGCCGGGCCTGACCGGCTTCGAGGTGTGCAGCCGCCTTCGTGCCGATGGAGTCTGGTCGCCGGTGCTCATGCTCACCGCCAGGGACGCGGTGCAGGACCGGATCGAAGGGCTGGACAACGGGGCCGACGACTACCTGACGAAGCCCTTCTCCTTCGCCGAGCTGCTGGCACGCCTGCGGGCGCTGTCGCGACGCGGCCCGGTCGACCTTCCTCCCGTGCTCGAGGTCGGTTCTCTCAAGCTCGACCCCGCCACCCACCAGGCCTGGCGGGGCATGGAAGAGATTGCGCTGTCGACCAAGGAGCTCGCACTGCTCGAGACCTTCATGCGCCGCCCCGGCCAGGTCCTCTCCCGCTTCCAGCTACTCGAGCACGCGTGGGACTACGGCTACGAGAACCGATCGAACATCGTCGACGTCTACGTCCGCTATCTCCGAGAGAAGATCGACCGCCCGTTCGGGACAACCTCGATCGAGACCGTGCGCGGAGCGGGATATCGACTCCGGAAGGACGGCGGCACGTGAGCGTCCCTCGCCTACGGCTCGCTCCCGCGGGGGAAACCCTGTTTCCCCCGCGAGCCCCCTTCTTACAGTCCGACGTGGAGGAACCTCCCGGTTCCCCCACACCCCCTCCACATGCTCACGGGCCAAAGGTCGGCCCGTGAGCCGGCTTCCCATCCGCCTCCGCCTGACGTTGACGTTCACGCTCGTGATGGCCCTGGTCCTCGCGGCTACCGGGCTCTTTCTCTACGTCCGGCTCGGACACGAGCTGGATGCGAGCCTGAACGCCGGCCTTCGCTCTCAAGCGGACGCCGTCACCGCACTCGTCCAGGAGGCAGGGTCTGGCCTCAGCGACGGCGGCAGGAGCCCGCTGGCTCCTCCCGACGAGAACTACGCACAGGTGATCGACGAGAACAGCGCCGTGGTCGATTCGACGCCCGGACTCAAAGATGTGCCGGTGCTGGATCCCGGGCAACTCGACCGCGCCCGGCGGGGCACGATTGTCCTGGATCTTGGCCCACCTCCCAACGGGGACGATCCTGCCCGTGTGCTGGCGACGCCCGTTGACGCGCAGGGCCGGCACCTGGTCGTGGTCGTGGGCGCCTCCCGCGACGGGCGCGCAGAGGCGCTTGCAGGCCTGCGTACCCAGCTCCTCGTAGGCGGGCCGATCGCTCTGCTGCTTGCCTCGCTCGCCGGCTATGCGCTGGCCGCGGCGGCGCTCCGGCCGGTCGAGTCCATGCGGCGTGGGGCAGCGGAGATCTCCGGCGCGAGCCAGGGCCGGCGGCTGCCGCTCTCGAAGCCCGACGACGAGATCCGACGGCTCGGAGAGACGCTGAACGAGATGCTCGCGCGGCTCGAAACGGCGCTTGCCCGAGAGCGCGGGTTCGTTGCGGATGCGAGCCACGAGCTCCGAACGCCGCTGGCGCTCCTCAAGACCGAGCTCGAGCTCGCGGTTCGTCAGCCTCGCACGGAGGAGGAGCTCCAGAGCGCGCTTCGGTCGGCCGTGGAGGAGGTGGACCGGCTCGCTCAGCTCGCGGAGGATCTGCTCGCGATCGCACGCTCGGACCGCGGCACGCTTCCGATTCGTCCGGCGCCGCTGCGGGTCGCGGCCCTCTTCGCCGACCTCGTACACCGTTTCGAAGCCCGCGCGACGGCTGCAGGACGCCGCATCGAGGTCGACGATCCAGGCGACCTCGTGCTCGTCGCCGACGGCCTTCGTCTCGAGCAAGCGCTGGGCAACCTTGTCGACAACGCGCTCCGCCACGGGTCCGGCACGATCCGGCTCACTGCGATCGAGCGCGACGGCCAGGTCGAGACGCACGTGACCGACGAGGGAAACGGCTTCCCGGCCGACTTCCTGGCGCACGCGTTCGAGCGCTTTTCGCAGGCTGACAAGTCGCGCCGGGCCGGCGGAGCCGGACTGGGCCTAGCGATCAGCGAGGTGATCGCCCGCGCTCATGGCGGCCGTGCGCAGGCACAGAATCACGCTGCCGGCGGCGCCGACACGTGGCTCTCGCTGCCGGTTGAGCCTCGCGCCGCCTAGTAGGAGTGTTTGACGAAACGCAGCAGTGCCGCCGGGCGACGTTCCACCAATCCCTCCTAGGCGGCCTTGATGTCCATGATCTTGAACTTCATGGACCCGCGCGGAGCCGAGACCTCGACCGTTTCGCCCTTCTTGTGGCCGATGATGGCCCGCCCCACCGGAGACTCGTTGGAAAGCTTGTGCTCGGCGGGATTCGCCTCGGCGGAGCCCACGATGAAGTACTCGACGGTCTTGTTCGCCCCGATGTCCCGGAGTCGCACCTTCGTCCCGACGGTCACAGCGTCCGTCGAGACGTCCTGGGCCTCGATGACACGCGAGCTCTTCAAGCGCTCCTCGAGCTGTGAAATGCGGTGCTCGAGCATGGCCTGCTCGTTCTTCGCATCGTCGTACTCGGAGTTTTCGGCGATGTCGCCGAACTCGCGCGCCGTCTTGATGCGCTCGGCCACCTCACGGCGCTTGTCCGTGGAGAGATATTCGATCTCGTCCTTCAGCTTGGCGTAGCCGTCGGGAGTGAGTAGCAATTCCTTCAAAGTCCGTTCCTCCAAGACCCCAGATAGTGAAACTCGGAGCCCTTTCGGGTACCGAGCGCGCAAAATCTTACCCTTCGCGTCAAGAGGAAAACGTTCGCGCCTTGGCTAGCATTTCCTCCTGATGCACATCGACCTCGAATCCCCCTGGAACATCGGCCCTGTCGCCGTCCCGACCCGGGTCGTCCTCGCTCCCATGGCAGGAGTAAGCGTGCAGGCGTTCCGACGGCAGGGACGGCGGTTCGGCGCCGGGCTCGTTTGCTCCGAGATGGTGAGCTGCGCGGGCCTTTCGCACGGGAACGAGCGCACGCTCGGATACCTGAAGATCGCAAGCGACGAGCACCCGCTTGCGGTCCAGATCTTCGGCTCCGACCCGGCCGTGATGGCGGATGCCGCCCGCATGGTGGAGGCTGCCGGCGCCGACCTGGTGGACGTGAACTTCGGCTGCCCGGTTCGGAAGGTAACCAAGACCGGGGCCGGGGCAACCCTCCTCGACGACCCCGACCGTGCCTGCCGGATCGTGGAAGGCGTAGTGAATGCGGTGTCCGTCCCCGTCTCCGTGAAGATGCGCCGCGGCCTCGAAAACGGGTCGAGGGCCGCCCTCTCTGTCGGCCCGCGCCTCGTTGAGACAGGCGCCTCGTCACTCACGCTCCATCCGCGCTCGGCCAAGCAGATGTACACGGGTACGGCCGACCACTCGCTCACCGCCGAGCTCGTAGAACTCGTCGACGTCCCCGTGATCGCCTCCGGAGACATCACGTCGCGAGCACGGGCGCAGGCGGTCCTCGCCACGACGGGCGCAGCGGCGGTCATGGTCGGCCGGGCCGCGCAGGGAAATCCTTGGGCCATTTCTGAGATCGTGCGCGGGACGACCGACCCGAGCCGCGAGGAGGTCGTCGCCGAGCTCGTCCTCTTCATGCGGGAGACGGCTCGCGAGCTCGGGCCCGAGCGTGCGACGGGCTTCCTGAAGAAGTTCTACGGCTGGTATCTCGGCCGGGGCCGTTTCCCGAAGCCGTTCAAGCAGGAGCTCGTCCGCCTGGACTCGATCGCGGAGGTAGAGCAACGCCTCTTCGCAGCTGCGCCCGGCGCCCGGGACGTCCTGGCCGTGCTCGAGGAGACACTCCCGGTTGGAGACGAGACCACCCTGAATCTCCCCATCTCCGTGTACGGCGGCGGTTAAAAGAGCCTGATCAGCACGTTCACGAGGATCGCCAATGCGATCGACAACGCTGTCTGAAAGCGCGCTCCCGGGGACAGAGGGCCGTCCGGCTATAACTTCCTCCATGGCGGTCACCATCGGAGAACGGCGGATAGTCTCGGTTCTGATCGGGGATCTCGTCGGCTCGACCCAGATCGCCGAGCAGCTTGGGCCCGAACGCTCGAAGTTCCTCGTCGACGAAGTGATGCGGATCATGGCGGAGCAGATCCGCCGGTTCGGCGGCACCGTCGCGCAACTACGCGGGGATGAGATCTATGCGATCTTCGGGGCCCCGGTTGCGAACGAGGACGACTCGGAGCGCGCCGTGCTCGCAGCGCTGGCGATCCAGCGCGCTCTCGCCCGCTATGCGGACGAGGTCGAGGCCGCCTACGGCGTCCGACTCGCTGCCCGGATCGGGATCAACACCGGCCCAGTGGTCGTGAGCCCTGCCGAAGACGGCGACGGGACCGACCCGTGGAACGCGCTTGGCGACACCGTGAACGTCGCGGCGCGACTCCAGACCCTGGCCCCGAGCGGCGGGATCGTGGTCGGGATGCAGACGAAGCGCCAGGTGGAGGGGTGCTTCGAGCTCGAGGAGCTCGGCGACCAGGAACTGGCCGGGAAGAGCGCCCCGGTCCCGACGTTCAAGGTAACGGGCGTCCGGGATCAGGAATCGCTCGTGCTGCAACGCCCGCTCGTCGGACGCGACTTCGAGCTGACAGTGCTCGAGCGGACGATGGACGGTCTCACCGAGGGGCGCGGCGTGATCATCTCGATCATGGGTGAGCCCGGGATCGGCAAGACGCGGCTCGTCACCGAGGTCCGCAGCCTCTATCGCGCCCAGATCCACTTCATCGAGGGTCGCAGCGTCTCATACGGCGAGAATTTTCCCTACTGGCCGATCCGCGATCTCGTGCGCGAGTGGCTCGGGGTAGGAGCCTCGACCCCGGAGGCGCGGGTGCGGCTGGAGCTCAAGGCCCAGCTCGCCGAGCTCTTCGACGACGCCGAGGAGGTCTACCCGTTCTTTGCGAGCCTGATCGGCCTCGCGCTCGAGCCGGAGGCGGCCGAGCGGATTCGAGAGCTGAACCGCGAAGGCGTTCAGCACCGGACGTTCGAGGCTTTTTCCGAGCTGCTCTGTCACCTCGCAGCCGAGCGCCCGCTCTGCCTCATCCTGGAGGACCTGCACTGGGCCGACGAGGCGACGATCGAGCTGCTCGAAGCCACCCTTCCCGTCACTGAGGAAGCGGCGGTGGGGCTCTTCCTCCTGTACCGGACCGAGCGCGAGCATGGCTCCTGGCACCTCGGTGAGCGCGCCCGCCAGCTCTACCCGCACCGCTACAGGGAGATCGAGCTCCGGCCGCTCCCCTCGGACGCGAGCCGGACCCTTGTCAGCGACGCGGCCGAAGGGGTCGTGCCGGAGGAGGTCGCCGAGATCCTCGCCGAGCGTGCCGGCGGCAACCCCTTCTTCCTCGAGGAGGCGTTCCGGGACCTCGTGGAGCGCGGCGCGCTCAAGCGTCAGAACGGCGGCTGGGAGCTCGGCGTGAGCCCGGACGAGCTCGCGATCCCCGCTCTCGTGCAGGGAGCGCTCCAGGCCCGGCTCGACCGGCTCGATCCGAAGACGCGCGAGACCCTTTCCCTGGCGGCCGTCATCGGTCGCACGTTCGGCATGCCTCTTCTGGAGCGAATCGTCCCCCGCGACGAGCTGCTGCCCGCGCTCTCGGAGCTCCAGCGGCTCGATCTGATCGTCGAGAAGCGCCGGCGTCCCAATCCCGAGTACCGCTTCCGTCACGGCCTCCTCCAGGAGGTCGCCTACGCGAACTTGCTGGACTCGACGCGCCGCAAGCTCCACAAGCGCGTTGGCGAGGCGCTCGAGGAGATCTACCGGGAGTCTCCCGAGGAAGTCTTCGCGCTGCTCGCCCGGCATTTTGCCGAGGCAAACGAGCAGGACAAAGCGGTCGAGTACCTGCTGAAAGCGGGCGATGCGGCGCGGGCCCTCTACGCAGATCAGGAAGCGCTCGAGCACTACCGGAAGGCGCGCGACTTCCTCGTCCGGATCGGCGACGAGCGGCGGGCCCGGGACACGCTCTTCAAGATGGCGCTCGCTCAGCATCTCGCCTTCAACTTCGAGGAGGCGGAGGAGCTCTACGACGAGGCGTTCTGCTGCCGGGTCGAGGACCCGCCCCAGGTCGAGCCGACCGAGAGCATCTCGACCGCCGTCACGAAGCCGGACGCGTTCGTGCCGGGCGACGTCTACAGCTCGGACGGTGCGTACTTCACGGAGCACCTCTTCCGCGGTCTCCTGATGATCGACGGCGACCTGAACGTGGTGCCGGCGATGGCGGACAACTTCCGCGTCTCGAGCGATGGGCTGACGTACCTCTTCCGTCTGCGCGAGGGGTGCAGGTGGAGTGACGGCGAACCGCTCACCGCCGAGGATTTCGCCTTTGCGTGGAAGAGCATGCGCGAGGAGAGGACGCGGACAGCGTTCATGATGGAGGACGTCGAGCTCGCGGTCGCGCTCGATGAGCGCACGCTCGAAGTACGCCTCCGGGAGCCGCGCAACTTCTTCCCGTACATCCTCGCTTCCGCGTGGGCGTTCCCCTGGCCGAAGCACAAGTGTCAGGAGCTCGGCGAGGACTGGCGGAAGCCGGAGAACCTCGTCGGGAACGGGCCGTTCATGCTCTCGGAGTTCGACGACGACCACGCGCTACTCGTGGCGAACCCGCACTGGGTCGAGCCCAGGGGCAACGTTCGCGAGCTCCACTTTGACTTCAAGACGAAGTCAACGGACGTCTCGGAGCGCTGGAAAGAGGGTCAGTACGACCTGCTCCCCGTCTACGGCGAGAGCGTGCGCGATGCCCCCGAGACCGTCGCCGAGATCGTCCCGGAACTCTGGCTCAACTACCTCGGCTTTCGCGCCGATGTGGCTCCGTTCTCGAACCTCCACCTCCGCAAAGCGTTCGCCCACGCTGTCGACCGGGAGGCGCTCCTCGCCGGGACGAACAGCATCAACCGGCCCGCGGTCAGGGGCGGCGCCATCCCTCCCGCGATGCCGGGGCACTCGCACCGGGTCGGTCTCGAGTACAACCCGGAGCGCGCGCGCGAGCTCCTAGCCGAGGCGGGCTACCCCGAGGGCCGCGGTCTGCCCCCGATCGAGGTCCTCGTCCCGAGCTGGTTCCAGTTCGGGGACGCCCTCGCGGAGCAGTGGGCCGCGATCGGGGCGAAGGTCACGGTGACGAACCAGACCGGATTGCCAGATCTCTGCGCGATCGGGACTGCCCACGCGTGGGTTACCGGCTGGTCGGCCGACTACCCGGACCCCGACGGCGTCTTCCGCGGGTTCTTCCAGACCGGCTGGCCCTTCTACAGTGACGACGAGATCCTGGAGAAGCTCGAACAGGCCCGGTCGCTCGGAAATCAAGACGAGCGCATGCGCCTCTATCACGAGATCGATCACATCTGGGTGACCGAGCGGGCCGGCATTGTGCCACTGGCCTACGGCCGGACGATGCTCCTCCGGCGGCCCTGGGTACATTCCGTCTGGGTGAATCCCCTCCAGCGCGCGCACCTGGACAAGGCCGTCGTCAGGCGCGCCGAAAGCACCTCTAGCTCCTAGCGTTCAGTTCCCAGACCAGGCGAAGGCCCTCGAGCGTCAGGAGAGGCTCGACATCTTGGATCGTCTGGGAATGTGGCGCGATGAGCCCGGCGAGCCCGCCGGTCGCGACGACGTGGGCGTTCTCTCCCAACTCGCCTCGCATGCGGCCGACGATTCCGTCCACCTGACCCGCGAACCCGTAGACGACCCCGGCCTGGAGCGCCTGCGTGGTTGTCTTTCCGATCGCCTGGGCGGGGGCGACGAAGTCGACCTTGGTGAGCCGCGCGGCTCGGGCGAAGAGTGCGTCCATCGAGACTTCGACACCGGGCGCCAGGACACCGCCTACGTACTCACCCGCGGCAGAGACCGCATCGAAGTTCGTCGAGGTCCCGAAGTCGACGACGATGCACGGCGCGCCGTAGCGCTCGCGCGCCGCCACGGCGTTCACGATCCGGTCGGGACCCACCTCGCGAGGATCGTCGTAGAGGATCGGAATGCCGGTCTTGACGCCCGGGCCGACGACGAGGAGTGGTGCCTCGACGTAGCGTTCGCAGAGCTCGGTATACGAACGGATGAGGGACGGCACCGTCGAGGAGACACAGACGCCCGTCACATCCTCAAAGCCGAGATCGCGCAGCTCGAGGAGCCGAGCGAGCAGGACAGCGAGCTCGTCCGCGGTCCGGTCGGCCTCGGTCGCCACGCGCCAGTGCTCGGCGAGGGACTCGCGGTCGTAGAGTCCGAGCACGGTCTGCGTGTTGCCGACGTCGACGGCGAGCAGCATGGTCAGCGGCGCACGGGCCGGCGGCGCACGGCCCGCCCCTACGATGCGTCGTCGTCGCCCGCGAGGGGCTCGCCGAGCTTCTCGGCGAGCGTCTCGGGTGTGAGCGGGGGCGACTCGCCCTCCGCACGGAGCTCCTCGATCGTCACGTCGCTCGAGGTGTAGACCTCGGCGCGCGGAATGATCCGGCTGGGGCGGTTCTTGTCCCAGACCCAGACATCGTCCATGCGCAGATGGAAGAACGGATAGCTCGTCTGGGGCAGAACCTTCAGATCGAGGTGGTTGCAGAGGTACGTCGAGTCCTGCGTGACCACGCAGTAGCGGAAGAGGCCGAAGACGGCCGTGTACTCCCTCTTCAGGCGGAGCTCGAGATCCGCCTCGTATTCGTCCAGCTCGTCGAGGTGGGACATGCTCTGATTCTAGCTTTCGCCTAGCAAGTCAATGACTTTTCGCCCGTCCGGCAACGTCAACGAGGGATCCAGCTCCGCGAGGGGCTCGAGCACGAAGCGCCGCTCTCCCAGGCGTGGATGCGGAACGGAGAGCCCGGGCTCCTCGATTGTGGCGTCACCGTAGAGGAGAAGGTCGAGGTCGACCGTGCGCGGGCCGAAGCGCGGCCCGTCCCGGTGCCGGCCGAGCGCGCGCTCGACGCCGAGCAACCGATCGAGCAGCTCGCGCGCCGGTAGCTCGGTTTCGAGAGCGGCGACGCCGTTCAGGAAACGGGGCTGGTCGAGGTAGCCGACCGGCTCGGTGTCACGAAAGGCCGACACCCCGGTCACGGTAACCCCCGCTTCTGCGCCGAGGAGCTCGAGTGCCCGCAAGAGCGTCGCCTCGCGGTCTCCGAGGTTGCTGCCCAGCCCGACGTAGGCGCGAGTGGTCACGGGCCCAAGTCTGGACGAAACAGGGTTCCTCCACTTAGATGGGAGCAGAGGGAAAACCCTGGGGAGGGTTGATGGGGATCACTGCGCGGGGCCGGCGGTTGCGTCGACTCGGAGGTCTGTGTGCACTCGGCGTGCTCGTGGGAGCGGCGGCAGCTGCCCCTGCCCCCGCAGCCGTCGCGCCCAGCGATGCGCTCGATCGGGCGCTCGCGATCCTGGCACCGCAACACGCAAACCGCTCTGTGCCTGGGATGGCGGGCGCCGGCAAGCACGAGCTGACCCTGACTTTGCGCGACCTTGCAGCCGGCCTCGCCCGTCTGACGCCGGCGCGCCGCTCGGTTGCAGCCCGGCTGCTCGCGCGGCCGACCGGAAAGACGCTCGAGGACTGGGGCCCAGCCTACGCGGTGCCGGAGGCTGTTCTGTGCGACGCCAACCTCTGCATTCACTGGGTTGAGTCCACCGCCGACGCCCCGCCGGGCGCCGACGGCGACCCCGGCACGGTCCCCGAGTGGGCTCGAACCACCCTGGAGGTGTTCCAGCAGGTCTGGGCGACCGAGGTGGACGCCATGGGCTACCGCGCACCCAAGGCCGATGCGCTCTCCCCGGAGAACGGCGGCGACGGTCGCCTCGACATCTACCTCGCGGACGTGGGCGACACCGTCTACGGCTACTGCGCGAGCGACGACCCCGACGTCCGGAGCTCCTCCGCCTCGGCCTACTGCGTGGTGGACGACGACTTTGCCAGTTCTCAGTTCCCCGGTCCGACGAGCGGGCTCGCCGCGCTCGAGGTGACGGCGGCGCACGAGTTCTTCCACGCCGTCCAGTTCTCGTACGACTACCTCGAGGACACCTGGCTCATGGAAGGCACGGCTGCGTGGATCGAGGACGAGGTGTTCGACCGAGTGAACGACAACCGCCAGTTTCTGAACGCGAGCCCGCTCTCACGCTCGACGACCCCGCTCGACGTCAGCTTCGCGCCATACCACTACGGCGCCTGGATCTTCTGGCGCTACCTGTCCGAGAGATTCGACTCGAGCCTTGTCCGCGAGGTGTGGGAGCAGGCTGACGGGTCCAGGGGCGGAGGCGGCCTCTACTCGCTCGCCGCCACCCGTGCAGCGGTATCGGCCAGGGGACTTTCCTTCGGCGCTGTCTTCGGGGCGTTCACCGCCGCGAACCGAATGCCCGCCAGAGCCTACGAAGAGGGGTCGGTATACCCCCTCGCGCCCACCACGCGTACCTGGATGCTTCGAGCTCCTGGAGCGTCCTCCGGGTGGCGCTCTCATTCCCTCGAGCACCTGACGAGCCGCACGTTCGGGTTCCGGACGACCGCGGCCACGTCGAGCAGACTGCGACTCGAGTTGGTCCTCCCGCCGCGGACAACAGGGTCCGAGGCGCGCTTACTCGTCTTCCGAAAGAGCGGCGCGGTGTCGGTGCGCTCACTCCCGGCGGGCGTCGGCGGAAAGACGACTGTGCGGGTGCGGGTGGGTGGTGCCGCGAGATTCGAGCTGATCCTGGTGAACGCAAGCACGCGCATCGGCGGATGCGGCCTCTTCTCGACCGTGTTCTCCTGCAGCGGCAAGCCGCTCGACGACGGGCGGCGCTACAGCTTCCGGGCGACGCTTATCTCCTAGCTAGATGCGGCGGGGCCTTCCGGTCCGGTCTGCGATCGCGGCCGTGAATTCGACCGATGCGTCCAGCCTGACCTCGGGCTTGCGGACACGGACGCGGGCTCTCGAGATCGGAAATCGCTCGAGCAGGGAGTCGGCGACGCTCGCGGCGAGGGCCTCGATCAGGTTGAAGTTCCGCCCCTCCGAGATCTCGCGCACGCACTCGACCACCTCCGTGTAGTCGACTGTGTCCTGAAGCTTGTCGCTGCGGACGCCCGCATCGTGAGCCACGAGCTCGATGTCGAAGAGAAAGCGCTGGCCCTTTTTCTTCTCTTCGGCGAGCGCACCGTGAAAGCCCCTGAGCTCGAGTCCCTCGATCTGGATCAGGATCTCACTCACGCGACTACCGATCGGGCAGCGGCCAGGGCCTCGACGTTCTCGCGAACGTCGTGCACCCGGAAGAGAGACGCCCCACGCTCGTAGGCGAGGACGTTGATCGCGACTCCGGCCGCGACCGGACCGGTCACGGCCTCGCGGTCGCCGAGAATCCGCCCCAGAAAGCGCTTGCGCGAAGCGCCGACGAGTACCGGCCTGCCGATCGCGACGAGCTCGTCCATCCGCACGAGGAGCTCGAGATTGTGCTCCACGGTCTTCCCGAACCCGATGCCGGGGTCGAGGCAGATCCGCTCCTCGGGGATTCCTGCCGCCACGGCGACTGCGAGCCGCTCCTCGAGGAACGACGCTACCTCGGCGACGACATCGTCGTAGCGCGGAGCGTCCTGCATCGTCCGCGGCTCGCCCAGCATGTGCATGAGGCAGAGGTAGGCGCCTGCGTCCGCGACGACTCCGGCGAGTTCCGGGTCGGCGCGCAGAGCCGTGACGTCGTTGACGAGCACCGCGCCGAGCGCCAGCGCACGGCGGGCGACCTCAGCCTTCGAGGTGTCGATCGAGACCGGGAGGCCCGCGAGGCCCTCGAGCACGGGCTCCACCCGTCGTAGCTCCTCCTCCGCCGACACGCCCTCGGAGCCGGGCCGAGTGGACTCCCCGCCCACGTCGACCAGCGCCGCTCCTTCGGCGAAGAGGCGCCTGGCCTGCGCGATCGCGTCCGTGTGGTTCAGAAAGGCGCCGCCGTCCGAGAAGCTGTCCGGCGTCACGTTGACGACGCCGACCACCGAGGGCCGTGGAAAGGCTTCCTCGAGGGGCGGGCTCACAGCGCGAGCCTATCCTAGAGGCCGTGATCGACCTCCATTCGCACATCCTCCCCGGACTCGACGACGGGGCCGCCACGCTCGCCGACAGCCGCGAGCTTGCTCGTGCGGCCCTGGAGGACGGCGTGCGGTCGATCGCAGCCACCCCGCACGTCCGCTCGGACTATCCGACCAGCGTCGAGGCGATGGAAGCCGGCGTTGCGAGCGTGCGGCGTGACCTCGACGAGCACGGGATCGAGATCGAGGTACTGCACGGCGGCGAGATCGCCCTCGACCGCCTCGGAGGTCTCTCCCGCGAGGAGCTGGAGCGGTTCACGATCGGGCAGACCGGCCGCTACCTGCTCGTGGAGTTTCCCTATTCGGGCTGGCCGCTCGACCTCGAGCAGCGGCTCTTCGAGCTGCGGGTGGCCGGGCTCGAATCACTGCTCGCCCATCCAGAGCGAAACCGTGAGGTCCAGGCCGATCCGGCTCGAATCGAGCCGTTGGTCGCGGCCGGGACGCTGGTGCAGCTGACCGCCGCCTCGCTCGACGGCCGCATCGGGCGCTCCTCGCAGGCGGCAGCCGAGAGCCTGCTCTCACGTGGGCTCGCCCACGTGATTGCAAGCGATGCGCACACACCCGAAGTACGCGAGGTGGGCATGGCCGCCGCAGCGGCGTCCCTAAAAGACAAGGGCCTGGCGCGCTGGCTAGTCGAGGACGCACCAGCCGCCATAGCCAAGGGCGAGCCCTTGCCAGCGCGTCCAAAGCGCAAACGAAGGTTCGGGCTCTAGGAAGAGTGTGCCTCGACGAGGCAAAAGCCTCGTCGAGCAACGGCGTTCAGGAGCATCCAGCCGCGCAGGCGGCTGGTGCGTTCACAGCGGGCGTTATCCCTTGGCGCCTTCGGGCGGCGGCGGTTGCATCGTCGCGCCCGGAAGCGGGAACGGGCGCGGCTGGGGCTGCGGCTTGCGCTCCGGCTTCTTTTCCGGCTCGGCCTCGGGCGCCTGCGGCTCCTCCTCCACGAACACAGTCTCGGCGGCTTCGCCCGCGAGCAGGCGCTCGAACTGGTCCTTATCGATCGTCTCGCGCTCGATCAAGATCTCGGAGAGCTTGTGCAACTCCTCAATGTGCTCGCGCAGAACTCCTCGCGCCCGCTCGTGAGCTTCCTCGATGACGCGGCGGATCTCGTCGTCGATCTCGCGGGCCATCTCCTCGGAGTAGTCGGGCTCCGAGCCCATGTCGCGGCCGAGGAACGGCATGTCGTGGTTCCGCCCGAGCATGCGCGGTCCGAGCTTCTCACTCATCCCGTAGCGCATGACCATGTGCTTCGAAGTCGAGGTGACCTTCTCGATGTCGTTCGCGGCGCCGGTCGTGACCTCGTGGAAGACGAGCTCCTCGGCCGCACGACCGCCGAGGGTCATCGCGAGCTGGTCCATGAGCGCCGACTTCGTGGTCAGGAACTTGTCCTCCGCCGGAAGCGAGATCGTGTAGCCGAGCGCGGCGCCGCGGCTGATGATCGAGATCTTGTGAACCGGGTCGCAATGCGGCAGGTAATGCCCGACGAGCGCGTGGCCCATCTCGTGGTAGGCGGTCACCTTCCGCTCGTGCTCCGAGAGGAGCCGCGTCTTCTTCTCCGGGCCGGCGATCACGCGCATGACTCCTTCCTCGAGCTCGAGCTCGCCGATCGTCTTCCGCCCCCGTCTGGCGGCGAGGAGGGCGGCCTCGTTGACCAGGTTCGCGAGGTCGGCGCCCGTGAACCCCGGTGTCCCCGCGGCGAGCGTGTCCAGGTCGATGGTCGTGTCGATCGGCTTGCCCTTCGTGTGCACCTCGAGAATCTGGCGGCGGCCGTTCCGGTCCGGACGGTCGACCACGATCTGGCGGTCGAAGCGGCCCGGGCGAAGCAGCGCCGGGTCGAGGATGTCGGGGCGGTTGGTGGCGGCGATCAGGATGATGTTGTCCTTCATCTCGAAGCCGTCCATCTCGACCAGGAGCTGGTTCAGCGTCTGCTCGCGCTCGTCGTGGCCACCGCCTAGACCGGCTCCACGATGGCGGCCGACGGCGTCGATCTCGTCCATGAAGATGATGCAGGGGCTCGCCTGCTTGGCCTGCTCGAAGAGGTCGCGGACGCGCGAAGCGCCGACGCCGACGAACATCTCGACGAAGTCGGAGCCCGAGATCGAGAAGAACGGAACCCCGGCCTCGCCGGCGACCGAGCGTGCCAGCAGCGTCTTCCCCGTTCCCGGGGGCCCGTAGAGGAGGACGCCCTTGGGGATTCGCGCGCCGAGGGCCTGGAACTTCTTGGGGTTCTCGAGGAACTCCTTGATCTCCTGAAGCTCCTCGACGGCCTCGTCGACGCCGGCTACGTCCTTGAAGGTGATCTTCGGAGAGTCCGGCGCCATCCGCTTGGCGCGGCTCTTGCCGAACGACATGACCTTGGAGCCGCCGCCCTGCACCTGGTTCATGAGGAAGATCCAGAACCCGAAGAAGAGAACGAATGGGATCAGGTACGTGAGGATCGAGAGCCAAGCCGAGCTTCCGGTGCCCTTCGAATCGAACGCAACCTTGTTCGTCTGCAGCTCCTCCTGGAAGGCCGCCTGGGACTGGTCGCTCGGGTAGTTGGACTTGACCTTCTGGCCGCCCTGCAAGGTCGCCTCGATCGAGCGGCCCTTCGGCACGAAGAGGACACTCTGCACCTCTCCGGTCTCGACCTTCTGGATCAGGTCGCTGTAGGTGATCTTCGTCGATTCGCCGCGATTCGGCAGCAGCGTCTGCGAGGCCAGATAGACCAGCAGGACGATGACGATGAGGGGGAAGAGTGCGCTGCGGAAGAAACGGTTCAAATCTGTCCTTGGATCACGCCAAAGGGTAGCAGTGTGCTATTCGACCACCGGGCTGCGGTGGATCTCCTGTTCGTTCTCCCCGTCGGCGATCAGATCCTCCCGCAAGACACCGATGTAGGGGAGATTTCGGTAGCGCTCCGCAAAGTCCAGGCCATAGCCGATCACGAAGCGGTTCGGGATCTCGAAGCCCACGTACCGGCACTCGACGTCGTTTTCCCGCCGATCCGGCTTCGTGAGGAGCGCGCAGATCTCGAGCGACGCGGGCTGGCGAGCCTCCAGGTTGCGCAACAGGTAAGAGAGCGTCAGGCCGGAGTCGACGATGTCTTCGACGATCACGACGTTTCGGTTCTCGATCGGCATGTCCAGATCCTTCAAGATCCTGACGACCCCCGAGGAGTCGACACCTGCCCCGTAGCTCGAGATCGCCATGAAGTCGACCTCGCATGGGAGGTCGATCTGACGCATGAGGTCGGCCATGAAGAAGATGGCGCCCTTCAGGACCCCGATCAGGAGGAGGTCTCGGTCGCGGTAGTCGGCCGAGATCTCGGCCCCGAGCTCGGCGACTCGCGCCTGGAGGGCCGCCTCGTCGACGAGGATCTCTTCGACCCCGCTCGTCAGCTCGGTGACGTGGCTCTGGCTCAGCTCTCGCTCCTCGTGGCGCTGACCGTGCCCTCCCAGCCCGGAGCGCTCGCAATCCCCGGCACCGCGACGACCTCGTCCCCCTTGACCACGAGCGGCCAGGCCTCGCGCTCCGACCGGGGCACCTTCGCGTCCACGAACAGATCCTGCACCTTCTTGGAGCGGCGTGCTAGCCGGTCCCCTGCCCGCCAGCCCCGGACCTGAAGGCCGGAGACCGAGGTCTCGATCGTCCAGCCGCCCCAGCGCACGGGGCCCTCGAGCGCCACCGGACGCCGCTCGAGCCAGATCGAGTCGTATTCCCGGACGGCGATCCGGCCCTCCCCCAGGTCAACACGGCGCGAGCCTCCAGGGGTTCCGAGCAGCTCGGCGAGGGCGCGCTCGACCGGGAGCGGCAGGGATCGGTGCTCCTCGAGCGCGGCCAGGAGATTTCGCTCGGCGGCCGGGTGCAGACGCCTGAGCGCCGGAAGGATCTCGCCACGGATGAGGCCTCGCTTCGTGTCCGGATTGGAGCTGTCGACGCGGAACTCGAGGCCCTCAGCCCGGCAGTAGGCTTCGGTCTCCTCACGCCAGACGCTCAAGAGCGGTCGCACGACCCCATCCTCGCGGCGGACGCGGATTCCCGTTGTCGTCCCGCTCGAAGCGAGCCGGAAGAGAACGGTCTCGACCTGATCCGAGGCAGTGTGCCCGGTGGCCCTGAGGCGCTCCGGAGCAAACGAGTAGCGAAGTTCGCGAAGCTCGTCCTCCGTCCGTCCGGGCGCGTCGACCACCTCCGCCCCGAGCCGCTCACGGCAGAAGCGAGCATCCCCTTCGGACTCGGCGCCACGCAGCCCGTGGTTCACGTGCAGGCTCTCGACCACGTATCCGAGCGCCCCGAGTGCGTGCCAGAGGCAGGTGGAGTCAGGACCGCCCGAGACGAGGCACAGAACGTCGCCGCCAGGCGGGATCAGCTCATGCCGGCGAACGTGCTCCTCGATGCGAGTCCGGAGCGACCTCGTGTCCACGCGGCAATTGTAGGGCCGGTCAGAGGAGGGGCGCGACGTCGCAGCCGCGCTTTGCGAGCTCCGGCTGAGCTTCAACCAGGATCTCGCGGGCGAAGTTGGCGAGGCCGTAGGCGCGGAACATCCGCTTGCCGGCATCGGGCTTTCCGCTGGCGAGGTGTGCGACCGCATCCCCGTACTCGAGGAACATCGCGTCGATCAGGACCTGGGCGCGCTGAAGTGAGGGGTCGTTCGGTTCCGTGTACCCCACGCGCTTGGCCGCGTTCCGGGCTTGCGCGACCATCTCGTCTGGTTCGATCGCACCGTCCTGGTAGCCGGAGGCCCAGATCCCGAGCGCCGTCATGTTGAGGCCTGCGGTCTGGATGAAGCGCTTGTCCAGAGCTCCACACGAATGTCCCGCCGACGCCTCTGAACCGGTGCAGGCACCGGCCGTGAGGGCAAAGGCAGCCACTGCCGCAGAGAGGCCAAGCCGACGCACTCCCCCCATCATCGGGTCGAGACGGCGACAGGGCTATGACCCGCCTGGGTGACCCTCGATCGAGGCGGGGACCAACCCCCTAGGGGAAGATGAGCGAGCGGTACACGATCGTCCGCCGCATCCCGACGGAGTCGTAGAGGGCGATCGCCGGGGTGTTCTCGGGCCGCACGAACAGGCAGATGGCGGGCGTCCGCTCCAGCAAGAGCCGGCAGAGATCCTGTAGGCCTCGCTTGGCATTCCCGACACCTCGGTGCTGCGGATCGACCCAGACCTGCTGGAGCTGCACGGCCCTGTCCGTCCAAGCCGACGCCTCGGCCTTGAAGAGGACGTCGTCACCTTCCCGCCAAACCCAGCTGCGCCCCTGCTCGATCTGCACCCGGGTGCGCCACTCGAAGAGAGCAGGATCGCGTGCGTAGGCATCGACACCCACTTCCTCGAGATATGCCGAGGCTGACGCACGGACGAGCAGGTCGAGATCGGCCAGGCGGGCCGGCCGCAATCCACTTGCTCCGGGTTGAGGCGGTTCCTCGAGGACGTAGACGGGCTGGCCCGGACGGTCGTCGAGCGGCTCGGGCATCCGGTCCCGAAGAACGGACCACAGGCCCGTGACGGCTGCCTCCTCCCCGACCATCATCCGCGGGTCACCGCGTGACGCAAGGTCGGCGAAAGCCGCAGTCTCCGGGCCGGAAGGGACCAGGTTCGCCCCGATGTGGCAGAGGCTCGTCAGCCTGTCGCCTTCCCGAATTGCGGCGAAGCGACCAAGGCCGCGGCGCGCAACGTCCTCGAGGAACACGCGCTCGATCGGATCCTCCGCGCAGAAAGCGAGGACATCCTCGATATCGGGCCTCTTCACCAACCGTCCCATGGCGGGACGATAGTAGGGTGCGCGCGTGCCGATCCACGTTCGAGCCGAGCCGGGTGACTACGCGGAGGCGTGCCTCCTCCCCGGCGATCCGTTGCGGGCGAAGCACATCGCCGAGAACTTCCTCGAGGACGTGGTGCAGCGAAACTCGGAGCGCGGGATGCTCGGCTTCTCGGGCACCTTCCGCGGGCGCCCGGTTTCCGTGCAATCGACCGGGATGGGATGCCCCTCGGCCGCGATCGTGGTCGAGGAGCTGATCCAGCTCGGCGTCAAGCGGCTCCTTCGCGTCGGGACTTGCGGCGGCCTGCAGCCCGACCTTCAGCTCGGCGACTTGATCGTGGCGCTCTCGGCCGTGCCGGCCGACGGCACCGCGCGGCACTACACGGGCGGCGAGCCCCACGCACCGACAGCCGACTGGGAGCTCATCCACGGAGCCGTGCACGCGGCGAAAGAGCTCGACCGCCGTGTGCGGATAGGGCCGATCGTTTCGAGCGACGTCTTCTACGACCCCGACAAGGGCCGTGCCCAGCGGTGGTCCGACCGCGGCATCCTCGCCGTGGAGATGGAGGCCGCCGTCCTCTTCACCGTCGGAGCGCTCCGCAAGGTTCAGGCGGGCTGCCTGCTGACCGTCAGCGACGTAGTCGTCGAGGGCGAGTTCCAGCGGATCAGCGATGAGGATCTCCGGGCCGCCGTCGACCAGATGACGGAGCTCGCGCTCGCGACAGTGACTGCGGACTCGCATTGAGCACCCCGGCCCCAGGGCCGGTCGTCTTCCTCGTCAACCCGGCCTCCGCAAACGGCTCCACCGGCCGGCGCTGGCCACAGATCGCCGAGCGCGCGGCGGCGGCCGGGCTCGCGGGCGAGGCGCTCGTAAGCGAGCGTCCAGGTCATCTGGTCGAGCTGGCGGAGCGCGCGGCCGCAAGTGGGGCCGGGCTCCTGGTCGCCGTCGGGGGCGACGGCACGGTGCACGAGGTCGTGAACGGCCTCATCCGCTCCGGCCGTTCAGGGGAAATGGACCTCGCCGTGCTCTCCCGCGGGACGGGCAGGGATTTCGTGCGCAGCCTGCGGATTCCCGGCGACCTCGACGAGGCGATCGAGACGGCGCGCTCTGGCAAGGCGCGAGTGGTGGACGTCGGCCTCGCACGCTTCACGGACCTCGACGGCTCGCCGGCGGAGGCGTACTTCGCCAACTTCGCCGGGGCCGGGATCAGCGGCTCGATCGCACGGCGCGCCAACGCTTCCTCGAAGGCTCTGGGGGGAAAGGCGTCGTTCATGTGGTCGACGGTGGCTGTCTTCATGCGCTGGAAGAGCGCCGAGGTGACAGTCGACGTCGACGGTGCCCCCCGCTCGGGCCGCATGTTCGAGGTACTCGCGATGAACGGGGACTACACGGCCGGAGGCATGTGGATGGCGCCCGAGGCGAAGGCGGACGACGGCCTTTTCGACGTCGTCCTGATCGGCGACGTCACGAAGCTGGACTTCGTGCTCACGTTTCCGAAGATCTACCGTGGCCGCCACGTCGGCCATCCGAAGATCGAGCACCTCCGAGGCCGGGCCATCGCGATCGATTCGGCAACGCCGCTCCCCATTGCGCTCGACGGCGAGCAGCCTGGGACGACACCGGTGACCTTCGAGATCGTGCCGCACGCCCTCCGGCTTCGCGTGCCCGCCAATCCCTCATAAGAAGGGTTCGGCGAAGCGAGCGCTGGCCGCCTGGCGACGTTCCGCCACTCCCTCCTACTGCTACTAGGCTGCGGTACCGCCGCGTGCGGTGCCGCCGCCGAGCGCCCGGCCGGGGGCAGGCGAAGCCGCCTGGTCGGCCTTCTTCTTCGAGGCGGCGGAGGACTTTTTCGTCCGCGTGGCGGACGAAGGGGTCTTCTTGGTCTCCGCCCGCTTCGCGGTCGGCGTGATGCCCGCTTTGGTCTCGACCTTCGCAAGGCGCTTCTCGAGGCTCTCGAGCCGCTTCTGGAGGTCGCGAACCTCGTCGAGCGGCGCCAGGCCGATCCCGTGCAGAGCTCCGCGCGAGGTGACGTCGAGCTTGCCCTTTGCGTTCGTGGCTCGTGAGAGAGCCTCCGCCACGCGCTCGTTGCGGCCGAGCTCGTCGATGAGCTTGGTCAGCGCCTCTTCGCCTTTGCCTGCCAAGCGGCCAACCACGCCGCTGTTCTCGTCCTTCTTGGTCTTCGTCGCCATGGGCCTCCCCTGTTCGGACGTCAACCGGACGATACCCGAGCGCCGAAAGGGGCAATCACGAACTTCCGGGCGCGACACGGCGGCGGACGACAAAGCGCGCGCCGAGGGCCGCGAGGGCGAGCAGGATCAGGATCGGGGCGATCGTCGCGACGGCCACGAACGTGCGGCCGGCAACGTTGGCGAAGCCCTCCGCGCCGTCCTTCCACGTCTCGAGGATCCCGTCCTTTCCGGCCGCTGCGACAGGGAGTCGCTCGCGGAGATTGACGGAGATCGTGGCGAATGACGTCTGGTCCTCCAGATACCGGAGCCGCCCGCGCGTCTCCTCGAGCTGGAGCTGGGTGTCGTTCAGCTTCGACTGGACCGCCAACGCTGCCGGCACGCTCTCCGCGCGCTCGAGCAGGACCAGGAGCTGGCGTTCCACGGCCTCGAGGTGGCGCTTCCGCGATTGCAGGTCGACGAACTCGGCAGAAACCTCCTGCGCGTTCTCCTGCCGGCCGTCCAGGCGCCCGACGTCTCCCATTTGCTTCATGACCGTCTCGTAGCTCCGCTCCGGAACGCGCAGGACGACGGAGCCGTTCATGAGGCGCTTCTCCCCCTGGCTCTGGCTGGAGCTGACGACGAAGCCGCCGACGGCCGCGGCAATCGTGCGTGCTTCGTCGACGGCACCCTGGAATTCACCGCGCCGCACGGAGAGCCGGACGGAGGCCATCTTGATGATGCGAGGGCCGATCCCCGGTGTGTCAAGCTTCGCCGTGGCGCTCCGGGCAGTCTCGTCCGCCAGCGAGCCGCCGCCCGACTCGCCGTCCTGGCTCGCCGCGAAGTCGACCGCTGCGCGTTCTTCAACGGCGTCGCCGCCGGCTGTGCCTGACTCGTCGTCGCCGCCGCTGCAGGCCGCGAGTGCCATCGCCGTGATGGTGAGAAAAAGAATCGGAAGCAGTCGTCGCATGAAGTCCTCCTCGGGGTTGTGCTTGCTCCGACTCCCGCTCGCCTGCCAAAGTTCCCCGGGCCGTGGAGGACTTCCGCTTCGCCACCGACCTCCGAGTCCGCTTCAGCGAGACGGACGCACAGGGTGTGGTGCACAACGCCGTCTACCTCGTCTGGTTCGAGATCTCCCGGATCGCGTATCTGGCCCGCTTCCGGGGCGGGTACCGAGGCCTCCGGGAAGAGGACGGGGTCGACGCCACCACGGTCGAGAGCCATGTTCGCTACCTGACGCCGGCCGCCTTCGACGACGAAGTGCGCGTTCACGCGCGGGTGAGCGACGTTCGCGGCGCCCGGTTTCGCTTCGACTACGTGATCGAGCGGACGAGCGAGCCGGCGGCAGTGCTGGCCGACGGGTGGACGACGCATGCCTGCGTGGACTCCCGCACCCTGCGGCCCACCCGGATGCCCGCCTGGCTCGCGGAGGCCATACGTGAAGCGGAAGAGCGTTAGCGGCGCGGAGACGTCGTGGTCGGCGTCGTGCCTGTCGTGGCGGTACCGGTCGGCGTCGTAGGAGTCGTCTCGGTCGGGGTCTCCTCGTCCGGCGGCGCCGGCTCGGGCTCGGCCTCCGGTACGGGGATCGTTCCGTAGCGAATCACTCGAGGCTCGGACTGGTATGCGGTCCGCCAGGTCTCCTCGCGAAGCACGCGGTCGCCGACGTAGACCGTGCGAATGACTGTGACCGTGCGGGCCGGCGCGCCAAACTCCTCGATCACCTTCTCGCCGACGAAGAGCCCCGGATCCGGCACCCGCTTGATCTTCGCGGGCGCGATCTCCTCGAGCTCACCGGGGACCGAGACGACGCGGCGACCCGTGGGCGCGCCCAGGAGGCTGATCGCGATCCCGGTGTCGGTCGGCACGGCCTTCATGACCAGCCAGTGCTTCGTGTCGTTCACGAACTTCAGGTCAATGTCCGGATAGTTCACGGTTGCATCGCGCCCGAGGGGATAGCGGCTGATGTACAGGGCGTGGGCGGTCCGCTCCGTGATCTTCAAGCCGGCCTCCCAGGCCGCGTTGAAGACCGTCGTCGCCACCTGCGACACGCCTCCGCCGATGCCCTCCTCGTACTCGCCGCCGATGATCACTGGAGCCGAGCGGAAGCCGCGCGCCGCAGTGCGGGGACCTACCTCCCTGTTGAAGGAGAACGTCGCACCAGGTGCAATCCGCGTTCCGTCGAGGAGCCTCGTCGCGAGCTTCAGGTTCGTGATCCGGTCCGCGGTGCCCGTGTAGAAGGAGCTGTAGCGGACGAGCTCGCGGCTGATCCCGAGCTCCTTCGCCTCCTTGGTCGTCAAGGAGGGCTCCGCTTCCTTGATCACGAGCTCGGCCGACCGCTTGCCCGACGAGAGCGCCGCCTCCAGAAGCGCGGTCGCGGTCGCCGGCACGTCGAGCACCCGGCCCTTGCGGGCGCGGACGACGCGAACGCTTCGATTGCTCTGCACCTCGAACTGGGCGTTCTGGGGCGGGTTCGCAAACGCACGGGAAAGCCGCTTGAAATAGAGCGTCGCGTATGGGCCTCCGATGGCGAGCTTCTTGCTGCCTCCACGCGGCAGGGAGAGGAGCTTCGCCAGCTGTTCCCGGGTGACCATCCACGTGGTGCCGTGCCAGCCGAAGCGCACCGGGCGCGACAAAACGGTCTGCACGTCTTCGAGCACAGGTCGAAGCTCCTCGGTCCCGACCGCGGCCTTGTCGACCTGGATCGGGAGCGCAACCGGCTTCCGCGAGAAGCCGGCGAGAGCCGAGACGACCGTCGCCTCTGCCGCTTGCATGTCGAGCTTCGTGCCGTCGCGTGCCGGCTCCAGGCGCGGGGTGAGGTCGTTCAAGACGATCGACGCGCTCTCTGCCTTCCTGTCGACGGACGCCGCAATTCTCCCCAGCTCGAACTTCAGCCCAGCCTCGTAGGCGTCGGCGTGAGGCTCCACCTCGGCTCCGAAGAGCCTGACCGACACCCGCTTCAGACCGCGGAAGGGAAGCGGCCAGTCTCCTGCCGCACGGGCCTCGGCGAGGGTGGCGGGCCAGTCGATCGAGAGATCGAGCTCCTTCGGCGAGATACGCCAGCTCTTTCCACTGCCGGTGAACGTCACCGGAACCTCGGCCAGGCTCGCGGACCGCGCGGAGAGCCTCTTCTCCGCCTGCTCCGGCGTGAGGCCGGAGACCTTCAGTCCGGAGACCTCGACACCCGCTGCGATGCGAGCGTCGGAGCCTGAAAACGCGACCCCGACGATCAGGACGAGCGCGAGGACTGCCGCGCCAATACCCGCCAGCCCGCGCCGGCTAGGCAGGACCGCGCGGAAACCGCGCCGGCGCCTGGGGGCAGCACGAGGCCGGCGCACCGGACGAACACCCGCCTCCGCGCGCATGAAGTGGGCGAGTTTAGCAGCGTCACAAGGCCGGGAGCCCAAGCGACCGGCGGAGCCGCAACACCCTTTTCACGTGCTCGTCGAGGCGGCCTCGCCGGGCGAGCGGAACGAGGGCGGCGATCGCCCGGCCGGCGTCGCGCCCGTTGGTATAGAGGACGAGGTCGGCCCCGCCGAGAATCGCCAGCCGGGCGGAGACGACCGCAAACCTCGACCCGAAGACGGAGACGGAGTCGGTCATCGCGACCCCATCGAACCCGCTTGCTCGTAGCAGGCGGTAGGCGCGGCGGGAGAAAGAGGCGCGCCTGCGCCCGAAGCGGTCGTAGATGGCGTGGCTCGTCATCACGCAGGGGACGCCGGCACGGATCGCGAGCCGGAAACCGGCCAGCTCGTCCGCTCTGACGGATGCGTGAACCTGCGGCGACTCGTCGGTGGAGACGCGCGCGGTGCCAAGGCCCGGGAAGTGCTTCGCACACGCGCCCGCGCCGCCGGCCGCCAGGCCTCTGGCAAAGGCGGCGGCGAACGCCGGCCGGCGAAAGTGCCGGGAGCCGAGCGGGCCTCCGGCCGAGTCGAGCACGGGCGCAAGGTCCACATGGGCGCCGGCTCGGCGGAGAGCTCGACCCGTTCTACGTCCCGAGAGAAACGCCGCTCGGGCGCTCGAGTACGACGAGGCCGGGACCGAGGGCGGCAGACGTCCGAACGTCTGGGCCGTTCCGCCTTCCTGGTCGACGAACACGAGCGTGTTCCGTGGGCGCGGCTCGCCGAGGCTCCAGCCGCTGGACGATCACTCCGCCGACGCCCTTCGGCGCGGGGAGGCCCGAGACGACCACGAGGGCGGCCTTCTGCCGCGCCGTAAGCCCATCTAAGGGATCCGGAGCCTGCGGAGCGGCCGTGGGCACAATCGAGGCGAAAAGCGCCTGCAGGAGCGCGATCAGCCGCACCCTCCGTACACTAACCCCGTGGATTTCGACCTGACGCCGGAGCAGCGCGAGGTGCAGGCAACCGTCAGGCGCTTCGTCGACGAGCAGATCCTGCCGAACGCGGTCGAGAACGACATCGAGCATCGCCTCGACATGGAGGCGATCGCGGGAATGGCCGAGCTCGGGCTCCTCGGAATCGTCATCCCGGAGGAGCACGGCGGAGCCGGGATGGACTACGTCTGCGAGGCGCTCGCCTGCGAGGAGATCGAGCGCGGCGAGGCGGCCTTCAGGACCCTCATCTCCGTCCACGTCGGGCTCAATTCCCTCTCGCTCCTCAAGTACGCGAGCGAGGAGCAGAAGGAGCGCTACCTGGCTCCCCAGGCGCGGGGCGAGAAGCTCGCCTGCTTCGGCCTGACCGAGCCGGAGGCAGGCTCGGACGTGGCAGCGATGCGAACGACCGCCCGCCGCGAGGGCGACGGATACGTTCTGAACGGCCAGAAGAACTGGATCTCGTACGCGACCGTCGCGGATCACCAGCTCGTCTTCGCAAAGACGGACGTCGAGGCAAAGCACAAGGGCATCTCCGCGTTCATCGTCGAACGTGAGTGGCCCGGGGTCACGACGCGGGAGACCGAGAACAAGCTGGGGATCTGGGCCGGCTCCACGGGCGAGCTCTTCTTCGAGAACGTCGAGGTGCCGGCCGAGAATCTCGTCGGCGAGGAGGGCCAGGGCTTCGAGATCGCCATGCACGGGCTCGACCAGGGCCGCTTCACGGTCGCGGCCGGCGCGTGCGGCGTGATCAGGGCCTGCCTCGAACGGTCGGTCGAGTACGCCCGCGAGCGCGAGACCTTCGGCAAGCCGATCGGCAAATACCAGTTCGTCCAGGACATGATCGCCGACATGGTGCTCGGCTACGAGACGTCGAAGCTCCTGGTCATGCAGGCGGCCTGGCTCAAGAACCAGGGCGTCAGGAACACGCGCGAGACCAGCCTGGCGAAATGGCACGCGACCGAGTCGGCTTTCAAGGCCGCACACCTCGCGATCCAGGTTCACGGGGCCTACGGCTACTCCGCCGAGTACGGCATCGAGCGCTACTTCCGCAACGCCCGCGCCCCGATCATCTACGAGGGCACCACGCAGATCCACAAGATGATGCAGGCCGAGCATGCGCTCGGCTATCGGAACCTGAACGGGCGCGACGGGGACGTCTCGCCGCTCGCCTCATGGGCCCCCGCACTCTCGGCGCGCTAGCGGTCTGCACCGCGGCGCTCACCTTCCCGGCCACCCTGGCGGGCTCTCTGCCGACGCATGGGGTCTTCGTTCCCGGAGCGAGCCTGGGCGGCGTCAGGCTCGGCAATACGAAGACCGAGGTCCTCGATGTGTGGGGAAGCCGCCACGGGGTCTGCCGCGACTGCCGGCAGGTCACGTGGTATTTCAACCTGAAGCCGTTCGAGCCGCAGGGCGCAGCGGTCGTCTTCCGCCGCGGCCGGGTCGTCCGCGCCTTTACGGTCTGGCGCCCGCGCGGATGGCGGACGGACGAGGGGCTCGAGCTCGGCGCGACGAGCGGAGCGCTGGCGAAGGCCTACCCCGGTCTCAGGTCGCGGTCGTGCACCCGCTACACCGCGTTCCTCCGGGCGGAAACGGTTCGAACGACGAGCGTCTTCTACGTCTACCGGGGACGGCTCTGGGGCTTCGGACTCATGCGGCCGCGGCTTTCGCCCTGTCTGTAGCCCGCTCGGCCTCGGCGAGCCGGGCGACGAGGGGGATCGCGAGCAGAATCGGGATCGCGACGACGGGCCAGACGATGCCATAGCCCTCCGTCGACTCCAGGTAGGGGCTGGAGAGATCGATGGCGGCGCCGACCACCAGCGGCCCGACCAGAAGCCCGAGGCCCTTCGTCGTCAGCGCGAGGCCGGAGATCGCGCCACGATCCGACTCGGGCATCAGCTTGAAGAGCAATCCCCAGGAGAGCGTCATCACCGTCCCGGCCGCCACGGCAACCAAGAAGATGACCGCCGTGTACCACCAGTGCCAGCTCGTGGCGAGCCCGGCGCCGAGAAGCCCGACCCCGTAGACGACGGACGCAACCAGGATGACGGCGCCGAGCCCGAAGCGGTCTCCGAAGCGGCTCGCCGCGGCGGCCGCAACCACGTAGCCGCCTGCCACGCAGGCGAGGACGACCGACGAGACGTACAGGGGCTGGTCGAGCCCCCTGATCACGTAGAGCACGACGAACGTGCGCATGCCCGCGAACGCCGCCTCCCAGGCCGCGTTGGCGATCAGGAACCGCCGGACGTCTCGCTCGCGGCGGACGATCCGAAGCGGGGTGCCTAGAAGAACGCCGAGCCGCGGCACGATCTGTGGCCGGCGCTCGTGCTCCCTGACGAGCAGGATCACCGAGCCGCAGGCGAGAGCGGTCACGACGGACGCGAGGACGAACGGGAACGGCTCCCACACGGAGAGCAGGAAGCCGCCGCCAACCAGGCCGCAGCCGAGCGCCAGGCCGCGGAAGAGGTGCTGGACTCCCTGTGAGCGGCCGAACACTTCCGGTGGCAGGACATCTGGATAGAGGCCCCGGTAGGGCGGTTCATAGACGTAGTAGGCGAAGAAGAAGCCGAAGAGTGCCAGTGCGGTCAGGAGGAGGTTGGGCATGAACGCGACCAGGGCGAGCGTCACCGCCATCGGTCCGAGCGCGAGGAGCATGTACGGCCGTCGCCGGCCGAGCGGCGTCTGGGTGGAGTCGCTCATCGGGCCGACGAGGAACGGGATGAAGAAGGCGAAGGCGCCCTCGGCGGCCAGGACGAGCCCGATCAACGTGCTCGAGTCCGTGAACTTCGCGAGCACGGGCGGCAGGTACGCGGCGACGGTTGTGATCGAGTAGGCGAGCCCGAACGCGCCCAGCCCGAGGATCCAGATCAACCGGCCCGGAGAGGGAGCGGGCGCCTCCGGGGAGAGCGCCTCGTCGCGCTCGGGCGCGGTTGAGGTCACAGACCGAGAGCGGCCGGGAGGTCGAGCAGGGTCGGCGAGAGTGTCGTCCCGATCGGCGTAGCGCCCGTCGCGGTCGACCAGGAAAGCGCGCATCCCGAGGGCCTCGGCGCCCTCGACGTCGTCTGCGATCGAGTCGCCGACCATCACCGCCTCCGCCGCCTCGACCTCGAGCATCTCGAGCACGACGCGAAAGATCGTCGGGCTCGGCTTCACCTTGCCGTGCGTCCCCGACGAGATCCAGGCGTCGACGTCGAGCGCGAAGTGGCGGATGAAGTGATCCAGGTCTCGCCCCGTGTTCGAGACGAGTCCGATCCTGAGGCCGTGCTTCCGAAGCTGCGCCAGGGCCGGCAGCGTGTCCTCGTACAGCTCGAAGTTCTCCGAGTGCTCCCAGCCCTGGGTGATCTCCTCGGCGATCGTTCGGATCTGGTCGCCCTCGCCTCCCATGCCCCGCACGATGTCCTCGGTGAAGCGCACCCAGATCTCCTCGTCATGGTCGAGCTCCGGATGGTGCTGGAGGTCCAGGACGGCAGCCTCTCGCGCCTCGCCGTACTTGGCGGGGTCGAGCGTGAGCCCGTAGCGCTCCCCGGCCAGCCGGTAGCCCTCCGGGCCGAGCTGGGGGCCGGGCTTCGTGAGGGTGAAGTCGACGTCGAAAAGGACGGCCCGAAGCGGGCGAGCCACTAGACGCCGGCCGGCCAGCGGTAGGCCGCCGGCTGGCGGTTCGCGAGCGACGGAAGGTCGTGCCGGACCTGCTCGAGACGAGCCTTGTCGATCTCAGCCGCGATAACGCAGTCTTCGTCCGGGGCCTGCGCCAGGACGACGCCCCACGGATCCACGATCGACGAGCGGCCGTATGACTGCTTCCCACCCTCGTGGACGCCCCACTCGTTGGCGGCCAGGACGTAGCACTGGTTCTCGACGGCCCGTGCCCGGAGCAGGAGCTCCCAGTGGTCCTTGCCCGTGTAGAGCGTGAACGCAGCCGGGACGGTCACCAACTCGGCTCCCTGAAGCGCGAGGATGCGGTAGAGCTCGGGAAAGCGCAGGTCGTAGCAGACCGTCAGGCCGACTCGCCAGCCCTCGGCGTCGCACAGGTTCGTTTCCTCCCCCGGCTCCTCGGCCTCCGACTCGCGATAGACCTGGCCGCCCACCTCGACGTCGAACATGTGGATCTTGCGGTAGGCCGACGACGACGTCGCCGGATGGGTCGATGACCACGCTCGTGTTCGAGAGCTTCTCTCGTCCCTCGCGCTGCTCGGTGATCGAGCCGCCGACAATCGTGATCCCGTGCGTCCGGGCCCACTCGCGCATGGCCTCGACTGTCTCGCCGTCCTCGAGCGGCTCGGCGGCTCGGCGGAGGGTGTCGGCCGAGCCGATCGCGTTCCACTTCTCGGGCAGGAGCACCAGGTCGGCTCCGGTCGAGGCCGCCCGGGCAACCAGGCGCTCGGCTTTCTCGATGTTGTCGGCCTTCTCCGTCCCGGAGTTCAGCTGGATCGCGGCGACGCGGAGGCGGTCGGCCATGCGCGGAAGGATAGCCTGCGCCCGTGTCGCGAACGCCTGCCGAGATCCTCGCGGAGGCGCGCACGATCGCCGTCGTCGGCGCGTCGCCGAAGCCCGACCGCCCGAGTCACGGCGTCATGCGCTACCTCCTGGAGCAGGGCTACAGATGCATCCCGGTCCGGCCTCGAGGACTGCGACGAGGTCCTGGGTATCCCCTGCGTGCGCTCGCTTGCGGAGATCGAGGAGCCGATCGACCTCGTGGACGTCTTCCGGCGACCGGAGGCCTGTCCCGACGTAGCGCGCGAGGCGGCCGCCGCCGGCGCGCGGAGCCTGTGGCTCCAGCTGGGGATCGTCTCGTCCGAAGCGCGCCGAATCGCCGAAGGGGCCGGCCTCGAGTACGTCGAGGACGAGTGCACGAAGATCGTGCACGCTCGCGAGCTGGCCTAACGGGTGGGGTGCGCTGCCTCCTCTTCCTTCAGGAGGCGGACGAGGAAGTACGTGATCGCGGTGAAGAAGATGAGCGCCTGCTCGGCGCTCATGAGGATCCCGCCCAGGTTCTGGTCCTTGATGGCGGAGATGCCCCAGAGCCGGGGGGCGTCGGCGTAGAAGTCGTAGAACACCCCGGGAGAGAACGTCAGGGCGAGGCCGAGGAACGCCGAGCCGACGAAGCCTGCGGCCAGGTAGGCCAGGGTCAGCGGGGTCGAGAGCTCGTGCGGCTCGCCCGCCAACACTGGCCACCAGAAAAGCGTTCCGATGGCGATCAGGAGGGCGTGCTCGACGTTCAGCGCCCACGGGTTCTCCAGGGCGAAGTCGTAGAAGCCGGCGACGTGGATCGCGTACCAGCCGACCAGCCACGTGGGCAGCGCCACGCGAGGCCGGGTCAGGAGCGCCCAGGGCTTCCCGCCGCGGGCGGCGAGCGCAGCGCGCATCCTGGGAGTCAGCCCGAGAATGAGGAGCGGCGGCGCCCAGTCGGCGATCATCACGTTCTGGAGCAGGTGGACGAGGAGCAGGTAATGCGCCGCCACGGTCTCGAGCGGCGAGTTGAGCGCTCCTGCGACAAGGATCAGCCCGGCGGCAAAGAGCGCGATCCGCCATGCGGGCACAGGCTCGCGCCGGGTCGCCCGGAAGTAGACGATCCCCGCCGCTGCTGCAAGCGCCAGGAAGAGCGGCTCGAAGCTCCACGAGGATGCGGCCGGGGTCACGGACGGGGCGCCAGCGAAAGCGCCTCCCGCTCGCCCCGTGCTGTCGCCCGCTCCCTGCCGTAGGCCCTGACGAGGAAGAGGGCGCAGAGCCCGAGCGTCAAGAGCTGCTCGGACATCATCACGAGCCCTGCGAGCCGCTGGTCCGTCAGGGGTGAGAGACCGAAGAGCCGCTCGTCTTGGGCGGCGTAGGGCCCGTAGAGCGGCGAGAAGGAGAGGATCAGGACGTAGGCGAGAATCTGCCCGGCCGCGAAGACGACGGCCGCCAGGGCCAGGCGCCCGCCGATCGTCAGCTCGCGCCGCCGTGCGGGATCGACGAGCTGCGACCAGATGAGGATGCCGGCGAGCACGAACGTGACGTGCTCGAGATCGTGGACGAGCCGGTTCTCGAGGGTGAGGTCAAAGGCTGCCGGGATGTGCCAGAAGGCGAAGACGAGCGCCCAGAAAGCCAGCGCCACCCGGGGGCGAAGCAGATACCCCAGGAAGGCGCGTAGGGGCGCAATTCTGGCCAGGGGCCGGAGCAACCATGCGGGTAGCAGGAAGAACGTCAGTGGGCCCCGGATCGCAACCAGGAGGAGTGCCGGAGCCAGGTCCCCGATCAGGACGTGCTCGAGCATGTGCGCCGAGAGGAGGAATTCCTCGCCGGCCGCGTCCAGGGGGGACACGAGAGCGAGCGTCGCAACGGCGACTCCCGCCACGAAGAGAGCAGCGCGGTCCCAGCCGGCGTGATCCTTCCTGCCGCGGCGTCGAAGCCGGATGAAAGCCTGGCCGAAGAGGACGAGCGCAACCGCCGCTCCCGCAAGCACGGCAGGGGGCGCCGACCAGGCCGAGTCGAGCTCGGAGATGGGCACGGCGTCTGCGTGCGCCAGCGGAAGAAGGCTCGCAAGCGTCACCTCGGCCTGAGCGTACCGCCGTCCGGGGCGGCGGACGCGGTCAGGTGATATCGGGGTGCCCGGATTCGAACCGGGGACCTCGCCGACCCGAACGGCGCGCGCTACCAGGCTGCGCTACACCCCGAACGGGCACTAGGGTACCGCAATCGCAGGCAGGGACGAGATCCTGGGATTCGCCGCCGAGCTCCTCGAGCTCGACGCCTATCCGGACTACGGCCCCATGGGCCTCCAGGTCGTCGGTGCATCCGAGGTGCGGAAGATCGCCTGCGCGGTCTCCGCTTCCCGGGAGCTGTTCGAGCGGGCCGCGGAGCTGGGCGCCCAGCTCGTCCTCGTCCATCACGGGCTCTTCTGGGATCGTGACTCGCGGGTGATCGGCCCCGAGCTGAAAGGCCGGCTGCGTGCGCTCTTCGACGCCGATCTGACCCTCGCGGCCTACCACCTGGCGCTCGATGCGCACCCCGAGCTGGGAAACAACGTGCTGCTCGCCCAGGAGCTCGGAGTGGACCCGCTGGAGCGCTTCGCCGAGATCGGATTCGGAGGCCCTCTGGACCGCCCGCAGCCGATGGACGAGTTCGCGACCCGGGTGCGCGAGCGGTTGGACCGGCCACCGCTGGTCTTCTCCTACGGCCCCGAGACGATCCAGCGCGTCGCGATCTGCTCGGGCGGCGCCGCACGGCATCTGGCCGACGCCGTCGCCGCGGGCTACGACTGCTTTGTCACGGGCGAGGCTGCCGAGCCGACGAAGCATGCGGCCAAGGAGGCCGGGGTCCACTTCGTCGCAGCGGGCCACTACGCGACAGAGACGCTAGGCGTTCGGGCCCTGGCCGAGCGGATCGCCCAGGAGTTCTCGCTCGAGTGGGAGTTCATCGACCTCCCCAACCCGGTCTAAGAACTCTTCCAGGATCGCGGCGCACTCCTCCGGGCGCTCCCCGATCACCAGATGGCCCGCCCCGGCGACCACCCGGATCGGCGCCCTGAGCCGGCGCGCGTATTCGAAGCCGTCCTCGAGCGGCACCATCCGGTCTCGCGAGCCCCAGAGGACGATTGCCGGGCAGGTGACGCGGTCGAGATCGAGACGCGGATCGTCGCGGACGAGAGCCGCCGAGGCCGGTGCCACGTCCGTCGCGTCGTGCCCGCCCTGAAGGAAGCCAAGGACGGCCTCCGCGGTCAGGTCGCGCGGCAGACCCGCGCCCCAGTAGCCGAACGTGAGCGCCCGGAGTGACGACCGGGGCGCGATGACGTGTCGCAGCCGCGCCGCGTGGCGCGCGGGCTTCAGGAGTCCCGTGAGCGCGAGGAACGCCTCCGCTCGGCGGGAGGCTGACGAGATGCCTGCCGACTCCACGAGGGCCAGCGCAGAGACCCGGGCTGGGTGGGCGACGGCCAGCCGGAGCGCGACGACGCCGCCCATCGAGTGGCCGACGAGAGCGGCGCGAGGGGTTGCCTCCTGCTCCATGATCGCGACGATGCCGTCCGCGTAGGCGCCGAGGTCCGCGTGCCGGCCGATCGAGCCGGAGCGGCCGTGACCCGGGAGGTCGGGGACGAGGACTCG
This sequence comes from uncultured Actinomycetes bacterium, assembly GCA_963722715.1. Classification (GTDB taxonomy): domain Bacteria; phylum Actinomycetota; class Thermoleophilia; order Gaiellales; family Gaiellaceae; genus DASQGA01. The sequence continues at coordinate 69,063 of CAVROA010000004.1, read as the reverse complement.
CCTCGTGCGCGCCAGGAGCGGCGCCAGGCGCGTCCAGTTCGTGGCTGCGCCGCCGAGGCCGTGGACCAGAACTACCGGTCGCCCGTTCCCGGCCGCGAAGTACCGCAGGCGGGCGCCCCGGAACTCTGCAAAGAGCGGGCGAAAACCTTCGAGGAGCGTTGCGTCCGACATCAGCGACACGTATTCTTCAGTTCATGAAGCAAGGAGCCAGACGCCTTTGAGCTCCCTCGCCTCCGATGTCTTTGTGGCGCCAAGCCCGCCTGTCTCATGACGGCGGGCTTTTTCGTACCCGACTGAAAGGAGTGTTCGTGGCCAACCACCTCACGCCCGAGGAGCTGTCGAAAGAGCTTGGAATCGACCGGACCGAGGTCATCCGCCTCTGCGTTCAGGAGTCGGTACCGATCTACCAGGGAAAGATCGACAAGATGCTCTTCCAGGCTCAGCTCCAGGCGTTGAGCGCCGGCCCGGCGTCCAGATAGACCCAAGGGCGGGAGAGCCCGCCCGGCAACCTAGCGCGCTGCCGCTCTCTTCCGAGACGACCCGCCCTGCTTCGCCTTTGCAGGCGCCTTCTGCTTGTGCGCCTGCGCAACGGACTGCTTCAGCGCCTCCATCAGGTCGATCACCGGGACGGGAGCCGCCGGCTCGGGCTGCTTGATCTCCTCGCCCGCAAGCTTCGCCTCGAGCATGCTCCTGAGGTCGTTTCGATACTCGTTCTCGAACTCGTTGGGATCGAACTCGCCCACGAGGCTCTCGACGAGCTGGAGCGCCATCTTCAGCTCTTCCTTGCTCGCGTCGGTCTCCTCCACGGCCTCGTCGATCTCGGAGCGCGAGCGAATGTCCTCGGCGAAGTAGAGCGTCTCGAGGGCGAGCGAGTCCCCGAGCGAGCGGATGAGGCAGAGGTTCTCCTTGCCCCAGAGGACGAACTTGCCCACGGCGCCGACCTTCGCCTCCTGCATCGCGCGGAGGAGCAGGACGTATGGCCGCCTCTGGGCCGCCGCCGCGGCCGGGGCCAGGTAGTACGCCCGGTCGAAGTAAATCGGGTCGACCTGCTCGACCGGGACGAATCGAAGGATGTCGATCGATTGCGAGCGCTGGACCGCGACAGCCTCGAGATCAGACTCCTCGACGAAGACGAACTGCCCCTTCGAGAACTCCCAGCCCTTGACGAGCTCGTCGGCCTCCACGTCCCGTTCGTGGAACGGGCAGTAGCGCTTCTGCTTGATCGGGGTCCCGCACTCGCGGTGGAGGGTGCGGAACGAAGTGTCCTGCCGCTGTTGCGCGACGGCCAGCCCGATCGGGATGTTGACCAGGCCGAAGTTGATGGATCCGTTCCAGATCGTGCGCATAGGCAAGCCTCAGCGTATCGGGGACCGGCGTGATTCTGCACGGGAAAGAGGTTCCCTTCCACCCGCTGAAGGGAACAATCCGTGTCCGGCAACCCGCCGGCTGCGCCAGGGGCCTGACCTCGGCTACGTCAAGGCGCCGCTACAGACGGCGGGCGCCGACGTAGGTCGACGCATACCACGAGTCCGAAAGGCTCGAGATCTTCACAACGTCGCCGGTATGGGGCGCGTGGATGAACGACCCCCCGCCGATGTAGATGCCGGCATGCCCGAGCCCGTCGAAGAAGACGAGGTCTCCGGCGGCCAGCTGGTCGCGGCTGACCGGGCTGCCGTAGCCGTACTGCATGGCGGCGTTGTGCGGAAGCGAGATCCCGACCTGGGCGTAGACGTACATGACGAACCCGGAGCAGTCGAAACCGCTCGGCGATGCTCCGCCCCAGACATAAGGAACGCCCAGGTAGCTCATCGCGATCCCGACGACACCACCGTGGGTCGCGGGTGGCGGAGAGCTGCCCGTCGCTCCGTCTGCGGCCGGCGTGGAGACGGTCGAACCGGAGGAACCGCTGCTCTGCTGCTGGTCGACGACCTGCTGGGCCTGCTCCTGCAGGCGGCGCTGGCGCTCCGCTTCCTCCGCCTTGATCTTTTCGATCTGATCCTTGATCGACGCGAGCAGCCGCTGCCGCTCCGCGAGCTGTCCTTCGATCACACGCCGGCGCTCCGCCCGCTCGGCCAGCACCTGCTCCTGCTGCACGCGAGCGATCGCGAGCTTCTTCTCCCGGCGCTTGATCTCTGCCCGGTAGCTCTTGATCTCGCTGATCACGCGGGAATCCTCCGCCGACACCCGGCTGATCGTGTCGACGCGCTCCAGGAACTCACTAAGGCTCCGTGACCCCAGCAGAACCTCGAGGACGTTGTCGTCGCCGCTCTTGTAGAGGGCGAGGAGCCTGTTCGCAAGAGTGGCTTGCGCGCTCTTGAAGTTGCCCCGGGCGATCACGAGGTGGCGCTGGTTCACCTTCTCCTCGGCGCGGATCGCGTCAAGTTTCATCTGGGCCGCGTTGTAGGCGTCGACGGCCTTGTCGAGGCTCGAGTCGATGGCCTGGATCTCGCCCAAAACGCGCTGGGCCTCGGCCTGCTTCGCCGAGACGGTCGGCGAGGCCGTGGAGGAGGTGGCCGCGAGGAGCGCGGCAACAGCGACCAGCAGTGCTACTGCCGACTTTCGTCTACGAGGCTGGATCAGATAGCTCCGGAGTTGGGGCACTCGGACATGGGGCACGCAGGCGCCTTAGGGGACTGGGCGACGCCACAAGGGGCGGATGTTAACAACGAGTACGGCTAGGAGCCAGAAGAAGTTGGCTTGTGCCGTCGGTTACGACCCTACCTGGTCGTTGTTTTCGCTGCCTTGCTAGGGTGGCCGCCTCGTGCGCGGGCGTCTGCTTCCACGAGGGGCTCGCATTGCGGTTGCGGCCCCGGCCTTGGCGGTGGCACTCCTGGCGTCGGCCGGTGCACGCGCCGACGACCCCGGGATGCTCCGAAGTCAAAGCGACCAGCTGCGCTCCGCTAACGCAGCCCTGGCTGACCGTGCGCAGGCGGCCGTCCTCGAGCTGTACGCGCTGGAGTCCAGCCTCGCACGCGCCGAGCGGCGTCTGGCGACTCTTCGCACCCGCTCGCAGCAGCTGGCAGAGCGGCGCGACGAAGCAAAGCGCAACCTTCAGATCCTCCGCCGTGCGCTGGCTCTTGCCGAAGACCAGCTCGGCGAACGGCTGCGCACCCTCTACATCGACGGTGATACCGATCCCCTGGCAATCCTCCTCGGTTCGCGCTCCCTCGACGAGGCGCTGACGGGGCTCGACAACCTCGGACGGCTCGCCCGCCAGGACCGGGAGATCATCTCGGAAGTCAAGGAGACGCGCGCGGAAGTCCGGACTGCCCTTCGGACGCTCGCGGCGGAGCAGGCTCGCCTGGCCCGGCTGACGGCCGACGCGGAAGCGGCCCGCGATGCCCTCCTGGCCGCTCGCTCCGAGCGGACCAGCTATCTCGCCGGGCTTCGTCGCCAGCAGGGGCTCAACGCGGGCCAGATCGACAACCTGACCGAGCAGGCGCAGGCTGCGGAGGTCAAGTCCCACGAGATCGAGAGTGGAAGCCCGTCCGGCTCGGGTACCTCCTCGAGCTCGTCCGGGTCACCGCCTGCGGCCCCGACCGCGGCCCCGGCGGGGCCGGGCACTCAGTTGACCGTCCAGTCCACGGGATATGCCCTTCGCGGGACGACTGCGACTGGCATCCAGACGAGCTGGGGCGTGGTCGCCGTCGACCCGAGCGTGATCCCGCTCGGCACCCGGATGACCGTGCCCGGCTACGGAGAGGGTGTCGCCGCAGACACGGGCAGCGCGGTCCAGGGACTCATCATCGACCTGTGGTTCCCCACCCGGGAACAGGCGCTCGCCTGGGGCCGGAGAACGGTCACGATCACTCTCCATTAGAATTCGTCCTGTCTTAGGTAGCCAGGGGAGGACGATGAGCGGGGGTTCGGTGCCAGAGGAGGTGCATGTCGAGAAGACGCTCGACGAGCTGCGCGTTCTCCTGGTCGACGATCACGATCTCTTCAGAAGCGGGCTCGTCAACCTCCTCTCAGAGCACGGGCTGCACGTCGTCGGTGAGGCCGAGAACGGGGAGGTCGCACTCCGGCTCGTCCGCGAGCTAGCCCCCGACGTCGTGATCATGGATCTCAACATGCCCGGCCCGTCCGGTGTTGAGGTGATCCGCCAGATGGCGACGATCGCACCGCTGACGCGGGTCGTGGTGCTCACCATCTCCGCCGACGACAGCGACGTCATCAATGCCGTCATGAGTGGCGCCTGCGGCTACCTCCTCAAGGATTCCTCGGTCGACCAGCTGATCGCCGGCATTCGCTCGGCGGCCGCCGGGGAGTCCCTCATCTCGCCGCAGATCGCCGCCAAGATGCTTCAGATGCTTCGCGCCCAACGTTCGACCGTGGACGCCGCCGAGACGATCAGGGCGGAGCTGTCCGACCGCGAGATAGAGGTTCTGAAGCTGATCGCGAACGGCAACGACAACGCGCAGATCGCGCGTGCGCTCTTCATCAGCCCGAAGACGGTGAAGAACCACATCTCGAACATCCTCATGAAGCTCCAGATGGAGAACCGCATCCAGGCGGCGGTCTACGCCGTCCGAAGCGGGATCGTCTAAGCCTTTAGCCGTTGAGCGACACGGCGCGGCGAGCATGGATTCGCTGGCGCAGCAGCTCGAGCAGCGCCCGGAGGCGGACGAGCTCCGCCTCGCTTTCCGTTCGCCGGTCGGAGAGGCTCCTGAGCTCCTCGAGCTGGATCGGGTCCTCGTCGCCCTGGGCCAGCTCCCCGATCTGCTTCTCGATTCGGACACGCTCGGTTTCGAGCAGAAGTGCTCGTGCACAGCCGTCCGTGAGCGTATTCTCCATCTCCGCAAGCCCTGCCTCATCGCTCGGGGCCGCGTCGAGGAGCGCGCGAATCTGGTCCAGCAGAAGGGGGAAATCGTTCGACATCGCCGTCTCTCTAGTATCGAGCCGCTGCCGCCGGGCGACCATGGGCCGGTAGGCCTATCTTCGCCGGTGAGGCGGCCCACGAGATGGTTGATCGCCGTCCTCGTGTCGGCCTTGGCGCTCGCGACGGCCGGCGCGGCCCCCGCGGCTCTCTCCGGCGAGCTGACGCGGGCACTCACCGTCCGCGGCGTCTCCTGGCAGGCCACTGGTGTGCTTGTCCTTGATCTTCGCAACGGCGGCCTCGTCTACGCGAAGCACGCCGACCGCTCACTCCGGCCCGCGTCGAACGAAAAGCTGGTCGTGGCGCTCGCGGCACTCGACCGCCTGGGCCCCGCTGCACGCATCCCGACACGCGTGCTCGGCAGGGGGTCTGCGAGCGAGTCGGTCTGGCAGGGTGCGCTCATCCTGAAGGGCTACGGCGACCCGACGCTCACCCGCTCCGACCTCGCCGTGCTCGCGAAGCGAGTGCGGCTCTCGGGCATCACCACGGTCACGGGCAAGGTTCTCGCCGACGAGACCTACTTCGACACCCGTCGCGTCGCGCCCGGCTGGAAGCCGTCCTTCTACAAGGAGGAATGTCCCCCGCTCTCGGCTCTCGTGGTCGACAAGGCGAAGGTCCTCGGCCGCACGGTCGACACCCCGGCGCTCGCCGCGGCGCGCGCGTTTCGCAGGGCACTCACGAGTCGCGGGCGTCAGGGTGCTCCGGGGCGCCGGAGTGGGCGCAGCCGGCGACGGCGACACGCTCGTCTCCCAGATCCTCTCTCCCTCGACCGCCGGACTGGTCAGGCAGATGAACCGACAGAGCGACAACTTCGTCGCAGAGATGCTCCTGAAGCGCCTCGGTGCCCGCGTCCTCGACCGCGGGGAGACCGCGGCCGGAATCTCCGTGGCCCGCGAGGTCCTACGAACGCGCGGGGTACCGCTCGCCGGGGTCCGGCTGGCGGACGGCTCCGGCCTCTCGAGCTACGACCGCCTGACCGCGAGGGCCATCGCCGCCATCCTGGTCACGGGCTGGAGCGACCCAGGCTTCCGGCGGCCGTTCGTGAGCTCGCTGCCACTCGCGGGCGTGAACGGCACCCTGAAGGACCGCTTGCGCTCGTTTCCCGCCCGCGGTTTCGTTCGGGCGAAGACCGGGACGACCAACCGGGCCTCGACCCTTTCGGGCTTCGTGGGGACGCGATATGTCTTCTCGGTGCTCCAGAACGGAGCTCCGATCCCCTGGCTCTCAGCGAGACAGGGCCAGGACCGATTCGTGCAGATTCTCGCGGGCCGCGCGCGCTAGCTAGGAGGGTTTGACGAAACGCAGCAGTGCCGTCGGGCGACGTTTCACCAATCCCTCCTAGCTCTCGAGGAGCTTCTGGAAGGCCGCCTCGTCCAGGATGGGAACGCCGGCCTTCTCCGCCTTTGCGAGCTTCGACCCCGGCTCCTCCCCGACCACGAGGCCGGTTGTCTTGCCAGACACAGAGTTCAGCACGCGTGCACCGAGCTCCTCGAGTGCCGCCGAGGCTTCCTCCCGCGTCCAGCCGGAGAGCGTTCCCGTGATCACGTAGGTGGAGCCGGTAAGCCTGCCCTCGACGGGCCGCTCTGCCTCCCCCACTTCAAAGGTCAGGCCCAGCTCTCGCAGTTCCTGAACGAGCCCGCGATTCTCCTCGTCCGAGAACCACTCCGCGATCGCCTCGGCCCGCTCCGGCCCGATCCCCTCGACGGCCATGATGTCCTCCTGGCTCGCCTCCATGAGGCGGTCGACCGAGCCGAAGTGACGGGCCAGGTTCTGCGCGGTGACCCAGCCGACGTCCGGGATGTTGAGCCCGAAGAGAACCCGGAAAAACGGCTGCGACTTCGACTCCTGGATCGACGCGACCGCGTTCCGCGCCGAGATCTCCCCATAGCCGTCGAGCTCCTGGAGCTGCTCTGCGCTTAGCCGGTACAGGTCGGGCATCGAGCGAAGCAGCCCCTCGTCCCAGAGCCGGCGGACGAACTGCTCCCCGACGCCCTCGATGTCCATCGCCGCACTCACCCAGTTGATGAGCGTCTCCAGGCCGCGTGAGGGACACGCGCGGTTAGGGCAACGGTGCATGACCTCGCCCTCGGGCTTGACGACCTCGGTACCGCACAGCGGGCATTTGGCCGGCATCCGAAACGGCTTCGTCCCCTTTGCGTGCGGCAGGACGGGGCCCACCACCTGCGGGATCACGTCGCCCGCACGCTGCACGATCACCTTGTCGCCCTCGCGGATGTCTTTCCGGTTGATGTCCTCTTCGTTGTGGAGGGTGGCCGTCGAAACCGTGACGCCGCCTACGTGCACGGGCTCCAGCTGCGCCCAGGGGTTCAGGTTCCCCGTCCTCCCGACACGGATGTGGATCTTCGAGAGCGTTGTCTCCGCCGTCAGCGGAGCCCACTTGAACGCCCGAGCCCAGCGCGGCCGCGAGTGGAGAGCACCGAGCCGCCGCTGCTGGTCGATCGAGTCGACCTTGATCACGATCCCGTCGATCTCGTAGTCCAGGTCGATCCGCCGCGTCTCCCAGGCCCGGCAGGCCTCAGCCACCTCCTCGATCGTCTCGAGGCGCTCCGAGTACGGGTTCGTGCGGAAGCCGCGCTCTCGCAGCCACTCGAGCAGCTCCCACTGCGTCTCGACCTCGACTGCTTCGCGGTAGCCCGAGCCGTAGACCCAGATCGCGAGCGGTCGCGCGGCGGTGACCGACGAGTCGAGTTGGCGCAGCGTCCCCGCCGCGGCATTGCGCGGGTTGGGCGCGGTTTTCTTGCCCTCCGAGACGAGCCTCTCGTTCAGCTCCCGGAACCCGGACAGCGGAAAGTAGACCTCGCCGCGCACCTCCACCACCGGCGGCGGCGCTTCCCCCGGCGGCAGGCGAAGCGACAGCGGAATCGACCGGATCGTCCTCAGGTTGACTGTGATCTCCTCGCCCCGGAACCCGTCACCCCTGGTGGCCCCGCGAACGAACTGCCCCTCCTCGTACACGAGGGAGACGGCGGACCCGTCGATCTTCGGCTCGATCACGTAGGCAACGGGCTCGTCGGAGTCGAGGCGCTTGCGGACGTCGTCCGCCCATTTCCCGAGCGCCTCGCTGGTCGTCACCTTCTCGAGCGAGCCCATCGGCGCCAGGTGGTCCACCTTCGTGAACTTCTCCGAGGGCGGCGCCCCCACGCGCTGTGTGGGCGAGTCCGGCGTCACGAGCTCCGGATGGGCCTCCTCGAGCGAAACGAGCTCGTCGTAGAGCCGGTCGTACTCCGCGTCCGAGATCTCCGGGTCGTCGAGGACGTGGTAGCGGTGCAGATGATGGTCGAGCTCGCGGCGCAGCTCCTGGGCGCGGCCGGTCGCGGAGGCGGAGGCCTGGCTAGACGGCATCGAGCAGCTCCCGCGGTGAGTGGACGATCAGGTCGGCTCCGTACTCGAGCAATCTCTCGGCAGGATGGATCTTCCCCCAGGAGACACCGATCGTGAAGACTCCCGCTGCCTTCCCGGCCTGAATGTCGAAGGGCGAGTCGCCGACGAACGCAGCGCTTTCGGGCGTCGCGCCGACGAGCTCGAGCGCGCGCAACACAGGCTCCGGGTGCGGTTTGTGGAGCTCCGTATCGTCCGTCGTGACGACCACGTCGAAGTAGCGCTCGATGCCCAGCTGCTCGAAGGCGAGATCGACCGTCTTCCGGCGCTTCGCGGTCACGATTCCGAGCTTGCGGCCTTCCGCGTGCAAATGCTCCAGTACTTCCTGCACCCCTTCGAAGGCCTCGAGCTCGTCGTGGAGCGGAGCGTTGTGCGCCCGGTACACGCGGACGAGCTCGTCGACGCGATCCGCGTCGAATGACGCCATCTGATCGCGGATCGACGAGCCTCCGACCGCTGCCACGAGCTCGTCGTCCGGAATCTCCCGGCGCAGCACGGTTCGCGTCGCGTGGCGGAACGACTCGAGGATCATCCCGCCCGAGTCGATCAGCGTGCCGTCAAGGTCGAAGAGGACAGTCGGGTATCTCACTCAGTAGTCCACATGCTCGAGATAGAGGCCCCAGGGCGGGGCCGTCCTGCCGGCTTCGGAGCGCGGACGCCCCTCGAGCAGTCGCTCGAAGGCGGCCGGCTCGGCCTCCAGCATCGTACCGACGAGGGTTCGCACCATGTGTCGCAAAAAGCTGTCCGCTCTGATCCGGAACTCGAGCGCATCGTCGGCGACAGCCCACCGCGCCTCGAGCACGGTGCGGTCAAAGCTCGAGTGCCGCGTCTCGGTTGGCGTGAAGGCCCGGAAGTCGTGCGTGCCGGCGATCAGGCCGGCGAGAGCGTCGAGCACCTCGAGGTCGACGGGACGCGGCCACCAGAGCGAGCGGCGATGCTCGAAAGGCGACGGGGCCCGCCGGCGCCAGATCCGGTAGACGTAGCTCCGGGCGCGAGCCCCGTACCGAGCGTCGAACTCGGAGGTCACCTGCTCCGAGGCGATCACCTTCAGGTCGCTGGGAAGCCGTGAGTTCAGCGCGTCGGCGGCGCTTTCGAGCGGGCCCCCGGAGGCGGTGAGGCTCGCCACCTGAGCCAGCGCATGCACGCCTGCGTCCGTGCGCCCCGCGACGGCAAGCTCGCTCCAGCCCGGGAACAGGCCGTCAAGCGCTCCCCGAAGCTCTCCCTCGACGGTGCGCAGCCCCGGTTGCACAGCCCAGCCCGAGAACGACGTGCCGTCGTACTCGAGCGTCAGCTTCAGCTTTGCCATCGGCGGAGGCTAGTTGACATGCGACTGCGTAAGTGTATGCTTACCGTAAGTAATGGCTTACGGAAACGGCATCGCGGCGCTCGGGGACTCGACCCGGCGGACGATCTTCGAGCTTCTCGGCGACGGGCCCCGGTCGGTCGGTGACCTGGCCGGTGAGCTTCCTGTCAGCCGGCCCGCGGTCTCCCAGCACCTGCGGGTGCTGAAGGACGCCGGTCTCGTCTCCGAGAGCCGTGTCGGTACGCGACGCGTCTATCGGGTCGAGCCCGACGCGGTCGCCGAGCTCCGCTCGTACTTCGACGCGTTCTGGACCCAAGCGCTGGCCGCCTTCAAGACGGCAGTGGAAACCGAGCTGGAAGGAGAGCAGCATGGAAGTAACTGACCTCACACTCCGCAAGACGATCACGGTCGCCCGCCCGCCCGAAGTGGCATTCCGGGTATTCACGGAGGGACTCGCGAGCTGGTGGCCCGCCCGGACTCACTCCGTCGGCCACGAGCGGGTGGACACGATTGTCCTCGAAGGCCACGTTGGCGGCCGCTTTTACGAACGGCTGGACGACGGCACCGAGCACGAGTGGGGCGAGATCACGACGTGGGATCCCCCCGGCCGGATCGGCATGACGTGGCATGCAGGACGCGGCCCGGAGACCGCGCAGCAGCTCGAGATCCGCTTCGTGGCCGAAGACGACGGAACGCGGGTCGAGCTCGAGCAGACGGGCTGGGAGGTTCTCGGCGACGAGGCCGAGGCGACGCGGACGAACTACGCCACCGGTTGGACGGGAGTGCTCGGAGCGTACGCCGAGGCGGTCGACGCGGACTAGCCGGCGGCCGGGGCGGGTGCGCGCTCGGGGACGTAGTCCACGAGCTCGAGGTACGCCATCTGAGCGGCGTCGCCCTGCCGTGGGCCCAGCTTGACGACCCGGGTGTAGCCCCCTGCTCGGTCTGCGAAGCGGGGGGCGATCTCGGTGAACAGCCTGTGCGCGATGGGCTTCGAGCGCAGGAATGCCACGGCCTGGCGCTGCGCCGAGACGTCCCCCCTCTTCCCGAGCGTGATCATCTGCTCGACGATCGGCCGTACCTCCTTGGCCTTCGCCTCGGTGGTCTTGATCCGACCGTGCTCGATCAGCGCGCTCGCGAGATTGGCGTAGAGCGCCTTTCGATGGGCCGAGTCGCGCCCGAGCTTCCTGCCTGCCCGCTGGTGCCTCATTGGCCTCAGTCGTCGCGGAGGCTCAGGCCGTGGGCCTGGAGCGTCTCGCTGACTTCCTCGATCGACTTCTTGCCGAAGTTCGGGATCGCGGCGAGCTCGTTCTCGCTCTTCGTGACCAGGTCGCCGATCGTCTCGATTCCGACTCTCTTCAGGCAGTTGTAGCTGCGGACGCCGAGCTCGAGCTCCTCGATCGGGAAGTTCTCCATCCCGTGCGCCTGGGGCACCTCGGCCTGGGCCTCACTGGCCGCTTCCCCGAAACCCTCGATCTTGTCGATGTCGGTGAAGATGGCGAGCTGCCGGATCAGGATCTCGGCGGCCTGCGCGATCGCGTCGCGCGGGTCGAGCGAGCCGTCGGTGGTGACGTCGAGCCTCAGCTTGTCGTAGTCGGTGCGCTGACCAACGCGAGCCGCCTCGACCTCGTAGGAGACGCGGCGCACCGGCGAGAAGATCGAGTCGACGGGAATGACGCCGATCGACTGCTCGGGCTCGCGGTTCAGCTCGGCGGGGACGTAGCCCCGGCCGCGGCCGATCGTGAGGATGATGTCGAGCTTCCCCTTGTCGGAGAGGTTCGCGATCTCGAGGTCCGGGTTCAGGATCTCGAGGTCAGCGGGCGCGGCGATGTCCGAGGCCTTGACCGCCCCGGAGCCCTTCTTCTCGAGCCGCACCTCGACCTCGGGCGAATCGCCCTCGAGCCGGCAGATCAGGTTCTTGAGGTTGAGGATGATGTCGGTGACGTCCTCGCGAACTCCCTGCAGCGTCGTGAACTCGTGGGCGACGCCCTCGATCTTCACGGACGTGACCGCGGCTCCCTCGAGTGAGGAAAGCAGCACGCGCCGCAGCGAGTTGCCGAACGTGTAGCCGAAGCCGCGATCGAGCGGCTCGATCACGAAGACGCCGTTTCGCTCGTCGACCTCCTCGTGGACGATCCTGGGGATCTGAAAATCCATCGTTGCCGTTCTGGTAGCCATGCGTTCCTTCCTATCTCCTACAGATGAATGGGCGAGGCACGCCTCGCGCCTACTTCGAATAGAGCTCGACGATGAGCTGTTCTTGCACCGGAGCGTCGATCTCGTCGCGCTCCGGAAGCTTCAGGATCTTGCCTGTCAGGTTGTCGTGGTCGGCCTGGAGCCACGGTGAGACCGACGCCGTCAGGTCGGTCGCGTCGCGGATGACCGGCTCTGCCGGGCTCCCCGCCTTCATCGCAACGATCATGTCGGGCCGCACCTGGAAGCTCGGGATGTTGACCCGGCGGCCGTTCACCTGGAAGTGCCCGTGGCGGATCAGCTGCCTCGCCTGTGCGCGGGAGGCGGCGAACCCGAGCCGGTAGACCACGTTGTCGAGCCTGGTCTCGAGCATCCGCAGGAGCTCCTCGCCGGTGATTCCTGAACGCCGCGACGCCTTCTTGTAGTAGCCGCGGAACTGCTTCTCGAGAATCCCGTAGTAGCGGCGGGCCTTCTGCTTCTCGCGGAGCTGGAGCAGGTACTCGGACTGCTTGATGCGCCCGCGGCCGTGCTCCCCCGGCGGATAGCTCCGGCGCTCGACCGAGCACTTCTCGGTCAGGCAGCGCTCGCCCTTCAGGAAGAGCTTGAGCCCTTCGCGCCGGCAGTTGCGGCACTTGGTTCCGAGGTTCTCGCGGGCCATTAGACCCTCCGCCTTTTCTTCTGGCGGACGCCGTTGTGCGCCTGGGGCGAGACGTCGCGGACGCCCAGCACCTCGAGGCCTGCGGCCTGGAGCGAGCGAATCGCGGTCTCACGACCCGAACCCGGTCCCTTCACGAAGACCTCGATCTTCTGGAGCCCGTGCTCCATGCCCTTCCGCGCGCACGAGTCGGCCGTGACCTGCGCGGCGAACGGCGTCGACTTGCGCGAGCCCTTGAAGCCCGCCGAGCCGGCGCTCTCCCATGCGATCACGTTCCCGTCCTTGTCGGTCAGCGACACGATCGTGTTGTTGAACGACGTCTTGATGTGCGCCTGACCGATGGCGATGTTCTTCTTGACGCGACGGCGCGTTCGGCCCTTGGCCGCTGATCGGCGAGGAGGCGCCACGCTAGGTCTTCGCCACGGCCTTCTTGCCGCGGCCCACGGTCTTCTTGGGGCCCTTGCGGGTGCGGGCGTTGGTCTTCGTGCGCTGGCCGTTCACGGGGAGGCCGCGCCGGTGGCGAACGCCGCGATAGGCGCCGATCTCCTGGAGCCGCTTGATGCTCTGCGAGCGCTCGCGGCGAAGGTCGCCTTCGACGGAGACGCCGTCGTCGATATACGTGCGGAGCTTGGTGATCTCCTCGTCGGTCAGGTCGCGCACCTTGGTGTCGGGCGAAAGGCCGAGCTCGGCGGCGATCTTCCGCGAGGTGGACGGACCGATCCCGTAGATGTAGGTCAGGCCGACCTCGAGCCGCTTCTCGCGTGGAAGGTTGACGCCTGCGATTCGTGCCAAGTCTCTCTCCTTATCCTTGCCGCTGCTTGTGCCGCGGGTTCGTGCAAATGACCAGGACTTTTCCGTGCCGCTTGATCACGCGGCAGCGGTCGCACATCGGTTTGACGGAAGCTCTGACTTTCATAGGGATTACCGCGGCGGCCAGGGTGAAACCCGGCTCGGCCGCGAAACCGCTCTATCTTAGCAAAGACCCGGTGGCCGGAACCCGTGGCTGGGTCAGGATCCGGGGCCCATCGTCCGTGACCGCGACCGTGTGCTCGAAGTGGGCCGAAAGGGACTTGTCGTCGGTGTAAATCGACCAGTGATCGTCGGCCACCCACACGCCCGCTTCACCGGCGTTGATCATCGGCTCGATCGCAAGCGTCATGCCGGTTGCGAGCTTCGGTCCCCGGCCGGGCTCCCCCACGTTCGGAATCTGCGGCTCCTCGTGCATCGATCTGCCCACGCCGTGTCCGACCAGGGATCGGACCACTGAGAAGCCTGCCGCCTCGGTAACCCGCTGGACGGCGGCCGAGATGTGCCCGATGTGATTGCCCGGGCGCGCCTCTTCGATCCCGGCCGCAAGCGCGGCCTGGCCGACGTCGAGCAGCCGCTGGGTGTCCGCGTCGATCTCCCCCACCGGGAACGTGAAGGCAGAGTCCCCGACGAAGCCGTCGAGGGTCACGCCGACGTCGACCGAGATCACATCGCCATCCTCGAGCCGGTAGGGGCCCGGGATCCCGTGCACCACCATCGTGTTGGGAGAGGTGCAGATCGAGCCCGGAAAGCCGCGGTAGCCCTTGAACGTCGGGATGCCCCCGCGCGATCGGATGAACTCCTCGGCGACGGCGTCGAGCTCGAGCGTGGTCACCCCAGGCTGTATCTGCTCTCTCAGGACGTCGAGGGTCTCGGCGACGACAGCGCCGGCTCGGGCCATGGCCTCGATTTCCTCGGATGACTTGCGGATGATCATTGTGCTCCAGCCGTCTGCAGAACGTCCTGCACCTCGGAGAAAACATCGGCGACGGAGCGGTCGGCGTGGATCCCGACGAGGTTTCCACGACTTCGGTAGTACTCGACGAGATCCTCGGGGACGTACTGCTCGCGAAGGCGCGTGCGAATCACCTCGGGCGTGTCGTCGTCCCGATGGCGGTCGAGCAGCCGCTGCTCGGCAACCTCCTCTGGAAGCTCGAAGTTCAGGACCACCGACAGGTCGCCGCGGTCGATCTCCTCGAGCATCCGATCGAGGCCCTCGGCCTGGGCAAGCGTGCGCGGGAAGCCGTCGAGCACGAACCCGTCCTTTGTGTCGTCGGCGAGGAGCCGCTCGCGGACGAGCCCGATCATGAGGTTGTCGGGGACGAGGTGGCCTTCCAGAACGATCTCTCGGACCTGCCTTCCGAGCGGCGAGCCGTTCGCGATCGCGGCGCGCAGCATGTCGCCCGTGGCCACGTGCGGAATTCCGAGCTCGTCGGCGATCAGCTTCGCCTGGGTGCCTTTTCCGGCCCCGGGCGGACCGAGGATGACGATGTCGAGGCCCATACCGGAGCCTATTTCAGGAAGCCTTCGTAGTGGCGCATCATCATCTGCGACTCCATTTGGCGCATGGTGTCGAGCGCGACGCCCACCACGATGAGGATCGACGTGCCACCGAGGGCCGCCGAGGTCGCCTGCGAGAACCCCCCGTAGCGGATGAAAAGTGTCGGCAGAGTGGCGACGAGTGCGAGGAAGAGCGCCCCGGGCAGGGTCAACCGGGTCAGCACGCGGTCGAGATACTGGGCGGTCGGAGGGCCGGGCCTGATCCCGGGCACGTAGCCGCCATGCTTGCGGAGGTTGTCCGCCTGGTCGACCGGGTTGAACTGGACCGCCGTATAGAAGTACGTGAAGATGATGATCAGGAAGGCCTGCAGGAACAGGTACGGCAGGCTGGTGGGCGAGAAGTTCGAGTTGATGAAGGTCTGCGTCTGTGGGAAGAACTGGCCGATCGTGGGCGGGAACGCCATGATCGCCGCGGCGAAGATGATCGGGATGACGCCCGCCATGTTGACGCGCAGCGGCATGTAGGTCGCGCCTCCCGTGGTCATGCGGCGGCCGACCATGCGCTTCGCGTACTGGATCGGAATTCGGCGCTGGCCCTCCTGGACGAAGACGACGGCCAGGATGATCGCGAGCGCGAGGAGCGGGAACATGAGCTGCTCGAACGGTGTCCCCTCGTACCAGGCGCGGATGCCTCCCGGAAGGCCCGAGAGGATCGAGGCGAAGATGAGAAGCGAGATCCCGTTACCGATTCCGCGCTTCGTGATCAGCTCGCCCATCCACATGAGCAGCGTGGTCGCCGCGGTCAGCGAGACGAGGATCAGGACGAAGCGGCTCGGGGTGAGCGTGAGCGCGCCCTGGCGCTGGAAGAGGTACGAGTAGCCCGCCGCCTGGAGCGCTGCGAGGACGACCGTCAGGTAGCGCGTGTACTGGTTGATCTTGGCGTACCCGGCCTCACCCTCCTTCTGTAGCTGCTCGAGGCGCGGGATCACCACGGTCATCAGCTGGAGGATGATCGAGGCCGTGACGTAGGGCATGATCCCGAGCGCGAAGAGCGCGAACTGGGAGAGCGCCCCGCCCGAGAAGATGTTCAGGAGGCCGAGGATCGTGCCGCCTTGGTTGTTGAAGTACTCCTCGATCTTCGACGAGTCGACGCCCGGGACGGGAATCCAGCTCCCGAGCCGGTAGAAGAAGAGGATCATCGCAGTGAAGATGACCCTGTGGCGCAGCTCCGGGACGCGCCATGCGTTTGTCAGCCAGGAGAACATTCCGGGCTAGCCCTCGCTCTCGGGAGCCTCGGCCTCGCCGTTCTCCTCGGGCGCGCCCGCATTCTCGGGCTCCGCCGGCTCCGTTTCGGCTGCGGCCGGCTCGTCGGCGGCAGGCGTGTCAACCTCGTCGGCCGGCTCCTCGGGCTTCAGCTTCTTCGGCGCCCGCCGCTTCACCTCGCGCGGAGGGCGCAGCGCGGTGGCGGTGCCGCCGGCGGCTTCGATCTTCTCTGCGGCCGTCTTCGAGAACCGGTGCGCGGTCACGGTCAGCTTCTTCTTCAGCTCGCCGTTTCCGAGAATCTTGACGTCAGTACGGGTGTTTCGAATCAGGCGCTTGTCGAGTAGGGCCTCGAGTGTTACCTCGGCGCCGTCGTCGAAGACCCGCTCGAGGTCGGCGAGATTGACGGGAATCGTGTGCGTCCGATGGGGGCCGACCGGCATGGCGTCCTTCGACGTGGAGCCGCGCTGCTTTCCGAGCCGCATGTAGAGCGGCATCTGACCCCCTTCGAAGCCGGGTCGCATCGAGTGCGAGCCTGCACGGGACTTCTGCCCCTTGATCCCGCGACCGGAGTAACGCCCCTTCCCGGAAGCCAGGCCGCGGCCGACGCGCTTGCGCCGCTGCCGCTTCTGGGCCGGCTTCAGGTTCGAGAGCGAGAGCTCTCGTTCTTCGGGGGTCTTAGGCGGCATCAGCTTTCGTCGATCCTCACGAGGTGGCGGACTTTTCTGAGCATACCGAGCGTCTGCGGGCTCTCCGGATGCTCGACCGTGCGCCCGATCTTGCCCAGGCCGAGCGCGCGGAGCGTGCCGCGGTGCTTCTTGCTCTGGCCGATCTGGCTACGAACCTGGGTGATCTTCAGCTTCGCCACTCGTCTCCGTCGTCTCCGTGGTTTCCGTCGTCTCGGGCTCTGCCTGCTCGGCGGCCGGCGCCTGTGGGGGCTCCTGGACTTCAACCGGTGTGCTCTCGGCATCCTGCTTTTGCTTGCGCGGGAAGAGCACCTGCTGGACGGTCAACCCACGCGCCGCGGCGACCTCTTCCGGTCGCCGGAGCTGCTGCAGGCCGTCCACGGTCGCCTTCAGCACATTGATCGGATTCGGCGTACCCAGGCTCTTCGCGAGAATGTCCCGAATCCCGCCCAGCTCGAGAACGGCACGGACCCCTCCGCCGGCGATGACGCCGGTTCCCTCGCTCGCAGGCCGGAGCACGACCCGGGCGGCGGCGAACCTGCCCACGACCTCGTGGGTGATCGTCTGCCCCTTCTTCGGCACCTGGAAGAGGTTCTTCTTCGCGTCGTCCACTGCCTTCGAGATGGCCAGCGGCACCTCACGCGCCTTGCCGTAGCCCACGCCGACGCGGTCGACCTCGTCCCCGATCACGACGAGCGCCGTGAAGGAAAAGCGACGGCCTCCCTTGACGACCTTTGCGACGCGGTTGATCTCGACGACGCGCTCTTTGAGCTCACGCGACTCGATCTCGCGCTGGCGCACCTGCTGTACGTCAACTGCCACTAGAAAACCAGTCCTCCTTCGCGCGCGCCCTCGGCGAGCGCCTTGACGCGTCCGTGGTAGAGGTAGCCGCCGCGGTCGAAGACCACTGTCTCGACACCGGCCTTCTTCGCGGCCTGCGCGAGCAGCTTGCCCACCTCCGCCGCCTGCTCGGTCTTCGAGCCCTTGAACGACTTCTTGACCCCCAGGTGGTTGGCGCCCGCGATCGTCTTCCCGCTCAGGTCGTCGACGAGCTGGGCCTCGATGCCCTTGTTGGAGCGAAAGACCACGAGGCGCGGGCGCTCCTTGGAGCCCGAGACCCGGCTGCGGACCCGCTTGTGGCGGCGCTCGCGGGCCGCACGTGTCGTCAGCGTCGCCATTAGGCGCGCTTCCCGAGCTTGCGGGCGACGTACTCGCCCTGGTAGCGGATGCCCTTGCCCTTGTAGGGCTCCGGCGGGCGCACGCGACGGATTTCCGATGCGATCTGGCCGACCTGCTGCTTGTCGATCCCTTTGACGATTACGACCGTGGGCTGGGGGACATCGAACGTGATTCCCTGCGGCGGGTTGATCGAGACAGCGTGCGAGAAGCCCACGTTCAGCTCGAGGCTCGTCCCGCGGAGCGAGGCCCGGTAGCCGACGCCCTGGATCTCGAGCGTCTTCTCGAATCCCTTGGTGACACCCTCGACCATGTTCGCGACGAGCGACCGCGTCAACCCGTGCAGAGCGCGGTCCTGGCCCCGCTCCGTTGGACGCGTGACGACGATCTGGTCTTCCTGCTGCTCGACCGCGATCCGCTGCGGCAGCTGCTGCGTGAGCTCGCCGAGAGGGCCGTTCACCATCACGCGGCCAGGGGAGATCGAGACGTTGACGCCGGAAGGAAGTGGGATTGGGCTCTTACCGATTCTGCTCATTTAGACCTTCGTTTCTCGCCTCACCAGACGAAACAGACCACTTCTCCACCGACGCCCAGCTCCTGCGCCCGCTTGCTGGTGACGAGCCCGCCGGAGGTGGAGATGACAGCCGTGCCCATGCCGCCGAGGACGCGCGGGAGGCGCTCCTTCTTCGCATAGATCCGGCGCCCAGGCTTCGAGACGCGCTTCAGGTCGGTGATGACCCGCTCGCGGTTCTGCCCGAACTTGAGCTCGACGACAAGGGTATCGAAGGACTCGCCCTGCTCGATCCTGTAGTCGCGGATGTACCCCTCCTCTTTCAGGATGCGGGCGAGCTCCGTCTTCAGGTTCGACGTGGGCATGGATACGGTCTCCTGGAGCGCCTTGTTGGCGTTCCGGATCCGGGTGAGCATGTCGGCAACTGGATCAGTCAGCATCTGGTCTCACCAACTCGCCTTCGTCATGCCCGGAATGGCTCCCTCGTGCGCCAGCTCGCGGAGGCAGATGCGGCAGAGGCCGAAGCGCTTGTAGACGGCCCGTGGCCGTCCGCAGCGGTTGCAGCGTGAGTACTGGCGCGTCTTGAACTTCTGTGGCCGCGCCGCCTTCGCGATCAAGCTCTTCTTAGCCATGCAGTAGGTCCTCCTAGCTTTCTGCTCGGAAGGGCAGGCCGAGCTCCCGCAGGAGCGCCAACCCCTCTTCGTCCGTCTTGGCCGTCGTGGTGATGGCCACGTCGAGGCCCCGGACGCTGTCGATGTCGTCGTAGTCGATCTCCGGAAAGATGATCTGCTCGCGGACGCCAAGCGAGAAGTTGCCGCGACCGTCGAAGCTCTGGGCCGAGAGCCCGCGAAAGTCGCGAATGCGCGGGAGCGCGATCGAGACAAGGCGGTCGAGGAACTCGTACATGCGAGCGCCACGGAGCGTGACCCTGGCGCCGATCGGCATACCTTCTCGGATCTTGAAACCGGCGATCGACTTCCGGGCCCGGCGGATCTGCGCCCGCTGGCCCGTGATCGTCGTCAGCTCCTCGACGGCGTTGTCGAGCGCCTTGGCGTTCGTCTTCGCCTCGCCGACGCCCATGTTCACGGTGATCTTCAAGACCCGCGGGACCTCCATGATCGAGCGGTACTCGAATTGCTCCTTGAGGCGCTCGCGGATCTCGGCGTCGTACCGGTCCTTGAGGCGAGGGGTCGGAGTCTCGGTCGCAGTCGAGGTCATCGATCCAGCACCTGCCCGCAGTCGGCGCGCTTACAGACCCGCACCTTGATCCGGCCGCCCTTCCCGTCGTCGCGGAACTCGTAGCCGACACGCGAGGCGCGGTTGCACGTCGGGCACACGATCATCACGTTCGAGATGTCGATGGGCGCCGCGAGGTCGAACACGCCCCCCGGCTGCACCTGTTGCTGACCCATCCGGCTCGAGTCCTTCATCGGACGTGCCCGCCGGTGCTTCTTGACCATGTTCAGGTTCTCGACGATCACGCGGCCCTCGGTGGGGTGCGCCTCGAGGATGCGCCCCTGCTTGCCGCGGTCCTTGCCGGAGATGACCTGAACGACGTCTCCCTTTCGGATCTTCAGCGCGGCAGCCACTAGAGGACCTCCGGCGCGAGTGAGACGATCTTCATGAAGTTCTTCTCCCTGAGCTCGCGCGCGACGGGCCCGAAGATGCGGGTGCCGCGCGGGTTGTTCGCAGCATCGATGATCACGGCCGCGTTCTCGTCGAACGCGATCGAGGTGCCGTCGTCCCGCCCGAAGGGCTTCTTCGTTCGGACGACGACCGCCTTCACGACCTCGCCCTTCTTCACGGTGCCCTGGGGGGTCGCCACCTTCACGGTTCCGACGATGATGTCGCCGACCCGCGCGTAGCGGCGATGCGACCCGCCGAGCACGCGGATGCAGAGGAGCGACCTGGCTCCCGTGTTGTCCGCGACGCGAAGTCTCGATTCCTGCTGGATCATCGGAGGTCGATCACCGGGCCTGTTCCACGACCTCGGCCAGACGCCAGTTCTTTGTCTTGGAGAGCGGGCGTGTCTCGATGATGCGGACCACGTCGCCCACGTTCGCCTGGTTCTGCTCGTCGTGCGCGTGGATCTTCTGCGAGCGCCGAACGACCTTCTTGTAGCGCGGATGCGGCTTGGCGCTGTCGACCCGGACGACGATCGTCTTGTCCATCGCGCTCGAGACCACGATCCCGCGCCGCTCCTTCCGTTGCCCTCTCGAGTGCTCGGGCTTCGGCAAGCGAACGAGCGGACCGCGCTCGGAAGGCTTTCTCGCGCGGGCGCGGGCCTTCCTCGACCGCGTACGGGCCGTTCGCTCGGCTTTGGGGCGGCGGGGAGTCTTCGGCTTGGCGGGCTCGACCGGGGGTGCAGCCACCTCCGCCGCGGGCTCGCGCCGGCTCGGCTCGGCTCTTCGGCGGCGGGCGGCGGGCGCGGCTTCCGGCGCTGCCTCTTCGACGGCAGGCTCCTCGGCTACGGGCTCGGCAGCCTCGGGCTCGGGCGCTGCTTGCTCCGCTGCGGCCTCCTCGGCGGCGGGCTCCGCTTCCGGTTCCGGCGCTGTCTCTTCTGCGACCGGCTCCTCGACGACCTCGGCCTCAGGCTCCTCGGCGGGCGCTTCCGCCGCGGGCTCGGGCGCCGCTTCCTCCGCGGCAGGCTCGTCCGCGACCGGCTCCTCGGGAGCAGGCTCTTCTGCGGCAGGCTCGTCCGCGGCCGCCTCGGGCTCCGGTGCGGTCACGGGCTCCTCGTTCGCGGCCTCCTCGGTCGGCGCCGGCTCGGGTGTCTGCTCGGAGACGAGCTCCTCGGTGGCTTCGGCCCCGGCCTGCGGCTCGACTGCCGCCTTCTCGACCTTCGGCTTTGCCTTGGCCTTCGGCTTGGTGGCCTTCGCCTTGGTCGCCTTGGGCTTCGGCTCCTTCTCTTCTGCCTTCTTTCTTGGTGGTGCCATTTACCTTCTCTCCAGAGTGTTTTCCCGCTGCGCCTGAATGGTCAGGATCCGGGCGATGTCGCGTTTGGTCAGGTTCAGCCGCGCGCTGTTTTCGAGCGCTCCGGTCGCCGCCTGAAAGCGGAGGTTGAAAAGCTCCTCACGGCTCTCCGCCAGGCGCTTGCCGAGCTCCTCGTCGCTGAGCTCACGTAGCTCTCTAGCCCTCAAAGAGATCAGCCTCCCGTTTTACGAACCTCGTCTTGACCGGCAACTTCATGCTGGCGAGGCGCATCGCCTCGCGCGCGAGATCCTCGGGGACGCCCGCGAGCTCGAACATGACACGACCGGGCTTGACGACTGCCACCCAGTGCTCGGGCGATCCCTTCCCGGAGCCCATGCGTGTTTCGGCGGGCTTCTGCGTGACCGGCTTGTCCGGGAAGATGTTGATCCAGACCTTGCCGCCCCGCTTGATCTTCCTGGTCATGGCGATACGCGCCGCTTCGACCTGGCGATTGGTCACCCAGGCGGTCTCGAGCGACTTCAGTCCGAAGTCGCCGAAGTTCACCTGCTGCTGGCCCTTGGCAAAGCCACGGCGGCGGCCACGGTGCTGCTTTCGGAACTTCGTCTTTCGTGGGAGCAGCACTACTTCTCGCCTCCGGGCTTCTCGGCGCTCTCTTCGCCGGACGACTCGACAGTCGTCGGGTCTTCCTGCACGGTCTTCTCGGTCGCCGTATCCGGCGCCTCGGCGACTTCCTGCGGCACCTCGGGCGCGGCCGGCTCGACGACGGGCTGCTCCCGCCCGGCCTCGGACACACCCTGCTCGTCGGTCCGCGGCTGCTCGACGCGAGCTCCGCGGGGACGCGTGCCACCCTGAGCGCCTTGGGCACCCTGCCCGCTCCCGCGCTTCCGCTTGCGGACCGGCCCGAGACCCTCGCGATCCGGAGGCCGGCGGCCCCCCTCACGCGGTCCGAGACCCTCGCGGCCCCCGCGGCGCCGTGCCTGGTCCTGCTCGCCCAGCCGACCCGAGGCTCCGTCGCCCTGGCCCATGTCGAAGCCCTCGGGCATGATCTCGCCCTTGTTGATCCAGACCTTGACGCCGATCCGGCCGTAGGTCGTCTTGGCCTCTGCAAAGCCGTAGTCGATGTCAGCGCGCAGCGTGTGGAGCGGGACGCGGCCCTCCGAATAGGTCTCGGAGCGAGACATCTCGCCGCCGCCCAGGCGCCCGCCGCACGTGATCTTGACTCCCTGCGCGCCCGACCTGATCGCTGAGGCGAGCGACCGCTTCATGGCCCGGCGGAAGCTGACTCGGTTCTGGAGCTGCTCGCCGATCGACTGTGCAACGAGCTTCGCGTCCAGCTCGGGGCGCTTGATCTCGTTGATGTTGACGTGGACGCTCTTCTCGGTCATCCCGTGGATCTCGCGCCGCAGCGCGTCCACCTCGGAGCCCGACTTGCCGATCACGATGCCCGGCCGAGCCGTGTAGATGTCGATCGTGATCCGCTGCTTGTCCTTCTTGATGAGGATGTCCGAAAGCCCCGCGTGTCCGAGCTTGGCCCGGATGTGGTCGCGGATCTTGACGTCCTCGATCAGGTACGCCGGAAAGTCCTTGGTCCCGGCGAACCAGTTGGACTTCCAGTCGTGGATGATGCCGACCCGAAGGCCGCCTGGATGAACCTTCTGGCCCATTAAGACTCCTCTTTCTTCTTCCGTGGCGCGCGCTTCGGCTTTTCGGCCGCATCGGCGGCAGCCTTGGGCTTCGCGGCGCGCTTGGGCTTTGCTTCGGCCTTCGGCTTGGCCTCGGACGTGGATTTCTCCTTCTCGGTCGGCTCGTCGGCCTTCTTGCGCGGGGCCCGCTTGGGCTTCTCGGTCTGGGTCGCCGCGTCCTCGGCCTGCTTCTCGGGTGCCTGCGCAGGCTTCGGCTTCTCCTCTGCGGGCGCCGACTCCGGCTCCGCCGCCGGCGGTTCGATCACGACCGAGCCTCGAGGCTCCGGAATCGCCTCCCCGCTCGGCATCGCGAGCGTGACCGTGATGTGGCAGGTGCGCTTCTTGATCCGGGCGACCCGGCCGCGCGCGCGAGCACGCCACCGCTTCAGCGTCGGTCCGGCGCCCACGTAAGCGCCCGAGACGTAGAGGTCGTCGCCGAGCAGCCCGTGGTTCGTCTCCGCGTTTGCGACAGCAGATGTGAGGACGCGCTCCACGTCCCGGGCGGCGTCCCGCTCCAGGAACGCAAGGATTGCGCGCGCCTCCGGGACCGTGCGGCCGCGGATCTGGTCCACGACGAGCTGCGTCTTGCGCGGGGCGGCTCGCACGTACTTCGCCTCCGCGCGCACTTCCGTGCGCGTTGCTTCTTCGACCGTGGCCACTATCTGACCTTTGCCTGCCTGTCGCCGGAATGGCCGCGGAACGTCCGGGTCGGCGCGAACTCACCGAGCTTGTGGCCGACCATCGACTCGGTCACGAACACGGGCACGTGCTTACGGCCGTCGTGCACGGCGATCGTGTGGCCGACCATCTCGGGGAAGACCGTCGACGTGCGCGACCACGTCCGCACGGGCCGCTTCGCGCCCGAGGTGTTCATCTCGTTGATTCGCTTCATGAGCCGTTCTTCGACCCACGGCCCCTTCTTCGAAGATCTAGACACTTACCGCCTTTCCTTGCCGCGGCGCCGGCCGCGGACGATGAGCTTGTCGGAGTCCTTGTGCTTCTTGCGCGTGCGCTTGCCGAGCGTCGGAACGCCCCACGGGGTGACCGGATGCCGGCCGCCCTTGGACTTGCCCTCTCCGCCGCCGTGTGGATGGTCCACGGGGTTCATGGCAGAGCCGCGGACGGTCGGGCGCTTGCCGAGCCAGCGGCTCCGTCCCGCCTTGCCGCTGTTCTGGTTTTCGTGGTCGACGTTACCCACCTGCCCGACGGTTGCGCGGCAGGTGAGCGGAACCCGGCGCATCTCACCGGAAGGGACACGGAGCACGGCGAAGCCGCTGTCCTTGGCGACGAGCTGGACTCCCGCCCCTGCGCTACGCGCCATCTGGCCGCCGCGGCCCGGTTTCAGCTCGACGTTGTGGACGAGCGTTCCGGTCGGGATGTTCGCAAGCGGCAGGGCGTTTCCCGGCTTGATGTCCGCGTTCGGCCCCGACTCGACCTTCTGCCCCACCTGGATACGAGCTGGCGCGAGGATGTAGGACTTGGCGCCGTCTGCATAGTGGAGCAGGGCGATCCGCGCGGAGCGGTTCGGGTCGTACTCGATCGCCGCCACCTTCGCGGGCACGCCGTCCTTCGTCCGCTTGAAGTCGACAACCCGGTACCGGCGCTTGTGGCCGCCGCCCTGGTGCCGGGTGGTGATGCGCCCGTTGTTGTTCCGGCCGCCCGTCCTCTTCACGGGCTCGAGCAGGCTCTTCTCCGGCGTCGTCTTCGTGACCTCCTCGAAGGTCGAGACGCTCCGGAAGCGCCGGCCAGGGCTCGTCGGCTTGTACTTGCGAATGGGCATGCCTAGACAGCGACTCCTTCGAAGATCTCGATCCGGTCACCGGCACGTAGCTGGACGATCGCCTTCTTCCAGCCTGGCCTCGTGCCCTTCGACGTGCCTCGGCGCTTCGGCTTCGCCTGCACCTTGACGATGTTGACGCCCTCGACCTTGACGTCGAAGAGCTCCTCGACGGCCTGGCGGATCTGGGTCTTGTGCGCCTTTTCGTGGACGCGGAACGAGTACTTGTTGTTCTCGATCAGGCTGTAGCTCTTCTCGGAGACGACCGGAGCGATCAGCACTTGACGGGACGACAGGCTCATGAGTGCCGCCCCCCTCCGTCCGCCATCTGCTGGACTCGGTCGAGCGCGGCCTGGGAGACGAGCACGGAGCGGGCCCAGACGAGCGCGCCGACCTCGAGCTCGGCCGGCTCGACGACGAGTGACCGCTCGACGTTGCGGAAGGACTTGACGAGCGGCTGCTCGTCGCGCTCGGCGATCACGAGGAGAGGAAAGTCCTTGCCCCAGGCGGTGGCGAGCGCGATAGCGCTCTTGGTCGAGGGCTCAGCGAAGTCGGCGGCGTCCAGCACGGCCAGCGTTCCCTGCTGCGCGTGATAGGAAAGCGCTCCGCGGAGCGCAGCCTTGCGCGCCTTCCGGTTCACCTTGACGTCGAAGGAGCGGTTGTTGGGCGGGAAGGCCATCCCGCCGCCCGTCCACTGCGGCGCCCGCGTCGTGCCCGAGCGGGCACGGCCGGTGCCCTTCTGCCGCCACGGCTTCGCCCGCCCGCCGGAGACGAGGCCGCGAGACTTTCCGCCGCGCGTGTTCGCGCGTGCGGCCGAGGTCTCGGAGCGGACGGTCTCGTGGATCAGGTGCGGCTTCACCTCGGCGGTGAAGACGGCTTCTGCGAGCGTCACGTCCTTCGACTTCTTGCCGGCGAGGTCGAGCAGGGGTGCTTTCGGAGCGGCCATGCGTCTACCTGATGTCCTCGCGGATGACGACGATGCCGTTCTTGTGGCCGGGAACCGCGCCCTTCAGAAGGAGCAGGTTCTGCTCGGGGTCCCGGTCGACCACCGTGAGGCCGACCTGGGTGATGCGCTTGTTGCCCATCTGGCCGGGCATCTTCTGGCCCTTGAAGACGCGCGAAGGCGTCGCGGAGGCGCCGATCGACCCGGGTGCGCGCACGTTGTGCGAGCCGTGGCTGACCGGGCCGCGGGCGAAGTTGTGCCGCTTGATCGTCCCCTGGAACCCCTTCCCGATCGAGATCCCGGAGACCTTGACCTTGTCCCCGGGCTCGAATGCCTCGACGGTCATGGTCTCGCCCGGCGTCAGCTCGTGCGCCCCGCGGATCTCGACCAGCTTCCGGTGCGGCCCGACGCCGTGCTTCTTCAGATGCCCGAGCCTCGGCCGCTGGAGCTTGCGCTCCGGCACGGCGTCGAAGGCCAGCTGGACGGCGTCGTAGCCGTCCGTGTCCGCCATCCGGATCGACACCACGGGGCAGGGCCCCGCCTCGATCACCGTCACGGGCGTGAGCGAGCCGGTCTCCGGGTCGAAGACCTGCGTCATCCCGAGCTTGCGTCCGACGATCCCCTTCATGTCAGAGCTTGATCTCGATGTCGACGCCCGCCGGTAGGTCGAGCCGCATCAGGGAGTCGACCGTCTTCGGAGTCGGCGAGTGGATGTCAATCAGGCGCTTGTGCGTACGCACCTCGAAGTGCTCGCGGCTGTCCTTGTCCTTGAACGGGCTTCGGAGAACCGTGTAGCGGTTGTTCTCGGTGGGCAGGGGCACGGGACCGGTGACCGTCGCACCGGTCCGCTGCGCCGTCTCGACGATCGACACGGCCGACCGGTCGAGCTGGGTGTGGTCGTAGCCCTTGAGGCGGATGCGGATCTTGGCTTGGGCCATGTGTGTCCTTAGGTGACGATCTCCGTCACGACGCCGGCGCCCACGGTGCGCCCGCCCTCGCGGACGGCGAAGCGAAGGCCGGAGTCCATGGCGATCGGCTGGATCAGCTCGATCTCCATGTTCGTGTTGTCGCCCGGCATGACCATCTCCTGGCCCTCCGGCAGCTTGATCGAGCCCGTCACGTCCGTCGTCCGGAAGTAGAACTGGGGCCGGTAACCGTTGAAGAACGGCGTGTGGCGCCCGCCCTCGTCCTTGGAGAGGACGTAGACCTCGGCCTTGAAGTGCGTGTGGGGCGTGATCGAGCCGGGCTTGGCGAGCACCTGGCCACGCTCCACCTCCTCGCGCTTGGTGCCGCGGAGGAGAGCGCCGATGTTGTCGCCTGCCTGACCCTGGTCGAGGAGCTTCTGGAACATCTCGACGCCGGTCACGACCGTCTTCGTCACCTGCGGGTGGATGCCGACCATCTCGACTTCCTCGCCGACCTTGACGGCGCCCTGCTCGACGCGGCCCGTGACGACGGTTCCGCGGCCGGTGATCGTGAAGACATCCTCGATCGGCATCAGGAACGGCTTGTCGATGTCGCGCTCCGGCTCCGGGATGTACGAGTCCACCGCAGCCATGAGCTCGATGATCTTCGGCACCCACTCCTCGTCGCCCTCGAGCGCCTTCAGCGCCGAGCCGGCGATGATCGGGGTGTCGTCCCCGGGGAACTCGTACTTCGAGAGGAGCTCCCGGACCTCGAGCTCGACGAGCTCGAGGAGCTCCGGGTCGTCGACCATGTCGGCCTTGTTCAGGAACACGACGATGTAAGGCACCTCGACCTGGCGGGCGAGGAGGATGTGCTCCCGGGTCTGCGGCATGGGGCCGTCCGCAGCCGAGACGACGAGGATCGCGCCGTCCATCTGGGCGGCGCCGGTGATCATGTTCTTGATGTAGTCGGCGTGGCCCGGGCAGTCGACGTGCGCGTAGTGACGGTTCTCCGTCTCGTACTCGACGTGCGAGGCGGCGATCGTGATGCCGCGCTCCTTCTCCTCCGGAGCCTTGTCGATCTGGTCGAACTGGGTGAAGGAGGTGCCTGTCCCGGTCTCTGCCAGCACCTTCGTGATCGCCGCCGTCAGAGTCGTCTTCCCGTGGTCGATGTGACCGATGGTGCCGACGTTGACGTGGGGCTTCGTGCGCTCGAACTTCTGCTTAGCCATTAGTCCTCCGTGTCCTTTACGAACCCTGCGCCGCTGAGACGATCTCGCTTGCGATCGACTGCGGCACCTCTTCATACCGATCGAATTGCATGGTGAAAGTGGCCCGGCCCTGGGTCATCGACCGCAGGTCCGTCGCGTATCCGAACATCTCCGCGAGCGGCACGTGGGCGCGCACCGACTGTGCGTTCCCGCGAGGCTCGAGGTTCTCGACCCGCCCGCGCCGCGAGTTCAGGTTGCCCATGACGTCGCCGAGGTAGTCCTCGGGCGTCACGACCTCGACGGCCATCACCGGCTCGAGCAGCTTCGGCTTCGCGCGCTGCGCGGCGTTCTTGAACGCCATCGAGCCCGCGATCTTGAAGGCCATCTCGCTCGAGTCGACGTCGTGGTAGGAGCCGTCGGTGAGCTCGATGCGGATGTCGACGACCGGGTAGCCCGCGAGGATGCCCGACTCCATCGACTCCTGGATGCCCAGGTCGACGGACGGGATGTACTCCCGCGGGATCTTCCCGCCGACGATCTTGTCGATGAACTCGTAGCCCTCTCCCGGCTCGCTCGGCTCCAGATTGATGACCGCGTGGCCGTACTGACCCCGGCCGCCGGTCTGGCGGACGAAGCGCCCCTCGACCTTCTCGACGCGCTTCGTGACCGTCTCGCGGTAGGCGACCTGGGGGCGACCCACCGTTGCGTCGACCGAGAACTCGCGCATGAGGCGGTCGACGATGATCTCGAGGTGCAGCTCGCCCATGCCGGCGATGATCGTCTGGCCGGTCTCCTCATCCGTATGGACGCGGAAGGTCGGGTCCTCCTCGCTGAGGCGTTGCAGGCCTGCACCGAGCTTGTCCTGGTCGCCCTTGGTCTTCGGCTCGATCGCCACCGAGATGACCGGCTCGGGGAAGTCCATCGACTCGAGCAGGATGGGAGCGGTCTCCGCCGACAGCGTGTCACCGGTGGTCGTCGCCTTGAGCCCGACTGCCGCGACGATCTCCCCGGCACCGATTTCCTCGCGCTCCTCGCGGTGGTTCGCGTGCATCTGGAGCAGTCGCCCGATCCGCTCGGTCTTGCCGGTGGTCGAGTTGAGGACGCGCTCGCCTGCCTTGACCTTCCCCGAGTAGACCCGGAAATAGGTCAGCTTGCCGACGTATGGATCGCTCATGACCTTGAAGGCCAGCGCCGAGAAAGGCTCGTCCTCGGAGGGGCGGCGCGAGAGCTCGTGGTCGGTGCGCGGGTCGCGCCCGTGCATCGGCGGGACGTCGAGCGGGCTCGGGAGATAGTCGATCACCGAGTCGAGCAGCGGCTGGACGCCCTTGTTCTTGAACGCCGAGCCGAGGAGGACGGGGGTGACGGCGATCTCGAGCGTGGCCTTGCGAAGCGCCCGCCGGATCATCTCCGAGGTGACTGCCGCCTCGTCCGTGAGGTACGTCTCGAGGAGCTCCTCGTCGTATTCGGCGACCGCGTCGATCAGCTGGTGGTGGTACTCCTCGGCCTGCTCGCGGAGCTCTTCGGGGATCTCGATCTCGTCGATCTTGATCCCGAGGTCGTCAGCCCAGACCACAGCCTTCATGTCGATCACGTCGACGACGCCGCGGAAGTGCTCCTCCTGCCCGACCGGGAGCTGCACCGGCACGGGGTGGGCTCCGAGCCGGTCGACCATCGACTGCACGGAGCCGAAAAAGTCGGCTCCGACGCGATCCATCTTGTTGATGAAAGCGACGCGCGGGACGCTGTACCGGTCGGCCTGGCGCCAGACGGTCTCGGACTGCGGCTCGACGCCGGCAACCGAGTCGAACACCGCGATCGCCCCGTCGAGGACGCGCAGGCTCCGCTCCACCTCGACGGTGAAGTCCACGTGCCCGGGCGTATCAATAATGTTGATACGAAAATCGCGCCAGAACGCCGTCGTCGCAGCAGACGTGATCGTGATCCCGCGCTCCTGCTCCTGTGCCATCCAGTCCATGACGGCAGCACCCTCGTGCACCTCACCCATCTTGTGGGTCCGGCCGGTGAAGTAGAGGATCCGCTCGGTCGTGGTGGTCTTGCCGGCGTCGATGTGCGCCATGATCCCGATGTTGCGGACCTTCTCGAGGGCGATCTTGTCGCCGGCGACCGTTGCAGTCTTCTCAGCCATCGGAGGTCCCTGCTACCACCGGTAGTGCGCGAAGGCCTTGTTGGCCTGCGCCATTCGGTAGAGATCGTCCTTACGCTTGAAGGCGCCGCCCTGCTGGTTGATCGCATCGAGGATCTCGCCCGCAAGCTTCTCCTGCATGTGCTTTTCTCGTCGGTCGCGGGAGTAGCTGACGATCCAGCGCACGGCGAGCGTCCGCGCACGGCGCTGTGGCACCTCGATCGGAACCTGGTAGTTCGCACCGCCGACGCGGCGCGAGCGAACCTCGAGCACGGGCGTTACCGTCTTCACGGCCTGCTCGAGCACGTCGACAGGCGGCTTGCCCGTCTTCTCGCCGACGACATCGAGCGCCTCATACACGATCCGCTCCGCGACGGACTTCTTCCCGCGCGTCATCACCTTGTTGATCACCTGGGTGACGAGCTTCGAGTTGTAGACGGGATCCGGATCGAGCTCGCGAATCGCAATCTCTGCGCGGCGCGGCATCAGCGATCACCTTCCGAGCAGATCGTGCTCTCAGGCCGCGAAAAGCGAGCATCGCAAGGACGCAAGGAGTGCTCGTAGCTGGAAGCTACGGGCGCGACTGAGGACGCCGCGAGGCGACGCTTTGCAGCGGTCATAAGAGTGCGAGATGGGAGGAAGGGGGTCGCCAACTTAGTTACTCCGCCCTTCTTGGCGCCATACCGCGAGCGCGCCTGGCGGCGATCGGAGACGCCGGCGGTATCAAGGGCAGCGCGGATCACCTTGTAGCGGACGCCCGGGAGATCCTTGACCCGGCCGCCGCGGACCAGCACGACCGAGTGCTCCTGAAGATTGTGTCCCTCGCCCGGAATGTAGGTGGTGACCTCCATCCCGTTCGTGAGGCGCACTCGGGCAACCTTGCGTAGGGCCGAATTCGGCTTCTTCGGGGTGACGGTGAAGACGCGCGTGCAGACGCCCCTCTTCTGGGGCGCTCCGCGCAACGCGGGCGTCTTGGTCTTGCTGGTGGGCGCAGTGCGGCCCTTCCGGACGAGCTGATTCACAGTTGGCACGAGTGTTTCGAGGTCTCCCTGGTCCAGGTTTTCTACGCAAAGAAAGCTCGGCGCAGGCAGCTGTTGCCCACCCCGAACCTCGCGGAATGGTAGCAGCAACGGGTTGCCCGTGACGTCGCGCCCCAGGGGTATGAAAAGTGGAAAAACGCCCCTATTGTCCGTTTAGCGGCCCTACGACACCGGATGGCGACCGGGATGACTTTGTATTTCGAGACGACGACGTGGATAGCGGTCGGCGCTGCGGTCAGCGCCGTCGCAATCGCGCTCGTCGTCGCAATGGTTCTGATGGTGCTCGTGCTGCGCTCGCGACGCGAGCAGCAGGATCCCGATGTTGAGCGCATGCTCGAAGAGTCCGACGCTCGCTTCGAGCAGATGCTCGAGGATCTTTCCCGGGAGCTCTTGCGGGCTCGGGAGGAGAGCCAGCGGTCACAGAGGCTCGCGAGCCTCGGCGGCTCGATCGACCTCGACTCGGTCGCCCGCCACCTGGTCGAAGCGGCGCTCGACCTCGCTCCGGCCGAGGCGGCCATGGTGATCGTCTCCCAGCCGGAGAGCGAGCCCGTCGTTGCGACCGCCGGGATGACGCCTGACGAGGCCGAGCGCCAGCTGGTCGGCAGTGCGCCCGAGGGCGGCGAGACCCGCGCCATCACGATCAACTACCGCTACGCAGACGAGAGCGCAGGCGACGAAACGCTGATCCGCGGCGGTCTGATGATCCCCCTCCTGGCGAATGGCGGGGCGATCGGCAGCCTCGGCGTCTTCTGGCGGGGCCGCGAGCGGCAACTCTCCGAGCAAGAGCTCGGCGAGCTCGAGGAGCTGGCCGACGGCGGCGGCGCCCGTGATCGAGAACGCCCGCCGGTTTCGAGAGGCGCGGCAGCTGGCCAACCTCGATGCGCTCACCAGCCTGTACAACCGCCGGTTCTTTCACGATGCGCTCGCACGCGAATGTGCGCGCGCAACCCGCTACGAGCGCTCGCTCGCGCTGCTCGTCTTCGACATCGACGACTTCAAGTCGATCAACGACCAGGAAGGGCACCTGGGCGGTGACCACGTGCTGGCCCAGCTGGGCGACCGTGTTCTGTCCGTGATTCGCAGCTCGGATCTGGGTTGCCGAATCGGCGGCGACGAATTCGCGGTCATCCTGCCGGAGTCCGCGCTGGTGGACGCCAACCAGCTCTTTCGCCGACTGCAGTTTGCCGTCGCGAACCGCTCCACGGGCCCCGCCGACCGTCTACGCATCTCCGCCGGGGTGGCGGAGCTTCGGCCGAACGACGATCCGGTGTCGTTCTTCGAACGTGCAGACGATGCGCTCTATGAGGCCAAGCAGGCCGGCAAGGGACGCGCGATCGCAGGAAACGACACGCCTTGAGGGCGTGCCAAGTTCTCCCCAGCCTCCTGTGAGTTCTGTGGATAACCGAGGACGGGCTCAAGCCCGCCGTGCCACAGTCGCCGCCGCAGAATGTAGAAGAATCGAGCAGGTTGCGCTAGACCCGGCCTTGAGAACTTTTCGCAAAGAGCGGGGTTCTTCGAACGGGGACGCGCCCGCCCCTGGAACGCGAAGGGGCGAGGAAATTCCCCGCCCCAACGACTAGCCCGTTACGGACGACTTCTAGGAGGGCTTCTCCTCGTCCAGTGGCGTCTCGACTTCGGGGATCTCCTCGGCCTCCGGGCTCTCGAGCGCGGCGTCGCCGTTCGTCTCCGGCTGCCCGCCGAAGTCGATGTCGAGCAGACCGAGGTCTGCACCGCCGTCGGAGCCGATCTCCTCGAGCGCAGCGAGAAGCTGCTCCTCCGTGGCCGGGCGCGTATACGCGGACTTGGGCACCTTGTCGCTCGGGCCGATTTCGACCTGGCGGTACTTCTTCAGCCCCGTCGCGGCCGGGATCAGCTTCCCGATGATGACGTTCTCCTTCAGGCCGAGGAGGCGATCGACCTTGCCCTCGATCGAGGCGTCGGTCAGCACCTTCGTCGTCTCCTGGAAGGAGGCGGCCGAGAGGAAGGACTCCGTTGCGAGGGACGCCTTCGTGATGCCCAGGATGAGCGGCTCGAAGGTCGCCTGCTCGCCCTTGGCCTTCTTCACGCGGGCGTTCTCCCGCTCCAGGACGACCTTGTCGACGAGCTGCCCCGGCAGCAAGTCGGTCGTTCCGGCCGAATCGACCCGAACCTTCTTCATCATCTGGCGAATGATCAGCTCGATGTGCTTGTCGTGGATGTCCACGCCCTGCGACCGGTACACGCGCTGCACCTCGTCGACGAGGTAGACCTCCACCTCCGTGGCGCCCTTGAGGCGCAGAAGGTCAGCCGGAGTCAACGAGCCCTCGTGGAGGGCGTCGCCGGGCTCGACGACCTGGCCCTCGGTGACGAGAAGCCTGGTGCGCCGTGGGATCAAGTAGGACACGTCCCCGAGCGGCTCGCCCTTCTCGTCGACCCCTTCAGGGTGGATCGTCAGCTTGATCGAACGCTCGGTCTGCTCCAGGGAGACGGTTCCGCCGATCTCGGCGAGCTTCGCAGCTCCCTTCGGGTTCCGGGCCTCGAAGATCTCGACGACGCGTGGGAGACCGTGCGTGATGTCCGCGCCGGCCACACCACCGGTATGGAACGTCCGCATCGTGAGCTGGGTGCCGGGCTCGCCAATCGACTGCGCGGCGATGATCCCCACGGCGTCACCGATCTCACACGGCTTCCCCGTGGCCAGGAACGTCCCGTAGCACCGCCGGCAGACCCCGAACTCGCTTCGGCACTTGAGCACGGAGCGGATCGGGATTCCCATCTCGGCAGCGACCTCGGGCTCGAGCTCCGCCTGCACGCGCAGGAGCGCGGCGTTCGTGATCAGCTCGCCCTGTTCGAGGAGCACGGTCTTCCCGGGCTTCCCGTCCTTGAGCGGCTTGTGGAGGTCGACCGCGACCAGCCGCCCCGGCAGCGAGCGGTTGACCCCATCCGCGGTCATGAGCGGAAGGTCGATGTGCTCCTCGGTGCCGCAGTCCTCGTCGCGGACGATGACGTCCTGCGACACGTCGACGAGACGCCGGGTCAGGTACCCGGAGTCCGCCGTGCGGAGCGCGGTGTCGGCGAGGCCCTTGCGGGCTCCGTGCGTCGAGATGAAGTACTCGAGCACGGAGAGGCCCTCCATGAAGTTCGCCTTGATCGGGCGCTCGATGATGTCGCCCTTCGGATTCGCCATGAGGCCACGCATACCGGCCAGCTGGCGGATCTGCTTGAAGGATCCGCGGGCGCCGGAGTTGGCCATCATGAAGATCGGGTTCAGCTCGAAGAGCGTCTCCTCCATGGCCTGGGCAACCGTGTCGGTCGCCTCGGTCCAGGTCTCGACGATCCGCTCCTTGCGCTCCTCTTCCGTGATCAGGCCGCTTTGGTACTGATCCTCGATCGTCTGGACCCGCTTCTCGTACTCGGCGAGAATCTCTTCCTTGTTCTCGGGGATGACGATGTCGTTCTTCGAGATCGTGATCCCGGCCTGGGTCGCGTAGTGGAACCCGAGGTCCTTGATCGCGTCGAGGACCGAGGAGAGCGCAAGCGCGCCGTAGCTGTCCACGAGCTCGGAGATGTAGTCGTTCGTCTCCTTCTTGCCGAGCGTCCGGTTCATGAACGGCTGCCCGGCTGGATCGAACCCTTCGCCGATCGCGGTCGCGAGCGCCCGGACAATGTCCTCGTTGAAGATGACCCGGCCCGGCGTCGTCAGGACCAGATCGCCGTTCCGCTTGTACTCGATCGGCTCTGTGAGCTGAACCTGCTTCGCGTCGAGAGCGAGGAGTACCTCGTCCTCCGCGCCGAAGCGGGTCGGGCGGGGATCGAGCTCCTCGACGGTGGTCTCGGTGAGGTCGACCGGCGAGTACGTCAGGTAGTAGGTGCCGAGCACCATGTCCTGGGTCGGCGTGGTGAGCGGCTTTCCGTGCGCCGGCGAGAGGATGTTGTTCGCCGAGAGCATGAGGATGCGCGCCTCAGCCTGTGCCTCGGCCGAGAGCGGGAGGTGGACCGCCATCTGGTCGCCGTCGAAGTCGGCGTTGAACGCGTGACAGACGAGCGGATGAATCTGGATCGCCTTGCCCTCGACGAGCACGGGCTCGAAGGCCTGGATGCCCAGCCGGTGGAGTGTCGGCGCACGGTTCAGGAGCACGGGGTGCTCGGCGATGACCTCCTCGAGGACGTCCCAGACCTCGGGCGCCATCGAATCGACGTGCTTCTTGGCCGCCTTGATGTTCTGAACGGTCTTCCGCTCGACGAGCCGGCTCATGATGAACGGCTTGAAGAGCTCGAGGGCCATCAGCTTCGGCAGGCCGCACTGGTGGAGCTTCAGCGTCGGGCCTGACACGATGACCGAGCGGCCCGAGTAGTCGACCCGCTTCCCGAGCAGGTTCTGGCGGAAGCGGCCCTGCTTGCCCTTCAGCATGTCGGAGAGCGACTTGAGCGCACGGTTCCCGGGGCCCGTGACGGCGCGGCCACGACGACCGTTGTCGAAGAGCGCGTCGACGGCCTCCTGGAGCATTCGCTTCTCGTTGTTCACGATGATCTCAGGGGCACCGAGATCGAGCAGCCGCTTCAGGCGGTTGTTCCGGTTGATGACGCGCCGGTAGAGGTCGTTCAGGTCGCTCGTCGCGAAGCGGCCACCGTCGAGCTGCACCATCGGGCGGAGCTCGGGCGGGATGACCGGAATCGCCTCGAGCACCATCCACTCGGGCTTGTTCTCTGACGTGATGAACGCGCTCACGACCTTGAGGCGCTTGATCGCGCGGCTCTGCTTCTGGCCCTTCGAGGTCGCGATCGTCTCGCGGAGCGAGGCGCCTTCCGCGTCGAGGTCGAGGTCGCGGAGAAGATCGCGGATCGCCTCCGCCCCCATGCCGCCCCGGAAGTAGACGCCGAAGCCGTACGGCGAGCCGAACCGGTCCTTGAGCTCCCGGAACAGCATCTCGTCGTTCACGACCTGCTTGGGCTCGAGATCCGTGAAGAGCTGCCACGTCTGCTCGAGGCGGTTGACGGCGTCGACTGCGGCCTCGCGCGCATCCTCGCGGCGAGATTCGATGTCGAGGTACATCTCCCGGACCTTGAGCGACCACTGGACGATCGCGTCGAGATCCTCCTTCTGCATCCGGCTCTCGGTCTTCAGGCAGAGATCGTTGGCAAGCTCGCGCACGACGTCCGGCCCCTCGTCGGCCGGAGCCGTCTCGAGCAGCTCGCGAAGGAGCCCCTTGCCGAGCTCGCGGGCCTTCTCGAGATTCTTCTGATCGACCGACGCGACCATCTCGGCGTCGTCGCCCTCGAGCTCGCCGCCGGTCAGAAGGGCCTCCTGGATCTTGTTCAGGTGCTTGGTGACGGCGCCCTTCTTTGCACCCGTCGCCTTGTCGTACTCCTTCTGGAGCGGTGCGAGGGCCTCACGGACCTGGATGGCCGCATTCGAGACGGAGTCCAATTCGCGCGGCGTCAGCTGGCGGTCCTTCCGGATCGCCGCGTTCCGCACCAGCTCTCGGATCTTCTTGGAGTCCTCGGTCGTGATCTTGCCGGCGACGTCGACGAACAGGCCGCCGACGAGCTTGCGGGCGTCCTCGAGCGGCGGAAGCCCCTGCTCCTCCGCCCAGGACACGAGCCCACGTGCCCAGAACTCATCGTCCTCGTCGAAGTTGCGCTCCTTGCCCTTCGTGAAGAACTCGCGGCGCCGGGCAAGCCTGTCCTCCAGTGCAGCGAGCGCCTCGTCGCGGTCGACGTGGATCCGCTCGGACTCGCCACGGACCTTGTCCTCGAGGTCGGCGAGATCCTTAGCGCGCTGCTCGTTATCGACGGCGGTAACGATGGACGCCGCGAAATAGAGAACCTTCTCGAGCTCCTTGGGAGCGATGTCGAGCAGATAGCCGATCCGGCTCGGGACACCCTTGAAGAACCAGATGTGCGAGACGGGCGCCGCCAGGTCGATGTGACCCATGCGCTCGCGACGGACCTTCTGCCGCGTCACCTCGACGCCGCAGCGCTCGCAGATAATTCCCTTGTAGCGGACGCGCTTGTACTTGCCGCAGTAGCACTCCCAGTCCTTGGTCGGACCGAAGATGCGCTCGCAGAAGAGCCCGTCCTTCTCCGGCTTCAGCGTGCGGTAGTTGATGGTCTCGGGCTTGGTGACCTCGCCGGAGGACCAGTCGCGAATCTGCTTGCTCGACGCGAGACCGATGCGAATCGCGTCAAAGTTGTTGATGTCGATCAAAGCTCTCTCCGCCTCTTTCCTGTCGCGCAATGGTGGGCGAGCCAGCTGCCCGCCCGTACGAATTCGTGTGCTTAGTCCTCGATCTCGAGATCTGCCAGATCAGGTGCTTCTGCGAACGGTCCGGCGACGTCTGCCGCCTCCTCGGCTGCCGATTCCCCGCCGGTGAGATCCGGCGAGTCCTCGGCGACGTCCACGAGCGTCTCGTCTGACGGGAGCGCAACTCCGCCGCCCTCGTCCATGCCGGCCTCCCCGGCCTCGAGCTCCTGCGCGTCGGGCTGGCGCGCCGCCGCGCGAAGTGACCCGGGCGAAAGGTCGATGCCGAGCTCCTCCGCTGCGCGAAGCAGCTCGTCGTCCTCCTCGCGGACCTCGACCTCGCGTCCCTCCTCCGAGATGACGTGGATGTCGAGTGCCAGGGACTGCATCTCCTTCAGGAGCACCTTGAACGACTCCGGGATGGACGGCTCGGCGATGTTCTCGCCCTTGACGATCGCCTCGTATGCCTTCACGCGCCCGACCGTGTCGTCGGACTTGATCGTGAGCATCTCCTGAAGGGTGTACGCGGCGCCGTACGCCTCGAGCGCCCACACCTCCATCTCGCCGAACCGCTGGCCGCCGAACTGCGCCTTACCGCCCAGCGGCTGCTGGGTCACGAGCGAGTAGGGGCCAGTCGAGCGCGCGTGGATCTTGTCGTCCACGAGGTGCAGCAGCTTCAGGATGTACATGAACCCAACGGTGACCTTCTGGTCGAAGGGCTCACCCGTACGCCCGTTGAAGAGCCGGACCTTGCCGGACGTACGCCGGCCGGGCCGCCGCTTCATGTCCACCTTGAACTTGATCGGCGACTTCGGATTCTGCTTCGTCCACTCGATCAGGGCGTCATCGACCTCGGCCTCGGTGGCGCCGTCGAACACCGGCGTCGCGATCGGAGTCGGGCCGTTCTTCTCACCGTTCTCGGAAAAGACGCC
Organism: uncultured Actinomycetes bacterium; assembly: GCA_963722715.1. Classification (GTDB taxonomy): domain Bacteria; phylum Actinomycetota; class Thermoleophilia; order Gaiellales; family Gaiellaceae; genus DASQGA01. The sequence continues at coordinate 30,913 of CAVROA010000004.1, read as the reverse complement.
GTGTGCGGCCGCCCACCCGAGATGGGTCTCGAGGATCTGGCCGATGTTCATGCGGCTCGGCACGCCGAGTGGGTTCAGGAGGACGTCGACCGGGGTGCCGTCCTCGAGGAAGGGCATGTCCTCCTCGGCGACGATCCGGGAGATGACGCCCTTGTTCCCGTGGCGGCCGGCGAGCTTGTCGCCCTCCGCGATCTTGCGCTTCTTCGCGACGTAGACGCGCACCAGCTCGTTGACGCCCGGTGAGAGGTCGTCGCCGTTGTCGCGCGAGAAGGTCTTCACGTCGATGACCTTGCCGCCCTCGCCGTGCGGGACCTTCAGTGACGTGTCGCGAACCTCGCGCGCCTTCTCCTTGAAGATGGCGCGGATCAGCTTTTCCTCGGCGGTCAGCTCGGTCTCGCCCTTCGGCGTCACCTTGCCGACGAGCAGGTCGCCGGAGCCGACCTCGGCTCCGATCCGCACGACGCCCCGGTCGTCGAGGTCGCGAAGCGACTCCTCGGACCGGTTGGGGATGTCGCGAGTGATCTCCTCGTCGCCCAGCTTGGTCGAGCGCGCGTCGATCTCGTACTCGTGGATGTGGATCGAGGAAAGGACGTCGTCCTTCACAAGCCGCTCGGAGAGGACGATGGCGTCCTCGAAGTTGTAGCCCTCGAAGGGCATGAAGGCAACGCACAGGTTCTTGCCGAGCGCGAGCTCGCCCTGCGCGGTGGAGCTGCCGTCCGCAAGCACGTCCTCCGCCTTCACCTTGTCGCCCAGCCCGACGATCGGCTTCTGGTGGATCAGCGTCCCCTGGTTGGAGCGCATGAACTTCACGAGCTCGTACTCGTCCTTGCCGTCCTTCGTCTCGACGACGATCTTTTCGGCGTCCACGTCGACGACCGTGCCCGCCGCGTCCGCGAGCACGACGTCGCCGGTGTCCACGGCGGCGCGGTATTCGAGCCCGGTTCCGACGAGCGGCGCATCCGTGATCAGGAGCGGCACCGCCTGGCGCTGCATGTTCGCGCCCATGAGCGCTCGGTTGGCGTCGTTGTGCTCGAGGAAGGGGATCAGCGCCGTGCCGACCGAGACGATCTGGGCCGGCGCCACATCCATGTACTGGATGTCCTTCGGAGTCGACATCACGGGCTCGCCGCCGGGGGCCCGGCAGAGGACCAGGTCGTGGACGAACTTGCCGGTCTTCTCGTCGACGGGCTCGCTCGCCTGCGCGATCGTGAACTTCTCCTCCTCGGCCGCGTCGAGGTAGACGATCGTGTCTGTCACCTTCCCCTTCTCGACCGCCCGGTACGGCGTCTGGACAAAGCCGAACTCGGACACCGTCGCCATCGAGGCGAGCGAGCCGATGAGGCCGATGTTCGGGCCCTCGGGAGTCTCGATCGGGCACATGCGGCCGTAGTGGGTCTCGTGAACGTCGCGGACCTCGATCGGCGCCCGCTCGCGCGTGAGACCGCCGGCGCCGAGCGCCGAGAGGCGGCGTCGATGCGTGAGGCTGGCCAGCGAGTTCGTCTGATCCAGGAACTGCGACAGCTGCGAGGAGCCGAAGAACTCCTTCAGGGCGGCGACGACTGGCCGGATGTTGATGATCGTCTGGGGCGTGATCGTGTCCACGTCCTCGGTGGTCATCCGCTCGCGGACGACGCGCTCCATCCGGTAGAGGCCGACACGGAATGCTTCCTGGATCAGCTCGCCGACGGTGCGGAGCCGGCGGTTACCGAAGTCCTCGTACTCGTCGAGCTCGTTCCGGATCGGCTCGCGCGAGAGAGCGAGCGCCTCGGCTGCGAAGTCCTTGGAGTCCTCCGGCACGCCCAGGTTCTTGGGGAGATCGACGAGGCGCTTGACGAGCGCGACGATGTCCTGCGTCGTCAGGACGCGAACGTCGTCGGGCACGTCGACCACGAGCCGCTGATTCAGCTTGTAGCGGCCGACCTTGGTGAGGTCGTAGCGCTTCGGGTCGAAAAAGAGCCCTCGGAGCAGGTTGCGGGCGTTGTCGAGCGTCGGCGGCTCGCCCGGGCGCTGCTTCTTGAAGACCTCGACGACCGCCTCTTCCTCGCGCGTGGTCGTGTCCTTCTCGAGGGTGTTCGCGATGTAGGTCGAGTTGTCGAAGAGCTCGAGGATCTTCTCGTTCGTCGAGAGGTCGAGCTCCTGCCCGGTGGAGGGGTCCTCGGCCGGAAGCGCGCGCAGGAGCGTCGTGATCGGCAGCTTGCGCTTCCTGTCGATCCGTGCGTAGACGATGCCCTTCTTATCGATCTCGAGCTCGAGCCACGACCCGCGGCTCGGCATCAGGTTCGCGATGAAGACCTGCTTGTCCGGATCCTTCGGCTCCATCAGATAGGCGCCGGGGGAGCGGACGAGCTGCGTCACGATCACGCGCTCGGTGCCGTTGATGATGAATGTGCCCCACCGGGTCATCATCGGGAAGTCCCCCATGAAGACCGTCTGCTCGCGGATCTCGCCCGTCTCCTTGTTGACGAAGCGGACGGTCATCGAGAGCGGAGCCTGGTAGGTCAGGTCCTTCTCACGACATTCCTTGATGCTGACCGGCGGCGGACCAAACTCGTAGTCGGCGAACTCGACGGCGAGCGTGCCGGTGTAGTCCTCGATCGGCGAGATGTCGTCGATCGTCTCGCGGAGCCCCTCTTCCATGAACCACTTGAACGAGGCTCGCTGTATGTCGATCAGATTAGGTAGGTCGAGAACGTGCTTTAGACGAGAAAAATTCTTGCGCGCGCGGCGCGAAGCGACCTTGGTGGCCAAGAACGAAGCCTCCCTCTAGGCAGGACGAACGGATAAAGACGGGATCGGAATCCGATAAAAACAGTGGAGAACGCGGAGGAGCGGCGCGACCTATCAGGGTAGCAGAGGCAGACGTTCCCCCGCAAGCGTATACCTGCGGAGACCGCCGTTCTGAAGCCGCACTCTACACCTTTTTCGCATGAATGCCAGAGGAGGCGCCGTAGCGCCCCCTCTGATCGATCCGTTCGGAGCTTCTAGAGGCTGGCAGCGAACGCCTTGACGGCGCGTGCGGCAGCCAGAAGCGCATCGTCCGCACTCGGCACAGCAGGGTCCGCGACAGTGTCTGTCACGGTGCCAGTGGTGTCTCCGGTGCCGTCCGCGGCGGGAGGAGTGGTCGTGCCGGTCCCGTCGACGGGCTCACAGGCAGGCACCTCGGGGGTATCCGAGCTGTCTTCATCGGCAGCAGGTACCTCCGTGGTCTCCGAGCTCTCCTCGGCAGCTGTCACCTCGGTCGTCTCGACGACGTCAGGGGCCGGGGTAACCGCTTCGCAAGCGGCGTCGGGCTCTGCCGGGACTTCCGTCGTCTCCTCCTCGCTGCCGTTGGCAACGCCAGAGACGCACTTGCCGAACGCGTTGGCGCCGTTCGTGTTCGTCCCGTAGTCGATGACGAACTGCTCTGCGCCACGCTCCTCGAGTCGGGTCTTGCAGGTCCAGGCCGGGTTCGTCTTCTCGGCGCTCGGCTCCTCGACCTCCACAGCGTCGTCCGGGGCCAGCGCGTCGCCGGCCTCCTCGGCTACGGCTGCCTCGTGCTTCTTCGCCTTCTTGACCTTCACGGCTTTAGTCGCGTGGCCCTTGCCTTCGTGCTTCGAGCCGTGCGCGGCCGATTGCGAATGCGTGGTCTGGGCGTGACCCTTTCCGTTGCCCCCGCCGTTCTTCGCGGTGGCGCCAGAAGTGACGACCAGCGTGGCGGCGAGCGCGAGCAGAAGTACCTTGAACTTCATCCTGAACCTCCGTGGGTGCGGCTTTTCCCGGTCTTGCACTACTTCGGCCGCGGGCGAGCCCTTCCACACCACGAACCCCCGGACGGGTGAGCGACCTTACGACCTCTTCACAAGAGGAAAGGGGCCAAAAACGCCGGAAGGGCAGCCTTGGCCGCCCTTCCGTCCGTGTGAATTCGGTCTTTTCTACTTGATCTCGGCTGTTGCGCCGGCCTCTTCGAGCTGGGCCTTGATGCTCTCGGCCTCTTCCTTGGTGACGCCCTCCTTGACCGGGCCGGGCGCCCCGTCGACCACGTCCTTCGCCTCCTTGAGGCCGAGGCTCGTGATCGCGCGGACGACCTTGATCACCTGGATCTTCTTGTCCCCGGGAGCAGTGATGATGACGTCGAACTCCGACTGCTCCTCGGCGGCGGCTCCGTCCCCGCCACCGGCGGCCGGAGCACCCGGGGCGGCGACCGCCACCGGCGCTGCAGCCGTCACGCCCCATTCCTCCTCCAACTTGTTCTTCAGCTCGACGAGCTCCAGCACGGTCATCTTCCCGAGCTGCTCGACGACCTTCGCGGTGTCAGTTGCCATTTCCCTATGCCTCCTGTTCTTGCAGTTGCTGTATGCGTGCGTCGAGCACGTTGACCACGTCCCGAAGCGGGGCGGTGAAGAGCCCCACGACGGCGTTCATGGGGCCGACGATGGCGCCCAGGACCTGGCCCTGGAGGACATCGAGCGGCGGCAGGGTCGCCAGGTCGCGCACCTGATCGGCGGTGATCGTCTCGCCCTGCAGGATCCCGCCGCGGACGGCGAGGATCTTCGTCCGTCGAGCCGTGTCGCTCAGCGTCTTCGCGACCGCGACCATGTCGCCGTCGCCGACGAAGGCGATTGCGGTCGGGCCATCCAGGAACTCCTTCAGGGCATCGACCCCGGCCTCGTCGGCTGCCCGCATCGTGAGCGTGTTCTTGACGACGGAGAAGCGGGCGCCGTGCTGGAGCAGCTCGCTCCGAACCCCGTCGATCTCCTTCATGCTGAGGCCGCGGTAGTCGGCCACGATGAGCGTGTCCGTCGACCGGAGCCGCTCCACAAGCTCCGCGACGACCTGCTCTTTCTTTTCCTTCAGCACCTGCTTCTCCTCTCGAACGAGTCGCGCCCGCCGGGAGGCGGGCACGAGGAGGAGAGCGTTCTCCCTCGAACCGCCTCGGCCGGTCTTCCGCGCGCTGGCGCTGCCGGCTGTCTCTGGCGACGAGACGTCGTGTGTTTACGCTGCCGCTGTCGCGGCCTCCTCGGTCAATTCCTCGACGACGCCCCGCGTCCGGGACGGGTCGACCTTGATACCCGGGCCCATCGAGCTCGTCAATGTGATCGAGCGGATGTAGCGACCCTTCGCCACGGCGGGCCTGGCCCGCATCATCTCGTCGAGCACCGTGGCGTAGTTCTCGAGGAGGTCGCGCTCCGAGAAGCTCTTCTTCCCCACCGCCAGGTGGACGTTCGCCCCGCGGTCGGTCCGGTACTCGAGCTTGCCGGCCTTCGAGTCGCTGACCGCCTTCGCGACGTCGAACGTCACCGTGCCGGCCTTCGGATTCGGCATGAGGCCCCGGGGGCCCAGGATGCGCCCGAGCTTTCCGACCGTGCCCATCATGTCCGGAGTCGCGATGGCGACGTCGAAGTCGTCGAACCCCTCTTCGATCTTCGCAGCGAGGTCCGCGGATCCGACGATGTCTGCGCCCGCCTCTTCGGCTTCTTTCGCCTTCTCGCCCTCCGCGAACACGGCGACGCGCACGTCGCTGCCCGTACCGTGCGGGAGCATCAGCGTGCCCCGAAGCTGCTGGTCGGCGTGCCGGACGTTCAGGCCCGTGTTGAAGTGCACCTCGACCGTCTCGTCGAAGTTCGTGGGCGGCCCCTCCTTGAGGATCCGGACCGCTTCGAGCGGGGAGTACAGGTGCTCGCGATCGATCAGGGCGCGAAAGTTGCGGTACCGCTTGCCGTGTCTCATTTCTCCACCTCCACGCCCATGCTCCGGGCCGTTCCGGCCACGACGAGCATCGCGTGGTCGACGTCCCGGGCGTTCAGGTCGACGAGCTTCGTCTCGGCGATCTTCCGAAGCTGGTCTTTGGAGAGCCTGCCGACCTTCTCGCGGTTGGGCTCGGGCGAGCCCTTCTGGATGTTCAGCGCTTCCTTGATCAGGACTGCGGCCGGCGGTGTCTTCGTGATGAATGTGAAGGAGCGGTCCTCGTAGACCGTGATCTCGACCGGAGTGATCCGGCCGTTCTCCTGCTGGGTCTGGGCGTTGAACGCCTTGCAGAACTCCATGATGTTCACTCCGTGCTGGCCCAAGGCGGGCCCAACCGGAGGGGCCGGGTTTGCCTGGCCACCCGGGATCTGGAGCTTGATGAGAGTGAGAACTTTCTTCGCCACGTCGCCTTCCTAATATCTCAATCGATCTTCTTGACCTGGTCGAAGCTGAGCTCGACCGGTACCTGCCGCTCGAAGATGTTGACCTGCACCTTGAGCTTCTGCTGATCCGCATTCACGTCGACGATCTCGCCGTCGAAGTCGGAGAGCGGCCCTGACGTTACCTTGACGGACTCACCGAGCTCGAACTGCGCGATCGCCCGTGGGCGCTCGCCGCCCGTGCCAGTGTGGAGAATCCGGTCGACCTCGGGCTGCGAGAGCGGCACCGGCTTCGTACCCGAGCCGACGAAGCCCGTCACGCCAGGCGTGTTCTTGACCACCGTCCACGCCTCGTCGGTCATGTCCATGTTGACGAGGACATAGCCGGGAAGAACACGCTGCTCGGTCTGGACTCTCTGGCCGTCCTTGGTCTCGATGCGCTGCTCGGTCGGTACGACCACTCGGCGGAACTTCGGCTGCTGGTTCATGGAGACGATCCGGTGCTCGAGATTGGTCTTGACCTTGTTCTCGTGCCCCGAGTAGGTGTTGATGACATACCAGCGGAACATGGGCTTAAAGGTTGAGGAGAACGTCGCGAACGAGGCGGGAGAGAGCCTCGTCGACCACGTAGAGGTAGGCGCCGACGACGGCGACGGCGATGATCACGACTGCTGTGGCCGAGAGAAGCTGTCGGCGGCCGGGCCACTCGACCTTCTTGAGCTCGCCCCAGCACTCCTTGACAAACGCACGGATGCCGCCCCGGCGCTCACGCTGAGCGCCCGTCTGGCTCTTGGCCTGCTGGACCGGCTTGACCTGGCGCCGGCGGTCACGGGCGCGCGCCGTGGCGGCGGGCTGCTGGAAGTCTGTCGTGCGCTTGGCGCGCCTCGTGCGGGGAGTCCGAGCCATCGCGGATTAACGGGTCTCCCGATGCAGTGTGTGACGCCGGCACCAGCGGCAGTATTTCTTCGACTCGAACCGGTCGGGCGTGTTCCGCTTCGACTTGTTCGTCTGATAGTTCCGCCGCTTGCACTCAGTGCAGGCGAGCGTGATCGCCACTCGTACTCCGGTTGCCACTCGCTTTTCTCTTTCCTTCGAAGATGTCCGGCGGAGCCGTCAGGGACGTCCGCTCCCGCACGACGCTCCCGCTCCGCGCCGGACAATGGTAGCCGAGAACGCTATCCAGGCGCTCCGTCTCTTCCGTCCTCGACGGAGCGCGCCACAGTCGGGGAGGGTCAATCTCGTGGGTCTTCGCTCCGCCCGTCGGAGAGGGGTCGCGTCGAAGAGCTGAACCTTGCCCGCTGAAGCAAAATCGAGGTAGCGGCGGCAGGACTCGAACCTGCGACACGCGGATTATGATTCCGCTGCTCTAACCAGCTGAGCTACGCCGCCGCGCGGGCACGAGTGTAGCAAGCAGCGTTGGCAGATTCACCCGCCGCGGACGAGTTGGACACCTTCGTCTGCGAGGTCGGCGACACCTCCCTCGGCGACGTGCAGGACGTTGTCGACTCCGCTTCGCCGCAGCAAAGAGGCCGCAATCGAGCTCCGGTTCCCGGCCGAGCAGGCGACCGCGATCTGACGGCCATCGCCGTTGGCCAGCTCGGCCGGCGCTCCGTCCCGAAGCTCGTGATACGGGATGTGCATGGAGCCGTCCACGTGTCCCTCCTCCCACTCGTCGTCCTCACGGACGTCGAGCAGACGGACGTCACCACGGCTGAGCCGTTCGGCCAGGCCGGAGATGTCGATGGCCGGTGTCGTCTCGACGGGGAGCCCGGCCTCCTGCCACGCCGGGACGCCGCCGGCGAGGTAGCCGCGGAGCGCGCGGAAGCCGACCGCCTCCAGGAGGCGGCCGAGCCGCCGGGCGTCGACCTCGCTGGCCGCCGAGACCACGACGTCGCTCTCCGGATCGACGACCCAGGCGGCACGAGTCCCGACGGCGGCTTTGACCATCGTCACGTTGATCGCCCCGGGAATGTGCTCGGCATCGAACTCGCGGGTCGCACGCCCGTCGAGGAGTGTCGCGCCCTTATCCAAGAGCGTCCGGACCCGGGGCGGCGCGAGCCCTTCGAGCGGCTGGGCTTCAGTGAGGAGCGGCCCCTGGTTCAACGCAACGATGCGCTTGAAGTTGGGTGGCTGCGGCGCGAGCTTCCGGGTCAGCTCCTCGACGAAGTTGCTTTCGTCCCGGATACCGGCGAGACGGTTGAAGCGGCGCTCGAAGCCGATCGTCGACCCCGGCTTCTCGCTCATGCCGGCACCGCCGCAGAGCGAGCCGCCGATGTGTCCCGGCCAGATCTCCGCGAAGTCCTCGAGCTCGAGCAGTCGCCGAACCGAGCGGTAGAGATCGCGCGCACCCTCTTCCGGCTCGACGGCCAGGTCCGGCCGGGCAAGGTCGCCGACGAAGAGCGAGTCGCCCGTAACCACGAGCCATGGGGCCCCGGAGCGAGACTCGTCCTCCACCACGAATGCCATGTGGTCAGGCCGGTGGCCAGGCGTCGCGAGGGCGGCGATGCGGACGCCTGCGACCTGGACGGCGTCCCCGTCGGCGAGCGGCTCGTGCTCGAACTCGACCGCGGCCCGATCCGAGACATGAATGGTCGCCCCGGTTGCAGACCGAAGGCGCCCGCGACCGGAAACGTGGTCGGCGTGCGTGTGCGTCTCCAGGATGTGCGTGATCTGGAAGCTGTGCTCAGCCGCCAGGGCCAGGTAGTCCTCGACCTCCCACTTCGGATCGATGACCGCCGCCTCTCCCCCGTCGGCGACGACGTAGGAGGCGCAGCCGAGATCCTCGTGCAGCACCTGCCGGAAGAACATTCCGCGGTCATGATACGGCGGTGCGGTTCGATCGATCCATCCGGAACAGAATCGTGCCCAGCGCCGTATGACGGACGCCGTCATCGACCGGGGGCGGCTCCGCAAGCTGATGGAACGGGAGGCGGCGCGCTTCCTGGACGAGCACCCCCGCTCGCGCGAGCTCTTCGAGCGGGCGCGGGGATCACTCCTGTCCGGCGTTCCGATGCACTGGATGACGGAATGGGCCGGGGCCTACCCCGTCTTCGTCGAGGAGGCTCGGGGGGCGCGCTTCGTGGACGTCGACGGCCACGAGTACGTCGACTTTTGCCTCGGAGATACCGGCGCCATGGCGGGGCACTCGCCTCCGGCCGTCGCGGACGCGGTCGGGAAACAGGTGCGCCGAGGGATCACCGTGATGCTCCCGAGCGAGGATGCGGTCTGGTGCGGCGAGGAGCTCAGCCGTCGCTTCGGGCTTCCCTCGTGGCAGTTCGCCCTGACCGCCACCGACGCGAACCGGTTCACGATCCGCCTCGCGCGCGAGATAACGAGCAGACCGAAAGTGCTCGTTCACGCCTGGTGCTATCACGGGTCGGTGGACGAGACCTTCGTTGTTCTCGAGGCGGGCGCGCTCAGGCTCCGCCCGCACACGATCGGAGCGCCCGTCAAGCCCGAGGTCACCACGCGAGCAGTCGAGATCAACGATCTGGACGGGCTGGAGCACGAGCTAGCGCAGGGCGACGTCGCCTGCGTGCTGATCGAGCCGGCGCTGACCAACATCGGCATCGTCCTCCCCGAGCCTGGCTACCACGAGGCTCTCAGAGACCTGACGAAACGCCACGGGACGCTGCTGGTGATCGACGAGACGCACACGATCTGCGCGGGCCCGGGCGGCTACACGCGCGCGTACGACCTCGACCCCGACTTCCTGACGATCGGCAAGACGATCGGCGGCGGCATCCCGGCTGCCGCGTACGGCTTCAGCGAGGCGGTGAGGGATCGGATCCTTGCGGCGATGCCCCCGCAGACAGACGTCGGCGGGATCGGGGGAACGCTGGCCGGGAACGTCCTCTCGCTCGCCGCGATCCGCGCGACCCTCGGTGACGTGCTGACCGAGGAGGCGTTCGAGCGCATGATCTCGCTGGGAGAGCGCTTCGAGGCCGGCGTCGCCGGAATCATCGCCGAGCAGGCTCTCCCCTGGAGCGTCACGCGGCTCGGCTGCCGCGTCGAGTACTGGCCGCGCCCCGAGAGAGCGCGCACCGGCGCCGAAGCCGCCGGTGCGGCGGATGCCGAGCTCGACCGCTTCCTCCACCTCTTTGCGCTGAACCGGGGTGTCCTGATGACCCCCTTCCACAACATGGCGCTGATGTGCCCGGACACGACCGAAGCGGACGTCGACCGCCACACGGAGGTCTTCGCGGAGGCCGTCTCCGACCTGACCGGCTAAGAGCTGGGTCTAGAGCGCGCCGCCGGCAGCCTGAGGGGCGCCGACCTCTGCCTCGCCGCCGCCCGCCCGGGCGAGGTATTCCTCGACGAGCAGGACGTTCGAGGCCTGCGCTCGCTCGACGACCGCCAGAAGTGCGGACATGCTCGAGATCTCCTCACGCTGCTCCTGGAGGAACCAGTGGAGGAACTGCTCGCCGACGAGATCGCCCTCTTCTCGCGCGAGGGCCGCGAGCCCCACGATCTGCTCCGTGACCTGCCGCTCCTGGTCGAGCGCGACCCGCACGGGGTCGGCAGCGTCGCCGAAGTCGGTGCGCGGCGCTCCGACGCCGGGAATGGCGATGCTCTCGCCCGCATCGAGCAGGTACTGGACGATCATCATCGCGTGGTTTCGCTCTTCGACCGCTTGCCGGTAGAAGTGCGCCGCGAGCTGGGGCAAGGTCTCAGAGTCGTAGTAGACCGCGATCGCCACGTACTGCTGGGAGGCACCGAACTCACGACCGATCTGCTCGTTCAAAGCGTCCGTGAAGCGGCTCATCCCCGGAGTCTAATCCGGACTTCCAGAGGGCCGAAGCGACGTCCGGCTAGAAGTCGCCGCCGCCCATGTCCCCGCCACCGAAGTCTCCTCCACCGAAGTCTCCGCCACCGACATCCCCGTCGCCGAAATCCCCGTCACCCTGGTCTCCATACCCGCCGTAGCCGCCGAAGCCGAAACCACCTCCCAGCATCGACCCGAGCAGGAGGCCCGGAAAGAGGCCCCCGAAGCCCCCGTAGAAGCCGCCTGCCCAGGGAGCGTAGGCCGGGCCGGCGTTCCAGTAGGGGACCTGCCTGCCGCCGACGGTGACCTCGCGCGTCTGGGGATCGAGACCGTCCTCGATGCGCTGCGCGTCGGCCGCACACGCCGGCACGGCTCTCGGTGACCCCCACGGCGGCGTCCACTCGACGTCGCGGACCGAAGGGCCGTGGCGCGGATCGAAGAAGCACAGTGGGCGGCGCTCCGGCGGTTCCTGGCCGGCCGCGCGAGCTCGGGCCGCGGTCATGGCGTGCCGGCCTTCCTCGACCGCGGCACTCACTGCTTCGATGTCCTCAGGCCGTTTCGCCCAGTCGAGCGCGTTCGTGCCGTGCTGATACTGCTCGAGGGCGCGCTCATAGTCCGGGCGCGCCGCGGGCGCGAGCTCGTCGACGTCGACGGTGCCGATGTCCTCGCCCAGTGCCACGAGATCGTCCCGGGCCGTGGTCTTGACCTCTGCGAGCTCCCGGTTGTTCTCGGCGGAGCGCCGCCGACGGCGAACTACGAAGAAAGCGATAGCCGCGCCGGCCAGCCCCAGCGGGATCAGAGCCCCACCGAGCGAGCCCCCATCACCTCCGCCGCCGTTCCTTTCCTCGCCGACCGCGTCGACGAAGGAGAGAAGGACGGCTGCCACGCCCTGGTCGCGGCTCTCCCGGAAGGCGTCGTCGGCCAGGTTCCGCGCGCGGCCCGATTCGAGCACGGTGCTGGCGGCGCGAAACTGGTCTCCGACCACGACGACGTAGGTGCCGTCCCGGTTCAGCTCTTGCGCGATCGCCGCGAGCACCTGTTCCGCACTGCCCCCAGCCTCACGGGTGGCCGCTTCCGGGAGAATCGCGACATAGAGCGGCCCGGCGTCCTTCGCCTCGATCCGGTCCCGGAGCTCCTCCGCGTCCGCCTCGCTGATCGCCCGCTCCGCCGCCGGATCGACGTAGACGGGATCCCGCGCAAGCGCCTGGGCCGCCTCGCTGACACCGGCCGCGGCGGCGGTCCCGGAAAGCACGATCGCCATCGCGATCGCAATCGCGAGCACGAGTGCGAAGGCCCGCTTACGCATCGGCACCGGAGAGCTCGGCCAGCTCCTCGTCCGAAAGCGTGAGTCTCGTCGCTGCAACGTTCTCCTCCAGGTGCTCGACCGACGAGGTGCCCGGAATCGGGAGGACGACCGGGGAGCGCGCAAGGAGCCACGCGAGGGCGACCTGGGCCGGCGTTGCCCCGTGGGTCTCGGCGACGCGGTCGAGCGGCCCGCCCGGGCGCGCCAGGGAGCCCGCTTCGAGCGGATACCAGGGGAGGAAGGCCGCGCTCCGGTCTTCACATTCATCGAGAACGTCCTCAGAGGAGCGGTTTCCAACCGAGTACTCATTCTGGACGGACACGATCGGGACGATGCTCTCGGCTCGCTCGAGCTGGTCGACGGAGACGTTCGAGAGCCCGACGTGGCGAACCTTTCCTTCCCTGCGCAGCTCCGCCAGGGCGCCGACCGACTCCTCGAGCGGAACCTTCGGGTCGACCCGGTGGAGCTGATAGAGGTCGATCCGGTCGAGCTTCAGGCGCCGCAGGCTCCCCTCACAGGCCTCGCGAAGGTGCTCCGGCCGTCCGTCAGGAGGCCACGGGCCTTTCTTGCCGGTCCGTGTCAACCCGCCCTTGGTGGCGATCACGAGCCCGTCCGGATACGGACGGAGCGCCTCGGCGATCAGCCGCTCGCTCACTTCGGGCCCGTACGAGTCGGCCGTGTCGATAAACGTGATTCCCAGCTCGACGACGCGGCGAAGGACCCGCTTCGCTCTTTCTGGATCGTCAGGCTCCCCCGTGACGTTCGGCCCGGTGATCCGCATAGCGCCGTACCCGAGGCGGCTGACCCTCAGGTCACCTCCGATCGTGATCGTGCCGCCCGGGGGAGTCACCCATCGAGCGTACCCGCACGCTCGGGTGCAGGTTTGTCAGGTCCTGGCGCCGTAGTGGAGGTGCACGACGCCGTTGTCAAAACGGCGTTCGCCCACCAAGTCGAGATTCAGGCGGGCACCGTCGGGGAGTGACCGCGTTCCTCCTCCAACCACGAAGGGCGTCAGAAACAGGTGGTATTCGTCGACCAGCCCGGCCTTGATCGCCTGGGCGGCGAGGGTTGGACCGCCGATGGAGATGTCACGTCCCGCAGCAGCCTTCATCTGCCGGATCGCTTCAGGGTCGAAGTCCCGCTCGAGCCTCGTCTTGGAGCTGGACACGGCCTCCAGCGTCTTCGAGTACACGATCTTGTCGGCCGCCTGCCATATCTCTGCGTAGTCCGCGATGACACGCGACTGGTCGGGGAGGGTGTGGGCGGTCTCCCAGAAGACCATCACCTCGTATAGCCGGCGCCCGTACAGGTAGGTGCCGACCGACCTCTCGAGGTCGTTGACGAAGGCGTGAACGTCTTCGTCGGGCGCAGACCAGTCGAACTTGCCGTCCTCGTCCGCCACGTAGCCGTCGAGCGACGTGATCGCCGAGTAGATCAGCTTCGCCACTTCTGAGCCTCCTCTGGCACCGAGAGATCCAGGATGCCACTGCGTCCTTGGTTCGCAGCGACCCTAGCGGCGAACGGCGGAGCTTTCTTAGGAACCGCCGATGAGCGTGAGGAGCTTGAACATCGGCAGGTACATGCTGATGATGATGATGCCGACCATGATCCCGACGCCGATCATCATGAGCGGCTCGATCACGGAGGTGAGGGTCGCGATCGCGCTGTCGACCTCGTCCTCGTAGAAGTCGGCGATCTTCGACAGCATCTTCTCGAGCTCTCCCGTTTCTTCTCCGACCCGCACCATCTGCGCGACCATGGGAGGGAAGATCGCCAGCTCGCTGAGCGGAATCGCGATCGGAACGCCCTGGTGGACCTTCTCACGCACAATGTCGACGGCGTCCTCGATGATGCTGTTGCCGGAGGTCGTGCCGGTGATCTCGAGCGCGCGGATGATGTCGACACCCGAGCCGACGAGCGTCGAGAGGGTCCGCGAGAAGCGCGCCATGCCGATCTTCAGGATCGTCTTGCCGATCCCCGCGGGCGCCTTCATCCGCGTCCGGTCCCACCAGCGCCGTCCCTTCTCCGTCTTCTTGAAGCGCATGAATCCGAAGATGACTCCGAAGATCCCCGGGAACAGGATGTACCACTGGTAGCGCACGATGTTGGATGCCTTGAGGACCCACTGGGTCAGCGTCGGCAGGTCGCCGCCGAGCTGCGCGAAGATCCCGACGAAGATCGGGACGAGGAAGAGCAGCATTCCGATCATGACGACCGACGCGAACGCCAGCACCATCAGCGGATACATCATCGCGCCCTTCACGCGCCGCTTGATCTTGGTCTCCTTCTCGATCTGGATGGCGACTCGGTCGAGGACGACGTCCAGGATTCCGGCCGCCTCGCCGGCTTCCACCATCGAGATGTAGAGGCGGGAAAAGATTCTCGGGTGCCGCGCGATCGCCTCGGAAAGGAGCAGTCCGCCCTCGACGTCGGCGCGCACCTCGGTGATCACCGAGGCCAGCTTCTTGTCCTCGGTCTGGTCTTCGAGGATGACGAGGGCCGTGACGACGTTGAGCCCGGCCTCGATCATCGTCGCAAACTGGCGCGAGAAGATCTGCAGCGCCTTCGGCTTCACCTTCTTGACGACCGCGGCGATGCCGTCTGAGCTCGAGGCCTGCTCCTTCAGGTCGAGCGCGAGCATCCCCCGGACGCGCAGGGCCTCGCGGGCGGCGGTCAGGTCGGGGGCGTGGATCTCGCCCTGGAGCTCGAGACCCGTGGCATTGATCGCGCTGTAGGCAAAGGAGGCCATTCCAAGAGATGGAATCGGCATCCCCCCTCGGCGCCTTGAGGGGAAGCGTACGACTGCCGATACGGCTCTAGATGTCGTTCATCCTGCGGATCCGCCGACGGCTGCCCTCAAACGAGGCGGGCTTCGGCATGATCGAGCTCCTCATCGCGATGAGCATCATGTCCATCGGCATCCTCGCCGTGTTCGCCCTCTTCCAGACCGGCATGGTCACGATCCAGCGCGCCAGTACGGTCTCGACGGCCGCCGCGCTGGCGGACTCCGAGATGGAGACGTTCCGGGCCGTCCGGTACAACGTGATCGGACTCGATGACTCCGAGGTAGCAACCGCAGGAGCGATCTACCTTGCAGATCCGGCGTACAAGGCCGAGACGACACCCTCGACGACGCTCAGCGCGACAATCGACGCGGCCGCCACCACACTGACCGTCGCGTCCGCTGCCGGCTTTCCGACAGCGCCGTTCCGGGTCAAGATTGACAACGAAGTCCTCTATGTGTCGGAGGTGAACGGCGCCGTCTTCACTGTCAAGCGAGGCGACCGACCTCACCGTTGCGGCCTCGCATACCGGAGGAGCCGCGGTCGTGCAGAAGAAGCGTGTCCATGTCGTTTCTTGTGGCTCGGGCACCTGCACGACCGCCGACCCCGTGAGAACGGTCACCGGCGCAGACAACCGGAGCTACCGGGTTGACACGTACGTGAGCTGGCAGCTCATCACGAACTCGAACGGGGTCGCCGGGCGAAACGTGAAGCTCGTGACCGTAGTCGTCCGGAGCTCAACGAGCCCGACCACGGTCTACGCTCGCGTGTCCTCGTCGTTCGACGAATCCACCGGCATCTAGACCCGGCGCCGAGGCCGTAGCCGCGCGGCCCGGAACGAGAACAGCCTGGAGCCGCACCGGCGTGCAGGCCCGAGTCCGCTGGCGAGGCAGTCGGACCTGCCACGTCGACAGTCCCCCGGGTCGCGGTGCGTTGTTGCCTTGGCAGCCACCCTTGAGCGTGGCGTCCTTTGCGGCTCGCCGGCCCGCGTCCTAGAGCTTGACGCTGATCAGCTTCAGGCGGTATCGAAGACCGTCCGGCTCGCTCACGAGTGTCAGCACCTTGCCGAGCTTGAGCGTCACCGTCTTCTTGCCGTTCGAGAAGGAGCCTGCCACCAGGCCGATCTTCGCGGTCGTGTTCGTCAGCGAGACCAGCTGGAAGAGCGGGTCGCTCGCAGGAAACGGCGTATCCCGTTTCACGGATTCGGTGACGCCGTTGACTCTGATGTTGGCGCTCGAAGCGGTCGTGAAGGACCCGCCCCCGCCTGAACCTCCGCCTCCGCCGCCTGTTCCCGTCGGTGGCGGAACGACGGTGCCGCCGTTCGAGCCACCGCTTCCAGTCGAGCCGGTGCCGCCGCCAGCGGGGGCGGAGCCGTCCGGGGTCGAGGGAGGGGCTACTCCTTGCTTGAACGGGTCCTTGCTCAGAAACCGTCCGAAGGAGATGAGCTGTCCGGTGTCCGCGGCGAGTGGCTGATCGGAATCAGGAAGTGCGAGAGCGCCGGCGGCGGGCGGAGCAGCTGGGACGGCGCTGGGATCGAGCACGGCCGTCGACGGTGGGGCCGCCGAGCCCGGATCTGGCGTCGCGCCGGTTGCAGTCGGCGTACTGGTGACCGCGGTCGGCTCGGCCGATCCGCCCGTCAGCATCTTCAGGTAGCCGGGTCCCTGCCAGACCATGAGCAAGAGGAAGATCGGGCCGAGGACGAACAGGAGCTTCTTCTGCTTCGCTTCCTTGCGCTTTCGGAGGATCTCTTCGCCCTTTTTCGACATGGCTAGCCTCCCGCTCCCGTTGTCGCTGCGCCGCCCGCGGCGGGGGCCGGCTCGGTCGTGGTGGCGCCGGTTGTCGTCCCGGTCGTCGTGGTCGTCGCCGGGGCCGTCGTCGCGGTAGGCGCAACGCCGGCGGCGGCCGGTGCCGCGCCGAACGAGTAGGCGGAGATCGTCAGCATCGCCTGGATCTTTGGAAAGCGCTCCGTCGGCTGCTCGTGCAGGTCGAGTACGTCGAGCGTGTAGAGGCGGCCGGTGGCTTCGAGGACGCCCTCCTTCACGGTCACGAGGTTGCGAAGGCGGAAGAGAAAGTCGGTCAGGTCGTAGTAGTTGCCCTCGAATGTCAGGTTGATCGGGACCGCGTTGTAGTCACCCTTGGTCACGCTCTCGGAGGGCTGGATCGAGACGAAGCGGACGCCCGCCGAGTCGGCGACGGCATTCAACTCGAGGATGATCCCGGCCATGTCCTCCGAGCTCGGCATCGCCTTGGCGAGCCTGAAGAGGTCGGCAACGTCGATCTGGACCGTGGGCGGGGCAGCGTCGCCCTGGTGTGCCCGGATCGCGAGCGTGCTTTCGAGGTTCGCGATCTCGAGGTCGAGAGCCGAGGCCTCACTTGCCTTCGGGCGGAGAAGCCCGAGATAGACCACCGCGAGCAGGATCGCGAGACCGATCGCAAGAACAGGAGTCATTGGTACCTGCTTCGATTTCACGCCGTTGCTCCGGTCACGGGCTTGACGTTCGCCGCGATCACGAACTGGACGACCATTTGGCCCTGGAAGTCGGCGTCCATGCTCGACTTGAGCTGGACGGAGCTGAGCTCGGGGAGCACCGCGAGGCGCGCAAGGAGCTGTGCCACGCTCTTCTGCGTTTCCGTGTAACCCTCGATCGTGAGCGTGCTCGTCGGCGCGGGGGTGCCCGCCGCGACCGGAAGGGCCGGATCGATCACCGCGCCGCTGGCAGTCATCTTGGTGAGAGAGATGTCATCTGGCAGGACGAGTGAAAATTCCCGGAGCAGGCGGTCCCACGCGGTCCGGCCACCGAGGGCCGACGAGAGGGCTCCCGTGCGCTTGTCCTTCTCCTCGACCAGGGCCGGGTCCACCTCTTCCTCCTGCAGCGGCCGCTCGGCCGGGAGATTCGCGGCCGCGAGCTTGGTCTTCAGCTCGTCGCGTGTGGCCGTCTTGCCTGCCACCTTCGTATTCAGGAGCAAGAAGTACGCACCCAGACCGGCCAGTGCGACCAGCGCCACCACTGCCAAGATCAGCTTGGCCGGGGTCGCACGGCGTGCGGTGCCCTCGCGAGGATCTTCCTTGGGCAGCAGGTTGAAGGCCCGCATGAGCGGGATCTGCGGCACCGTGGTTTTCGCAGCTCGGCCGCGAGACTCTTTCCGGCCCGCCTTCGGGGCCTTCGGCTCCTTGGGCTCCTTGGGCTTGCGCGAGAAGCTCAGGTCGCGCTTCAGAAAGCTGCCGCCGCTCTTCTCAGGGACCGCCTCGTCCGGCCCGTCGAGCTCCGGCTCCGGCTTGGACTTTCTACTCCGGCTGAAAAGGTCGGAGAGCTTGATCTCTTTCTTCCAGTCGGCCATTAGTGGCCCATCCCGAGACCGATGGGGATCGCGAGCGCAGCGCTCGTCTCGCCCTTGAGCTTCTTGCTGACATTGATCCCGATCAGCGGGTCTCCGACCCTGACCTTGACGCCGACGAGCTTCTCTACGGCCTCTGCGAACCCACGAAGCTGTGATGCTCCGCCGGCGAGCACGACTTCCCGGATGCCGAGCGAGCCTTCCTGGCTCTGGTAGAACTGCAGCGAGGAGACGAGCTCGCGACCGAACGTCTGGAGCCCGACCTGGATCGCCTCGTGGGCCTTCGTTTGCTGTTCCTGCGAGAGCCCGTCGGGAACTAGGCCTCCTTCGACCGAAAGCTCCCGCTTCAGCGCCTCAGCGCGGTCGGCATCCACTTCGAGCGCCCGCGCGATTGCGCCCGTCAGTGACGCGCCGCCCCAGTCCAGTACGCGCGTGTACTCACAGCTCAGTCCGTCGGAGACGGCGAGCGTGGACCGGTCGGAGCCGACGGCGACGGCGACGAGAGCGCTCCGCTGTGCCCCCGGGGAGTCGACGTCGACTGGCGGGGTCAGGGCGCGAAGCAGCGCAAATGCCTCGAGGTCGACGCCGGCCACCTTGATGCCGGCTGCCCGGAATGCCTGGAGGTAGGAATCGATCAGATCGCGGTAGGCGACGACGAGCAGGACCCGCGTTGACGGGAGACCCTCGGCGTTCTTTGACTCCGAAAGCACCTGATAATCGAGCACGGCCTCCTCGATCGGGATCGGGAGGGCCTCCTGAGCGCGAAAGCGAACGGCGTTCGCAAGTTGCTTGGGATCCTCGATCCCGGCCAGCTCGATTGTCCTGACGCCGATGCGGTTGTTCGAGACGCCGATCCTGATGCCCCGACGAGGCAGCTTGTGCAACTTGAAGAAGGCCTTGAGTGCCACGGCAAGCGCCTCGACGTCCTTGACCTCGCCGCCGGCCACGATCCCGCGCGCGAGTGGTCCCTCGGCGACCTGCATGAGCTCGGCCGACCCGTTCAGGGAGACGCGCGCTGCGGAAAGCCGCGAGGCGCCGATCTTCAAGCCGATGTTCTCCTTGCCCATGACTAGCCCCTACTCCGCGACCCGAAGGCCGGCTTGAGATGCCTGGCCGGCGCCGTCGCGCTTGAGCAGCCCGGCGAGCTGCTCGGGTCGGCTGGAGCGGTTCAACGCAATTTCCTCGGTGACGAGGCCGCGAACGACGAAGTCTGCGAGCGCCTGCTCGAGGGTCTGCATGCCGCGGTTGGAGCCGGTCTGCATGATCGAGTAGATCTGCTCGACCTTTCCCTGCCGGATGAGGTTCCTGACCGCGTCGTCCGGAAAGAGGATCTCCACCGCAGGGATTCGACCCGAGCCGTCCGCACGTGGCAGCAAGGTCTGCGTAACGACCCCCTGGAGCGTGGCTGCGATCTGGACGCGCACCTGCTCCTGCTGTGGGCCCGGGAAGACGTCGATCAAGCGGTCGACCGTCGACGGGGCGTCCTGGGTGTGAAGCGTGGCGAAGACGAGGTGGCCGGTCTCGGCCGCCGTGAGGGCAGTCGCGATCGTCTCCAGGTCGCGCATCTCGCCGAGGAGGATCACGTCGGGGTCCTGGCGGAGCGCGCCGCGGAGCGCTTCGGCGAAGCTGATCGCATCCGGGCCGATCTCCCTCTGGTTCACGATGCAACGCTTGTGGCGGTGCAGGAACTCGATCGGATCCTCGATCGTCATGATGTGGTCCTGCCGCGTGCGATTGATCAGGTCGATCATCGCCGCGAGCGTGGTGGACTTTCCCGACCCGGTCGGGCCGGTGACGAGGACGAGACCGCGCGGCTTGTTGGCGAGCTCTTCGAGCGCCTTCGGGACGCCGAGCTGCTCGAGCGTCTTCAGCTCCGTCGGGATCATCCGGAAGGCAGCGCCGAGACTTTCCCGCTGGAAATAGATGTTGACACGAAAGCGGGCCAGTCCCGGAATCGAGTGCGACATGTCGAGCTGCCGCTTGATCTCGAGGTGCTTCTGCTGCTCCGTCGACATCATGCGATAGAGCAGCCGTTGAGTGTCTTCCGGGGTGAGCCGGCCGAACTCCTCCATCCGCTCGAGTTGCCCCATCACGCGCACGGTTGGCTCAGCGCCGACCGTGAGGTGGAGGTCTGACGCGCTGCGCGCAACCATGCGCTCCAGCAGGTCATCGATCGAATTGACGGGCCCGCTCGGGGCCCCTTGCAGTACTTGAGTCGCTTCCATGGCTTTGGTTCCCTCCGCCAACGCCTATCGGCAGGCGCGTGGCGGCGCTAAAGGGGAGACGCAAATCACTCGTTCGGGGGCGGGTCAGAGGCGCTCGAGGCCGATAGAGGGGCTGAGCCATTGACGCCTACGCTCCAAAGGAGGAGTCCTACATGATCATTGAACGGCTCAAGAATCGGATCACCGGCACCGAGCGCGAGGGTGGTTTCACCCTGATCGAGCTCCTCGTCGTGATCATCATCATCGGGATCTTGCTCGCGATCGCAATCCCCTCGTACCTCAGCTTCCGTGATCGCGCCAACGACCAGGCCGCCCGTGCCAACATTCGTGCGGCAGTCCCGGGCGTTGAGGCGTACTTCGCCGACACGGGCGCATATACGGGCATCACCCTCGCCGGTCTTCAGGCGAGCTATGACGCCGGCATCAAGAACGTGACCTTCACGGTCCCGACCGCGTCTACGTACTGCATCCAGAACGTCGCCGCGACCACGGGTGGGAAGCAGTTCCACCTGAACGGTCCTGGTGGAGACATCACAGCGGGCGTCTGCTAGTCAGAGACACTCGGTTCTGAGCGAAAGGGCGCGGGAGACCGCGCCCTTTCTCGTTTAACGGACCGCACCAGCGGCGAAGTAACGGCTCGGACGCCGCCCTCACAACTAGGACGGTTCCCGTCAAGGGTGATAGCTCCGCTGCCGATAGAGAGAGCATGCGGTCGCAGCTTCGCCTTCGGGTGCTCCTCCCGGTCGCCGTGCTGGCCCTCCTGGGGCTCGGGTACGGCGCTCTTGCCTTCACCGGAACCCCGGCGGAAGAGCCTGCTCCGAAGCCGCTGGGCACGCCGGCTGCATCGAACGATCCGCAGCAGACACGACTGACCGGCAAGCAATGGCGCCAGCAGGCGAACCTGATCTGCGCCGGCGTCGAAGCCGAGATCACGAAGCTCGGTGAGCCCCAGACGCCGGCCGACGTGGCGCAGATGCTGCCGAGCACGCTGGCGCTCGCCGACACCGCGCTCGTCAAGCTCAAGGCCCTTGCGCCACCGAAGCGCGACGAAGCCCGCGTCAACAAGATGATCAAGTACTTCGGTGGCTTCGTGAAGGTCGAGACGCAGGCCGCAGCCGCGCTGACCGCGAACGACATCGCACAGTTCGTGGACTTGAACTCGCTCGCGTTCGAGCTGAACGACAAGGGCAATCACATCGCCCGCGACCTCGGGGCCGCCAAGTGCGCTTCGGGTGGACGCTCCGACAGCGCGTTGGCCCGGCAGCTGAAGCGGCACAGAGTCGTGGTCGCAGTCTTTTACACCCCTGGCTCGGCCGTCGACCTGCTCACCGTCGCCGAGGCGCGTGCAGGCGCCGGCGATGTCCATGCAGGCTTCGTCGCGATCGATGTGACGGATACACGATCGGTCGCCCTGCTCGCCTCGCGCTACGACGTCCGCGACGCGCCGGCGGTGCTGGTGTTCGCACGGTGGCGCGGCGCCGTGAACGTCCTCAAGGGCTACGCCGACCGGGAGACGGTCGCGCAGGCAGCGGAGAACGCCGCGCTGTGAGCGAAGCCGCAGAGCTTCCTGTTCTCGGTGCGGAAGGAGAGCGCGAGCTCGCAATCCGCTCGGCGCGCATGGACGGGCGCCAGGTCGTCACGCTCCGGATGGTCGAGAGCGGCTCGGACTTCATCGTGGACTGCGAGGTCTATCCGGTCTCGGGCCTTCGGGTCGAGCCGTTGCGCCCGGGCCCGTACAAGTTCGCGACGCTCGTCCATGCGAATGCCTTCGTGGACGAGGCGATGCGCGCGCTCACGTACCTCGGCTGCGAGACGGCCTAACTCTCGTCCTTCTCCAGGATGGCGCAATAGCGTGGATCGTCGCCTTCCAGAAACCGCCGGACATGCCAACCGGTTCCTTCGGTCAGGCGCTCGAAATCGGCCGGGGAGAACATCAGGTAGCGAAACCACGGCGTTGCAAACTCGCGCCACCTGACGCGGTAGCGCTCTGCCTGGGTCGCCCCGGCCCGCTCGCGGTTGCGTCGGAAGGCCGGATCCTCGTGGCGCTCCGGGTCGACGCTGTCCGTGACGATCCTGCCGTCCTCGGCCGTAAGCCCGTGTAGCCGGCGCAGGAGCCTCCGGGCCTCGCGCTCGGCACCTGCGAGGCCGAAGTTGTTCCGCGCGAAGAGGATCGTGTCGAAGACGCCGTGGGACGAATCGAGGTCGACGACGGAGAGGACGATCGCCTTCTTGACGCCTCGGCGCTTCGCCACTTCCACGGCGAGCGGCGAATTGTCGATGGCCACCACGTCCTGCCCCCGCTCCTGGAGGTGGAGCGCGACCCGGCCCGCGCCGCAGCCCACGTCGAGGACCCGGCCGCGTACGTAGCGCATCGCCTTCTTCTCGAGCGACGGCCAGCGGCGGTAGGGCGCGAAGTAGTCGGACGGGTCGCCGCAGTAGATCAGCCCGTCGTCGCGCTCCATGATCTCCTGGCCCCCACGTCCCTCGAGGCAGGCAAGCAGGATCTGCCCGTACGCGTCCTGCTCGGGCGCGAGTCCCACCGCTCGTCGCTTCGGGCTCACGCACCCATCTTCGCCGACCGGCAAGGGCAGAGCGCAGGCTAGATCAAAACGCGCGCGAGCTCTTCGAGCGAGGTCATCCCCGAGGCAGCGCGGGCGAGGCCGTCATCCCACAACGTCTTCATGCCGTGTGCCATGGCCTCGCGCTCGAGCTCTTCGCGCGTCGCGTGGCGCGCGGCGAGGGCGCCGAGCTCCTCGTTCATGACCATGAGCTGGTAGATGCCGATCCGGCCCTTGTAGCCGCTCTGGCTGCAGCGTGGGCATCCACGCTTGCGGTAGAGGCTGACGCCGTCGGCCGCAGCCACCTGCTCCGGGGAGAAGCGCGCGTTCAGGAGCTCCTCCCTGGTCGGGATGTACATCTCGCAACAGTGGGTGCAGAGCTTTCGCGCCAGGCGCTGGGCGAGCACTGCCGTGACCGCGGCGCCCGTCAGGAAGGGCTCGACGCCCATCTCGTTCAGCCGCGTGAGCGCGGCCGGGGCGTCGTTTGTGTGGAGCGTGGAGAGCACGAAGTGACCTGTGAGCGCCGCCTCGATGGCCATCTTGGCCGTCTCGGCATCGCGGATCTCACCCACCATCACGACGTCCGGGTCGGAACGAAGGATCGAGCGGAGGGCCGAGGCGAACGTCAGCCCGGCTCGGGGGTTCACCTGCACCTGGTTCAGGCCGGCGAGGCGGTATTCGACTGGATCCTCGACCGTGATGATGTTGATCTCGGGGCGGTTGATCTCGGCGAGCGACGCATAGAGCGTCGTCGACTTACCGGAGCCCGTAGGCCCCGTGACGAGGAGCGCCCCGGTCGGCTTCAGCACGATCTCCTCGAGCTGTGCCCGCATGTCGTCGGAGAGTCCCAGCTCCTCGAGCGTCGGCGGGCGCTTCGACTTGTCGAGGAGACGCATGACGATCCCCTCGCCCTCGACGGTCGGGAGAACCGCGACACGGATGTCTAGCGTGCGCCCGGCCGCCTTGGCCGACAGCGAGATTCGGCCGTCCTGTGGTTTACGCCGCTCGGCGATGTCGAGCTTGGCGAGCACCTTGAGACGGGTGGTGACGGCCATCGCGAGGCGCTTCGGGATCCGCTGCACTTCGTGGAGGACGCCGTCGACGCGGAGCCGGACGACGAGCGCGTCGTCGTGCTGGTCGAAGTGGACATCGGACGCCCCGTCCTCGGCGGCCTGGAGGATGATCGAGTTGACGAGGCGGACCAGCGGGGCGTCCGAGACGCCGTCGTCGGCCTCGAGATCGTCGTCGTCGTCCTCTGCCTCCTCGACCTCGAGCTCGTCCTCGACGAGCGCAGCGCGCTCCCAGACCTCCGTTGCGCGAACCTTCTTGCGAAGCTCGAGCTCGATGTCCTCGCGCGGCGCGACGCCCACTTCGAGCCGGTAGCGGGTCGCGAGCCGGAGCTCGTCGATTGTCTGCACGTTCGTCGGGTCTGCGACGGCGATCTTCAGGACGTTGCCTTCGATCCGGTACGGGATCGCGGCGGCCCGCTCCAGCACATGGGTGGGAATCGACTCGAGCGCCGTCTTGTCGATGCCCTCGACCCCGAGGTCGACGAACGGAAGGTGGTGTGTGGTCGCAAGCGCGCGCGCGAGCCCGGATGTGGGGACGATCCCTTCCTCCACGAGCGCCTGTGCGAGCGAGCCGGTGCCGGCGCGCGAGCGCGCCTGGGAGAGCCGGTCCGACGGAATCAGGCCGGTCGTCTCGAGGAGATCCGCTACTAGCTCGGTAACCGGATTCGGCGCGATGCCTGCGCCACGCAGCGGCTCACCGGTCAGCTCTGGCGCAGACTCGTCGGCGTCGGTCTCGGGGTCCACTCCCCGCAGCGAATGAAGATCGTCGAACTCCACCTATGCGGTGTATCGACCGTTCGGGGCGAATCCCTGAATGGAGGGGTTGACTTCCGGCGGGACGGCGCGCTGCGCCGGTGGACTAGAAAAACACGCTCAGGTAGGCGTCCAGGAGCTCCTGCCCGAAGAAGTAGGCCACGATCGCCCCGAAGGCCAGGAACGGCCCGAACGGAATCGCCATCGTGCGGGCCTTCGAACCGTGGCGCGCAAACAGGACGACTGCCGGCAGCAGGGCCGCGAGCATGCCGATCATGAGGCCGACCATGACGTAGCGTCCAAGACCGGCGCCGAGCAGGAGCGCGAGCTTCACGTCGCCCATGCCCATGCCCTTGGGGTAGACGACGAGCGCCACGAAGAGAAAGAGAGCGGCGCCGAGGCTTGCGGCCACCCACTCGAGCGCCCGGTCAGGCGCAAGTGCGATCTGGGCTCCAAGGACGATGACCGTCGCAGGCAGCACGATCAGGTCGGGCAGGATCCTCCGCTCCGTGTCGATCGCCGAGAGCGCGACGAGGACAGCGCAGAAGAAAGCTCCGACGAACGCCTCACCCGAAAGGCCGAAGCGGAGAAAGCACGCTGCCACGAGGAGCCCCGTGGCAAGCTCGACTGCCGGATAGCGCGCGCTGATCGACTCCCGGCAGGAGCGGCATCGACCCCGCAGGACGAGGTAGGAGATGAGCGGGACGTTGTCGTACCAGGCCAGCTCGGCGTTGCATGCTGGACAGGCGGACTTCGGGTGCACGACCGAGCGCCTCTCGGGCAGGCGCGCGACAACCACGTTCAGGAAGCTCCCAACGGCGAGCGCAGGCGTGAAGACAAGGGCGGCGAGCGCGGCGTTCACGCTCTCTCTATCGGCCGGTACGGCTAGCCGCTGTAGAGCTGTGGCGGCTGGGGCTCTGCGTAGACGTCGGGGTTGCCCGGCATCCCGGCCGGTACGAAGCTGAGGCCCGGAAAGCTCGAGCTCGTGCTCTGGCCAAGCTTTACCGTCGATCCGTCGAGCGGCCCGTCGAACTGCGACGTCGTATCGATGTCGATCGCGTTCGTACCGTAGAGGCGCCTTGGCCGTAAGCGCTCACTAGTTGCACGCTATTACCGGCCCCGACCTGGCTCTGCGGGCGCGCCGCCCGAGCCGTTGCCGCCGGCGACGATGCAGAACATCCGCGCGGCCGGATCCCAGCCCGCCGTCGTGCACGTCAACGAGGACCCGGACCCGGTCGTCGCCTGGCAGAGCTTCGAGTTCTTCATGAGAAAGGTGCCGGAGACGTACATCGTGCCCGAGCCGGTGTACGTGTTCACCGCGCCGTTCTCGATCTTCACGCTGCCGTCGATGAACATCGTGCCGTTCACCGTCAGCACCTTCGTGGCGGCGTTCCAGGAGAGCTCGCCGGCCGAGGCCTTGCAGGTGTACGACGAAGCAGGAGTCAGGTCTTGGACCGTCGTCAAGCTGTTGTTGCGCTTCGCCGGATTCGGCGCGGTGGCCAAGCCCTTGGTCATTGTCGAAGCTTGGCGGCGTCCCGCTGGATTGCAGGCACCCGTAGTACGGGCCGGGGTTCGAGTTGAGATACCACGCGTCCCAGTCCACCGACGGCGGCGCCGAGACCCCTGGAGTGTTGTCGAGCAGAGTCGCATAGACGTTGTCGAAACCGCTCGCGCCGGCGCCCTGCTGGCAAGGATTGTGGGCCGCGTTGTTCTTCCACTTGCAGCCGTTCTTGACGCGCAACTGGTTCAGCGGAACACTCGCCGTGCCGGCAAAGTTTGCGCTCTGTGCCATCGCGAGCGACCCGTGAACGATGAGCGGGCCGGCCGTGATCGAAGCAGTGTTTTCCAAGCAGAGGTTCCCCGCGACGTAGAGCGGAGATTTGACGACGACGCTCTGCTGGATCGTCATGTCACAGGTGCTCCCGGTGGCCCGCGAGTAGATGAAGTTCCACGACGGGTTGTTGAGAGGCTGCGTGTAGGTCGGAACCACTGGAACCTTCGCGGTCAACGTCCTCGTGACCGGGTTGGCCGAAGCACCGGTCGGATTCTTCACCCTTCCCACGGAGGTGAGGCTCCACGTCGAGGCGCCTGTCACCGACTGAGCGAGAGTCCCGGTCCACTGCACGGTGCCCCCGTCATAGGTGTGTGTCGTCGACGGCAGCAGGTACTGGTTCAGCGCGTTGTAGCCGGGATTGTTCAGGATGGCCGTCATCTCGTTGATCCCGGCCTCGGCCAGGTCGTATGCCGAGGCGTTCCCCTTGGAGTACTGGGCGCTCCGCGCGTTCGAGTTCGAGTAGTAGACGAGCGTCGTCCCCGTAATCGTGAGCACGCCGAGGATGCCGATCGCCATCACGAGTGCGATGCCGTCCTGGCGGCGAAAAAGCCGGATGAGGTTACTGAGCCGCATGGTCAGGAACGAAGCGTGTTCCTCAGAACGATGTCGGTCACGAGGTGCCACCGCTTCCATCCCTCGTTCGGGTTGAGGTTGACGCTCATGTCGACGTGGAGCTGGCCCCTGGCGCTCGTCGAGGGTGCGATGTAGGAAAAGAGCGATGAGTTCGTGGAGAGGAAGTCCGCCACGATCACGTTGGCGCGCCGGAGCCTGTACCTGTTCGCGGAGACGAAAACGGTGTCATAGGTGATCTGGGCGATAACGCCTCCTGAGGTCGGGCAATGGGCGGGTAGGGTCACGACGACCGACGTGCCGCCGCCGCCGACGGAGATTGCGCTCGCACAGTGGATCTCGCGGCGAAGCCGGTCGACCGCGATCCGGGCCTGGCTCTGAGCCTGGAAGCGCTTGTTCGTCTCGAGCTCTGCCTTCGCGCCGGAGACGAAGAGCGTCGTCAGAGCCGTCAGGACGATCCCCATGATGATCATGACCGCGAGGAGCTCGACCAGCGTGTGACCGCTCTCCGACCGCGTGAGTCCGCAGCAGATGTCGCATCCGCATCACTTCGACGACTTGCTCTCTACCTCCGCGAGTGCGGCTCTCGCGACTGCTGCGCTTTTCGCGCCGATGCCCCAACGGGACTGCATCGACTGGTCGACACGGACGAGGATTCGCAGCGCCTGGGCGCCGTCGTGCCAGCCGAACTTCGCGCCGGTGACGAGCCAGGAGTGCTGGAAGAGCCAGTAGTTCACGAGCGACGTGGTGGGCTGCGCCTGACCGGCGACGCGCTTCTCGAGCAGGCGCGCGCGGTCGGGGAGCGGCATCTCGTTGGTCGGCTCCGGCGGTGCGCCCGGAACCTGGAAGTCTGGCTGGCGCGTGTCGTCCGGAGCCGCGGGAGCAGCCGGCTCGTTCTTCTTCGCGGGCTTCTTGTCCTTGGCCTTCGGCTTGGCCGGGTCCTTGGTCGCCTTGGCTCCGACGAGGACGAGCTTCGTTCCCTTATACGGCGACACGTTTTCGGGGAGACCCCGTTCCTCGTAGGCGGGGTTCCGCTCGAGCCGGATCACGATCGTCGGGGAGCCGGTGTCGAGCACCCTCGTCCCGGGTGCCGGGAACTGCACGGCAACGAGGTTGGCGGCGTATCCCTTCACAGCGCCCTCGACGTGCCAGGCAAAGCCGCCGTCCTCGAGGATGCCCTTTGCAAAGACGTGGGCCTGGCGGCGAATGTCGGGGACGATCAGGGTCTTCGGGCCGCCGGCGACCGGAAGCGCGTCTGCTTCGCTCTTCGAAAGCCGTTTGTTCGCGGCGGCGAAGGTGATCGTCGACGTCGCGAGCAGGCAGATGATGACGAGTGCAGCCAGGCGCGGCAGCAGAGCAGCAAGGCGTGCCATATCAGGTGAGATCGGCAACCCGAGGCAAGTGCTGTTGCCTCGATCGAGTGAAGGTCGCGCTAGTTCGAGTCAACAACGCTGAAGACCGGCGCGCTAGAAACCGGAGCCGCTTTGGGGGTTGCTGCGTCCTGCCAGCTGAACGCCAGCCCGGCGAAGGACTGGAACCACGCCTCGTCCTGTGGGTAGGAAGCGGTAGGCGAGAGCTGCAAGTGGAGGTGTGGCCCGGTTGTGTGCCCGGTCATACCCACGAGCCCGATCGAAGCACCGGCGGCCAACGCGACGCCCGGAACGAGGTAGGGCTCCAGGTAGGCCAGGTGGCAGTAGACCCAGCTCCTGCCGTCCTCGGTTCGCAGCTGGACTCCGATGCCGCAGCGCCCCGTCGGCGCGGACCACGCGTCGGTGACGATCGCAGCCGCGTGCGCGAAGACCGGGGAGCCCTCGGGGGCGGCGATGTCCGCTGCCGGATAATCGTGGTGCGTATGCGCGACCGAGACGACGGTCGGCCCTCCGCCGACGGGGAACACGTAGCCGCCGAGAGTCATTGCGCCGCCGACACCAGTGCTGGTGGGGTGCGTGAAGGTCACGGCCGATTCCTCAACTGCAGCTTCTTTGCGAAGCTCGTCGAGCCGGGAGATCTCGTAATCGAGGCGCTCTTCAAGTCGTGTGATGTCGGCCCCCACGCGATCGCGCTCGATCGCGAGCTCGGTCACACGGCGCTCAACAGCCTGGAAGTCGTCGTCGCTCAGATTCGGGTTGCCGGCACGCTGCTCGGCGGCCGTGGTCGCCCAGTCGAGCTTCTCGACCTTCTTCTCCTCGACGACGATCGCCTGCCTCGCACGAGCGACGCGCTTGCGCGCTTCGGCGAGGCGCTTCTCGATGTCGTCGATCCGGAAGACGAGCGGCGCTCCAACACCGACGATGCCGGACGAGCCGTAGAGGAGACCGGTCCCCAGCTCGTTGGCGAAGGAGCTCCCATCCCCGCCGAAGGCCTGGGCGAGCTCGAGCACCTGGTCGACGTACCACTGAGCGTGGTTGTAGGCGAAGATCGCCCGCGAGAGATCGTCGTGCGCGCCGGCGGCCGCGAGGTAGCGAGCGGCAGCATAGACGGCGTCTTCGGGATTCCATGGATTTGCGAGCCCGTCACCGTTCGCGTCGAGGCCCCAGCGCTCCCAGGTCGAGGGCATGAACTGCATCCACCCAACTGCTCCCGCAGAGCTCGGCCCCATGTTGCGGCCGAAGTCCGACTCGATCTTGTTGATCGCCGCGAGCACCTGCCACGGCACCCCGTAGGCCGCACCGGCCTGCTGCCAGAGCGCGAGCAGCTGCTGGTAGGAGCGGGCCTCGGGCACGGTCGGGTATTGCGAGATGGGAGACGGGATCCGGATCGAGCCGGGTGCGTTCGGTGTCGCGGCACTTGGAAGCGCACCTGCCGAAGCGGGCGTACTGCCGCCGGCGGCGCCGGCGAGGAGCCCGACAAGAAGGAGTAGGAAGATGACACGCCGCATGAGTTGTCCCGCGGAACTCAGGCGAGCCGCAAGTGAGAGACCTCGTCGTCGTCGACTTCGGGAGCTTCCTCTTCTTCCTCAGGAGCAGCATCGGCCTCCGCGACCTTCTTCCTCCGCTGAGCCTGCTGAATCGCGATCTCGAAGTCGTGCCGGTTCGTCGCGGCCGCGGCCGCGGTCTCGAAGTCGATCTCCTCGGCGAGCACGAGCTGCACGAGGTGCTGCGAGAAGCTCTGCATGTTGTGGAAGCCGCCGTCCTCGATCGCCTCGGTGATCTGCTCGGTCTTTTCCGGGTCGCGGATCAGGTCGGCGATGCGCGCCGTATTCAGCATCACCTCGACCGCAGGGACCCGGCCACCGTCGATGCGCGGCAGCAGCCTCTGGCTGACGACGCCGCGAAGCACGCCGGCAAGGATCTGACGCACCATCATCTGCTTCTCCGGCGGAAAGAACTCGACCATTCGACCGACCGTTTCCGTCGCGTCGATCGTGTGCATGGTCGAAAGGACGAAGTGGCCGGATTCGGCCGCCTGGAGGGCCGCGCGCGCCGACTCCTCGTCGCGAAGCTCGCCGATCAGGATCACGTCCGGGTCCTGGCGGAGCACCCGGCGGAGAGCCTGAGAGTAGGACTCCGTGTCGAGCCCGATCTCACGCTGGTTCACGATGCAGCTCTGGTCGGGGTGCATGATCTCGATCGGGTCCTCGATGGTCACGATGTGCTGTTTCCGGGTCCGGTT
>CAVROA010000003.1:0-45140 GCA_963722715.1 uncultured Actinomycetes bacterium | reverse complement strand
GCGCGCTCCTCCGATTTACCCCCTCACGGTCTCTCGCACGTCGAGGCCGTCCGGAGGCGGCCTCGACGTAACCCTCGTTACCGGCCGACCTAGGCTGGCGGTGTATTGAGCGCTTCGACAATCACGGTCAGGCCGTCTTCGATGGCTGTGATGTCCTGGCAGATGGTCACGTCCTGGTGCTTGGTGTACGGCTTGTGAAACTCGTCGAGGACCTCGCCGGTTGCCGTGTCGATCACGGTGATACCCATGAGGATCGAGACGCTCGTGCTGCCAACGAAGTTGCTCGACCCCGGCTTGCCCACGAGCTCGAACTGTTCGCCGTCGCACTCGATGATGAACGTCCCGAAGTGCTGAACCGGATCCGCGCTCGCCGGAGGGACGAACACAAGACAGGCAATAGCCGCAAGACAAACGATGACCCGCACGTTTCCTCCTTGTTGGCCGCAGACGCCGCGCCGATTATGTCGATTTGTGACGATCGAGTCAATTAACGGGACGCCAGCCCAGTGTCGGGCTAGGCAAGCAACAGTGGACCGCTTCCGGCTGGCCCGACTACGGCGTCGTCAGCGGCCCAGACCGAGAAAGGGAAACGCTGGCCGAAGAGGCCACATGAACTGCGTGGCCCTTCGACTCCTTTGCGGGTTGCTATTTGCCCGTTAGCCTGTCCCGCCCCTCACCGTGTTGTCCCTGAAGATGAACGCGCCACTAATCGTGGCGTGCTCCGACACAGTGAGATACACGACGCAGGTGAGCGCGTCGCCATTCCCGTCTAGGGATGGGATCCCGCTCGCAGTCTCGGGGGAAATCCCGAGGCTTTGGATCGTCACCAGCTCGAAGCCAACTGGGCAGCCGCCAACTGCCTTCGCCGACGCGCCCGGCGCAAACACGAGCATCGCCAGGCAGGTCACGATGGACGCAACCAAGAGGATAAAGCCACGGAGCCTACGCAAAGCGAACTCCCCTTTCGGGTCGTGCGGTACAGACGACACAGAGGCCGCCCACCTGCCGCAGTGGTCAGCTTCCGACACTCCCACACTCGTGACGTTTGAGTCAAGTTTGCCGCTATTGCCTGGAGGAGCGAGAAGCCCGTCTTGCCGGTACCCCCGGGACCATGCTCCGGGCGTGCTCTTCTCACCGACTTTCTGCGCCGCACGGCAAGCTGAAGCTCGCCAAAATGTTCGCCGGCCGTGGCGACATCGGTCCATTGCGAACACCTACGCGCACCTAGACACAACCGACCTCGAGACCGCGCCCAGAGCGCTCGAGGATTAGAGGATGGCAGTCGCATTCGTGCCTACCGGAAATCCCGATTTGCAGAGAATATGGAGGCGGCGGGAATCGAACCGCGTAACGTTCCGCCCGCACCCGCGCGAACCCGCGGCCGTTCGGGCCTCGCGTGACTGGTCGCGAAGCAATACTCACTGGCGTGAGGCCCCTCCATCCGGCGCGTCACCTCCTCCGCGCAAAGGACCTGATTGATGCCCGCTATCGGGAGCCGCTCGACGTGCCCACCTTGGCGAGGATGGCGCACCTCTCGCCCGCCCACTTCAGCCGGGAGTTCCGCCGCGTGTTCGGCGAGGCGCCGCACCAGTACCTCCTCACGCGCCGGCTCGAGCGCGCCGCTGCGCTCCTCCGCAGCACCGACTGGAGTGTCGCCGACATCTGCCTTGCCGTCGGCTTGCGCAGCATCGGTTCGTTCACGACGAGCTTCGGTCGGGCCTTCGGGATGACCCCAACCGCCTACCGGTCTGCCCAGCTGCCGGCGATCGCCCGCGCGCGGGTGCCGACCTGCGTGCTCCAGGCTTACGCCCGTCCGCTGTCCAGCACGTTTGGAGAAGACAGGCGTTCTTCGCCTGGTTAACGTCGCCTCCGACCACTCAGAACACGGAGGACAACGATGCTCAAGCAGCTCACGCACACACAGGTCTGGGTCCACGACCAAGACGAGGCGCTCGCCTTCTACACGGAGAAGCTCGGAATGGAGCTTCGCGAGGACGTGACCGTCCCGGAGATGGGCAACTTCCGCTGGCTGAGCGTCGGCGTGCCCGGGCAGGACGACGTCGCCATCACGCTGATGGCCGTGCCGGGCCCGCCGGTGTTCGACGAGGACACACGGGAGAAGATCCAGGCGCTGCTCGCGAAGGGCGCCTCAGGTGGGCTCTTCTTCTCCACGGACGACGTTCAGGGCACGTACGAGGAGCTCAAGGGCCGCGGCGTCGAGTTCTCTCAGGAGCCCACCGAGCAGCCGTACGGAATCGACGCCGGTTTCCGAGACCCGTCGGGCAACCAGTTCCGGGTGGCGCAGCAGGGCTAGATCGAAATCCAGCTGCTGTCGCCTTGTGAATTCGAGTCGTCATGGCCCGCGCTTTGCGCGGGCCGGACTCGTGTCGGCAATGGAGGCGGCGGGAATCGAACCCGCGTCCGCAGTCGCACCGGAAAGAGCGTCTACAAGCGTATCCTGCGATTAAATTTCGCCCGCCGGCCGGTTCGCAGGCGGCCTACCGACGGACTAGCCCTCCTTTGGTGTCCCGCTTCGGGCGAGTGGCTCTCCCTCCGCGGCTAGCCCGTTTTCTGGCGCCGGATTTCCGATCCACGGGCCGAGACCGGAGCGACGCGCTACCTAACCGAAGTTAGGCGGCGAGTGCGAGTTCGTTGTTCTTCGCACTTGCTTGTTTCCCGGTGGATTTACGAGGCCAACCGGGGACCTCGGCTTGCAGCTCTCCCGGAGAACCGACCACGTCGAAACCAGGTCGCCCCCAGGCGTTCAGCCGAATTATAGCCTCTGCGGGTGCTTTCCCGGCTTCCGCCACGGCTCGTCCTGCGTCTTGACGCGATCTGCGACGCCTCGCTCGCCCTCTTTCTGCTCGCCTCGAGCTGGGACGCCCTCTTCGAGTTCCTCGGCCTCCCGGTGCCCAAGCCGGCCCTGTATGCGCAGCTCCTCGGAGCCGCGCTGGTCGGTCTCGCGATCGTCGAGTGGCTGATCGCAGGACGCCCTGGCCAGCGCGAAGTGGCCCGCGGCGTCGCTGTCGGGAGCGCACTCGCGGCTGCTCTGATCGTGGTCTGGCTCCTCTCGGGGAGGCTCGACACGGACGGGCACGGCGACCTCATCCTCTGGTTCGTCGCCGCTTTCCTCGCGCTCGAGGCGGCGCTCCACGCGCGCAACGGCTGGCGCGCTGCCTAGCCGCTCAGCGACGAGCCTTGAGCGCCCGTTCCATCTGGCGCTTGGCGTCTCGCTCGGCGAGGTCGCGCCGCTTGTCGCGCGTCTCCTTGCCTTTGGCGACCGCGAGCTCGAGCTTGACTCGACCGTCCTTGAAGTAGAGGCGGGTCGGGATCAGCGTCACCCCCCGCTCGCGCGTGACCCCTGCAAGCCGGTCGATCTCTCGCCGGTGGAGGAGGAGCCGGCGGTCGCGGTCCGGGTCGTGGTTGGCCACGTTTCCCTGCGCGTACTCGTCGATGTGCGCCCCGACCAGGTACGCCTGCCCGTCTCGGATGTCGCCGAACGACCCCTGGAGCACGACGCGGCCGTCGCGGAGCGACTTGACCTCCGTCCCCGTCAGCTCGATCCCCACCTCGATCCGGTCCGAGAGGTGGTAGTCGTGCCGCGCGCGGCGGTTATCGGCGATCAGCTTTTGTCCGGCGGCCCTTGCCATGGCTCCCATTCTCCCAAAGGCGAAGCTCCACCTTGCCGTCGGCCTTCTCGATCTTCTCGACCTGCACCTCGACGGGGTCGCCGAGGCGATAGGCGAAGCCGCTCCGTCGGCCGACGAGCGACGTGCCGAGCGGGTTCAGCTCGTAGTAATCGCCCGGTAGCCGCCGGACCGGAAGGTAACCCTCGAAGACGCCGTCGAAGCGGACGAAGATCCCCGATGCGATCGCGCCCGTGATCTCGCCTGGAAACGATGCATCCCACCCCGTCTCGAAGAGGCGCTTCTCGAGGTGCCAGGCGAGGCAGAGCGCGTCCGCCTTGTACTCGATCTGCGCGGCCTCGCGCTCCCGGAGGGACGTCCACTCGGCGAGCTCCGGCAGATCGGCGGGGACCGCGTCGGAGCCGACGCCGAGCTCCTGAAGGATGGCGCGGTGGACGATCAGGTCGGGATACCGCCGGATCGGCGACGTGAAGTGGCAGTAGGCGCGACTCGCAAGGCCGGAGTGCCCGAGGTTCTTCGGGTCGTAGCGCGCCTGCTTCAGGGCCCGGAGGACGAGCGTCGGGAAGGCCTCCCGGCCTCGCCCGGCCTTTTCGGCATAGTCGGCGATCCGGTCTGCGATCTCGGCCGCCAGACGCGCTGCGTCGCGCGGGCTCAGGTGCTCGGGTACGGGCGGCGTGGGAATCTCGAGATCCGTGAGCTTCGCCAGCAGGAGCTCCACGGCCTGCGGGTCGGGACGCTCGTGGACGCGATAGAGCGCGTCCCGCTTCCGGCTGGAGAGGAGCCGCGCCACGACCTCGTTCGCCAGGATCATGAGCTCCTCCACGAGCATGTGCGCGAGCGGCTCCTTCTCGATCCACGCCCGCTCGACCCCGCCCTTCCCGTCGAAGACAAACGACACCTCGCCCTTCTCGATCCGAAGCGCACCGCGGGCAAAGCGCCGCTCGCGCAGCGCGGTCGTAACGCGCTCGGCCAGGCGAAGACCGCCGGTCAGCTCCTCCTCCGCCCGCTCCTCCCCGGCGAGGATCCTTTGCGCCTGCCCGTAGGTCAGCCGCTCCCGGCTCCTGATCAGGCTC
Organism: uncultured Actinomycetes bacterium; assembly: GCA_963722715.1. Classification (GTDB taxonomy): domain Bacteria; phylum Actinomycetota; class Thermoleophilia; order Gaiellales; family Gaiellaceae; genus DASQGA01. The sequence continues at coordinate 40,420 of CAVROA010000003.1, read as the reverse complement.
CTGTAGACGAGCGGCTCTCCGACGAGCTGGAGGCTCCCGTCGAACATCGCCTCGACGGTCACGCAGCGGCGGTCTAACCCCGGCCGGAGGCTGCAGAGGTCCGAGGAGAGCGCGTCCGGGAGCATCGGCTCCACGCGTCCCGGCACGTACACGGAGAAGGCGCGCTCGGCCGCATCGCGGTCGAGCGGAGATCCGGCCGGGACGTACGTCGAAACGTCCGCGATGTGCACCCAGGCCCGGATGCCGTCCCCCTCGACGCGGAACGCGAGCGCATCGTCGTGGTCCTTGGCTCCCTCGGGGTCGATCGTGAAGGAGACGAGATCGCGCAGGTCGACGCGATCGGGCTCGTCGTCGCCCGGCTCCTCCGGAAGCGGAGGCGCGGGTCGGCGGACTCCCTCGTGCCAGAGCAGGCCTTCAAGCACCGCCTCGATGTCGGTGGGGCGGCCGAGGACGCGTTCGAGGCGCGCGCGGCCCCGGCCCAGGCGCACGAGGACCAGGTCACCGACCGAGGCGTCCTGGGCGCCTTTGCGGTCGACGACGACCGGCACCCCGCCCTCGAAGAACGGCGTGACCGCAAGGAGCTTGCCGCGGCGGGCAAGCTCGCCGACGAGGAAGGGCCTGTCTACGACGACAGCTGCTTCAGGAGCGTCCGCTGCGCCGTGCGAAGGGCCTCGTCGACCGGCGTCGCGGGGTCGTCGAGCGCCCTCAGGCCGGGGCGGACTCCGTGTCCATGGAGGTCCTGACCGGTCGGCGTCGTGTACGTGGCAGTCGTCAGCTTCAACGCGGCGCCGTTCGAGAGCTCGCGGAGGGACTGAACGGCCGCTTTGCCGTAGGTGCGCGTCCCGATGACGACGGCGCGCCCGTTCTCGCCGAGGCCGGCCGCGACGATCTCGGAGGCACTGGCGCTTCCACGGTTGACGAGGACGACGAGCGGAACGTCTGGGAACGGCGTCGGGCCGCTGACCTTGAACACACGCCGTTCCTGGTGCTCGCCCTCGGTGCTGCAGACGATGCCCTGGTCGAGGAAGAGCGACACGGACTGAACCGCCTCGAGCAGGAGCCCGCCCGGGTTGTCGCGGAGGTCCAGCACGATTCCCGTCGCGCCGCGGCGGACAAGGCGTGCCGTGTGGCGACGAAGGTCTTCCGTCGTGCTCTCGGGGAAGGACAGGAGGCGCACGTATCCGATCCGCTTCCCCTTCGAGCTCAGGAGCCGTGTCCGGACCTTCGGCACCGGAAGCTCCTGGCGGACGATCGTGAACCGCAGCTTTCCGACCGATGGACGCTTGACCGTGAGCTGCACGTTCGTCCCCTCCTCGCCCTTGATCAGGAAGAGCGAGCGCTCGAACGCGACCCTGTCGGCCGGGACGCCGTCAATCGAAACGATCACGTCGCCACGGCGGATTCCTGCATCCCGCGCCGGACCGCGCAGGGCCGAGGTAACTACGAGCCCGTCGTCGGTGGGGCCGACGGTTAGCCCGACTCCCGAGTAGCTGCGCGCGGTCGCGTTCTGGAGGGCCGAATATTCCTCCGGAGTCAGGTACTCCGTGTAGGGGTCGTCGAGCGCCTCGACCATCCCGATGACGCTCCGACGGGCGAGCACTTCGGAGCCGACCTCCCGGTAGTAGCCGCTCGAGAGCTCGTAGCGCACCTCGTCGATGACCGCTGGCGGCCTCGCACGTGGCGCCATCGGGACGGGCCGGGCCGCCTCGGTGCTGGACGTCGAGTCGTGGAAAAGCCCCGCGAGAAAAGCTCCCGCGAGCAGAAGCACGATGCCTCCGATGCCGGTCCAGCCTCGTCTCATCTGCCGCTTGAGGAGTATAGGCGCGACCCGAGTTCCGGCTCGCTAGATCTGCAGGAAGCGCCGCAGCGTGACGCCCGAGCCAATCGCGCCGACGAGGAGGCTGACTGCCACGAGGATCAGGGCGATCAGAGGAAAGCTGAGCGCGCTGACGCCGTCCCCTGGGCTCTCGATGCGGCCGAGGATGGAAGGAAGGGCTGCTTCCTTCGCGACGAGCAACAGGATCACCGCGATGATCGACCCTGCGAGCCCGCAGATCAGTCCCTCGAGGATGAACGGACCGCGGACGAACCAGTTGCTCGCCCCGACCAGCTTCATCACCTCGATCTCGCGGCGCCTGGAGAAGATGGAGAGCCGGATCGTGTTCGCGATCAGGATCACGGAGGCAGTGAGCAAGATGACGCTTCCGATCAGGAAGACGCCCCCGATGATCTTCGCTACCTGAAGGATTCGCTCGGTGGTCTTCTTGCCGTACTTGACGCTCTCGACGCCCGCGGGCACCGGCTCGAACCGCGCCGCCAGCTCGTCGACCTGCTCCGCCGTCTTCGGCTGCACCTCATAGGAAGCCGGCAGCGGGTTCCCTGAGAGGCCGCTGGTCAGGTCGGGGTACTGCTTCTGCATCTTGGCCAGGGCGTCGGAGGCGGAGACGAACTTGACGCTCTTCACCTCCGGGAACGTGGCGAGCTTGGAGGCGACCGCGTTCATCTGGTCCTTGCTTGCGTTCGTGTCGAAGAAGATCTTCACCTGCACCTCCTTCTTCACCTCGCCCGTCCAGGAGAGCACCCAGGTGCCGAGGGCGATGAAGAGCCCGAGGAGGAACATGCCGATCAGCACGGTCATGGTCGCGGCGACCGTGGTCGACAGGTTGGTCATGACGGAGCGCCACGCCTCGCTGAAGAAGAGCTTGGCCCGCACTAGACGTAGCTCCCGCGGCGCTCGTCCCGCATGATCTGACCGTCCTCGAGCGCGATCACGCGCCGGCGCATCTTGTCGACCATCTCGCGGTCGTGGGTGGCCATGACGACCGTCGTCCCGGTGCGGTTGATCCGGTAGAGGAGCTGCATGATCCCGACCGACGTATCAGGGTCGAGGTTCCCGGTCGGCTCGTCGCAGATGAGGAGCGGCGGGTGGTTCACGAAGGCGCGCGCGATCGAGACGCGCTGCTGCTCGCCGCCCGAGAGCTCGTCGGGCAGGGACCCGGTCTTGTGTGCCAGGCCGACGAGCCCGAGCACCTCCGGCACCTTGGCCCGGATCGCCGCGCGCGACTCGCCCTGCACCTTCAGCGCGTAGGCGACGTTCTCGAAGGCCGTGCGATCGGAGAGGAGCTTGAAGTCCTGGAACACGCAGCCGATGTTCCGGCGCAGGAGCGGCACCTTCGAGCGCTTGAGCCGGTTGAGCTCGCGGCCGCCGACGATGATGCGGCCGTCCGTCGGCTCGAGCTCCTTCAGGAGCAGGCGTGTGAGCGTCGACTTGCCGGAGCCGGACGGGCCGACGAGAAACACGAACTCCCCCTTGTCGATCACCATGGAGACGTCGCGCAGGGCAACGACGTGGGGCTCGTAGATCTTGGTCACGCTCTCGAACACGATCATCGGCGCGCCGGCCGGCCGCTGATCGGGCGCAGCGCCGTTTCCCTCGACGGACTCGGCCGCGGCAGAAGGATTGGGTGTCTGGGCTGGCTGAGTGGTTTCCTGCACCGGTGTCAATCGAGAGCGGCTGGGCTCGCCGCGCCGGTCAAAGAGGTAGACGTGCGGTTGCCGAGTCTAGCGAAAACTTCGGAAGACTCCCTGCTCATACGGCACTACCGGTCGCCCGGGCCAGGAGATACGCATGGATGAACTCATCCAGCCGACCGTCGAGAACGGCCTGGGCGTTGCCCTCCTCCAGGTCTGTGCGGTGATCCTTGACCAGCTGGTACGGATGCAAGACGTAGCTCCTGATCTGGCTCCCGAACCCGGTGTCGAGAAGCTGTCCCCGCTCCTTCGCCAGCTCCGCCTCCCGCTCCTCCTCCTGGCGCTCGGCCAGCCGGCTCTTCAGGATCCGCATCGCCGTCTGCCGGTTCGAGAGCTGCGAGCGCTCGTTCTGGCACTGCACGACGATTCCGGTCGGAACGTGCGTGATCCGAACGGCCGAGTCCGTCTTGTTCACGTGCTGGCCGCCGGCCCCGCTGGCCCGGTATGTGTCGATCCGAAGGTCGCCCTCGTCCAGGTCGACGGCCTCGTCGTCGGAGACGAGTGGGCTCACGATCACCTGCGCAAAGGAGGTGTGCCGCCGGTGCGCCTGGTCGAAGGGCGAGAGGCGGACGAGCCGGTGGACGCCGCGCTCGGCCTTCAGGATCCCGTATGCGTTCTCGCCGTGAACGGTGAACGTGACCGACTTGAGGCCCACTTCCTCCCCGGGCGAGGCTTCGACCATCTCGGTCTGGAAGCCGCGGTCGGCTGCCCACCGGAGGTACATGCGCAGAAGGATCTCCGTCCAGTCCTGGGCATCGGTGCCGCCGGTGCCCGCGTGGATCGAGACGACAGCGTCGCCGGCGTCGTACTCGCCGTTGAAGAGCGCATCCTCCTGGAGCCGGTCCAGCTCTCGCCTGAGCGTGCTGACGGCCTCCTCGACCTCGGTCAGCTCTCCGTCCTCGGTCGCGATCCCGGCGAGCTCGCGCAGCTCGGCGGCTTCGCCCGTGACGCGCTCGTAGGTCTCGAGCCGGCGGTTCAGCCGCGCGTGCTCGGACGAGATCCTCGCCGCCCGCGACTTGTCGTCCCAGAAGCCGGGCTCCCCCATGGCCGCCTCGAGGTCGGCGAGACGCGCCCGAACGGAATCAGGGTCAAAGGTAATCACGGACCCAGGCAAGCTGGGTCCCGATCTCCTCGAGGTCTCGCTCGACGGCGGCAAGCTCACCCATGTCGGTTGATGGTAGCGAGCGCCGTCCCCGGAGGCTCACGGCCGGGCCCGTCCTACACTGTGGGCGTGGACGCGCTCGGCGACATGGCTTCGGTGCCGCCCCAGCAGATCTGGGACGGGATCGTGGGCCGGGTCGTGCACGGCGAACGGCTGACCCTGGGGCTCATCGAGCTCGAGCCAGACGCCGTTCTCCCGGAGCATCGGCACGGGAACGAGCAGCTCGGCATGGTGATCGAGGGCTCGATCACGTTCAGGATCGGGACGGAGCGCGAGACGCTCGGCCCGGGCGGGGTGTATCGGATCCCGAGCAATGTGCCGCACGACGCGGTCATCGGGCCAGAGGGAGCGGTGGTCATCGACGTCTTCGCTCCCGTGCGCGAGGACTGGAAGACCCTTCCTGAGGCAGAGCAGCGGCCGCCACGCTGGCCTGCCTGACCCTCGCGGGCCTCCTAGATCGCTAGGCGCCGTGGCAGCGCTTGAACTTCTTGCCGGAGCCGCAGGGGCACGGGTCGTTTCGACCCACGCGATCCCACTCGCTCGCGGTGCGCTGCGTGACGACGCTCGTGGCGCCGAGCGAAGGCGCCGTCGAGACGGCGGCGAGCGCGGCCTCTCCGGGTGCTCCTCCGGCGGCGGAGATCGCGTCGGCGCCGGCGAGCAGCTCGTGCTCGTAGACCAGGTCGCCGTCCGGCCCGGCTGCCGGCTGCAGGTTCTCACCCTCGTTGACCTCGATCTCGACGTGGAAGAGGTAGCGGAGGACCTCCTCGCGGATCGTCCGGCCGAGCTCCTCGAACATGCCATGCCCTTCGCCCCGGTACTCGACGAGTGGGTCCTTCTGAGCCATCGCGCGTAGGTGGATGCCCTCGCGTAGGTACTCCATCGCATCGAGGTGCTCGCGCCAGCGAACGTCGACGACCTGCAGCACCAGGTAGCGCTCGATCTCGCGGATCAGCTCGGCGCCGTACTGCTCCTCCTTCGCCCTGTAGGCGTCGCGGGCGTCCTCTTGGAACTCGGCCACGAGCTCTTCCCGGCTCATGGCGTGCGCGTCGATCTCATCGGGCCGAACCTCGACCTCGTAGAGGGAGCGCATCTCGTTGAAGAGCCCGTCCAGGTCCCACTCCTCGGCGTACTCGCCCTGTGTGTGCTCCAGCGCCGTCGACTCGACGAGCTCGTCGATCCAGCCCTCCATATCGCCTGAGAGGTCCTCGCCCTCGAGCACCCGGCGGCGCTGCTCGTAGATCACCTGGCGCTGCGTGTTCATCACGTCGTCGTACTTGAGGACGTTCTTACGGGCGACGAAGTTCTGCTCCTCGACCTTCTTCTGGGCGCTCTCGATCTGCTTGGAGAGAATCGAGGCCTCCATGGGCTCGCTCTCGGGCAGCTTGAAGCGGTCGATGATCTTGTAGATCCGATCGCCGGCAAAGAGGCGCACGAGATCGTCCTGGGCCGAGAGGTAGAAGCGTGTCTCCCCTGGGTCGCCCTGGCGCCCGGAGCGGCCGCGGAGCTGGTTGTCGATCCGCCGCGCCTCGTGGCGCTCCGTTCCGAGGACGTAGAGGCCGCCCAGCTCGACGACGCCCTCTCCCAGCTTGATGTCGACGCCTCGGCCGGCCATGTTCGTCGCGATCGTGACGGCGCCGGGCTCGCCGGCGTCCTTGATGATCTCGGCCTCGCGCTCGTGCTGCTTGGCGTTCAGGACGTTGTGCGGGATCCCGTGGCGCGTCAGGTGCTGTGAGAGGTGCTCGGAGACCTCGACCGAGATCGTGCCCACGAGCACGGGCTGTCCGCGCTCGTGGCGCTCCTTGATGTCCTCGACCACGGCGTTGTAGCGCGCCTCTTTGGTCTTGTAGATGAGGTCGTTCTTGTCGTCGCGGGTGACCGGGACGTTCGTCGGGATCTCGACCACGGTCAGGTCGTAGATCTCCTGGAACTCCTTCTCCTCGGTCTTCGCCGTACCGGTCATGCCGGCGAGCTTCTCGTAGAGCCGGAAGTAGTTCTGGAGGGTGATCGTGGCGAGCGTGATGTGCTCCTCCTTGATCGCCACCCCCTCCTTGGCCTCGATCGCCTGATGGAGGCCCTCCGACCAGCGCCGCCCCTCCATGATCCGGCCGGTGAACTCGTCGACGATCTTCACCTCGCCGTCCATGACGACGTAGTCGTCGTCCCGCATGTAGAGAGACTCCGCCTTCATCGCCTGGATCAGGTGGTTGACGAGCTGGGCGTTCCGCGGGTCGTAGAGGTTCTCGATCCCGAGCGCCCGCTCCACCGTCTCGATGGCCGACTCGCGGGGCGAGACGGTCTTGAACTTCTCGTCGTACTCGTAGTCGGCGTCGTCCTCGACCGCCACCTGCCCCTTGGGCACGAACTTGCTCGCGACGCCCTCGAGCCCGCGGACGATACGGGCGAAGTCGTAGTAGGTCTTGGCGGCGACCTCGGGCTCGCCGGAGATGATCAGCGGCGTCCGCGCCTCGTCGACCAGGATGGAGTCGACCTCGTCGACGATGGCGAAGGTGTGGCCCCGCTGGACGGTGGCCTCGAGCGAGGTCGCCATGTTGTCGCGCAGGTAGTCGAAGCCGAACTCGGAGTTGGTGCCGTAGGTGATGTCGGCCGCGTAGGCATCTCGGCGCTCCGCGAAAGGCATCTGGTTCCGGATGTACTTGGCCTGCATCCCGAGCGTCTCGTAGACGGGCGCCATCCATTCGGTGTCGCGCTTGGCCAGGTAGTCGTTGACGGTGACCAGGTGCACGTTCGCGCCAGTGAGCGCATTCAGGTAGAGCGGCATCGTCGCGACGAGGGTCTTGCCCTCACCTGTCTTCATCTCGGCGATATCGCCCTCGTGGAGGACGATCGCGCCCATGATCTGGACGTCGAAGTGCCGCATGCCGAGCGACCGCTTGGCGGCCTCGCGCACGGCTGCAAACGCCTCGAAGACGAGCTCGCTCAGGTCCTCCCCGTTGTCCAGCCGCTCCTTGAACTCCGCGGTCTTGCCCATGAGCTCGGCATCGGACAGAGCCTCGAATTCCGGCTCGAGGGTCGTCACGTATGCGGCCTGCTCGGCCAGGCGCTTCATACGCCGCCCCTCGCCCATGCGAAGGACCTTTTCTAGACCACCATAGTTCGACATCTGTGCCTACAAGGTAGCTGTCAGAGGGGATCGACCGTCAGCTGCCAGCGGTCGTCATCCACCTTATCGGCGCGTGCCACGAAGGCCTGAAATCGAAGCCGCCCGCGCTGCTCGAGCTCCCGCAGCGCCAGATCGACCGCCGGCTCGACGAGCCCGGTGACGGCCTCGCCGTCCACGAGCGCGGTCCGCTCACCGTCCGGTGCGACGATCACCTCCACGGTGTCGTTCGCGGGTAGCGCGAGCGAGATGAGAGAGGCATGTGTCCGTCTGCCACCGACCATCCACTCGCTCTGGCCCCGCCGGACGGCCTGGGCCGCATAAGGGCGCTCGAGCTCCCGGTCGAGCACCGCTGCGAGACGCTCGACGATCTCCTGAGGCGCCTCGCCGACGGCGATGACCGCCTCCTCGAACGCCCGGAACTCGAATTCCGCGAGCGTCTCCCCGGCCAGCTCCGGCAGCTCCGCCGCCACGGTCGCGTCCCAGTCCCGCGAGCGCGCGAGCCCCGAGACACCGCTCTCGACCCAGCGGAACGCCCTCGGATCGTTGATCTCGCTCAGCCGAGCTGCGGCTCGATCAGGCCATAGTTCCCGTCGCGGCGCCGGTACACGACGTTCACCTCGTTCGTCTCCGCGTTCTGAAACACGAAGAAGTCGTGGCCGATGAGCTCGAGCTGGAGGACGGCTTCCTCCGGATCCATGGGCTTCACGGGGAACTGCTTGACCTTCACGATCACGGGCCCGTCCTCCTGGGGCTCAGCGGGACGTTCCTCGGGTGGCTCGTGATTCGTCCGTGAGGCCGACCTGCGGCGCTTGTCCTTGTAGCGGCTCGCCTGACGCTCGAGCTTGTCGACGAGCTGGTCGATCGACGCCTTCATGTCGCTCGAGCGCTCGGTTGCCCGCAGAATCGGGCCCTTCGTCCAGACAGTCGCCTCAGCGACCTGATTCTCGGCGATGGACGGGTTCTTCTCGACCGCGAGCTCGAGCTCGAGCCGGGCCGAGTCGTTCAGATGCCGCTCGAGCTTTCCGAGCTTCTCCTGGGCATAGCCCTTGAGCGCCGGAGTCACTTCAACGTTCTTCCCCTTGACCTGAAGCCTCACGTGATCCTCCTGGTCGACCGGATCAATCTATCGCAGAGTCCCGTGTCCTCAGCGACGGATCGCCCGTGCGAACGTGACGACGTGCACTTCGCGGGCGCCGGCCCGGCGGAGCTCCGTCGTGGCGGCCAGTACGGTCGCGCCGGTCGTGTAGACGTCGTCGACGAGCCCGACCCGGGCCGGGACCGGACCGGCGCTTCGGAAGGCCTCACGGACGTTCTGCCGGCGTGCAGCGCGGTCGAGCCCACGCTGCCTCGGGGTCCGCCGCGCACGCCGGAGGACCGGAAGGAACGGCAGGTGCCAGCGCTCCGAAAGCGCCTCCGTGAGCGACTCGGCCGAGCCCTGGCCCCGCCAGAGCGTCCGGTCTCGATCGGCGGGAACGGGCGCGAGGGCGAGAACGGGCGGTGGCCGCACGACCTCCGCGACGAGGCCCGCGGCCACGCCAGTCAGGCAGCGGAGCCCCCGTTCCTTCCAGGCCGCCACGAGCGGTCGCGTGTGCTCGTCGTAGGCCACCGCGGCTCTGGCGGTCGCGAAGCCGACACGCCGCCCCGCACACTCGGAGCAGCGGGACACCGGCCACGCGGTTGGCGCCCCGCACCGGGCGCACATCGGTCCGCAGATCCGCCGGAGCCCAACCAGGCAACCGGCGCAGAGCACCTCCTCGCCCTGGCCACAGACGACGCATCGCGTCGGCAAGAGCAGGTCGAGGAGCTGCACGCACTCTCACGCTAGAGCGCGAGCGCGCACGGATTTCGCGACAGTCGTGCCGGAAGCGTTACGACTCGCGCCGGGCGGGATAGCGGAGGATGCTGTCTGCGAGCTTCGACGCGTCGCCGAAGATCCCGGCGACAGCCAACCCCTCATCCGGCACGACGCTTCCGGGCAGGAGCGCCGCTCGCCTGATCGCCGCCTTCTTCCCGACGTGGCAGTCAGCGCCGATCGCCGCGGGCCCGACGACCTGGGCCTCCGCCTCGACGATCACCTCCCGGCCAAGCACGACGGGCGCGTCGATTCGCGCGGAAGGATCGATCTGGCAGCCCTCGCTGATCCAGAGCCCCGGAGCGATCTCCTCGCCGGGCAGGTCGACCTTCACCCGCCCCAGAACGGCGTCGAGGATGGAGTTCCGGAGCTCGTCGAGGTCGCCGACGTCGTTCCAGTAGGCCATCGTCGTATAGGCGTAGAGCGGCTCGTTGGCGCCCACGAGCATCGGCCAGAGATCCTGGCCGAAATCCATTGGCTCACCGGCGGGAATCCGCTCGAGCAGCTGCGGCTCGATCACATAGACCCCACAGTTCGCCAGGTTCGAACGGGCCTCGTCGGGGCGAGGCTTCTCCTGGAACCCCTGCACGCGGGTGTCGCGGTCGAGGATCACGACACCGTAGGCGGACGGGTCCTTGACGGGCTTCACAGCGAGCGTAGCGAGCGCGCCCGTGCGCTTGTGGTGTCCGAGGAGCGCCGTCACGTCGATGTCGTGCAGGCCGTCGCCCGAGGTGACGAGGATCGCCTCGCCGCCCCAGAGGTCCTCGAGCTTCTTCGTCCCGCCCGCGGTGCCGAGCAGCTCCTCTTCGAGCGACCAGTGGATCTTCATCCCGATGTCCGAGCCGTCGCCGAAGTAGCTCTGGATCAGCTCCGGAAACGAGTGCAGGTTGATCCCCACCTCGTGGACGTCGTGCTTGTGGAGCAAGTTCAGCAGGTGATGGAGGACCGGCCGGTTCGCGATCGGCATCATCGGCTTCGGCAACAAGTCGGTGAGAGGCCGAAGCCGAGTGCCGAGCCCGGCCGCCATGACCATCGCCTTCACGGCCGGTAGCCCCTGGACTTACGTTCCCTCGTCCCAGGAAGCCAGGTACTTCTCCTGCTCCCCGGTGAGGGTGTCGATCTCGACGCCGAGCGTCTCCAGCTTCAAGCGGGCGATCTCGCGGTCGATCTCCTCGGGCACGACGTAGACCTTCGGCTCGAGCTCGTCCGCATGCTGGACGACGTACTCGGCCGAGAGCGCCTGGTTCGCAAAGCTCATGTCCATGACGGCGGCCGGATGGCCCTCGGCGGCCGAGAGATTCACCAGGCGGCCGTCAGCGACCAGATTGATCCTGCGTCCGTCGGGCAGCGTGAACTCCTCGACGTTCGCACGCGCGGGCCGGCGCGACTCTGCCAGCTCCGCGATGCCGGGGATGTCGATCTCGACATTGAAGTGCCCCGTGTTGGCGAGGACCGCACCGTCTTTCATCCGCTCCACGTGGCGCCGCGTGATCACGTTCTTGTCGCCGGTGGCCGTGCAGAAGATGTCACCGATCTCGGCTGCCTTCTCCATCGCGAGCACCTCGTACCCGTCCATGAGCGCTTCGAGCGCGCGCATCGGATCGACCTCCGTGATGATCACGTGCGCGCCCATCCCGCGGGCGCGCATCGCGACGCCGCGGCCCACCCAGCCGTAGCCGGAGATGACGAACTTCCGCCCGGCCAGGAGGATGTTGGTGGCACGAATGATCCCGTCGATCGTCGACTGACCCGTGCCGTAGCGGTTGTCGAAGAGATGCTTCGTCTTCGCCTCGTTCACGGCCACGATCGGAAAGGCGAGGTCACCCTGGGCCTCGAGCGCCTTCAGCCGGATGACACCGGTGGTCGTCTCCTCCGTGCCGCCGATGATGTCGCCGAGCTGGTCGCGTCGATCCTTGTGCAGGACGCCGATCACGTCGGCCCCGTCGTCCATCGTCATGTGCGGCCGGTGGTCGATCGCGGCCGTGATGTGCGAGTAGTACGTGTCGTCGTCCTCGCCCCTGATCGCGTAGACGGGTACGCCGTACTCGGAGACCAGGGCAGCCGCCACGTCGTCCTGCGTCGAAAGCGGGTTCGAGGCACAGAGAACGACGTCCGCGCCGCCGGCCTTGAGCGTCCGGGCGAGATTTGCCGTCTCGGTCGTGACGTGCAGGCAGGCCGAGACACGGATGCCGGTGAGCGGCTGCTCTGACTCGAAGCGCTCGCGGATGGCCATCAGCACCGGCATGAGCCGATCGGCCCATTCGATGCGCTGGATGCCGCCGGGCGCGAGCCCGAGATCCTTGACGTCGTGACTAGGTGCTGTCGTCGCCATGCCGGGAGCAGTGTAGGTACTACGCGTGACCGGCGCGGCCGTATCGATCCTCGAGGCGGACGACGTCGTCGAGCTCCGACGTCGAGACCTCGAGGACGGTCGAGTCCTCGAGGGCGCGCCAGCGGTGGACGACCCCGGGCTCGATGCGAAACGCGTGTCCCGGCGAGACGACCTCGACATCCAATGTGCCGCCCGGGTCGCCGATCTCGAGCTCGATCCTGCCTTCGTGCAGGTACACGACCTCGTCCTTCTGGCGGTGGAACTGGAGGCTCAGCTGCTCGCCCTTCCGGATGAAGAGGACCTTCCCGCTGTACCGCGGCGTCGCCGCGAAGATGATCTCGTAGCCCCAGGGCTTCTCGACCCGCTCGACCTTCTGCGAGAACCGATCGAGGTCGAAAAGGTTCGGGGAAAGCTCACCCACGGGTGCGTTCCTACTGCGCCGGAAGAACCGAGTCAAGCCCTGGTCCCCTGCTCGGTCTGCGGGCGCAGCCACTCGGGGTGCTCGCCGACGTACTTCTCGGCCAGCCGGAGGTCCTTCGGCGTGTTCACCGTGATCCACAAACCCTCATGGCGAAAGGCGTGGAGCTTGCCTTCGCCCGCAAGCTCGGGGAACGTCGTCGTCTCGTGATCACCGCGGTCGGGAAGCCGTGCGAGCGCTTCCGGCCCGAGGACGTATACCCCGCAGCTGACCCAGTCGTCCAGAAGGGGCGCTTCGCGAAAACCCGTCACGACCTCGTCCTCGGAAAGCTCGACGACGCCGAACGGCGAACGGACTCGGGTGACGGTGATCGTCGCTGCCCCGTCCCGCTCGTCATGCCTACGTGAGAGCCCGGGGAAGTCCACGTCGAGCAGCTCGTCTCCGTTCAGCGCAAAGCACGGGCCGGGCTCGGCGAGTGTCTCAGCAGCAAGCCGTAGGCCGCCGCCGCGGCCCAGAGGCTCCGGCTCCTCGACCGGCACGATCTCCGGCCCGAGCCCGGCCAGCTCCCGCTCGAAGCTCGGCCCCTGACCTTCCGCACAGCTGACCACGACGCGGCGAACACCCGCTGCCGCCAGGAGTGCAACCTGGTAGGCCGCGATCGGCCGCCCCGCAACCGGCACGAGCGCCTTCGGCCGGCCGTCGGCAGCCTCCCCGAGCCGCTCGGCTCTTCCTCCTGCGAGGAGGATCGCCTCCACGACTCAGGCCTTGAGCTCTCGGCTCGGTTCCTCGGTCTCGGGTAGGCCCGAAAGGAGCGAGGAGGCCCGGCCGATCGCCTCGTACGTGAAGCCGGCCGCTCGCACGCTAGCGGGATCGAGCAGGTTCCGGCCGTCGACGATCAGAGGCGTCCGCATCGCGTCGCGAACGGCCGCGGTCGGGAGGTCACGGAGCTCGGGCCACTCGGTGACGATGACCGCCGCGTCCGCTTCCCTGACCGCGTCCGGCAGGGAGTCGGTCAGCTCGACGCCTGTCAGCAGGCTGCGGGCCTCGTCGACCGCGACCGGGTCCCAGGCGCGGACGGTGGCGCCCTCCGCCAGGAGCCGGGAGGCGAGGACGATGCTCGGGGCGTCGCGCATGTCGTTCGTGTGCGGCTTGAAGGCGAGCCCCAGGAGCGCGATCGTCTTACTTTGGAGGGTTCCGAGGTGCTTCTCCAGCTTCTGCACAACGCGCCGCTTCTGAAGCTCGTTCACCTCGATGACGGCAGAGAGGAGCTGGAAGTGGTAGCCGGAGTTTGCGGCCAGCTGCTTCAGAGCGAGGGAGTCCTTCGGGAAGCAGCTGCCGCCGTAGCCGATGCCGGCGCGCAGGAAGTGCGGCCCGAGCCGGTGGTCGAGCCCGATGCCCTCGGCGACCTTGACGACGTCGGCGCCGGTCGCCTCGCAGACGTTCGCGATCTCGTTGATGAAGCTGATGCGCGTCATCAGAAAAGCGTTCGAGGCAAGCTTGATCATCTCCGCCGAGGCGACGTCCGCATGGACGACCGGCGCCTCCAGGGGCTCGTACAGAGCAGCCACCGCCTCGCCGTCATCGTTTGCGAAGGCGCCGACCACGACGCGGTCCGGATGCGAGAAATCGTGTACGGCCGTTCCCTCCGCCAGGAACTCGGGGTTCGAGACGTAGCCGACGTGGGCGAGCCCCCGTGCGTCGAGCGCAGCTCCGACCTTCTCGCCTGTGCCGACCGGGACGGTGCTCTTCATGACGAGTACGACCCGGTGGTCGACCTCGGGTATCTCGTCGAGCACCGTGTAGACCGCGGAGAGGTCAGCGTCGCCCGAGTGCGTGGACGGCGTGCCGACGCAGACGAACACGATCCGGGCAGCCCGGAAGACGTCGCCGATCTCGAGCGTGAAGCTCAGACGCTCCCGGTTTCGCACCAGCAGCTCCTCGAGCCCCGGCTCGTAGATCGGCACATGCCCCGCCGAGAGCGCTTCGATCCGCGCGGAGTCCACGTCGCGAACGACGACGTCGTGGCCGAGCTCGGCGAAGCACGCCGCCGTGACGGTGCCGACCCAGCCGGCACCCAGGATCCCGATCGCCTCTCGCTCCATCGGCGGAAAGGCTAGTGATTGATCGACAATTACCTCACCCTCGGATGGCGGCCCAGGCACGGCGCCAGGCCGCACCATCCATTACCTAGCCGGGAACCTGGCTTCAGGCCCTTGGCGATGGCCAGCATCGTTTCGTTCGACAGGCCGTCGAGCAGCGTGTTCACGACCCAGTAAGCGGCACCGTTCTCCTCGAACGCAACGACGTGGAGGCGCGGACCGCTGAAGAAGAGGCGATAGTTGCGGCCTGCGAGCCGCCGTCTCACGCTCGGCTCGTCGAGCATCGGCGCATCTGTCCAGGACGTCTGCTGGATCCCCCAGTAGCCGAAGTCTGCGGATGAGTCGTAGGTCAGGCGGACGGCCGTGTGGTCGCTCAGCTCGTAACGCCAGATCGGATCCTCGCTGGCGAGCGACGAGCCCTGCTCCTTCACCGTCGGAACGAGGAGCGGGAAATCGGACTTTCCCTGGGCCCGCCGGATGAGCGGACGCGCCTCCGCCTCCGGCTCCACGTCCGGGGGCTTGTACTTCGGCGTCGTGTCCCGCGGCGCCGGCGCAATCGTGCCGTGGAAGGTCTGGCCGACGGTGACGAGCAGCATCTCTGGAGTCGTCGAATCGGGCGCCGCCTCCTCCGTCTTTCCGTCAAAGAGCTTCGCGACGGCCTCGGCTGCGAGCTTCGCATCCGGGTTCGCCGGGTCGTAGGTGACCGTCGTCTCGAAGTAGTCGAAGCGATCCGCATTTCCGCCGACGGTGACGCCGTAACCACGGCGCCCGAGCAGGTAGGCCGCGTCGTCGGCGGAGCCGGCTGTGCCGTTCCCGTTCAGGACGCGGATCGAGACGTCCGCCGGTGGCGGGCCGACCGGCTTTTCCTTCTTCGCCTTCTGCTTCGTCGCAACCTGAGTCGCCTTCACGGCGGCCTCGGTGTCCGGCTTCATGAAGTCGTCGACGGCGGTCTGAACGGCCTCGTCGGAGGCCTGGAGCTCGAACGTCCCCGGGATGTCGCTGAGTCCCTGGAGCCGCGCCTGCTGGAAGCTTCCCGTCGGTAGCTCGTAAGCGAGCTTCGCGTAGCCGAGGAGCGTCTGCTTGTCGAGTGCCTTGCCGCCGCCGACTCCGACCTCGACGTTCTCGGTGATCGAGCTGACGATGGACGGGATCTTCGTGATGTTCGAGAAGCTCGAGACCTGTTGCTTCATGGCCTTCACGAACTCCTGCTGCCGGGCGTTTCGGTAGAGATCGGAGTCCGTGTGCCGGTAGCGGACGAAGTCGAGGGCCGTCGGCCCGTAGAGCCTCTGGTAGCCGGGGTGCAGGTTGATCTTGGCGTAGCGCTCCAGGCCGTAGAGGCCTGCGTTGTTGTTGAAGTAGCGCTGGTCGACGTCGATGTAGACCCCGCCGAGCTGGTTCACTATCTGCTGGAAGCCCCGGAAGTTGACTGTGATCAGATAGTTGATCTTGATCCCCGTCAGCGCCTTCACCGTCTCGAGGCTGCCGCGCTGGCCGCAGGCGCTGAACGCCTCGTTGATGCGCGCGGAGTAGGTCGTCTGGCCCCGGCAGTGGATCTCGACGTTGAGATCGCGCGGGAAAGACAGCATCGAGACGGTCTTCCCCTGGGGATCGAGCCTGATCAACATGATCGTGTCCGACCGGGACTTGGCGCCTTTCCCCTCGCCGTAGCGCTTGTCGTAGCCGACGACCATGGCCACGGCGGGCTGGCCGGGGAGCGGCACGTCGAGGACCTTCTGAGCCTCGATCGCTTCGGGTGTGTGCGCGCGGACAGCTGACACGCTTTCGTTGATCCAGAGCCAGAACCCGCCTACGAGCGCGCCCGCCAGCATCAGAAGGACGACAACCAGCCAGAGAAAGGCCTTGCCGATCCGGCGCGGCCAGCTGCGCCGCGGCGGACCGCCATACCGTGCAATCGGCGTCAAGGGGCTGAGCGGAGGAACGGTCGCGTGGCCGTTCGAGCCGTTCGTGCTGCCTCGGCCTGTGCCTCTCTTCAGGGTCGTCTTCATACGAAGAGTCGCCGGAAGGCGACCCGGCGAGGATACCGAAGCCCGCGGCCGGACCCGCCGCTAGATGGGCGACGCAATTGGAGGATCGAGGATTCTAGTTCGAGCCCAGCCGAGCGAAAGCGATCCTGCTTTCGTGAGACTCGTCAGGAGCTCGGAGGCGACGTCCTGCGGGTGGTGACGGTTTTACTCCCGTTCACATCTGCGGTGGTAGTCGTCGTGGATGTCGCGCCGACCGCCTTGTCCGCCTGCTCCAGCGTGCCCGCCACCGTTCGCTCCGCACCTCCGAGGATCACGTGCGTCAACCGCTCGCTGAAGCCGGCAACGAAGGCGAAGAGAGTGAAGAAGAAGAACGCCTTCCCCTCATCGGGTTTCTGAACCTGGAGGAGCTCGCTTTGGAGCGCGAAATAGATGAAGAGGCCGAAGACCGCGCCGAGAAACGGGCGAAACGTTCCCAGCCAAAACGCCGGCATCCGTCCGACCTCATAGTCAAGCGCGAAGTGGTCGCTCCGCATCCGTGTGAGGACGCTCACGATCGCACCCAGCGCTCCCGCCGAGTAGCACGCGAAGAAGAAGCGCGTCGACGTCGAGCCGAGGTCAATCACGGCGAAACCGCTACCCAGGATCAGCGCGACGAGGACACCGGCCACCGTTGCGACAAGTGCTCCGGCGAGCATGCCCCAGAAGTAGAGAAAGCGAGCGGCGTTGGCGGCGGCCCGGTCGTAGTACTTCTCGATCTCGATGATCTCGGTGCGGCCGCGCGCGACGAGGTCGTGGTCCGTCTGCTCGTCCGCAGGTTCTGTAGGAGTCCCCGTCAGGACCGGTTCCTCGGCGACCGGCGTCCCCGCGTTCTCGTTGGTCGGTGCCGCAAGGGCATCTACCGTCCTCGACTCGCGGTGGCCGTTGGTCGCGCTCTCGCCACAGATAGGACCCCAGGAACGCCCCTCGACAACGCCGAGCAGATAGCTCTCGGTCGAGAAGATCCAGGTCATCGCAACCCGCTTGGGCGTGTGCGTCAGGATCTGCGCAGCTTTGTTCCCGAGCGAGTCGCAGTGGTGAAGGAGCTCCGCGACCTGCGGGTCCGAGGCCGTGAGCCACGTCGTCGCCCTGTGCAAAGAAATCGTCGGCCCAAGTAGGAGGTCACGCGCCCGGCGGGGCCTCATCGTCATCACGATGCCGGACGGAACAGTGGTCGACCAGTACGCCGCGACGATGTCGCCCTCGGATTCGATGAACTGCTCCAGTTTTTCGCGGTAATCAGCTTCGGCTGCACTACGGTCCGCGTCGGTCGGCGGCGGATTGGGCGGCCATCCCGCAGGAGCAAGCTGAGCCGGTAGGCCCCCGAACTCGCCGTAGCGCCCATGCAGCGCGAACCAGCGGAAGTGTGCGAGGACGAGCTCGTTGAAGAGGATCGCGCTCGCGGAAGGGGCCGAGCGTGCCGCTCGCTTGGACCCGTCGCTTCCACGGCCGCTCGGCACCGGGCCGGTGCTCGCCGGCGTTTCGACTGACTGACTCACGCTCCGTCACTCATTGCGGCCTCGCGACATTCGGCACGTGAATACCTAAAAAGCGTACAACTCGCGCCGTCTATTGACAACTCATGGTTGGCGACGGCCCCCGGCTGGTGCGCCGCCTGGCCTACGAGGCGGGCGGCTCGTAGGCTAGATTCGGGCCGAGCCAGCGCTCCACCTCGTCCACCGAGGCGCCCTTCCGGCCGGCGTAGTCGGCCACCTGATCGGGCGCCACGCGCCCGAGCGAGAAATAGCGGGCGGCCGGGTGCGCGAGGTAGATGCCGCTGACGCTGGCAGCAGGAAGCATCGCGTTCGTCTCGGTGAGCTCGATCCCGACCTCGCGTGCTCCGAGCAGGTCGAAGAGCTTCGGCTTCTCGGTGTGGTCCGGGCACGCCGGATAGCCAAAAGCCGGGCGGATGCCCCGGAAGCGCTCCGCGATCAGATCCTCCTTCGGCAGCGCCTCGCCGGCCTCGTACCACTCGCGGCGGGCCTGCTCGTGCAGGTATTCCGCGAAGGCCTCGGCCAGCCGGTCCGCGAGCGCCTTCACGATGATCGCGCTGTAATCGTCCTGCTCGCGCTCGAACCGCGCCGCCAGCTCGTCGGCGCCGATCCCGGCCGTGACCGCAAACGCGCCGATGTGGTCCGGGAAGCCCGTCTCGACAGGCGCAACAAAATCCGCCAGCGAGCGGTTCGGCCGCTCGTCGCCGTAGTCGGACTGCTGGCGCAGCATGCAGAAGCGGGTGCCGTCCGCGAGCACGATGTCGTCACCCTCGGCCGCGGCACGCCAGTACCCGTAGACCCCGCGCGCAGTCAGAAGCTCTTCTGCGACGATCTGGTCGAGCAGGTCGTTCGCGTCCGCGAAGAGGCTGCGCGCGGCCTCCCCCTTTTCCGGGTCGTCCAGGATCTGCGGGTACTTGCCCTTGAGCTCCCAGGCGTAGAAGAAGAACTGCCAGTCGATGTACTCGCGTAGCACGGCGAGGGACGGCTCGACCAGATGCGTGCCCGTGAAGGGCGGCTCGGCCAGGTCTTCCTGGCGCCAGTCGATCTTCGTCCGGTTGGCACGGGCGGCTTCGTAAGGCAGGAGGGGCTTTCGGTCCCGGTCCGCGTGGAGCCCGCGCAGGCGCTCCTGTGCCTCGCGGTTGCCCGTATCAAGGGTTGCGCGCCTGTCGTCGTCAAGCAGGTCCGCCACGACTCCCACGACGCGCGAGGCGTCCAGGACATGCAGGGTCGGCTGGCCGTACGCAGGGGCGATCTTGACCGCCGTGTGCTGGCGGGAGGTCGTCGCTCCTCCGATCAGGAGCGGCAGGTCGAGACCGCGCCGCTCCATTTCCTTCGCGACGTTGACCATCTCGTCCAGGGAAGGCGTGATCAACCCCGAGAGCCCGACCAGGTCGCAGCCCTCCTCGACCGCAGTGTCAAGGATCCGATCGGCGTGCACCATGACGCCGAGGTCGATCACCTCGTAGTTGTTGCAGCCGAGGACGACCCCGACGATGTTCTTCCCGATGTCGTGGACGTCGCCCTTCACGGTCGCGAGGACGACCTTCCCCTGCGCCCGGCCATTGCTCCCCGTGGCGAGCTTCTCGGCCTCCATGTACGGCTCCAGGTAGGCCACCGCACGCTTCATCGCCCGCGCGCTCTTCACCACCTGCGGCAGGAACATCTTCCCGGAGCCGAAGAGGTCGCCGACGATCTTCATCCCGTCCATCAAGCGGCCCCTCGATCACGTCCAGCGGCCGGGCGGCACTCGCCCGGGCCTCCTCGGTGTCCTCCTCGATGAAGTCGACGATCCCGTGCACGAGCGCATGCGAAAGGCGCTTCTCGACCGGGGTCTCGCGCCAGCTCAAGTCGAGCTCCCGCTTGGTCCCCTCGCCACGGACGGACGCCGCCAGGGCGACCATCCGGTCGGTCGCGTCGGGCCGCCGGTTGAAGATGATGTCCTCGACGTGCTCGAGCAGCTCGGGCGGGATGTCTTCGTAGACCACGAGCTGGCCCGCGTTCACGATTCCCATGTCGAGCCCCGCGCGGATCGCGTAGTAGAGGAAGGCCGAGTGGATCGCCTCGCGGACGACGTCGTTGCCGCGGAACGCGAACGAGAGGTTCGAGATGCCGCCGGAGATCTTGACCCCCGGGCAGCGCTCCTTGATCAGCGGAATCGAGTCGATGAACGACTTCGCGAAGTCGTTGTGCTCCTCCATGCCGGTCGCGACCGCGAGGATGTTCGGGTCGAAGATGATGTCCTCGGGTTGGTAGCCCGCCTGGTCGAGGAGGAGGTCGTAGGCCCGGCCGCAGATCTCCACCTTCCGCTCGACGGTGTCGGCCTGCCCCTGCTCGTCGAAGGCCATGACGACGACGGCGGCGCCGAAGCTCTGTACTTCGCGCGCCCTGGCGAGGAACTCCTCCTCCCCCTCCTTGAGGCTGATCGAGTTGACCACGCCCTTCCCCTGCACGCACTTGAGACCCGCCTCGATCACCGACCAGCGCGAGCTGTCCACCATGATCGGGATACGCGCGACCTCGGGCTCGGTTGCGATCAGGTTCAGGAAGGTCGTCATCGCCTGCTCCGACTCGAGCAGGTCTGCGTCCATGTTGACGTCGAGGATGTTCGCGCCGCCTCGCACCTGCTCGAGCGCGACGTCGACTGCGCCCTGGAAGTCTCCGGCCTCGATCAGCTTGCGGAAGCGGGCCGACCCGGTCACGTTCGTGCGCTCCCCGATCATCACGAAGTTCGTGTCGCCCGTGAACGTGAAGGGCTCGAGCCCGCTCAGGCGGGTGACCCGCCGCGGTCCCGGCAGGTCCCGGGGAGTCAGGCCCTCGACGGCGGCCGCGATCGCGCGCACGTGGTCGGGCGTCGTCCCGCAGCAGCCGCCGACGATGTTGACGAGCCCGGCCTCGGCAAACTCACGCAGGAACCCGCTCGTGTCGTGCGGCTGCTCGTCGTAGCCGCCGAAGGGGTTCGGAAGCCCGGCGTTCGGGTGACAGCTGACGTAGGTGGGCGCGAGCCGGGCGAGATCCGCGACGTAGGGCCGCATCTCTTTCGCCCCGAGCGCACAGTTGACCCCGACGACGAGGGGGTTCGCATGCTCGACCGAGGTCCAGAAGGCCTCGATCGTCTGGCCCGAGAGCGTGCGGCCGCTCCTGTCGACGATCGTGACCGAGATCCACAGCGGCAGGGTCTCGCCCTTCTCCTCGAAGACCTGGTGCGCAGCCGCGATCGCGGCCTTCGCGTTCAGCGTGTCGAAGATCGTCTCGACGAGCAGGAGGTCGACACCGCCGTCGACGAGCCCGCGGATCTGTCCGGCGTAGCTCTCCCGCACCTCGTCGAAGGTGACGCGGCGAAACGCGGGGTCCTCCACCTTCGGCGACAGCGACAGCGTCTGGTTCAACGGCCCGACCGAACCGGCCACGAACCTGTCTCCGTCGGTGCGCTCGTCGCACGCCTGCCGCGCGAGGCGGGCTCCAGCCAGGTTGATGTCGTAGACCGCGCCCTCGAGCCCGTAGTCGGCTTGCCCGATCGAGGTCGCCGTGAACGTGTTGGTGGTCGTGATCAACGCACCGGCGTCGAGGTAGGCGCGATGGACGTCGAGCACGACGTCCGGGCGCGTGAGGTTCAGGAGATCCGGATCGCCCTTGACGTCCTGCGGGTGCTCGCGGAATCGCTCTCCCCGGTAGTCCGCGTCCTCGAGGTCAAGCCGTTGGAGCATCGTTCCCCAGGCGCCGTCGAGCACGACGATGCGCTGGCCGAGAAGCTCGCGGAGGCGCGTTTCGGTGGAGACGGCGGTAGTGACCATCCGTTCATTCTGCCTTCCGACCCGCGCCTCAGGCCGTGCGCTCGCGATTCTGTCCTGAAAACGAAAACTCCCGCCTGCGGGGCGGGAGCTCCTTGCTGCCTGGGTTCGAGGCTCGGTCAGTGCTCGCGACAGGGGTGACAGACCCCCTCGCTGAGGCCGAATTGATCGCGCGGCGAGATCGACTCGGAACACGTTCGGCACGAACGGCCGGCCTCGAGCCCGACGATGGAGCGCAGGAGCGAATAGAGCATTTGAGCCTCCTTCGGAGGTCGAGTGGAACGGTCGCTTCAAGCTAGCGAGAGTGCCCGGGGGGTCCGCAAGGCCCCAGTCCCGGCTTAATGCCGCTTTAACCTCCGCCCGCGCGGCTAGCTAGACGCGCTAGCCCCGGCCCGCGACTTCGAGCTTGTTCTCTGCATGGCGGAGGTGCTGCTCGAGCTTCCAGCGGTCGAGGTCCTCGTCGCCTGCCTCCGCGCGCTCGAGGAGCGCCCTGGCCTCCTCGATCTCGCGCTTGGCAGCCTCGACGTCGATGTCCTCCGCGCGCACAGCGTCGTCGACGAGGACGATCGCGCGGTCCTGCTGCACCTTGAAGTAGCCCGGTCCCGCCGCGAAGCTCTCCCAGGATCCGTCGGCCTTCACGCGGATCTCCCCCGCCTTCAGCATGGCCACGAGCGGCGCGTGCCGTGCGAGCACCCCGATCTCGCCGTCGGCGCCTGGCACGATCAGCATCTCGGCCTCGCCCTCGTACGCCGCGCCGTCCGGCGTGACGAGGGAGAGCTCGAATGTCTTGCCGGTCCCCTCTGCCATGGGCTAGGCGGGAGTTGGCTCGGCTTCGCGCTCCCCGGACGGCTCGTCGGCCTCCTCGGCTTCGGCCTCCTCGGCCTCCGGCTCCTCCTTGGCCTCGGCCTTGTCTTCGCCGCCCATCTCCTTGCCCCGCTCGACGGCTTCCTCGATCGTCCCGACCATGTAGAAGGCACCCTCGGGCAGATCGTCGTGCTTGCCTTCGAGGATCTCCGAGAAGCCCTTGATCGTGTCCTCGAGTGCGACGAACTTGCCGGGCGTCCCGGTGAACTGCTCGGCGACGAAGAACGGCTGCGAGAGGAAGCGCTGGATCTTCCGCGCGCGCTGAACGATGACCTTGTCCTCGTCGGAGAGCTCCTCCATCCCGAGGATGGCGATGATGTCCTGGAGCTCCTTGTAGCGCTGCAGGATCTCCTGGACGCCCGTGGCGGTCGCGTAGTGCTCGTCCGAGACGACGCCGGGCTGCATGATCCGGGAGACGGAGTCGAGCGGGTCAACGGCTGGATAGATCCCCTGCTCGGTCAGCGCCCGGTTCAGCACGGTCGTCGCGTCGAGGTGGGCGAAGGTGTTCGCCGGCGCCGGGTCGGTGAGGTCGTCGGCCGGCACGTAGATCGCCTGCACCGAGGTGACCGAGCCGGTTCGCGTCGACGTGATCCGCTCCTGGAGCTGGCCCATCTCGGTGGCCAGCGTGGGCTGGTATCCGACCGCGGAGGGCATCCGGCCGAGCAGCGCCGAGACCTCGGAGCCCGCCTGCACGAAGCGGAAGATGTTGTCGATGAACAGGAGGACGTCCTGGCCCTGCTCACGGAAGTACTCGGCCATCGTCAGGCCGGAGAGCGCCACTCGGAGTCGTGCGCCCGGCGGCTCGTTCATCTGTCCGAAGACGAGCGCGGTCTTGTCGATGACCCCGGACTCGGTCATCTCGAGATAGAGGTCGTTCCCCTCGCGCGTCCGCTCCCCGACGCCGGCAAAGACCGAGAGACCGGAGTGCTCCTCGGCGATCGACCGGATCAGCTCCTGGATCAGGACCGTCTTGCCGACGCCCGCGCCGCCGAAGAGACCGACCTTCCCGCCTTTCACGTAGGGGGCGAGCAGATCGATGACCTTGATGCCGGTCTCGAAGATCTCGACCGTCGGCTGCAGGTCCTCGAAAGAAGGCGCATCCCGATGGATCGGCCAGCGCTCCACGTCCTCGAGCTTCTCGTCGCGATCGTCGATCGTGTCCCCGAGCACGTTGAACAGCCGTCCGAGTGTCGCCTTTCCGACCGGGACGCTGATCGGCGCGCCCAGATCCTCGACGTCGACGCCTCGGGCAAGACCGTCCGTCGAGTCCATGGCGACTGCACGAACGCGGTCGTTTCCGAGGTGCTGCTGAACCTCCGCGATCAGATCGACCTCGGGGCGGCCCTCCTCGCCGGCCACCTTGATTCTGAGCGCATGGTTGATCTCAGGGAGATCGCCGGGGAAGACGGCGTCGAGGACGACACCTCGGATTTCGACGACCTTGCCGACACCTGCCGGCGACTTTCCGTTCTCGGGCATGGGACTCCTGGCTCGGGTGGTTCCGGGCGCGGAGTCTAGCCTCGTGCTGCTCCGAGCCGCGCAGTGACCCGGTAGTAATGACCCGGTTAGACGACCGTCGTCAGGCGTCCGCTCGGGGCGACCCGCTGCTTGGGCATCGGAGCCTGTGGAAGGCCCTTGACCTGGCGGTCGATGCTCAGCGGAAGAAACGCGATCTCCGGAGAGGCGGGCTGCGGCGCGCGTGGAGATCCGCCGAGCGAGTTTCCGAGCAGGCCGAGCCCCGCTGCAAGCGCGATCACCGCGGCGGCGACGAGAGCGCGGACGGCCAGAGGCCGTGTTCGCGGCTGCTCGACGCGGGCCGGGAACTCGAAGCCGCGGCGGCTTGGCTCGGCGAGCGGCGTCGCGCGGACGATCGCTGCGATCCGCTGCAGATCGTAGACGGCGGCGGCGCAGTCCTCGCAGTTGCGAACGTGCTCGTGGAAGAGCACGCCTTCGAGCTCGGAGAGCTCACCGTCGAGCTCGAGCGAAGCCCAGGCGCGGGTTCGCTCGCACAGTGGATCGATCGGCTTCACGGCCATCCTGTCTCTTTCGACGCGCGCGGCGCAGAAGGGTTAGCCCTGGAGGGCCGGCCCCGAAGTCGAAAACCTACGCGCGGGCAGCCTGCTGGAGCTTCTCGCCCTTCTCCAGCGGGTACCAGCAGGCAGCGCGGTGGCGAGGCTCGACCTCTCCGAGCGGCGGCCGCTCGGAACGGCAGTTCTCGGGCACTTCGTCGTCGCGGCCCGCGACCGCTCTCGCCTTCGGGCAGCGAGGATGGAACGGACAGCCTGGCGGTGGGTCGACCGGAGACGGCACGTCGCCTTCGAGAACGATGCGCTCCGAGGACCGGCCGTCGGAGGTCAGGCCCTTGGGGACGGCCGACAGGAGCGCGGCGGTGTACGGATGCTTCGGGTTCTCGTACAGGGAGTCCGCATCCGCGACCTCGACGATGTGCCCGAGGTACATGACCGCGATCCGGTCAGACACGTGCCGGACGACCCCGAGATCGTGCGAGATGAAGAGGTACGTGAGGTTGAAGTCCTCCTGCAGGCCCTCGAGGAGGTTCAGGATCTGCGCCTGGATCGAGACGTCGAGCGCCGACACGGGCTCGTCGCACACGATCAGCTTGGGTGAGAGCGCAAGGGCCCTCGCGACCCCGATGCGCTGGCGCTGGCCACCCGAGAACTCGTGTGAATAGCGGTTGTAGTGCTCGGGGTTCAGCCCGGTCCGATCCATGAGCTCACGGACACGACGCTTCGTGTCGCCCTCCGTCTTGTGGATCGAGAAGGGAGCCCCGATGATCTGCCCGACCGTCTGGCGTGGGTTGAGCGAGGCGTAGGGGTCCTGGAAGACCATCTGCATCTGGCGCCGGTACGGCCGCATGTTCCGCTGCGAGAGCTTCGTGATGTCCGTGCCCTCGAACGTGA
The DNA here is from genome assembly GCA_963722715.1 of uncultured Actinomycetes bacterium. Taxonomy (GTDB): domain Bacteria; phylum Actinomycetota; class Thermoleophilia; order Gaiellales; family Gaiellaceae; genus DASQGA01. Next base: position 14,818 of record CAVROA010000003.1, on the reverse strand, counting down.
CCGAGCCGGCGGTGGCGTCGAGGAGCTTCATGACGAGGCGCGCGGTCGTCGACTTCCCGCAGCCGGACTCGCCGACCAGACCGAGCGTCTCGCCCGGATAGATGTCGAAGGAGATGTCGTCGACCGCCTGCACCCGGCCGATCTCGCGCTGGAAGATGATCCCGCGCGTGATCGGGAAGTACTTCTTGAGGTTGCGGACGGAGATCGAGCGCGCCCTCGGCGGGCGGGGAGTCGGAGCCGACGGAGGCCGGAGTGGAGACGCTCACACACTGCCTCCTTGACTCGCCCGGACTCGCGGGTAGTCCAGAGCCGCCGCTTTTCTTCGATCGAGAGGTGACACGCCTCCGGATGCCCGCCGCCCCGGTCCTTGAGCGGCGGAATCTCCTTGTCGCAGGGCTCGAACCGATGCGGGCAGCGCGGGTGGAACGGACAGCCGGGCGGGACGTTGATGAGGGAGGGCGGGGCGCCTTCGATCGGGATGAGTCGCGTCCCCTTCTGGGTCACCGTCGGAATCGACTCGAGGAGGCCCCACGCATACGGGTGCAAGGGCTGCCGGAAGACCTCGTCCTTCGTCCCGCGCTCCATCGCGCGCCCGGCGTACATGACCATGACCTTCTGAGCGACGTCGGCCACGACGCCGAGGTCGTGCGTGATCAGGATGACGCCGATGTTGAAGTCCTTCTTCACGCGGTCGATCAGGTCGAGGATCTGGGCCTGGACGGTGACGTCCAGCGCGGTCGTGGGCTCGTCCGCGATCAGGATGTCCGGGTTGTGCACGAGCGCCATCGCGATCATCGCGCGCTGGCGCATGCCTCCCGAGTACTGGTGGGGATAGTCCCGGAACCTCGCCTTCGGCTTCGGGATCCCGACCGCGGCGAGCAGCTCGACGACGCGCTCTCGTGCTTTCTCCTTCGAGACGTCCTCGTGCGCCTGGACTGCCTCGACGATCTGGTCGCCAACCCGGTAGAACGGGTGCAGGCACGCAAAGGGATCCTGGAAGATCATCGCGAGGTCCTTGCCGCGGACCTTCCGGAGCTCGCTTGGGGGAAGCTCGAGCAGGTTCTTGCCCTGGAAGAGCACCTCCCCCGTGATGTCGGCGGCTTTGCGGTTGGTCAGACCGAGCGCGGTCAGGCAGGTCACGCTCTTGCCCGACCCGGACTCGCCCACGATGCCGAAGGTCTCTCCCCTCTCGACCGTGAAGGACAGGCCGTCGACCGCCTTCACGACGCCGTCGGGAGTGTTGAAATGGACGCGGAGGTCCTTAACCTCGAAGAGGGCTTCGGCCATATCTCCTCAGTCTGCGATGCGGAAGTCTACGAGTAACGGACGCGCGGGTCGAGCCATGCGTACACGATGTCGACGCAGAGGCTGCAGAACGCCACCAGGAAGGAGGCAAGCACGGTGACCCCGAGCACCGCCGGCAGGTCGCCGCGGACGGTGGACTGGATCACCCAGGAGCCGATTCCGGGGAGGTTGAAAACCGTCTCAGTGATGATTGCGCCGCCGAGCAGGAGCGCGATATCGATGCCGAAGAGCGTCACAACGGGAGTCAGGCTCGCACGGAGGCCGTGCTTGCCCACGACCTTGGCCTCGGAGAGGCCCTTCGCCCGCGCCGTGCGGATGTAGTCCTCACCCATCGTCTCGATCAGGTTTCCGCGCACCATTCGCGCGTAGTACGCCGCGTAGAGAAGCGCCAGGACGGTCCAGGGCATGATCATGTGCATGAACCAGTCATACGGGTTCACGCTGAACGGCACGTAGCCCGTCCCAGGCAACCACCCGAGTTTCTGCCAGAAGATGAAGAGGCCCATGAGGCCGAGCCAGAACACCGGCGCCGACACCCCGAAGAGTGCGAAGCCCATCGCGAAGCGATCCAGGAACGTCCGGCGCTTCAGCGCCGACACGATCCCGATCGAGATGCCCATGACGAGCCAGATGATGGCCGCTCCGATCGCGAGCTGGAACGAGATCGGCGCCCGCCTGACGATCTCGTCGCGAACGGATACCCGGCCGTCGTAGTTGAAGCCGAGACCGGGCCAGCCGTATTCGTCACCCAGGAACAGTCGCTTCACGAACAGGCCGTACTGCTGGTAGACGGGCTTGTCGAGGCCTAGCTGCTCCTTGACCTGAGCGACGAGCGCCGGGGTGGGCTGCTTGCCTGCAAACCGCGTCGCCGGATCGGTCGGCGGCATGACGTAGAAGATGACGAACGTGATCATGGTGACCACGAGGACAACGAGGACGACCCACAGCATTCGTCGGATCACGTAGCGCCCCATCAGCTCCTCCGTTCCCACTCGGCGAGGATCACGAAACTCGCCGGATTCTACCCTGAGAGCCAGGGAGAGTCGCCCCAAGATCGGGGCGACTCTCCATGACGTTTCCTACTACCGAGTCGTTACTGCTGCTTCGACTCGTCGACCGCCAGCCGCGAGAACGCAGCCTCGCCGGCGAACTGGTCGTACTCGTACTTCGTCACTGCGGGTCCGATGATGTCGACGTTCGAGGCGTCGAGGTACGGGACCCATGGAACGACCTCTTCCATGAGCTTCTTGTCGAGGTCCTCCCAGCACGTGAGACGCTCATCGTCCAAGAGCTCGTTGCACTTGTCGATGTCGGCGTCCACGCTCGGGATTGCCGCGAAGTCAACCGCCTCGATCTTGTCCTTCTTCGCCTGGTCCTCGGTCAGGCCCACGAGGGAGTAGTTCACATTCCCCTGCGGGAGGATCGACCGGCTGTCGAAGAGCACCATGAACGTGGACGAATCCGGATAGTCCTTGCCCCAGCCAGGCACGGCCGAGACGGGGACCTTCTTGCCCGTGTCCTGGATGACCGGGTACGCGTCTTCGAACTCACGCGTGTTCAGCTTGATGCCGATCTTGGCGGCAGCCTGCTCGATGATCGGCTCCATGTCGGTCCAGGGAGGCGTGTTGCGGTTGACGAACAGGACGCCGGAGCACTCCGGAGCGTCGCACAGGCCGTCCTGGTCCGTGTCGTACTTGGACTCCTTCATTGCCTCCTTGGCCTTCTCGACGTCGCCGGCGTCATTCTCAGTTCCGTACGGCGCGTAGTCGTCGAGATCCCCGTTGAACATCGTGTCGGGGACGATGTGATTCGCGACCTCGCCGCGAATCGGGCCACCCCAGGCACGCTGGAGGCCACCCTTGTCCATGACCCAGTTCATTGCCTTTCGAACGGCGATGTCGTCGAACGGCGGCTGCGCCAGGTTCATCGTGATGTACCAGGTGCGGTCGCCGGCTTCGACGTGGATCATGTCCTTCAAGTCCGAGGTGGTCGAGTACTTGCGGAGCACCTCGGCCGGCGGGGCCTCGACCTCGCCCTCGAGCTCGCCCGCCTCGATCTTGTTGAAGATGTCCTTGATGTTCGTGTTCAACGAGTAGTCGAGACCGTCGATGTTGTTCTCACGCGTGTCGTCCGTCGACTGGTCGTAGTCGGGGTTTCGGACGAACGAGAGACGCCGGGTCGGATCGAAGCCCGAGAACGGCTTCAACGTGGCACAGCTCGATGCGTCGGCCTGGTCCGAGCCCTCGATCATGTACGGGCCCGAGGCAACGACGGTTCGGCCGTACTCGCCGGCCTTCTTGAAGCACTTCCCGACCTCCGGTGGAACCGGAGCGGCGGCGGGCATTGCGATCCGGTAGAGGAAGTCGCCGGTCGGCTGAGTCAACGTGAACTTGATCGTCTTCTCGTCCGGCGTCTCGATCCCCGAGATCGTCTTGGCATCGCCGGCGGTGAACTCCGCCATGCCCTTGATGACCGTGTAATAAAAGCCGTACTGGGCTACGAGTGCCTCGGTGCCGATCCGCTCGAAGGCATACGCGATGTCCTCGGAGGTGATCGGACGGCTGACCGGAGGACCGAACATGACGCCGTCCTTCAGCGTGAACGTATACGTCAGCCCGTCCTCCGAGACCTCGCCAAGATCGGTCGCGAGGTCGGGAACGATCTCGTTGCCCTCGGCGCCGCCCAAGTGCTTGTAGTTCACGAGGTTGCGCAGGAGCAGGTTGGAATACAAGGCGAAAGCCGTTCCGAGGTACTCACCGGTCGGATCGAATCCGCCCGTGAACTCGAAGGACGACCCTGCGATGCGGTAGATCCCGCCCTTGGTCACCTCACCTTCGCCGCTCTGGCCGGTGTCGGTCCCGCCGCTCGTGTCGGTTGCCTCGTCATCCCCGCCGCCGCAGGCCGAAGCGACGAGCGCGAGCACGAGCGCGAGCAGCGCAATCAGTGCAAATCGTCTACGTGGCAATTTTTCTCACTCCCATTTCGATGCCGGAACAGTTCGTCAGAGTTCGAACGGTCTTCACCTTTCCCTTTCCAGCCGTACAAGGACGGCAGTCGCGGAACCATCCGAGGACAAGAGACGACCGCGCCGCGCCGAAGTTAGAAGCGGCTCGTATCAGGTGATTACGACGCCGCGCTAACTGCTAACTGTCATCGGCCGCTACGCGGATCGAGCGCATCGCGGAGGCCGTCGCCGAACAGGTTGAACGCGAGCGTCGTGGCAATCAGGAAAAGGCCCGGGAAGACCATGAGCCACCAGGCGACCTCGAAGACGCGGGCGGCGTCCGAGATCATGCGGCCCCACGAGGGAATGCTCTGGGGAACCCCGAGGCCGAGGAACGAGAGCGCGGCCTCGAAAAGGATGTTTTGTGGGATCAGCAGCGTCGCGTAGATGATGATGGGCGCAACGAGGTTCGGCAGCACCTCCCGGAACATGATCCGGGTGTGGGTCGCCCCCAGCGAGCGGCTCGCTTCGATGAACTCCCGCTCGCGAAGCGAAAGCGTGTTGCCCCGCACGATCCTGGCGATGTAGGGCCACGTGAAGAGCGCGATCACGAAAATCACAAGTGTCAGGCCCGGCTTCACGAGCCCGCCGAGGCATCCCTGCGCCGAGGTGGAGCAGACCGCGACGATGCCGATCGCGAAGAGCAGCGACGGCACCGAAAGGATGATGTCGGTCCCGCGCGAGATGATCGTGTCGATGGTGCCGCCGAAGTACCCTGCGAGCAACCCCAGGATAATGCCGATGACCACTGCGATCCCGGTCGCTCCAATCGCGACGATGAGGGAGGTCCGGGCGCCGTAGATGACGCGCACGAAGACGTCGCGCCCGGCCGTGTCCGCGCCCATCCAGAAGTCGCTCGAGGGACCCTTCGGGAGCCCGAACTCGTCCGAGGCGAGCGAGCCGAAGAGCTCGTTCTTGCCGTGCCCGACGATGTTCGCGATGAGGGGTGCGAAGAGCGCGAGCAGAACCAGCAGGATGATCACGACGAGACCGGCGATCGCGGCCTTGTCCTGCTTGAAGCGCGCCCAGAAGAGCTGCCGCGGCGAGCGGCCGGCGACAGTCTCTAGCGACTCGACCGGCTCGAGCTGAACGGCTTCCGGCTCGGTGGCGATTGGCGCGCTCATGCCCGTCCTCCTTTAGACGCCGCGCGAGTGTAATTGATGGTTCGTGCCCTTGCCAGCCGTCCGTCTAACGCGGTCGGCTAGCCCTCGAGCGCGTCCGCGCCTGCGACGACCTCGAGAATCTCCTGCGTGATCTCCGCCTGGCGGGCACGGTTCATCTCCAGCGTGAGTCGGTCGATCAGCTCGCCGGCGTTCTTGGATGCATTCCGCATCGCGGTCATGCGGGCGCCATGCTCCGAGGCCGCGGACTCGAGCAGGGCGCGGTAGATCGTCGTCTCGAGGTAGGTCGGAAGCAGACGCTCGAGGATCATGTCCGGCTCGGGCTCGTAGATGAAGTCGCCCTCCAGCGCAATCTCGTACGCGCTCTTTTCCTCGTCGTCCTCGAGCGCGTGCCGCGGGATCGGCAACACGTCCTCGACGACCACACGCTGCGTCAACGCCGATTCGTACCGGTTGTAGACGATGACGACCCGGTCGACATCGCGCTCGGTAAAGAGCTCGGCCAGCTTCCGCGCGATCGCGGCGGCATCGGAGTACTCGGGCCGGTCGGTGAAGTCGACCCAGGCCTGCTCGACCTCGAACCGGCGAAACCGAAGAGTTGAACGCCCCTTCTTCCCGATCACCGCCCACCGGACGTCCTGGCCGGCTTCCCTGGCCTCGCGCTCCAGGCCGAGCGCACGCCGGATGATCTGCGCGTTGAACCCGCCGGCGAGCCCGCGGTCGCCGGTCAGCGGGACGATCGCCACAGAGCGCGCGTCCTCCCGTTCCTCGAGCAGCGGGAACCCGCGTGACGGCGTTGCACGGGCAGTGCCGATCATCAGCTCGCGCATTCGCTCCGCATAGGGGCGCAGAGCTTCGATCCGCGCCTCGGCGCGGCGCAGCTTCGCCGCGGCCACGAGCTCCATCGCCTTGGTGATCTTGCTCGTGTTGCGAACAGAGCGGACGCGCCGCTTGATGTCCTGGACGGAGGCTATGAGGCGGCTCCCGCCAGGCTCGGCTCCTCTTTCACCGAGAAGCCCTGCTTGAACCTCTTCATGGCCGCCTCGAGCTTCTCGACGATCTCGTCCGTCAGGTCCTTCTCCTCACGGATCGCCTTGAGAATGTCTCCCTCAGACCGCAGGAACTCGCGCAGCTCGTCCTGGAACCTCGGCACCTGGGCCGGCGGAACGTCGTCGAGGTGGCCGTGGATCCCCGCGTAGATCGCGACGACCTGCTCCTCCATGGGCCACGGCTGGTACTGCGGCTGGTTCAGTGTCTGGACCATCCGCTCTCCCCTGGCCAAAGTCCGTTGCGTTTGCGGGTCGAGCTCGGACCCGAACTGGGCAAAAGCCTCCAGCTCGCGGTACTGGGCGAGCTCGAGACGCAAGCGTCCCGCGACCTTTTTCATCGCCTTGGTCTGGGCATTCCCGCCCACGCGCGAGACGGAAATGCCGACGTTGATGGCCGGTCGGACGCCCGAGTAGAACAGGTCGCTCTCCAGGAAGATCTGACCGTCGGTGATCGAGATGACGTTCGTGGGGATGTAGGCCGAGACGTCGCCGGCCTGGGTCTCGATGACCGGCAAGGCGGTCAGTGAGCCACCGCCCAGGTCGTCCGAGAGCTTGCAGGCGCGCTCGAGGAGCCGGGAATGGAGGTAGAAGACGTCTCCGGGGAAGGCCTCACGCCCGGGCGGCCGCCGGAGGAGCAGCGACATCTGCCGGTAGGCGTCAGCGTGCTTCGAGAGGTCGTCGTAGATACAGAGAGCGTGCTTGCCGTCGTAGAGGAAGTACTCCCCCATCGCGCAGCCGGCGAAGGGAGCCATCCACTTGATCGGAGCAGCCTCGGCCGCGTCCGCAGCGACGATGATCGTGTAGTCCATGGCTCCGGCTTCGCGCAGGCGCTCGTAGACCTGGGCGACGGTCGAGGCCTTCTGGCCGATCGCCACATAGACGCAGATCACGTCCTGGCCCCTCTGGTTCAGGATCGTGTCGACGAGGATCGCGGTCTTTCCGGTGGAGCGGTCGCCGATCACGAGCTCGCGCTGGCCGCGACCGATCGGAATCATCGAGTCGATCGCCTTGATCCCGGTCTGGAGCGGCTCCTTTACCGGCTGGCGGTTGACGACGCCGGGCGCCTTGAACTCGAGCGGGCGCGTTTCGGACGAGTCGATCGGCCCGGCGCCGTCGAGCGGCTCGCCGAGCGGGTTCACGATTCGCCCTACGAGAGCGTCGCCGACGGGCACATTCACGACCTTTCCGGTCCGCTTCACGGACTCCCCTTCGCGAACGTGCTCCCACTCACCGAAGAGCGGCACGCCGACGTTTCCCTCCTCGAGGTTGAAGGCGATGCCCGTGACGCCGTGTTCGAGCTCGAGCATCTCCATGGCCATGCAACTCTCGAGCCCGTACACGCGGGCGAGCCCGTCACCGACCTGAAGAACGGTGCCCACCTCCGCAAGCTCGGTGTCGACGTCGTACTCCTCGATCCGCTGCTTCAGGATCGAGGTGATCTCCTCTGGGCGTAGCTTCACCGTGTCTCCTTCTCGTTAGCTCTTCAGCAAAAGCTCTTCGCGGAGGTCCTCGAGCCGCCCGCGCACGCTCGCGTCGACCCGGAGCGACCCCGCCTGGAGAACGAGCCCGCCGATCAGGTCGGGATCGACGCTCCGGCTCGCCTCGACCTTGCGCTCAGCGGCCGCCTCGATCTGCTTGACGATCCTGGCAGCCTCCTTGTCGGTGAGCTCGATCGCTGTCGTGAGCTCAACCTCGAGGATCCGCTCCTCGGCGGCGAGGAGGCGCTCCCACTCTTCGTAGATCTCCAGCACCTCGCCGATCCGGTTCTTGTCCACCAGGAGGTGCACGAAGTTCCGGAAGGCCTCGTTCGCGCCGGCCAGCACCGCATCGAGGACGTCCCCCTTCGCCCGGCTGTCGACCTGTGGGTTCCGAAGGAGGGCGGCGAGCTCGTCCGACTCCTCGAGTGCTGCCGCGAACTGAGCGAACTCCTCCCGGACGACCGGGAGGCTGTCCTGCTCGTGGGCGGCGTCTAGAAGCGCCTGCGCATAGATCCGGTGGACGACGGCCAAGCTAGTTCTCCGACGCGATCTGCTTGACGTCGATCTCCTCGATCGTCTCGTCGATCAGGCGCCGCTGGTCGTCGGAGTCGAGCACCTTTCCGGTCACCTTCTCGGAGGCGAGCAACGTCAGTTCGACGACGTCCCGCCGGATCGCCTCGCGCAGCTTCCTGTTCTCGGCGTCGATCGCCTTGCGGTTCTCCTCCAGGCGGCGCTCGAGATCCTCGGCGGCCTGCTGGCGGGCCTGCGCCAGCTGCTGCTGGCCTTGCTTGCGGCTCTCCTCGAGGATCTGTTCGCGCTCGGCCTTCGCCTCCTCGCGCTCTCTCGCAACGAGCTCCCGGAGCTGCCGGGCTTCGTCACGGGCTTTGTCCGCCTCGTCGAGCGCCTGCCGGATCCGCTCGCGACGCTGGTCGATGATCGCCTGGATGCGTCCGAACGCAAGGCGGCGCAGGAGGAAGAACGTGATCGCGAACGTCACGATCGTCCAGATCATCAGGCCCGGGACGACCGAGATCAGCCCGCCTCCCTCGTCCGCGGCGGCCTCCTGGGCGAAGAGAAGAGCGGAAAGCATTAGACGAGCACGTAGGCGAGCAAGCCACCGAGCAGCGCGTAGAAGACGACGGCCTCGGTCAGCGCGAAGCCGAGCCACTGGATGCCTGTCAGCTCACCGCGAAGCTCGGGCTGCCGGGCGACAGCTTGGATCATCGACCCGAAGATGTTCCCGATGCCAATGCCGGCGCCGACCGCGCCGAGACCGACGCCGACGCCGAACGCGATCGCCTTCCCCAGATCGGCGACGTCCCCGTCGAGTGCTGCAAAAAGGGTGGTCAACTCGTGCCTCCTTTGGATCAATGTTCGGGTTCGATGGCGCCACCGATGTAGATGGCGGAGAGCAGGGCGAAGACGAACGCCTGGATCGTGACGACGATCGCTACTTCGAAGATGTAAACGGCGGTGGCGACCGGGATCGCGATCACCGCGATCGCGTACGACGAGAAGATGAAGATCAGGCCGATCATGACGAGGATCAGCATGTGGCCCGCGAGCATGTTGGCGAACAGTCGGACGGAGAGAGAGATGAGCCGCATGAACTGGGAGATCACTTCGAGCACTACGATCGGGCCGAGCAGCGCCTTCGGCACGCCTGCCGGAATCCAGCTCTTGAAGTAGCGGACGACCCCGTTGTAGCGAATGCCCTCCACATGGGTGGCGACGAAGGTGATCAGCGCCAGCGCGAGCGTCACGCTCAGGTTCGCGGTGGCCGCATAGATGCCCCAGGTCGGGAACTCCAGCCCGAACAGCTCGAACTTCTCGCTCGAGATCGGAAGCGGCACGAACCCAACCAGGTTCAGGATCCAGATGAAGAGAAAGAGCGAAGCGACGTAGGGAAACCAGCCGCTGATCGCCTTCGACGGCAGGTTGCCCTCGGCAATCTGGCCCTGGATCAGCTCGTAGAGGCTCTCGCCCGTCGTCTGGCGCCTGCTCGGCCTGAGCGAAAGACCGAAGCGCATGATCCAGATGCCGAGCAAGATCGTGACCAGGGCGCCCACCCAGAGGTAGACGACGGCCTTGTTGATCGACATGTCGATCGGGCCGAGATGGATGGGCACCCACGCCGGCAGCTCGAATTCGTGTTGCGGCTGGAAGTCCTCGGCAGCCGCGAAGATCAGCGCGAATCTCACTGTTTGGGGGTCCCCGAGAAATAGAGCGTCAGGCTGAGACCGAGCTCGAGCGAGTAAGCAGCCGTGTAGACGAGCGCTCCGGCGAGTGCCAGGGCGGGATCCGAGGTGGCGACAGCGAGCGCGACGATCATCAGCAGGATGCCGCGCGCCATCATCCCGAACGCGACCACTCCCGAACCGCGCAGGTTCGGCTCACCGATCCCGAAGTGCCCGAAGAGCAGCCCGAGCGCCTGGCTCGCAGCCCAGAGGACGGCGCCGAGCGCCCAACCCCTGAGCTCCCAGCCCGCGATTGCGAAGATCGGCAGGGCGAGCGCGACGAGCGCGCCGCCCGCAATCACGGGGAAACGGCGCTCCGGCATCGGTCTCGGCGTGAGCATGGTCACTAGGCGATGTCCCGATATGTGAGGTAGACGGTCCCGATCGCCGCGGGTATGCCGATCACGGAGCCGATCGCGATGCCGCCGCCCACCGACCCGGACGCCCAGCCGACCAGCGCGCCCACTCCGACACACACGACCAGAACGGCGAGGAGGAGCGCTCCGGCGCCGAGAGGGTCAAAGGATGTGCGCTCTGCCGTCACGTGGGCGGTCATTCGGGCCGGGGCCACTGTATCAGCGCCCGGCCAGATTGTGGCGCGACTTCGTGACGCTCCGAAACGGCTTGTTTCTGCGAAAAAGAGCCGATTCAGAGGCGACTTTGTTCACCGTCTATCCTCAGGCGGCCGATGCGCGTCTGGGCCGATCTCACGAACACCGCGCACGTCCTCGTCCTGCGCCCGCTCGTCGAACGGCTGGAGGCGGACGGCCACCACGTGACGCTCACGGCGCGCCCGCTCTCCCACACCGTGGAGCTGCTCGAAGACTGGGGCCACCCCCACACCGTCCTCGGACATCACGGCGGCGCCTCCCGCTTCGGGAAGGCACGCGCAGCTTTGGCCCGAGCGCCGCAACTCGTGCGCTTCGCCCGCGGCCGGCAGTTCGACTGCGCCCTCGCGCACGGTTCGACGGACCTCCCGCCCGCCTGCCGCGTCCTGCGGATTCCGAACACGACCATGTTCGACTACGAGTGGGCGGCGCTCCAGCATCACGCGAACTGCCGGCTCGCCAATCGGGTCCTCGTGCCCGACGCCATCCCGGCTGAGCGGCTCGCCCGCTACGGAGCCCGTCCGCCGAAGCTCGTCCGCTACCCGGGCCTCAAGGAGGAGTACTACCTCGCCGACTTCGTGCCCGACCCGGCCGTCCTCGACGAGCTCCAGCTCTCCGAAGACGCGGTCCTCTGCGTAGTCCGGACGGCTCCTTCCTATGCGCTCTACCTCGGCGGGTCGGAGAACGAGCTGCTTCCGAGGCTTTTGCGGCGCCTCTCGGGCGACGACCGGACGCAGACGGTCGTCCTCGCGCGGACGCCGAACCAGCGCGAAGCGATCCGGACACTCGGGCTCGAGCGAGTACACATACCCGAGCGGTCGGTGGACGGGAGAAGCCTCGTTGCCTTCGCAGATCTCCTCGTCTCGGCCGGCGGCACGATGAACCGCGAGGCAGCGGTGCTCGGAACGCCGGTCTGGTCGATCTTCGAGGGGCGGCTCGGGGCCGTGGACGAGCTTCTGGCCCGGGAGGGGAGGCTCCGCTTCCTGGCAGACCCGGCCGAGCTCGAGATCGCGAAGAAGCCGCCGGACGGCTGGCGCGCGCGCGTCCGTCGCAACCCCGCCGACCTGGTTCGGCTGGCCCTCCCCTGGCTCGCTTAGCTACGAGGTCCGGTGAGGGCCCGCTCGACGGCTTCCTCAGGCTCCTCGGCCGGAAGCTCGGCGGGCTCGCGCCCGAAGCCGAGCACGCGAAGGTGGCGCGCCTTCAGGATCTCGAGGCTGTAGACCATCCAGATCGACGCTGCGACGACCACGAGGCCGGTTCCCCCCGCAATCAGCACGTGCTCGAGGTTCCAGACGCCGCGCGGGCGAGGCGGGACGAACCGGAGCATCACAGCCCAGGCTGCGAGCAGCAGAGCCCACAGGTGGAGGTATGCAGCAGTCCGCCGCTGCGAGAGCCCGATCCGCATCAGGCGGTGGTAAAAATGGTTCTGGTCGGGATCCCAGGGCGGACGGCGGTACTTGAGCCGCTTCAGCACGACGAACGACGTGTCCAGGATCGGCACCGCCAGCACGAGCAGCGGCGCGACGAGGGCGATCGTGGCCGCCGTCTTCAGGACGCCTTCGACCGCCACGGTCGCGAGGAGGAACCCGAGCGCGAGCGCGCCCGAATCGCCCATGAAGATCTTCGCAGGGTGGTAGTTGTGCCGGAGAAATGCGAGCGTCGCTCCGCAGATGATCGCCGCGAGCACGGCCGCGTTCGACCGCCCGAACGAGGCCGCCAGGACGGCAAACGACATCGCCGCGATGGAGACGATTCCCGCCGCGAGCGAGTCCATGCCGTCGATCAGGTTGATGAGGTTCGCGAGGACCGCGACCCACAGGATCGTCAACGGATATCCCGCCCAGCCGAGATCGAAGTCGCCGAAGACGGGGAGCGTCAGATGGTGGAAGCGGACGTCGTAGCCGAGCACGGGAATGAGCGCAACCACGCAGACTCCCATGAACTTGGTGCTGGGACGAAGGCCCCGGATGTCGTCGATGAGGCCGAGTGCGGCGACCAGCAGCGTCCCGCCGAGAATCCCGAGGTAGGGGCCTTCCAGATGGATGAAGATCGCAGCCGGGACCAGGATCGCGACCACGATCGCGACGCCTCCGATCCGCGGGACCGGGCTCTGGTGCACGCGGGGCCGGTCTCCGCCAAAGTCGACACCGCCGATCGAGGGGGCTAGCCGCGCGATCAGCGGCGTCAGGGCGAGCACGATGCCGATCGCCGTCAGAAAGCCCCAGACCGCCGCGCCGTCCCCAACGAGGGCACGCAACGCCTCGGGGAAGGACATGCGGCGGTTATAGCAGAGGTGCTGGCCGGCAAACCCGAATCCTCAGGACGAAAGCGGCCTTCGTCCGACGTAGCTAGCATCCCGGCCGTGACGGAGGTAGTTGCGACAACATCGGAGTTCGACGAGCGCATCGCAACACGCGAGGCAAAGGTCGGCATCGTCGGGCTCGGCTACGCGGGGTTGCCGCTGGCAATGTCGTTCGCCGAAGCCGGCTTCGACGTAACCGGGATCGATCTGAATGAGAGGCGTGTCCGCGCGATCGGCGAGCGGCGCTCATACCTCGTGGACGTCCCTTCTGAGCGCTACGAGCTCCTCCAGGGGGAGCTCAGCGCCTCGACGGAATATGGCGCCGTTTCCGAGCTCGATGCCCTCACGATCTGCGTGCCCGACCCCGCTCTCGAAGACGCGGACGCCGGACGCGTCTTACATCGTCGCCGCTGCCGAGTCCGTCGCCGAGAACATCCGGCCCGGCCAGCTCGTCGTCCTCCAGTCCACGACCTCCCCTGGGACGACTGAGGAAATCGTTCGGCCGATCCTCGAGCGCGGAGGCGGCGAGGTGGGGACCGACTTTTTCCTGGGTTACGCGCCCGAGCGGGTCGACCCGGGAAACAAGAGCTTCACGATCAAGACGACGCCCAAGCTCGTCGCCGGCGTCACGGACGAATGCGCGCGCCGAACGGAGCTCCTGTACAAGCAGATCGTCGACGTCGTCATCCGGGTCTCGAGCCCGATCGTCGCCGAAACCGCGAAGCTCCACGAGAACACCTTCCGGGCGGTCAACATCGCCCTCGCGAACGAGCTTGCGCTCATGTGCGACAAGCTCGGGATCTCCGCCTGGGAGGTGATCGAGGCTGCGTCCTCGAAGCCCTTCGCGTTCATGCCGCACTACCCTGGGCCTGGCCTCGGTGGCGACTGCATCCCGGTGGTGCCGCACTTTCTCGCAGCGCGCGTCCGTGAGTACGGCTACTCGCCCCAGCTGATCGAGGCAGCGCACGAGATCAATACGCGAATGCCGCTCTACGTCGTCGGCAAGGTCGGTGACGCTTTGAACGACGTCGACCGCCCGATCAAGGGCTCGAGGATCCTGCTGCTCGGCATGGCCTACAAGGCGGACGTCCACGACACGCGGGAGTCGCCGAGCTTCGAGGTCATGCGCCAGCTCCTCTCACGGGGCGGCGACGTCATCTACTGCGACCCCTGGGTGCCCGAGGTCGAGCTGGACGACCGCCGGCACCAGAGCGTCGAGTGGTCGGCCGACGAGGTCGGGAAGGCGGACTGCGTCGTGATGCTCACCCAGCATCGCCAGTTCCTCCAGCAGCCGCTCTGGGATAAGGCGAAGCTGGTCGTGGACGCGCGGAACGTCGTCCCGGCCGGCCCCGGCGTCCACCGGATCTAGTTCTTGATCCTCGTGCTCGGCGCGGGGTACGTCGGAGCGGCGCTGGCAGAGCGTGCACTCGCGGCTGGGACCGACGTCGTGCTCGCCGACAACTGGTACGCGACGCGGCGGGAGCAGCTCGCAGAGCTCGAGGGACAGGGCGCGCGCGTGGAGACCGCCGACATCCGAAACCGCCAGGAGATCGACCGGCTCCTCGCCGAGGGCCCCGAGCGTGTCTTCCTGCTCGCCGCGCAAGCCAGCCGGCCGCTCGCGGAGCGCGAGCCCGACTACACGGAGGAGACGAACGTGACCGGAGCCCGCCGGGTCGCGGAAGCGGTTGCCGAGCGTGGCGGCCCGATGCTCGTC
>CAVROA010000002.1:0-33375 GCA_963722715.1 uncultured Actinomycetes bacterium | reverse complement strand
CTCGTAGGAGTCGCGGGCCCGCTTCCACGGGTCCTGGTCCCACCGGATCCGGTCCAGGTTCGCGCCCCGGCGCTCGGCGAGGTCGAGGACGAGCAGGTGGAACGGGAGGATCCCGAGGATAGGCCGCTCCGCGGCGCCGTCGGCCTGTGGCAGGAGCTCGGCGGCCGCCCCGATCTCACGGAGTGCCTTGACCGCGTCCCGAGAACGCTCCCCGGCCCGCCCCTCGCCGTCCAGGACGAGCGCGCGCACGGTGTCGTCCACCGCGGCCAGGTGCCCGTGGAGAAGCTGCTCGGTGTGGTAGGCCTCGGCGGCCACGAAGGTGCCCTCGCGGAGCTTCAGCACAGCCTCCTGCGCCGTCGGCCAGTCGCGCCCGGCGCCGACGACGAGCCAGCGGTCATGGTCGGAGGGCTCGAGCCTCGGTCCCTCGAGCGCGACTTCGACGGCAGCCGGAAGCCCGGCGACGTCGTGGCCCGCCATCGCGGCCATGCCTGTGATGGCAGCCGTGTAGCTCTTGGTATGGCAGTACGACTCCTCGATCTCGGGTGCCACCTGAACGACCTCGTCGGCAAGCTTGGCGAGCGGGCTCTCGGCGGTTCCGGTGACGAGCCGAGGACGGCCCGTCGAAGGCACCACGGCCTCGGTCGTCAGGGGTGTCGTGCCCTCGTGGCTCAGGGCCACGAGGACGTCGGCTTGCCGCGGCCGCAGGACGAGCTCCAGCGCCTGGACAGCCTCCCCTGCGGCCAGCTCGGCTCCAACCTGGGCGGCGTGAAACGACGTGCCGCAACCGGTGAAGAGGACATGCCCCTCCGGAAAGCGCCGCTCGCCGACTCGCTCCGGAACGCCCCGGAGCCATTCGGGCTGGGCGAAGATCGCCTCGCGGGTCTGCTCTCCGGGCTTCGGCACGACGGACCGAAGCTACCATGGCCGCCGTGCAAGGCTTCGGCCACACCTTCTTCCAGGAGGTCGCGTTCCGCGATCTCGACGGCCTCGGGCACGTGAACAACGCCGTCTACCTGAGCTACGTGGAGTCCGCCCGGCTCGCGTACATGCAGGAGGTCCTGGGGCCGCTCGAGCTCGATGAGCTCGGGATCGTCGCGGACGTGAAGATCTCCTTTCGCTCTCCTGCGGGCCTCGGGGAGCGGCTGGAAGTGGGTCACCGCGTCAGCCGCGTCGGCGAGACGAGCCTCGTCTTCGACTTCGAGGTACGGGGCGGCGATGGACGTCTCGTCGCAGAAGGGTCGACAGTGCACGTAGCCTTCGACTACGGCGTGCGACGGCCGGTGCCCGTCCCGGAGGAGTGGCGCAGCCGAATCGAGTCCCACGAAGCAAGGAGCCTGGTCAGCTGATGCCCACCGTCTTCGAGAAGACAGTCCTTCCGAACGGCCTCCGGGCCGTCACCGCGCCGATGCCGCAGGCGAAGTCGGTCGCGTGCTTCGTGATGCTCGCCGCGGGCTCGCGCTACGAGAGCCGCGAGACGAACGGCATCGCGCACTTCGCAGAGCACATGTTCTTCAAGGGGACCGAGCGGCGGCCGACCGCCCGGGACATCGCCGGCGAAATCGACTCGATCGGCGGCGAGTTCAACGCCTTCACCGGCAAGGAGTACACCGGCTACTACGTGAAGTGCGCGGCCGAGCACCGCGACACGGCCCTCGACGTGCTCGTGGACATGCTGCGGAACTCCAAGTTCGAGCCGGAAGAGATCGAGCGCGAGAAGGGCGTCATCATCGAGGAGATGAACATGTACTACGACACGCCGCGGGACTACCTCGAGGGCGTGTACGACGACCTTCTCTACGGCGACACGCCGCTCGGCTGGGACATCATCGGCAAGAAAGAGACCGTGCGGTCGGCAAAGCGGGAGACCTTCCTCGAGTACCTCGACCGCTGGTACCGCGCGCCGCGCATGGTCGCCGGCGTTGCGGGCGCGGTCGGCGACGACATCGTCCCCAGGCTGGAGGAGCTCCTCGGCGACGTCCCGAACGGCGCCAAGGGCTCGCCGCCGCCGGTCGAGTGGAAGCAGGACCGGGCCCAGGTCAAGGTGCACACGAAGCAGTCCGACCAGGCGCACATCCGGGTCGGCGTCCACAGCTATCCGATCGACCACCCGGACCGGTACACGCTCGGGCTGCTTGCAACCGTCCTGGGCGGCGGCATGTCGTCTCGGCTCTTCACCGAGGTGCGCGAGCGCCGCGGCCTCGCCTACTACGTGTACGGCTACAACATGGGCTACACGGACACCGGCACGCTCTACGCGCAGGGCGGTGTCGACATCAAGCGGATCGACGAGGCCGTAAAGACGATCGTGGCCGAGTTCGGCCGGATCGCCGCAGAGCCCGTGGAGGACGACGAGCTCGAGAAGGCGCGGAACTTCGCCAAGGGCCGGCTCGTGCTCTCACTCGAGGATCCGAAGGGAACGATCATGTTCGGGCTCCGGAGCGAGGTGCTCGAGGGCACGTTGCGCGAGCCGGACGACGTGCTCGCCGGCTACGACGCCGTCACGGTCGAGGACATCCAGCGGGTCGCACAGGACATCATCAGTGAGAACCGCCTGAACCTCGCGGTGATCGGCCCGTTCGACGACCCGGGCCGGTTCGAGAAGCAGCTCGGGCTCTCAGCCTGACATCAACGCTCGTGCACAAGGTCGTGCTCCGGGCACGCGCCGCTGGTTCTCGCCGGCGCGTCGACCTTGACGCTTTCGTACCGTCAGCTGACTCGCCGGGGCGCATAGCGTCGGTGAAGGATCAAGGTGTTGCCGTCGGGGTCTCGGAACGCCGCGAAGTGGCAGACCCCGGAGTCCCAGGTCTCCGCGATGAACTCGACCCCCTTCGCTTCGAGTTCGGCTCGCGCCGTGGCAACGTCAGCCACTCGCAGTGCGAAGCCGGCCTCGTTTGCAACGAACGGCAGCTTCTCGCGTTCTGGCTCCCAGAAGCTGAGCGTTACGTTCGGCGTCTCAACCTCGCCCTTTGTCGCCTCTCCGTCAGGTAGTCCTAAGACGTCGCGATACCAGGCGATCGCTCGCGCGGCGTTGCGCGTCGGGACAGAGATGAAGTCGACGAGTTCGACCTGCACCGCTACGTGCTGACGCTACCACCGCGGGTGGGAGCCCAGCCGAGCCGCGCCGCGCCCGGGCTAGGGCGCCAGGTCGTACGGGTAGTCCGTGAGCCGCTCGCAGCCGTCGGCCGTCACCTGCACGAGGTCTTCGAGGCGGCAGCCGCCGAAGCCCTTCTTGTAGACGCCCGGCTCGATTGCGATCACGTCGCCCTCCACGAGCTCCTCGCCGACCCGGCCGAGGCTCGGCTGCTCGTGCACCTCGAGGCCGACGCCGTGCCCGAGGCTGTGGAAGTAACCCTCGTCCAGCACCTCCCCTTCCTTCTTCGTGAGCTGGGTTGGGTACCCGGCCGCCTCGAACGGCTCGCAGGAGATCCGGTGGAGCTCGGAGCCGACGATCCCGGGCCGAATAGCCGCGTAGACGCGCTCCAGCGACTCGAGGCAGAGCGCATGCTGCTCGACGAGCTGCTCCGGCGGCTCGCCGATGCAGAAGGTGCGGGTCATGTCGGCGTAGCAACCGGTCTCGGCGTCACGGGGAAACAGGTCGACGACGACGGGCTCGCCGGGCTCGATGGGCCCGAAGCCGGGCTCGTGGCCGACCGCGGTCTGGGGGCCGTGGGAGACGATCACGAGGTCCGGCGCGATCAGGCCCTGCTCGGTGAAGACGCGAAGCGCCTCGGCGCGAAGCTCCTCGCACGTGACTCCGCCTCCCTGGCGAAGCCTGGCCCGCATCGCGTCGAGCGCCAGCTCGCAGCCGCGCTGAGCCCGCCGGACGCCCTCGAGCTCGACGTCCGTCTTGGCGCGGCGGCGCAGGTCGAAGAGCTCCCCGTCGGGCTGCAGCTCGATCCCGTTCGCGCGCAGGTGGTCGGCCGTCTCGAGGGGAAACGAGGCCGGCGTCACGACGTCCTCGACGCCCGCGTGGCGACAGGCGCGCAGCACGAGCTCTCGTGCGCGCTCGTGCGGGCCGAGCTTCTGCGCGAGCAGCTCGTCGACGCCGAGCTCGTCGTAGGAGACGACCTCGAGGTCCGCGAGCTCGACCAGACGGGGGAGCTCGATGGAGCTCGCGTAGACGTGCCTGGAGCCGTTCCGCTCCACGTAGATGAACGGGTCGGGAGCGGAGAACGGCACCTCGTGGCGCAACTCGGGTGACCTGATCGAGTCGGCGTAGATCAAGACGTTCGGCATGTCGACCGATGCTAGCGGGGCGGGTGCCGTCCTCGCTTGGCCGACCAAACGAACCACGAAACATGGTCTAGACAACAGCCGACCAAACGCGTACCTTCGATAACTAAGTCCGCTTTCTCTCAGAGAGGTAGGGGTTTTTTCATGCTCTTGTCCGCCCGCTCACGCTCGTTGCTGCTTGCCTTGCTGGCGATCGCAGTGCTCGCATTCGCAGGCAGCGCCGCCGCCGCAAACGAGCGGTCGCTCGCAGCCAAGGCCCCGAACGACGCACTTTCACGCGCCCTGGCCTCCGGCCAGATCACCGGCGCGCAGTACTCACTCCAGCGTGCCCTGGCGATTCTCGCGCCGCGGCTCGCCGACGCTCGCTATGCGAGCGCAGCCGCACACGCCAACCCACGCGACGCGACGATGGCGCTCCGCGATCTCAGGGCCAGTTTCAGCTCGCTCTCGAGCAGCGACCGGCGCCTGGCGATGAGACTGTTCGCGCGGCCGTCGGACGGCGCCAGTGAGGGCCCCGCGGGCTACCGAAACGTCCCGAGGGCCAACCGCAAGCGCGTCTGCACGACCAGGTTCTGCATCCACTGGGTGACGACCGGCTCCGAGCGGCCCTCGCTCGTCGACCGGAACCACAACCGCAGGCCCGACTACGTCGACAAGGCCGTCAGGACGATGAACACGGTCTGGGCGAAGGAGATCGGGTCGATGGGCTACAAGAAGCCTCGCAGCGACTTCAGGTCCGGCCCGCACCACGGAGGCAACCCGAACGGGCGCATCGACATCTTCATCGCGAACATCGGCAACGTCGGGCTCTACGGGTACTGCACGACCGACGACCCTCTGACCAACAGGAACACGCATCGCCAGACCTCGGCCTACTGCGTCTTCGACAACGACTTCAGGCGCGCCGAGTTCACGAGCGGTGCCAACGGGCTCGCGGCCCTGAAGGTGACCGCGGCGCACGAGTTCTTCCACGCGATCCAGTTCGCCTACGACATCTTCGAGGACCGGGCGTTCATGGAGGGCACCGCGACCTGGATGGAGGACGAGGTCTTCACCGGCGTCAACGACAACGTCCAGTACCTCCTGCGGGGAAGCCCGATGGATCCCGTCAACAACGCATCGCGCGGTCCGTGGATCTCGCTCGACGCCGGCAGGCAGTCCACCCAGTACGGCACGTGGATCTGGTACCGGTTCCTGACCGAGCGCCACAACGACGCGATCATCAAGCAGATCTGGGTCAAGTCGGTCGGAAAGGCGAACTACGGCTTCAAGTCGATCGCGGCCATCCTGGTGGCCCGCGGCACCTCGCTGAACGCAATGCTCGCCCAGTTCGGCAGCTGGAACGCCGCTCCGGCGTCGTTCTACACGGAAGGCGTCCGCTACCCGACCGCGGGAGCGATTCCCGGCCGGGACGGCACCAGCATTCGGACCTGGACGCGACCGAGGGAGTCACGTGGGGCCTCGACTCGCTCCACCTCTCGAACGACTACCTCGTCTTCACCCGCGGCACGACCTACTCCGCCGAATTTCCTGACCGTCACGATCAACTTCCCGTCGGGCGTCGGGGCGGCGACCGCGGTCCAGTTCGCCGCGACCGGCGCCGTGACCCCGATTCCCATCGCCCTGAACGCAAACGGGGACGGGCAACTTCTGATCACGCCGTTCGACGCCGGCGTGAGCAAGATCGTCGTCGTGGTCACGAATGCCGGCAACCGGTTCGTCTGCAACCAGGGCACGATCTTCTCCTGCTCGGGGAACCCGATCGACGATTACCTGAACGACGAGTTCGTCGTCGACGTCGCCGCCACCTAGCAGGCACTGACGAGTCTCCCGGGCCCGCTTCGTAAGAGGCGGGCTCGGGTAGGCTCATCCTTCGTGGAGAGCGTCTTCGAGCGGGCACTCGCACTCGTCGCGACGTACGAGGAAGCGGTGCGCAGGCTCATCCCCGAGGGCACCGAGCTCTTCGACGCGCACGTCCACGTCGGGAACGACATCGACGGGTTCGCGGCCCCGCTCGACGAGCTGGTCGCCTTCCTCGAGCGCTACTCGGTCACGGGCGCGTTCGCCTTCTGCCTGGACGAGCCCGACCGGCATCCCGCGTTCCGGGCCGCGAACGACCGGACGCTCGAGGCGGCGGAGCGCTCGGGCGGGCTCCTGATCCCGTTCGTCCGGCTCGACCTCTCGGAGGACCCGATCCCGGAGGCCGAGCGCTGCCTCGACCGCGGCGCGCGGGGGATCAAGCTGCACCCGCGGGCCCAGAAGTTCCTCCTGAACGACGAGCGGCTCGCACCCGTCTTCCGGCTGGCGGCGGAGCGGCGCGTCCCGATCCTGATCCACGGCGGGCGCGGGCTGCCTCCGATCGCGGCCGAGCTCCGGCGGCTCGTCGAGGCGAACCCTGACGCCCAGCTGATCATCGCCCACTGCGGCATCGCCGATCTCGCCGCTCTCTCCGAGGCATTCGCCGGGCGCGCGGGCGTCTTCTTCGACACGTCCGTCTGGAGCCCGATCGACCTGCTCGACTCGTACAGCAGGATTCCGGCCGAGCAGCTCCTCTACGCCTCCGACTTTCCGTACGGCCAGCAGCCGAGCTCGCTGACGAACACGATCCGGGCGGCGCTGAAGGCCGGGTTCGACGAGGAGAAGCTCCGGGACCTCCTGGGCCGCACCGCGCGCCGGATCGCGAACGGCGAGCCGCCGGTCGAGCCCACGACGCCGATCGGCGCGCGGACGTTCGAGCAGCCGATGACCTTCGCCCGGATCCACAGCTACCTCTCGATGGCGACACCGCTCCTGTGGACGAGCCAGCCGGACACGATCGGCGTCCTCGGGCTGGCGCTGAACGCCTGCGCCGAGCGGGACGGCTACGACGCGGAGCGGGCCCGGATCGCCGAGCTCCTCGCCTGTGCCCGCGATCTCTGGCGAACGTCCGTCGAGAGCGAGACCGAGGAGGAGCGCAGGCGCTGCGCGAGGCTCACCTTCCGGCTCGTCCACCTCGCAGACATCGAGGCGGTCGCCGCGGGTGCCTGAGCTCCAGGTGAACGGCCAGGCGCACGCGCTCGGCCCGGCCGGCCTGCGGTCGCTCGCCGAGGTCCTGCGGGAGGACCTGGGCCTGACGGGCACGAAGATCGGCTGCGGGGAAGGCCATTGCGGCGCCTGCACGGTGCTCCTCGACGGCGAGCCAGTTCTCTCCTGCATCACGCTCGCGGAGACGGTCGGCGAGCGCGAGGTGACGACGATCGAGGGCCTCCGCGACCATCCGCTCGTCGACTCGTTCGTGCGGGCCGACGCCCTCCAGTGCGGGTTCTGCACGCCGGGTCAGATCGTCTCCGCCTCCGCGCTCGTCGCGGAGAGCCCCGAGCCGACGCGCGAGGCGATTCGCCACCGCATGGCCGGGAACCTCTGCCGCTGCGGCACCTACCCGAAGATCGAGGAGGCGATTCTCTCCTGGCGCGGCTGATCCGGACCGAGAAGGAAGTCGAGGGGCGCTACACCGAGCAGTGGGTCGTGGTCGAGGAGGACGACCTCGAGCAGTGGCCCGCCGGGCCTCGCGAGACGGTCGGCCGCCCCGCCGAGCGGGTGACGGGCCTCGCGCGCGCCCGTGGAGAAGCTCGCTATACGGCCGACGTCCAGCTCCCCGGCATGCTCCACACGGCCGTCCTGCGAAGCCCGCACGCCTCGGCCCGCGTGCGCCGCCTCGACCTGGCGCCTGCCCTCGCCGCCCCGGGCGTCCGGGCGGCGCTCGGCCCGGACGACAGCGACTCCCTCACGGGCGAACCGGGGTATCCGGGCGCGGCCGTGGCCGCGGTCGCGGCGGACACGTTCGCGCAGGCAAGCGCCGCGCTCGAGCTCGTCGACGTCGAGTGGGACGTCGTCGAGCCGCTCCTCGATCCCGACGAGGCCGTGCGGCGCGGCTCCCTGATCGACGAGACCACGCACTACGAGCGGGGCGACCTGGAGCAGGGGCTGGCCGAGGCCGACGCGGTCGTCGAGGCCGAGTTCCGGACCCAGACGGTCCTCCACAAC
This sequence comes from uncultured Actinomycetes bacterium, assembly GCA_963722715.1. Lineage (GTDB taxonomy): Bacteria > Actinomycetota > Thermoleophilia > Gaiellales > Gaiellaceae > DASQGA01. The sequence goes on along the minus strand of CAVROA010000002.1, from coordinate 25,119 downwards.
GCGCTCGAGACGCACCAGACCGTCTGCGAGTGGGAGGGCGGGCGGCTGACCGTCTACGCCTCGACCCAGTGGATCTGGAACATCCGCGACAAGCTCGCGGCCCACTTCGACATCCCCGCCGACAGGGTCCGGGTCGTCTGCCGCTACATGGGCGGCGGCTTCGGCGCCAAGACGGACGTGGGCGACCATGGATTCCTCGCCGCCGAGCTGGCGCGCGTGACCGGCCGGCCGGTCCGCTGCGCGCTCACGCGGCGGGAGGAGAACCAGGCAACGGGCAACCGGCACGCGACGATCCAGCGACTCGTCGCCGGCGCCCGCTCGGACGGCACTCTGACCGCGCTCGGCGGCGACTACGTGATGGCGGTCGGGTGGGAGGGCTGGAAGTCGTCCACGGCCGGCCCGATGCAGATGCTCTACGCCTGCCCGAACGTCCGCACCGACGAGGCCGGCGCCAAGATCAACACGGGCCCGAACGACGCCTTTCGCGCCCCCGGCTTCGTCGAGGGCACCTTCGGCCTCGAATGCCTCCTCGACGAGCTGGCGGCGAAGCTCGACCTCGACCCGCTCGAGCTCAGGCGGAAGAACCATGCCGACTCGGATCTCGTCGACGGCCGCCCGTTCTCCTCCAAGAACCTGCTCGAGTGCTACCGGCGCGCCGATGCGCACTGGGCCCGCCGCGACGAGGTCCGGGCGCGCTCGGACGGAGCCTGGAAGCACGGCGTCGGCCTGGCCAGCCAGATCTGGTACGGCGGCGGCGGCCCACCCTCCTACGCCTGGGTGCGGATGGGCGCCGACGGCCGCGCGCACGTGATCACGGGCCACCAGGACATCGGCACCGGCACGTCGACGGCGCTCGCCCAGATCGCGGCCGAGGAGCTCGGCCTCCCGTTCGACCGGGTCGAGATCTCCTTCGGCGACTCCGACCGCGGCCCGTACGCCACCTACTCGGCCGGCTCCTCCACGACCCCGAGCATGGGCCCGGCGGTGCGCGCGGCGGCTGCGGACGCGGCTCGCCAGGTGCTCGAGATCGCGGCGCAGCGCTACCAGGTCGAGGAGCGGGTGCTGCGGCTCGAGAACGGCAACGTGCTCTCCGCGGACGGCGGCTCGTGGCCGCTCGAGGAGGTCACCGGCCTGCTCGAGGACGGCCAGATCCTCGGGAAGGGGTCGCGCGGCCCGAACCCTGCCGGGATGCGCATCCTCACCTTCGGGATCCAGGTCGCCGAGGTCGCGGTCGACGTCGAGACCGGCGAGGTGCGGGTCGACCGGGTCGCCGCCATCCACGACGTCGGGCGCGTCATCAACCCGCTCGGCGCGTCGAGCCAGGTCGAGGGCGGCATCATCCAGGGCCTCGGGCACACCCTCTCGGAGCAACGGCTGCTCGACCCCGCGTCCGGCGCCGTCCTGACGCAGTCGCTGGACGCCTACAAGCTGCCCACGATCGCGGACGTCCCGGAGATCGTCACGGAGCTCCTCGACATCCCGGATCCCCACCTGACGAGCCTGGGGGCGAAGGGGCTCGGCGAGCCGCCGATCGTCCCGACCGCGGCCGCGATCGCCAACGCGATCCGCGACGCGACCGGCGCGAACGTCAGATCTCTCCCGATCACCCGGGAGGAGATGCTCCGGGCGCTGAAGGAGGCGCGTGAGCGCGAGCGATCCCTCGCTGGCCAGGCCCGCTAGCCTCGACGAGGCCGCCGGAGCGCTCGGGAACGGAGCTCGCCCGCTGGCAGGCGGCACCGACCTCGTCCAGCTCGTGCGGGACCGGCTGGTCCCGACCGATGCACTGGTGGACGTCCGGGGACTTCTGCCGCGGGGGATCGAGGGCGAGCGAATCGGCGCGGGCACGACCCTCTCGGAGCTCGAGAGCTCGGAGGCGGTGCCGGCCGCTCTCCGCGAGGCCTGCCGCCTCGCCGCCTCTCCCCAGCTTCGGAACATGGGGACGATCGGGGGCAACCTCCTCCAGGCGACCCGCTGCTGGTACTGGCGCCTCGCTTTCCCCTGCTATCTCCGCGGGGGCGACCACTGCCACGCACGCGAAGGGGAGCACCGCGAGCACGCGATCTTCGCGAACGAGCCCTGCGCCTCCGCCCATCCGTCCGACCCGGCGGCGGCGCTCCTGGCGCTCGGCGCGGAGGTGGAGACGACGGCGCGGCGCTTTCCGCTCGGCGAGCTCTACCGGCTGCCGACGGACGACGACCGGAACCTGACGACGCTCCAGCCGGGCGAGCTCATCCTCGCGCTCCATGTGCCGGAGCCGGATGCGAGCGTCTACCTGAAGGCGATGGACCGCCGCAGGTTCTCGTTTGCGCTCGTCGGGGTCGCGGCCGCCCGCTTCCCCGGCGGGACGCGGCTCGCGCTCGCCGGTGTCGCGCCGATCCCCTGGGCGCTCGACTCGCCCGACGACCTGGACGGAGCGACGCCTCTGCCGGGTAACGAGTACAAGCTCGAGATCGCGCGGGCCCTGGTCCGGCGCGCGCTCGACCAGCTTCCGTGATCGCCGCGGTGGTGCTGGCGGCCGGCGCGGCCTCGCGCTTCGGCGCCCCGAAGCAGCGCCTCTTCCTCCCGGGCGTGCTCGAGCGCGTGCGGGCGAGCGCGGTCGACGAGATCGTCGTCGTCGCCGGCGCGTATTCCCTCGAGGCGGAAGGCGCTCGGATCGTCGAGTGCCCCGACTGGGAGCGCGGGGCGGGGGCATCGCTCCGTTGCGGTCTCGCGGCACTTCCCGCCTCGGCCGACGCCGCGGTCGTCTGCCTGGCGGACGGGCCGACCCTCGAGCCACGGGCAATCGACCGCGTGATCGCCGCCTGGCGGGCGGGCGCCGGCACGCTCCTCGCCGCTTCCTACGACGGCGAGCGAGGCCATCCGGTGCTCCTCGCCCGGGAGGTCTGGGGCGAGGTTCCGGACGAGGGTGCCCGTGCCCTCGAACCGGTGCTCGTGCCCTGCGACGATCTCGGGTCTCCAGGAGACGTGGATCGTGCCGATGACCTATTCGGAAGGTCGGAGCACCCGGCCGCAGAATCCTGAGGGTTGCAATGGAGATCACGTCCCCGCTCGGAACAGTTCGGAAGAAGCGCCACCTCACGCTCGAGGAGGCGGCTGCCCGCGCGCGCCTCGAGGTGGACGACGTCAAGGCGCTCGAGGAGAACCGGATCTACCGCTTTCCCTCGGTCGACGAGGCGCTCGCCACGACCCTCGTCTACGCCACGTCCCTCGGAGTCTCCGAGCGCGAGGCGCGAGAGCTCGCCGGCCTGCCGGTGCCGACCCGGGCCCGGTGGAACTTCAAGCGCTGGGTCATCGTCGCCACGCTGTCCCTGGTCGTCGCAACCCTCTTCGTCTTCGCCGTCAACCCGGGCCTCCTCCCCTACCGGATCGCCCCGACTGCCGGCGGTCCGGCGGCGACACCCGCGAAGCTCCCCCCGCCCTGGCAGATTCGCGTCGACGTCTACAACGGAACCGGGATCCCGAACGCCGCCACCAAGGTCGCCAACGAGGTCGGCGGCCCGCTCGCCTATCGCATCGGCACGGTCAAGAACGCCAAGCGCACCGACTATCTCGTCACACGCGTCTACTACCCGCCGGGCGCCGCCGAGATCGCGCAGCGGCTCGCCGGCCAGCTCGGTGTCGGCGTAACGGCGCTCCCGTCCGGGGGCGACCGGAACCGTCTCGTCGTGATCGTCGGCTCCGACCTCGCGCGGGGAACCTAGGCCGCCTCAGGGACGGCGGCGTTCCAGCCGACTGCCAGATCCGACAGGCGTGGAGCGCGCGGGCGGCTAGATCAGCGGCTGGCGGAGCGCAGCGAGCCGCTGCTTCAGTTCCGGAGGCATCGTCTCGACCGTGGCTTCGCGGACGTAGCGCCGCAGCGACGCCTCGAACCGATACCGCTTCCCGCAGTACTCGCACATGGAGAGGTGCGCCTCTGCCTCGAGCCGCTCCAGCTCGGTCAGGTCGCGGTCGAGGAACGGCTGCAGTACCTCCTCGCACTTGGCGCACGGATCCATCATGCGGGATCTCCAACTGTCGACTCGGCGAGCTCCTGCTTCAGGAGGCGCCGCCCGCGATGGAGGCGTGACATCACGGTGCCGACCGGAATGTCCAGGATCTGGGCCGCGTCCTGGTAGCTGAAGTCGCCGATGTCCACGAGAACGATCACGTCACGGAAATTGTGGGGGACGGCGGACAGTGCCTGCACGATCGAATCCTGAGAGAGGCGCTCCACGACCTCGTCCACGTCCTCCGCGGCACCGTTCTCCTCGAGCCGGTTGTAGAGGTAGTAGTCGCTCTCCTCGATCGGCTGCGTGTCCGGGGTGCGCTGCTCGCGGCGACCCCGATCGATGTTCAGGTTCGTGAGGATCCGGAAGAGCCAGGCCCGGAGGTTCGTCCCCGGCCTGAAAGAGCGCCAGCTCCGGAAGGCGCGCGCGTAGGTGTCCTGCACCAGATCCTCGGCCTCCTCCCGCGAGCCGACGAGGCGCCGGGCGACCCGGTACATCTGATCCGCCAGCTCGAGTGCCTCCTCCTCGAAGCGCACGCGATCGCGCGCCTCCTCCGCCAGGCGGCGCGGATCTTCCTCCGAGTGGGTCTCGCTCATACGCCGACACTACAAGCTCAAACGCCACGTTGAGGCGCATCATTCCGTTATTCCAGCGGGCGGAAGCCCGCGCCCGTCATCGTGGCGATGATCTCCTCGCGGCCGACGCGCTCGTCGTCCCACGCGAGGGTCACCTCGCCCATGAGGGTGGCGTTGGCGGACTCGATTCCCTGCACGGGCTCGAGGACGGCGCCGAGGCGCATGACACAGCGCTCACACCGGATGCCGGTCACCTGCAGGGTCTCCGACTGGACGGCCATGGGTGTGAGGTTACGTGAGGTCGACGAGGCTGCGGCACAGGGCTTCGAGGCCGTCGCGGCGTCCAAGCTCGAGCTGAGCCCCGGCCTGGTCGAGACTGCGTAGCGGCTCGACGAGCGCGGCCGTCCCGAGCTCGTCGAACGTGGGCGCCAGGCGGGCTGTCAGCTCGTCGAAGAGCTCCTCCACCGTGCAGAGGCGGCCGCCGTCCGGGTGGACGAGACGAGCGTCGCGTCCGAAGCGAAGGGCTGCCCACCGGTTCTGGGCGTAGAACCCCCTGTGTGCCGCAGGGCCGGGTGGTGCTCCCGCGACGAGCGCCTGCAGGAGCGCGGCAAACGCCACCGTGACCTCGAGCCGGGTCGGCTGGTCCGGCATGCGGAGCTCGAGCGTGCCGAAATGCGGATGCGGGCGGACGTCCCACCAGATGCGCGTGATCTGGTCCGCAAGCTCGAGCCGGACGAGCGTCTCGGCGAAGCTCGCCCAGGCTTCGTAGCTCTCGAAGACGGGAGGCGCACCCGCGCGCGGAAGGAGGCTCAGGATCTCCGCCCGCGTCGAGGCAAGCCCGGTCTCCTCCGAGGCGACGTAGGGCGAATTCGCCGAGAGGGCGAGGACGAGCGGGAGCCACGGAAGCACGGCCTCGAGCGCGGTCATGCACGCTTCGGGGCTCGCCACGCCCACGTGGACATGCAGCCCCGAGCAAAGCTGACGGCGAGCCGTCGGCCCCGCGTACTCCACGAACCGGAGATAGCCCTCGTCGGACGTGATCTCCTGCTCCTCCGGACGCGCCGTGGGCCAGGTCGCGCAGGCGGCGACGGCGAATCCGGCCTCACCCGCGCGCCGCCGTGCCTCACGGCGCAGGTGCTCGAGCTCAGCCGCCGCCGCGGCGACGGTGGCGCACGGCTCCGTGTTCAGCTCGAGCACGGCGGCGAAGAGCTCCGGTTTCAACCGGTGCCCGTCGAGCGCCTCGGGCGGCACCGGCACCGGCGCGAGAGTCGCCGCGTCGACGACGAAGAGCTCCTCCTCGACGCCCACCGACCACGGCGACGAACGGCCGAAGGCGTGCGGGATCACGCTCCTTAGTCTAGGAGGGCGATCCGGCGGGGAGAGAGAGAAGGTCGGAGGCCCGGGCAGGCGAGACGGGCCCCCGACCTATGCTTCCGTCGAGCCGGCTCGCGTCCGGCTCGCCGGAAGGTTCGGGCCCCGAGGGGAGGGGGCCCGTGGCTACCTAGCTCGCGTTGGGCGGCTGGGAGCCAAGCGTTACGGTGACGGTCTCCGTCGAGCCGTCACGATGGACTTCGAGCGTCAACTTGTCGCCTGGATCCTTCGAGGTGACGATCTCGCGGAGCTCGTCGGCCGACTCGACCTGGCGCCCGTCGGCCTTCGTGATCACGTCTCCGCCGACCGTGTAGGTGGTGCCGTCGATGACCACGGACCGGGTGCCGCCCTTCAGACCCGCCTCGGCGGCCGGGCTGCCGGGCTGCACCGTGGTCAGGATGACGCCCTGCTGAGCCGGGAGGCGAGCAGAACTGGCGAGCGTCTCGTCGATCGTCTGCATCTTGACCCCGAGATACGCGTGCTCGGCCTTGCCGGTTTTCATGATCTCGGAGGCCACCTCGCGCACGGTGTTGATCGGGACGGCGAAGCCGATGCCGACATTGCCGTTTCCGCTCCCGCCGGTCTCGATCTGCGAGTTGATGCCGATCACCTTTCCGTCGGCGTCGAGGAGCGGCCCGCCGGAGTTGCCCGGGTTGATTGCAGCGTCGGTCTGGATCACCTTGTCGATCGTGAAGCCGTTGGGAGCGCGGACTTCACGCTGAAGTGCACTCACGATCCCGGCGGTCACCGTGCGGTCGAGGCCGAACGGGTTTCCGATCGCAACGACCGGCGCGCCGACCTGGATCGTGTCGGAATTTCCGAGCGGAAGAGGCTTGAGCGCGCGGGAAGTCGCATCGATCTGGAGGACGGCGACGTCCGTCGACGGATCGGTGCCGACGATTGTGGCCTTGTACTTGTCCTCGCCGGAGAAGTTGACGAAGACTTCCTTGGCGCCGTCGACGACGTGGAAGTTCGTGAGGATGTGTCCGGCCTTGTCGATCACGAAGCCGGAGCCGAGCGACTGCCCCTGCTGGGGCTCGCCGAGGACCGGGTTCTCGGAAACCACGTTCGAGGTCACCTGGACGACACCGGGAGCAGCTTCCTTGTAGATACGACCCGCGATGTTCGCGCTCGTGTCCGAGCTGCCGGTTTCGGTCTGGGAGGCCAGAGAAGAGTCCGACGCGGCGGGAGAGTTGATGACGGTGGTGGTGCCGCCTTCGTCCCAGATGGCCGTTCCGACGCCGAGCGCGGCGCCGCCACCGAGGAATGCCGCGGCTACGAGAGCGAGAAAGGATTTCATGGCGGTGGTTATAGCCGTCACGTGCTTAACCGAGCATTGAGCAGCGTTAACGCCCGATTAAGCGGGCCCGACGTTCCCGGCTAGCATCGGGACCAATGGTGAGCCAAAGAACCTCCCGCACCTTCCTCGTCTCGCTCCCGGAGCGGGTCTTCCGCGCCGGCGCCGCCCTGCTCGGTGGCTCGATCCACGAAACCGGCGCGCTCGTCCTGCCCCGGCTCGTACGCCGCTCGAAGCTCTACGAGGCGACCGCGGCCAACCTGCTTCGGATCACGGTCGAGCTGGTCGGGGGCGTGGAAGGGGCTCCGACCGCGCGAGGCGACGACGTCGGGAAGATCGCAGTCCGAAAAGGGGCCGGGAACGTCGTCGAGCTCGGCTCGATCGCAGCGTTCGGCTTCTCGCCACTGTGGCTCCTGGCCGGCGCCTCGGACGTGCTGCGCGGCTCCCGCGTCTACCTCGGAGCGCTCGTCGAGGAGCTTCAGCGGGCTCGCCTCGTGGGCGACGACCTGGACGTGAGCTCGGTCGACGAGCTCCTCGAGGCGCTGGAGCGCGGCTCGGGCCGGACCGCGGGGCTCATAGACATCCCGCCGGTCGAGCTCGAAGGTCTCCGCACGTCGTTCAAGGAGCTCCGAGCCGACGCCGCGAGCCTGCCTACTCCGGCCGAGCTGGCGCGCGTCTTCGACGCCCTCCGCCGAACCGCAGTGGCCGAGCAGCGGCCGCTGCTCGAGGTGTCCGCTCGCATCGGCCTTGCCTTCCTCACCGGCGCCCGGAGCGTTTCACGAAAGCACCTGGTCCTTCCGTACTGGGAGGATTGGCAGCCGCTCCGGCGGGAGGGCTATGCCGCATATGCGCGCCGCGTCTCCGGGCCGTATCGCCGCGCCGTCGCCGGGCACTTCGACCCTGCGCGCCCCACCTGGACGGCCCGGGGAGCGGACTGGTTCCGCCGCCGCAGGAGACCAGCTTGACCGTCCTCGCCTCGGCTCGGGGGACCCGCGAGCCCCCTTCTTACAGTCCAACGTGGAGGAACCTCCCGGTTCCCCCACACCCCCTCCACACGCTCATAGGCCTAGAGCCGGCGAGTGTCCGGTCATTCCTGCAGACGAACCGGAACGCGCGGTCCGCTTCTGGGAGGGCGTGCTCGGCGTCAGCCTCGAAGAGCGCGTGGAGGGAGAGGGCGTCGGGCGCCAGACGCATACGGGTGGCACCGAGCTCGGGGTTCACCCCCGAGGCCGGGGCCCCGGGGACACGGTGTCGCTCCCCTACTTCGGCGTGCCCGACCTGGCGGCTGCGCTCGAGCGGGTCGTGGAGCTCGGAGGCTCCGTCATCCATCCGGGGAAGAGCTGGGCGATCTGCCGGGACTCGGAAGGAAGCCCGTTCGGGCTCGGCGGACCGCCCCCGCCGGCCTGATCGCCCGTCGCCGGGCCCGTAGGCGCCCGTTACACTCCCTGCGGTTCTCGCCCGATGAACTATTCCTTCGCAGGCACGCCCACCTCGCAGTCGTTCGAGCGCTTCGCAGACGATCTTGCGACGGCGCTCGACCGCCGCGGTTACGACCGCGTCGACGACCCGACCGAGGCCGACCTCGTCCTGAACTTCATCGACTCGAAAGAGCCGAAGCCCTTCCGCCGCCGGTCGCGCGGCACGTTCGCCGCCGCGATCCACGAGCAGCCCGAGGTTCCTGAGGACATCCTGAAGACGAACTACCCGCTTCTTGTGCGGGCGCTCGCGAACATTGTCCTCTGCTTCGTCCCCGACCGCGGCGTCTGGTTCACGACCATGGAGCGCGGCCACTACGGCGTCGAGGCGACGAACGGCTCGTCGTCGCTCGCGGAGGGGGTCGTGGAGCGACTCATTCCCCTCGCCGAGTCGAAGCTCGTGATCGAGAACGACTTCCGCACAGACCTCGAGGAGGAGCTGTGGGACGGGGACGAGATCACGGAGACGATCCGCGAGGCCGGCGTCAGAATGGGCGACCTCGACCTCCTGCCGGCGCCCTTCCCGATCGAGGAGCTTCTCGATCAGCAGGATCTCCGGCACGTCAAGCGCCTCTACGGCATCGGCGGTCTCTCCTACGGAAACCTGTCGGCCCGGAAGGACGACACGCGCTTCTGGATGAGCGCAAGCGGCGTCGACAAGACGAAGCTCGACATCCCGGGACGGGACATCCTGCTCGTCTCGGGCTACGACCCGGTCGACAACAAGATGATCCTGAGCGTGCCTCCGAACGTCGAGCCGCGGCGGGTGTCGGTGGACGCGATCGAGCACTGGATGATCTACCAGGCCCATCCCGACGTCGGAGCGATCCTCCACGTGCACGCCTGGGTCGAGGGGATCGCGGCCACCGACGTGAACTACCCGTGCGGGACGGCCGAGCTGGCGACGAGCGTCGCCGATCTCCTGGCACTCGAGCCGGACCCGTCGCACGCGGTCATCGGCCTGCGGAACCACGGCATCACGGCAACCGGGGAGAGCCTGCCCGAGATCCTCGACCGGATCGAGCCGAAGGTGCTGCGCCAGATCCCGATGTCGTAGAGGCGCTACCCGCCGGACGTGCCCGACCTGCCGTTGCTCAGGTACTGGGCCGCCGTCGCCGCCAGCGTCTCGTCGAGCGGCCGGACGGTGAACCCGAGCTCGCGCTCGGCCTTGGCCGGGTCGTAGAACCACCAGTTCGCGGCGGCCCGGACCTCGCCCGGCCGGACCGGCCACGGCACAGCGGTCGCGCTCAGGACTGCGACGCGCGGCGGGAGGCCGATCATCCGTCTTCGGACTCCGGTCACGTCCCCGACTCGGCGGAACAGCTCTTCATGGCTCAGGTTGCCCTCGCGGCTCGTCAGGATGTAGCGCTCGCCGCTTCGCCCGCGCTCGGCCAGCGCCACGAGACCGCTCGCGACGTCACGGGCGTCGACGTTCGAAAGCCCGCCGGGCGTGTGGACTCGCATGAGCCCGCGCAGGTAGCGCTCCACGTGCCAGGTCGAGATGCGGTACACGTCGCCGGGGCCGAGCAGGAAGCCGGGGTTCGCGACCACGACGTCTGCTTCCGCCTCGAGGAGGAGCTTCTCGCCGGCCCGCTTGGTCGCCGCGTACGGAAAGCTCGCAGCCCCGGGAGGAAACGCCTGCGTCTCGTCCGCGGGCCGGTCAGGAGCGGGCGCCGGGCCGACCGCCGCGACACTCGAGACGTGCACGAGCCGTGCGCCAGGCTCGATCCCCTTCAGGACGCTCACGGGGCCGTCCACGTTCGCCTCGCGCAGGAGCGGCAGATCCTTCGGCTCGTGGGAGACTCGGCCGGCCAGGTTGAAGGCGAGCTCACAGCCGGCCGCCGCCGGGCGGACGTCGTCCGTGGCGAGCTCCCCGCGGAAAATCTCGACGCCCATCGCCTCGAGCGCGCTCGCATCCGTCCCAGGGCGCACCAGAGCGCGAAGCGCATCGCCGCGCTCGAGAAGCAACGGGACCAGATGACGTCCGAGGAACCCGGTCGCCCCTGTGAGGAAGACCCGCATCGACGGGCTTACTGGCGCTTGCGCTCGAAGACGACGAGCAGGCTGAGCAGCTCGTAGGAGCTGAACCTGTGCTCCGCGTGCGCGGGTACGAACACGGCGTGTCCCTCCTCGAGCTCCACCGTCTCGCCTTCCACGTCGAGCGTTCCTCGCCCCTCGAGCACGTAGTACACCTCGTCGTCCTCGTGGGGCTGCTGGCGGTCGGGCTCGGGCGCGACCAGGACGTAGACCCCGATCTCGAGGCCCGGCGACTCGTGCACGATCTCGTAGCCGCCGCTCGCCCCGAGACGCTCTCTGGCACCGTCGATGTCGAACGGACGCAGCACGAGCGCGAGCCTAACAACGCCAAGCGGCCGGGGAGCCCCACCCCCGGCCGCTCTGCGACGGGCTGCTGCTCGTAGCCCGTGGGCGAAGCGGCGAGCCGCTCGCTTTGTTCGCCGACCGCCTACCCGTCCTCGGCGGCGCGAAACCCTGGCCCGCGGAGCTTGCTGAGCACCTCTGCAGGCCGAGGGCGATCGGCCGCGCTTCGACTGCGGTGGATCCAGGCAACACGCCCGTCCGGTGCCAGGAGGACGTCACCGCCCAGCTCGGCGTAGTCCTCGGTCGGCCTGCGCGGCAGGCGCCCTTTCAGGACCGCCCGGAACCCGGCCCACCACGAGCGCGGCGAGAGGAGAAGCGTCCTGGCGCCGGCGCGGCCGAACCCGAAGGCGCGGTACGTGCTCCACGTCGGATCCGAGAGGAGCGGCACGGTCAGCCCGAGCTCCCGGCCGACCCGTTCGAGCGGCTCCGGCTCCGCGGGCGAGACGATCACGACGTCCAGCTCCTCGCGGTCCGCGAGCTCCTTCTGCACCTCGACCAGGTGCCTCTGGCAGACGAGTCAGTACAGGTGCCGCGCGAAGACGAAGAGGACAGGCCGGCCCGCGAAGTCGGCAGGCCCGACGAGATTCCCATCGGTGTCGGGGAGCGCAAAACGAGGAGCCGGGTCGCTTACTTCGATCGGCACGTCTAGATTCTGCCCGTGGACGAGTCGGCAGAGGTCGTGATCGTCGGCGGCGGAGTCATGGGCGCGAGCGTCGCCTACCACCTCACCGCCCTCGGCGTAACGGACATCGTCCTCCTCGAGCGGGACGAGCTCGCCTCGGGCTCGACGAGCAAGTCGGCCGGAGGCATCCGGGCCCAGTTCGCGGACGAGCTGAACGTGCGCATCGCGCTCAGGTCGATCGACGAGTTCGCCGCGTTCGCCGAGCTCGTCGGCGCGGAGATCGACTTCCAGCAGGCGGGCTACCTCTTCCTGCTCGACAACGAGGAGGACGCAGGCCAGTTCCGCGCCGCCCTGGAGCTCCAGCACTCTCTCGGGGTTCCGTCCCGGGAGATCCCCGGCAGCGAGGCGGCCGAGATCGTCCCTGGGCTCGAGACTTCCGATCTCCTCGCCGCGACCTTTTGCCCGATCGACGGCTACGCGACCCCGGAAGCGGTCGTCCAGGGATACGCGGCCGCGGCCCGCCGCGGCGGAGCCCGGATCCGGCAGGGAGAGCCCGCGACCGGGATCGACGTGGAGGGCGGACGGGTCACGGGCGTGGCAACGGCCGGTGGGCGGATCGCCACGGGGACGATCGTGTGCGCGGCCGGAGCGTGGTCGGGGGAGGTTGCTGCGCTGGCCGGCGTCGACCTCCCGGTCCACGGCGAGCGGCGGTTCATGCACTACACGCCCGACTCGGGCGGCCTCCCACGGAGCCTGCCGCTGACGGTCGACTTCTCGACGGGCTTCTACTTCCACAGCGAAGGCCCGGGCCTGGTGTTCGGGGGCCGGGAGGAGGCACTCGAGGCCATCGCCGAGCACGCAATGCGCCGGCTGCCGCTCCTCGTCGAGCTGCCGGTGCAGACGTCCTGGTCGGGGTTCTATGAAATGAGCCCCGACCACAACGCCATCGTCGGAGCGGCTGCCGACCCGCAGGGCTTCCTCTACGCGACCGGCTTCTCCGGGCACGGGTTCCAGCAGGCCCCGGCAGTCGGCGAGCACCTGGCGGAGCTCGTCACCGGGCGCGAGCCAAGCCTCGACCTCTCTCCCTTCTCACTGGAGCGGTTCGCTCGCGGCGAGGTTCGCCAAGAGCATTTCGTGATCTGATTCGAGCCAATGCGTCTCTTCGTCATCGCCCGCCATGCCGAGTCGATGCTGAACGAGCTCTCGCTCGTGAACGGCGACCCTTCGGTTCCGGTGAAACTGACCGCGCGCGGCATTGAGGAGGCGGCTCACCTCGGGCTCCAGGTCGCGAACATCCCGCTCGACGCGTGCTTCCACACGCGCTTCATGCGCACCAAAGAGACTGCCGAGATTGCGCTCGCGGGGCGGGACGTCCCGTTCCACGAGGAGCCTCTGCTCGACGACATCGACGTGGGCGAGCTCGAGGGCAAGGCGATCGAGGCCTACCGCACCTGGAAGCGGGCGCACACACGCGATGACCCCTTTCCGAGCGGCGAGAGCATGAACGATGCAGCCCGTCGCTACGCCGCCGGATTCGCGCGGGTGCTGGCGGCTCCCCACGAACACGTGCTCATCGTCTGCCACGAGATCCCGCTCCGCTACGCCCTGAACGGCGCGGCCGGGTCGGATCAGCTCGACGGCCCGGTCCGAAATCTCGAGAACGCGAGACCGTTCCTCTTTGCGGAGGAAGCGCTGGCCAGGGCGGCAAAGCGGATCGCCGAGCTGGCACCTCTTGACACGAGCGGCTCGATCGCGTGACCGGCAATGGCCTCGCGGACGCCGTGATCGCCCTGGCCGGTTGCGAGGACGCCGTGTACGCCGTCGAGATCGGCGAGTCCGCCGACGAGGACGAGCTGATCGACCGCAGAGTGGGCGACGCGGTCGAGCGCGAGCGGCCCCTCCACCTCGTGCCCGGCTGGGCCAAGGATCACTTCGTGGACGTGGACGCTGTGGGCTCGACCATCGTCCTTGCACTCGAGCGGCGACCGCCGCTGATGATCTCGCACGACGCCGGGACGACCTGGACCGAGCGCGGGTCGGGGCTAGCGACCGGCAAGGCGGTCGTCATCGGGGAGAATCCAGATCACATGCTGTACGGCGCCCGAAACCGCCTCTACGTCTCCCGCAACGGCGGCGTCTTCTGGCGAGCGCTCGGCGTCGAGCTGCCCGAGATCGTCGACGTGGCCTGGGATTAGATGGTCGAGCGTGAACTTCGGGACGAAGCGCTCGGCCTTGCCCGCGACCTGATCCGGGTCGATACGTCGAACCCGCCCGGCCGGGAAACTCCGGCCGCCCTCGTGCTCAAGGAGTACCTGGAGGCGAACGGCATCGAGTGCGAGCTCGTCGCGCGCGACCCCGAGCGCGCCAATCTCATCGCCCGGATCCCCGGCACGGGCGAAGGACCGAGCCTGGCCCTGCTCGGCCACACCGACGTCGTTCCGGCCGACGCCCAGGACTGGAAGCACCCGCCGTTCGAGGCGCATGTGGACGACGAGGGGTATCTGTGGGGGCGCGGGGCCGTCGACATGAAGAACGAGACGGCCACGAGGGCAGTCGCGATGGCGGCGCTGGCGCGCTCGGGCCACCGGCCGCGCGGCGATCTCCTCTACATCGCCGAGGCCGACGAGGAGGACGGCACGGAAGAAGTCGGCCTGATCTGGCTGGTCGGTGAGCGGCCTGACCTGCGCACCGACTACGCCCTGAACGAGGGCGGCGGCGAGCGGCTGGTCCTGGCCGACGGGCGCGTTGTCGTGCCGATCGTGGTCGGCGAGAAGGCGACGCTCCCAGTGCTCGTCACGGCGCTGGGCGAGGCCGGCCATGCCTCCATCCCAACTGCGGGCGCGAACGCCGTTCCCCGGCTCGCAACGCTGATCGAGCGCCTCGCGGCGCACCGGACCGAGCGCCACATCCTGCCCGAGACCCGGGCGATGCTCGAGGCCCTGGTCGGCCCCTTCGACGGCAACGTCGACGACGCGGTCGCGCGCGCGTCGGCCCTCCATGCCGGCTTCCCGCACGAGCTGCCGGCGCTGCTCGGCATCACGATCGCGCCGACCCGGCTCCGCGGCTCGAGCGCTCGCAACGTGATGCCCGGCCGGGCCAGCGTCGAGTGCGACTGCCGCGTCCTTCCGGGCATGACGGACAGTGACCTGGAGGCCGAGCTGCGCCTCGCGCTCGGCAACGACCTTCCCTACGAGCTCGAGTTCCTGGAGCCGCCCAACGGGGGCACCATCGCCTCGATCGACTCGCCGCTCTACGACCTCTGCCAGCGCTTTCTGGACGAGCGTGACCCTGGCGCGACCCTGCTTCCCGTCCTCTCGGTCGGCTTCACCGACTCGCACTACCTCCGCCAGTCCTTCGGCACCGTGGCGTACGGCTTCTGGCCCTCGCGGCACACGCCGGAAGAGGTGCGCTCGACCGGGTTCCACAACAAGGACGAGCGGATCCACGTGGACGACCTCGGCTACGCGACTGCCTTCCACGTGGAAGTCTGCCGGCGGATGGGGGAGCTCTAGCAGTGCATCCCGGCGAGCTAGACGAGGTGCTCTCCCTCGTCGCGACCGAGGCGCGCCGGTACCTCGAAGGCCTGGACGAGCGCCCGCTGCTCACGGACGGGTCCGAGACAGCGGCGCGCTCACTCGGTGGGCCGCTCCCGGAGGAGGGCGAGGGAGCGCTCGCGGCGCTCAAAGAGCTCGTCGAGACGGGGATCGAGGCTTCCGTCGCGTCCTCCGGCCCTCGCATGTTCCACTTCGTCACCGGCGGCGTCACGCCGGCGGCACTCGGCGCCGACTGGCTGACTTCGACGCTCGATCAGAGCGGCTTCGCCTGGGTCGGGTCACCCCTCTCCGCCGAGCTCGAGCGCATCTCGATTGCCTGGCTCGCCGATCTCTTCGAGCTGCCGGAGGGCTGGGGAGGCGTCCTGACGACCGGGGCGACGATGGCGAACTTCACGGCACTCGCAGCCGCTCGCCGCTGGTGGGGCGAGCGACACGGTGCTGACGTGGACGCCGACGGGCTGGCCGGGCTTCCCCCTGTTCCCGTCTTCTCGAGCGGCTACGTGCACGCGACCGCCTACAAGGCGCTCGGGATGCTCGGGGTCGGCCGCAACGCAGTACGAGTGCTTGCCCGCGACGATTCCGGCCGGCTCGACGTCGTCGCGCTCGAGCGGGAGCTGGAGGAGCTCGGCGGGGCGCCCGCAATCGTGATTGCGAACGCGGGCGAGGTGAACACCGGAGATTTCGATCCGATCGACGTGGCCGCCGATCTGGCCGAGCGGCACGAAGCCTGGCTCCACGTCGACGGCGCCTTCGGCCTCTTCGCCCGAGTGAGCCCACGGACGGCGGAGCTAGCAGCCGGCATCGAGCGGGCCGACTCGGTGATCGCAGACGGCCACAAATGGCTGAACGTCCCGTACGACTGCGGCTTCGCCTTCATTCGGAATCCCGCAGCGCTGGCGCACACCTTCGTCGCAAGCGCCGCGTACCTTCCCGCGGAAGACCCAGCACGGCCCAACTTCGGATTCATGGGGCCCGAGACCTCGCGCCGCGCGCGCTCGATCGCGGTCTGGGCGACGCTCCGCGCCTACGGCCGGAGCGGCTACCGCGAGCTGGTGGAGCGAAACCTCGACCACGCACAGCGTGTGGCGCAAGCAGTCGACGAGGCTGACGACCTGGAGCGGCTGGCCGACGTCCGACTCAACATCGTGCCTTTTCGCTACCGCCCGCCCGGGTTTCCCGAGGAAGAGCTGAACGAGCTGAACAAGCGGCTAGGCGAGGTCGTGCTCGCCGACGGCCGCGTCTTCGTCGGAACGACGCAGTACCTTGGCAAGGTCTGCTTCCGACCCGCCTTCGTCAACTGGCGGACGCGGGCGGAGGACGCCGACCAGCTCGTCGCCGTCGTCCGTGAGCTCGGCGCGAGCCTCGCAGGCTCTAGAGCCTGAACTCGCCCCGCGCGACCACGACCGCGGAGCCGCCGACCTCGACGCGCTCGATCGCCTCTGCGGAGCCGTGTGCACGTGCGTAGAGCGTGCTCGGCCGCCCGATCTCCTCGCCCTGGGAGATCTCGATCTCCTCGCCCCAGCCGATCCGTTCGTGCCGGGCCAGATGGCACGCCAGAGGGCCCGCCGCGGAGCCGGTGGCCGGATCCTCGGGAACGCCGTCGGCCGGAGCGAACATGCGCGCCTTCCAACGTGTACCCGAGCCGGCGAAGCAGTACGTCCCGACGTAGCCCTGAATCCGAGCGAGCGCCGCGTAGTCGGGCTCGAGCGCCGCCACAGCCTCCTCCGAGGGAAGGGCGACGTACACGAACGTGATCCCCAGGTCGTAGAGCTCGATGGGGAGCTCCGAGCGCTCGATCCGAAGCGCGGCCAGGAGCTCGGCCTCCTGGTCGAAGGGCGAGACCTCCGGAATCGGCTGCGACATGCGCCCGAAGACGATGCGTGCGCCTTCGCGCTCGAGCTCGACCGGGATGATGCCCTTGGGCGTCTCCAGGTTGATCGTGACCAGCTGCAGCGGCCCGGCGAGGACGAAGGCGGTGCCGAGCACCGGGTGACCGGCGAAGGGCATCTCGGCCGCAGGCGTGAAGATCCGGATCTTCACGTGCCCCCCCTGCTCGGGCGGGTAGACGAAGACCGTCTCCGAGAAGTTCATCTCCTTCGCAAGCGGCTGCAGCTGCTCCTCGGGGATCTCACGCGCGTCCGTGAAGACGGCAAGCTGGTTCCCGGCCAGCGGCCGGTCGGTGAAGACGTCCGCGATGACGTAGCGGAAGGTCGGCACCCGGCGAGCCTATAGAGGGTCAGGTCCGGACGGGTGCCTCGCTGTCGGGCCTGCGTTCGGGCGCCTCGACGGCGCCGATGCGGAGCCGCCAGGCGAGCGTCCCGGCCAGGAGAAGGCCGGCCTCTACGAGCGTGATCGTGACCCGGTTCAGAACGGTTGCGCCCAGGGCGGCGCCCGGGGACGCCACCGCGAGCAGGAGGCCGTACATCGACGCCTCGCGAACCCCGAGCCCCGAGGGCGCGATGATCGAGAGAACGGCCACGATCGCTCCCACGGCGCTCACGCCGCCGAGGTAGGGGATCGTGGAGACGCCGGGGTCCTCGCCGACCGCGCGGAGGAGGAAGTAGAGCGCCGCCCCACCGACGAGCCAGGTGAACGAGTAGTAGACGAGCAGGTAGACCATCGTCCGGTACGGAAGCGAGGGCACCTCGGAGGCTCCGAAGGGACGGAACACCCGTCGTGCGAGCGGACGGAAGACTCGCGGGTGTAGGAGAACGGCGCAGAGCGCGGC
The DNA here is from genome assembly GCA_963722715.1 of uncultured Actinomycetes bacterium. GTDB lineage: Bacteria > Actinomycetota > Thermoleophilia > Gaiellales > Gaiellaceae > DASQGA01. Next base: position 7,132 of record CAVROA010000002.1, on the reverse strand, counting down.
AAAGCCGAGAAGCGGCAGGAGCGACGTGTTCACGTCGTCGACCGCGGAGAGGCTCGCCACGAAGACGAGCACGCCGGCGACGGCCGACAGGCCGGCCTCGAGGAGGACGGAGGCGAGCACCTTCGGCGTGTCTTTCACGCCGGCGCGCCGCATCGCAACCACGCGGGCTGCGGGCGTCCAGACCCCGCCGGGCACGTACTTGGCGAGCATCGACAGCATCTCGGCCTGCAGCGCGATCCGGTACGGCACCCGGATTCCGTAGGCCGCGAGGATCGTCATCCAGCCGGCGACGAACAGGAGGTAGTACGCCGCGAGGATGGCCGTAGAGATCCCGAGATCGACAAGGCTTGCGGAGCGGAGCCTCGGTTCGGCGTCCTCCCAGGTCCCGCGGAAGGCGTAGCCGAGGAATCCGAGCACGACCACGAGTGCGACGACCTGGAGCGTGCCGTAGAGCCGCCGGTTTCCGTGCAGCCGCGCGAAGAGATTCCCCATCCCCAGACACTATGAAGGCGAAGGCAGCCGCCAGCGAGAAATCCACCGCGGGATAGCCTAGGCCGGTGCTCGCGGGACTGGCCCTCGGTTTCGGACTCGGCTTTGTGGTCGGGGCCCAGGTTGGGCCGATCACCCTCCTCTGCATCCGCTCGGTCCTCCGCGGCACCTTCGCCGTGGGCGTTGCCATCGGCGCGGGCGCCGCGGTCATCGACACGCTCTACGGCGCACTCGGGATCGCGGGCGCCAGCCGGCTCCTCGACGTGTCTGCGCTGCGTATCGGGCTCGGAGTCACCGGCGCGGTCGTGCTCGGCCTGCTCGGTCTCCGGACGATCTGGAGCGCCTTTCGCATCCGACTGGGCGCGGAGACCGAAGACGAGGTGGCCTCCCCGTTCCGCGCTTTCCTGACCTCGCTCGCCGCAACGGCATCGAATCCCCTGACGATCGCGTCCTGGGCGGCGATCTTCTCGGCAGCCTCGACGGCCGACGTGGTCACCTCGACTCCGGCGGCGGCGGCCATGCTCGTCGGGATCGGCGCCGGGACGCTGACCTGGTTCACGATCCTCTCCGGCGGCCTCGCGATCGCGCGGCGACGCGTCGGCACGCGCTTCCTTCGCTTCGTGGACTTCGCCGCCGGGGCGGCGCTCGTCGCGTTCGCGGCCGTCCTCGGCTACCGCGCGCTCGAAGGTGAGTCGCCTCAGTGAGCGCTATCGAGGTTTCGGGGCTGCAAAAAAGGTACGGCTCCTTCCAGGCATTGAACGGGATCGACTTCCGCCACGAGGAGGGCGAGGTGTTCGCGCTCCTGGGGCCCAACGGGGCGGGAAAGACCACCACCGTCGAGATCCTCGAGGGCTACCGAAAGCGCGACGGCGGCGAGGTGAGGGTCCTGGGCGAGGACCCGGGCCGGGCCGGGCCGGCGTTCAGGGCTCGGATCGGCATCGTGCTCCAGTCCTCAGCGGTCTACCCGACCCTCTCCGTCCGCGAGATCCTCGACCTGTTCGCGGGCTACTACCCGCATCCCCGCGACCGGTCCGAGGTGATCGAGCTCGTGGGCCTCGGGGAGAAGGCCGACGCGCGCGTTCGCACGCTCTCGGGCGGGCAGCTCCGTCGGCTCGACCTCGGCCTTGCACTCGTCGGCGACCCGGAGCTCGTCTTCCTCGACGAGCCGACGACCGGCTTCGATCCCGCGGCGCGACGCCAGGCCTGGGAGACGATTCGCGGCCTCAGAACGCTCGGCAAGAGCATCCTGCTGACCACGCACTACATGGAGGAGGCGCAGAAGCTTGCCGACCGCGTCGCGATCCTTCGCGACGGTCGCATCGTCGCCACGGGGACGCCGGCCGAGCTCCTGGCGGGCGAGTCCGGCGTCGAGATCAGCTACCGCCTGAACGGCGAGGAGGTCGTGCTGCGGACGCCGGACCCGACCCGCGTCCTCCACGAGTTGACCGCGAAGGCACTCGCCGAGGGCCTCGAGCTGGAACGCCTCCAGGTGCGGCCGCGCACGCTCGAGGACGTCTACCTCGAGGTCACGGAGGACGAGGCGTGACGAGGCTCTTCTTCCACGAGCTCAAGGCCCAGCAGGTGCTCTTCTGGCGCAGCCGCGAGTCGGCCTTCTTCACCTTCCTGCTCCCGATCATCTTTCTCGTCCTGCTCGGCTCGGTCTACGGAGACGAAGAGTTCGACGACATCAACGGCTCCACGTACCTGCTCGCGGGCCTGATCGGCTACGGAGTGGTTGCGACTGCCTTCGCGGGCCTTGCGATCACGCTCGTCGTTCGCCGGGAGTCGGGGGTGTTGAAGCGCGTGCGGGGAACGCCGCTCCCCGCCTCGGTCTACCTGAGTGCGGTGATCGTCTCGACCCTCATCGTGATCGCGCTCGAGGTAGTGACGCAGCTCCTGATCGGCACATACGTCCTGGATGCGTCCTGGCCCGCGGCCCCGGTTGCATTCGCGCTCGTGCTGGTGGTGGGCGCCGCAGCCTTCGCCGCGCTCGGGCTGGCCCTGACCGGGCTCGTCCGGAGCGCCGACGGCTCCTCGGCGGTGGTGAACGCCATCTATCTCCCGATGACCTTCATCTCGGGAGTCTTCTTCTCAACCGAAGGGATGCCGGCGTTCCTGCTGGCGATCGGCGACCTTCTGCCGCTGACCTATCTCCTGCGCCTTCTCCGGGAGACCTTCGTGGCCGGAGACGGGCTCGACATGCCGTGGGGATCGCTTGCAGCCATCACGGTTTGGGGGGTTGTCGGCTTCCTCGTCGCAGTTCGGATGTTCAAGTGGGAGCCCCGCGAGGTATGAGAAGGACATGCGTGACTCCACCATGGTTTTCCAGGACGAGGTGCATGGACGCCCCGAGGTCGTCGTCAACTTCGGCGTCTTCGCAGGCCGAGAGGTAACGCAGGCCGAGATCGACCGGCTGGCCCAGCAGCTCCTCGCAGATCTCGAGTCGTTCGAGATCGTGAGCGAGCAGCGCCATCAGATCGACCACTCGATGGAGGCTTCGGTCCACCAGGTCCGGATCGCAGGCGCCGAGGGCCGGAGGCTCGACGAAGCACACGTGGAGCGGATCGAGGCCTGGGCCAAGGACTGCATCGCCGAACGGAACCTGCTCGGTTCGTAGAGCTCGCGGCTCCTGGGCAACCGGACCCACGCCAGCCGCTACCTGAGACACTCTCGGCTGATGCCTGCATCGGAGATCGCGTCACCCAACTCATTCCCGGCGGACGGACTGCAGTGCGCCGCGGGAGCTTCTGCGCCATGAGTCTCGGTGCGGACACGGCGGGGCGCAGGCACAAGGCATTGCTACTCGTGGTGAGCGCGTTTGCCGCGCTCTTCGTGCTCGCCTACCGGCGGGTGCTCGGGGTCACGCAGCGGCCGAGCTGGCCGCCGCCCCTCGACGCGATCACGCCGGCGGGTGCTCAGGCCGCGACGGAGTCGTTCGTGGCACGAGATGCAGCGCGTCCACACGATGCAGCGCTTCCGTTCGCCTGGTCGAGCGCAGCGACGATCGAGCCATGGGCAGAGGGCGTGAACTTCTTCCCGAAAATTTTCGCCGATGTCGAGGCCGCGCGGTCGTCGGTGCACATCCTGATGTTCGGCTGGCGCGAGGGCGAGATCGGCATGAGCATGGCAGCACTGCTGGAGCGGAAGCTTGCGGAGGGCGTCGAGGTCCGGGTGATCGTGGACGGGTTCGGCTCCCGGCCCTATGAGCAGGCGCGGGAGATGTTCACGGGCCTTGCTGCAGCCGGAGCGCAGATCGTCGTCAACGACGTCTTCCCGCTCGACCGGGACGGCCTCTACCCCGACGGCCAGCGGCTCGATTGGCGGCAGGACGAGGTCGGCCGGGCCGATCACCGCAAGCTCTACGTGATCGACGGCACGATTGCGTGGACGGGTGGCGCGGGGATCGAGGACCATTTCGAGAACGGCGGCTTCCATGACGTGATGGTGCGGGTCACAGGCGACGTCGTCCGGCAGGCCCAGGCGGCGTTCCTAACGAGCTTCCACGGGCACGGCGGGCCGCTGCCGCCCCAACTGTCGTCGTTCTTCCCGGAGCCGGCCGACCCCGGCTCGACGCCCATCGCGCTCGCACAGGTGATCCCCGGCGGGCACGTGGCCGCCTCGCAGGCGATCCGGGAGCAGATCGACGGCGCGCGGCAGCGCCTCGACGTGATGAACCCCTATCTCACCGACCGGGGCATGATCGACCGGATCGTTGCCGCCGCGCAGCGCGGGGTGCAGGTGAGAGTCGTCATCTCGAAGACGTCCAACAACGCGCAGGCAACGGCCGCGCTGAAGCACCGCTACCCAGACATGCTCGGGGCAGGCGTCGAGGTGTGGGAGCTGCCCGACACGGTCGTCCACGCGAAGGTCGTCGTCGCGGACGACGTCGTCAGCTTCGGCACCGTGAATCTCGACGCCTGGGCGCTCTACCGCAACTCGGAGATCATGATGATCGCGCGAAGCGCAGAGACGGCCGCGCTCATCGAGGAGAGGCTCTTCGAGCCTGACGTCGCCCGTTCGAACCAAGGCGAGCCGCTCTCGGGCTCGCATGAACGCTTCGAGGGCTGGTTCTGGAACAAGCTCGGACGCCTCCTCTGAGGCCGATCGACCAGGTCAGGCGCACGCGCGCTCCTGGGGCCGCTCCGGTTACGGCGAGCGCGGAGTATGGGCCGAGGCGCCGTTCATGGCGCTGTTGGCACACTCACCCGTGAGGCGTGAACGGTCGTAGCTCGTCGGCGCCCGGCTGGATGATGCCGACGTGGGACTCGGGTACCTCGTTCCAGGCACCCTCGAGGTCGCCGAGAGGCTCGGAGACGACGACTCGCGTCTCGTCCGACAGCGCGGCGAGCGCCTCGTTCTCCGGATGGAGCGCCTGCAGCGCATCCATGCGCGTGCTGAAGTACAGGGATCGGGACTCGCCCTCGCTCGAGTACCGGAACGCATACACGCTGCGCCCGTCTGACGTCCCGATCGTCATCTGGAGTGGATGCTCGACGCCGTGCCGGCGTCCGGTCTCCTCGACGAAGCCGACCATCCGCTCGACGGCGGCGACGGGGTCGCTCTCGAGCCCGAAGGTGAGGGCGAGGTAGAACATCGTCTCCGAGTCGGTGGTGCCCTCGATCGACGCGAAGAGCGAGTCGTCGATCGCGAGCACGAGCTCGCGCCGCAACCGTGGAAATTCGCGGATCAGCCCGTTGTGCACCCACAGCCAGCGCCCGTGGCGGAACGGGTGCGCGTTCGTCTCCTGGATCGCCGTTCCCGTCGACGCGCGGATGTGCGCAAGGAAGAGGTGTGACGAGATTCCGGCGGCGAGCTCGCGCAGGTTCTGGTCGTTCCAGGCGGGGTGGACGCTGCGGTAGAGCCGCGGGATCCCGCCCTCGTCGTACCAGCCGACGCCGAAGCCGTCACCGTTCGTCGTCGTCGCGCCCAGCCGGGAGTGCAGGCTCTGGTCGATCAGGGAGCGGTCGCGGTTGAGGAGCAGCTCCTCGAGCCGGATGGGCGATCCCGAGTATGCGAGCCAACGGCACATCGTTACTCCTTCCTCTCGTCGATCCCGATCGGTCTCGTCGGGATGGCCTGGGCCAGGAACAGCGCAAGCAGTGCGAGCACGGCCAGGATCCCGAGAGCGGAGCGCAGGCCGGCAAGGCGGGCGTCGGCGTTGGCTGCGAGCGCCGCGTCGGTGGCGGCCGAGGTCGCGCCCGCTTCGTCGAGCACGGCCTCGAGGTCCGCATCGGAGACGAACGCGACGCCACCGGCGAGCTCGACCTGCGCCTGCTCCGTCGCTTTGGCCGGGATGGCGGGGCTCTGCTCGATGTTGGTCAGGAACGCCGACGTCAAGGAGGCGATCATCAGCGAGCCGGCGAGCGCTGTCCCGAGCGACGCGCCGAGGTTCGTCATCGTGTTCTGGACGCCGCCGACCTCGGGGCTCTCGTCGTCCGGCACGGCCGAGACGGTGACCGCGCCGAGTTGCGAGGCGAGCGCGCCGATGCCCAGGCCGACGAGCAGCATCGGCACGAACACCACCTCCGGCCCCGCGTCGGCGTCGAGCGCGCCGAGCAGGACGACGGTCCCGGTGAGCAGCGACAGCAGCCCGACGCGGACGACAAGGCGCGGCGACAGGTGCGGCAGGAACCGCGGGATGCCGATGGCCGCCGCGAGCAGGGTCGCCGACAGCGGGAGGAGCCGGACGCCGGTATCGATCGCCGACAAGCCGAGCGCGACGGAGAGGAAGAGCGGCACGACGAAGAAGAAGCCCGCCTGCACGAGGTACTGGAAGAAGAACATGGTCAAGCCGCCGGTCAGCTGTCGGTTGCGCAGCATTGCCGTCCGAACGAGCGGCTCCTCCCCACGCGACTCCCGCCGTGCCTGCCAGCGGAAGAACAGCCAGATCACGAAGAGACCGCCGAGCACGAGCCAGACCGTCGGCGAGACTCCGGCCCAGGAAGGTCCTTCGGGCTTGGGCTCGATCCAGCCCCACTCGCCCGAGCGCAGTACGCCGAAGACCAGGAGGGCGAGACCGAGCGCCGAGAGCACCGCGCCCACGATGTCGAGCTGCGGTCGCTCCTCAACCGGCGCATCCGCGATCCGACGCGCGAAGATGAGGATCACGAGCACGAGCAGAACCTCGCCTGCGAAGACCCAGCGCCACGAGAAGTAGGTGGTGCAGAAGCCGCCGATGAGCGGGCCGATCGCGACGGCCACCGCCCCGGCGGCGGCAACGAGGCCATACGCCGCCGGCCGTTTCTCGGCCGGGAAGTTCCCGGCGACGAGCGCAACGATCGCAGGCAGGATCAGCGCCGCCCCAACTCCCTCCAGGAATGACCAGCCGAACAGCAGCACGGGAAGGCTCTGGGCGATCGACGTCGTGAAGGAGCCGCAGCCGTAGATGACGCAGCCGATCGCAAACGCCCGCTTCCGTCCGATGATCGCGCCGATCTTGGCGCCGGTGATCATCAGCGCCGCCATCACGAGCGTGTACGCCGTGATCGCGCCCTGGATTCCCGTCACCGTCGTGCCGACGTCCTTCGCGACCGTCGCGATCGAGACGTTCATCACCGAGCTGTCGAGCGTCATCAGGAACTGCCCAGCCGCGAGCGTGAGCAGCACGAGCATGGCTGCACCGCCGCGACCCGGCGAGGCGGTC
>CAVROA010000001.1:0-29965 GCA_963722715.1 uncultured Actinomycetes bacterium | reverse complement strand
CGAGAACGTGGCGGAGGTCGTGCTCTTCGTCCTCACTCGCCCCCGGAACCACCGCATCCTGGAGACCGCCTTCCGGCCCGTCGCGGAGCCCGCATGGGGATGAGCGGCCCGGTCAGCTGGGGCTTCCTGTCGACGGCGAACATCAACGACAAGGTGCTTGCTGGTGCGGCCGAGTCCGACCGAGTCGACGTCATGGCGGTCGCGAGCCGCGAGGCCGCACGCGCGGAGGCCTATGCGCGCGAGCGCGGCATCGAGCGGGCCTACGGGAGCTACGAGGAGCTGTTGGCCGACCCAGACGTCGAGGTGGTGTACATCTCCCTGCCCAATTCGCTCCACGTCGAGTGGTCGATCCGCGCGCTGGAGGCGGGCAAGCACGTTCTCTGTGAGAAGCCGCTGAGCCGCCGGCCCAAGGACGTCGAGCGGGCGTTCGACGTGGCCGAGCAGTCAGGCCGCATCCTCATGGAGGCGTTCATGTACCGCCACAACCCGCAGACCGCGAAGCTCAAGGAGCTCGTGGGCGGAGGCGCGATCGGGCGCCTACGGCTCGTGCGTGCGGCGTTCAGCTTCCCGCTTGCCGACACCGGGAACGTGCGCCTGGACGCCTCTCTCGACGGCGGGGGGCTGATGGACGTCGGCTGTTACTGCGTGAGCGGCGCACGGTTGCTCGGAGGCGAGCCGGAGCGGGTCTACGGCGAGCAAGTGGCCGGCGAAAGCGGGGTGGACGAGCTCTTCACCGGGACGATGCGCCTGCCGGGCGCCGTGCTGGCGCAGTTCGACTCGGGCCTGGTGCTCCCGGAGCGCGACGAGCTGGAGGCGATCGGCGAGGACGGCTCGCTCTTCCTGGACGATCCCTGGCACTCCCACAGGCCGGTGATCGAGCTCCGGACCGCCGGCGGCGTGGAAGAGATTGCCGTCGAGCGGGCGAACTCCTACCGCCTCCAGCTCGAGAACATGAGCGACGCCATCCGAGGTGAGGCGGAGCCGCTTCTGGGCCGCGAAGACGCGTTGGGCCAAGCCCGAGCCATCGATGCTCTCTACCGCTCGGCCGCGGAGGGTAGGCCGGTCAACCTCTAACTGCGCGACGAGCGCGGGAGCCGGCCTTGACGACGTCCGATCCCGGCCGTACTGTCGAAGTCGTCATGGCCCGCGCCGACACGCTGTCGATTCTCGCGTTTCCGATCGCGCGCAGCCGTGCGCGCTAGTCGGCGTTCCCTTTCCCGCTCCGCCGGCTAGCGAAGAGAAACGAGCGGGATCCCCCACTAGGAAAAGGAAGGTAGCCACGGCACCCGAGGTGCCCCAGCTTCACGATCGGTCGGCTGAGCGCGACGCTTGCGGCATCGGCTTCGTCGCCGACACCGCCGCACGCCCCAGCCGGGCCGTTCTCGACGCGGTTCTCGAGGGGCTCCGCCGTGTACGCCATCGGGGAGCGACCGCGGCGGATCGCCGGACCGGTGACGGTGCCGGCGTACTCCTGCCGTTGCCGGCAGCCCTCCTCCCGGAGCCCGGAGCAGGTCTCGCCATGGTCTTCCTTCGGGATCAGACCGCGCGGGAGGCAATCGAGGAGGCCTGCAGGCTCGAGGGAATCGAGGTCGCGGGCTGGCGTCCGGTCCCGGTCAGCCCGGACGCTCTCGGTCCCGGCGCGCGCGCATCCGCGCCGACGATCGAGCAGGCTGTGCTCCTTCGTCCTGCCGGCGTCGACTCGGACGAGGCCGAGCGCCGCGCGCATCGCGCTCGCCGGCGCGCCGAGCGGGCCGGTGGTGCCTACATCGCCTCCCTCTCGTTTCGCACCGTGACGTACAAGGCGCTCTGCGCCGCCGACCAGCTCGACGGGTTCTACGACGATCTTCGCGATCCAGGCCTCGCCGTCCCGTTCGGGATCTTCCATCAGCGGTTCTCGACGAATACCGAGCCGTCCTGGGAGCGGGCGCAGCCCTTCCGCTACCTCTGCCACAACGGCGAGATCAACGCCATCCAGGGCAACGCGAATTGGATGCGCGCCCGCGAAGGCCAACTCGGATCCGCCGACGAGGAGCTGCTCCGGCCTGTGCTCGACACGTCGAGCTCCGACTCGGCCATGCTCGACAACGCCGTCGAGCTTCTCGTCCACGGCGGCCGTGATGTGCGGCACGCCGTCACGATGCTCGTGCGGCCCGCCTGGGAGTCGGACTCGGAGCTGGATCCCGAGGTGCGAAGCTTCTACCGGTTCCACTCAGGCCTGGTCGAGCCCTGGGACGGCCCCGCCGGGATCGTCTTCACCGACGGCCGGGTCGTCGGCGCCGCGCTCGATCGCAACGGGCTGCGACCGCTCCGGTACGCGGTCGCCTCGGACGGTTTCGTCGCCTGCGTCTCCGAGGTCGGTGCCGTCCCGCTCGACGGCCACGGGCAGGTTCGACGCGGCAAGCTTGGTCCGGGCGAGATCCTGGCTGTGGATCCCGAACGAGGCTTTGAGGGCAACCACGCGATCAAAGGCCGTCTTGCCGCACTGCGGCCCTACGGCCGCTGGCTCGAGGAGAGCCTGGTCGCGGGCTCCTCCGGGACGCCTGTCGAACCTCAGGAGGTTGACCTTGCGTCCCGCCAGGTGGCCTTCGGGTACACGCGCGAGGAGCTCATGCAGATCCTGCGGCCGATCGCGGCGCACTCGCACGAGCCGACCTCGTCGATGGGCGACGACACGGCGCTGCCGCCGCTCGCCGGCCGGGCCCGGCCCCTGCACGCCTACTTCAAGCAGCGCTTCGCGCAGGTCACGAACCCACCGATCGACCACCTGCGAGAGCGCCATGTCATGTCTCTTCGCACCCTGCTCGGTGCGAGGGCGCCGCTCCTCTCCGAGGAAGCACCGCCGGAGAAGCTGGTCGAGCTGGAGAGCTTCTTTCTCTACCCCAGCGGGCTCGACGGACTCGAGGCGACCACGATCGACGCCACCTTCGGCACCCGGGAGACGCTCGAGGCTGCCTGCGGGCGTCTGGCCGCCGAGGCCGAGGCGGCCGTCCGGTCCGGTGCCGACGTTCTGCTCGTCTCGGACGCTGGCGCGAGCTCCGAGCGGGCGCCGGTGCCTGCGCTTCTCGCTACCGGGGCCGTCCACCACGGTCTGGTCGAAGTCGGCCTCCGCTCGCGCGCCACGATCGTGGTCGCGAGCGACGAGCCGCGCGAGGTACATCACTTCGCCTGCCTGCTCGGGTACGGGGCCGAGGCTGTCTGCCCTCGGCTCGCGCTCGAGACCGTTGCCGCCATGGCTGCCGCAGACAAGGTCGGCGGTGACCATCCGTCGGCCGACGAGGCTCAGCGCCGGTTTCGCTCCACGATCGAGGACGGCGTCATGAAGGTGATGGCGAAGATGGGGATCTCGGACGTGGCGAGCTACTGCGGCGCCCAGCTCTTCGACACGATCGGGCTCGCGCAGGAGGTTGTCGACCGCTGCTTCCGGGGAACCCCGTGCCCACTCGGCGGTATCGGTTTCGCCGAGCTGGAGCGCGACGTTCGCGAGCGCCAGGTTGCGGCCTCGGCGGACCGGGCGGCGCTCCAGCACCCGGGCTTCTTCAAGCACCGAAAGGGAGGCGAGCCGCACGCGACGAGCCCGGAGGTCGTGGCCGCGCTCCACGAGACCGTGGCTGCGGAGGCTCTGCGGCGGGCGGTTGCCGGCGGCGACCGCTCCGAGTACGACCGCTTCGCAGCCCTCGTCCACGACCGGGAGCCGCTCGAGCCACGCGATCTTCTCGAGCTGGTCCCCGACCGTGAGCCCGTGCCGCTCGACGAGGTCGAGCCGGTCGAGGCGGTCGTCCAGCGTTTCTCGGGCGGCGCGATGTCGCACGGATCGCTGAGCAAGGAAGCGCACGAGCTGCTTGCGATCGCGCTGAACCGGCTCGGCGCCCGCTCGAACTCGGGTGAGGGGGGCGAGGACCCGGCCCGCTTCGGGACGGAGCGCAACTCGCGGATCAAGCAGATCGCATCTGCCCGCTTCGGGGTCACGCCGGCGTATGCCGCGCATGCCGACGAGCTCCAGATCAAGATCTCCCAGGGGTCAAAGCCCGGTGAGGGCGGTCAGCTCCCGGGCCACAAGGCGAGCGAGGAGATCGCGCGCCTGCGCCATACCCAGCCGGGCGTCGCCCTCATCTCGCCGCCGCCTCACCACGACATCTACTCGATCGAGGACCTGGCCCAGCTCGTCTTCGATCTAAAGCAGGTCAACCCCGCCGCGGAGGTCTCCGTGAAGCTCGCCTCCGAGGCGGGGGTGGGCATCGTCGCCGCCGGCGTCGTCAAGGCCCTCGCCGACATCGTCCACGTGGCCGGCGCTGACGGTGGGACGGGCGCGAGTCCCCTCTCGTCGATCAAGAACGCGGGCTCGCCCTGGGAGCTCGGGCTCGCCGAGACCCAGCAGGCGCTCGTTGCCAACGGTCTGCGCGGACGCGTGCGCGTGCGGGTCGACGGCGGCATGAAGACCGGGCGGGACGTCGTCGTCGCGGCTCTCCTCGGCGCCGACGAGTACAGCTTCGGCACCGCCCTTCTGCTGGCCGAGGGCTGCCTGATGGTGCGGACCTGCCATCAGGACACCTGCCCGGTCGGAATCGCGACGCAGCGGCTCGACCTCCGGGCAAAGTTCGCGGCGACGCCCGAGATGGTCGAGGGGTACCTCCTCCTCGTTGCACAGGAGGCGCGGCGGCTCCTGGCCCGGCTCGGGCTTCGCTCGCTCGAGGAGGCGGTCGGCCGCGTCGACCTCCTGCGCCGGCGCGCGGCAGGCCCGGAGGCATCGCAGGTCGACCTCCTCGATGTCTCGGCGCTGCTCGCGCCGCCGGGGGACGGACCGGTCCGGTTCGTGGGCCACGAGCAGCTTCCCGTAGCGGGGCACGAGCTCGGCGAGCAGCTGGCCGCTGACGCGCAGCCGATTCTCGAGGAGACGCGCCTGGTCGAGCTCCACTATCCGATCACGAACGCCGACCGCGCGGTCGGAGCCCGCCTCGGCGGCCTGATCGGCGCTCGCTTCGGGGCAGGGAAGCCGCCCGGGCGGGTGCGGGCGCACTTCGAGGGGGCAGCGGGGCAGAGCTTCGGCGCCTTTCTCGCAGACGGCGTCACGCTCACGCTGACCGGCGAGGCGAACGACTACGTGGGCAAGGGAATGGGCGGAGGACGGATCATCGTCATGCCGCCGCCCGACGATGCCGGCGACCCGGTCCTCCTCGGCAACACGGTCCTTTACGGAGCGACCGGAGGCGAGCTCTACTGCGCGGGCGCGGCAGGCGAGCGGTTCGCCGTCCGCCTGTCCGGCGCAACGGCGGTCGTGGAAGGCACTGGCGGGAACCCGTGCGAGTACATGACGACCGGCACTGTCGTCGTCCTCGGTGATGTCGGCCGAAACCTGGGCGCCGGCATGACGGGCGGCGAGGTCTACGTCTTCGATCCGGAGGGGCGCCTACCCGAGCGCCTGAACGACGAGCTGGTCGAAGCCGAGCGCCTCGTTCCGTCCACTGCCCAGTCTCTCCACGCGCTCCTCGAGCGGCATGTTCGCTTCACCGGCTCCACGCGTGCTGCCGGCCTGCTCGAGCGCTGGGACGAGGCGGTCGAGAGCTTCTGGTTCGTGCAGCCGCGCCCCGAGGTAGGTCATCTTTCCCGTGTCGCCGAGGGGACGGCCGCCGAAGGCGGATCCTGACCGCCTCGCGCGATTCGCCGCAGCGGTGAGCACAGACGCTCCTCTCCGTCGCGACATCCGCCTACTCGGCGACCTCCTTGGCCTGGTTCTCGTCGAGCAGGAGGGTGAGGAGTTGCTCACCAAGGAGGAGCGGGTCCGGTTGCTGTCGCGGGAGGCCCGAGAGCGCCCGAGCGCCGCCTCCCGGGCGGAGCTGGGCGAGGCCGTCCGTGGGCTCGACCTCGAGGGCCAGGCGAAGGTTCTGCGCGCGTTCGGTCTCTACTTCCAGCTCGCCAACATCGCCGAGCAGCACCATCGCCTGCGGCGCCGGCGCCAGTACGAGCACGAGGAGCGAATGCCGCGCGAGTCGCTGGCCGAGGCATTCGCCCGCCTCGAGGCGGGCGGCGTCGGCCCGGACGAGCTCGCCGAGGCGGCGCGGCGGCTCTCGCTCGAGCTCGTCCTGACCGCGCACCCGACGGAGGCCACGAGACGCACGGTCCTTGCTGCGCACCTTCGGCTTGGCCGCCTTCTCCACGAGCTCGACGACCCGGCTCTATCACCGGCTGCGCGCGCCGGCCTCGAGGCCGCGCTCGCCGAGGAGGTGACGCTCCTCTGGCAGACCGACGAGGTGCGCTCTCAGCGTCCGCGCGTCGTCGACGAGATCCGGAACGGGCTCTGGTTCTTCGAGCAGTGCCTGCTCGAGGTGGCGCCTCGCCTGGTCGCTGAGCTCCGGGAGCGCGTTCCCGACGCGCCCGCGCCGCTCCGCTTCGGGAGCTGGATCGGCGGCGACCAGGATGGCAATCCCGCCGCCGGGCCCGAGACGATCGAGGAGGCGCTCGAGCGTGGCCGCGTTCTCGCGCTGTCCACGTACCGGGATGAGGTGCGCGAGCTCGCGCGCTCGCTCGGGATCTCGACCGGGATCGTTCCGGCGTCGCCCGAGCTGCTCGAATCGATCGCGCACGACGAGCGCGAGCTCCCCGCCTATGCGGCCGAGCTGGCCGATCGGAACCTTGACGAGCCCTACCGGCGCAAGCTGAGCTTCGTCTGGCGCCGCCTTGTCAGCGAGCTCGAGGGAGACGGTGAACCCGGCTACGCCTCGGCCGGAGAGCTTGCGCGAGACCTCGAGATCGTCGATGCGAGCCTTCGAGGGAACAGGGGAAGCCGGGTCGCTGACGGCCGGCTCGCCGCTCTCCGAGGCCGGCTGGAGCTCTTCGGCTTCCACCTGGCCAAGCTCGATGTCCGCCTGCACGCCAGGGAGCTCGACGGGCCGGACGATCGCACGCGGGAGACGTTCGCCGCGATCGCGCGCGCCCGCGACCGCCACGGCGCGCAGGCGCTCGACACGCTGATCGTGTCGGGGACAGGCTCTCCGGCCGATGTCCTGGCGGCCCTCGACCTGGCCGAGGAAGCCGCAGTCGAGCTTTCGCTCGTCCCGCTCTTCGAGACGATCGACGACCTGCGGCGCGCGGCGGACACCGTCGGCGGGCTTCTGGAGGATCCGCGGTTCGCAGCCCTCGTCAAGGCACGAGGGAGCCGTCTCGAGGTGATGGTCGGCTACTCCGACTCGGCGAAGGATGGCGGCTATCTGACGGCGCAGTGGGAGATCTACCGCGCCCAGGAGGAGCTTGCCGCCCTCGCCGCTGCGCGCGGTCTCGAGCTGACGATCTTCCACGGTCGCGGCGGGAGCGCCGGCCGGGGCGGCGGCCCCACGCACGCAGCCATCCTCGCCCAGCCCCCCGGCGCTCCGCCGGGCCGGTTGAAGGTGACCGAGCAGGGCGAGACGATCTCCTTCAAGTACGGCCTCCCCGGCCTCGCACATCGCAATCTCGAGGCGGCGCTCGCCGCAACCCTCCTCTCCGCGTTCCCTGCCGTCGCAGCGGCTAATGCGCCGGCTGGAGCGAGCGAGCTTCTCGCCCGGCTCTCGGCGAGCGCGCACGAGGCCTACCGCGCCCTGGTCTGGGACGACGAGGCGTTCGTACCGTTCTTCCGGAGCTTCACGCCGATCGACGAGCTTGCCCTGCTCGAGCTCGGCTCCCGACCCACGCGTCGCCCGCATGGGGACTTTCTCGGAGGCCTCCGAGCCATTCCCTGGGTCTTCGCCTGGACCCAGAACCGCTGTCTCCTGCCGGCCTGGTACGGCTGCGGCACGGCCTTCGCCGAGCTGGGCGATCCAGAGGCGCTGCGGCGCCTCTACCGGGATTGGGCTTTCTTCCGCTCGCTCGTCGAGAACCTCGAGATGACCCTCGCCAAGTCGAGCCTCGAGATCGCCGAGGGCTACCTCGAGCTCGTCCCGCCCTCGCCGGATCGCGAGCGGCTCTTCGCTGCGATCGTCGCCGAGCACCAGCGCACGGTCTGGGGCGTGCTCGGGATCGTCGAGGCGAGGGAGCTCCTCGACCGCCATCCCATCCTGCAGCGCTCGATCAGGCTTCGGAATCCATACGTCGACCCGATGAACGCGATCCAGGTCGAGCTCTTGCGCCGGTATCGCTCCGGCGAGCAGGCGGCGACCAGGCCGCTCCTCCGCTCGATCGGTGGGATCGCCGCCGCTCTGCGGAACACCGGCTAACCCGCCGCCGGGGGGAGTTGGATCCGTCCGGGGCCGCGGCTACGGTGCGAGCTTCACGCAGTCGATGACGGCGGCGTGTGAAGGCAATGACGCCTCGGAGCGAAAGCCCCGGGGCTTTTTTGTGGTCCAGAGGAGGAGGAGCCATGGTCAAGGTCGAGGCGGTCGTCATTCGGGAGCGCATCGAGACCGTGATCGATGCGGTCGAGCTGGAGGCGGGGCACGTCGGCGTGACCGTGATCGAGGCAGTCGGCCACGGCCGGCAGCGTGGCATCACCCATGAGTACCGGGGTCGGGTCTTCGAGTCGCGCTTTCTTCCCAAGGCGCTGCTCGTCCTCGTCGTCGAGGACTTGCGGGCAGAGGCGGTCGTCGAGGCGATCGCCGACGCCGCCCGCAGCGGCAACGAGTCCGGCGACGGGATCGTCTGGACGACCCCCGTCGAGAACGTCGTGCACAACCGGACGGGCAGGAGCCTGGAGGAGGTGGAGGCCAGATGAAGACAGCTGATCTCTTGATCGCGGCGAACACGATCTGGGTCGTCGTCGCCGCGATCCTCGTGATGTTCATGCAGGCGGGCTTCGCCTTCCTCGAGGCGGGCCTCACCAGGATGAAGAACGCCGCGCACATTGCGGGGAAGAACGTCCTCATCTTCGGGATCTGCTCGCTCGTCTACTGGGCGGTCGGCTTCGGGCTGGCCTTCGGAGACGGGAACGCGATCATCGGCACGTCGGGCTTCGTGCCGAGCGCCGACGACCTGCTCGGCGTCGCGCAGGCGCCGTTCAGCTTCTTCACCTCGATCCCGGCGGCCTCCGGATACTTCTTCGAAGTCGTCTTCGCAGGCGTCGCGCTCGCGATCGTGTGGGGGGCGATGGCAGAGCGGGCGAAGCTCTGGGTCTACTTCGCTTTCGGCGCGGTCTTCACGCTCATCTATTCGGTCGTGTCCCACTGGGTGTGGCACGCGGACGGGTGGCTCTTCGGCTTCGGGATGCAGGACTTCGCCGGCTCGACGGTCGTCCACTACCAGGGCGCCCTCGCGGCGCTCGCAGGCGCGCTCCTGCTCGGCCCCAGGATCGGGAAGTTCGGCACCGACGGCAGGGCGAATCCGATCCCTGGCCACAACATGCCCTTTGCCGTTCTCGGCACGCTCATCCTGTGGTTCGGATGGTTCGGCTTCAATCCCGGGTCGACCCTCGGGGTGGTCAGCGGCGACAAGCTCGGGTACTTCGGCTACGTCGCGCTGACGACCAACCTGGCCGCGGCCGCCGGTGCCCTCGGCGGCATCCTGACGGCCTGGGTCGTGCTCAAGAAGCCAGACATCTCGATGATGCTGAACGGGGTCATCGCCGCGCTGGTCGCCGTCACGGCCGCGGCCGGCTTCGTCGCTCCCTGGGCGGCCGTCGTGATCGGCTTCGTGGCTGCCGCGATCGCAGTTGTCGGCGTCCTTCTCGTCGAGCGCGCCCGGATCGACGATCCCATCGGCGCCGTGGCCGTCCACGGGCTCGCCGGCGTCTGGGGCACACTTGCCACCGGGATTTTCGCGCTTCCCGCCCTGGCCGAGAACCTCGCCACGGGTACGGGCGGCCTGATCTACTCGGGAAGCTTCCACCAGCTGGGGATCCAGGCCCTGGGTCTGGCCGCGGTCGGTGCGTTCACGTTCAGCGCCTCGTTTGCGGCGCTCTGGACGATGAAGGCGCTCTTCGGCATCCGGGCCGAGGCCGAGACCGAGACGGCGGGCCTCGACGTCTCCGAGCACGGCATGTGGGGCTATCCGGAGTTCTACATTCCGGTCCCGGGCGGGTACGGCACCGAGGCGCACTCGCACCTGGGCGCCGTCGTCCACCGCGAACTGCCCGTACCTGAGCCGGAACCCGCCGGCTCAGCGGAGCCTGCACTCGAGCCTGCCGCCTGATGCGTACGCTCTGAGCGCAGCGACCCCGGAAACGATGCGCGCGATGATCTTCAGTGGGGCCGGGAGCCCTCTTCGAGAGGAGGAGCTTCCGCAGCCTCGGCTCGAGCCCGGGCAGGTGCGCCTGGACGTCCAAGCATGCGCGGTCTGTCGAACCGATCTGCACATCGTCGACGGCGAGCTGCCAGACGCCAAGCTCCCGCTCGTGCTGGGTCATCAGATCGTGGGCGTGGTGAGCGAGATCGGTCCGGCTGCCTCGCGCTTCTCGGTCGGCGAGCGTGTCGGCGTTCCCTGGCTCGGCTGGACGGACGGCACGTGTCGCTTCTGCCGCTCCGGACGGGAGAACCTCTGCGACCAGGCCAGGTTCACCGGCTACCAGCTCGACGGGGGCTTTGCGGAGGAGACCGTGGCCGACGAGCGCTACTGCCTCCGAATCCCGGAGAGTTACGCCGATCTCGAGGTCGCGCCGCTTCTCTGCGCCGGCCTGATCGGCTATCGCTCACTCGTGATGACCGGGGACGCCGAGCGCCTCGGCCTCTACGGGTTCGGCGCCTCGGCTCACATCATCGCCCAGGTGGCGCGCTCGCAGGGGCGCCGCGTCTTTGCCTTCACGCGTGCGGGCGACGAGGAGGGCCAGCGGTTCGCGCGCTCGCTGGGAGCGGAGTGGGCGGGAAGCTCAACCGAAAGGCCGCCGGAAGAGCTCGACGCGGCAATCATCTTCGCGCCGGTCGGCGAGCTCGTTCCCGCGGCGCTCGCCACCGTCGCGAAGGGTGGAGTCGTCGTCTGCGCCGGAATCCACATGAGCGAGATCCCTGCGTTTTCGTACGACCTGCTGTGGGGCGAGCGCTCGCTCCGCTCGGTCGCAAACCTCACTCGCCAAGACGGCGAGGAGTTCATGCAACTCGCTCCCAAGGTGCCGGTTCGCACCGAGGTCCGGGAGTTTCGGCTGGAGGAGGCGAACGAAGCGCTGCAGCACCTGCGCGCCGGCGAGCTGCGTGGCGCCGCCGTGTTAAAGATCGGCGGCGGATCGTGACGCGATGAAGGCAATCGTCCAAGACAAGTACGGCTCACCCGATGTTCTGGAACTCCAGGACATCGACAAGCCGGTCGTCAAAGACGATGAGGTCCTCGTGCGCGTCCGTGCAGCCTCCGCCAATCCCGCTGACTGGCATTTCATGAGAGGCCTGCCGTACATCATGCGGCCCCAGGCCGGACTGGGTAAACCAAAGAACAGAGTCCTCGGACGCGACATCGCAGGGCAGGTCGAGGCGGTCGGCAAGGACGTGACGGGGTTTCACCCAGGCGATGAGGTCTTCGGCAATCCCGAGGCGGGAGGTTTTGCCGAGTACACCAGCTGTTCCGGAAGGCGCGTTGGAGCAGAAGCCGGCCAACCTGACCTTCGAGCAAGCGGCGGCGGTACCTCTGGCCGCTCTGACGGCGTTGCAGGGTCTTCGTAACGAGGGGCGAGTGCAGCCAGAGCACAAGATCTTGATCATCGGTGCGTCGGGGGGCGTGGGGACGTTCGCCGTGCAGATCGCGAAGTCGATCGGCGCAGACGTGACCGCCGTGTGCAGCACGAGGAACGTGGAGCTGGTCCGCTCGCTCGGCGCCGACCACGTCATCGACTACACCCAAGAAGATTTCACCCAGAGTGGGCGGAAGTACGATCTGATCTTCCAGTTGGCGGGGACTCTTTCGCCGTCGGACTTGAGGCGCGCGCTCACCCCCAAGGGGACGCTCGTGCTATGCAGCGGAGAATCGAGCGGTCACATCATCGGACCCGTCGGCCGCATCGTCAAAGCGGTCGTGTTGTCACCGTTCGTGAGCCAGAAGCTCGGCACGTTTCTCATGAAGCCAACTGCAGATGACCTGCAGTTCCTGACGGAGCTCATCGAGGCCGGCAAGGTCACGCCGGTCATCGACAGGACGTACCCGCTGAGCGAGGTTCCGGAGGCCATCCGGTATCTGGAAGAGGGACATGCTCGAGGGAAGGTCGTCGTCACGGTTTGAAGAGCGGGCCGTGGGACTAGAGGCCTCCGAAACGACTCAGCAGCGCAGCGGCGAGAGGCGAGAAGACAGCGATCAGTCCCTCAAGGTTCTTTCTCGCGTCTCCGCCGAGCTCGAGCTCCGCGCTCAACTCACGTCGCAGCGTCATGCTCGCCACGAATGCCTCGACCGCTGCAGGATTCGGGTCGGGCAAGGGTGCGGCGCGCTCAAGGAATCGCCGAGCCCGCCCATCCAACGACGTGAACACGTAGAGGTAGATGGCCGCGAGAACTCCGGTGAACCAGGCACCGGCGACGAGGATGGCCGAGTCTGGCAACGGCTTGAGCCCGGCTGCCTCGACGGCGTCGCTGAGGGCTCCTGACGCGATCACGAAGAGCGCTATGACCGTTCCCAAGGACGCCGTAGCCGATCGGAGTTGCCTACGCAGCACTTGGATCCGTTCGATATCTGTGGCGCTCGTCGACCACCCGCCCTCCTCCACGGCGCAGAGCTGAATCCGCTTCAGCACGAAGAGGAACGGGAAGTTCGCCACCCCGGCGACAACGAAGAGGAGCGGAACCTTCCACTCCTGACCGGTCAGGATGGAAGGGTTTCTGAGTTCTTCCGCACCAAGTGCGCTGGGAACAAACAAGACCACCATCACGCCGTAGCTGAACAGAAGGAACCACGTAGTCTCCCTTCGCCACCTTTCACGCCGCGCTTCGGTGGACTCGACGAACCAGGCCTCGGCATGCGCATCCAGCTCCCTCATGGCTCGCAGCCCGACGCCTGCTAGCACAGCCCATACGGCGACCTGAGCCGTGATCAATCCCTCCCACACCGCGAGCTCCTTCTCGCCGCCTTCAGCCTTGGCGTCCGGTGGCCTCCCCCAGTTGGCCCATTCAAGGAGAGCGAACACGCCCAACGCCAGGAACGGCGCCCCAGCGATCACGACGCGAGCAAGATCGAAGCTGCGCCTCGCGTCGGGTTCACGGCCACTCATGCTGAACGCCTCCTCGCTCTAACGCTCCTGGCTCGAGAGCCGAGACGTTACGCACTATTGGTTCCGTTCGCACGCACGCGACAAGCGAACGCCACCGAAATCCCTATTCGGCGATCAATGGCCTCGCGCACGACGGACGGCAGATCCGCCAGGGCCCCCCGCGCCATCAGAAGGCCCTACCGCCCTTGGGCCTGCTCCACGTTCGACTGGTGGATGCCGGAGAGCCAGTCCGCATCCTCCAGACGCGCGTCGACCGGTTCCTCTCCTCGCCGCAGCGCGTCGATGTAGGCACGATCGGCGGCGACGCGGGCAGCCACCTCGGGACCCTCGGCAACGGCGCCGTGGCCGGGGACCACGACGTCGACGTGCCTGGCGGCCTCCCCCACCCGGTCGAGTGCCGTCTCGTAGGCGCCCACCTGATCGGACTGGCGAGCGTCGAAGAGCGGAATCAGGACGTCGGAGAGCATGTCGCCGGCGAGCAGGACGCCACGGTCCGCGAGGAGGATCGCGGCGTGGCCGACGGCGTGCGCCTGATGCTCGATGATCTCGCCCGGCACGGGTCCGCCGTCCGCGGGCAGCGGGGTGACGAGCGCGATCAGCTCGAGAGGGATGCCCGACGCGCTCTCCGCCGCCATCGCCTGCGCCCGCTCTCGGGCTTCAGCGGCAGCGTTGGCGCCGGCAGGGGTGGCGTAGCGCGGCACGTCGCCGAACCGGGCATGCCAGAGCAGGTGGTCCCAGTGGGGATGGGTGGAGAACCCGGCGACCACCGGAATGCCGAGCTGGTCCAGGTCATCCGCGAGCTGGTTCAGCTCGGAACCATCGATGCCGGGATCGACCAGGACCAACCCATCCTCCCCGCGCACCACGATGGAATTGGTCCAGACCCACTCGCTCTGCCGGACCCAGACTCCGTCGGCCACCTGAGTCAGCATCGGTTCACCCCGTCAAGCGAGGCGATCGCCGCATAGATCAGCTTGCCCATCGCCACTCCAAATCGGTCGTTTGCGGTGCAGCCACGGCTGCACATGCTGAGACTGCGATCCGCAGCCAAAATCATCGGTGTCGCTCCTTTTCACCGTCTGCTGGGCGCGATGCTGTGGTTGAGGTAGAAGACGTTGTCCGGGTCGTAGGCGTCCTTGACGGCGGTCAGACGCGCCCATCGAGCGCCACCTGGGGTCAGATTCCCGATTCGTGTCGCGATTCGGCTTCGCCCGAGAACGGCTGTATGACTTCCGCGACCCGGAGACCGGTCGAGAACGGATCGGCCTAGTTCAGGACAGGTCAGGCGTCCCCGACTACGTCGCCAATCTCTCCCCGATCACGGTCGAGGAGAACTCATCGTGGAACAACTTCTTCGTCTTGCCGAACCTGATGTACTGGTAGATCAGCGGGATCACGAGGAAGTACGAGTAGAGCGTCAGCGTTCTCAGAACGTTCCTCGCGAACGCGCGGCGGTAGGAGATTCGCTCACCTTCCTTGGTAGTGATCTGCAACTTCATGATCCGCTTACCGGGGGTGGCACGCCATCGCGACCCCTCGAACGCCGGCGCCACAAGATAGAAGACTATGAGAGCGATTACGCCAAGAGCCGTGTTGGCTGTCGATTCACTGACCGGAAGGGCGTCTAATACAACAATGGGCACGAAAAGCAATATGAGATAGTCGAGAAAAAGCGCGACTCCTCGCTTCCCGATGACTCGCCGATAGTACTTCTTGCGCCAATTGCTTTTTATCGGGGTGACCGGGACCGCCCTCGGGAAGCTGGGCGGCGCAGCGGGCACGGTGGCAGGGTCGGGCGCATCAACGCCTCGCGCGGCCGGTGCCTCGTGCGCGGCTTCGGACTCGGAGCGACCCTCCGGCAATTGAGTGCTTGGAAGACGCCCGGATTCGACCGCACCTCCCGATGGCGCGGTGGGAGCCTCGGGCACAGTGGCGGGTGTACCGGTGCCGGTAGTGACACCAGTTGCCCGCGGCGCAACGTCGACAGCCGACATCTTGCTGAGAATCTCCTTGATCGACTCGTAGAGGTCGGTCACCACGGCCACCACCGCATCGTCCCTGCTGGGCCAACTCTGGAGCGGCTGCTCATTCGTGGGTAGGAGCTGGAACTTCGCCAGCGGCGAATCCTTCCACAGGCAGTTCCGCACGAGAATCGAGATCATCTTGGTCTCACCGCGGTTGTAGCGGTCGATCACGCTCTGATTTCGGTCGTACACATCGTCGTCGTTGATGAAATCGGCGCTGACCAGTGACAGCACGATGTCCGCTTCGAGCAGCTGCTTCTTGTGAGCCTCGAGGTCGCTGCCGGCCGGCGCGTCGAAATCGTCCAGCAGCCTGATCATGAGTCTCGTGGCTCCGAACGATGGGCCTGAGATGGGTCCGAATCTCCTTGACGTAGGTTTCGTCCTCTGGTGCCGCCAAGAAGTAGATCAGGACGTCGTCCTGTTGCACGTCGGATGATGTTGCCGCGGTCACATGAACCTCCCTGGTTGTCCGTGCGTCCCCGGCTCACGCGTCACCCTCCTTACCCGCGCAGGGCAACCACGTGCGGAGCTCATACCCGAACGCTTAGCTGATCGTTGATCTGATCGACGAGCTGCTCGACTGCTTCGGCGATCTCGGTGTACGCCACGTCTCGGTCGGGGTACTCCGTGACGGGTCGGGCATGACGGGGAAGCGCCTGCAATGCGGCGTAAGGAAGGCCCTCCCAGTTGCATTTCCTCAGGATGATCGGCACCACCCGCGATGTGCCCTCTTGGTGGCGCTCCATCGCCACGGCGAGCTCCTTGTCCCAGATGAAATCGGACGCGTTGAAGTCGACGCTTATGAGAAGCAGGATGATGTTCGCCCGGCGCAATTCGGACATGATCGAGTCATCCCATTCTTGGCCGGCAGCGAGTTGCCGATCGCTCCAGACTTCCACCTTTGAGGAGCGCTTCAAGACCTTGAGATGCTTGTCGAGCTCTTCCTTGAGGTCCTCGTCTTCGTGTGCATACGAGATGAATATCCGTGCTCCTGACTGGGATTCATTCGGCATGATCCCGTCCCTCCTGCGGGTTGGATCTCAACCTTGCGAGCTCTCGACTAGGTGTTCATCGTGCCGGCGCCCTTGATGCCCATGCGGCGCAGCGCGTGTTGACTGCGAGGACGTCCGAGCCGACGCCTGCCCGAGCTGAACGTTCTTCGTGTGACCCCAGCCGATCGTCGGGATCGCGACCGGGTCCGGGTACGCCGTCAAGTGGAGCCCCTCGAAGCTCGAGATCAGCTCGAGGCCCGCCTCGGAGATCTTCATCATCCGGGGCCTCTCCGCGGAGTCGGGATCGAAGGGAGTCGCCGAGTCCTCGGCCAGCGGCTCCGCGTCCTCCTCCTCGTCGCTCGGGAGATCCACGTCGGCCACCCTCGCTCGTCCTCGGGCGACCCTTCGTCGCCCGGCAGTTGCTGGTCGTTCATGCGGCGGCTGCCTCCAATCCCTCCGGTAACAGCGGATGCCGCAAACCCGCAGGGCCTGAATGTGACACCCGTCGCGGTCCCGTGTCAACCGGCCCGGGCCACTTCTCCCTGCCATGCGAGGATGCCGGTAGACCCCCGGTAGATTGCGACCAGCTCAGGCAGAGGCGCGTTGGGCAGCGACCTGACACGAGTCCTTCATGCGAGCGGCTCGGGATGAGGTGCCCCCGGCCGGAATCGAACCAGCGCACCCGGTTTAGGAAACCAGTGCTCTATCCACTGAGCTACGGGGGCGTTTTTATGTCGTATGCAGGTACTTTTGAGTCTAGTCGCCTCGGAGTGTATCTCGCCGGTGTTTGGCCACATGGCGCTGATGTTCCCTCCACGCCGCTTGCGCCTCGCGGCGCCGAGCGGAATCACCCTTTTCGGATGACGCCTCGAAAATGCAAAGTTTTCTAGGGTCGTTTAGCGTTCCGGGACGAGCCTGCGAGAGCCCGGTCGGTGATTGAGCGCCGCGCCCAGCACCGGCGGCGAGGAGGAGCGGGAGGATGGCCACGAAAGAATCGGCACTGACGGGACTCGAGCCTCGCTCCTTCTGGGGACACTTCGAGACGCTGACGAGAATCGCGCGACCGTCACGACTGGAGGAGCCCGCGATCGAGCACGTTCGCGAGTGGGCCGACCGGCACGGTTTCGAGCTCGTGCAGGACGCCGGGCGGAACCTCGTCGTCCGCGTTCCCGCGACCTCTGGACGCGAGAACGCGCCGACCCTGGTGCTCCAGGGGCACCTGGACATCGTCTGCGAGCGCGAGCCTTCGAGTCCCAACGACCCGGCGGAGGGCCGCATCGAGCTCGTCCGCGACGGCGAGTGGCTGACCGCGGACGGGACGACGCTCGGGGCCGACGACGGGGTCGCGATCGCGGCGATGATGGCGCTGGTCGAGGACGAGTCGCTGCCCCACGGCCCGCTCGAGCTGCTGATGACGGTGGCCGAGGAAGTCGGGCTCGAGGGCGCGAACGCGCTCGACCCCGCGCTCGTGACGGGCTCGATCCTGATCAACCTCGACAGCGAGGAGGACGGGAAGCTGACGGTGGGCTGCGCCGGCAGCACCGACACCTGGATCCGGATCGAGGCGCCGCGGGAGCCGGCCGCCGACGATGCTGTGACGCTTGCCGTCACGGTGAGCGGCGGGCAGGGTGGCCACTCCGGAATGGGGATCGCACTGGGGCGGTCGAACGCGATCAAGGCGCTCGGGCGTGCTCTGCGCGAGACCTTGGAGACGGTGCCCTTCCGGCTCGTCTCCCTCGACGGCGGCAAGAGTCGCAACGCGATTCCGCGCGACGCGACCGCGGTCTGCTCGGTTCCGCGTGACCACGAGCAGGCGTTTCGTGCGGCGGTCGAGACCGCAGGAGCGACGATCCGCGATGCGTTCGCGAAGACGGACGCCGGCGTGTCGATCGACGTCGCCGCCGCCGAGGGCTCCGCGGACCCGTGGAGCGATGCCGATACCGCCTCGCTGCTCGATGCCGTCGCTGTCGTGCCGACCGGGCCGCTCGCCCTGAGCCCCGACTTCGACGATCTCGTCGAGACGAGCACGTCGCTCGGGGAGGCAACGACAGAGGGCGACCAGTTGACGCTGCACAGCCTCACGCGCTCGTCGAACAACTCGGCGCTACCCGACGTCATCGCGACCCTCGATGCCGCCGCTCGGCTCGGCGGTGGCGGGCTGGAGGTCAAGTTCAACTACGGAGGGTGGCGTCCGGATCTGGACTCGCGCGCCCTCGCCTCGGCGCGGTCCGTGTACGAGCGCCTCTTCGGAGCGCCTCCGATCGTGACGGCCGTGCACGCCGGGCTGGAGACCGCGGTGATCGGCACTAAAGTGCCCGGAGACCTCGACATGCTCTCGTTCGGTCCTCAGATCGAGTTTCCGCACTCGCCCGACGAGCGGGTGAGCGTCCCCACGGTCGAGCGCTTCTGGCAGTTGCTGGTCGCGGTCGTCGACGAGCTGTCAGATCCGGGGAAGAAGTAAGACGTGAGGCGCGGACCGCTCACCTGGATCGTCGGCGCCCTGGTCGGCGTCGCGCTGGTGCTCGGCGTCACCGCCCTGATCGGAAACCGTGACGAGTCCGGCGAGCCGGTCACCGCGGGCGAGTGGGCGCAGAACGTGTGCGGCTCCGTCGGGGCCTGGCGGGGCGAGCTGGAGGCGATCGTAGATGACATCCGGACTCCCAGCGCCGTCAGCACGGCCGGTGAGGAACCGCAGTCGGAGACACCGCAGGGTCGAACGGGATTCGTTCGCAAGGGGTTGGAACGCACGGTGGGGGCGGCCGAGACGCTCGTCGAAGGCATCGACAACGCCGGCGTCCCGGACACGGAGCAGGGTGAGGAAGCGGCAGGGCAGGTATCGGATTGGGCCAACTCCTCGCTCGACGACCTCGACCAGGCGCAGGACGCCCTCGACGAGGAGGCGGACAGCCTCGAGGAGGCGATCGAGCAGTTCCAGGACGCGACGGGTGCGATCGCGGCCACGCTCGTCGCCGGCGTGCAGACGCTCAACGACGTCGCTCGGCTCGACCCCGAGCTGGCCGCTGCGATCCAAGACTCGAGCACGTGTCAGCAACTCCGAGAGGAGACGGCTAGTTGAGCACGACCGATTGGATCCTGATCGCGCTCGAAGGGCTCGTCGTCATCGGCTTCATTGCGCTTGGCGTGCGGTCCGGCGGCGTCGGCCTCGGGCTCTGGGGCGGCGTCGGCACGCTCATCCTCGTCTTCGTCTTCGGGCTCGACCCGGGTGAGCCGCCGATCAGCGCGATGCTGATCATCATCGCCGTGATCGCCGCCGCCGCCGCCATGGAAGCGGCCGGCGGCATCGACTACATGGTCATGATCGCGAGCAAGGCGTTGCGCGCGCGGCCGAAGGCGCTGAACTTCGTGGCGCCCTACATCTCCTTTGTGCTGACGATCCTCACGGGCACCGGCAACACGTTCTTCTCCGTGATCCCGGTGATCAACGAGCTCGCCTACGCGAACAAGATCAGGCCCGAGCGAGCGCTCGCCGGCTCGACCGTCGCCTCGACTTTCGGGATCACGGCGAGCCCGGTCGCGGCCGCGATGGCGACGATGTTGCCGCTCGTCGAGATCTACGACTACGACATCGTCGACGTGATGCTGATCACGTTGCCGGCCAGCATCATCGGCATCTTCGTGATGGCGCTCTTCATGAACAGCTACGGCAAGGATCTGGACGACGACGTCGAGTACCAGCGCCGCCTGGCGGCCGGCGAGATCGAGCCGCCGGCACCCGCGGGTGAGATCGTCCTGCGGCCGTACGCGATGCGGAGCGTCCTCATCTTCCTGACAGGCGTCGCCGCGATCTGCGTGTTCGGTGTCTTCGAGGGCCTGCGACCGACGGTCGCCGCAGAGGGCGGCGGCGTCGAGCCGATGTCCGTGACGCTCCTGATTCAGATGTTCATGCTCACGGCGGCCGCTCTGATCCTGGTGCTCGCGCACGTGCAGGCCAGCGACATCGCGAGCATGCCGATCTTCAGGTCAGGAATGGTCGCGATGATCGCGCTGTTCGGGATCGCCTGGATGGCAGACACCTTCATCGCCAACAACGAGGACGCGATCGTGACTGCCCTCGGCAGCCTCGCGGAGAACTGGCCCTTCACGATCGCGCTCGCGATCTTCCTCGTTGCCGCTCTGACTACGAGCCAGTCCGCGGCGACGCGAACGATGATCCCGCTGGGCCTGGCGCTCGGAATCGGAGCCGGATACATGATCGCGATGTGGACCGCCGTCGCCGGCGTCATCTTCCTGCCGGCCAACGGAACACAGATCGCCGCCGCCGAGGCCGACAAGACAGGCACGACCACGCTGGGCAAGCGCGTGATCGACCACTCCTTCCAGCTTCCGCTCCAGATCTGCTGGATCGTCACCTTGCTTGCGGGTTGCGCGATCGTCTACCTCTTCTTCGGCGATCAAACGCCTGTCCCGCCGGTGACGCCGACATCGCCGTAGCGTGAGCGTCCGCGGCGCCGCCTTCCTCGGCATCGGCGCCATGGTCGGGGCCGGCATCTTCGCGCTGCTCGGCGAGGCCGGAGCGGTCGCCGGCTCCGCCGTCTGGCTCTCATTCCTCCTCGCCGGGATCGTCTCAGCGCTGCTCGGCTACACCGTCGTCAAGATGGGCGTCCGCTTCCCGTCGTCGGGCGGGTTGATCGCCTACCTGATCGAGGGGTTCGGCAACGGGCGCTTGGTCGGGATCGCCTCCTGGCTCGGCTACTTCGCCGCGATCGTGATCGTCTGCTCGATGGTCGCCGTCTCGTTCGGGAGCTACGCGACCTCCCTCTTCATCGGGGAGGACGCTTCGGCGGGCTGGGACAACCTGTTCACGACGTTGATCGTGCTCGCGATGGCGGGTATCAACATCGTCGGCTCGAAGATCGTCGACCGCGCCCAGTCGCTGATCGTCGTCCTCCTCCTGGCGGTCTTCGCCGTCTTCATCGCCGTCACCCTGGTGGATATCGACTGGGACCTGCTCGCCTTCAGCGGCTATCCGTCGGTCGACGACATCATCGCGAGCGTCGCTCTCACCTTCTTCGCCTATCTCGGCTTTAGCGTCATCACTTTCACCGTAGGCGACCTGCGCGACCCTACGCGTGAGCTGCCGAGTGCGATGTACCTTGCCCTCAGCGTCACGACGGTGCTGTACGTCCTGATCGCGCTCGGCGTGTTCGGAACGCTCACCGTCCCGGAGGTGGTCGGCTACGGCGAAACGGCGATCGCCGAGGCCGCGCGGCCGACGCTCGGGGAGGCCGGGTTCACGATGATGGCGATCGCCGCCCTGCTCGCGACGTCGTCGTCCGTGAACGCGACGCTCTATGCCTCGGGCGGCTTGACCTCGATGCTCGCGGGCGTCGGCCAGTTCCCGCCGTTCTTCGGACCCGGCTCGCGGCTCGGCGCGCACGCGGGCATGCTGATCACGGCCGGGATCGTGCTCGTGGTGAGCAATCTCGTCGACCTCTCCGCGATCGCGTCGGTGGGGAGCGCATGCTCGCTCGTGATCTTCCTCCTCGTCGGCGTCGCCGCCTTCCGCCGGCGCGGGGACACGGGCGCGAATGCTGCGATCGTGCTCGCAGGGATCGCGGCGACGGCTGTCGTCCTCGCCTTCTTCGCCGTCGACACGCTTCGCAACGCTCCCGAGACGTTCGTCGCGATCGTGGCGATCAGCCTGCTGGCCGTGGCGCTCGACCTGGTCTGGAAGCGGAGCCGCGGCACGCCGCCGGCCGATCTCGATGTCACGGCGGCCTAGGTGGCCGAAGAACCGCGTGCGCTACAGACGGCACCCGGAAACGAGCTCCTGCTCTTCCTCGCCGATCTCGGCGCCGCGCTGAGGACGCTCGGCCGCGGCGAAGCCGCGACGATCGAGCCGACGAAGCGGCTGTCGGCGACGCCGTTGGGGTCGTTCCTTTGACCGCCTCGCCGGGTCGCGGCGGTGCAGCCATGCTCGTGCTGCTCACGCTCGCGGCTGGGCAGTTCCTGATGACGCTCGACAGCTCGGTGATGAACGTCTCGATCGCGACGGTCGCGAAGGACGTCGGCACGACGGTGACGGGAATCCAGGGCGCGATCACGGCGTACACGCTCGTGATGGCGGCGCTGATGATCACCGGCGCCAAGATCGGCGCGATCATCGGACGGAAGCGGGCGTTTGCGATCGGCTGCGTCATCTACGGCTGCGGCTCCTTCACGACGTCGATCGCCCAGAGCCTTCCCGTGCTGCTGTTCGGCTGGTCATTCCTGGAGGGAGTTGGGGCGGCGCTGATCCTGCCTGCGATCGTTGCGCTCGTCGCCGGGAACTTCCCGGCCGAGAAACGGCCGGCGGCGTATGGCCTCGTTGCCGCCGCCGGGGCGGTGGCCGTCGCGGTCGGCCCGCTCATCGGCGGCTTCTGCACCACCTACTTCTCGTGGCGCTGGGTCTTCGCAGGCGAGGTTCTGCTCGTGCTCGTGATCCTCATCTTCGCGCGTCGGATCGCGGATGCGCCGGTCGAGGAGCGACCGCAGCTCGACATCGTGGGCGCGGTGCTCTCGGCGCTCGGTCTCGCCCTCCTGGTCTTCGGCGTACTGCGCTCGGGCGAGTGGGGCTGGATCGAGCCCAAGCCCGAAGGACCTTCCTGGGCCGGAGTCTCGCCGACGGTCTGGCTCGTGCTCGGCGGTCTCTTCGTGATCTGGCTGTTCTTCCGCTGGCAGGCACGGCGGGAGTCGCGTGGGGAGGAGCCGCTCGTCCGGACGGCAATGCTGCGCAACCGACAGCTGACCGGCGGCTTGACCATGTTCTTCTTCCAGTACCTCGTGCAGGCGGGCTTCTTCTTCGTCGTGCCGCTCTTCCTCTCCGTCGCGCTCGGCTTGTCGGCGATCGATACCGGCGTCCGGCTCCTCCCGCTGTCGGCGACCCTGCTCGCGGCGGCCATCGGCATCCCGCGCTTCCTGCCGCACCTGTCGCCGCGCCTTGTCGTCCGCGTCGGGCTGCTGTCGCTGCTCATCGGGACCGTCGTCCTGCTCGGCGCGCTCGACGCCGACGCGGGGCCGGAGGTGGTGTTCGTGCCGATGCTGCTCGTCGGCCTGGGCATCGGCGCGCTCGCCTCGCAACTCGGCGCGGTCACCGTCTCGGCCGTGCCGGACGACGAGAGCCCCGAGGTCGGCGGCGTCCAGAACACGATGACGAACCTCGGCGCGTCGCTCGGGACGGCGCTCGCCGGCTCGCTGATGATCGCCTCCTTGACGTCGGCGTTCCTGACCAACATCGAGCAGAGCGCCGCCATCCCGGCCAAAGCGAAGGAGCAGGCGCAGGTCGAGCTCGCCGGTGGCGTCGCGTTCGTCTCCGATGCGGACCTCGAGGCCGCGCTCGACGAAGCGGGCGCGACCTCGGCCGCCACCGACGCGGCGCTCGCAGCCAACGCCGACGCCCGCCTCGCCGGCCTGCGCTCCGCTCTCGGGATCCTGGCCGTGCTCGCACTGCTTGCGCTGTTCCTGGCCCAGGCCATCCCGACGAGACCGATCGGGATCGACGAGAGGAAGGAGTAACGATGTGCCGTTGGCTCGCATACTCGGGATCGCCCATCCGGCTCGAGGAGCTGCTCCTCAACCGCGACCGCTCCCTGATCGACCAGAGCCTGCACTCCCGGCTGGGCGCGACGACGACGAACGGTGACGGCTTCGGCGTCGGCTGGTACGACGAGGGCGGCATCCCGCGGCTCTACCGCAGCGTCCACCCCGCCTGGAACGACCAGAACCTGCGCGAGCTCGCCGCCGGAATCTCGTCACACCTCTTCCTTGCGCACATCCGCGCGTCGACGGGAACGGCGATCCAGGAGACGAACGCGCACCCGTTCCGCCACGGGCGCTGGCTGTGGATGCACAACGGGCTGATCCGCGAATTCCCACGGTTGCGGCGCGAGCTCGTGCTCGCGATCGACGACTCGCTCTTCGCGTCGATCGAGGGCACCACCGACTCGGAGACGATGTTCTACCTCGCGCTCACCTTCGGGCTCGAGAGCGACCCCGTCGCCGCCGTCGAGCGGATGGTCGGCTTCGTCGAGGAGACCGGACGCCGGCACGGCGTCGAGCATCCACTCCAGATGACGATCGGGACGTCAGACGGGCGCAGCGTGTATGCGTTCCGGTACTCGAGCGAGGGCGAGTCCCGATCCCTGTACTTCAGCACGCGCATGGATGCGCTGCAGGCGCTCCATCCGGAGAACGAGGCGCTCGCCGCGCTGTCGGACGAGACGCGAGTCGTCGTCTCCGAGCCTCTCGGCGACCTCGAGGGTGCCTGGAACGAGGTACCCGAGTCCCACGTCGGCATCATCCAGCCGGGCGCCGACGAGCTACGACCGTTCACGCCTCACGGGTGAGTGTGCCAACAGCGCCATGAACGGCCCCTCGGCCCATACTCCGCGCTCGCCGTAACCGGAGCGGCCCCAGGAGCGCGCGTGCGCCTGACCTGGTCGATCGGCCTCAGAGGAGGCGTCCGAGCTTGTTCCAGAACCAGCCCTCGAAGCGTTCATGCGAGCCCGAGAGCGGCTCGCCTTGGTTCGAACGGGCGACGTCAGGCTCGAAGAGCCTCTCCTCGATGAGCGCGGCCGTCTCTGCGCTTCGCGCGATCATCATGATCTCCGAGTTGCGGTAGAGCGCCCAGGCGTCGAGATTCACGGTGCCGAAGCTGACGACGTCGTCCGCGACGACGACCTTCGCGTGGACGACCGTGTCGGGCAGCTCCCACACCTCGACGCCTGCGCCGAGCATGTCTGGGTAGCGGTGCTTCAGCGCGGCCGTTGCCTGCGCGTTGTTGGACGTCTTCGAGATGACGACTCTCACCTGCACCCCGCGCTGCGCGGCGGCAACGATCCGGTCGATCATGCCCCGGTCGGTGAGATAGGGGTTCATCACGTCGAGGCGCTCCCGCGCGCCGTCGATCTGCTCCCGGATCGCCTGCGAGGCGGCCACGTGCCCGCCGGGGATCACCTGTGCGAGCGCGATGGGCGTCGAGCCGGGGTCGGCCGGCTCCGGGAAGAACGACGACAGTTGGGGCGGCAGCGGCCCGCCGTGCCCGTGGAAGCTCGTTAGGAACGCCGCCTGGGCCTGCCGGACGACGTCGCCTGTGACCCGCACCATCACGTCATGGAAGCCGCCGTTCTCGAAATGGTCCTCGATCCCCGCGCCACCCGTCCACGCAATCGTGCCGTCGATCACGTAGAGCTTGCGGTGATCGGCCCGGCCGACCTCGTCCTGCCGCCAATCGAGCCGCTGGCCGTCGGGGTAGAGGCCGTCCCGGTCGAGCGGGAAGACGTCGTTGACGACGATCTGCGCTCCGGCTGCAGCAAGGCCCGTGAACATCTCCCGCGCCTGCTCATAGGGCCGGGAGCCGAACCCGTCCACGATCACCCGGACCTCGACGCCCTCCGCAAGCTTCCGCTCCAGCAGTGCTGCCATGCTCATGCCGATCTCGCCCTCGCGCCAGCCGAACATCAGGATGTGCACCGACGACCGCGCGGCCTCGACATCGGCGAAGATTTTCGGGAAGAAGTTCACGCCCTCTGCCCATGGCTCGATCGTCGCTGCGCTCGACCAGGCGAACGGAAGCGCTGCGTCGTGCGGGCGCGCTGCGCCTCGTGCCACGAACGCCTCCGTCGCGGCCTGAGCACCCGCCGGCGTGACCGCGTCGAAGGGCGGCGGCCAGCTCGGCCGCTGCGTGACCCCGAGCACCCGCCGGTAAGCGAGCACGAAGAGCGCGGCAAACGCGCTCACCACGAGTGGCGATACCTTGTGCCTGCGCCCCGCCGTGTCCGCGCCGAGGCTCATGGCGCAGAAGCTCCCGCGGCCCACTGCAGTCCGTCCGCCGGGAATGAGTTGGGTGACGCGATCTCCGATGCAGGCATCGCCGAGAGTGTCTCAGGTAGCGGCTGGCGTGGGTCCGGTTGCCCAGGAGCCGCGAGCTCTACGAGCCGAGCAGGTTCCGTTCGGCGATGCAGTCCTTGGCCCAGGCCTCGATCCGCTCCACGTGTGCTTCGTCGAGTCTCCGGCCCTCGGCGCCCGCGATCCGGACCTGGTGGACCGAGGCCTCCATCGCATGGTCGATCTGATGGCGCTGCTCGCTCACGATCTCGAACGACTCGAGGTCCGCGAGAAGCTGCTGGGCCAGCCGGTCGATCTCGGCCTGTGTTACCTCTCGGCCTGCGAAGACGCCGAAGTTGACGACGACCTCCGGGCGTCCCTGCACCTCGTCCTGGAAAACCATGGTGGAGTCACGCATGTCCTTCTCATACCTCGCGGGGCTCCCACTTGAACATCCGAATTGCGACGAGGAAGCCGACGACCCCCCAAACCGTGATGGCTGCAAGAGATCCCCACGGCATGTCGAGTCCGTCTCCGGCCACGAAAGTCTCCCGGAGAAGGCGCAGGAGATAGGTCAGCGGCAGAAGGTCGCCGATCGCCAGCAGGAACGCCGGCATCCCTTCGGTTGAGAAGAAGACTCCCGAGATGAAGGTCATCGGGAGATAGATGGCGTTCACCACCGCCGAGGAGCCGTCGGCGCTCCGGACCAGCCCGGTCAGGGCCAGCCCGAGCGCGGCGAAGGCTGCGGCGCCCACCAACAGCACGAGCGCGAATGCAACCGGGGCCGCGGGATAGGACGCATCCAGGACGTATGTGCCGATCAGGAGCTGCGTCACTACCTCGAGCGCGATCACGATGAGGGTCGAGACGATCACCGCACTCAGGTAGACGGAGGCGGGGAGCGGCGTTCCCCGCACGCGCTTCAACACCCCCGACTCCCGGCGAACGACGAGCGTGATCGCAAGGCCCGCGAAGGCAGTTGCAACTACCCCGTAGCCGATCAGGCCCGCGAGGAGGTACGTGGAGCCGTTGATGTCGTCGAACTGCTCGTCTCCGTAGACCGAGCCGAGCAGGACGAGAAAGATGATCGGGAGCAGGAAGGTGAAGAAGGCCGACTCGCGGCTGCGCCAGAAGAGCACCTGCTGGGCCTTGAGCTCGTGGAAGAAGAGCCTCGTCACGCCTCGTCCTCCGTGACCTCGAGGTAGACGTCCTCGAGCGTGCGCGGCCGCACCTGGAGGCGTTCCAGCTCGAGGCCCTCGGCGAGTGCCTTCGCGGTCAACTCGTGGAGGACGCGGGTCGGGTCCGGCGTCCGCAGCACGACCTCCTCGCCGTTCAGGCGGTAGCTGATCTCGACGCCGGACTCGCCCGCCAGGAGCTCGGCCGGCGTCCCCGTGGCGACGATGCGGCCGTCGCGAAGGATCGCGACGCGGTCGGCAAGCTTCTGCGCCTCCTCCATGTAGTGCGTGGTCAGCAGGATGCTCTTGCCGAGCGTTCTGAGGCCGCGAATCGTCTCCCAGGCCTGGCGTCGCGCCGCGGGATCGAAGCCGGTCGTCGGCTCGTCGAGGAAGACGAGCTCCGGGTCGCCGACGAGTGCAAGGCCGAGGTCGAGCCGACGGAGCTGCCCGCCCGAGAGCGTGCGAACGCGCGCGTCGGCCTTCTCCCCGAGGCCCACGAGCTCGATCACCTCGGACCGGTCGCGGGGATGCGGGTAGTAGCCAGCGAACAGGTCGAGGATCTCGCGGACGGAGAGGGTCGGGTAGACCGCGGAGGACTGGAGCACGATGCCGATCCGGGCCCTGAACCCCGGCCCGGCCCGGCCCGGGTCCTCGCCCAGGACCCTCACCTCGCCGCCGTCGCGCTTTCGGTAGCCCTCGAGGATCTCGACGGTGGTGGTCTTTCCCGCCCCGTTGGGCCCCAGGAGCGCGAACACCTCGCCCTCCTCGTGGCGGAAGTCGATCCCGTTCAATGCCTGGAAAGAGCCGTACCTTTTTTGCAGTCCCGAAACCTCGATCGCGCTCACTGAGGCGACTCACCTTCGAGCGCGCGGTAGCCGAGGACGGCCGCGAACGCGACGAGCGCCGCCCCGGCGGCGAAGTCCACGAAGCGAAGGAAGCGCGTGCCGACGCGTCGCCGCGCGATCGCGAGGCCGCCGGAGAGGATCGTGAACCAGGTCAGCGTCCCGGCGCCGATCCCGACGAGCATGGCCGCCGCCGCCGGAGTCGAGGTGACCACGTCGGCCGTCGAGGCTGCCGAGAAGATCGCCGCCCAGGACGCGATCGTCAGGGGATTCGATGCCGTTGCGGCGAGCGAGGTCAGGAAAGCGCGAAACGGGGAGGCCACCTCGTCTTCGGTCTCCGCGCCCAGTCGGATGCGAAAGGCGCTCCAGATCGTCCGGAGACCGAGCAGGCCGAGCACGACCGCGCCGGTGACTCCGAGCCCGATACGCAGCGCAGACACGTCGAGGAGCCGGCTGGCGCCCGCGATCCCGAGTGCGCCGTAGAGCGTGTCGATGACCGCGGCGCCCGCGCCGATGGCAACGCCAACGGCGAAGGTGCCGCGGAGGACCGAGCGGATGCAGAGGAGGGTGATCGGCCCAACCTGGGCCCCGACCACAAAGCCGAGTCCGAAACCGAGGGCCAGTCCCGCGAGCACCGGCCTAGGCTATCCCGCGGTGGATTTCTCGCTGGCGGCTGCCTTCGCCTTCATAGTGTCTGGGGATGGGGAATCTCTTCGCGCGGCTGCACGGAAACCGGCGGCTCTACGGCACGCTCCAGGTCGTCGCACTCGTGGTCGTGCTCGGATTCCTCGGCTACGCCTTCCGCGGGACCTGGGAGGACGCCGAACCGAGGCTCCGCTCCGCAAGCCTTGTCGATCTTGGGATCTCCACGGCCATCCTCGCGGCGTACTACCTCCTGTTCGTCGCCGGCTGGATGACGATCCTCGCGGCCTACGGAATCCGGGTGCCGTACCGGATCGCTCTGCAGGCCGAGATGTTGTCGATGCTCGCCAAGTACGTGCCCGGTGGGGTCTGGACGCCCGCAGCCCGCGTGGTTGCGATGCGGCGCGCCGGCGTGAAAGACACGCCGAAGGTGCTCGCCTCCGTCCTCCTCGAGGCCGGCCTGTCGGCCG
The DNA here is from genome assembly GCA_963722715.1 of uncultured Actinomycetes bacterium. Taxonomy (GTDB): domain Bacteria; phylum Actinomycetota; class Thermoleophilia; order Gaiellales; family Gaiellaceae; genus DASQGA01. Next base: position 920 of record CAVROA010000001.1, on the reverse strand, counting down.
TCGCCGGCGTGCTCGTCTTCGTGGCGAGCCTCTCCGCGGTCGACGACGTGAACACGTCGCTCCTGCCGCTTCTCGGCTTTGCCGCGCTCTGCGCCGTTCTCCTACACCCGCGAGTCTTCCGTCCGCTCGCACGACGGGTGTTCCGTCCCTTCGGAGCCTCCGATGTGCCCTCGCTTCCGTACCGGACGATGGTCTACCTGCTCGTCTACTACTCGTTCACCTGGCTCGTCGGTGGGGCGGCGCTCTACTTCCTCCTCCGCGCGGTCGGCGAGGACCCCGGCGTCTCCACGATCCCCTACCTCGGCGGCGTGAGCGCCGTGGGAGCGATCGTGGCCGTTCTCTCGATCATCGCGCCCTCGGGGCTCGGGGTTCGCGAGGCGTCTATGTACGGCCTCCTGCTCGCGGTGGCGTCCCCGGGCGCCGCCCTGGGCGCAACCGTTCTGAACCGGGTCACGATCACGCTCGTAGAGGCCGGCCTTCTCCTGGCCGGGACGCTCGCCTGGCGGCTCCGCATCGGCGCCGTCGAGGCGCCCGAACGCAGGCCCGACAGCGAGGCACCCATCCGCACCTGAGCCTCTATAAGCTCGCCGGGTGCCGACCTTCCGCTACGTCATCGCGGACGTCTCCACCGACCGGCCGCTCGCCGGGAACCAGCTCGCCGTCTTCACGGACGCGCGTGAGATCCCTGACGAGCAGCTGCAGCCGCTTGCGAAGGAGATGAACTTCTCCGAGTCGGTCTTCGTCTACCCGGCCGAGCAGGGCGGCCACGTGAAGATCCGGATCTTCACGCCGGAAGCCGAGATGCCCTTCGCCGGTCACCCGGTGCTCGGCACCGCCTTCGTCCTCGCCGGGCCGCTGCAGCTGGTCACGATCAACCTGGAGACGCTCAAAGGCATCATCCCGGTCGAGCTCGAGCGCGA